>NZ_VIWV01000001.1:0-1200000 GCF_007829875.1 Streptomyces capillispiralis | reverse complement strand
TGGACCGGCTGCTGGAGACGGATCTCGTCGTGGCCGACGGACTCGCCGCCTCGCGCGGCGGCCGGCGCTCCCACAACATCCGGCTCAACCCGCACCTGCGGTTCCTCGGCGTCGACATCGGCGCGACCTCGGTCGACGTCGCCGTCACCAACGCCGAACTGGAGATCCTGGGACACATCAACCAGCCCATGGACGTGCGCGAGGGCCCGGTCGTGGTCTTCGAGCAAGTGCTGTCCATGGCGGCGAAGCTGCGGGCCTCGGGGCTCGCGGAGGGGTTCGACGGCGCCGGCATCGGCGTCCCGGGCCCGGTCCGCTTCCCCGAGGGCATCCCCGTGGCTCCGCCGATCATGCCCGGCTGGGACGGCTTCCCCGTGCGGGAGGCGCTCAGCCAGGACCTCGGCTGCCCGGTCATGGTCGACAACGACGTGAACCTGATGGCGATGGGGGAGCAGCACGCGGGCGTCGCCCGCACCGTGCACGACTTCCTCGTCGTCAAGATCGGAACGGGCATCGGCTGCGGCATCGTCGTCGGCGGTGAGGTCTACCGCGGTACGACGGGCAGCGCGGGCGACATCGGGCACATCCAGGCCGTGCCCGACGGCCGCCCGTGCGCCTGCGGCAACCGGGGCTGCCTGGAGGCGCACTTCTCCGGCGCGGCCCTCGCGAGGGACGCCATGGAAGCCGCCGAACAGCGGCTCTCCGCCGAACTCGCCGGCCGGCTGGAGTCGAACGGCACACTCAGCGCCGTCGACGTCGCCGCCGCGGCCGCGGCCGGTGACGCCACCGCCCTCGATCTGATCCGCGAGGGCGGCAACCGCACCGGCCAGGTCATCGCCGGCCTGGTCAGCTTCTTCAACCCCGGCCTGGTGGTGATCGGCGGTGGGGTGACCGGCCTCGGGCACACCCTGCTCGCCGCGATCCGCACCCAGGTCTACCGACAGTCACTGCCCCTGGCCACCGGCAACCTGCCCATCGTCCTGGGCGAGTTGGGACCCACCGCCGGAGTCATCGGCGCGGCCCGGCTCATCAGCGACCACCTGTTCTCACCCGCGTAAGCACCTTCACGGCACGGCCACCACCGCGCCCGCTCCACCGAGCCGCACCACCGCGTCGTACGCCGCACCCGCACCTGCTCCACCGCGTCGTACGCCGCACCTGCTCCACCGCGACGTACACCGCACCGGCACCACCCCACCCGCTCCACCGCACGGACCAGTTCACCGGTACCAGGCACCACACACACCGCCACCGCCCTACCCCGCGCTGCCCGAAAACGCTTGCCCCGCAAGGGGATCGCCCTGACACCGGCCCGCATGCCCGCCGAGGGGATATCCGCATGGCACCAGAACCACCGCTGCTCAGCATGTCCGGCATCACCAAGTCCTTCCCCGGAGTCCGGGCCCTGGACGGCGTCGATCTCGACGTCCAGGCCGGCGAGGTGCACTGCCTGCTCGGCCAGAACGGCGCCGGGAAGTCCACCCTGATCAAGGTGCTGGCCGGCGCCCACCAGCCCGACACGGGCACCATCCGCTGGCGTTCGGACGAGGTCGTGCTCCGCTCACCGATCGCCGCCATGCGCCTCGGCATCGCCACCATCTACCAGGAACTCGACCTGGTGGAACACCTGTCGGTCGCCGAGAACGTCCACCTCGGCCACGAACCCACGACCGCCGGGTTCGTCGTACGGGGCAAGGCCGCCCGGGAGTCGACGGCCCAGCTGCTCAAGCGGCTCGGGCACCCGGAGATCGACCCCGGCCGGCTGGTCGGCGACCTGTCCGCGGCGCACCAGCAGATCGTGTCCATGGCGCGGGCGCTCTCCCACGACGTACGGCTCATCGTGATGGACGAGCCGTCCGCCGCCCTCGACCCGGACGAGGTCGACAACCTCTTCCGCATCGTCGGCGACCTCACCGCGGACGGAGTCGCCGTCGTCTACATCTCGCACCGCCTGGAGGAGATCCGGCGCATCGGCGACCGGGTGACCGTCCTCAAGGACGGCCGCGCCGTGGCCCGCGGACTGCCCGCCAAGTCCACGCCCACCAGCGAGGTCGTCGCGCTGATGACGGGACGCAACGTCGAGTACGTCTTCCCGGAACGGCCCGCCGCCGCACCGCAGGGCGAACCCGTGCTGACCGTCGAAGGGCTGTCCCGCAAGGGCGAGTTCGCCCCGCTCGACCTCCAGGTGCGCCCCGGTGAGATCGTCGGGCTCGCCGGACTGGTCGGCTCCGGACGCTCCGAGATCCTGGAGACCGTCTACGGCGCCCGCAAACCGGACACCGGCCGGGTCCTCGTCGACGGCAAGCCCCTGAAACCGGGCAGCGTGCGGGCCGCCGTGCGCGCCGGGCTCGGGCTCGCCCCCGAGGAACGCAAGGCGCAGGCCCTGCTCATGCTGGAGTCCGTCACCCGCAACGTGTCGGTCTCCTCCATGTCCCGCTTCGCGCGGGCCGGCTGGATCGACCGCGGCGCCGAACTGGGCGCGGCACGCGCCGCCGTGCGCGAACTGTCCCTGCGCCCCGACAACCCGGACGTGCCGGTGCGCACCCTGTCCGGCGGCAACCAGCAGAAGGCCGTGCTCGCCCGCTGGCTGCTGCGCGGCTGCCGGGTGCTGCTGCTCGACGAACCCACCCGCGGCGTCGACGTGGGCGCCCGCGCCGAGCTCTACGCGGTCGTCCGCCGGCTGGCGGACGAGGGCCTCGCCGTCCTGCTGGTCTCCAGCGAGGTGCCCGAGGTGCTCGGCCTCGCCGACCGCGTCCTGGTCCTGCGCGAAGGCACCGTCGTCCACACGGCGCCCGCCCGCGAACTCGACGAACACCGTGTACTCGACCTGGTCATGGAAGGAAGCCCGGCGTCATGACGCAACACGCCTCCCCGCCGCGGGACAGCACCGACAAGGTGCCGTCGGCCGCCGAAACGCCCGCCTGGCGCGCCGTGTTGTTCCGCGCCGACGTCCGCACGCTGTCCCTGCTCGGCGTGCTCGCCGTACTGATCCTCATCGGCGGCATCACCAAACCGGACGAGTTCCTGGACACCCGCAACCTCCAGCTCGTCCTCACCCAGGCATCCGTCATCGGTGTCGTCACCGTCGGCATGACCTTCGTCATCATCTCCGGCGGCATCGACCTGTCGGTCGGCGCGATCGTCGCCCTCGCCTCGGTGTGGGCCACCACGGTCGCCACCCAGGAGTACGGATTCGGCGGCATCCTGTTCACCGCCGTCGCCGTCGGAGTCGGCTGCGGTCTGGTCAACGGGGTGCTCATCGCCTACGGCGGGATGGTCCCCTTCATCGCCACCCTGGCCATGCTCGCCTCGGCCCGCGGCCTGGCCCTGCAGATCACCGACGGCCGGACCCAGGTCGTCAGCGTCGACGCGGTCCTCGACCTCGGCGAGCGCGACTCCTACGTCCTCGGCGTCCCGCCGCTGGTCCTGGTGTTCGCCGCGGTCACCGTCATCGGCTGGCTGGTCCTCAACCGGACCACCTTCGGCCGCCGCACCGTCGCCGTCGGCGGCAACGCGGAGGCCGCCCGGCTCGCCGGCATCGACGTCCGCCGCCAGCGCCTCTACCTGTACCTGCTGTCCGGGCTGTGCTGCGGCATCGCCGCCTTCCTGCTGATCGTCCTGGCCGGCTCCGGCCAGAACACCAACGGCAACCTCTACGAACTCGACGCCATCGCCGCCGCGATCATCGGCGGCACCCTGCTCACCGGCGGACGCGGCACCATCGTCGGCTCCGTCCTCGGCGTCCTGATCTTCACCACGATCACCAACATCTTCGCCCTGAACAACCTGCAGAGCGACGTCCAGCAGATCGCCAAGGGCGCGATCATCGTCGCCGCCGTGCTGGTCCAGCGCCGTACCGCGAGCACGACCTGAGGAAAGGGTTCACCGCCATGCCACAGACACCTTTCACGAGCCGCAGAGGGCTGCTCTTCGGAGCGGCCGCCGTATCCGCCGGCGCCCTCGTCACCGGGTGCACGAGCAACGAGTCCAGTGACGACGAGCCGGCCGCGAACAACCAGCCCGCCGCCGACGACAAGCCCGGCAAGCCGGTCACCATCGGCTTCGCCGGACCGCAGGCCGACCACGGCTGGCTCAACGCCATCAACGACAACGCCAAGAAGCGGGCGGAGAAGTACTCCGACGTCACCCTGGAGATCACCGAGGGCTCCAACGACACCGCCCAGCAGATCGGCCAGATCGAGACCCTCATCAACAAGAAGGTCGACGTCCTGGTGGTGCTGCCCGCCGACGGCAAGGCGCTCACCCAGGTCGGGCTGAAGGCGATGCGCGCCGGGATCCCGGTGATCAACCTCGACCGCATCTTCAACAGCCCCCAGGCGTACCGCTGCTGGGTCGGCGGCGACAACTACGGCATGGGCCTCAACGCCGGCCACTACATCGGCGAGAAGCTCAAGGACAAGCCGGACGCCCGGGTCGTCGAACTCGCCGGGCTGGACAACCTGGAGCTCACCCAGCAGCGCACCCAGGGCTTCGACGACGCGCTGAAGAACTACCCCAACATCAAGAAGGTGGCCCGGCAGGCCGCCGAGTTCACCGTCGAGTCCGGCCAGGCCAAGATGGCCCAGCTGCTCCAGGCGCAGTCGAAGATCGACGCCCTGTGGAACCACGACGACGACCAGGGCGTGGGCGCGCTGCGCGCCATCGAACAGGCCGGCCGCGACGAGTTCCTGATGGTGGGCGGCGCCGGAGCGCTCGCCGCCTTCGAGGCGATCAAGGCCGACAACGGTGTCCTGAAGGCGACCGTCCTGTACCCGCCGACCATGGCCGCCTCCGCGATCGACCTCGCCCGCGCCCTCGGCCAGGGCAAGGGTGTCGGCGGCCTCGCCGAGTTCGAGATCCCCTCGACGGTGACCTGCTACTCGGCCGTCGTCGACAAGGAGAACGTGGACCAGTACATGTCCACCGGCTTCAAGTGAGGAGCCCCGCCCCACGGGCCTGACCAGCCCACCGGGCGGGGCCCACCCCGCCCGACACGACGACGAGGAGGACATTCGTATGGCACAGCCGCAGCAGTCCGAAGGGGCAGAGACGGGGAAGCCACCGCTGCGCGTCGGCATGGTCGGTTACGCCTTCATGGGTGCCGCCCACTCCCAGGGCTGGCGCACCGCGGGCCGCGTCTTCGACCTGCCGCTGCGCCCGGAACTGGCCGTGATCTGCGGCCGGGACGCCGACGCCGTGCGCGCGGCCGCCGACCGGCACGGCTGGGCGGAGACCGAGACCGACTGGCGCGCCCTGGTGGAACGGGACGACGTCGACCTCGTCGACATCTGCACCCCCGGTGACAGCCACGCCGAGATCGCGCTCGCCGCGCTCGCCGCCGGCAAGCACGTGCTGTGCGAAAAACCCCTCGCCAACACGGTCGAGGAGGCCCGGGCGATGACCCGCGCCGCCGAAGAGGCGGGGGAGCGCGGACAGCTGGCGATGGTCGGCTTCAACTACCGCCGGGTCCCCGCGACCGCGCTGGCCCGGCGGATGGTGGCCGAGGGCCGGATCGGGACACTGCGGCACGTCCGCGTGGCGTACCTCCAGGACTGGCTGGTGGACCCCCAGTTCCCGCTGACCTGGCGGCTGCGCCGGGAGCAGGCCGGCTCCGGTTCGCTCGGCGACCTGGGCGCCCACATCGTCGACCTGGCCCAGTACCTGGCCGGGGAGCGGCTGGCGGGCGTCTCCGCGCTCACCGAGACGTTCGTCAGGGAGCGGCCGCTGCCGACCGGGGCGAGCAGCGGTCTGGCCGCCGTCGACGCCGCCGGCACCGGGCAGGTCACCGTGGACGACGCCGCGCTGTTCACCGGCCGGTTCGCCTCCGGTGCCCTCGCCTCCTTCGAGGCCACCCGGTACGCCACCGGCCGCAAGAACGCCCTGCGCATCGAGCTCAACGGCGAGCGCGGCTCGCTCGCCTTCGACCTGGAACGGCTCAACGAGCTGTCGTTCCACGACGGCACCGAGCCGGCCACCCATTCCGGCTTCCGCCGCATCCTGGTCACCGAACCCGACCACCCCTATCTCGAGGGCTGGTGGCCGCCGGGCCACGGCCTCGGCTACGAGCACACCTTCGTGCACCAGGCCCGCGACCTGGTCCACGCCGTAGCCGAGGGCCGCACGCCCGAACCCTCCTTCGCCGACGGACTGCAGGTGCAGCGCGTCCTCGCGGCGGTGGAGGAGAGCGCCGAGAAGAACTCCGTCTACACACCGATCGCCGCCTGAGGAGGACGGATACGAATGCCGCGCAACTTCACGCTGTTCACCGGCCAGTGGGCGGACCTGCCCCTGGAGGAGGTCTGCCGACTCGCCCGTGACTTCGGCTACGACGGCCTCGAACTCGCCTGCTGGGGCGACCACTTCGAGGTGGACAAGGCACTCGCCGACCCCTCCTACGTCGCCGGCCGCCACCAGCTCCTCGACAAGTACGGCCTGAAGTGCTGGGCGATCTCCAACCACCTGGTCGGGCAGGCGGTGTGCGACGCCATCATCGACGAGCGCCACCAGGCGATCCTGCCCGCCCGGATCTGGGGCGACGGCGACGCCGAGGGCGTACGGCAGCGCGCCGCCGCCGAGATCAAGGACACCGCGCGGGCCGCCGCCCTCCTCGGTGTCGACACCGTCATCGGCTTCACCGGCTCCGCCATCTGGCACCTGGTGGCCATGTTCCCGCCCGCCCCCGAGTCGATGATCGAGCGCGGCTACGAGGACTTCGCCGAGCGGTGGAACCCCATCCTGGACGTCTTCGACGCCGAGGGCGTGCGGTTCGCGCACGAGGTCCACCCCAGCGAGATCGCCTACGACTACTGGACCACCGTCCGCGCCCTGGACGCCGTCGACCGCAGGCCGGCCTTCGGCCTCAACTTCGACCCCTCCCACTTCGTGTGGCAGGACCTCGACCCGGTCGGCTTCCTGTGGGACTTCCGCGACCGGATCTACCACGTCGACTGCAAGGAGGCCCGCAAGCGCCTCGACGGGCGCAACGGCCGCCTCGGCTCCCACCTGCCCTGGGGCGACCCCCGGCGCGGCTGGGACTTCGTCTCCGCCGGTCACGGGGACGTCCCCTGGGAGGACGTGTTCCGCATGCTGCGCTCCATCGACTACCAGGGGCCCGTCTCCGTCGAGTGGGAGGACGCCGGCATGGACCGGCTCCAGGGCGCCCCCGAGGCGCTGACCCGCCTGAAGGCGTTCGACTTCGAGCCGCCCACGGCGTCGTTCGACGCCGCGTTCAACAGCTGAACCACGCCCGACGGCAGGTCGGGGAGGGGGGCCGGCATCGTCCGTCGGCCCCCGGCCCCGCCCTGCCCCGGTCCCGCTTTGTCCTGTATTGGGAAAAAGTTCAACCAGTCCTGGCCCAAGGGGTGTTCGCCCCGGAAGAACGCGGTTACCGTCCCAGAAGTGTTCAGGCCCCCCACGCCTCCGGGGTGACGGCGCACCCCGGCGCCCGCACCGCACGCCTTCGTACCCGTTCCGTACGGCCCATCTCCGTTCCCGGAGGGACTTCGTGCACAGAAGCAGAGTCAGAAGCACCACCACCACGAGGCGTCCCAGGCTTCGCACCGCCCTCGCCCTGTTCACCGGCCTGATGCTGGCCGTGGGCGCCCCGGCGACCGTCGCCGGCGCCCAGCCCGGCCAGGCCCAGGACGCCGAACCGGCGGCCGCCGAGGGACAGTTCCAGCAGGTGCCGCTGGCCAAGGGCGAGCCCGAGACGGGCGAGCCGATGTCGCTCGCCGTGCTCCCCGACCGCAGCGTCCTGCACACCTCGCGCGACGGCACACTGCGCCTCACCGACCAGGGCGGCATCACCAAGGTGGCCGGCAAGATCCCCGTCTACAGCCACGACGAGGAGGGGCTGCAGGGCGTCGGCATCGACCCGGACTTCGAGAACAACCGGGCGATCTACCTCTACTACGCCCCGCCGCTCGACACCCCCGCCGGTGACGCCCCGGAGACCGGCACCGCCGAGGACTTCAAGAAGTTCGACGGCGTCAACCGCCTCTCCCGCTTCGTCCTCAACCCCAACGGCACGCTGGACATGGCCAGCGAGAAGAAGGTCCTGGACGTCGCGGCCTCCCGCGGCACCTGCTGTCACGTCGGCGGCGACATCGACTTCGACGCCGAGGGCAACCTCTACCTGTCCACCGGCGACGACACCAACCCCTTCGCCTCCGACGGCTTCACGCCGATCGACGAGCGGGCGGACCGCAACCCGGCCTTCGACGCCCGCCGCAGCTCCGGCAACACCAACGACCTGCGCGGCAAGATCCTGCGCATCAAGGTCGCCGAGGACGGCTCGTACACGGTCCCCGAGGGCAACCTCTTCGCCCCCGGAACCGACAAGACCCGTCCCGAGATCTACGCGATGGGCTTCCGCAACCCGTTCCGGATGAGCGTCGACGACAAGACCGGCACGGTCTACGTCGGCGACTACGGCCCCGACGCCGGCGCCGCCGACCCGAACCGGGGCCCGGCGGGACAGGTCGAGTTCGCCAAGGTCACCAAGGCCGCCAACTTCGGCTGGCCCTTCTGCACCGGCGACAACGACCCCTACGTCGACTACGACTTCGCCACCGGGGCCTCCGGCGAGAAGTTCGACTGCGCCGCGCCGAAGAACACCTCCCGGCACAACACCGGGCTCGTCGACCTGCCGCCCGCCCAGGCCGCCTGGATCCCGTACGACGGCGGTTCCGTGCCCGAGTTCGGCACCGGCTCCGAGTCCCCGATGGCCGGCCCGGTCTACCGCTACGACCCCGAGCTCGACTCCAGCGTGAAGTTCCCCGAGGCCTACGACGGCGACTTCTTCGCGGGCGAGTTCGGCCGCCGCTGGATCAAGCGGATCGAGCAGAACGAGGACGGGTCCGTCGCGAAGATCAACGACTTCCCGTGGACCGGCACCCAGATCATGGACATGGAGTTCGGCCCCGACGGCGCGCTCTACGTCCTGGACTACGGCGTCTCCTGGTTCCAGGGCGACGAGAACTCCGCGCTGTACCGGATCGAGAACGCCGAGGACGGCTTCTCCCCGATCGCCGAGGTGAGCGCCGACAAGACCTCCGGAGCGGCCGGCCTGAAGGTCAAGTTCACCGCCGGCGCCAAGGACGCCGACTCCCCGGACCTCACCTACAGCTGGGACTTCGGCGACGGCACCAAGGGCGAGGGCCTCACCCCCACCCACACGTACAAGAAGGTCGGCACCTACACCGCGACCTTCACCGCCAAGGACCCCGAGGGCAACTCCGGCAACGCCAGCACCCGCATCGTGGTCGGCAACACCGAGCCCAAGGTGCGGATCGACGTGCCCGGCAACGGCAGCCTGGCCGCCTTCGGCGAGCCCGTGCCGTTCAAGGTGACCGTCACCGACCCCGAGGAGACCGTCGACTGCTCCAAGGTCAAGGTCGTCTACAGCCTCGGCCACGACTCCCACGCCCACGAGCTGACCAGCGAGATGGGCTGCGAGGGCACCCTGAAGCCGCCCGCCGGCGACGGCGGCCACGACCCCAACGCCAACATCTACGGTGTCGTCGGCGCCAGTTACACCGACGGTGGCGCGAACGGCCAGGAGGCCCTGACCGGCACCGCCCGCACCGTGCTCCAGCCGCTGCACCGGCAGGCCGAGCACTTCACCACCCAGTCCGGCGTGGCCGTCATCGACAAGACCGGCGCCCACGGCGGCAAGACCGTCGGCGACGTCCACGACGGGGACTGGATCTCCTTCGGCCCCTACCGGTTCGCCGGGCAGAAGAAGATGACCGTGCGGGCCTCCTCCGGCGGCTCCGGCGGCTTCGTCGAGCTGCGCACCGGCTCGCCCACCGGCAAGCTGCACGGCTCGGCGTACATCCCGCCGACCGGCGGCTGGGAGACGTTCCAGGACGTCGACGTGCCGCTGCGGTCCCTGCCGAAGAAGACCACGGAGATCTACCTGGTCTTCAAGGGCGGCGAGGGCGCGCTGTACGACGTGGACGACTTCGAGTTCTCCACCGAGCCGTTCACCGGCGGCAAGAAGGTCCTGGTCTTCTCCAAGACGGCCGGCTTCCGCCACGACTCCATCCCGGAGGGCATCGCCGCCCTGAAGGAGCTCGGCGCCCCGGCCGGCATCAAGGTCACCGCGACCGAGGAGGCCAAGCAGTTCACCACGGCCAACCTCGCCAAGTACGACGCCGTGGCCTTCCTGTCCACCACCGGTGACGTCCTCGACGCCGCGCAGCAGAAGGCGTTCGAGAACTACGTGGCGAACGGCGGCGGCTACCTGGGCATCCACGCCGCCGCCGACACCGAGTACGACTGGGAGTTCTACGGCGGCCTCGTCGGCGCCCACTTCGACTCGCACCCGGCCATCCAGAAGGCCACCGTGCGCGTCCACGACCACGACCACCCGTCCACCGCGCACCTGGGCGACACCTGGGAGCGCACCGACGAGTGGTACAACTACCGCACCAACCCGCGTGAGCAGGCCAAGGTCCTCGCCACCCTAGACGAGACCACCTACGAGGGCGGCACCATGAAGGGCGACCACCCGATCGCCTGGTGCCAGAACTACGGCGGCGGCCGCTCCTTCTACACCGGCGGCGGCCACACCAAGGAGTCGTACGCCGACCAGGCCTTCCGCGCCCACCTGCTCGGCGGCATGCAGTACGCCACCGGCCAGGTCAAGGCGGACTGCAAGCCGAACAAGGGCTACCGGGAGATCTTCAACGGCCAGACCCTGGACGGCTGGAAGCAGGCAGGGCCCGGGAAGTTCACCGTCAAGGACGGCACCATGGAGTCCGAAGGCGGCATGGGCCTGCTCTGGTACCAGGCCAAGGAGCTGAAGTCGTACTCGCTCAAGCTCGACTGGAAGATGCGGGGCGACGACAACTCCGGAGTCTTCGTGGGCTTCCCGGCCTCGGACGACCCCTGGTCCGCGGTGAACAGGGGCTACGAGATCCAGATCGACGCCACGGACGCGGCCGACCGCACCACGGGCTCCGTCTACTCCTTCAAGTCGGCGAACATCAAGGCCCGTGACCAGGTCCTGCGGCCGCCCGGCCAGTGGAACTCCTACGAGATCAAGGTCCAGGGCGAACGCCTCCAGGTGTTCCTCAACGGAGTCAAGATCAACGACTTCACCAACAAGGACCCGGAGCGGAGCCTGACGGACGGCTACATCGGCCTCCAGAACCACGGCGCCGACGACCAGGTCTCCTTCCGCGACATCCAGCTGAAGGAACTGCCCGTACAGGGCGACTAGAACGGCGGCGGGCGGGAGACGCCGGACTCCCGCCCGCCGTCCTCCACCGGTCCCTTCTTCCCTCTGTCCGTACGGGGTCCGCTCAGCCCGTCACGCAGACCGTCATTCGCTGAGGAATCCGATGAGGAATCCGACGAGGAGGCCACCCATGTCCGTGTCCCGTTCCGATTCCCGGGTGGGAGTGTGGCTGGTCGGAGCGCGTGGCTCCGTCGCCACCACCGTGGTGGCGGGCTGCGCCGCCGTGACCGCCGGGCTGCACCCGCCGACGGGCATGGTGACCGAGAGCCCCGTCTTCGCCGACTCCGGCCTGCCCGCCCTGACCTCCCTCGTCTTCGGCGGCCACGACACCCTGGACTGCCCGCTGCCCAAACGGGCCGAGGCACTCGCCGCCGGCGGTGTGCTGCCGCCCGGCCTGCCGTCCGCCGTCGCGGCCGAACTCGCCGCCGCCGACCGGGAGATCAGGCCCGGCGGCCCGGCCGCCGGCGACACCCGGAGCGCGGAGGAACTGATCGCCGCCTTCGCCTCCGACATCCGCGACTTCGTCACCCGGTGCGACCTGGACCGGGCCGTGGTGGTGAACGTGGCCTCCACGGAGCCGGCACCCGTCGGCTCCGAACTCCCCGCCAGCTCCCTGTACGCGGCCGCCGCCCTCCGCGCCGGCTGCCCCTACGTCAACTTCACCCCCTCGACGGGACTGCACCACCCGGCGCTGGCCCCGCTCGCCGAGGCCTCCGGTCTGCCCTGGGCGGGCCGCGACGGCAAGACCGGCCAGACCCTGCTGCGCTCGGTGCTCGGCCCGATGTTCGCCCAGCGGGCGCTGGCCGTGCGGGCCTGGTCCGGCGCCAACCTGCTGGGCGGCGGCGACGGCGCGGCGCTGGCCGACCCGGCCGCCGCGGCGGCGAAGAACGCCGGCAAGGAGCGCGTCCTCGCCGACACCCTCGGCACGGTCCCCGAGGGCGAGGTCCACATCGACGACGTGCCGGCCCTCGGCGACTGGAAGACCGCCTGGGACCACATCGCCTTCGACGGTTTCCTCGGCACGCGCATGATCCTCCAGACCATCTGGCAGGGCTGCGACTCTGCGCTGGCGGCCCCGCTCGTCCTGGACCTGGCCCGCCTGACGGCCCGCGCCCACGAGGCCGGCCTGTCCGGTCCGCTCGCCGAGCTGGGCTTCTTCTTCAAGGACCCGGTGGGGGAGGGCCCGGCCGGCCTGACGGAGCAGTACGCGCGACTGACCGGGTTCGCGGAACGACTGCGCGGCGCCGGGCAGCAGACGGTGCCGGCACCGGACGCGGCTGCTCCCGGCTCACCCGGGCCGGGCGTCCCCGGCACACCCGCGCCGGGCGGCGCGACGCACGGCGGCGAGGAGTCGGAGTGAGCCCGGTGCAACAGCCGGAACGCCCGGGCGGACAGGACACGGGGGCGACTGACTCGGCCGCGTCCACCTCGGCTGCGGCGGCCCCGGGCGTGTCTGCCCAGGACGCGCCCGCCCCGACCGTCCCGGCCACCGAAGCGGCCGTCACCCAGCCGCCGGCCGCGGACGCGCCGTCCCCGGGCGGGACCGCGCCGGAGGGACCCGGCGCGGTCCGCCCGGGGCCCGGCAGTGCGGCCCGGCGGCGGGCCTGGGCGGAACTGCTGCGGCTTCCCGCCCTGTTCACCGTCCCCGGCGACGCCCTCGCCGGGGCCGCTGCCGCCGGGGCCCGCCCCAACGCCCGTACGCTGCTCGCCATCGGATCCTCCGTCTGTCTGTACGAGGCGGGCATGGCCCTGAACGACTGGGCGGACCGGGCGGAGGACGCCGCCGAGCGCCCGCACCGCCCGATCCCCTCCGGCCGGGTCCGCCCCGCCGCCGCCCTCACCGCCGCCTGCGCCCTCACCGGCGCCGGACTGGCCCTCGCCGCCCGGGCCGGCCGTCCCGCCCTCGCCGTGGCCGCGCCCCTCGCGGCCACCGTCTGGGCGTACGACCTGACCCTCAAGCACACGCCCGCCGGTCCGGTGGCGATGGCCGGGGCCCGCGCGCTGGACCTCCTCCTCGGCGCGGCGGCCACCACCGGCCGCACCCGCGAGGCCCTGCCCTCCGCCGCCCTCCTCGGCACCCACACCCTCGCCGTCACCACGGTGTCCCGCCAGGAGACCCAGGGCGGCTCCCCGCTCGCCCCGCTGGCGGCACTGGCCGCCACAGGGCTGCTGACCCGGCTGGTGGCCGGGCGCGGGCGGCCGGACCCGGGTCCCTCGTCGGACACCCGGCCCGCCTCCCACCCGGCGGCCCCGCGCCGCCGCCCGGGAACGGCCGGCCGGATCGCGCCCCGGCCCGCCACCGCGCCCCGGCCGGCCCGGCCCTCGCGCCCGGGCGCGGGCAGCGACCTCGCCGCCGGTCTCACCACCGCCCTCGGCGCCCTCTACGCCGCGACCGCCGCCCGCCCCTACTTCCACGCCGCCCTCAACCCCTCACCCCCGCTCACCCAACGCGCCGTCGGTGCCGGCATCCGCGCCACCATCCCCCTCCAGGCCGGCCTCAGCGCCCGCACCGGCGCCGTCGGCCCCGCCCTGCTGATCGCCGCCCTCGCCCCGCTCGGAGCGAGGTTCGCGAAGAAGGTGAGCGTGACGTGAACCCGCCCGGAGCCGACACCTCCCCGCCCACCTCGCTCCGCTTCGGCTACGGCACCAACGGCCTCGCCGACCTCCGGCTCGACGACGCCCTCGCCCTGCTCGCCGACCTCGGCTACGACGGTCTCGGACTCACCCTCGACCACATGCACCTCGACCCGCTCGCCCCGGACCTCGCCGCCCGCACCCGCCGGGTCGCGCACCGGCTCGACGAGCTCGGCCTGGGCGTCACCGTGGAGACCGGCGCCCGCTATGTGCTCGACCCCCGCCGCAAGCACGGCCCGTCGCTGCTGGACCCCGACCCGGACGACCGCGCCCGCCGCGTCGACCTGCTCGTCCGGGCGGTCCGCGTCGCCGCCGACCTCGGCGCGCACGCCGTGCACTGCTTCAGCGGCATCGTCCCCGACGGCACCGACGAGGACACCGCCTGGAAACGCCTCACCGAGACCCTCACCCCCGTCCTGGACGCCGCCGCCACCGCCGGCGTCCCGCTCGCCGTCGAACCCGAGCCCGGCCACCTCCTCGCCACCCTCGCCGACTTCCACCACCTGCGCCGCACACTCGGCGACCCCGAGCCCCTCGGCCTCACCCTGGACCTCGGCCACTGCCACTGCCTCGAACCCCTTCCGCCCGCCGACTGCGTGCGCGAGGCGGCCCCCTGGCTGCGCCACGTGCAGATCGAGGACATGCGCCGCGGCGTCCACGAACACCTCCCCTTCGGGGACGGCGAGATGGACTTCCCGCCCCTCCTCGCGGCCCTCGCCGCCACCGGCTACCAGGGACTGACCGTCGTCGAACTGCCCCGCCACTCCCACGCGGGCCCCCACTTCGCCGCCCAGTCCCTCCCCTTCCTCCGCCGCGCCGCCCGGGCCGCGGAAACCGCCGCACCCGCACCCACCGCCCCCGTCCCCACGTACGGCGATCCCTCCGTTACCCCCGAAGGGAGCAGCACCCCATGACGCGCCCCCACGCCACCCCGGCCACCCCGGAGGCCGGCACACCCGGGACCCGGGCGACCGCTGACGCCCCGGGAGCCGAGGCGGCCGACGGTTCCGCCCCCGCGGCAGGAACCGCGGCCCTCACCCCGCCCGCCGAGCTGCGCCGCCGGCTCACCGAGCGACTGGACGCAGCCGCCCGCGCCTGGCTCGACCAGGCCCTGGACGAGGCAGCCACCCACCCGGGCGCCCACGGCCCCCTCTCCGTGTGGGAACTGCGCCTGGCCGAGGCCGGCCGCCGCTGCGGTCCCGCCCACGCCGACGCCGCCCGCGTCCTCATCCTGCACGCCGCCCGCGCCGACGCCGAAGCGCTCACCCGGGTCTACCACCAGGGCACCGCCGACGAACGCCGCGCCGTCCTGCACGCGCTGCCGCACCTGGTGACCGGCCCCGACGCCCTGCCGCTGGTCGAGGACGCCCTGCGCACCAACGACACCCGGCTCGTCGCCGCCGCCCTCGGCCCCTACGGCGCCCGCCACCTGGACGCCCACGCCTGGCGGCACGCCGTACTGAAGTGCCTCTTCACCGGCGTCGACCTGGACCACGTGGCGGACCTCGCCCGGCGCGCCCGGGGCGACGGCGAACTCGCCCGCATGCTCGGCGACTACGCGGAGGAGCGCAGCGCCGCCGGCCGTCCCGTCCCGGACGACCTGCGCCGGGCCCTGGCCCTGACCGAGCCCGCCACCGCCACCCCGCCGCACGGCACGGACGACCCCCACGGCAAGGAGTCCTGATGCGCATCTTCGACCCCCACATCCACATGACGTCGCGCACCACCGACGACTACGAGGCCATGTACGCCGCGGGCGTCCGCGCCGTCGTCGAGCCCGCCTTCTGGCTCGGCCAGCCCCGCACCTCCCCGGCCTCCTTCCTCGACTACTTCGACTCCCTCCTCGGCTGGGAACCCTTCCGCGCCGCCCAGTACGGCATCGCCCACCACTGCACCCTCGCCCTCAACCCCAAAGAGGCCAACGACCCGCGCTGCACCCCCGTCCTCGACGAACTGCCCCGGTACCTCGTCAAGGACAACGTGGTGGCCGTCGGCGAGATCGGCTACGACTCCATGACCCCGGCCGAGGACGCCGCGCTGGCCGCCCAGCTCCAGCTCGCCGCCGACCACGGGCTGCCCGCGCTGGTGCACACCCCGCACCGCGACAAGCTCGCCGGGCTGCGCCGCACCCTCGACGTCGTCCGCGAGTCCGCGCTGCCCCTGGACCGCGTCCTGGTCGACCACCTCAACGAGACCACCGTCAAGGAGGCCAAGGACAGCGGCTGCTGGCTCGGCTTCTCCGTCTATCCGGACACCAAGATGGACGAGGAGCGGATGGTCGCCATCCTGCGCGACCACGGCCCCGAGCGGGTCCTGGTGAACTCCGCCGCGGACTGGGGCAGGAGCGACCCCCTGAAGACCCGCAAGGTCGCCGACCTGATGCTCGCCGAGGGCTTCACCGAGGACGACGTCGACCGGGTGCTCTGGCGCAACCCCGTCGCCTTCTACGGACTCAGCGGCCGCCTCGACCTCGACGTGAGCGCCCCGGACGCCACCCACGAGGGCAACTCCATCCTGCGCGGCCAGCCCAGGGACGAACCCCGGCCGGCCGGCGACCCCGCCACGGAGGCATGAGCCATGCGCTTCCGGCACCCCGACGGCTCCACCGTCCACCTCGCCTACTGCACCAACGTCCACCCCGCCGAAACCCTCGACGGCGTCCTCGCCCAGCTCCGCGACCACTGCGAGCCCGTCCGCCGCCGCCTGGGCCGGGACAGGCTCGGTATCGGCCTGTGGCTCGCCAAGGACGCCGCGCACGCCCTCGCCACCGACCCGTCCGCCCTGCGCGGCCTGCGCTGCGAACTCGACCGGCGCGGCCTCGAGGTCGTCACCCTCAACGGCTTCCCCTACGAGGGCTTCGGCGCGGAGGAGGTCAAGTACCGCGTCTACAAGCCGGACTGGGCCGATCCCGAACGCCTGGAACACACCACCGCCCTGGCCCGCGTCCTCGCCGGACTGCTGCCCGACGACGTCCCCGACGGCAGCATCTCCACCCTGCCGCTGGCCTGGCGCACCGCCTACGACGAGCAGCGCGCGGAGACCGCCCGCACCGCCCTGCGCGCCCTCGCCGAACGCCTCGACGCCCTCCAGGAACTCACCGGACGCTCCATCCGGATCGCCCTGGAGCCGGAACCCGGCTGCGTCGTCGAGACCACCCGGGACGCAATCGCCCCGCTCACCGCGATCGCCCACGACCGCGTCGGCATCTGCGTCGACACCTGTCACCTCGCCACCTCCTTCGAAGACCCGCACACCGCCCTGGACGACCTCGCCCGGGCAGGCGTGCCCGTGGTCAAGTCGCAGCTCTCCGCCGCCCTGCACGCCGAGCAGCCCCACCTCCCCGAGGTCCGCGAGGCACTCGCCGCCTTCGCCGAACCCCGCTTCCTGCACCAGACCCGCACGTCCACCCTCGCCGGACTGCGCGGCACCGACGACCTCGACGAGGCCCTGGCCGGGGAGACCCTGCCCGACGGGGCGCCCTGGCGCGCCCACTTCCACGTCCCGCTGCACGCGGCGCCCACCGCGCCCCTCACCTCCACGCTGCCCGTCCTGAAGTCCGTCCTGACCCGGCTGGTCGGCGGCCCGCAGCCGCTCACCCACCACCTCGAGGTCGAGACCTACACCTGGCAGGCGCTCCCGCCCGAGCTGCGCCCGCGCGGCCGCGGCCAGCTCGCCGACGGCATCGCCGCCGAACTCACCCTGGCCCGCGACCTGCTGACGGACCTCGGCCTGAAGGAACTCCCATGAGCGACCCCACCCCCCTGCTCGTCCTCGACGTCGTGGGCCTCACCCCCCGCCTCCTCGACCACATGCCCCGCCTCAAGGCGCTCGGCCAGTCCGGCTCCCGCGCCCCGCTCGGCACCGTCCTGCCCGCCGTCACCTGCGCCGCCCAGTCCACCTTCCTCACCGGCACCATGCCCTCCGAGCACGGCATCGTCGGCAACGGCTGGTACTTCCGCGAACTCGGCGACGTCCTGCTGTGGCGCCAGCACAACGGCCTCGTCTCCGGCGACAAGCTCTGGGACGCCGCCCGCCGCGTCCACCCCGGCTACACCGTCGCCAACATCTGCTGGTGGTACGCCATGGGGGCCGACACCGACATCACCGTCACCCCCCGCCCGGTCTACTACGCCGACGGCCGCAAGGAACCCGACTGCTACACCCGGCCGGCCGCGCTGCACGACGAACTCACCGAGAAGTTCGGCACCTTCCCCCTGTTCCACTTCTGGGGCCCCGGAGCGGACCTCGTCTCCAGCCGGTGGATCATCGACGCCACCCGCCACATCATGCGGACCCGGCACCCCGACCTGACGCTGTGCTACCTCCCTCACCTCGACTACGACCTGCAGCGCTTCGGCCCCGACGACCCGCGCGCCGCCAAGGCGGCCGCAGAGCTGGACGCCGCCCTGGCCCCGCTCCTGGACGACGCCCGCGCCGAGGGCCGAACCGTCGTCGCCCTGTCCGAGTACGGCATCACCCGGGTGAACCGGTCCGTGGACATCAACCGCGCCCTGCGCCGCGCGGGCCTCCTCGAGGTGCACACCCAGGACGGCATGGAGTACCTCGACCCGATGGCCTCCCGCGCCTTCGCCGTCGCCGACCACCAGATCGCCCACGTCTACGTGCGCCGCCCCGAGGACCTCGACGCGACCCGCGCGGCCCTCGACGGACTGCCCGGCATCGAGCAACTCCTCGACGACGAGGGCAAGAAGGCCCACCACCTCGACCATCCGCGCGCCGGCGAACTGGTCGCCGTCGCCGAACCCGACGCCTGGTTCACGTACTACTACTGGCTCGACGACGCCCGCGCGCCCGACTTCGCGCAGCTCGTCGAGATCCACCGCAAACCCGGCTACGACCCGGTCGAACTGTTCATGGATCCCCTCGACCCCTACGTCAAGGTCAAGGCGGCCACCGCACTGGCGCGCAAGAAGCTCGGCATGCGCTACCGCATGGCGGTGGTGCCCCTGGACTCCTCACCTATTCGGGGCAGCCACGGCCGCCTCCCCGCGAGCGACGACGACGGTCCGCTCCTCATCTGCTCCACCCCCCGCGCTGTCGGTGACCGCGTCGCGGCCACCGATGTCAAACAACTCCTGCTCCGGCTGGCCGGACTCGGCTGACGCACCCCGTACGCCGCCGCATCCGACTACTGAGAGTGAACCACACGGCACTGACAACGGCCGGTCCCGGCGGCACCGGAACCGGCCACGACCCAGAAGGCAGGCACCCGTGACCCTGTACTCAGACCCCTCCCGCACCGAGGCGGCCACCGTCTCCGCCGCCGACGCCCCGGACGAGGGCCTGCGCCGCACCCTCGGTGTGGGCCGCCGCCGTTTCCTCAGCACCTGCACCGCCGTGGCGGCCGGAGCCGTCGCGGCGCCGGTCTTCGGCGCGGGCCCCGCCCTGGCCCAGGACCGTGACAGAGACCACGGTCACGGGCGCGGCGGGCAGGTCCTGGTGCCGCCGCACAAGCGCGGCATCATCCTCTACACGGTCCGCGACGCCACCGGCCGCGACCCCCTTGCCACCGACCTGCCCTCCGGTTTCCGCGAGGTGTTCAAGCAGCTGGCCCGCCACGGCTACAGCCAGGTGGAGTTCGCCGGCTACCGACAGCACGCCAACGCGCCCGGCGGCGCCGACCTGGGAACCGTCGAGGGCGCCAGGCTGCTGCGCTCCTGGCTCGACGAGTACGGCCTGCGCGCGCAGGGCAACCACGGCTTCATCCCGCCGTCCTGGCCGCTGACCGCGGCGGACCTGGACACCTTCAAGAAGAACCTGGAGATCGCCAACATCCTCGGCATGGCGCACATGGGCACCGGCGGGGACCCCACCGGCAGCTCCCACCGCGCCGACTGGGACGTGGCCGCCGACAAGTGGAACGCGATGGGCGAGATCGCCCGGCGCGAGGGCATCAAGCTCTACACCCACAACCACGACGGTGCCTACGGCTTCCTGCTCGACGGCGGCCCGCTGGACGACCAGGGCCGGCCGACCCGCAGCTCCGGCATCCGCAAGCTGGAGTACTTCCTGAAGGTCACCGACCCGAAGCTGGTCTGGCTGGAGATGGACATCTTCTGGGCGCACGTCGCGCAGTACAAGTTCCACACGTACACGGCGCACGACGGCTCCACCCGCAAGAACGTCTTCGACCCGGCCGGGCTGGTCTTCCGCAACAACCGGCGCTACCCGCTGTTCCACGCCAAGGACGGCGTCGCCAGCACGACCAACGGCATGGGCTACGACATGGTGCCCTTCGGGACCGGCGTCATCGACTACACGACCTTCTTCTCACGGGTCGGGCAGCGGAACTACCACAACCCGATGATCGAGGACGACAACTCCCCGAGCGCCACCGACCCCGCGCAGTCGCTGCGCGAGGCGAAGATCAGCTACGACAACCTGGCGGCCCTGCGCAAGCGGCGCCACTGACCCCGACGACGGACCGGGCGGCCCTTCCCGCGGGGTGCGGGAGGGGCCGCCCGGTCCGTGCGAGCGAAGCTCGTGGTGCGGTGCCTACGACGGCGGGGACGGTGCGCGGCGTCGGGATCCCGGGTCAGGCCGTCTCGTCACCGAGCGGCTGGGGATTGGGAGTGATGCGCCGGGGCTTCGACCGCCCCGGCGGGTGCAGGAACAGCGCCATGAAGCCGGCGAAGATCGAGATGCAGCCCGCCAGGGTGAAGGCGCCGTTGTAGCCCCAGGCGGCGACGACCACGGACCCCATGCCCGCGCCCAGACCGGAGACGAGCTTGGAGCTGTAGACCATCCCGTAGTTGGTGGCGTTGTTGTTCTCGCCGAAGTAGTCCGCCGTCAGCGCCGCGAACATCGGGAAGATGGCACCGCCGCCGAAGCCGGAGACGGCGGAGAAGACCAGGAACAGCGGCAGGTTCTTGATCTCGGCCGACCAGATGATGCCGAACTGGGCGAGGCCCAGGATGGCGCACACGTACAGCAGGCACTGCTTGCGGCCGTAGAGGTCGGAGAGCCAGCCGATGACGCCGCGTCCGGTGCCGTTGACGATCGCCTTCAGCGACATCGCGGTGGCCACGATCCCGGCCGCGAAGCCCGCGTCCTCACCGATGTCGACCTGGAAGGCGATGCCGAAGATGTTCACGCCCGAGGTGCAGGCGAGACAGAACCACATCAGCGCCACCCGGCCGGTCCTCCAGGCCTCCATCGGGGAGTACTGCTTGACGGCCGGCGGGTTCTTCGCCAGCGAACGCCGGGCCCGCGGGTCGTCCGGCGGGTTCAGCGGGTCGATGGAGGCCGGCCACCAGTTCTTCGGCGGGTCCCGGAAGTAGAAGCCGGCGAAGGCCACCGTCGCGGCGAGGAAGACACCCGCCGAGACCAGCACCCAGCGGAAGTTGGAGCCGTCCATGTAGCCGTGGAAGATGAAGACGAACGGCACCGAGCCGTAGGCGAAACCGCCGTTGACGAAGCCGGTCTTGCCACCCCTGCGCTCCGGGTACCACTTGCCGACCATGTTGACGCAGGTCGCGTAGACCATGCCCGCGCCCATGCCGCTGAACACGCCGAAGCCGATGAAGGCGAGCGCCACATGCGGCGCGAACGCCAGTGACAGATAGCCGAGCAGCGTGCCAGCCGAGCCCAGCATCATCGCCCAGCGCGCCGGCAGCTTGCCGTTCTCCCGCAGCCGCCCCGCCGGGAAGGCGACCGCTGCCTGGCAGAACACCCAGACGGTCATCATCCAGTAGATGCTGCCGCTGGACCAGTGGTGCGCCTCGTGGAGCGTGTCCTCGGCGGACGCGAACGCGTACTCGGCGGAGGAGATGCCCATCATGCCGACCCAGGGCAGGATCACCATCCACTTGCGCTTGCGCCCCATGATGTCGATGTCGGACTCGCCGACGCGATAGACGCGTCCGTTCCTGTCGGTCACCTCCCGGTAGGTGGCGACCCGTGTCACGTCAGTGGTTGTCACGTTGTATGCACCCCTTGCGTCGAAAGTTCTGGCCAGCGCCCCCTGTCCAATGCCTTTCGTGCGCGCCCGGGTCCCGGGGCCGGCCGGCGCGCACCGCCGGTCGGCCCCCCGGTCCACTCACCTCATGAACCGCCCCCCAACAGTCCGGCCGCCCTGGCCCAGCGGTACTTCGCACCGAGCACGGCCACCGGCTTCTCCGTCGTGTACGGGTACGCCACCACCCCGTGCTCGAAGAGGTACTGGCACGCCTCCTCGACCTCCACGTCCCCCGCCAGCGAGGCCACCACGGGCTTGGAGATCCCGCGCTCGCGGAACTCGGCCACGACCCGCGCGGTCAGCTCGGCGAACACCATCGGCGGGGTGACGATGGTGTGCCAGTAGCCGAGCACCAGCGCGTGGATCCGCGGGTCCTCCAGCCCCAGCCGTATCGTCGCCTCGTACGTGGACGGCGGCTCCCCGCCGGTGATGTCCACCGGGTTGCCCGCGGCCCCGAACGGCGGGATGAACTCCCGGAACGCCGCGTCCAGATCGGCCGGGATCTCCATCAGCGACAGCCCGTTGTCCGTCACCGCGTCCGACAGCAGCACCCCGCTGCCGCCCGCCCCGGTGATGATCACCACGTTGTCGCCCCGCGGAGCGGGCAGCACCGGCAACGCGCGCGCGTACTCCAGCATGTCGTTCAGACCCGGCGCCCGGATGACGCCCGCCTGCCGCAGGATGTCGTCGTACACCGCGTCGTCGCCGGCCAGGGCGCCGGTGTGCGAGCCCGCGGCCTTCGCGCCCGCCGCCGTCCGCCCCGCCTTCAGCACCACGACCGGCTTCTTCGGCACGGTCGCCCGCGCGGCCTCGACGAACGCCCGCCCGTCCTTGAGGTCCTCCAGGTGCATCGCGATGCACTCGGTGTGCGGGTCCTCCCCGAACCAGGTCAGCAGGTCGTCCTCGTCCAGGTCCGACTTGTTGCCGAGCCCGACGATCGCCGACACGCCCGTCTTGGTGGTCCGCGCGAAGCCCAGGATCGCCATCCCGATGCCGCCCGACTGGCTGGTCAGCGCGACCCCGCCCTTGACGTCGTACGGCGTGCAGAACGTGGCGCACAGGTCCTGCCACGTCGAGTAGTAGCCGTAGATGTTGGGGCCCAGCAGCCGGATGCCGTGGCGCTCGGCGATCGCCACGATCTCGTCCTGGAGCGCGTGCTCACCGGTCTCCGCGAAGCCGGAGGGGATCAGCACGGCGTTCGGGATCCTCTTGCGCCCCACCTCTTCCAGCGCCGAGGCGACGAACCGGGCGGGGATCGCGAAGACCGCCACATCCACCTCACCGGGAACGTCGGTGACACTCTTGTACGCCTTGCGGCCCACGATGTCATCGGCCCGGGGGTTTACCGGGTGGATCTCCCCGGCGAAACCGCCGTCGACCAGGTTGCGCATCACCGAGTTGCCGATCTTGCCCTGCTCGTTGGAGGCCCCGATCACCGCCACCGAACGCGGCTGCATCAGCCGCCGCATGGAGGTGAGGATCTCCTCGCGGGCGTAGCGGCGCCGCTCCTTGCGCGCCCCGGTGGACAGGATCACGCGGATGTCGGCGGCGACCGCGCCGGCCGGCGTCGCGATCACCGGGTTGAGGTCCACCTCGGCGATCTCCGGGAAGTCCGCGACCAGTTGGGACACCCGCCGGATCTGCTCGGCGAGGGCCCACCGGTCCACGCCGTCCTGGCCGCGCACCCCGCGCAGGACCTCCGCCGCCCGGATGGAGTCCAGCATCGACAGCGCCTCGTCGGCGTCGACCGGCGCCAGCCGGAACGTGACGTCCTTCAGCACCTCGACCAGCACCCCGCCGAGCCCGAACGCCACGACCTTCCCGAACGTCGGGTCGGTGACCGCCCCGACGATGACCTCCTGCCCCTTCGGCAGCAGCTCCTGCACCTGCACGCCCTCGATGCGCGCATCCGGGGCGTACGCCCGCGCGTTCTCCACGATCCGGCAGAACGCCGCCCGTACGTCCTTCGCCCCCTCCACGCCGACGACCACACCGCCCGCGTCGGTCTTGTGCGGGATGTCCGGCGACACGATCTTCATGACGACGGGCCCGCCGAACCGCGCCGCGCACGCCACGGCCTCGTCGACGTCCGTCGCCACCTCCTCGCCGGGCACGGCGATCCCGTACGCGTCGGCGATCACCTTGCCCTCGGGCGCGGTCAGGGCGGTCCGCCCCTCGGCGCGCACCGCGTCCAGCAGCGCGCGCACCCTGAGCGTCCGGTCCTCGGCCATCACGTCAGATCACCCCGTTCGACTTGAGCAGGCGCAGCTCCTCGTCCCCGAGGCCGAGTTCGCCGACGTAGACCTCTTCGTTGTGCTCGCCGAGCAGGGGGGAGGAGGTCACGGCCACGGGCGAGTCGGAGAGCTTCAGCGGGCTGCCGACGGTGACGAACTCGCCGCGCTCGGGGTGCGGGACGGTGACCACCATCTCGTTGGCGGCCAGCGAGGCGTCCTCGATGATCTCCTTGGTGGACAGGATCGGCCCGCACGGGATGTTGTGCGCGTTCAGCCGCTCCAGCACCTCCCACTTGGGCAGCGTGGAGGACCACTCCTCGATCAGCTGGAACATCTTGTTCAGCTTGGGCAGCCGGGCCTCCGGCGTCGCCCACTCGGGGTCCTCGGCCAGCTCGGGCCGGCCGATGAGCTCGCTCAGCGGCTTCCAGCCGACGGGCTGCACGATGACGTACACGTAGTCGTTCGGGCCGCCGGGCGCGCACCGGACGGCCCATCCGGGCTGGCCGCCGCCGGAGGCGTTGCCCGACCGGGGAACCTCGTCGCCGAAGTCCTCGTTGGGATATTCGGCGAGTGGACCACGGGTCAGGCGCTGCTGGTCGCGCAGCTTCACCCGGCAGAGGTTGAGCACCGCGTGCTGCATGGCCACGTTCACCCGCTGCCCGCGCCCGGTGCGCTCCCGCTGGAAGAGGGCGGCGAGGATGCCGGCCACCGCGTGCACACCCGTGCCCGAGTCCCCGATCTGGGCCCCCGTCGCCAGCGGCGGCCCGTCCTCGAAGCCGGTGGTCGACATCGACCCGCCCATGGCCTGCGCGACGACCTCGTACGCCTTGAAGTTGGTGTACGGGCCCTCGCCGAACCCCTTGATGGAGGCGTAGACGATCCGTGGGTTGATCTCCTGGATGCGGTCCCAGGTGAAGCCCATCCGGTCGACCGCGCCCGGACCGAAGTTCTCGACCATCACGTCCGAGCGCCGGATCAGCTCGGTGAGGATCTCCTTGCCGCGCTCGGTCTTGGTGTTGAGGGTGATGCTGCGCTTGTTGCAGTTGAGCATGGTGAAGTAGAGGGAGTCGACGTCCGGCAGGTCGCGCAGCTGCTTGCGCGTGATGTCGCCGGTCGGCGCCTCCAGCTTGACGACGTCGGCGCCGAGCCAGGCCAGCAGCTGGGTCGCGGAGGGCCCGGACTGGACGTGCGTCATGTCCAGGACGCGGATGCCCTCAAGTGCCTTGGGGGTCATGGGCGTGCACCTCACTTGTACATGGTCTGGTTCATGGTTCCGGGGGCGTACGCGTCCGGGTCCACCCAGACGTTGATCAGCGACGGCTTGCCCGACTCGCGGGCGCGGCGCAGGGCGGGGCCGATGTCGGCGGGGTCGCGGACCTCCTCGCCGTGACCGCCCAGCATCCGCGCGAACTCGTCGTACCGGACGTCGCCGAGGGTGTTGCCGACCCGCTCGCGCTCCTTGCCGTACTTGGCGGCCTGGCCGTAGCGGATCTGGTTCATCGAGGAGTTGTTGCCGACGATGCCGACGAAGGGGAGGTCGTAGCGGACGAGGGTCTCGAAGTCCCAGCCGGTGAGGGAGAAGGCGCCGTCGCCGAAGAGGGCGATGACCTCCTTGTCGGGCCGTGCCTGCTTGGCGGCCAGCACGAAGGGGACACCGACGCCGAGGGTGCCGAGCGGGCCCGGGTCCATCCAGTGCCCGGGCGACTTGGGCTGCACGACCTGCCCGGAGAAGGTGACGATGTCGCCGCCGTCGCCGATGTAGATCGAGTCCTCGGTGAGGAAGTCGTTGATCTCGCTGACCAGCCGGTAGGGGTGGATCGGCGAGGCGTCCGACCGCAGCTGCGGCAGCCGCTTGTCCAGGGCGGTCTGCTCGGCGGCCCGCAGCTCGTCCAGCCACTCCTTGCGCCGGGACGCGCCGCCGTTGACGCGTCCGGAGGCCGCCTCGGCCACCGACTTCAGCACCAGCCCCGCGTCGCCGACGATGCCGAGGTCGATGTCGCGGTTCTTGCCGACGGTGCGGTAGTCGAGGTCGATCTGGACGACGGTCGCGTCGGGGGAGAGCCGCTTGCCGTAGCCCATGCGGAAGTCGAAGGGCGTACCGACGATCACGATGACATCGGCGTTGGAGAAGGCGTAGCGCCGTGACAGCTGGAAGTGGTGCGGGTCGCCGGGCGGCAGCGTGCCGCGCCCCGCGCCGTTCATGTACGCGGGGATGTTGAGGGTGCGCACCAGCTCGATCGCCGACTCGGTGCCCCGGGTCGTCCACACCTGGCTGCCGAGCAGGATCGCCGGCTTCTCGGCGTGCACCAGCAGGTCGGCCAGCTTCTCGACCGCCTCGGGGTCGCCGGCCGAGCGGGTCGAGGCCCGGTAGGCGCCCTGCCGCGGCACGCGCGCCTTGGGCACGGGCACCTTGGCGTCGAGCACGTCGCGCGGGATCTCCAGGAAGGAGGGCCCGGGCGCGCCGTGGTAGCACTCGCGGAACGCCATCGACACCATGTCCGCCGCACGCGCCGTGTCCGGCACCGTCGCCGCGAACTTGGTGATGGGGTTCATCATGTCGACGTGCGGCAGGTCCTGCAGCGACCCCATCTTGTGCTGGGTCAGCGCCCCCTGACCGCCGATCAGCAGCATCGGGGACTCCGCGCGGAAGGCGTTGGCGACTCCGGTGACGGCGTCGGTCGTCCCCGGCCCCGCGGTGACGACGGCGCAGCCGGGCTTGCCCGTGATCCGGGCGTAGCCGTCGGCGGCATGGGCGGCCACCTGTTCGTGCCGTACGTCGACGACCTCGATGCCCTCGTCGACGCAGCCGTCGTAGATGTCGATGATGTGGCCGCCGCACAGTGTGTAGATGCGGTCGACGCCCTCGGCCTTGAGGGCCTTGGCGACGAGGTGACCGCCGGAGATGACGTCCTGGGTTTCGTCGGGCATGGCGAAGTCCTTGTCCCTTCCTGGGGGGCGGGGAACGCTCTCGCGGTACATTGCATACAGTCGACGAATACTGTATGAAGCTTGTTATCCCGCATCCGATGGGTGGTGTCCAGGGGGTGCGCGGCACTTTTCGGTCGTCGGCCTCCGGCCACCTCTCGGACCTTCCGGCGACTTCGCAGACAGGAGCCGAGATGGACCTGTACGAACACCAGGCAAGGGAACTCTTCGAGGAACACGGCATCGTGGTGCCGCGGGCCGAGGTCACCGACTCACCCAAAAAGGCCCGTGAGATCGCCCGTCGGCTCGGCGGCCGCGTCGTCGTCAAGGCGCAGGTCAGGACGGGCGGGCGCGGCAAGGCGGGCGGCGTCAAGCTCGCCGCCGACCCGGCCGCCGCCGAACTGACGGCACGTCAGATGCTCGGCATGGACATCAAGGGCCACACGGTCGGCACGGTGATGCTGGCCCGGCCCGTCGACATCGAGGAGGAGTTCTACGTCTCCTACGTCCTCGACCGCGCGGCCGGCCGCTTCCTCGCGATCGCCTCCGCCGAGGGCGGCATGGACATCGAGGAGGTCGCCGCGACCCGTCCCGAGGCCGTGGCCCGCGTCCCCGTCGACCCGGCCGAGGGCGTCACCCCGGCGACGGCGTCCCGTATCGCCGAGGCGGCCGGACTGCCGCCGCAGACCGTCGACGTCCTCGTCCGGCTGTGGGAGGTCCTCGTCCGCGAGGACGCCCTGCTCGTCGAGGTCAACCCGCTCGTCCGCACCCGCGACGGACGGATCACGGCCCTCGACGGCAAGGTCACCCTCGACGACAACGCGAGCTTCCGCCGGACGCGTCGGGGGGCCGGGCACGAAACCCCCCAGGACCCGCTCGAGGCCGCCGCGGCCGCCAAGGGCCTCACCTACGTCAAGCTCGACGGCGAGGTCGGCATCATCGGCAACGGCGCCGGACTCGTCATGGCCACCCTCGACGTGGTGGCCGGCTGCGGTGCCCGCCCCGCCAACTTCCTCGACATCGGCGGCGGCGCCTCGGCGCAGGTCATGGCGGACGGCCTGTCGGTCATCCTCTCCGACCCGTCCGTGAGATCCGTCCTCGTCAACGTCTTCGGCGGCATCACCGCCTGCGACGCGGTCGCCGACGGCATCGTCCGCGCCCTGGACACCGTCCGGCTGACGAAACCGCTCGTCGTGCGCCTCGACGGCAACAACGCGGCCCGCGGCCGGGCCGTCCTCGACGCGCACGCGCACCCGCTCGTCGAACAGGTCCCCACCATGGACGGCGCCGCGAGCCGGGCCGCCCACCTCGCCACCACACCCTGAGGAGACCGGACGACATGGCCATCCACCTCACCAAGGAGAGCAGGGTCCTCGTCCAGGGCATGACCGGCGGCGAGGGCATGAAGCACACCCGGCGGATGCTCGCCGCCGGCACCAACGTCGTCGGCGGCGTCAACCCGCGCAAGGCCGGCCGGAACGCCGACTTCGACGACCGCCGGGTGCCCGTCTTCGGCTCGGTCGCCGAGGGCATGGACGCCACGGGAGCCGACGTCACCGTCGTCTTCGTGCCACCCGCCTTCGCCAGGCCGGCCGTGACCGAAGCCGCCGACGCCGGCATCGGACTCGCGGTCGTCATCACCGAGGGCATCCCCGTCCACGACTCCGTCGCCTTCGTCGAGCACGCCCGCCGCAGGGGCACCCGGGTCATCGGCCCCAACTGCCCCGGCCTGATCAGCCCCGGACAGTCCAACGCCGGCATCATCCCGGCCGACATCACCACACCGGGCCGTATCGGCCTGGTCTCCAAGTCCGGCACGCTCACCTACCAACTCATGCACGAGCTGCGGGACACCGGCTTCTCCACCTGTGTCGGCATCGGCGGCGACCCCGTCGTCGGCACCACCCACATCGACTGCCTGGCCGCCTTCCAGGAGGACCCCGACACCGACCTGATCGTCCTCATCGGCGAGATCGGCGGCGACGCCGAGGAACGCGCGGCCGCCTACGTCCGCGACCACGTCACCAAGCCCGTCGTCGGCTACATCGCCGGCTTCACCGCACCCGAGGGCCGCACCATGGGCCACGCCGGCGCGATCGTCTCCGGCTCGTCCGGTACGGCGCGGGCGAAGAAGGAAGCCCTGGAGGCGGCCGGGGTCAGGGTCGGCGACACGCCCACGGAGACGGCGCGGCAGGTCCTCGCCGTCCTGAACGCCGGCGGCTGAGAACCCTCGGCCTCCCCTTTCTCTCGACCGTGCACCGAGAGCGGAGCGAACCGCATGCCACCACCCACCCTCACCCTCAAATCCGGCACCTCCTGGACCGACGCCTGGCAGCGCTGCCTCGCCGTCGCCCCCGAGGCCTTCCGGGACGACCGCGTCCTCAACCTCTGGAACGCCGCCTGGCAGGCCGACGGCCGCACCCTGCCCGCCGTCAGCCCCGTCGACGGCGGCCCCGTGGCCGGCCCGCCACGCCTGGACCGGGCCACCGCCCGGCAGGCCGTGCGCGCCGCGCTCGACCAGCACCGCGCCTGGCGCCACCTCCCGCTGCCGGAACGCCGCGCCCGCGTCGCGGCCACCCTCGACGCCCTCGCCCAGCACCGCGAACTGCTCGCCCTCCTCCTCGTCTGGGAGATCGGCAAACCGTGGCGGCTCGCCCGGGCGGACGTCGACCGGGCCATCGACGGCGTGCGCTGGTACGTCGACGGCATCGACGCGATGCTCACCGGACGGGCCCCGCTCGACGGGCCCGTCTCCAACATCGCCAGCTGGAACTACCCGATGAGCGTGCTCGTGCACGCCATGCTGGTGCAGGCACTCGCGGGCAACGCGGTCATCGCCAAGACCCCGACCGACGGCGGCGTCGCCTGCCTGACCCTGGCCTCGGCGCTCGCCGCCCGCGAGGGCCTGCCCGTCACCCTCGTCAGCGGCGGCGGAGGCGAGCTGTCCGAGGCACTGGTGCGGGCGCCCGAGGTCGGCTGCGTCTCCTTCGTCGGCGGCCGCGACTCCGGGGCCGCCGTCGCCACCGCCGTCGCCGACCTCGGCAAACGGCACATCCTCGAACAGGAAGGGCTCAACACCTGGGGCATCTGGGACCACTCGGACTGGGACACCCTCGGCGCGGTGATCCCCACACTGTTCGACTACGGCAAGCAGCGCTGCACCGCCTACCCGCGCTTCGTCGTCCAGCGCCGGCTCTTCGACGACTTCCTCGCCGCGTACCTTCCCGCGGTCCGCACCCTCCGGGTCGGCCACCCGCTGGCCGTGGAACACCCCGACGACCCCTGCCCGGCGCTGGACTTCGGGCCCGTGATCAACGCGGCCAAGGCGAAGGAACTGCACGACCAGGTCGCCGAGGCCGTCGACCGCGGCGCCGTCCCCCTGCACCGGGGCACCCCGTCCGACGCCCGCTTCCTGCCCGGCCAGGACATTTCGGCCTACGTCCAGCCCGTCACGCTGCTCGACCCGCCCCGCTCCTCCCCGCTGCACCACGCGGAGCCGTTCGGCCCGGTCGACACCATCGTCCTGGTCGATACCGAGGCGGAACTGCTGGCCGCCATGAACGCGTCCAACGGCGCCCTGGTGGCCACCCTGTCCACGGACGACCGGTCCACCTACGACCGGCTGGCCCCGCACATCCGCGCCTTCAAGGTCGGCCACGGGGTCCCCCGATCCCGCGGCGACCGCGACGAGCTGTTCGGCGGCTTCGGCGCGTCCTGGCGGGGCGCGTTCGTCGGCGGCGAGCTGCTGGTCCGCGCCGTCACCCAGGGGCCCGCCGGGGAGCGGCTGCCCGGCAACTTCCCGGAGTACCAGCTGATGCCGTGAGCCGCCCGGCCGTAACCGTCCGGACACCCACCGTGCACGGGCGGCGGTCCGCGCCCACGAGGCGCGGACCGCCATCGGACGCACGGAAAACGCAGGTGAAAGGCACTGCGAAAGCTTGGTATGGTTGTCCATGTCGCCACGGGGGGAACACCCCGGCACGGCGGCAGACACCTTGTCCGGGTGGCGGAATGGCAGACGCGCTAGCTTGAGGTGCTAGTGCCCTTTATCGGGCGTGGGGGTTCAAGTCCCCCCTCGGACACCGCGCACCATCGATGGCCCCGACCAGCACGGTCGGGGCCATCGCTCGTCTCTGCACGCGGCGCACACGGATGGGGAGATACGGGCGGCGTGGGTGCCGGGCCTCGGTCCTGCCCGTGGAGCTGTGGCACGGTACGGGTGAGGGCGGCTCGTGAGGGGAGCGGGATGACACGCAGGCGGGTGTGGGGCTTGGCCCTGGCGGCGTTCGCGGCGGGCGGGGCCTTGACGTTCGTGGTGATGTCCGTCCAGGAGGACGAGACGCCTCCGGTGACGGTCGGCGCGGCCCGGTCGGCGGCGTCGCCGGTACCGACGACCCGGGCGGAACTGGTCGAGGCGTGGACGGCCGAGCTCGAGGACGCGGGCAAGGAGCTGCCCGAGGGCTGGGACCTGCTGACCACGGACGAGATCCGGGGCCGCTACCTGCACCAGCGGATGGTCAACGCTCCGAGCGCCGAGGACGTCGACCCGGGCATGGACCGACGCGTGGACGGCTGAAGGGGACGGACCCTGGCCACGACCGCGCGGGGCCGGGCCGGGGTCCGCCTCCCGGGGCCGTGTGGGGTCAGTTCGCGTCGTTGATCGCGTTGATCACCGCGACGGCCTGGTCGCCGTGGTCGGACGAGTACAGGTGATCGTTGATCCGCTGGTCCTGGTCGTCGACTTCGGCGTGGGAGTTCGCTCCGACGATCTGCCCCTCGGGAGTGGCCATCGGGCCGCCGCTCGCGCCGCCGCCCATGTCGCAGTTCATCTCGAGCCGGTTGTCCAACGGGTTCCAGTCCATAGCGTCCACGACGTCACCGGTGCAGTAGAACTGCGTGTACCCGTCCATGTCGGTGCGCTGGTAGCCCTCGCCCGGGAACCCGGAGTCGATGATGTCCGGCCAGTCCGAGCCGTACCCGAACTTGTAGCCGAGCGCGCCCACCGTGTCGGTGAGGTTCGTGTAGCCGGCCGGGGCCTCGACGGTGAAGGCGGCCAGGTCGGCGTCCTCGTAGTCCCGGTCCTGGGTCCACGCCTCCGGGGCCACGAACGACTGGGCGACCCACTCGCCCCACGGGGCGTCGTACTCACCGGGGGTTTCGAGGCTTTCCCTGTAGCCCGGGATGAAGAGCACCAGGTCGTAGAAGCCGTCGGCGCCGCGCCCGTCGCCCGGGTGCACGCAGTGGCCCGCCGTCCAGACGGTGTTGTTGCCGTCGGCCGAGACCGAGGCGCCGCTGCAGCCGTGCTCCTCGCCCGCGTCGTCGGTGTAGAGGATCTTGCCGACGACGATCGCGGGGGCGTTCTGCGGGAACGGCACCTCCTGCGCGACGGGCATCTCGGGGACGTCGGCCGCCGCCGCGGTCGCCGACACGCCCGCCTGCCGCGCGGGGAGGACCCGCGGAGCCTCGGCCGTCAGCCGCGGGGCGGTGCTCCTGACCCTGTCCTCGGGCGCTTCGGCCGCTGCCCCGGCGAGCGTGGCGTCGCGGGCGATGCGGGCCTGGTCCTTCTTCTCGTTCGCCAGGGCGCGGGCGATTCTCTCGGGTGTCCAGAAGTCACGGACCTTCTGCGGGTCGGTGCTCTGCCGGCCGGACGTCACGCCCGGTGCGGCGGGCGTGGGGGCGGGCGCGTCGGCCGCCGACGCGGTGGTGAGGGTGGCGGGTATCAGCGCCACCGCGAGCAGTAACGCGGTGGCGGCGCTGCGAGTGCGGCGTATGTGCACGGGGTCGACACCTCTCCGTTGACGGTTCGTCACGTCCTGTCGCGCCTCGGCAGTGAACCACAGGGACCGGAGTCGATCGGTGAACCTCCCGTGCACATTCGGTAGTTGACACAAGCGGGTCGACCGCCCCGCCCACCCGTGACGTCCTGTGTCCCGTCCGCCGGGCGCGAGGCGCGGCAATCCCGAGTGCGCGCACAGGCGTTGCGGCCGTGCCGGAGCGGAGCGGTCCTGGGGCTCCCAGGGGGTGCGGGTCACTCCAGGAGGGGGCAGGTGAGGGGGAGGACGCGTTCGGTGAGGCGGGCGGTGAGGTGGGTGTCGGTGAGGACGGTCTCGGTGAGCCAGTCGAGCGCCGTCAACCGGTCGATCAAGGGCGGCAGTTCGCCGGGGGGCAGTGCGACCTGCTCGGCGAGGGTGCTCAGGGCGATGCCCTCGCCACCGGGGCCGAGGTGTCCCGCGAGGTCGGTCCGCGTGGCCAGCGTCAGGGCGAGCAGCCGGGTGCCGGCCGGGGCCTTCGCCTTGCGGAGCTTCTTGTCCGAGACGACTCTCTGGGCCCAGCCGGACAGCTTGGGCCGTGTCTTCCTGCCGAACGTGAGGGGAGCCGCAGCGTCGGGCGTCAGGGAGGGCACGGTGATCGGGGTGGGGTTCTCCGGCCGGGAGGTGAGCAGGTCGCCCACCGTGCCGGGGAGGTCCAGCCAGCCGCAGCCGGTCAGCTGCTCGACCAGGGCCTCCGGATCGGTCAGGCCCAGCCCGCTGAGGTCCTGGCCGACGAGGTTGCCGGTGCCGGAGTGCGCGGTGCGCAGGGTCAGCATCAGCACCAGCAGCCGTGCCTCCGGTCCGGGCAGCGGCGCGTGCGCGGCCACGTACGCCAGGACGGAGCGCGCGTAATCCCACTGCTTCGGTACGGTCAGCAGGCGCACCACGCCCGGTTCGTCGCCGTCCGTCACACAGCCGGTGCGGTGCTGGTGCTGGCGCCGGATGACGGCGGCGGCCCGCTCGGCGCGCGTCGCTTCGAGCCGCAGGGTGACGTCGCAGCTGACAGCGGACCAGGTGAGGAAGGCGCGGGCCTTGCGCTCCTGGAGACCGGCCAGCATCGCCAGGTCGGGTTCCGCGCGCTTCTGGTAGGCGCGGAAGAGGTCACCGAGTTCGACGAGTTCGTCCCGCAGGGACACGGGCCGCAGGTCGCGCGGGATGACACGGCGGCCGACCCTCTCCTCCGGCGGGCGGCACCGCCGCGTGGGTTCGGGGCGGGGCGCGGGAACCGCCGCACCGGCGGCGACCTGCCGGTCGGAGAACCGTGGCCCGCCCGGGCCCGCCGCCGCGGGCGTCGGGCGGGCGGTGGTCCGGGGCCCGGACGGCCGCGAGGGGTCCGCGGTCCGCGCTCCGGGAGTGGCGGCGGCGCACGTCGAACAGCACTCCAGGGCCTGCCACCAGCGTCCCGCCCGGTCGGTGACCACCGCCAGGACGACCGGCCCGCCGCACCGCCAGGGTTCGGTACGCGCCTGCCCGCCGGTGCCGGGGAGATGGGCGCGACAGCCCTCGGCCCTGCACGCGCAGTAGGTACCGGCTCCCGGGGCGGGAGCGGCACGCAGATGCGCCATGAGATGGGCGGCCGCGGCCGCGCGGCCCGCCGTCGCCGAGGGCAGACGCAGCTCGGCACAGGCGGGCCGGCTGCACGTGACGCGCACCTCCGCGCTGCCCCGGCCGACGGGGTCCAGACGCACCGTCCAGCGGCGCCCCGGCACGCGTTCGTCCCACTCAGTCACCGCGGCCCGTGTCATCCCGTTCCTTCTCGGTCTTCCGTGTCCTGCGTGTCACCGCCGCCATGCGCGGCCGCAGCGGGCGGTGTTCGGGCGGCGGGTCCACGGTAGGGGGCACGGGGCGAAGGGGGGACGGAACCGCGTGAGGTGAGGGCTTTCGGGTGACATCGTCGCCCGTTCCGGTGAACTGCCGCGGTGACCGCCCACGACACGGTCACCGACCGCGTCTACGCCTTGCGGGCCAGCCCGGCGACGATGAGGTGCTGCCAGACGCTGAGTTCCCGTTCCGCACCGCCGGTGCTCCACGGGTTGGGGGCCGTGTCGGGGCGCCACAGGGGCGCGGGCACGATCCCGGGGTCGAGGATCTCCAGACCGTCCAGCAGGGAGGCGATCTCCTCGTCGGTGCGCCACCGGCCGCGGCCGAAGGTCCGCTGGAGGACCCGCTCGGCCTCCACCGTCTCCGGGTTGTCGCCGGAACGGAAGTGGCTGAGGAAGAAGTAGCTCCCGGAGGGCACGTGGTCGCGCCAGTGGCGGACGATGCCGGCCGGGTCCTCCTCGTCGTTGACGTGGTGGAGGATGGCGCTGAAGATGACGGCGACGGGGCGGTCGAAGTCGATCAGTTCCAGGGTCTCCGGGTGGGTGCGGACGCCTTCGGGATCGCGTACGTCGGCCCGGACGACCCGGGTCCGGTCGTTCTGCTCCAGCAGCGCACAGCCGTGGACCAGCACCTGGGGGTCGTTGTCGACGTACACGATCCGGGACTCCGGGGCGTGCCGCTGCGCGACCTGGTGGACGTTGTCGGCGGTCGGCAGACCACTGCCCAGGTCGATGAACTGCCGCACGCCGGTGGTCGTGACGATCTGCGCGATCGCCCGCGTCAGGGCGGCGCGGTTGGCGAAGGCGATGGCCACCGAACCGGGAAGGTCGCGGAAGAACACGTCGCCGACCTCCCGGTCCACGGCGTAGTTGTCCTTGCCGCCGAGCAGGTAGTCGTAGACGCGGGCGATGCTGGGCCTGGTGGAGTCGATGGAGGGGCCGTCAACCGTCATGACGACCATCCTCCCCCGCGACGCCGACCGCCCACCGGCGTTCCGGAATCCCGGGGCAGGCTGATCCCGGGGCGGCGGAACGCGCCGCGGCCCCCTGCCTCTCCCGCGGGGATGAAGGGGGCCGCGGCGGGATGCCGTTTCAGGAGGACGCGGTGGCGGCGCGGTCCTCGTCCAGGGCGGGGGCGGTGGGGGCCTCGCCCTCGTCGAGCGTCACGTCCTTCGTCTCCTTGCCGAGGAGTAGCGCGACCAGCGTCAGCAGTGCCATCGCCGACAGGTAGACGCCGACCAGCCACGGCGAGCCGTCGCCGGCCTCCCACAGGGCCACCGCTATGAACGGGGCGACCGCCGCGCCGAGGATCGAGCTGACGTTGTACGAGATGCCGGAGCCCGTGTAGCGCACGCTCGTCGGGAACAGCTCCGGCAGCAGCGCGCCCATCGGGCCGAACGTCATGCCCATCAGCGTGAAGCCCAGCACCAGCCACAGCACCACGCCCAGCGTGCCCAGGCCGATCAGCGGCACCCACGCCAGACCGAAGACCAGGATGCCGGCGGTGACCAGGATCAGCGTGCCGCGCCGGCCGTACTTGTCGGCGAGCGGGCCGGAGACCAGCGTGAACACGGCGAAGAACAGCACACCGAAGATCATCATCAGGACGAAGGTGGTGTAGCTGTAGCCGAGGCCGGGCACGGCGGCGTCCTCGGGCGTGCGGCCGTAGCTCAGCGAGAACGTGGTCATCAGGTAGAAGAGCACGTACGTCGCCAGCATGAAGAAGGTGCCCAGGACCAGCTGCTTCCAGTGGTTGCGGAAGACGGTGGCCAGCGGCAGCTTCCGCACCAGACCAGCCTCCCGGGTCCTGGCGAAGACCGTCGACTCCACGAGCCGCATCCGCACCCACAGGCCGATCGCGACCATCACCGCGGAGAACAGGAACGGCACGCGCCAGCCCCACGTCAGGAAGGCCTCCGAGGGCTGCGACGGGTCGGCGCCCGCCGCGGACGGCAGCAGCGCGCCGATGATCAGGAAGAGGCCGTTGCCGATGATGAAGCCGAGCGGTGCGCCCAGCTGCGGGAAGGTGCCGTAGAGGGCGCGCTTGCCGCGCGGGGCGTTCTCGGTGGCGATCAGGGCGGCGCCGCTCCACTCACCGCCGAGGGCGAAGCCCTGCGCGAGCCGCATCAGCACCAGCAGCGCGGTGGCGATCCAGCCGGCCTGCTCGTAGGTGGGCAGCACACCGATCAGGAAGGTGGCGATGCCCATGGTGAGGAGCGAGGCCACCAGCGTTCCCTTGCGTCCGAGCCGGTCGCCGAGGTGTCCGAAGACCACGGCGCCGATCGGGCGGGCGACCATCGCGGCGCCGAACACCGCGAACGACGACAGCAGCGCCGTGGTCGGGTCGCTGCTCGGGAAGAAGAGCGTGGGGAAGACCAGGACGGCGGCGGTCGCGTAGATGTAGAAGTCGTAGAACTCGATCGTCGTGCCGATGAGGCTCGCGATGAGGACGCGGGACCGCGAGTTGACGGGGGCCGGGGCCGGACTGGTGGTGGGTGCGGGCATTTCACGGTCTTTCCGGGTAGAACGGCCGTCGGAGGCGTGCGCCGACGGCCCGCACGACGCCACGCGTCCCCCGCACGGGAGGGGCGCGTGCACGGTGCGGGTCACCCAAAGATCTCAGACATCTCAATTATCAGGAACGCCATACCGGTATGTGAGACGCCGAAAAGGGGTGGCCGGGCCTTCCCGCCCCTCCCTACACTCGCCGGGCAGGCACCGCCCACCACCGGGCGGTGCGCCCATGACCAGTGAGGGGAGTCCGGCCGTGCGTGCTCGCGCCGTCGTCGCCGCTCCCCGTTCCCGGTCCCGCCGGTCCGTGGTGATCCTGGTGTCTCCGGCCGTCCGGCGCCCGCTGCGCGGCCGGCACCGGAATCCGTGACGCACGTCTGAACCCGCACCCCCTGCCGTCCAGGGGCGTGCGCCGCCGTGCGCCGGAACAATCGCGCCGCCCTTTCCCGGATCATCCGAAAGGCCACGGGCCATGCGCACCAACCCCCTTGCCGCCGTCCGCAACCTCGGCATCCTCGCCCACGTCGACGCCGGCAAGACCACCGTCACCGAGCGGATCCTGTACGCCACCGGCACCACCCACAAGCGCGGCGAGGTCCACGACGGCACCACCGTCACCGACTACGACCCGCAGGAACGCGACCGGGGCATCACCATCTTCGCCGCCGCCGTCAGCTGCGCCTGGGACGGCCACCGGATCAACCTCATCGACACCCCGGGCCACGTCGACTTCGCCGACGAGGTGGAGCGCTCCCTGCGCGTCCTCGACGGCGCCGTCGCCGTGTTCGACGCGGTCGCCGGCGTGGAACCGCAGAGCGAGTCGGTGTGGCGGCAGGCCGACCGGCACGGCGTACCGCGCATCGCGTTCGTCAACAAGATGGACCGGGCCGGCGCCGACCTGGACGCCGCCGTCGCCTCCGTCCGGGAGCGGCTGCACCCCGCGCCGCTGGCCGTGCAGCTGCCGATCGGGGCGGAGGACACCTTCACCGGTGTCGTCGACCTGGTGCGCATGCGCGCGCTGACCTGGACCGACGAAGGGGAGGCCGCCGGCCCGGCACCGGTGCCGGACGGCCTGCGCGAGGAGGCGGACCGGCGGCGCCGACTGCTGGAGGAGGCCGTCGCCGAACTGCATCCGGGCGCCCTGGAGGAGTTCTGCGACACCGGCTCGCTCAGCGACGCCACGCTCGGCCCGGCCCTGCGGGACCTGACCCGCGACGGTGACGCCGTCGTCGTCCTGTGCGGCTCCGCCTACCGCAACCGCGGCATCGAACCGCTGCTGGACGCCGTACTCGCCTACCTGCCGTCGCCGCTCGACGTGCCGCCGGTGCGCGGCACGCACGACGACGGCACCGAGCGGGAACGGGCCGCCGACCCGGCGGCACCCCTGACCGCGCTCGCGTTCAAGGTGAACGCCACCTCGACCGGGCGCCTGACCTACCTCCGCGTCTACTCCGGGACGATCGGGAAGGGAGACACCGTGTGGGACGCGACCGCACACCGCGCCGAGCGCGTCGGCCGCGTCCTGCGGGTGCGCGCCGACCGGCACGCCCAGCTCGACCGTGCGGTGGCCGGGGACATCGTCGCCGTGGTCGGACTGAAGTCCGTCCGCGCCGGCGCCACCCTGTGCGCGCCGGACGCCCCGCTGCTCCTGGAGCCCCCCGGCGTCGCCGAACCGGTCGTCTCCGTCGCGGTCGAGGCGCTGAAGGGCACCGACACCGGGCGGCTGGCGTCGGCGCTCGCACGGCTCGTCGAGGAGGACCCCTCGCTGGTCGTGCGCACCGACACCGAGACCGGCCAGACCGTGTTGTCCGGCATGGGCGAGCTGCACCTGGAGGTCGCGGTGGAGAAGATCCGCCGTGAGCACGCGCTGGGCGTCAACGTCGGCCGGCCGCGGGTCAGTCACCGGGAGACCGTCGGCCGCGGTGTGTCCGGCTTCGTGTACCGGCACGTCAAACAGGACGGCGGGGCGGGCCAGTTCGCCCATGTCGTGCTCGACGTCGAACCGCTCGCGTCACCGGAGTCCGGGTTCGAGTTCCGCTCGGCGGTCGTCGGCGGGCGCGTGCCGCAGGAGTACGTCCGCGCGGTCGAGGCCGGCTGCCGGGACGCCCTGGCCGGGGGACCCCTGGGCGGGCACCCGGTGACCGGGCTGCGGGTCACGCTCACCGACGGGTCGACGCATGTGAAGGACTCCTCGGACACCGCCTTCCGCACCGCCGGCCGGTTCGGACTGCGGGACGCCCTGCGGGCCTGCGCGCTGGTGCTGCTGGAGCCGGTCGCCGAGGTCACGGTCACCGTGCCCGAGGACGCGGTGGGCGGCGTGCTCGGCGACCTGGCCGCGCGGCGCGGCCGGGTGAGCGGCTCGGTCACCCGGGCGGGCGCGGCGGTCGTCACCGCGACCGTGCCGCTGGCCGAACTGTTCGGCTACGCGACCCGGTTGCGCAGCCGCACCCAGGGCCGCGGCACCTTCACCACCCGGCCCACCGGGTACGCCCCGGCGCCGGTCGCGTCGCCCGTCCGGTGACGGGGACGGCGGCCCCTCCCGCACACCCGGGAGGGGCCGCCACCGGTGCCGCGCGGGCACGCTCCGAACCGCCGGCGTCGGTCGGCGCGTGCCCCCGGCACCGGGATCAGGGGTAGGACACCACCGTCGACGGCACCGTGTCGGTACCCGAGGTCGGCGACCCCGTGTCGTTGATGACGCACTCGTACTGCCCGTTGCCGCTCAGCGACACCACCGACAGGCTGTGGAAGCGCACCCCGTCCCGCTCGGGCGCGGCGAAGCCGTGGTGCTGCACGATGCCCGGATTCACGTTGTAGTAGCAGTAACTGCCCATGCCCCAGCCCTCGTGGGCGGTGACGTGGTCGCCGACCTTGTAGGCGGCGTAGCCCTTGAGGGAGCCGTTCTGGATGGCGGCCTGGTCGGGGGCGTCGTACGCCTTCTCGTTCTGGAAGAAGATCGTGCGGCCCCGCTCGCCGTTCCACTGCACGTCGTACTTGTTGAAGTGCTCGACGAACAGGCCGGTGGCGAGGACGTCGTCGCCGTTGACGACGACACCGTAGTCGCAGCGGTTGGTCTCCCAGCCGACGCCGTCGCCGTGGTCGGCGCGCCACACCCAGGTGTGGTCGACGACGGTGTGCCGGGCGTTGATCACCAGGCTGGTGGTCGCCTTGCCGGGGCCCGCGCCGCCGATCCGGATGAACACGTCCTGGACCGTGATGGGGTTGGCGGAGTGGTCCGCGGAGGCGCCCTCCGGCCCGACCTCCAGCAGCACGGGGGAGTTCACCGGCCCGGCGTCGACCAGGAAGCCGGCCAGCCGTACGCCGTCGACATCGGCGACCCGCAGCGCGGTGACACCGTTGTCGGGGATCAGGGTGGCGTACCCCAGGCCCAGCACCACGGTGTCCGCCCGGTCCACCCGGACCGGCTGGTCGACGTGGTAGATGCCGGGCGTGAGCAGCAGGTCGAGGCCCTGTTCGAGGGCCTGGTTGAGGGTGGCGGCCGAGTCGCCGGGCTTGGCGACGTAGAAGCGCTCCAGCGGCAGGGAGGTGCCGCGCGGGGTGCCGTTGCCCCAGCTGACGCCGCGGGCGTCGGTGCGCAGCGCGGGCAGGAAGACGCGGTACTGGCCGCCCTCCAGGTACAGGAACGGCTTCTCGCGGGAGACGGGTGTCGTCTGGAGCGTGGTGTACGGCGGGTTCGGGAAGCCCTGCGCGGGGGCGCCGTCGACACCGGAGAACACCATGTTCCACACGCCGTTGGTCCAGCCGCCGACCGAGCTGTCGCGGGTGTACCACTGCTGCTGCGAGTACGGGCCGACGGTGCCGTCGACGCGGCTGTCGGCGATGTAGCCGCCGCTCGCCCAGCCGTACCCGTCGGGCGCCAGGTTGAGCCCGCCGCGGACGTGCATCCGGCGGAACGGCGCGGCCTGGGCGACCGCCCAGCGGTTGGTGCCGTTGACCGGGACGAGGGCCAGGTTCTCCGCCGAACGCCAGAAGTTCTGGGTGGCGTTGCCGTCGAACCAGCCGGCGTCGACCGTCACGTCACCGTTGATGGTGGTGTCGTCGGGGGAGAGGCCGAGACCGGAGATCGAGGTGTAGAAGCCGATCTGCGCGTTGAGCCCGTTGTACGTGCCCGGCTCGAACAGCAACTGGTAGCGGCCGGTGCCGAACTGGGCCGACTCCTGCTGCCGGAAGATCTCATCGAGGCGGGCCTGGATGTCCGGGGTGGACGGGTCGAAGACGATGACGTTCGGACCCAGGTCACCACCGCCGGGAAGGGCGCGGGGACGCCTGCGCGAGCCGGGCGCCGCGGAGGCGGCGGTGCCGGAGAGCCCGGCCAGTACGGGGGCGGCCGCGGCCGCGCCGAGGAGGGCCCGTCGCCGTACACCGGAGTTCTCGGGCACGGCGGAGTTCGTGGGGGAAGTGGGCATGCGGCGGCTCTCTCCTTGTTCGGAACATGAACGCAGTGGGGGTGGGGGAGCGCTCTCTGGAAGTGCATGCTTCATCCGTGTGCGGGACACGTCAAGAGTTACGACAGTCCCACCTGCGCCGCCTTCAACAAGTGTGACCGTGCGGCCCGTTGCTCCTCGTGCCGGATCCCTTGACACCTTCCCGTGCGGCGCTCAACACTCCGAACACGGGAGAGCGCTCTCCGAGATGTTCCCGACCCCCTCAGGAGGTCTCCATGCCACGGAGATCAAGAGTTCTGTCCGGCACCCTCGTCGCGACCGCGTTACTGCTGACCTCGATCGGCGTCGGCACCGTCGCGGCGAGCGCCGACCCCGGCGCCGCAGCCCCGGCGGCGCACGCCGGGCACACCATGGCGGCCTCGGCCGCCGCCTCGCCCGAGGATCCCGACGGCGACGGCTACATCCCCGCGAACCCGCCGGTCACCGGCGTCACCCCGTCCACGAAGGAACCCCCGCGCCGCTACTTCCACGAGTTCCAGGCCAACTGCTCGGTCACCCACACCGCGCCCGACGACCCGATCGTCTACCCGCGGCAGCCGGGCAGGTCGCACGACCACACCTTCATGGGCAACACCACGACCGAAGCGCACAGCACCACGGCGTCGCTCGCCGCCGGCACCACCACCTGCCTCGCCCCCGGCGACCGGTCGGCGTACTGGATGCCGACCATGTACGACGGCGACACACCGGTGCTGCCGGTGGGCCCGCAGGTCATCTACTACAAGGCGGGCGTCACCGACTACACGAGCGTGCGGCCCTTCCCCAAGGGGCTGCGGTACGTCGTCGGCAGCCCCCTGCAGAGCGCCCGGCAGTTCCGCGACCACCCGGGCTTCGTCGAGGGCTGGGAGTGCGGTGACAGCTTTTCAACGTCGACTTCCCGGCCGACTGCCCGGACCGCCAGGACGTCCAGGTCAACATCCGTTTCCAGGCGCCCAGTTGCTGGGACGGGCGCTACCTGGACACGCCCGACCACCAGAGTCACATGGCCTACCCGGTGGTCAACCCCGGCACCAACAACGACATCTGCCCGGCCAGTCACCCGGTCGCCCTGCCGATGATCGAGTTCAAGATGGCCTTTCCGGTCAACGGCGACCTGTCCCGGGTCCGGCTGTCCAGCGGGCCCGGCTACTCGTTCCACTACGACTTCTTCAACGCCTGGGACGAGCCCACCCTGAAGGCCCTCGTCGACCACTGCGTCGTCGGCGGTCTGCAGTGCAACGCGCGCGGCTACGACGAGACCCACCCGGAGGCCGGGGCGGCCCTGAACGAGGACTACGAACTGCCCTGACCCGCCCATGCCCCACCGACCACCGGCCACCAGTCACCGGCCACCAGTCACCGACCACCGAGAGGCCCGGCCGTCCTCGCCCCACGCCGGCCGGGCCACCCCCCACCCCCGGAGAATCTCAATGATCGTGTCAAGCCGCCTGCGTGACTGGCGGGACGGAGGTGAACAGCCTCTTGTCACGCAGCATCGCCCACAGCACGTTGACCCGTCGGCGGGCGAGTGCGAGCAATGCCTGCGTGTGGATCAGGCCCTCGGCGCGTTTCTTGAGGTAGTAGTCCCTCGAAGGTCCCGGTCGCATCATCGCGGACTGCGCGGACATGTAGAACAGCCAGCGCAGGCGCCGGTTGTAGCGTTTGGGCCGGTGGTAGTTGCCGGTGCGGCGGCCGGAGTCGCGAGGCACCGGCGCCAGGCCGGCGTGCGAGGCCAGGCGTCCGGCGTCGCGGTAGCCGGAGAGGTCCCCGACGATTGCGACGAACTCGGCACCCAGGATCGGGCCCATGCCGGGCAGGGACTCGATGATCTCGGCGCGGTCGTCGGTGCGGAAGGTCTCGCGGATCTCCTGGTCGTTGTCCTTGATCCGTTCGTCCAGGGCCAGGAGCTGGTGGGCCAGGTCGCGCACCAGCTTGGCGGCCCGGGCCTCGCCGGGCAGGGCGGTGGTCTGGGACTGGGCGGCCTCGACGGCCTTGGCCGCGACGGTGTCGGCACTGCGGACCTTGCGTCGTTCCAGCCAGGTGGTCAGCCGCTTGACGCCGATCCGCCGCAGGGCGGCCGGGGTCTGGTACTCGGTGAGCATGACGACCGGGCCCTTGGAGGCGGAGTAGTCGAATGCCCGCTCCAGGGCCGGGCAGATGCCGACCAGCAGGTCGCGCAGCCGGTTGATGAGCCGGACCCGGTCGGCGATCAGGTCCCGCCGGTAGCCGGTCAGCAGCTGCAGTGTGGAAACCAGCTCTGGCGGAGTCCCGATCGGGGCGAAGTCCCGGCGCATGCGGGCCTGGTCGGCGATGACCAGGGCGTCCTTGGCGTCGGTCTTGCCCTCACCGCGGTAGGCGCCGGTCATCCGGTTGACAGTGCGACCGGGCACGTAGACCACCTGCTGACCGTGCGCGATCAGCAGGGCCAGCAGCAGGGCGGAGGCACGGCCGGAGATGTCCACCGCCCACCGCACCTCGTCGGCCTTCTCCCGGGCCGTGTCGATCAGCGTCAGGATCTGGGCCTCATCGTTGAGCACCTTCGTCGAGAACAGTGTCTCACCGTCGGCGTTCACCGCCACCGCCCAGTGATGCCCCTTGCCTGCGTCGATGCCGACCCATATCCGCGCGTGAGCCCTGCTCAAGCCCGTCGCTCCGTTCCACCGTGACCAGCACTTCTGTGGCCCGGGGAACACTCCGCCGACAGGTCCTTAACCAGCGATGCCCGCAGTTCTCAATCAGCAGTCGGAGCGTCCCGGAGGACCGGGCGGCCATTCTCCGGGAGCCATCAACGGCAAACACCCCATCAGCCACACCCGGTCCTCCCGGACCGCCCAACATTCTTAAGGACCCCCATGACCCGACCACACCCGCGCACGAGCGGATCCGGAACCTCCCCGGCGCTCGGCAGACGCACCGCCTCTTCGACCACCCGTCGGCTCGCCACCGCCTCCTCGACCACCCGCCGGCTCGCCACCTCCCTGACCGCCGGCCTGCTCACGGCCGGTGCCCTCACCGCGCTGCCCGCCCCGCAGGCGGCCGCGGCCGGCAGCACCGTGAAGGTCACCGGCAGCCAGGGCTCCTGGCAACTCACCGTCGACGGCAGCCCCTACCAGATCAAGGGCCTCACCTGGGGCCCCGCCGCCGCCGACGCCGAGCGGTACATGCCGGACCTGAAGTCCATGGGCGTCAACACGATCCGCACCTGGGGCACCGACGCGAGCAGCAGGCCGCTGCTCGACTCGGCCGCCGCGCACGGCGTCAAGGTCATCGCCGGCTTCTGGCTCCAGCCCGGCGGCGGCCCCGGCAGCGGCGGCTGCGTCAACTACCTGACCGACACCGCGTACAAGGAGCGGATGCTCGCCGAGTTCCCCCGCTGGGTGCAGGAGTACAAGGACCACCCGGGCGTCCTGATGTGGAACGTGGGCAACGAGTCGGTCCTCGGCCTGCAGAACTGCTACAGCGGCGACGAACTCGAACGGCAGCGCGACGCCTACACCACCTTCGTCAACGACGTGACGAAGAGGATCCACGCCGTCGACCCCGGCCACCCCGTCACCTCCACCGACGCCTGGGTCGGCGCCTGGCCCTACTACAAGAAGAACGCCCCCGACCTCGACCTGTACGCCGTCAACGCCTACGACGCCGTCTGCGACGTCCGGGCCGCCTGGGAGCAGGGCGGCTACACCAAGCCGTACATCGTCACCGAGTCGGGCCCGGCCGGTGAGTGGGAGGTACCCGACGACGCCAACGGTGTACCGAAGGAGCCCGCCGACCAGGCCAAGGCCGAGGGCTACACCAAGGCGTGGGACTGCGTCACCGGGCACCGCGGCGTCGCCCTGGGCGCGACCCTCTTCCACTACGGCACCGAGTACGACTTCGGCGGCATCTGGTTCAACCTCCTCCCGGCGGGCCAGAAGCGGCTGTCGTACTACGCCGTGAAGCGTGCGTACGGCGGCTCCGGCGCCGGTGACAACACACCACCGGTGCTCTCCGGCCTCGGCGTCGAGGGCGACGCGGGCCAGGTGCAGGCGGGCAAGGACCTGGTGCTCACCGTGCGGGCCACCGACCCGGACGGCGACCCGATCGCGTACGAGGTGCAGGCGAACAGCAACTACATCGACCAGAGCAAGCAGTTGACCACGCTGCCCCACACCGACCTGGGCGGCGGACGCCTCAGGGTCACCGCACCCGACCGGCCCGGGGTGTGGAAGCTGTACGTCAAGGCCACGGACGGCAGGGGCAACGTCGGCGTGGAGACCCTCTCGGCGCGGGTCGTGCCGCCCGCCGTGGACGGCACGAACGTGGCGCTGGGCAGGCCGGCCACCGCCTCGTCGTACCAGCCGAGTTACGGCGACTGCCCCTGCCCCGCGGGCAACGCCGTGGACGGCGACCCCGACACCCGGTGGGCCAGCGACTGGAGCGATCCCCAGTGGCTGCGGGTGGACCTCGGCACACGCACCACGTTCCGGCACGTGCAGCTGTACTGGGAGACCTCCTACGCCAAGGCGTACACCGTCCAGACCTCCGACGACGGACAGAACTGGCGGACCGTGCGCACCGTCACCGACGGCAACGGCGGCGTCGACACCCTCGACGTGACCGGCACCGGCCGCTACGTCCGGGTCAACGGCACCGCGCGCGGCACCGGCTACGGCTACTCGCTGTACGAGTTCGGCGTCTACGGCTGACGCCCCATCACGACAAGGAGAGGGGACGGGTGGGAACGAGCGAGGAAGACATCGACCGGCTGCTCGGCAAACTGACACCGCGCGTCCGCGCGCTGCTGCTCAGCGGCGCCACGACCTGGCGCACCCGCGCCGAACCGGCCGTGGCACTGCGGGAGCTGGTGATGTCCGACGGTCCGGCGGGCGTGCGCGGACAGGCGTGGGACGAGCGCAGCACCTCCGTGCTGCTGCCGTCCGCCACCGCGCTCGCCGCCACCTGGGACGAGGCCCTCGTGGAACGCCTCGGCGGCCTACTCGCCGCCGAGGCGCGGCGCAAGGGCGTGCACGTCCTGCTCGCCCCCACCCTCAACCTGCACCGCAGCCCCCTGGGCGGCCGGCACTTCGAGTGCTTCTCCGAGGACCCCGAACTGACCGGCCGCATCGGCGCCGCCCTCATCCGCGGCGTCCAGGCGGGCGGGGTGGCCGCTACGGCCAAGCACTACGTCGCCAACGACTCCGAGACCGACCGGCTCACCGTCGACGTACGCGTCGGCGAACGGGCCCTCAGGGAGGTGTACCTCGCGCCCTTCGAGGCCGCGGTGGCCGCCGGGGTCCGGCTGGTCATGGCCGGCTACAACGCGGTCGACGGGACCACCATGACCGCGAGCGACCTGCTCGCCGACCCGCTGAAGAGCGAGTGGGGCTTCGACGGCGTCGTCGTCTCCGACTGGGGCGCGGTGCGCGACACCGTGCGCACCGGGCGCGCGGCGCTCGACCTCGCCATGCCCGGACCGGACGGCCCCTGGGGCGAGGCCCTGGCCCGCGCGGTCGCCGACGGCGGCGTGCCCGGGGCGGCCGTCGACGACAAGGTACGGCGCCTGCTGCGGCTTGCTGCCCGCTGTGGCGCCCTCGGCGACGAACGCCCGCCCGTCCGTGCCCCGGCGCGCACCCGCGACGTACGGGCGCTGGCCCGGCGGGCGGTCGCTGCGGGAACGGTCCTGCTGAGCAACCGGGACGTACTGCCCCTGGATCCCGGCCGCCTCACCACGGTCGCCGTGATCGGCGCGCACGCCGCACGCACCCGCACCCAGGGAGGCGGCAGCGCGGGCGTCTTCCCCCAGGGCGAGGTGTCCTTCCTGGACGGCATCCGGGCCGCGCTGCGCGGCCGGGCCCGCGTCGTCCACGTCCCGGGCCCCCGCCCGGACGGCCCGCCGCCCGCGCTGGACCCCGAGCTGTGCACCGAACCGCGCTCCGGCCGCCCCGGCGTGCTGCTGCGCGTGCTGGACGCCACCGGCGCCGAGCTGTACGCCGAGCGGCGCGCCGGCGGACGGCTGCTGGAGCCCCGGCTGGTGCCGGGCGCACACACCGTCGAGATCAGCGCCCTGGTGCGCCCCCGCACCGGGGGCCGCTGGACGCTGGGTGTCGCGGGCTTCGGGCGGATGAGCCTGAGCCTGGACGGACGCGTCCTCCTGGACGGAACGTTCTCGCCGCCGACCGACGATCCGGCGGTCGTCCACGTCAACCCGCCCGCCCGGTGCGCGACCGCCGATCTGGCGGCCGGCCGGGACGCCCTGCTGACGGCCCGCCGCGAACTCGCCCCCGGCACCGGCCGGGCCACCGTCGTCAGCGCGGCACCGCCCGCCCCCGACGTCACCGCGGCGCTGGCGGAGGCGGCCCGCGCGGCCCGGGCGGCGGACGCGGCGATCGTGGTCGTCGGCACCACCGAGCACGGCGAGTCGGAGGGGTACGACCGGACGGCTCTCGCCCTCGACGACACCCAGGACGCGCTGGTCCACGCCGTCGCCGCCGCCAATCCGCGCACGGTGGCCGTGGTCAACAGCGGCGGTCCGGTGGAGATGCCGTGGCGCGAGGCGGCGGGCGCCGTCCTGCTGGCGTGGTTCCCCGGGCAGGAGGGCGGCGGCGGGCTGGCCGACGTGCTCTTCGGGCGCGCCGAGCCCGGCGGACGGCTGCCCACCACCTGGCCGGCCGCCCTCGCCGACGCCCCGGTCACCCGCACCCGCCCGGTCGACGGCCGCCTCACCTACGACGAGGGCCTGCACATCGGCTACCGCGGCTGGCTGCGCGAACGCCGCACCCCCGCCTACTGGTTCGGCCATGGGCTCGGCTACACCACCTGGGCGTACGAGGAGTTGACCGTCCCGTCCGCCTGGGAGGCGGGGGAGGAGCTGACGGTCCGCGTGCGCGTGCGCAACACCGGTGGGCGGGCGGGACGGGAGGTGGTCCAGGTGTACCTGTCCCGGCCGCCCGGACCGGTCGACCACCCCGAACGCTGGCTCGCCGGGTACGCGGCCGTGCACGCCGGGCCGGGGGAGACGGTGACGGCGCCGGTGCGGATCCCGGCACGGGCACTGCGCCATTGGTCGGTCGAGGAGCACGCCTGGCGCGTCGAGCCGGGACCCTGCCGGGTGCTGGCGGGACGCTCGGCGGGGGACCTGCCGCTGGCGGCGGGGGTGGTGGTCCGCCCGCCGGGGTGACACCTGCTCCGGGGCGGGGGAGCGCGTCGGGGTGGGGGAGCGTGCCAGGATGCCACCCGTCGCGGGGCGGGGGAGCCTGCCAGGACGCGACCTGTCGCGGGGCGGGGGAGCGTGCCAGGATGCCGTTCGTCCCGGGGCGCGGGAGCGTGCCAGGATGCCACCCCTCCTGGGCGGGGAGAGCGTGCCAGGATGCCACCCCTCCTGGGCGGGGAGAGCGTGCCAGGATGTCACGCGTCCCGGTGCGGGAGAGCGCTCTACCGGGCGGGCGGCCCCGCCGGTTAGGGTGCGGTCATGAGCAGACAGGCCCCGACCCTGGAGGACGTGGCGCGGGAGGCCGGCGTCTCCCGGGCCACCGTCTCCCGGGTGGTCAACGGCGTCCGCAACGTGGACCCCGCCATCCAGGACCTGGTCCGCCGGGCCATCGAACGGACCGGCTACGCCCCCAACCAGGCCGCCAGACAACTGGTCACACGCCGTACGACGACCGTGGCGCTGGTCGTCTCCGGCGCGGGAGACGGACCGGAGGCGGGCGGGGAGGACACGCACGGGACGGGGGAAGCGGAAGCGGACGGGCCGGCGGAGCGTGGGCCCCGGCCCGACCGGGAGCAGATCGCCTTCGCCACCCGGGTGTTCGCCGACCCGTTCTTCGGCCGGGTCGTGGGCGGCGTGGTCGGTCACCTCCGGCCGCGCTCCATGCACCCGGTGCTGATGTTCGCCGAGACCCCCGAGACCCGCCAGGAGGTCGTGACGTACCTCCGGCAGGGCGGCGCGGACGGGGCGCTCGTCGTGTCCACCCACCCCGACGACCCGCTGCCCGCACTGCTCGCCGAAGCCCGGCTGCCGGCGGTGCTGTTCGCCCGCCCCGGGCGTCCGGTGCCGCTCAGCTACGTCGACCTCGCCCACCGCGAGGGCGGCCGGCTCGCCGCCGAGCACCTGCTGGCCCGCGGCTGCCGCCGGATCGTCACCGTGGCCGGACCGCTCGCCGTCCCCGCGAGCCAGGAACGCCTGGCCGGCTTCCGGGACACCCTCGCCCGGCACGGGAAGCCCTTCGTGCCGGTGGCGGAGGGCGGCTTCACGGTCGACAGCGGCATGGCGGCGATGACCTCGCTGATCGCCGAACACCCCGATGCCGACGGGGTGTTCGCCGGCAACGACCTGATGGCCCAGGGGGCGGTCCAGGTCCTGCGCGACCACGGGCGAAGGGTGCCGCAGGACGTCGCGGTCGTCGGCTTCGACGACTCCAGCGTGGCCGTCACCTGCCGGCCCCGGCTGACCACCGTCCGCCAGCCGGTGGAGGAGATGGCGGCCACGATGTCCGGCCTCCTCGACGACCACATCAGGGGCAGGCGCGCCGAACCCACATCGGTGATCTTCGATCCGGAACTGGTGGTACGGGACTCCGCGTAGCCCCACCCGGCCCGGACACGACACACGAGGGTGTCCCGGCCGGGGTGCGGCAGGGCCGGCCGGACGATCATTCGGCGCGTCCTCCCACAGCCGGTCCGGTCCCCGCCATCCTCGCGCCCAGGGCCGCCCGCCACGCCGGTGCCGGTGCCGGGGAGCCGGCGGGTGCGCGGTAGCCGCCGCGGGCGAAGAACGCCGCGAGGGGCAGGGTGGCGGCGCCCACCGTCACCGCGTCCGGGCCCAGCCGGCCGAGCGCGACGCGGACCCGGGCCGCCGGGTGCCGCAGCGAGTGGTCCAGGGCGTGTGCGCGCACCGACTCCAGGAAGCGCGCGCCGAGCTGGAGGCCGGCCCAGCCGCCGACGAGGATCCGTTCGGGCTGGAAGAGGTTGATCAGGTCGGCGAGGCCCGCGCCCAGGTACTCCGCCGTCTCCTCGAGGACCCGCGCCGCCACCGGGTCCGGTGCGCCACCGTCCGCCGGGTGGGCGGCGGCGAGCATCGCGGTCAGCGCGGCCTCCTCGTCGGCCCCGCGCGGGGGCCGGCCGCCCTCCTCCCGCCAGCGCGCGAGCAGCGCCTCCGCGCCCGCGTACGCCTCCAGGCACCCCCGCGCACCGCAGCGGCACCGGCGCCCGCGCACCCGCACCGTCAGATGGCCCCACTCCAGCGCGCGGCCCCGCTCCAGTTCGTCGCCGACGACACACGCGCCCACCCCGGAGCCGAACAGCACCACCACGGCGCTGCGCGCCCCGCGGCCGCCGCCGAACCACATCTCGGCCTGCCCCAGCGTCTTCGCCCCGTTGTCGGTGAACAGCGGCACCTGCGCGGGCAGCCGTCCCGACGCCCGCAGCAGACGCTCCAGCGGTACGGCGTCCCAGCCGATGGTCTGACCGTGCACGAGGGGGCCGTCCGCGGTGTGCTCGACGATCCCGGGCACGCCGATGCCGATGCCCAGCAGCTCACCGGCCCCGGCACCACCCCCGGCCCCGACGCCCGTCCCGGGGCCCCAGCTGGGTCCGAGGCTCGCGCCCGCGCCGGGGCCCGTGCCGAGCACCTCCGCGATGCCGTCGAGGATGTGGCCGGCGACCACGCCGACGTCGTAGGACCGCCTGCCGTGGCCGGGCAACGGCCGCTCCGCGCGGGCCAGTTCCGTCATCGACAGGTCGAACAGCTCGACCCGCACCCGTGTTTCGCCGACGTCGACGCCGATCAGGCGGCCGCGGTCCGCCGCGACACGGACCAGGGTGCGGGGCCGGCCGCCGTCCGCGCCGAGGCTGCCCGCCTCCTCCACCAGTCCCTCGGTGAGCAGTTCGGCGACGACGTTGCTGACGGAACCCGAACTGAGCCCGGCGGCCGACCCGAGGGCGAGCCTGCTCATCGGGCCGTCGAAATACAACCGTTGCAGAACGGCGGTGCGGTTCTCCCGCCGCAGGTCACGGACGGTGCGTCCGATCCGCTTGGCCATCCGGCCCCTCCTCCGTGGCCCACGGCCGGTGGCCGACCGTGCGCGACACCTTGACGTGTCCTTCTCTTGAGGTTTAACTCACGTCCTAAATTAAGCCATGAGGGGCTTCGGGGCGCGCACGGGGTGTCGTTTCCGGAAGCCGCACTCTGACTTCTCGCCTCCCGGAAAGGGACCCAGGAGCCATGCGCAGCATCCGAGCCGCGGCCGTAGGCGCCGTCACCATGTCTCTCGCTCTCGCCGCCTCGGCCTGCGGCGGGGGCTCCTCCACGGGCGGCGGATCCAACGACTCGCCCAGGGAACTGACCTACTGGGCCTCCAACCAGGGCGCCAGCGTCGAGATCGACAAGAAGGTCCTCCAGCCCGAACTCGACAAGTTCGAGAAGGAGACGGGCATCAAGGTGAAGCTGGAGGTCGTGCCCTGGTCCGACCTGCTCAACCGGATCCTCACCGCCACCACCTCCGGCCAGGGCCCCGACGTCCTCAACATCGGCAACACCTGGTCCGCCTCCCTCCAGGCCACCGGCGCCCTGCTGCCCTGGGACGCGAAGAACTTCGACAGGATCGGCGGCAGGGACCGCTTCGTGGAGTCCGCGCTCGGCTCCACCGGCGTCCAGGGCCAGGACCCGGCCGCCGTACCGCTGTACTCGATGGCGTACGCCCTCTACTACAACAAGAAGATGTTCGCCGAGGCGGGCGTCTCCGGGCCCCCGGCCACCTGGGACGAGCTCGTCGAGACCGGCAGGAAGATCTCCGAGGACGGCAAGTGGGCCCTGGGCGCCGAGGGGTCCAACCTGTCCAACAACATCCACCAGGTGTTCGTCCTCGGCAAGCAGCACGGAGCCGACTTCTTCACCCCCGACGGCAAGCCCGACTTCACCTCCGACGGCGCGGTCGCGGCGGTCAAGCAGTACGTCGACCTGATGGCCAAGGACAAGGTCATCGCCCCCGGCAACGCCGAGTACGCGCAGAACCAGTCGCTCGGCGACTTCGCCAAGGGCAAGACCGCGATGGTGCTCTGGCAGACCGCCTCCGCCACCTTCAAGACCATGGGCATGAAGGACGACGAGTGGGGCGTCGCCCCCGCACCCGTCCCCTCCGGCGCGCCCGGCACCGGCGCGCAGACCAACTCCATGGTCGCCGGCATCAACATGGCCGTCTTCAAGAACAGCGACAACGTCGACGGCGCCACCAAGTTCGTCGAGTTCATGACCAGCGACGCCGAGCAGAAGATCCTCAACAAGGCCTACGGCTCCATCCCGCCGGTCAAGGCCGCCCAGTCCGACCCCGCGTTCAACGGCCCCGCCACCGGCGTCCTGCGCGAAACCCTCGCCACCAGCGCCGCCGCACTGCCCCAGGTGCCCGACGAGTCGCAGTTCGAGACCGCGGTCGGCACCGCCGTCAAGGAACTGTTCGCCGATGCCGCCGCCGGCCGCCCGGTGACCACCGAGTCGGTCAAGGCCAAGCTCGCCAAGGCCCAGCAGCAGATGCCCACGAAGTGAGAACCCCGCCCCCACCGACTCCGAAACCCCGACACGGACACGGACACGGACATCGCCATGACCACCACCACCGCCCCGGCGGGGCCGGGCGGGCGGACGGTCGGCAAGAGCTCCCCCGGTGCGGCGCGCGGACCCCGCCGCCGCACCGGGCGGATCCGCCGCATCGGACTGCCCTACCTGCTGCTCCTGCCGGCCCTGCTCCTCGAACTCCTCGTCCACCTGGTGCCGATGGTCATCGGCATCGTGATGAGCTTCAAGGAACTCACCCAGTTCCACATCCGGGACTGGACCACCGCGCCCTGGGCCGGCCTCGACAACTACGCGATGTCGGTGGACTTCAACGCCCCCGTCGGCGAGGCGCTGCTCCACTCCTTCCTGGTCACCTGCGCCTTCACGCTCCTGTCCGTCGGCCTGTGCTGGTTCATCGGCACGGCGGCGGCGATCTGCATGCAGGACACCTTTCGCGGCCGCGGCCTGCTCCGCGCGCTCTTCCTCGTCCCCTACGCCCTGCCGGTCTACGCCGCCGTCATCACCTGGGCGTTCATGTTCCAGCACGACAACGGCCTGGTGAACCACGTCCTGCACGACCAGCTCGGCCTCACCGACAAGCCCTCCTTCTGGCTGATCGGTGACAACAGCTTCATCGCGCTGCTTGTCGTGTCGGTCTGGAAGGGCTGGCCGTTCGCCTTCCTCATCGTCATGGCCGGCCTGCAGAACATCCCCAGGGAGCTGTACGAGGCGGCCGCCCTGGACGGCGCCGGCGTCATCCAGCAGATCCGCCGCATCACCCTGCCGTCGCTGCGCCCGGTCAACCAGGTCCTGGTCCTGGTGCTGTTCCTGTGGACGTTCAACGACTTCAACACACCGTTCGTCCTGTTCGGCAAGGCCGCCCCGGAAGCCGCCGACCTGATCTCCATCCACATCTACCAGTCGTCGTTCGTCACCTGGAACTTCGGCGCCGGCTCCGCCATGTCGGTCCTGCTGCTGCTCTTCCTGCTGCTCGTGACGGGCGTGTACCTGTTCCTGACCTCGCGTGAACGGAGGTCCGCCCGTGTCTAGCCCGCAGACGGCCCCACCCGCGTCATCCACGGCCGCACCCGAGTCACCCACGGCCGCGCGCCGGTCCCGTACGGCCGCACCCCGGTCCCCGATGGCCGCACCGCCGTCCTTCCTCTGGACCCGCCGCGTCTTCCTGACCCTGCTCACCGGCTTCGTCCTGCTGCCCGTGTACGTCATGGTCTCCAGCTCGCTCAAACCGCTGGAGGACGTCACCGGCTCGTTCCGCTGGCTCCCCACCGACCTGACGATCCGCCCGTACATCGACATCTGGTCGACGGTCCCGCTGGCGAAGTACTTCGTGAACTCCCTCGTCGTGGCGGGCGCGGCGACCGTCTGCTCGGTCGTCATCGCCGTCTTCGCCGCCTACGCGGTCAGCCGCTACGACTTCCGCGGCAAGCGGGTCTTCTCGGTGACGGTCCTGTCGACGCAGATGTTCCCCGGCATCCTCTTCCTGCTGCCCCTGTTCCTCATCTACGTCAACATCGGCAACGCCACGGGCATCGCCCTGTTCGGCTCCCGCGGCGGCCTGATCCTGACCTACCTGACCTTCTCGCTCCCCTTCTCCATCTGGATGCTGATCGGCTACTTCGACTCGGTGCCGCGCGACCTGGACGAGGCGGCCCTGGTCGACGGCTGCGGCCCGCTCAAGGCGCTGTTCCGGGTCGTGGTCCCGGCCGCGATCCCCGGCATCGTCGCGGTCGCCGTCTACGCCTTCATGACCGCCTGGGGCGAGGTCCTGTTCGCCTCGGTGATGACCAACGACACCACCCGCACCCTCGCCGTCGGCCTCCAGGGCTACTCCACCCAGAACGACGTGTACTGGAACCAGATCATGGCCGCCTCGCTCGTGGTGAGCGTCCCCGTGGTGGCCGGCTTCCTGCTGCTCCAGCGCTACCTGGTGGCCGGCCTGACGGCGGGCGCGGTCAAGTGACCACCCTCCCCGAACGCAACGAGAGGACCTACGTGAGCATCGACTTCGCCGCACTCCCGCACGACTTCCTGTGGGGCACGGCCACATCGGCGTACCAGATCGAGGGAGCCGTGGCGGAGGACGGCCGTTCACCGTCGATCTGGGACACCTTCTCCCACACCCCGGGCAGGATCGACAACGACGACCACGGCGACGTCGCCTGCGACCACTACCACCGCTGGCGCGAGGACATCGGCCTGATGCGCCGGCTGGGCACCAACGCCTACCGCCTGTCCATCGCCTGGCCGCGCGTGGTGCCGGGCGGCGACGGACCGGTCAACGCCAAGGGGCTCGCCTTCTACGACGAGCTGATCGACGGCCTGCTGGAAGCGGGCATCACCCCGTCGGTGACCCTCTACCACTGGGACCTGCCGCAGGCGCTCCAGGACCGGGACCGCGGCTGGCAGGAACGCTCCACCGCCGAGCACTTCGCGGCGTACGCCTCGGTCGTCGCCGAACGCCTCGGCGACCGCGTCACCCACTGGGCCACCCTCAACGAGCCCCTCTGCTCGGCCTGGATCGGCCACCTGGAAGGCGTCATGGCCCCCGGCCTGACCGACCTGACGGCGGCGGTCCGCGCCTCCTACCACCTGCTCCTCGGCCACGGCCTCGCCATGCGGGCGATCCGCGCCGCCGCCCCCGGCGCCCAGGTCGGCATCGTCAACAACCTCTCCACCATCCACGCGGCCACCGACCGCGAGGAGGACCTGGCGGCCGCCCGCCGCATGGACGGCCACACCAACCGCTGGTGGCTGGACCCGGTCCACGGCAGGGGCTTCCCGGAGGACATGCGCGAGGTCTACGGCGTCGAACTCCCCGAACGCGCGGGTGACATGGAGCTGATCGGCGCCGACCTGGACTGGCTCGGCCTGAACTACTACTTCCCGCAGACCGTCGCGGACGACCCCACCGCACCGGCCCCCTACGTCCGCACCGTCCGCCGCGACGGCGTCCCGCGCACCGGCATGGACTGGGAGGTCGACGCCGGCGGCATCGAGGACCTGCTGCTGCGCCTCACGAACGAGTACGGCCCGCGCAGGCTGTACGTCACCGAGAACGGCTCGTCGTTCCCCGACGTCGTCCGCCCCGACGGAACGATCGACGACCCGGAACGCCAGGACTACCTGGCGAGCCATCTGGCCGCCTGCGCGTCCGCCGCCCGCAAGGGCGCACCGCTGGCCGGCTACTTCGCCTGGTCGCTGCTGGACAACTTCGAGTGGGCGTACGGCTACGACAAGCGCTTCGGCCTCGTCCACGTCGACTACGCCACCCAGGCCCGCACCATCAAGGGCTCGGGCCACCGGTACGCGGAGATCATCCGCGGCCACGCCGACCGCGCACGGCGAGCGGCCTGACGTCCCGACGACCGAGGTGGGCGCGCGCCGGTGAACGGCCCGCGCCCACCGGTCAGTTCCGCTCCACCACCACCCGGACGGGGAACCGGCGCCCCCACCCTCCCTCCCCGAGGAGAGCCGCATGCCATCCAGCACCCCCCGCATCCTCCTGACCGCCCTCGCCACGACCGCCGCACTGACGGCGGACCCCGCCGCCTGAGACACCGACCGCGCGGCAGCCGCCCACACCGCGAACCCGGCCGGGGGAATGCGGGCGGAGGTGGACCGGGTGCGGGGGGAGCTGCCCCACCAGCAGCGGCCGGGTCCCGGTGCCACCGGGACCCGGCCGTCGCCTCATGTGCCGGCGAGGAGGGAATCCAGGGCGTTCGCCGTGGCCGGGTGGCGCGCCGCGAGTGCGGCGCCGCCCGCCGGGGACGGACCGGCTGCCGCCGTCCACGCACCGTCGCAGCCCAGCAGCCCCGCCACCGCGTCGCACGTCGCCGGATGGGCCGGGAGCAGCGCGGCGCCCCGGGGGGCGTCCGGCTCCGGCTGTGTGCGGCGGGCCGCGAACGGGTCCGGTTGCGGGGCCCGCCACGGCGGTATCCACGCGTCCAGTGCCGGCAGACGGGCCGGGAAGATCCGCCCGGCCTCGCGGATCAGCAACGGGGCGAGGTCCGCCGCGCCGGAGCGCAGGGTGGTGATCAGCAGGGGGAGCCACGGCAGCAGCACCGCGTCCGGCAGCCGGCCGAACGCGTTCGACACCGCCTCCACCACCACGTCCGCCAGCCCGGGCACCGGCTCCAGCGCGTGCACGAAGCCACTGAGGTAGCGCGGGTAGGACGGCACCACCAGCGGGTTGTCCAGCAACGCGGCGCACCGGGCGCGCAGTTCGGACCGTGACAGCGTGCCGAGCTGCACCTGCGCCGCCCACAGCAGCGCCGTCTTCGCCGGGTCGTCGGGGTGCGACTGGGCGACCGCGAGCTCCAGCTGGGTCCGGTCGCAGCCCAGCGACAGCGCCAGGCTCTCCATGCTGAACAGGAAGCCCAGCATCGCCGCGACCTGCCCCACCGTCGCGTCCTCGTCCCGGAACGCCGTCGGCAGCAGGGTGCAGTAGTGGGCGTAACCGGTCTTGGTGAACGCCTCGATCCACGCCGGCAGCACCGGCTCGTTGGTGCGGTAGTACGCCAGCAGAGCGCGCACCCGGCGCAGCACCTCCGGTGCCCCGTCGACACTGCGCTCCGCGGACAGCACCTTCAGCGCGTGCGTGCCGAGCTCGTCGGCGAGGCGACGGCTCCCCAGGTACAGGGTCGCGTCCTCGACCGCGGCCAGCACGGTGGCGGTCGTCGCCTGCGGCCCGTACGCCTCGCGCCGCAGCCGCTGCTCCAGCACCTGTTCCAGGCTGACACCCTCGTAGCCGAGCTCGATGAGGGCCCGCTGGTGGGTGCCGAGCGCCAGGTCCCAGGACTCCTGGATCGACCGTTCACCGAGCCGCCGCTCGCCCATGATCGGCCGTGCCGCTCCGTGCGGCATCAGCCGCCGCAGCATCCACAGCACGTCGGAGCACGCCCGCAGCTCCGGACGGGCGGCCAGGTCCAGCAGGGCGCGCCGCACCCCACGCTGCTGGAGGTTCAGCTCCAGCGGCGCCAGCCGGTCGTACACGTCGCGGGCGAGCGGCGGCAGCGACTCGTATCCCACCTGTCCGATCCGGTCGCCGCCCATCATGATCTCGACGAGGCGCCGCACGTCCCGCCGCCCGGGCACGCTGTCCTTCTCGATGCACGTGACCGCCGCGTCCTGGAAGTCGTACGGCGTCGGCTTGGCCCGGTCCCGCATGCCGGCGAGCAGGATCGACGTCTCGAAGACGGCGATGGCGTCGGCGGTGGAGGCGAGGTAGCCGTTGCGGCGGGCCGCGCGCACGATGTCCACGGACCAGCCGAGCAGTTCGGCCTCGTCCAGCGGGTCGAGCACGGGCGGCCGCCGCAGGAAACCCGTCAGCCGGTCCCCGCCGGCCGGGTCCGGCGCCGGCGTGACGGCCACTCCGGCCGCGGTCCCCCTTCCCGGGGTCTTCTTCGCCGGGGACGCCTTCGTGCCGGCCTGTCCCGCCAGCCGGTACGGCCGCACCCGGGTGCGCTTGAGGCTCTTCGTCCACTCCGTCGAGGCGATCGACACCGACCCCGGGGCGAGGCCGAACTGCGCCTCGATCGCCGCGTGGCTGGACGGGATCAGCCCGTACTGCCAGGTGGTGGCGGTACGCGGGGAGATCGTGAAGGCACCCTGGCTGCCGTGCACGCCGAACTCCTCGACCCGGCTGGCGGCGTGGAACGCCCCGCACACGTACAGGCAGTCCTCCGGGTCCGTGCCGGTCGCCGCCAGGTGCTCGCGCATCCGCGTCCACATGTACCGCTCGCGGTCCTCGTCCACCCGTACCCGGTCGCCGTCCCCGGGGGCGAGCCGCCGGAACAGGCTGCCGATGAGGAACATGACCTGACGGTAGGTGTCGTGGTCGCTGGTGCCGAGCGGCACCTCCACGTACTGGTGCCACCACTCCGACCAGTGCCGCACCTTGCCGTGGCGCAGCAGGTGCTCCTCCAGCTCGGCGAAGCGCGGCCGCAGGTCGCCGATCTCCACGCCGACGGCCTCACCGTGCAGCGCGGCCTCGGGCTGGTCCGCGGGGGTGCCCGCCTCGGCGGACGCCTCCTGGGCGCGCTCGTCGCGCCGGTCCCACTGGAAGACGTGGTCCGAGGACCGGTCGACCAGGACCAGTTCGACGCCGGGCGTGTCGAGCGCGTACGCGATGGCCTGGTACTCGGCCGACGCCTCCGTGACGGGCGCGACGACCGACAGCGGCGCCCATTCGGCGGGGAAACCGTCGAGGTCACCGGCGAACGCCTGCACCGCCACCGGGAGCCGGCAGTTGCGCAGCTCGGTCAGGAGCGGCGCCATGTCCTCGCACAGCTCCAGATAGACGACCTTGGGCTGCTTCTCCCGCAGCCGGCGGGCCATGGCGAGCGCCGAGGCGGGGGAGTGGTGACAGACGGGGAAGATCTCCAGCGGCTCGCGCGCCGCGCGGTCCACGTCGTCGACCATGCCGAGGAGGATGCCCTCCAGCGCGCCCGGTCCGTCCGCGAACGTGGCCGCCGCGTCCTGCAGTTGCCCGCGCAGCGCCGCGAAGGTGCCGCTCTCCTGGGGCCCGCTCACGACAGCGTGGCGATCGCGTCGCGGCCGCCCTCCAGGAACTCGGGCCAGGAGCCGCCCTCCTCCTTGCTGCGCGGCTCGACGACACCGTGCAGGTACTTGTTGAGGATGGCGAGGTCCTCGGGCTCGCGGCGGGTGAGGGAGCCGACCAGCGAGGAGGCCAGCGCGCGGGCGGTGAGGGTGCGCTCGCCGAAGAAGTTGCTGTGCAGGACGGCGTCCTCGAGCACGCCGATCTGCTCGGCCGTCGACAGCGCGGACTCCAGCTTCTCGTCGTCGCTGCCGGCCGCCGCGGCGGACGCCCGCAGGTCGGCGAAGCTCTGCAGCAGCACGTCCAGCAGGGTCGGCGGCACGTCGAGGTCGATCGAGTGCCGGCGCAGCAGCTCCTCGGTGCGGAAGCGGACGATCTCCGCCTCGCTCTTCTTGTTCGTCACGACCGGGATGCGGACGAAGTTGAAGCGGCGCTTCAGGGCGGACGACAGGTCGTTGACACCGCGGTCGCGGCTGTTGGCGGTGGCGATGATGGAGAAGCCCGGCTTGGCGAAGACGATGTTGTCGTCACCGCTGCCGCTCTCCAGTTCGGGCACGGAGATGTACTTCTCCGAGAGGATCGAGATCAGCGCGTCCTGCACATCGCTGGTCGAACGGGTCAGCTCCTCGAAGCGGCCGATGGCACCGGCCTCCATCGCCGTCATGATCGGCGAGGGGATCATCGACTCCCGCGACTGCCCCTTGGCGATCACCATGGACACGTTCCACGAGTACTTGATGTGGTCCTCGGTCGTCCCCGCCGTGCCCTGCACCACCATGGTGGAGTTGCGGCAGATCGCGGCGGACAGCAGCTCCGCCAGCCAGCTCTTGCCCGTGCCGGGGTCACCGATGAGCAGCAGACCGCGGTCGGAGGCGAGCGTGACGATCGACCGCTCCACGAAACTGCGGTCGCCGAACCACTTCTGGGAGATCTCCCGGTCCAGGCCGTCGGCGCGCTCGGAGCCGAGGATGAACAGACGCACCATCTTCGGGGACAGGCGCCAGGAGAACGGCTTGGGGTTGTCGTCGATCGACTCCAGCCAGTCGAGCTCCTCGGCGTACTTGATCTCGGCGGGCGCGCGCAGCAGGTCGGACATGAGGGAAGGCCTTTCGTACGGTGTGATCACAGGGCGGGTGCGCCGGGTGCGATCAGGTGAGGAACGTCTTGAGTTCGTGCACGAGCTTCTTGATGTGGCCGGAGATCACCGGCGTGCCGAGGTCCTTGAACTTCTCCCGGAACCACGGGTTGACGCTGCCGCGGCCGGCGCTGGTCACCGAGCCCACCGGGATGAACTTCGCCCCCGAGCGGTGGATGGCGGCCATGCTGTCGAACAGCTCCTCGGTCCGCCATTCGTAGAAGTCGGAGATCCACACCACGACGGTGTTGCGCGGCTCGGCGATCTTCGGCTGGGCGAGCGCCATGGCGACGGTGCCGTCGGTGCCCCCGCCGAGCTTGGTGCGCAGCAGCGTCTCGAACGGGTCGTGCGACCAGGGCGTGAGGTCCAGCGCCTGTGTGTCGTAGGCGATCAGATGGACGTCCACCTTCGGCAGCCCGGCGAATATGGACGCCAGGATGGTGCAGTTGACCATGGAGTCCACCATGGAGCCGGACTGGTCGACGACCACGATCAGCCGCTGCGGCGTCGTCTTGCGGCTGGTGTGCCGGTAGTAGAGGCGGTCGACGTAGAGCCGCTCCTCCTGCGGGTCCCAGTTGGTGAGGTTCTTCCAGATGGTCCGGTCGATGTCGAGGTTGCGGAAGACCCGCTTGGGCGGGACCGACCGGTCGATGTCACCGACCGTGGACTTCTCCACCTGGGTGCGCAGCACCTGGGCGACCTCGTCGACGTAACGCCGGATCAGCGCCTTGGCGTTCGCCAGGGCCACGCCGGAGAGGTTGTCCTTGTCGCGCAGCAACTGCTCGATGAGCGACATGCTCGGTGTCAGCCGGGAGGCCAGCGCCGGGTCGGCCAGCACCTCGCGCAGGTGCATCCGCTTGACGAGACCGGCCTCGATCGAGCCGAGTTCCGGCCCGATCTCGGGGATCAGCCGGCTGAGGTCGGGCGTGGGCCCGCCGACGCCGGTACCGGTCGGGCTGACGCCCGCCCCGCCCCTGCCGGTCGGACTGACACCTGCCCCGCCCGCACGGCCGCCGCGCAGGTCCCCCGGCCGGCAGCCCAGCGCCCGCTCCAGCCAGCCCGCGTCGGACTGCCAGCGCGCCAGCTGCTCGGCGGTGACCGTACCGGAGCCGGAGGCGAAGACGTTCAGCAGGACCTTCGACGCCAGCGCCGCACGCCGCACCTCGGCGGCCCGGTCACGCACACCGTCCTGGTTCGGCCCGGGCGCCATCAGCCCGTCGAACTCCCCCGCCAGCTCGGGATGCCGCTGCACCACGGAATCGACGGACGCCCCGGGGTCGAGCAGCGCGGCCGGCAGGCCGATGTCCTCGACCACGGCCAGACTGGCCGACTCCAGCGACGCCTGCTCCTCGGGGTCGAAGAGCCGGGCCAGCAGCCGCCAGTACAGCACCTGCCGCCGGTTGTCGTACGGATCGGGCGTCGGCGCCGCTTCGTTGCTCTGCTCGCTCATTTCCGCAGCAGCCTTCCGGCACGCTCGCGCAGCACCTTGACGGCGTCGGTGGCCGCCTTCTCGGCCCGCACCCCCGCCTTGTCGGTGGTGCCCCCGGCCCAGGCCCCCGCGTGCACCGCTACGGGCTTCTTCCGCACGGTCCGCTCCACGGCGAGCGGCTGGAGCAGGAACTCCCCGGCGTCCCAGCGCAGCAGCGCCAGACACGCACCGGACGAGCCGACGACCTCCGGGGTCAGCGGTCCCGCGGCCGGTATCCGGTCGACGTCGACCGCAAGGCGCTGTCCGGCGACCTGGAAGGCCACCCCCTCCTCGCCCTCCTCCACGGTGTACCCCTCCAGCAGCACGGGCACCGCGATGCGGGCCGGATGCCGGTCCAGTGGCGCGGTCGGGGAAGCGGTCGCGGCGGGCAGCGCCACCCGGGCGGTGGCGAAGGCCTCGGCGGGCTCACCCGTGCGGGCGCGGGCGTCGTCCCACACCAGGTCGCCCTCGGCGGTGACGGGCATCGCGTCCAGTTCCATGGCACGCCCCTCGCCGACGGCGGCCAGCAGGGACATGTGCGGCCGCAGCAGCTGCCACAGCCCCGCCCCGACGACCGTGTCCGGCTTCGGCGCGGACACCGAGGCCCGCACCAGCCGGGGCGTGCCACCGCCCGCGGGCTCGAACACGGCGTGCACCTGCGCCTGTACGGCAGTGGCGTGCTCCTGGACGTCCACGCCGAGCGGCAGCAGTCGCCCCGTCGCCTCCTCGGCCGCGGGGGCGGAGGCCGCCCCGGGCAGCGTCAGCAGCATGGCCCGCGACCACAGATCGGCCCAGCGGCGCACCGGAACGCGCTCCAGGCCCGAGCCGGGGCAGGATGCGGCGAGTTCGGCGGCGAAGCCGTCGAGCAGCGTGGCCAGGCGGCGCAGCGCCGGGTCGGGGAGCATCGCGGACACGACGGGCGCGGCCCCGCCCACCAGCTCGTGGTCGATCCCCTGCCACCCCGCGCGGGCGAGGTCGCACAGCCAACTTCGGGCGGCGGCGTGCAGGTTGACCGCGTGTTCCGCGCCGTCGGCCGCCGCGCCCCCGCTCTCCTCGGCCGGCGGCCGCCCCACGGCCTCCTCGACCCGCGCGACGAGCGCGTCGTGCACCGAACCGAGCAGAGCGGTGCGCGCGGCGGCGAGCGCCACGAAGTGCTCCTCGCCCGCGGCCCCGGCCGCCGTCTTCTCGGCCGCCTCGGCGACCCGAGCGGCCAGCGGCGACCCGGCGACGGCGTCCGCGAGCCCGGCCAGCCCGCCCGCCTGAGCCGGCTGCGGACGGAGCAGCCCGCCGACGAGAGTGTCGTCGAAGCCGTCCACGGCCGCGAGGGCCTCGTCGAGTCCCTCGACGGCATCGGTCAGCAGATCGGCACGCATCAGGCCACCGCCCTGGTCGTCGGGAACCACTGCATCTCGGGCAGCGGGGCCGTGGTCGGCGCGAGTTCGAGATAGGCCAGGTGCCGCAGGAACCGGCTGAACACCTGGGCGGCCGCCGAACTGTCCCCCTGCGGAGGGCGCGTGGAGGTCATGGCGTGGGTGACGGCACCGGCGTCGGCCCCCTCGCCGGGAACCTCGACCTTCAGGTACCGGGCCACACGCTCGACCCCGTACTGCAGCACGGCCTCACCGATCAGCGCGCCTATGTGGTTGCAGAACCACCCGCGCGCCCCGCCACAGGGACGGTTGTTGTTGGTGCTGCACGCGAACGCGTACGTCCCCGCCTCGACCGACGACACATACACCCGCCCGATGTCCGACCCACTGGACACCACGCCCTGCAAGCGCCCGTCGGCCAACTCCACGAACGGCACCTTGGCAAGCTTCCGCGGCCGCGCGGACGGCGTCACCCGTGCCGTGCTCGACCTCTCCCAGACCGACAACGCACCATCTCCCATGCATGCGAAAGGGGGTGTTCACGCCCGATCGGCGGAACATGACGGAATCTATCGGGGGCCACTGACAACGCCGTCGGTCCAGCGGACGACCGGCTCGCCGCCGGGCTCACGAAGCCTCCGGCGCCGCTCTCCGCGTCACGCCGAGCGGCTCACCGCCGTGTGGAACGGTGCCCCGCCGACCGGTGAAGGGGCATGGGGAGGGGACAGGGCGGCGGGACGTATTGGGCCGGGCGGGTGCGGTGCCCGTGTGGCATCCCGGCCCGGAGAGCCGGTGAACTGAATATATGTCCGCAAGCATCGGGACCCGGGGGGCCGGACTCGGAGAGGTGTTTCGTGGACGAAGCGACAGTGGACAGGATCGAATATCTCGTCGGCAGCGGAAAGGCCGTCGTCTCGGCGGACGACGAAACGATCGCAGCCATGGTGCAGGAGGCCGTGAAAAGCGGCAGAACCGCATCGTTCTATGTGTCCCGTGAACAGTCCGCCCGGATCAGGGACGCGCACTGGACACCCGAACTCATCGAGGCCTCGAACCTCGAACCGGTGTCGAGCGAGGAAAAGGCGAGCATCGAGGCCGAACTGGGAATCAGCGATATCGGCCGGTTCCGCTTCGGGAGCTTCTCCTGCGAGTCCGGCCACAGGTTCGGCGCGCTCGCCTTCCTGCGGCAGGGCATCCGCGAACACGGAGCGGACTCGGTGAGGTCGATCTTCGAGATGAAGAACTCGGTCCTCCTCCGCGTCAACCCCCACTTCGTCGTCCACTGTCCCGAGTGCGATCAGCGGATGGACGGAGGCATCACCTACGAGGGCGACACGTACGGAGGCTGCTCCTACCCGGATCCTCCGGTCTGCCGGTAACCGGCCCCCTCGCACCGGTCCCGGGTGCCCCCGGCACCCGGGAACCGCTGCCGCCCCGCACGGTTTCCGGGGCGGGGCAGGACGCCTCGCTGCAACTGCCGTGCCCCGGCGCGAGGTTGTCCTCCACGCGACCACGATGACCGCGCCCCGCCGCTTCCGGCCGTGCGCGTAGTCCTCGGGCATGGCCGACACCTTCTATGGGTCGCACGTGCCCGACATGTTCATCGTCCAGTCGGGAACGGTGACGTGCGCCCTCCTGCACGTGGAGAGGACCGTCGAGGCGGCGTCCGAGCACTACCCCTACACCTGATCCGTATCCGGTCACCTCCCCGGCACGGGACGGCGCGCACCGACGCCGCGACTCATCCGCGCGCCATGACGACGACGGTCGACCACGTCTTGACGCGCGCCGGAACAGGTCCATAGTTGATCGGGGCGCAGGACCAGCGGTACGCGCCCGACGAACCACGGTCACATCCTCACGCCCATCCTCCCAGGCGGTGCAGATGAAGAAGCGACTGTGCGGCGCGATCGCGGCCCTCGGCGCCCTCCTCGTACTGGGTGCGCTGCCGGCCCAGGCGTCCCCGCCGAGCGTCGGCCCACTCGCCGCCGCGCCGGTCGTCGCCGGCCAGGCTGCCGCCCCGAGTCCGCGTGGCGCGGAGGTCGTCGCGGTCACGCGGGTCGCGGACCGGCAGGTCGACCTGTCGGTCCGGTCGGCGGCCCTGGGCGGCCGTACGGTCAAGGTCCGCCTCCTCACCCCCGACGGCTGGAACCCGCACGACCGGCGCCGGCACTGGCCGACCTTCTGGCTGCTGCACGGCTGTTGCGGCGACTACACCTCGTGGACCGCCAGGACCGACGTGGCCGGGATCGGCAGCCTGCGCGACGTGCTCGTCGTCATGCCGGAGGCCGGCTGGAACGGTTGGTACAGCGACTGGTGGAACCACGGCGAGGGCGGCGACCCCGCCTGGGAGACCTTCCACACCGTCGAGCTGCGGCACCTCCTGGAGCGCGACTGGGGCGCCGGAACCAACCGCGTCGTGGCCGGACTGTCCATGGGCGGCCAGGGCGCCCTGCTGTACGCGGCACGGCACCCCGGCATGTTCAAGGCGACCGCCGCCTACTCCGGTTCGGCCCACCCGCTGCTCGACGACGAGTCGGTCGACCGCATCATGGGCTTCTTCGCCGGCCAGGGCGACGACCCCCTGAGGGTCTGGGGCGACCCGGTCGCCCAGCGCTCCGTCTGGCAGGCCCACGACCCGTTCCACCTGGCCCGGCGGCTCACGTCGCTGCCCGTGTACCTGTCCTGCGGCGACGGCACCACCGGCCCGCTGGATTCGCCGGGCAGCACCAGCGCCCTCGAGGCCGACTTCAACCGGCAGAACCACGCACTGGCCGCCGAGTTGAGGCGCGTCGGCGCGAAGCACCTCACCACCCACTTCTACGGGCCGGGAACGCACGGCTGGGCGTACTGGCAACGCGAACTGCACGCCTCACTGCCGATGCTGCTCGGCGCTCTCCGGGCCGACGGCTGACGCCGAACCCGGATGCGCGAAGCGGAGCGGGCGTCGGTCGGCGCTGCCACGTCACCGGCCGGTCGGCTCCGGCGCGACCCGTCCGCAGGCTACGGCGTCACCCGTCCGTGCGGGCGTCGTAAGCGGCGCGGGCGTCGTCGATGCGGGCGAGGTGCGCCACGCTCCATTCGAGCAGGGGCGCCGTGGCCTCGCGCAGGGCGACCCCCATCTCGGTGAGCTCGTAGCTGACATGGGGCGGCATCACGCCGTGGACGGTGCGGGTCAGGATGCCGTCGCGCTCCAGGCTGCGCAGCGTCACGGTGAGCATGCGCTGGCTGATTCCGTCGATGGCCCTCTTGAGCTCGGTGAACCGGCGCGGACCGTCCCTGAGGTTGCGTACGACCAGCAGCGACCACTTGTCACCGACGATGTCGAGCACCACCCGGGTCCGGCAGGCGTCGCTGGACCGCGGCTCGGGCCGCGGATCGCCGTGTGCCGTGTCCATGGTTACCTCCGGGGAACCGAGGCACCGAAAAGTGCCTTATTGCCTGCGGTGCGCCTCCTGCACCAGCATGATCCTGGTACTCGAACGGTACCGAGGCACGAAGAGTAACCGTCCTCTGCCGCCAACCGGCGGCATGCGCGAGGCACGGCCGTGCTCATCCCCTCACGTGTTCATCCCTTGACGTAAAGGAAGGCCGACTCAGTCATGTCAACATTCCTGCTGATACACGGAGCCTGGCACAGCGGACGGTGCTGGGACCGGGTGGTGCCGTTGCTGGAGGCCGCCGGGCACCGGGCGTTCGCGCCGTCCCTGACCGGCCACGGCGACAAGGCACACCTCCTGGGCCCGGAGGTGGGGCTCGACACGCACGTCGACGACGTGGTCGACCTGATCACCAGGGAGGATCTCGGTGACGTCGTACTCGTCGGCCACAGTTACGCGGGGCTGGTGATCTCCTCCGCGGCGAACCGGATTCCGGACCGCATCGGGCACCTGGTGTACCTCGACGCGATGGTCCCGGAGGACGGCGAGTCCGCGGTCGACGTCCAGCCCGCGACGCGGCAGCTGATCGAGGCCGCGGTGCGGTCCGAGAGCGGCTGGCGCGTGCCGCCGATGCCCGAACTGCCCCCGCCCTTGGGCCTGTTCGGCGTCACCGACCCGGCGGACGTAGCCTGGCTGCGCGGGATGCTCTCGGACCAGCCGGTGCGCTGCTTGCAACAGCCGGTGCACCTGGACGACCCGGCGGTGGACGCGATCCCGCGCACGCACATCCACAACGTCGGCGCCATGCCGGCGGGCATCACCCGCCGCCCCGTCCCCCCGGTCCAGCCCAACGGCACGCCCGCCCAGGTCTGGGAACTGCCGACAGGCCATGACTCCATGATCACCATGCCGGTCGAACTCAGCGAACTGCTCCTCAAGCTCGCCTGAGCCTGCCCTGTGTACCGACATCGTCACACAGGGCACATCAGCACCACCAGTCACACCAGCAACATCACCTCCACGCCCCGCGTTGACGCCGTCAACGGCCGTTCATGATTGATGCGGGGCCCCACCCCTGTGTAGCGTGGCGGTATGTCGCAGACCCCGGCCACTCCGACGAACCCGTTGGTAACCGGTTCCGAGATCGCCCGTATCGCGGGTGTCACCCGTGCCGCCGTGTCCAACTGGAGGCGCCGGTACGACGACTTCCCGGCACCGGTCGGAGGCGGGGTGAACAGCCCCCTGTTCGACCTGGCCGAGGTGCAGACGTGGCTGGACAGACAGCGCAAGGGTCAGGACGTCACCGACGAGGTCCAGCTGTGGCAGGTGCTGCGCGGAGCCTACGGCGACGACATCCTCGGCGGGCTCGCGGACGTCGCCGAGGCCCTCGCGGGCCCCGGCGGTGGCACGCCGTCCGCGCTGCCCGAACAGGGGGCCGTCCTGGCCCACCGCCTGGCGGAGGAACGTTCCCCCGTCGAGGTGGTGAACGGCCTCGCCGAGCGGTTCACGGAGTCGGTGCGCCGCGCGGGATCCGATCAGGTGACCGCGCCCCGGGTGGTCCGCGCCGTCCGCCACGACGTCGGTGACGTGGCCGCCGACGCGGTGCTGTTCGACCCGGCGTGCGGCATCGGCTCCCTCCTCCTCGGCATCACCGCGGCACCGGGCACCCGGCGTTACGGCCAGGAAGTGGACGCCCGCAGCGCACGGTTCGCGCGGTGGCGGGCCGAGCTCGCGGCGGAGGCCGGCACCGAGATCAGGCAGGGCGACTCCCTGCGCGCCGACCAGTGGCCGGACCTCAAGGCCGACCTCGTCGTCTGCGACCCGCCGGTCAGCGACACCGACTGGGGCCGGGAGGACCTGCTCCTCGACCCGCGCTGGGAACTCGGCACGCCCTCCCGCGCCGAGGGCGAGCTGGCCTGGCTGCAGCATGCCTACGCGCACACCGCGCCGGGCGGCCGGGTCGTCATGGTGATGCCCGCCTCCGTGGCCTACCGCAAGGCCGGCCGCCGGATCCGCGCCGAGCTCGTGCGCCGGGGCATCCTGACCCAGGTCACCGCACTGCCGCCCGGTACCGCCGCCGCGCACTCCCTCCCCGTCCACCTGTGGCAGCTGCGCCGGCCGGCGGCACCGGACGACGCCGCCGGCACCGTACGCATGGTCGACCTGACCGCCAACGACCCGGACGACCCGCTGGAGCCGCGCCCCGAGCAGATCACCGAGGTCGCCCAGATCGACCTGCTCGACGATCTGGTGGACCTCACCCCGGGCCGCCACGTCGAGGAGTCGCACCGCGACTACGTCGCCGAATACGACGCCCTCCACCGCGAGCTGGCCGAGCAGCTGCACCGCCTGGGCGAACTGCTGCCCACCCTGGCCGCGGGCGAGGGCCCCGGCGCCCTGGACGGTGCCAGCGTCGCCGTCGCCGACCTGATCAGGGCCGGACTGGTGCGGTACGCGGACCCGGAACCGGTGTCCGTCAGCGACCAGCTCGACACGGACTTCCTCCAGGGCTTCATGCACAGCGCCGTCAACAGCCGCCGCTCCACCAGCACCAGCGGGACCTTCCGGTTCGACGGCAAGGGCGCCCGCATCCCCCAGATGGACATCACCGCACAGCGCCGCTACGGGACCGTCTTCCAGGCGCTCCGCGAGTTCGAGGAGCGGTCGCGCAGGGTGGCCGAGCTCAGCCGGCAGATCACCGTCCTGGCACGGGACGGACTGGGCAACGGCGCCCTGCGGCCGGCGGACTGAGCGGACACGCCCCCGGCCGCCCGGTGCGCCCGGTCACCTGGAGGAGCGGCGAGCCGGGCGGCACGTTCGGGGTGTGAACGCGTGGGCGCGGGTCGCCCGCCGTCGACGTGCCGCCGCGATATCAACGGCTCTCGAAAATACGTACCCCTCCGTCCCGGAGACCTGGCACCATGAAGGGCTGCACCGAGGTGTCTTTTCGCGGGCCGAGCGGTCCTGACCGAGAGGGATTTCATGGCGGACTGGATCTACATCCTCGATCCGCGCAAGGACACGCTGGACGGGGAGCCGTCCGACAAGGAGACGATGCGCCAACTGGCCGAGGAGGAACCGGAGCTGGAGCTCTGGCTCAGCCGCCGCAACCGCATGCGGCCGGGCGACCGCCTCTGGTTCTACTTCACCGGCCCCGAGGCGGCGGTCGCGGCGGTGGCCGAGGTCGACGAGGAGCCCTGGGAGGAGCCCGACGACCCCGACGTCTCCTTCCTGGTCGCCGCGACCCTGCTGCCGGAGGCCACGAAGGCGCTCCACCGGGAACCGGTGGGCCGTGCCGAACTGGCCCTGGGACAGGTGCGTTCCGTGCAGAAGGTGAAGCCGGAGGCACTGCCGGTGCTGCTGGCGCGGGCGGGCCTCTGACGCGGCGGTGACGCCCGCGGCCGGACAGGGACCGCCCCCGGGCGCCCGGCCCTCAGAACACCCATCGCGTATGGCTGAACACACCGTCCTCCCGGCCGAAGCCGTACGCGGTGGCCGGGGGGACCGCGAACACCACGGCGTCACCCCTGCGGAACGAGTCCCCGAGCCCGTGGAAGGTGCCCTCCGGTGAGGTGATGTGCGGCCCGTACTTCGTCTCGTGCGCCGCGATCACCTCCTCCAGCAGCGCCGGATCGGTCACCGGCTCCGCCTCGCCCTCGACCACCAGGTCCAGCCCCTTGCCGAGCGCGTTCCCCCCGGTGGTCACCGCGCAGTGCGCGTCATGGGCGAGGTTCTTCGCCTTCTGCTCCTCCCGGCCGGTGGAGAAGTACAGCACACCGTCGTGCCAGGCCGCGATCACGGGCGTGACGTGCAGCCTGCCGTCGGGCCGCACCGTGGAGACCCAGAAGATCTCGGCGGCCTCCAGGTGCCGCTGGGCCTCGGCCCACTCGGTGGCGGTGACGTCCCCGGCACCGGGGCGGGGATTGAGGGCGGAGCTGTAGCGGCTGTCGAGTTCGGTCGTGGGGTGGTGTGCGGGGCGCTGCTCGGGCATGGCGGGTCTCCTTGCTCTCCTCCTGTATCGACCCCCCCGCCCGTGCGGGAATCATCGGTACGTCCGTTCGGAGCAGTCACCGGCCGTCCGGGAGGGACACGCACCCGACCGAGCGGGAGCGGCGGGCACCGGCCGTATGCCGATGCCCGCCGCCTGCCTCCGCCGGTTCTCCGGTATCCGGTTCCCCGGCTCACCGGTCAGGGCTCACCGGTTCAGCTGTAGGGAATCACCAGCACGGACTTGTCCGTGCCCGTCTGGAGCTTCGAGGTGCCGTTGCCGATGGCGTTCCACACCTCGAGACGGACGGTGCCGCCGACGAGAGCGCCCAGGGTGCCCGTGGACGCCTTGAGGCCGCGGGCCTGCGTGTACTCCTCCCATCCGGTGACCGGGTCGGTCGCGAAGTAGTGGTACGTCTCCGTCCGGTCGAAGGTGCCGTCGCCGGTGAGGTCGTAGCTGATCCGCGCCTGCTGGCCCAGCCCGACCGAGGTGCCCGCGTCCACCTGGAGCCGGAAGGCGGTCTGCGCGCCCGGGGTGAGCGTGCCGTTGACACCGCGTACCTCGTAGACGACGGGCTGGTACGGGGTGCCGTCGTGGTTGGTGCCGCCGGCGGAGGCGATGGTGTCGCTGCCCGCCGTGCCCCCCGTCGCCGTGGTCAGCGTGCCACCGCTGCGCAACTGGAAGGTGTTGCCGGTCGGCGGTTCCGGGTCGGGTTCCTGTGAACCGCTTCCGGTGCCGGTCGCGGTGGAACGGGCCGGCACGGAGAGGGTCTTGCCGTCGGAGAAGGTGACGGTGCGGGCCGTCGACCCGTGGTTGTGGGCCGCGTAGGTGCGGGTCGTGCCCTTGGTGAAGACGGCGGAGGTGGGGATGTCACCGGTGACGGTGGCGTCCGGGGCCCCGAGGGTGTCGAGGGTGTTGATCCAGTGGTAGGTGTGCGCCTTCGACTCCCCCTGTTCCGGGGTGTAGCCGGCGTGCCCCGCGTCCCACTTCGCCCGGGCCGTGGCCGGGTCGGCGAGGGACTGGAACTCCCAGAGGATGTCGCGCCATTCGACGGCCGGGCCGCCGTTCTCCCGCTCCATCTCGGCGATGTTGCGCCGGATCGCGGCCTTCTCGCCGCCCAGGTGGAGCGACCCGCCGGTCACGGGCAGGACGTTGATGCCGTGGATCTCCTCGGGGTTGGCGGTCCACCAGGTCGAGTAGGCGGCGCCGCTGCCCCACACCATGCCGGCCGTGTCGTGACCGAAGGAGGACGGGAAGACCTGCTCGTCGGCGTCGAACCAGTACTGGGCGATCGACTCCGACTCGGTGGTCAGCAGGTAGGTTCCGAGGTCACGCAGTGAGGTGTCGCCGGTGGCGGAGCCCCACAGCACGAGGGCCGCGCTGAGGTTGGTGGACTCGGAGGAGGACTCCTGGTTGTTGCCGGCGGCGAACCCCTGGTGGCCGGAGGCCCAGCTGTGGCCCGCGTAGACGTCGAAGCCGCGCAGGAAGGGGAAGGCGGCGTCGGTGCGGCTGGGGTTGGCGGCGTCCCGCACGAGGGCCTTGACCATGCCGCCCCAGGCGGAGTCGGCGGCCCACGCCGGGTCGTACTGCGCGACGATCGCGGCCGCGTAGACGTAGTAGCTGTAGTGGAAGTGGTGGTCGTTCAGCTCGGTGTCGCTGCCGTAGGAGGCGGGGTAGCCGGTGAGGGTCTTCCAGTCCTTGTCGTAGCTGAACTCGTTCGCGCCTCCCGCCGTGAACCAGTCCTGGAGCTTGCCCTTCATCAGGCCGAGCATCCGGTCGCGGGTGCCGGTCTCGCCGATCTGGTCGGCGACCGGGACGAGTTGGGCGAGGCGGCCGAGCGCCTTGCCGGTCCAGTAGGTGTCCGAGGCCCCGGAGAAGGGGTCGGAGGCGTTCACGACCTCGTTCAGGTAGCCGCGCAGCCGGGCGGTGTCCACACCGTTCGACTTGGGCAGCGCGGGCAGCACCGCCGACGCCTTCTGGCTCGTGGTGAAGGAGGCCGACTCGCGGACCTTCATGGTGCCGCGCGGCGAGACGTAGGTGTAGGAGGTGAGGGGGTCCTTGGTGTTCAGCCACTGGTGGCGGTAGAGGGCCTGGAGCGTGCCGCGCTCGGTGCCTTCCTTCGCCTCGGTGGTGAGCGTGTAGGTGGCGCCGACGGTGCCCCCGGAGTAGTTCCAGGTGACCTTGGAACCGGTGACGAAGCTGAAGGCGTACTTCTTGAAGGTGGCCAGCGCGTCGGTGGACGGCAGCACGGCGACGGAGAAGTAGTCCTTGGAGCCGAGCCCCGCGGTGACGGTGGAGCCGGCGACGTTCCAGTCGCTGCCGGTCGGCGCGAAGAGGGCGTAGTGGTGCCCGGCGACGGTGATGCCGAGGACGTTGCCCTGGTCGGCGAAGACGGCGGGCGAGCCGGCGGTGGTGATCTGGGCGTTGCCGCCGGAGCCCTTGGCGTAGACGAACGGGGAGCCGTGCCCGATGGTGGTGCGCAGGGTGCGGGCGCCGTCGGACCAGTAGGGGGTGACCGTCCAGTCGGACCAGTCGTCGGCCTTGGTGTTCGGTGAGTTGAGGCCGGTCAGTCCGATGGTGAGGTCGCGCTTGTGGGCGTACTCGTACTGGCGGCCGTCACCGACGATCGCGGGGGTCGTCGGATAGCCGACGTCGAGCCCGCCGGCCGTGGCCTGGTAGGTGAGGGGGTGCCCGTACATGGGGGTCGAGTACGGGTTGTCGCCGTAGCGCTGGAAGGCGAGGGAGGACCACCAGTCGTTGGTGGGCACCGGCCGGTTCCGGGCGGCGTCGGTCACCTTGGGTGTGACCGGGGTTCCCGTGTTGGTGGTGGGGCCCGACGTGCCGGAGGGCCGGGTGTCGGAGTAACTGCCGGAGCCTACGGGGACGGTGGCCGCGGCCGCCGGTACGGCGGCCGGGCCCACGCCGACGGCGACGAGGGCCGAGGCCAGCAGCGCGACGGCTGCCGGTCTGGTGCGGGGGGCTGGCATGAAACACCTCGAGTCATGACAAGTGGGGAGTCCGAGAACGCTCTGAGAGCGCTCTCAGGTGGGCGGAACGTAAAGCCTCTGTAATGCACGTGTCAATGCCTTGAACGCAGCAGATGGGTGCCGAGTCTTATGTCCGTCATGTCTCCGCGTCGGTCGCCGGGCGACGGAAAGAGCGGAAAAGGCTCATCCCTGGTCACCCGGCGACCCGCACGGCTGCCCCCGTCCGGCATGGTTTACGGCCCGTCCGGTGCGGAAGGTCACCGCCTGACGGCACCGGCTCCCGCCCTCGGGGACCGGGCGTCTGCCTCGCTCTCAGCACCGCCGCCACCGCTGGGTGGATCGGAGCGAGCGAGAATCTGGTGCCGCCGTGCACACGGGCGCTGTCATGACGGCAAAGGCACGGAGGGGAGTTCTCAGTCCGTGCCTTCGCCGTACTCGTCGGCTGGTCGCCGGCAGTCCGTCGAGAACACGACTGTGCCGGAAGTGCCGGAGTCAGGTCGGCGGCGGGACGTCGCGGCTGGTGCGGTGGTGGGCCGGCCCGCTACGCGGGCAGCGCGGGGAACACGACCACCGAGCCGTCCTCGTCGCGGGCGATCTCGATCGCCACGTCGGTAGCGCTGCCGTCGAGCACGACGTCGTCGCCGAGCTGGTGAATCCGGTGTGCCGCGCGCATCAGGCGATCGACTTCCGCCGTAGTGAAGACGGGCCGCAAACCGTGCGGGCGGGCCAGCTCCAGTGCCGACAGGCGGACCAGGACACCAGCGATGCTCGACTCCAGTTCGTCGAGGCGCTGCTGGTCCCGCTTGAGTACGCGCGTGAAGTTCTCGAAGAGGTTGCCGGGGTCGGTCTGGGCGTGTTCCACGGCTTGCAGGACGACGACCCGCCGCTTCAACGCGATGGCCAGGTTCGCGAGTTCGAGGTGGGCGCGGAAGACGCCGCCATGGTCGTCGATGCCGGGGAACGACTTGGTCAGCGTGCCGAGGTCGACCGGCTGGCCCTCCGGCAGTTTGTCGAGTGCGCTCTGCCACTTGGCGAGGCGGCGGTCGACGGCGCCCAGCGCCGAGTTGATGGCATGCACTGCCGAGTCCAGGCCCAGCGAGGCACCGGGCTTGCCCTGGTCGAGCAGAATGGCCGTGGCCTTGTCGATGGCGTCGCGGCAGCCGTCGAGTGCGCTGTGCTCTTGTTCGAGCTCCTGCTCCTTCAGTTGCTCCAGCAGTTCCGTGATGTGCTCGATGGCCTGCTGCCGCTTGCCGTCGGCATGCGCGCTCACCCCCACCGCCACGGCCATGAGGACGAGCGGTGCGGCCACGGTGAGCGCCGCACTGCCGCCGATCGCTACACCGGCTGTCGCACCGGCTCCACCCACCGCACCCGCCGTCGCCACTTGACCGACCGGCACGAACGTCGCACCGCTGACAATCTTCCCCGCCGAGTTCACGAGCGGGCCGCGGATGGCACCGGCCACCCCCTTCGCTGCCATCGGGCGAATGAGGCCCTGACCGCACTGGGCGGCGACCTTCGCCGGAATCACCATGCGGTACAGCCCGTCGCCCGCGGTTGTCACCGCCGCAGAGGAACTCCGCGCTGATTGCGTGATGAGCTGCGACAGGTGCTGCGCCAAGGGACTTGCACCATCGAGAGGGATACCCCGGCTGCGGTCGAGCTTGTCGGGCAGCGGATGTACCTCGAGCGTGGCGATCGGATCGTCGGCCAGGGCGGCCAGCACGCTGCGCAGTTCAGCCAGGCGCTCAGCCGTCATCGGTCCGTCTTCGGCCAGTGCGGGCACCCGGGTATCACCGGTCGCCAGCGTCCACACCGGAACGGTTCCCTTGCGGTGGTCAGTCATCGTCTCCCCTTTTTGTCCAGCGACAGCCTACGGTCGGCGTCCGGCACGGACGGCACGAACCTCGTGTATCCGTGCTAGGTGCTAGGTGCCGGCCGCCCTGCCATGGCCCTCACGTTCTCCAGCAGCGCGTGCAGCAGCTTCGGTTCACCGTCGGCGGTGCGTGTGGCCTCGGCGTACGTCGGCCCGTGCTTGCCGTCCACGTAACCATCGCCCTGCGCGATCAGTTCCTGGCGGCGGGCGTTCCAGGCGGGCCAGTCGTCCCTGAGGTAGGTGTCGAGGTCTTCCTCGAAGAGGGTGTGGGTCGCCTCGCTCACGCTCGCGGGGCTGGCTTCGGCGGTGATCCCCAGATAGCTGAGGATCCTCGTGTTCTTCGTGACGGACTCCCGGATGCTCGCGGCCTTCTTCTCGGTGTCCGCGTCGGCCACCTTCCTCGGCCCGGTGTCCGCGTCGAAGACGAGGTGGCAGCGTACGCCGAACCCCGTGAGGATGGCGTGGCAGAGGATCATGTTGCCCTTGCCCTCGGCGTTCACCACGCAGATGCCTTCGGCGCCGAGGCTGAGGCCCTGACGCTCGGCGAAGGCCAGGAGGACGCTCTCGTCCGTGGCGCCCTCGACCAGGACGGCGACGTCGGCGAACAGCGCCTCGGCAAGCTCCTTGACGTACCGCGTGGCCCCTCGTCGTGCGATGGACCTCTCCGGTACATGGCCGTCGAGGGACTGACGCAGCTCCTTTTCGGTGAGGGCGCGCAGGCGTACCTCCGGATGCTCGCCACCGCTGACCCGGTACAGCCTGCGGACCTGCTGGTAGTCACTCGGGTCGATGAACACCGGGCTGTGCGTCGCGTACATCACCTGGGTCTGGTCCTCGGCCGACGCGACCAGGCTGCGCAGTACCTGCGCGAAGACCCTCGTCTGCGCCGGGTGCTGGAACAGTTCGGGCTCCTCGATCGCCAGGCACAGGGAGCGCGTGCCGTTCTCGGGGCGCCGGCACTCCGAGAGGTACCGGAGCGCCGCGATGATCAGCGCGCGCTGGAATCCGTGCCCCTGGCGGCGGACCGGCGTCAGAGCCGCCCCGTCACGGATGCTGACCGCGAACGCGGTCTTGGCGCGCTTGGGTACCTGGGCCGTCGGGGTGACGACGACGTCCCGGCCGGTGGTGAACCGGCCGACCTCCGCGGACAGGGCCCCGGACAGTCTCGCGAGCACCGGCTCGTAGATCTCCTTGTGCACCTTCTCGCGAGCCGCCTGAGCGTCCTCGTCGATGGCCGTGAACTGGGCTTCCGCCTCCGAGCGGTCGACCGCGTGCTCGAGGATCCGGCCCACCACGGACGCCTTGTTGTCGTCCGTCTCCTCGTAGGCCCGCAGATCGGCCGAGATGAACACGAAGTCGATCAGCTTGCCGAGCAGCCCCTGGCCGGCGAAGCCGAAGAAGTGCGTGCCCTCCACCTCGGCTTCGGCGAGCCGGTCCCGGTTCCTCGCCTCCCAGGACCGCATCTCCGCTTCGGCGGCGTCCCAGCCGCGGACGGCGGGCAGGCCGAGAGCCGGGTCCTGCTCGCGTAAGGCCTTGTACGCGGCCGTCTTCTCCCTGCTGCCGGCGCCCTGCCGGATCCGCTCGAAGGGCGGATAGGCCAGGGCCTTGCCCGTGATCCGGTCCTCTCCGTTCTCCCAGGTGCGCCAGACACTCAGGGTTTCCAGTCCGTCGGGTGCGTAGTGACCGAGCGCGGACCGGTCGGAGGCGGTGAGACCGTCGAACTCGACCTCCACGCGGATCCGTCTGGTCTCCGCCGCCGAGTGGACGTCCTCCTCGCTGAGGGTCCCGCCCTTCTCCCCGTTGAAGAACCAGTCGAGGGCACGCAGGACGGTGGACTTGCCGACGCCCGTCGGGCCGATGAGCGAGGTGATGGAGTCGAAGGAGACGTCGAGGCTGCGCAGGCAGCAGAAGTTCTCGATGCGAACGCGCTTGATCTTCATGGTTTTCCTGAGGTGTGACGGTGCGGCATGCCCGGGACGGGGTGTCGAAAGGGCCGTGACGCCAGGGCACTCCGGGTTGAGCCGGGCACGAAGGGCAGTTGCTTCGGGTGATGCCCTTTAGGCGTCACCGGAAGCACGAGCACTCAACCATGCCAATGAAAGCACTGTCAATCGAACAGTGATGGGCGTGCGGAGACACCAGGCCTGTCGTGGGTACGGGCACGCGGACACCGCAGGAGGAAGGAAGCGCTCCCGGGTGACCGCGCGTTGGTGTTGAGGGAGAGGTGCAGCGCTGAGAGGACTAGACGGTGGTGACGCCGGCCTCGGTCAGGAAGGTGCTCGGTTCGCCCGACCAGGACACGGAGAGGCTGTCCCGCGCACGCGTGCAGGCGACGAACAGCAGGCAGCGTTCGGACAGCATGTCCGTCTCGTGCTGTTTGGGGTCCACCTCGGGCGGCGTGACCGCCTTCGCGAACGGCAGTGCCTCCTCGGTGACGCCGATGACCGCGACGCAGCGGAACTCCAAGCCCTTGAACGAGTGCATGGTGCCGACCCGTACGGCCGTCTCCTCGGCCGTGGAGGAACCGCCGGAGACGTTGCGGAGGGTCACCGCGGGAATGCCTGCGTCCTTCAGGCGTGCCACCGCCTTCGCGCACGTCTTGTTGAACCGGGCGCTCACCCCGATCTCCCCGGCGCCGACGCCCGCGTCCCTCCACGCCCGCACCTGGGCGACCAGCGCGTCCAGTTCTTCTTCCTCGCTCGTTGCACCCCGAACCACCGGACCATCGCCGTGCAGGGCGGAGCGGTAGCCGAGCAGGGTCTCGTTACGGCCCTCGTCCTCCAACTGGGCGATCGGCCGGCCGATGAGCAGGGCGGTGGACCAGCGCAGGATCTCCTGCGTACTGCGGTAGTTCTTGCGCAGCTTCACCGACCGCCCGGCCACCTTGATGCCGAGGGACTTCAGTGACACCTTCGAGTCGTAGATGCGCTGGTGCGGGTCGCCCGCGATGAACAGGTCGTCCGGGCGGGCCGGAACGGCGGCGCGCAGCAGCCGCCACTGCGCCGGATGCAGGTCCTGCGCCTCGTCCACCACCACGTGCCGGTACTGCGGCCCCTTCGCCTCCAGCAGCCGCGCCGCCTCCACACACGTCTGCAGCCAGGTGCGGCACCCGTCGGCCGCGAGATCGGCCGTGAACCGTTCCACCGTCTCCCACACCAGCGGCCGCTCGCCCGCCGCCAGCCTGCTGCCGCGCCCTCGCCGGTCCGCCGCCTCGTACTCGGCCAGGGAGGTGATGCCCTGCGCCAGGACGACGTGCCGGTACTCCTGCGCGAGGAAGTGCGCACTGCCGGAGAAGCCCGTCGCCTTGGCGGCCTTGCCCCACCGGCTCACCTCCTCGTTGCTCATCAGCGGCCGCAGCGCCACGGCGTCCGGCGCCTCCGCGACGACACGGCTGGCGAAGCCGTCCACCGTCGAGATGTCCACACGCTCGCGCAGCTCCGGGTCGTCCACCAGCGACTCCAGGCCCGACCGGAGGGCGTTGACGAGCGCGTTGGTGTATGTCGTCAGCAGGATGCGGTCGCCGTCGCGCAGATGCCCGAGCAGGTGCTTGACCCGGTGCAGCGCGACCACGGTCTTGCCGGTGCCCGGCCCGCCCGTGACCTGAGCGGGTCCCGAGTACGACCCCCGGTACGCCACCTTCCGCTGGGAGGGGTGCAGGAAGACCCGCCAGGCCGCGAAGGGCTTCTCGAGGATGTCCCGCAGCTCCTCGGGTGCTGTCACCAGTGCGATACGGGCCCGGGTGTGCTGGATCGCCGTCTCGTAGTCCCGCGTGTCCACCGGCTGCGTGGACGCCTGAAGGGCGGGCGCGACGATGTCCTGCCAGACCTCCTCCACCGTGCACCCCGCGGCGAGGTACTGCAGCACCTCCCGCTGGTCCTGCGGCAGCAGCGGCGCGAAGACGTCCAACTGCTCCTGGTCGACCAGCGACCGGGCCTGCCGCAGGGTCTCGGCGTCGATGCCGAGCGCGGTGAGGTCCCCGTCGGAGAACTTCGCGAACAGGCGCGGCTTCGGCGACGACTCCGCCACCCGCTCGTACGCGGGCGTGATCTCGTCCAGGGTCGCCGCGTCCCGGATCTCCACCGCGCGCGTGACCTCGTTGATGCTGGACTTCTGCTTCATCGCCCAGTCGATGGCCTTGTCGTGCGGCAGAACACGCAGCAGGACGAAGGTGTCCCCGGTGGGCGGCGCGAGCACCACACCGCGCCAGAACTGGTCGATGCGGATCGTCCGGATCTGCTTGTCCTTCGCCTTCGTCAGGCTCTCCAGCTTCAGCCCCTGGTCCTTGAAGAGCTGGTCGAGGGTGAGCCGGCCGAACTTCTCCCAGGCGTCCAGGACCCCCTTCCTGACCGGCGGCTGAAGCTTGGGGAGTTCGGCGAAGAAGCCGATGTCGAAAGCGAGGTGCGGCATAACTGGATTCTTTCCTAGACCCGAATTGGCTTAGCCCGTTCGTTGAATGGTGCGATTCTGCGCCGTTCCCGCGTCAATCACGGTCCCGTTCGTCCTCGGCTGACTCCTCGAGTTCATCCAGAGCCCGCCACGCCAGATCCGCCAGGGTCTCGCCCGTGGCGATCGCCCACCTGGCCGTGCCCTGGTTGGCCACGGGCCGCTTCTCCCACTCCGCGAGCTCCCACATACGGGTGATCAGGCCGGAAGGCGAGTACTGCTTGCCATCGGCTGCCCAGAGGAGCGGCTTGGTTCGGTGGTTCACCCAGGTTGCCCGCACTCGCCGTTCGTCCTCGGCGAGCCAACCTCGTAGCGCTTCCTCCTCCAACGGGTACCCGGCCTTGAGCGTGAGCGGATCTCCATTGGCGAGGATCTGCTTGTCGACCAACACGGAAACCGCGTTGGGGCGACGGCGTTTGCGCTGTGCCTGGACTCGCCGGTACTTGTCCGGAGTCCTGGCCGCATCGCCGTTCGCGACGATGTCAAGCACATGCTCGGAAAGCTCACGACATCGCACGACGTCCGAGCAGACGGCACGGATCTGGGAACGCTCTTTGAACAGCTCGTCGATGGATGCGGACACGATGGGCAACAATCGTTTGACGAGGGGCCCCGTTCTGCCGGTGGCCTCCTTGGACCACTCGAGTGCGGGGTCCGGTTCGTCGATGGCTTCCGTGTCCAACAGCCGGAAGACAAGGTGGGCGATCAAAAAGACACCGTGCTCGGTCAGGGCCGCGCCACGCCCTTCGTAGCGGCTGCGCAGTCCGTAGAGCGTGCGGCGGACCTCGCGCAGGACTTGCACCGCATTCCACAGAAGGTAAGCGCCTGGTTGAGGTCGGAAGAGGACGTCGTAAATGCCTTGTCCGCCCCTCTCCCAGAGCACGTCGAGCGAAACCCCCATGCGCGCTGCGTACTGGCTGTCCTTGTGGGCGCAGGCCAGTGCGCAAGCGGCCTCGACCACGGAGCAGCCGGTCTCCTCAGGCGGCTCCAACTCGCTGCGGCGCACGCTGTAGTCCAGGCCGAGTTCGGCCCGCATTTCTTCCAGGATGGCCGCTTGCACTGGGTCAAGAGCAATGAAGTCGCGTGCGACCACGCTGTTCTGCCGGTTCGTCGCTTTTGTCGTTTCTCTGGCGAATTCTTGAGCAGCACCTGTCACGATGATGCGCACGCCGATTTGTGCCTGGGCCGCGGCCTCGTCGGAATCGAGTGCCTCGGCCACGGACCGGACGGTTTGCGCACCGTTCACCACACTGGCGTTGTGCAGAGTGAGGGTGAGGGGATAGTGCTGTGGTGCACGCCTGTTCTGCTGGGCCTTTTCGACCGAGTCACACAGCACGGTGATGCCGTTGTTGAAGTACCAGAAGTGGGACGGCTCCTCCGTAAGGGTCTCGATGAGGGCGTTGTTGATCGGGGTCCGGCCAAGAGGGTTCCGGATGTTCAGGTTGAACAGGTCGGAGCCGCTTGCGGCCCAGTCGGCGACCTCTTCGGCCATGACAACGCCTTGGTAGGACTCGTAGGGAGAGCTGACTCCGAACCAAGGGAAAAGAGTCGCAGTGAGTTGGACCGGCCTTGGCGTGAGGTCCTCGCGGACCGAGGCCCACACCTCGGGTGCCAGGATGACCTTGTGGTCGAGGATGTCGCCGTAGCGGTTGAACTCCTTCTCGCCGTTGACCAGAGCATCTTGGAAGCCGATACCGGGATTGTCGGGTCGCATCAGCACGATGACCTGGGTCACGGGTACGGGCCCTCGATCCATGACGGCCTTGGCGTACTCGGCCAGCTGACGCCCTCGTGGGTTGAATGGGGCGAAGTCCTCGTCGTCGATGAGGCGCAGACCGGCGAAGAGTTCCAAGACCGCCTTCCGGTCGGCTGCGGCTCTTCCCTCGGGGCTCCACTTTCCCTGCACCAGGTATACGTGCGGCTGAGGGCCGTCCACCACCGCGATGGCGTCAATGCCCTGGTCCGCGTGCCCGTCGATGACGCTCCGGGCCGCCTCCTGCGGGCTGAAGCCGGTGACCATGCGTACGGCCTGTGCAGTCAAGGCCCGCGACAGCAGCCGCGGCTCCTGCTCATGTGCAGGCATGCCTTCGAGATCGCTGACGTCCAGCAGACTGCCATACACCGTCTTCAGCGCTCCGCCAACCTGACGCACCTGTGTGGCCACGCTCGGCGTGGTTTCCCCGGCCTTCTTTGCCGTCATGCCTTCGGTCCCCTCCCACTGGCGAAGCGCAGCATGAACAAGCGTTGCTGCCGCTACCGCCTACTTGATCGTCCCATGATGGCCCGAACGTCAGGTGTTTAGGTGCGGTTTCAGCCGCGATGGCCAATCCGGTCAGTAGCCAGGACCATCCAGATCGAGGCGGATCACGGCCAGGGTCTCCGCCACCTCGGCCGTCAGCTCGTCGTCCGGGCCGAACACCACGCACAGGTCCGAGTGCAGCGGCTCCAGCACGTCGTACGCCTCCGCCGCCCTTTGCTGCGCCAGCAGCAGCATGCCGATGTCGCGCCGCAGCTCCACCGCGTTCTCGCTCACGTCGCCGTCGATCGCGCGTACGGCGTCCAGTACGCCGTTCAGTCCGGCCAGTGCCTCGGTGACCTGGCCGAGTTCCCCACGACAGCGGGCGGCCTGGGCGCGGCTGTCCAGGGCTTCCTCGCTGCTCGGGCCGCCGACGCGCGCGTAGGCGTCGGCGAGCGCCTCGAACTCGGGCAGCGCCGCCCGGTGGTCACCGGCCAGCTGCCGGCTCACCGCCCGCCAGGTGCGCAGCCGCAGGACCGCCCTGCTCTCCGAGCCCAGGGCGCGTGCGGCCGGCTCGATCATCTCGTCCACCACCTCGGTGGCCTGCGCGTACCGCTCCTCTTCCATGAGGGCGACGTAGTGCGCGTACACCTCGCGGATCTGCTCCCGCAGCGCCTCCCGCTCGGCCGCTGGGACGGCGGGCGGCGCGTCCGGTGCCACGGCTGCCTCGGCGGGCCGCGCGCCCGTGGTGCCGGTGCGCGCCCGGGGTGCGTACGGACGCCGGAAGATCCCCGTCGGGTCGGGCGCCCCGGCGGGACCCGCCGCTTCCGGCGCGGGTTCCTCGCCGGGTACCGGCAGATACGGCCGCAGCCGCTCGTACACCTCCTGCACGTCCGCCGGACGCGCCTCGGGCGCCTTGCGGAGCAGGTGCAGGACGAGTTCCTCCAGCGCTTCGGGCACGTCGGAGCGCAGTTGCCGCAGCGGTGTCGGTGCCGCGTTGATGTGCTGCATCATCAGCTGCCACTCGCTGTCCCCGGCGAACAGCGGTCGCCCGCCGAGCAGTTCGTGCAGGACGCAGCCGAGCGCGTACAGGTCGGTGCGGGGCGTGACCCGGGCGCCGCGCACCTGCTCCGGTGCCATGTACTGGTGTGTCCCGATCGGACTGCCGGTCGCCGTCAGCTTGGTGACGTCCGTGCGCAGGATTGCCGCGATGCCGAAGTCCAGCACCTTCACCGTGCCGTCCCGGGCGACGAGAATGTTGCCCGGCTTCAGGTCACGGTGGACGACGGGCACGTCGTGCGCGTACGACAGCACGGTCGCCACCTGGGCCGCCACGGACACCGCCCAGCTGAGGGGGAGGGGCGGCTGCTGGCCGGGGCGCACGTACGCGGTCAGCGGGACGCCGTCGACCAGCTCCATGACGAGGAACAGCTGCTCGTACGACTCGTCCAGTACCGCGTCGTACACCTGCGGGACGCCCGGGTGCTGGATCCGCGCGGTGACGCGCGCCTCGCGCCGGAAGCGTTTCTCGAACTCCTCCGCCAGGTGCGGGGACGTCACCGCCTGCGGCCGGATCAGCTTCACGGCCACCGGCCGGTCCAGCACGGCGTCGTAGCCGCGCCAGATGTCCCCCATGCCGCCGTGGTTGAACTGCTCCAGCAGTTCGTAGCGTCCCGCGATCCGTCGTACGTCGTCCGGCACCTGGTCCCGCCCCCGCTCGCGTCGAGTGCCCGAAGAGCTCTGCGCTTGGTTGGAGATCAGTTTTCCGGGCGAGGGCGTGTGCGTCCAACCAGGGTGGGTGCCGGTTGCGTGATCAGGTCAGGCGGGGTAAGCGGTGCACTCCGCCCAGACGGTCTTGCCCGGTCCGCCTCCGGCACGCGGCGAGCAGCCCCAGCGGTCGGCGAGGGCGGCCACGAGCAGCAGGCCGCGCCCGCTCTCGCCGTCCTGCGGTGGCGTGGTGGGGCGTTGGGGGAGCCGCTCGTCCCGGGTGTCGGTGACCTCGATCCGTACGGTGCGGGTGGCCGGGGTGGCCGTGATGCGTACGTGGAAGTCGCGGCCGGCGACGTGCCCGTGCCGCACGGCGTTGGCGCACAGCTCCGCGGCGACGAGCGTGACGGTCTCGTGCGCGTCGCTGTCGTACGGCACGCCCCAGGCGTCCAGACAGTGCTCGCACATGCGCCGGGCGAGGCGGGCGCCGCGCGGGGTGGAGGTGAAGCGCATCGAGAACTGGTGCACCGTGAGGGGTGATTGTGTGACGTTCATGCACTCACGGTGGCGTCCCGTGGCATAGCGTGACCAGCGGTGACGCGCCGTCGCCGGGCTTTCGTACGGGGCCGGCGCGGGCGTTGTACGGGACGGTACGCGGGAGAGGCGGCAGGGCGGTGACCGAGGTGCGGGACGAGGAGACGGTACGGCAGCAGCGGCGGCCGGAGGACGAGCCCGGGACGGGTGTGGTGACCGCGTTCGGACGGCAGCTGAAGCTGCTGCGGACGCGGGCGGGGATGGAGCGGGCGGAGTTCGGGAAACGGGTGGGGTACTCGGCGGACTCGGTGGCTTCGATTGAGCAGGGGAGGCGGATTCCGCAGGCTTCGTTCATCGACAAGGCGGATGAGGTGCTGGGGGTGGGCGGTGTTCTCCGAGCCCTGAAGGACGAGGTGGCGAAGGCTCAGTACCCGGCCATGTTCCGGGATATGGCGCGGCTTGAGGCCCGAGCTACCGCCCTGAACCTGTACGCCGTGTATGCCGTGCCTGGTCTGTTGCAGACCGAGGGTTACGCACGGGCGGTCTTCCACATGCAACGGCCGCTGCTAGAGGACGACGTGATCGAGCAGCGACTTGAGGCGCGCATGGTGCGTCAGGAGATCTTCCTGCGCCGCCCTGCCCCCTTGATGAGTTTCGTGATCGAGGAGGCCGTTCTGAGGAGGCCGATCGGTGGGGGGAAGGTGATGCGCGAGGCGTTGGAGCACATCCTCGCCACGGGCCAGTCCAGGAATGTGGAAGTGCAGGTCATGCCGATCGCACGGGAAGACAACGCCGCCTTGAGCGGGCCGTTCACATTGATCGACACCGACAAGGGGCAGCGGGTCGCGTACGCAGAGGTACAGGATCACAGCCGCATCTATACCGACACCGCCTATGTGCGGACGCTGGAAGCTCGCTATGGCATCCTCCGATCACAGGCCCTGACACCGAGCGAGTCAGCGGCGTTCATCAAGCAACTGATGGGAGAGACATGAGCGTGCAGCACAGCAAGGCGGCTGTGCCCGAGGCCGCTTGGGTCAAGAGCAGCTACAGCACCGGCAATGGCGGCGAGTGCCTGGAGGTTGCCGCGCTCCCGGGAGCTGTCCTCGTCAGGGACTCGAAACGGCCCACGATGGCCAAGCTTGCGATAGGCCCCGCCGCTTGGGACGACTTCCTGCGGATGGCCGCAGGGCGGTGAACCGTGTGTTCGGGCCCGGGGCATTCGCACCGGGCCCGAGGCACGTCAGAAGTCGTCCAACCCTTCCTCTCGGCGGATCATCCGCCAGGCCGCGCGGCGAGCGCTGCGGTCAAGGTTGGACTTGAAGTCCCGGTCCGTACCGAAGTACCGCTTGCCGAGGGTGTCGATGGTGGAGACATGATCCATCATGTTCTCCTCGAACTTCTTGTCGAAGACGATCCCGAAGTTCTCTTCGTCATTGACGACGGCGGCAGCACGGACCTTCGGGTCCTTCTTCGTCGCGTTGAAGGCGGGGAGGACGTCCTCCTCGGTGAACTCCGTACCGAACTTGGAGTTGAACCTCTCGATCAGCTCGGACAGCAGCGACTTGTCCGCGTCCTTCGCGCCACCCGCCCCGTCACCGAAGCCCTTGAGCTCGGCGGGACCTTCGGGGTTGAGGGACACGTCGTGCTCGCCGGTCTTCTCGACGCGCAGGTGACTGAGGTCCACCTCGCCTATGTCGACTCCGCCGTCCGCGAGGCGGGGGAGCCGATTGAGCAGGTGGCGCCCGTAGAGGTGCAGGCGCTCCAACTCGGCGTCGCGGTAGGGGACGATCTGCGCGAGAAAGCCGTACTTGCGGACGTAGTCGTTGAGGTTGGCGCGGAACTCCTCGGCCGTCTCGATGTCGTCCTCCTCCTCACTCTCCAGAAGGGCGGTGAAGCGGGCGACGGCGGGGGAGAGGAGCCGGTACAACTCCGCGTGCAGCTTCTCCCACGTGGACTGGACGCCACCCGCCTTCCTCTCCGCTTCCAGGTACGCGGCAACGAACTCGTCCATGTCCTGCTCCGAGATGATCGGTGCGGACATGACGCGGCTCTGAGCCGTGTAGAGGAGGTTCGGGTCGGAGGGCAGGGTGTGCGCCTCCTCGAAGTAGGGGCGGAATGCTTCCTTGATGTCCTCGGCCTCGTTGACGAAGTCCAGGACGGCGAGATCTGCCTGGGACTTGCGTTCGGCGGTGCGGTTGAGGCGGGAGAGGGTCTGCACGGCGGCGATGCCGGTCAGGGTCTTGTTGACGTACATGGTGGTGAGGAGTGGCTGGTCGAAGCCGGTTTGGTACTTCTCGGCGACGACCAGGATCCGGTACTCCTGCTGCCCCTTGCCGCCGGCCTTCGCGGCCTTGTCGTCGGCACGCGTGTAGCCGAAGGCCTTTGGCAGCGCGGCCTCGGAGATACCGCCGTTCTCCTTGACCTCGGTGGTCTCCTCACCGTCGATGGTGAGGGTGCCGGAGATCGCGACGAGTACGCCGAGGTCCGGGTACTTGGTGTCGTACTCGCGGTCCGCGATGTAACTGCGGATGGCACGCGCCATCTGCACGGCGGAGTGACGGGAGGCCGTGACCACCATGGCCTTGGCCCGTCCGCCGAGCCGACCGCGGGTGTGGGCGAGGAAGTGCTCGACGATCACCGTGGCGTGCTGGGACACGGTGTGCTCGTGCATGAGGGCGAACCGGGCGAGCTGGCTGTTCGCCCTGGAGGGGTCGACCTCCTTCTCATCGCGGTTGAGGTTCGCGAGCTTCCAATAAGTGTTGTAGGTGACGTAGTTGCGCAGGGGGTCGAGGATGAAGCCTTCCTCAATGGCCTGGCGCATGGAGTACGTGTGGAAGGGGCGGTAGACGGTCTTGCCGTTCTCGACGCCTGCCGTGCCGAAGAGTTCGAGGGTCTTCGACTTGGGTGTCGCCGTGAAGGCGAAGTAGGAGAGGTTGGCGGCGCGGGAGCGCGCGACCGCCTTCGCCTTGAGTTGGTCGTCCACAGTCACTGTGGTCGCGCCCTCGTCGTCCGAGTCGGCGTCCAGGCCGAGGTCGCGCAGGGCGGCCTTCACGGCGGTGGCGGCGTCACCGGACTGGGAGGAGTGCGCCTCGTCGACGATGATCGCGAAGCGGGTGCCCTTGATCTCGGTGGGGTTGCGCTTGATGTAGTCCAGCAGCGCCGGGAACGAGTGCAGGGTGACCGTGACGATCTTCCCGGTGTCCCGGGAGAGGGCACGGGCGAGCTGCTCGCTCTTGGCGCCGTGCTTCTCGTCGACCTTCACGACCAGGCCGTCCGTCTGCGAGAAGCTGCCGACCGTCGCCGAGAGCTGCGCGTCCAGGGCACGACGGTCGGTGATGACGATGACCTTGTCGAAGACGGGCTCGCCCGGCTTGATCCGTCCCTCGGCGAGGGCATCGGGCCGCAGGACACTCGGGTCGGTGCGGGCGTGGAGGTCGCTGAGACGGTGGGCGAGCCAGCCGATGGTGTTCGACTTGCCCGAGCCGGCGGAGGCCATGACGAGGTAGTTCTGGCCGGCGCCGTGCACGGACGCGTGCGCGGTGAGCTTCTTGACGACGTCCCACTGGTGGAAGCGGGGGAAGATCGTCTTCTTGGTGGTGCCTCCGCCGGGCGTCTTGTCCTTCTGCTGGTGCACGAAACGCTGGAGGAGGTCGAGCCAGTTGTCCCGCTCCCAGACCTGTTCCCAGAGGTAGGAGGTGGCGTACGTGCCATGGGACGTGGGGGCAGGGTTGCCGGATCCGCCGGGCTGGCCGGGGCCGTTCGAGCCGGTGTTGAAGGGCAGGAACTGGGTGTTCTTGCCTCGCAATTGCGTGGTGACGAAGACCAGGTCCGGGTCCACGGCGAAGTTCGCGATGACCCGCCGCGTGAAGATCAGCTCGGTCGGGTCGCGTTTCATTCGGTACTGCTCTTTGGCGTCCTCGACGCCCTGCCTGGTCAGCGGGTTTTTCAACTCGGCCGTGGCGACCGGGATGCCGTTGAGGAACAAAGTTAGATCGAGCTCATGTCCCCAGTCGGCCTGCTTGGTGGCATACCGCAGCTCGCGAACAACGGTGAGACGGTTGGCCCGGTAGCCGTCGAGAACGGAGTCGGCGGAGATGAGGTTGGGCTTGAAGTAGGCGACGCGGAGTCGCACACCTCGGTCCTTGACACCATTCCGGAGGACATGGAGCAGCCCGTCATCGGCGATGGCCCGGTCGAGCCGCTGAGCGAAACCGCGCTGGGCTTCGTTGGTGTCGCCGCCGTAGACGGTGACCAGCTCATACCATTCGTCGGCTTGGGTTGCACTGATGAAGGTGAACAACTCGTTGGTGTCGAGCCCAAGATCGGCCTGGTAGTCTTCCGGGCTCGCCTCCCGCCAGCCTCGCTCGCAAAGGGCGGCAACGATGGCGGACCCGAAGGAGGACTCGTCGTGTACGGGGCTCATACGGTGACTCCCTCGGTTACGTTGCGGCCGCTGGCGGCGGCTATGTCAACCTCGCCGGTCACGGCAGCAGTGATAAGAGCATGGCGACGCTCTGCGGTGAGCGCTTCAGAGCGCTCGATAGCCGTGCGCAAAGGGCGCAACTGAGTGATCCATTCTCCGATCTCGCGCTGCTCAGTATTCGCTACAACGGGAATAGGAATTCGGCCAAAAAGGTCCCAGTTTCGGAAGTCGACGGCTCTTTCCCGAGTGCTTGTCGCGAAGTTTCCCAGATATCCCTGAAGGGCAAGCAGTCGTAGGAGGCGGCCGATGAACCAGGAGTCCCCACCATTCCTTGGCGTACATACGTGGTAAACCGGACTGCAGTTACCGTACGCTTCCGATGTGCCTATGGCTCCCGCGAAGCCGTCAAGGCCATGTACCACTACATCGCCGACATGTACGTGTTGGCCAAGAGGTTCTGTGGACGCTGACATGGTATAGCCCTCGGAGCGACGTGCCCCGCGTTCTGTCACCTGGCCATCTCGGTATGCAGTGATAACGCCTGAACCGGCAACGGCTGAGCGTGTCACCTTCATCAAAACTCTGCGAATAGGGAGCGTCGGTGAGCCGCCGTCAGATCGAACGATCTCGCTCTCACCAACGTGCTGAAGGATGCGGCTATCGATGCGCTCGTTGAGTAGCCTGACTAGACGGCGCTTTTTGTTGGCTAGGTCGTCAAGCTTGGTCAACTCGGCGTCTAGGTAATCAGCGATTCGACGCTGATCCTCCAAGCGCTGCACAGGGATTTTGGTGTCGCCAAGCTCCTCCGCATTTAGGTGAGGCTGAGCTGCGCGACTGCTGGCTAGCTTCATCTGATCGATAACTGGCCTGCTTAGGAGGCAATAGGCCAAGTATCGAGAATCGATCGAGTTGTCGGGTGTTACTCGCAGGTCATACCCTGGGGCGCTACCGCTCCACTTTGCTGGGATTCGAGCCGAGTCACCAGTGAGTGCGCCGCTCCGGACGACAAGGATCTCCCCTTCGTCGAGAAGAGGTGCCCTATGCAGTGGAAGGTCGGAGAGGCGGGCACGGATCATATTTTGTGTAGTGATTCTCCCTTGCGACACATTGGTAGCCCGGATGATGGGAATCCCGTCAATTGCAAGTTTAGGTGGCTGCCCTAGTCCGTAACGCACTTGAGCGATTCTTTTCAGGCGCACAAACTCGGTCACTTCGTAACCTCCCCCAGGAGCTGCTGAATCTGCGCCTCGAGATCCTGCAACTCGGCATCGATATCTGCCAACGGTCGCGGTGGTTCATACTGGTAAAAATGACGCGTTACGGGAATGTCGTATCCGATTTTCGTTTTACTGTTGTCGACCCAAGCGTCCGGCATGTGCGGGTGAACTTCTCGCTGCAGGTACTCCTTGACGTCCTGGCCCAGCGGCACATTCTCGTAGTCTCGAAGCTCGGCATCCGGCTCGGGTTTGCCTGCAATGAGCTGTACCTCGCCCTCTGGATCCCGTACCCCGATCACATCCCGCAGTGCCTTGTTGAAGGGAGCCCCAGTCGGCCATGTTTCGCCAGCCTGCACCACCGCATCCTTCAGCGCGAGCCAAGCCTCCTGCTTTGTGCTCCAACTTGAGCCCATCACGGATTTGAACGCGTTCGCTAGCGCCATAGCCTGCGGCATTTTCTGGATCGTCTTCGACGCTTCCAGCGCGGCCAGCGCCTCCTCCGTCACTTTGAATCGCAGCTTCAACGGCCGCTCCACCGTGATCCGCTGGTAGCCGAAGTCCTCGTTACGGAAGACCTTTACCTTGCCGTGTAGCGGGTGCTCCGGATCGTCCACCACTGCCAGTGCCTCGCCGTACAGCTTGACCACTGTCGCAATGTGGTCCGAGCCCAGTTGCTTGCGCTTGTCGCCCAGCGACTTCCGCATCTTCTGCCACTGGTCGCGCGCGTCCAGCAGTACGACCTTGCCCTTGTGGTCCGGGCTCTTCCTGTTCGTCAGGATCCAGAAGTACGTCGAGATGCCGGTGTTGTAAAACAGCTGGTCCGGTAGGGCAACGATGCCCTCCAGCCAGTCGTTCTCCAGGAGCCAGCGCCGGATCTCCGACTCACCCGATCCCGCAGCACCTGTGAACAGCGGTGAGCCATTGAAGACGATCGCGAGCCGTGAGCCACCTCCGCCGTTCACGTCCACGGGCTTCATCTTGGAGATCATGTGTTGAAGAAACAGCAGTGAGCCGTCACTAACCTTGGGCAGCCCCGCCCCGAACCGGCCGGCCTCGCCCAGCGCCTTGTGCTCGTGCTCGACCTCGTCCTTGACCTTCTTCCACTCCACGCCGAACGGCGGGTTGGCCAGCATGTAGTCGAAGGTCTTGCGGGCGTGCCCGTCGTCGGAGAAGGAGTTGCCGAAGGCGATGTTCTCCGGGTCCTGCCCCTTGATCATCAGGTCTGACCGGCAGATCGCCCACGACTCGGGGTTGAGCTCCTGCCCGTACACCTCCACCGTGGCGTCCGGGTTCAGCTCGGTGATGAGGTCGTCCATCGCGGAGAGCATGCCGCCCGTACCGCAGGCCGGGTCCAAGACCGTACGCACCGCACCCGGAAGCTGGAGTGCGTCACCGTCCGGCGCGACCAGCAGCCGCACCATCAGCTGGATGACCTCACGCGGCGTGAAGTGCTCACCGGCCGTCTCGTTCGACTGCTCGGCGAACCGGCGGATCAGCTCCTCGAAGATGTAGCCCATGTTGTGGTTGGGCACGACCTCGGGACGCAGGTCCAGGTCTGTGAACCTGCCGATGACCTTGTAGAGCAGATCGGCGTCGTCCAGCCGCTTGATCTGCTGCGCGAACTCGAAGCGCTCCAGCACACCCCGCGCGTTGTCGGAAAACGCCCCCACGTACACCAGGAGGTTCTGCGCCGCGTTCTTCGGGTCTCCGGCGATCTTCTTCAGGGTGAGGCCGGTCCTGTTGTAGAAGGAGTGGCCCGAGGCCCGCCGCAGGAAGCGGTCCGGGTCGATGCCGCTGTCCTCGTGCTGCTCCGCGATCTCCGCGACCTTCTCGCGGGTCGGCTCCAGCACGCACTCCAGTCGCCGCAGCACCGTGAACGGCAGGATGACCTTGCCGTAGTCGGACTGCTTGTAGTCCCCCCGCAGGAGGTCGGCGACGGACCACGCGTGGTTCGCCAACTCCGTGTGCTTACTGCTGTTCAACTGGATCCCCGGATTCCTTCCGAAATGTCCCGACCCCACCGCCCGAGCCGATAGATCTGCCCAGGACGGTCCGACAAGTGTGGTCTACAAGTGAGGGCTCGCGTGCCTAATGGGGCGAATCGCCACCCTGGCCGCGTACCTCAGCCGCCTCCCGCGACGGCAGCAACTGGCCGCCCGTAAGCCCGCCCGCCAGCAGCCGTGCCGTCTCCTCCGCCAGCGCGGTCGCCCGCCGCGCCTCCGCCCGGAGTGCGTGCACGTGCCGGAAGGCCTCCCCGTACCGTCGTTGCTCCTCCAGCGGCAGCAGCGGCACACGCAGCCGACCGGGGCTGACCGTCAGGACCGTACTGCCCGTCGACGCGCCCGCGATGTTCTCCTCCGCCCCCAGGAACCCGGCGAGGAACCAGGCGTCCAGGCGGGCCGGGTCCGGCCGGAAGAGGTGGACGTGGGGGCCGGGCAGCGCGCCGGCGTCCTCCTCGCCCGCGACCCGGGCCATCGGGCCGCCCTCGTTCGCGATCGCTCGCACGAGAACGTCCCCGACGGCGATCACGGGTGCCGTGCCGTCGTACAGCCCCGTCGGCTCTCCCGTGGGACCCGAGCCGGTCGCGATGTCCGATCCGGTGATCACCGCCCGGGTCTCGGGTCGCCCCTCCTCGCCGCCGGCGGCGTGTGCCCGGGTCCGCACGCTGTCCGGAACCGTCCGCAGCAAGGTGAGCGCGCCACCGCGCGAGAGGTCGGACGCCGTCGCCGTCCGCCACTCCCGTGCCGAGGCCCCGGCGGCGCTCCAGTCCTCGTGACCGGCGGCCCGCGCGAGCGACTTCGCGGCCTTGACGAGATCCCCGCGTGTGGCGTCGACCCTCGCCGACAGTTCCGCCGGGTCGACCTCGGCCCGTGACGCCCGTACGAGCCGGGCCGGGGTCAGATCCACCACGTCGTCCAAGAGGTCGACCACGCCCACCGCGTGCGCGACACCGGGTTCACCCTCGAACGCGTCGGGATTCTCCATGAACGCCCGCCACGCCCCGAGGGCCCGCGCCGTGACGCCCGGCCAGTCCACGGAGGCGGACCGGGCCGTGCCCCTGGTACGAGCCGGCGGCGTCGTACCGCCGAACCCGGCCGGTGGCCCCGCCGGCCCGTCCGCCGCGGTGTCCACGAAGAGCACCGACTTGCGCTCCGGGCCCCCCGGTTCGGGCCGTTGCAGCACCCACACCTGAAGCCCGACGTGCAACGGCACCGACGCCCCCGCGGGCAGCGCGATCACCGCGCGCAACGCCCCGCTGCGCACCAGCTCGGCCCGTACGCGACGTCCCGACGCGCGCCCGGCCGTGGCCGGCGGCAGGAGCAGCGCCGCGTAGCCGCCGGGTGCGAGGTGAGCGAGCGCGTGCTGCACCCACGCCAGCTCCGACTCGGCGCGGGCCGGCACGCCGTACGCCCAGCGGGGGTCGTACGCCAGCTCGTCGTGCCCCCAGTCCCGGACGCCGTACGGCGGATTACACAGCACCGCGTCGGCGACCAGGCCGGGAAAGGCGTCCGCGCGGAGACTGTCGGCGGCGCGCACGGTGACCGAAGCCTCCGGCTCCGTCAGGGTCAGGCTCACGGCGCTGCGCAGCGCCTGCACCGGAAGCGCGTCCTGGCCGCACAGCTCGCGCGCGCCCCGGCGGGCGGCGGCCGCCAGCAGGGTGCCGCTGCCGCAGGCCGGGTCCAGAACGCGGGACGGTGATCCAGGGATCAGGCCGGCCAGCAGGTCCGCGAGCGGTGCCGGTGTCCGGTACGCGCCGGACGCGGCACTGTCCTCCAGCTCCCGCTCCGCGAGTACGCCCAGTGCGGCCTGACCGCCCTCGTCACGTACGCACGCGTACAGCGCGCGCAGCACCGCCGCGTCGGCCGTGTCGAAACGGACGGGGCCGGTGGCCGGTACGGCGTCCGCGGCCGACTCCGCGTCGCGCTGCGCCCGGTCGACGACCTCCGTGTCCGGCAGGCGCGTGGCGGCCGTCAGCTCCTCCGCCGAGTGGCTCGCCGCCGCCAGGACGACGAGCAGCAGCCCTTCCGAGGTACCGCTGCCGCCGCTCTGCGCACGCAGACGCAGCATCGTACGGAGTTCCTCCGACGGGGTCGCCGCCGAGGCGTGACCGCGTGAGGCGAGCCATGTGCGCACGGTCTCCAGGTCGTACAGCGGGCTGCTGTCCGTGCCGCCGGCCGGCGCGGGGAAGTCCTCGTGCCGACGACGCCAGTTGCTGACCGTGGCCCGCGTGACCCCCGCGATGCGGGAGATCTCGGCGGCGGTCACCTGCGCGGATGACTGGGGCATGGCGGCAGTCCTGAGCCTTTCTGGAGTGAACGGTCACAACCTATAGCACGCGTCAAATCCGTCAACGTGTTTGACCGTGCTTTCGCTGTTATGCTTCTCTGGGATTGCTTCCGAGTGGAAGTGGCTCCGCAACTCCGGGGGGAGACTCATGCGCCTGACCATGCCGACCGCTGTCGTCGAGGGCACCCAGCTCACCGCGATGCCGTTCCGCGCCGACGCCGTCGTCGGGACGATGTCCGTGCCGACGCTCGTCCAGCTCGTGCCGTCGCCCCGTGCCGAGGAGGACCCGCGTCGGCTGAAGGCCGCGTCCGGTCTGGTGCGCCGGCACGCCGAGCTGCGCGCCACCGTGCAGCGCACGCTGAAGTCCTCACAGAAGGGCAAGAACGTCGGCTCGTACGCCGAGTACATCGCCGCCGGACTGAAGGGCGAGCTCGGCGCGGCGTGGTCCACGCCGCCGGTCACCCTCTGGCACGCCGGCCCGCTCGCCGCGCTCAGCGGCGAACTCGTCCCCGGCAGCGGCCTGCGCACCCTCACCGTCGCGCCCGGCACGGTGGTCATCGCCATCGACGGCGAGACCCAGACCACCGCCTGGCACGACCTCTACGACGACCCCGAGGCGTACGGCCTGACCTACCCCGAACTCGCCCAGGTGCGCCTGCCGTTCGAGCTGTACATCGACCTCGCGCCCGCCGACGCACGGCAGATCTTCTACGACCGCAACGTGCAGGGCGTGGCCGTCGCCAAGAACCTGGCCATGTCCATGGACCAGCGCGACTACGGCACCCGGCTCGCACACCTGGTCGCCGACTCGGTGCATGTCGACGTGGACGGCCAACGCGTTCCGTTCGCGCGGCTGGTGAACGTCAGCAAGCGGCAGGTGTCCGCGAGTGACCGCGAGGTCGTCACCCTCTCCGCGCTGCGCGCCCTCGTGGTCACCACGCTCTACGGGCGAAACGGTCTCCAGCGGTCCGCCGAATCGGTACACGAGGACGAACTGCCGGCGGCCTACCGGCCTGAACAGGTCGAGGCCACCGTCCTGCCCGTCCTCACGCAGCTCCTCGCCCGCCACGCCCACCACTTCACCTCGCGCAGCGCCATCACCGCGCCCGCCGTCCTCGCCGGGATCGGCATCGCCGCCCACCACACCATGCCGTGGACCGACACGGCATCCGCCTTCCGCGCGGACGACCTGGTCCGTCTCCTCGGCGACATCCGCTGGGAACGCGAGGCGAAGTACTGGGACGGCGTCGCCGCCAAGACCGGCACCTCGGGACGCCTCAACTTCAGCGGCGGCGTCAAGGACTCCGGCGGCCGGGTCGCCGAGGCGATCCTCTACCCGGCGACCGAGGCGGGGCGCAGGATCCGCGGCTTCTGATTCCCGGCGTACACCCGGACGCCCGGCGCATCACGTTCACCCGTCCCCTCTCGCACGCACCCCGGAAACGGAGCCTGTCATGACCTTCCACCAGCCTCCCCCGCCGCCCGGCCACAGTCCCCAGGGCGCCGGCCCCTTCGGCCTCGGCACACCCACCGGCCCCGGACAGCCCGCCCACAGTCGCAGACGGTGGCTGAAGTACGGGGCGGTCGCGCTGGTCTCCCTGTTCGTCGGTGTCGGTATCGGAGCCGGCAGTGGCTCGGCGGACACCGTCGAGGAGACCGGCGACAGCAAGGCCGCACCCCGTCCCACGGTCACCATCACCGAAACCGCCGGGGCCGAAGCCCCTGAGCCCGCGCCCACCGTCACCGAGACCGTGACCGAGACGGTCACCGCCAAGCCGAAGAAGACCAAGAAGCCAGGCCCGGCGACCCGCTTCTCCGGCGACGGCGAGTACCTGGTCGGCGAGGACATGAAGGCCGGCACCTACAAGACCGCCGGTCCGGCAGACGAGTGGGGCTGCTACTGGGAACGGGCCAAGGACGCCAGCGGTGAGTTCGAAGCCATCATCACCAACAACAACCTCACCGGCCAGGGGCGGGTGACGCTCAACAACGGCGAGTACTTCAAGACCAACGGCTGTCAGGAGTGGAAGAGGGTGGGGTAGGGCAGGTGCCCCTGACTCGGCTCAGGGAGCGGCCGGCGAGGTGAGCAACAAATCCATAACAACGGAAGATGGCCGCTTCGCTGAGGCACGGGCCAGGGGAGCGTGCCAGCTGGCGGTTATCCCTGTCTGGTGAGCTTCTCGGGATTCGCACGGTGCATCACCGGGAGGACATAGGTGGAGATTTGCGAGTTTTCGATTCACAAGTGCATGGGATCGGCGCTTTAGGTGGCACCACCACTTATGTGGGCCGCAACCATGCGCTATCTCTAGTGGTCCATAAGGTGCAGCTCGTGAAGTGGGGGGTCTGCTTCGCAAGTGCGCCCATGGCGGGACGGGCCGCAACTCAGTAGGACATCGGATGGGGAGCCGAGGCAGAACGTGGATTTCACTCCGTACGCCGCGTGGCAGAAGGTGCTCGAGGAGGCATTCTTCAGCCCGGCGTGGGACGGCCATCCGGTCGTCATGTACATGGATGACGATGAGGCGGCGGACATGCGGCGCAGCCTCAGCCTGGAAGTACCGCTCGCCGAAGCGGTGAGCCGCGTCATAGCGGTCGGCAGTACGAAGCCGTATGAGCAGGTTGAGCAGTACGAGCTGATTCACCGCAGCGACGACAGGGCCCCGGCGGTGCTCCCCCTCCTCGCCTGCTCGGTCATCGCGGCCACTCGTATGGCCAACGACGGGGTCAGGCGGGCCACGAACTACCACAGCCACTTCTCACAGCTGCTCGCCGGACGCGAGGGGGTGCTGACGTCGGCCAAGCATCAGAGCGTGGCAGGCATGTGGCAGCGGCTGGCCTCCTGGCAGCACCGCTGGGGCACCTACCGGGGAATCTGCACCATCCCCTCTCCGGCGGACCTGCCGCACAACCAGGCCCGGATCGGCTATGCGCTGTCGCAGGCCGTCCTCCGCGGAACTGACCGGCAGTTGCTGCCGAAGTTCTTCGAGGCGGTACGGCAGCACCACCGAACGGTCTGGCCCCTGCCTGGCGCCGTCCTCGTGGAGTACCTCGAGAAGTGGGGACAGGCCTACTCCTTCTCGCCCAAGTTCCTGCGGGCCGTCAGGCACCCGGAGTTCCGCCCGCTCGTTGAGAAGATCCTCGGCAACTTCGCCAATGTCTGGGATGGCTCGCCCTACTTCGTGGGCCAGGGCATCCCCCGGGCCGAGCTGCTGGTTCGCTTCGAGAGCCGCAAGCTCGGCTGGCTGGCGAAGCTTTCCAAGCCGGGAGAGCCGGAATACGAGCTCTCCGGCGGAGTCCGGATGAGGAGGCTGGGGGAGACCGGGTACTACGCGCTCGACGGCCTGAAGCTGCCCGACGACCGCTCTCTGCGCACCGGTGTCCAGCTGGCAGGTGAGGGGATCGTGGTGGGCCGCCCAGCCTCCTCCCTCGTCGTGCTGCGGCAGAACAACGACCTGGACTGCTTCACCAGCGTCGACCGCTTCGTCCCCGGCGAGCAGCACATGCTGCTCGCCGCGCCGGAAGCGCAGCGGGACGTCGAGACCGTGCTGGAGCGCGCGGCCTCGCCTGGAGTCGAGCCGAAGCGGGGGCGGCTGTCCTGGATGCCGGAGGGGTGGTCCCTGCACCACCGGGTCGTCTTCGACGACGCGGTCACCCTCCGGCAGGCGATCCGCGATGTCCAGGGTGCGATGCTCGCGGTTCAGCCCCCGCCGCAGTACAAGCCGTACCTCCAGGGGGGACTGCCTCTCGCACCCAAGTTCAACAAGCACCTCTACCTCGTGGGAGGAGAGCCCGACCTCGTACTCCCGGACGGCGCGACCGGTGAGGCCCTGCTGGACGGGCAGCCTCCGCGGCCGCCGTTCAAGGCCCGCGGTGTACCGGTAAGCCTGTGGCAGCGAGGACTGTCCGCGGGGGAGCACCGCATCCAGATGGAGGACACCGAGGTCACCTTTCACACGGCTGAGGAGGCGCCAGCCGCTGCGGACCCGGAGCGGGTCGCCGGATTCAGGCATTCCGGAACTCGCGCGGACGCCTTCGCCACGACGAAGGACGAGGGTACGGGACTCCTGCGGGGCGCTCAGCTCGGACAGGCGGGCAGCGGTGCCGTGCCGCAAGTCGCCTTCTGCCGCAGGGGAGCGGCGAGGACGGTGTTCGTGGCATCCGACGGACGCGCGTGGGAGGTCACTGAACCGGTCACGCCCATGTGGTGGGAACGGCTCCCTGAGACACCCTCCGACTACTACTTCGAAGTCGAGCTCCGCGGCTGCGGCGGCTGGATCGTCCAGTTCCGGCGCGGAGCATGGCACGTGGATCCGGTGAGCCCGCGGGAGCCGGACTTCAGCGCGGGGCCGGAACACCGGGGGTGGGCGGCGGCAGTGCTGGAGGCCGAGGAAGGAAGCGGGGATCCGCTGTGGCAGTCGTACGTGCGCAGGGCGCGGGAGGTCCGCAAGTGAACTCCGTGGGCGACCTGCTGATGCGATGGGTCAGCGAACTCGGCGGTGGCAAGGTGGCGGACCTGCGGGCCGGCGTGCTCAGGACCGCCCGCGGCCGGGGCCTGAACGTGCGGGACGGGGCGGAAGGGCGCTGGATCCGGGACATGTCAGCCCTGGGCCACCTTGACGTCGACTGGAGGCGTGGAGTGTGGTCCGCGGCTCCGCCCGTCCTGACTCGCCTGCCCTTCTCCGACGGCCTGGCGCTGATCACGGGACGGCGCACCGCGGCGCTTGGACGCGCGGTCGACCAGGCTGCCGAGGAATGGGCCGTCGTCCTGCCGGTCGTCAACGAAACCGCTGAGGGGGACATCCCCGTCCCCCGGTCCCTCCTGCTCCAGTACGACACCCCTGACGAACTGCCCGAGCGGGCGGACGAGCTGGGCTGTTCCTACTCCCCGTGCGCGGCGCTCCAGACGTTCTCCCTGCTCCCGGACCTCGAGCCGGGACCGCCCGCCGCACCTCCGGCACCCGGCAACGTCCAGACCGTCGAGAGGTACGACCCGGTCAAGCGCACCTACGAACCCGCGGACTCCTACAGCCAGGACGGGCTGTACCGGTGGCGGGGTGCCGACTGGTCACGCCTCGTGCAGATCAGGCGCGGCAGCGGGTTCCAGAGCACGGAACACGAGTACGGCGTGTACCTCGAACTGGAGCGCACCGGCACGGGAAGCATCCGGTGGCAGCCTGAATCCGGGGCCGGGCGGGAACGGGTCGGCACGCTCTTCGTGGACTGGGGCGCGCCCCTGCCACCGCTGCACGCCCGTGCCGCCGTCCTGTGCACAGGACTCCAGCCACGGTTCAGCAGCGTCGCCGAGACCGTCCGCTACGACAACGTTCCCCGTGCGGCCGCCGAACGGCTAGCACGCTCCCTCCGGCAGGAGCTGGAGATCCACCACCCGAAGAGCACGGCCACCGGAAGGACGAACTGATGACGGACAGCGATGCGGCGGCCGTGAACGTCCCGGGCAGCGACATCCCCGGCACTTTCAAAGCGCTGCGGACCGCTCTGATGCGCTACTACGACACGCCCTTCGGCGTCGACGACCGCTCCGTGATGGAAGAGCGGCGCATGCTGCTCGATGTCGACGGGGGAGCGTGGCGTGAGCCCTTGCTCGAGCTCCGGCCGCAGTACAAATCCAGCGGAGTGCCGCTCGCCGAGTCATTCCGCGCCGCGAAGGCCCATCCCCAGGCGGCCGAGTTCGCGCGGTTCACGATGCCCAGCGGTGTGGACAGCCTGTACCAGCACCAGCATGACGCTCTGGTCACCGCCTGCGGGGAGAAGCGCGACTTCGTCGTGACCGCCGGGACCGGCTCCGGCAAGACCGAGGCGTTCATGCTGCCGGTCATCGCTGACCTGGTCGCGGAGTCCGAGAAGTGGGCCGGAACGGGTGCCTCGCAGCCGGCGTGGTGGCGCAGGGGAAAGACCTTCGAGCCCAGCAGGCAGAACGAGCACGGGCATCCCGCCGCGGTGCGGGCGCTCATCCTCTACCCGACCAACGCCCTGGCGGATGACCAGCTCGTGCGCCTGAGGCGCGCTCTTGACAGTGAGGAGGCGCGGGACTGGCTGGACCAGCACCGGAACGGCCACCGGTTCTACTTCGGGCGCTACACCGGGGCCACTCCGGTCTCTGGCAGCTCCGAGTCCACCCAGGCCGCTGGCCGCCTGCGCGAGTACCTGCAGGAACTCGATGCCCGCCAGCAGCGGGCCGGCGCAGAGATCCACGACTTCATGCCGCGTCTCGGCGGCGCGGAGATGCACGCGCGCTGGGACATGCAGGCAGCAGCGCCGGACATCCTCATCACGAACTACTCGATGCTCAACATCATGCTCCTGCGCCCGCAGGAGGCCTCCATCTTCGAGTCCACGCGACGCTGGCTGCACAGCACCCCCGGGGCCTGCTTCACCCTCGTGCTCGACGAGCTGCACATGTACCGCGGCACGGCGGGAACTGAAGTCGCCTACATGCTGCGCAACCTGCGCCACCGCCTCGGGCTCGACGAGGCGCCGGAGAAATTCCGAGTGCTCGCCGCGTCCGCCTCGCTGGAAGCAGGCCGGGACAACCACTTCCTGGAATCCTTCTTCGCGCTGCCGAAGGGCCGCCACCGTGTCATCCCCGGGTCGCTTGAGCTGCCCGAGGACGGTCCTGCCGACCTGTCCGGCCACGCGTCCGAACTCGCCATGGCCGCTGAGGGGGAACTCAGCGAGGAGCGGGCCAGCGAGCTGCTGTACCGGTCCGCTGGGGGAGACGCTCTGGCACGTGTCCTGGCCCCGGAGGGCAAGCCCAAGGCGATCGAGATGCCAGCGGTGGCGGACACCCTGTTCCCGGGCCTCAGCGACCCGGTGCAACGCGGGACCGCGCTGCACGGACTCCTCCGGGCACTCGGTGCGTCCGCCACGAAGGGACTGCCCAAGCTGCGCGCCCACATGTTCTTCCGGAACATCGACGGCATCTGGGCCTGTTCTGACCCCGAGTGCCCGGACGTCCCCGTCGAGAAGGAGAAGGGCCGCCGGGTAGGACGCCTCTTCCGTGAACCGACATCCCGCTGCACGTGCGGTGCGCGCGTGCTCGAGCTGCTGTACTGCCAGAACTGCGGTGACCTCATGCTCGGTGGCTACACCGCTCCGTCCCTGCTGGGCAAGGACTCGTTCCGGGGAGCGCTCCACACGGACTACCCCGAGTTCGACCAGCTGCCCGACCTGGCTTCGGGTGCGCCGAACGCGGGCAACTACGTCGTGTACTGGCCGAGCAAGGACCGGCACGGACTGGACAAGACCGAGTGGGAGGTGTCCCGGGTCAACAACGGCCCGTCAGTGGCCTTCCAGTTCCGGGCCAGCAAGTACCACCCGGGTACGGGAAGGCTTGCCAACGACAAGGCGGCGCCCACGGGCTGGTCCTTCCACGCTGTGCCCGACCGGGGACAGGACGGCAAAGCCCTGGTGGACCTGCGCGGCCTGAAGGCGTTTCCCACCCGGTGCCCGGCGTGCGGTGACGACTGGGAGATCAGGCGCGGCAAGGACGGCAAATGGCTCGACATCGAGGAGCGGCTGCGCAGTGCTCCGGTACGCAGGATGCGTACCGGTTTCGACAAGATCAACCAGGTGCTGACCAGCGAAGCCCTCGGGCATATGCCGGACGGCGAGCGTAAGATCATCGCTTTCTCCGACAGCCGCGACGACGCCTCCGACCTTGCCAGCGGCCTCGCGCTGCGCCACTACCAGGACCTTCTCAGGCTCCTGACCGCGAAGGCCGTGGCGGACCAGGGCGACCCTTTCGCGGACCTGCAACTCGTCAAGACCTACTACGAGAAGAAGTCGCCTGACCCGGAGCAGATGAAGGCGGCCGCCCGGAGGCTGAGGGACCGGCATCCCCGGGAGTTCTCCGAACTCAAGGACATCCTCACGGACGATCCCATGGCGGACCCGGCGAAGCAGCCCGAACTGGAGTCGGTGCTGGGCCGTCTTCCTTCCCTTACGGACCTGCAGTACGACCTCCGGGGAATGGTCCTGGAACGGGGCCTCAACCCTGGAGGCCCTGCCGCCTCCCTTCAGGAGTGCAGCAACGGTGTGCGGTGGACCTCGCTGTTCGACTGGAAGGGGGACAGAGGGATCCGCGCAGGGCTCGGGCCCGAACAGGAGGAACTGCTCAAGCGCCTCAGCGAAAGCCTCGGACGGGAGTTCCTTCTGGGCCTGTTCTCAAGTGCGGGAAGGGACTTCGAATCCCTCGGCCTGGGCTGGCTCAGCTTGGCGACGGACCGTTCCCCGCTGGACATGACGCCGGACTCCGATGTGGCAGTGGCGCGCGCCAGCCTGAGGATCCTCGGCCACATGCGCCGCTTCTCCGGACTGAGGGCAGGTCTCGAGAAGGCTCCGGCTCCCCTGAGGAGGTACTGGGAAGACCTCTCCCAGCGGTACGGCGGTGACGTGGAGTCGTACCAGGACCGGGTACTGGCGGTATGGGGACAGGCTGTCGCCCAGTACACCATCGACCCGTCGAAAGTGGCCCTGCGCTCCGGCGACGGCAGAGTGTGGATCTGCTCCGGCTGCCGACGCCCCCACCTGCACCCGGGCACCCTGCTGTGCACCAAGTGCCGTACCGAACTGCTGACGCAACCGGGCAACTTCACCGGCGCGCTCAACGACGACTACTACGCCTGGAAAGCGGACAGCCGCACCGGCGACTTCCCGCTGCGCGCCATGGAGCTCACGGGACAGACGGACCGTCTCGACGCCCAAGCACGGCAGGCACGGTTCCAGAACGTCTACATCGGCGAAGACAGCGAGCCTGAGGCGGACGGCATCGAAGTCCTCTCCGTGACGACCACCATGGAGGCCGGCGTCGACGTGGGCTCCCTGAATACCGTGCTCATGGCGAACATGCCTCCGACCCGCTTCAACTACCAGCAGCGGGTGGGACGTGCCGGCCGCCGGGACAGCCCGGCGGCAACGGCGTTGACCGTCTGCCGCGGGCGCAGCCACGACGAGCACTACTTCGCCAGCCCCGAGGAGATCACCAACGCTCCTACCCCCGCGCCGTACCTCGCGCTCGGCATGCCGTCCATCTTCAAACGGGTGCTCCTCGGCGAAGTGCTCCGGCAGGCGTTCGAGTCCTTCGCGAAGGACGGCAGTCAGACCGACGGTGACATGACCCGCAACGTCCACGGGGAGTTCGGGCTGGCCAGCGGCTGGGTCAAGCACCGGTCCGCCGTGCGGAAGTGGGTCAACGGCAACACCGAGGCCATCAAGTCCGTCTCGAAGGCACTGCAGTCCCACACCCCTGAGCCTGTCGCCTCCCTTGACCCCGTTGCCTGTGTGCTGGAGACACTGGGGGAGATAGACGGCATCGCGGAGTCGGTCACCGGACATCCGGATCTCAGCCAGCGGCTCGCTGAGTCCGGGCTTCTGCCCATGTTCGGGTTCCCGACCAGGGCGCGGCTCCTCTACACCGAAGTGCCGCAGAAGAACTTCCCCTGGCCGCCCCAGGGCGCTGTGAACCGTGACCTTGCCGTCGCGCTCACCAAGTTCGCGCCCGGCTCGGAAACCCCCCGGGACGGACGTCTCTACCAGTCCATGGGCGTGGTCTCCTTCACTCCCGGCTTCCGTGCGCCCAAGCCTGTCGAGGAGCCGTTCGGCCCCGAGAAGAAGCTGGCGATGTGCCGCCTGTGCGCCCACATCGAGCCCGTGGACAACGACGAGGAACCCAAGGAATGCCCTGCCTGCGGTGCGACAGGGCGGAATTACACCGCGTTCCCGATGCGCGAGCCGGCGGGCTTCCGCGCTGGAGTGCCCCGCGACTACGACGGTGTACGCGAGTGGGGCAGCAGCAGCGCCAGTCCGCGGACGGCCGCCAACCTCGAGACGGACGCACCCCGGGTCGAACGCGATGCTGACGACTGGCTCGTCGTCCACTGCGGTACCGGCGACCGTTACACCGTCAACAACAACAACGGACGCCTCTTCCGCTTCAAGAAGGCGAACTTCCCCTGGAAGGGGTACCACGTCGTCGACAACCCGCGGGCCACTTCCGACTTCGAGACAGCGCTCGGGGCCACGGAGCACACGGACATGCTGTTCATCGGGGCCCGTGACGCCCTGGACGCCGGACGCGGCCTGCGCTTCGACATGTCGCATTCAGAGCAGGCCAGTGGATTCCCCGACGCCTATCACGGTCGCCGCGCCGCCTGGTACTCGCTCTCCGCCCTGCTCCGCCGCGCCGCGGCACCCCTTCTGGACGTGCAGCCTGAAGAGCTCCTCTCCGGCATTCACGGCTCCGCGTCAGCGGCCTCGCCTGTCATGGCGTACCTCGCCGACAGCCTGGAGAACGGCGCGGGATTCAGCACGCACCTCGGTTCCCCGGAACGGATTGAGGAGTTCCTCGACGCCGTGGACGACTACGTCGGTGCGCTCCGGGGCGAGCATGCCGCCACCTGCGGGGGATCGTGCTACCGCTGCCTGCGCGACTACTCGAACATGCGGATCCATCCCCTGCTGGACTGGAGGCTCGCCCGAGACCTCCTCGGCGTGCTCCGTGGCACCCCCCTCTTCATCGACAGCGCGCATTACGGGAAGCTTCTTGAACGGTGGGCTGAGGACAGGTCCGGACTGGAGGCCCGGATCACGCAGAGCCCTTACGGGAAACTCGCCCTGGCAGAGGCAGACCTGAGTGAAGAACCGGTAGCAGTGGCCGTTAAGCACCCGCTTGAGGCACTGCTTCCCGAATGCGAGGCACCGAGGCTGCGGCAGATCACCACCTACGTCAAGGAGAATGGCTTGGCGGAGCAGGTCGCCTTCGTCGACGCATATTGCCTTGACCGCATCCCCGCCGCGGTCACCTCGGACATCATCGACTTCGCGGAGGGCCTGTGACCACTGAGTCTGTGCCTCCTGCCACTGGCCGGGAAACCAGCCAGTCCGCGGGCCGGGGCGCGCCCAGCCGCGCCCAGTTGCTGGAGCGTGAAAGGCAGCGGCGCATGGCTCTGATCGCGGAGCGTGCCCGGAGCGGGCCGGCTCCGGCGCCGGATCCAGCCCTTGGTGACGGCACGGCAGGATCAGCAGCGGTGGCGGGCCAGGCCGGCGATGAGCCACCTGCGGTGCCTGTCGGCTTCGGTACCCGGGAGGCGTGGCAGGAAGCTCTTCGCGCAGCGGCTCTCATCGCGGAGGCGGTGCGCGAGACAGGCCAGCCCTGCGAAGGGCTGGGAGACAGGTGGTCCGCACTTACGGCACCCGAGCTCGCCAGGGCAGTCGTGCAAGCGGTGCGATGCCTGGCATCCGTGGAGGCAGTGAGGTTGCTCGCGGAGGCACACAAGGCAGGATTGCAGGTGCTCTCTGACGCCCAAGCTCTGCGTGCGCGGTTCCTTCTGGATGACCTGAGAGGTCTGGAGACCCCCGACCGCGGGCCAGAGGACTCGGAGCCTGAAACCCCGGCGGACCGTACCTGGCGCCTGTATACCTGCTACGAGCGCTTGAAGAAGGCTCCCGTCGAGGCCAGCGCACAGAGAGAACTCACGGAATACCTCCCCCTGCCTGTGGTGGATGACCTGGTGGACGCCGCGTGCCTCACGGCGCGTGCTGTGCCGGAGGAAGGTCCCCGCCGTCTCTATCTCCAGGCACGGCTCACTCCGTCAGGGGTCGGTGCTGACGGCCTGCGGGAACTCGGATGGCACAGCGAACTGCTCCGGCGTGAGTTCTACACCCGCCTCGCGGACGGGGACGCTTCCGTGCTGGACCAGGCATCTGGACTGAGCAGTCGGCAGCGGGAACTCGTCTCTGAGCTCAGAACCGTCAGGGAGAGCGGCCGCGTCACGCATGACCTGAGCAAGAAGCGGTGGTTGTGGCCGGTGCTGGAACGTCTTGCACCGCAGACTCCGGTCGACCTGCGCCGGGACAAGTCATTCGGACCGTGGCTGCTGGTGCGCCGTATCCAGCGTGCGCTCCGTCTGGCCCACCAGTCACGGCTCCGAGGAGAGGAGCAGAAGCACCTGACCCTGCTCAGGGCCGCGTGGAACGACGCGCACGCTCTGCAGCGCTCCTGGACGCTCGCCGGCTGGGAAGCGAGGAACGCCATGGCCTACCTTCTTGTGCTGCACGGCGATGACGGTCCCCGGTATGAGGAGGCGCTCGACACCCTGAGTTCCGCATCCGGCGGCGGTATGCGGGAGGACAGGCTGCCATGGGAGGCCCGACGACGTCTGGAAGGCAACCGTGAGGTCCTGCACCAACTGGCGCGCCAACGCGAGCGGAACCACATTCTGAACCCTTACCTCGTCCTTGGTGTGCCGGACGGGGCTGATAGCTGGAAGGAGCGATGGCGGACACTGCGGCGCAGTCTGGACATGGACGGTGAGGCGCTGGCCAACGAGGCGAAAGACGCGATCGAAGCCTTCGAACGAGGCCGTGCAACCATCCCGCCCTACGCGGTGCCCCTGATGCCCGGGAAATGGGCTCACTCGAGCGTCGACGTGCCCGAGGCTGTCCGCAGTGCCATGCCTATGCCACGGCAGACGGCACCCGCCACGGCCGCCGAGCGTCAGTTCGCGAAGCGGCAAGCGGCAGAGGCCATCGTAGGAACCGCGTGCGACACTATGGGTTTGCCTCCTGTGGGCGAGTCCTCCGAAGACCTTCTCCGAGAGAGCAGCAGCGAGTGAGCAGCACCAAGGGATCCGGCGCAGCCCGGTCCTCGCCGAAGGGGCGCGGCCCGCAGGGCAAGAAGAACGCCGCCTCGAAGAGCCACGGCCGCAAGGCTGCAGACAAGAAGAAGGTGAAGAGGCCCGCGCCGTCCGACCGAGGTAAACCTGCCGCCGCGGCTGCCTCAGGCGCTAAGCAGCCCCCCTTCGTCGTCTGTTCGAGCAGCAGTCATCCAGAGTGCGAGCCGGGCACCTTCGACGCGGCTGCCCTGCTCACATCCGTTCTTGCCGTCGTAGAGCCCAGACTTGAGGAAGGTTTCCGGACCCTCCAGCAGAGCCTGGCAGCGCAAGGAGACGCAGCTGCGGGTGAGCCCGTCTCGCAGGGGCAGGACTTGCGTGCTGTAGGACGCCAGATCGCCGAGGCGCTGCGAGCAGGCGTGATCGAAGGCATGAGGACGAGGGAACGGCATCTGGCTCAGCTGGTACTCATCGACCGGGCAGCCGCCCAAGCCAAGATGCTGCTCCGGCTTCAGGAGCGTATCGGGGCGGAGATCGAGAAGGCCGGTCTCCGGAGAGTGGTCGACCTCGAGGACCTTACGCTGTTCAACTCGGCGGACGGTGCCAGCACGGGAACGGCCGAGAGGACCGGGGCTGAGGTCTTTGAGCTGGTCACGCCGGCCTATGTCGATGCTGATTCGGGACGCGTGATCGAGCGGGGCTGGGTTCGTCAGGCTCCTTCGCCCGGAGCCGCGCTGCCGCAGGGGAAGACACACGGACGGACGTCCCGGCAGCACAAGGACAAGATGGACGAGGTCGGCAGCGGACTTCACCAGTCCGGTCCTGGAGGGGAGGGCTTCACTCAGCCCGTCGACCACAGGGACGCCTCAGGAGCCCGCGTCGCGCTTGAGCAGCAGTCCGTGAGGGAGGCGGAGGAGGCGTCTGTTGAGGTGCCTGCTCACACGGTTCCCGCCGAGGAGCGCGGAAGTTCTGATGCTCAGGAGAAGCGCAACCCTCGTGGAGATGACCATGGGCCGGATACGGTGGGCGTCGATCCGGCTTATCCGGACGGCGGCAATGAGGTTGCACCCGGTCGCACGGGGCGTAATGCGCCTTTGATTCCGGCTTCATTTCTCATCAGACGGCTCCTCGGCGACCCCGCCGAGGAGGGGGAGTCGCAGCGGAGGAACAGTTGACCTACGGAATCGACTTCGGAACCAGCAACTCGGTGGTCGCCCGGTACAACGGCGATACCACCGAGGTCCTTCCTGTCGACAGTGGCAATGTGCCCGCCCAGTGGCGCCAGCCGGAATTTGAGGACTTGTTCCCGTCGGTCCTGTCCGTCCGGGATTTCGATCGCACCTTGTGCTTCGGCTGGGATGCCAAGACGACCACAAGCGATCCTGTCGACGCGGTCAAGCGTATGCTCGGCACCCGGTCCGCGGGAATGGAGCAGGCCAACGAGGACAGCCCGCTCCTGGAGGAGCATCACGTCTGGATCGGCGGTGAGCCGTTCCGTAGCACAGCCGCTGCGGCAGCCCTCTTCGCACAGATGAAGTCGGCCGCGTCACGGCACCTGCTTGACCTGTCCGAGGCGGTCGTCACCGTACCCGCGAACGCCACGGGGGGCGCCCGCTACCGGACGAGAGCCGCGGCACGCCTCGCCGGTATAAAGGTCAAAGCGCTACTCAACGAGCCCACTGCCGCGGCTATTTCCTACGCCACAGATGTAGACATACCTGGACGCCTCCTCATTTTCGACTGGGGTGGCGGCACGATAGATGTCACCGTGCTCGACTACGACGGTAAATACTTTGAAGAGCTCACCTCCCGGGGCATCACCGCACTGGGCGGGCTCGAGTTCGACGAGGCGCTGGCGCGTATTTTCCTGCGCAAGGCCGGTCAGATACCGGAAAATCTGACGCTGCACGAGCGCAATCGCTGGAGGCGCGATGTCGAACTGACCAAGATCGCCCTGTCCCGGAGGGACATAGGTGAGATGGATGTCGACTTCCCCGCTTTGGGTACGAGTCTGAAAGTGTCTCGAGACGAGTACGCCGCTGCGGCCGCCCCGCTCATCGAGCGTGCGATGGATCCTCTGCAGCAGTGTCTTGAGGACTTGGGCATTGGTCCCGCTGACATCGACGCAGTACTCATGATCGGTGGCACCTCTCAGATTCCTGAGGCGCGTGATGCGGTCGGCAGTCTCCTGGGGACTGACCGCATCGTGGACCCGGGCTTGTGTCATCCCATGACTGCGGTGGCGCGCGGCGCGGCCGTTTACTCGGCCGCACTCGACCATCACTTGGACCGGGAGCGCTTCAGCCTGGTAACCAACTACGACTTGGGCACAGCCATCGCAGGTGGCGCCCGCAAGGGATTCGTGCCGATCATCAAGCGGAATCGTACTCTGGCCGCTCGTGGGGAACGGCGCTTCACCCCTGCGAGGCCGAACGCCTCTTCTCTGAGAGTGGAGATCGTCGAGGGAGAAGCAGGTTACGCGGCTGACAGTGACCGTGCGTTCCCGCTCGGGGTGCTCGAAGTCCGCCTCCCGAAGCCCGAACAGGATCCGGAGCGGAACGCCGTAGTCATTGATTTCAGATATGACCACAGTGGCATCTTGCGAGTTAAGGTGGTGCACGAAGTTACCAAGCGACTGCTGATGGAGGCGGAAATCGACTCCTTCGGTAAGGATGGCACCCCGCTGCAGCAAGGGCTCGACGGCGAGCTGAATCGGCTCCTCGCGCACGCTGATACCCCGTTCCTACAGAACGCCGAATCAGAAGGCGTGGGGAGGGAGGGGACTTCGGGTGTGACCTCTGATGTTCTCGAGCCAGAGGTGCATCAGGCGTCAGTGCGGCCCGTCCCTGACTCCGACCTATCGGTCAATGGTGTCGCGCAGCCCCGCATATAACAGCCTGGGTGTCCGTCCGCCCTCTCCTCCGCGCGGAACGCCGCCGTCCTACAGCGGCATGGTCGGCGCCCGGCAACGCTCACGGGCGGACGGACACCTCGCCCTCCGGCACCGGGCGGTCGACGTCCGGGTCGCCGAACTCCGCGCGCAGCGCCTCGAACGCGGTCACCTTCTCCTCGCCGAAGCGGCGGACGTGGGCGGCGTACTCGTCGGGGGAGAGGAACACCGACGGGCGGGACTTGGTGTGGAACTTGTCCGCGTACATCACCAGCCTCTCCTCGTCCGTCACCGCCAGGTAGTCGGCGGGAGGCAGGGGGAGGCCCTGGGTCAGGACGTCCTGCCGCGTGATGCCCACACCCGTGTGATGGGAGCAGAACCGGCGCAACGGCTGGGGGAAGCCTTCCCGTTCGAGGATCTCGTGGCCGAGCAGCCCGTGCCGGACGTAGTTCCCGTGGTCCAGCCGCCCGTCGGCACCGTAGAGGCGGTACACGCCGATGTCGTGGAGGAGGCATCCGGCGCGGACCAGTTCGGCGTCGACGTCGAGACGCGAGGCCGAGACGAGCTGCTCGGCGACGCTCCAGACGATCTCGCAGTGCGTGTGGACGAGCGCGAGCGCCTCGGCGGTGGGCGCGTACTTCTCGTGCAGGGCACGGATCTCTTCGGGTCCCGGAATCCTCACTCGAGGAGCGTAACAACCGCCGGCCCGCTCACCTGATGGCGCACTCCTTCACACTGAGGGGCTCGATGCCGCCGGCCGGTCTGCTGCACAGCACTTCCGCCTGCGAGACGCCGTCCGCGGTGCGCCGGACGCGCTTGAGCACGATGCTGTGGCCGCGTCGTTCGCCGTACAGGGGCGCGTCGGTGAAGTCGATCCGGCCGGTGGCCATCCCGTCGAGCTTGACGCCCCGGAGGTTGACCCAGGTCGCGGCGCGGCTCTGGGGTTCGTCACCGAGGCTGGCCGCCCAGTACAGCGCACGCGTGGCGTCGTGGGAGAGCGCGGTCTGTCCGCTGGCGAAGCCGGTGGCGTCGTAGGTGGCCTGGCCCTCCTCCAGCCAGGGGAGGTACTTGGCGGCGGCGTTGTAGAAGTCGGTCCCGGCGGCGGCCTCCCGCAACTCGGCGAGGGCCGCGTGGTAGAGGGTGATGCGCGGGGCGACGCCGTCGCGGCCACCCGTGTCGGAGAATCTGGCCTTGCTCAGGTCGTCGCCCGTGAGGATCGATATCTCCCGGTTCGCGCAGCCCGGTTCGGTGCTCAGCTGGGTCATCAGCGACCCGATGTCCTCGACCCGGCCGGCGAAGTAGATCACGGAGGGGACGGTCTTCCCCCGGCAGATGCTCTCCGCGTGGAGCCGCAGCTCGGGGTTGTCGTTCGCCACCCGGTAGGTCTGCGCGGGCAGCATCCGGTAGCCCTCCCGTTGCAGCATCCGGCCCCCGTAGGTGGCCTGTTCGCTGGTGTAGCGGTCCTGTGACTCCTCGGTGTCGCGGGCCAGCACCAGCGCGTACGGCGCCGCGTCCCGGGGCCGCAACTGCCGGGCGACGAGACCGAGCGCCTCCGCCTGGTGCTCGTCGGGGGCGGCGAGGCTGAACCAGTTGGAGAAGTCCTCCGGCAGGTACGTCGCCGAGTTGGTGCCGGAGACGACGGGCAGCCCGACCGCGTGGAGCCGGCGCGTGACGTCGGGACTGCTCTGCAGGTCGCGGCCGAAACCGACCACGCCGACGACGGTCGGGTCGCGGTCGGCGTAGTCGGCGATCGCCTCGGCGGTCACCCGCTGATGCCCCATGTCCGCGCCGCCGTTGGCGAGCAGCACCCGCAGTTTCACCTTGTAGTTCGCGTTGACGACGCGCTGGGCGAGGTACACGCCGGCCAGTTCCTCGTTGCCCTTGACCAGGGAAGGGTCCGCCGTGGAGGAGCTCATCGGCCCCGCGTACACCACCGTGACGTAGGTGCCGGGGTGGCGGCGCAGCACCCTGGTGTTCTCGGCGCGCACCAGGTCCTCCAGTGTGCGCAGCCGCTCGCCTTCCTCGTCGGCCCCGTCCTCGAGGTAGGCGCCGAACCGGACGTCCCCGGTGGCTATGCCCACGCACTCGGTGCCGCCGCCGGGCGCGGGATGCCGCTCGGTGTCACGGGCGGCGGTCAGCAGCCCCGCCGAGCAGTACGTGTGGTGCAGTTCGCGTGAGTGGACGACGGCCGCGGTGGCGGCGAGCACCATGACGAGGGCCAGGCTGTGGGCCGACCACACCACGCGGGCCAGGGGCGGACGGTTCCCGGCCCGGACGCATCGCCAGTCCTTCTGCCGCAGCTGCACCAACTCCTCGGCGGGCAGCGGAATCCTGAGGACCCAGGGCAGGGCGTTGGTCCTGCTCGGCGACTGGTCGGCCCGGAGGTTGCCGGCCCATTCGTCGTACCAGTGCCGCAACCGCTGCTGGAGCCGGCGCTGCTGGAGCGGGGGCTGCGGTCTGCCCGTCGGCGGGTCCGCGTCCTCACCCCGGTCGAGCAGCGGCGCGTCGTCCGCCGCCACGCCCGCCACGATCAGGAGCGGGTCGAGTTCGCTGCGCCGGCTGCGGACGTCGCTGACCGCCTTGATCAGTTCGATGCCGCCGTTCTCCCGGCCTATGCGGTGCAGCAGGAGCACCGGCGGACGGGTCCGCTTGAATCCGCGCAGGTCCCAGCTGCCGCGCCGGTGGTTGTCCCGCAGGTCCTCGAAGAGGGCCAGCACGTAGAGCTGGAGCGGGAACGGGCCGCCCTCCCGCATGGCCTCGGCCACGTCGTAGGCGCGGGCCGCGATGGCTCTCCAGGAGCGGACGGGGCGCAGCAGCCGCACGCTGGTCGACTGGCGTCGCGCGGCGGACTGGAGGAACGTCGTCGTCAGGAACCACCGGCTCTCCCTGCGCAGCCACAGGAAGAGGGGCGCGCGTCCCGGGACGTGGTTCAGGACGGCGAGGAGGACCATCAGCCCGATGCCCGCCAGCGCGGCGACGTACCACTCGGGGCGGGTGAGCAGGGCGGTGAAGGCGCCCAGGACGCCCATGGGCAGGAACTGCTGCACATCGGTGAGCAGCGCTTGCCGGGGTCTGCGCGAGGGCCTGCGGGGGCGCCAGCGCTGCCGGGCGAGGATGCGCAGGAGGTGGGTCTGTGCCTCCTCCCGCTGGGCGATCCCGTCGGGGGTGCCGGTGGAGGCGATGGGCCAGTGTTCGCGCATCTCCGGGTCGTCGGTGGCCTCCTGGAGGGCGCGCACGAGGTTGAGGCGGGGAAAGGCGTAGGGCCGGTAGGTGGCGGACCGGTCGCCCCACTTCCTTGGATCGCCGAGGTCGCACAGGAGCCGGGCGGCCCTGGCCGTGGGATCGAGGGCCCCGGGCTGCGGCTCGGTCGGGGCGACGGCCAGACGTGTCCCGTGGCGCTGCTGGCCTTCGCGCAGCTCGTCGACGAGTTCGGTGACGCGGTCGTCGTCGGCGGCGTCCTCGGCGTGCAGCACGATCACCGGCATGGGCGGATCGCTGGTCCGGAAGTCCTGGATCAGCGATTCCAGTTGTCGCTGTACGTCGATGCCCGCCTCGGTGGACATGCCCGGGTGTCCGCCCGGGCAGTCCTGCGGAAAGCCTTGATCCTGACTGTGCATGGACACCCCCGTGGTCGCACGACACATGTGTCACAAGCGCTCTACGAGCGTAACGCGCGCCTGTGAAAACTGCTCCTGTCCGAAAGGGCGGTGGGCGACGGAGGCGAGGGGCGGGGCCGTCCGGCGGGCGAGGTCCGGCGGCTTCCCGGGGTTCGATCACACGATCGAGTGATGTCCCGTGGAGCGGGCACGCGCCGGTACGGCCGCCCGTTCGATCCAGTGGCGGGGCCGCTCGGTCCCGGCTCGTCACTGCAACGGGAGTCCACATGAGCCTGTTCTTCCACCGCAACCCCGACGGCACGACGACGGGGCGCAACGAGGCCACCGGCTTCACCGTGACACACGCCGAAGAGGAGGAAGTGAAGCGGCAGTTGTTCGAGGACGCCGGGTGGGAGTACACGCCACCGCCCCCTCCCGTGCCGCCCGGCTTCCACCGCTTCTCCCTGGTGCACGACGAGTTCCGGACGGCCGGGTTCGCGGACGAGCGGTACGCGGGGCTGCGGGCCCGTCCGCCGGAGGGGTGCGTACCGGTCGACTGGGGGCGGTTCGCCCTGACGTGCGAGCGGCCGGGCAGGACCCTCCTGGACGCGGTCGCCGGTACGGTCGCGGAGATCCGCCGCGAACACGGGGTGGTGATGAACAGCCTGGGTGTCGAGAAGCCGCACGAATGGGTCGACGCCGACAGCAAGGACGGGTACGCGGCGGAGATCGTCGCGCACCTGGTGCTGACGGCCGCCCACCGCGCCCGGCTGCTCGGATACGGGCGCAAGGAGGTGGTCCGGCTGCTGGATGCGGCGGGGGTTGAGTAGTCGGTCGGGACTTCGGGGGGTAGGGGGTAGCCGGTCGGGCCGACGGATGTCGAGCCCCGCTGGGGGAGCTTCGGCAGGTGTGGGGCAGCCGGTGCCAGAGCTCGACCGACCGCGCCCGGTTCGGAGTGCTGGCGGGCGACGCCCAGGCCGTTCTCGGCAAACTCGCCCATGACCTCAGGGGACTCCGCCGGCCGGGGAGGCGTGCCGCGTGTGCGGTGCGTCGTCCGCAGGGGATCAGGGGATCAGGGGAGCAGGGGAGCAGGGGTCAGTGCCTGGGCCAGGTGCCGCTCGATGTCGCCGTCCATGGCGAGCACGGGGGTGCCGGGGTGCGCCAAGTGGCGGGCGCTCAGGGCGCACAAGGTGCACGGGGCGACCAGGGCGCACGGGGCGCACAGGGTGTCCAGGGCGGACGAAATCGTCTTGTGTGCTGCCGCCCGTGCCGCCGCCCGTGCCGGCGTTCGGCGCCCTCCCCGGCACTCCGCGTTTTTGAAAACGAATGTCATGTGGGTAGTTTTGGGGTCGCGTTCGGGGGTGTGTCACATCGCCCGCGTCGTGTCCCGCGCCCTCACCCCGGTGATCGACTCTGGAGGCTTAATGCATATGGTGTGCAAGTGCGTGACTACAGCATCAGGGCTGCGGGCCCGGCAGACCTCGACCGTGCGCGAGCCGTGATGCTCGACACCGTCTACCGCGAGTTCGGTACCGGATACGTGCCTCACTGGCACGGCGACATCATCGATCCGGGCGCCGCCTATCTCACCCCGCCCCGTCACACCCTGCTCGTCGCGCTCGCACCGGACGACGGGGAGGTCGTCGCGACCGCGGCCCTCGACTCCCGGGGACCGGCCCATCCGCCCAACCCGCGCCCGCTCGCCGAACGCTACCCCTCCGGCGCGACCGCGCAGTTGCGGCGGGTGTACGTACGGCCCGATCACCGTCGGCGGGGCCTGGCCCGGCGGATGGTCGGCGAACTGCTCGACTTCGCGGCGGCGGACGGCGGTTACCGGGCCGTGTACCTGCACACCGACCCGTCCGTGCCGGGGGCCGAGGCCTTCTGGCGGTCGCTCGGCAAGGTCGTGCACGACGAACGTGAGGACACGGACGGCGGCAGTGCCGTCCTCCACTTCGAGATTCCGATGGGACGGTGACCTGTGCGCCTGCTTCGTCCGCGGCTGTTCGCCGCCCTCGCGCTCACTCCGCTGCTGGCCGGCTGCTTCGCCTCACAGGGAGGTGAGGCGAAGGGAGGCGGCGACGGCGGAGACGGGTCGCGGCTGCGCGTCGCGCTCGCCTTCCCGCCCGCCGAGCGGTTCTCCCCCTACGGCGCCGACGCCACGATCCTCAGTCGTCTCGGCGTCGCCGAAGGGCTGACCGTCATGGACGCCAACGGTGCCGCGGCCCCCGCGCTCGCCCAGTCCTGGCGGCAGGAGGACGAGAGGACCTGGGTGTTCACGCTGCGGGACGCCGAGTTCCAGGACGGTACGGACGTCACCCCGTCCGCCGTGGTGAACGCGCTCACCCGGGCCACCCGGGCCAAGCCCGCGCCCGCCGCCCTCTCCGGGGTCACCCTGACCGCCGAGGCCGACGGCGAGCGGGAGGTCAGGGTCCGTACCGCCGAACCCGACCCGATCCTTCCGCTGCGCCTGTCCAGTCCCCACCTCGCGGTGTTCTCCGCCAAGGCCTACGGCAGCGACCGAGGCGAGGGCCGCGTCGACCCGGTCGGCACCGCCACCGGCCCCTTCGAACTCACCGGGGTCGACGGAGCCTCGTCCGCCGCCCTCGACCGGTTCGACGCGTACTGGGGCGGGCGCGCCCAGTCCTCCGGCATCGACGCCCGCTTCATCGCCGACGGCACCGCCCGCGCCAACGCGCTGCGCACCGGCGAGGCCGACATCGCCGAGGCCGTCCCCGTCTCGCAGGCGGCCACCCTGGACCGGGACACCCGGCACGACACCGCCACCACCCGCACCACCAGCCTGCTGCTCAACGCCTCCTCCGGCCCCTTCGAGGACCCGAAACTGCGTGCCGCCGCCCGAGCCGCCGTCGACACCTCCGCGCTCGCCGAAGGGGTGTACGAGGGGTACGCCGACCCGGGCGTCGGCATCTACGGGCCCGCCGTCACCTGGGCCGACGGCAAGCGGACCGAGCCCGACGGGCGGGCTGCGGCCGGCCGCGCGCGGGGCACCCGGGTCACCCTCGCCACGTACGACAACCGGCCCGAACTGCCGGAGGTCGCCCAGGTGCTGAAGCAGCAGCTGGAGAAGGCCGGGTTCCGGGTCGACCTCGAGGTGCGGGAGTACGCGCGGCTGGAGAGCGACGCGCTGGAGGGAGAGTTCGACGCGTTCGTCCTCGCCCGCAACACCCTCCTCGACACCGGCGACCCCGTCGCGGTGCTCGCCAGTGACCACACCTGCGACGGCGGGTACAACATCGCCCAGTTGTGCGACAAGGACGTCGACCGGGCGGTCACCGCCGCCGAGCGGACCGCCGATCCCGGCGAGCGGCAGGACGCCGCCATGGCCGCCGAGGCCGAGATACTCGGCACCGACGCCGTGGTGCCGCTGGTGCACCAGCGCATCGTCACCGGCGTCGGCACCTCGGTACGCGGAGTCGTGCTCGATCCCTACGAGCGCGCCCTCGTCGGCACGGGTACGCGGCGCTGACCGTGCGACAGCACCTGGCCGCACTCCTGTGGCGCACCGCGCTCGCGGTCGGCCTCGTCTGCGGCATCGGCCTGCTGCCCTGGCTCACGCACACCGACCCCGCCCTGACCGTACTCAAGGCACGGTCGGCCGAGCGGGAGCCGACCCCCGAGGTGCTGGCGGACATCCGCGCCCAACTGGGACTGGATGCCGGTCCGCTGTCCCTGCTCGGGCAGTGGGCGAGCGGACTCGCGCACGGGGACGCGGGGCGGTCCTGGATCTCCGGCGGGGAGGTCATGCCCGGTGTGCTCCGGGCGCTGGGCGCCTCCCTGCTGCTGATGACGGTCGCGCTCCTCGTCGCCGCCGTCGTCGCCGGGCTCGTCTGCGCCCGCACCCTCCACCTCGGGGCGCTGCGGCGGCTCGACGGCCGGCGCGCCGCCGGCACGGGCTCGGCGGTGCTCGCCGCGCTGCCCGAGTTCCTCGTCGCGTCCGTCCTCGCCACCGTCGTGGGCGTGCAGTGGGGATGGCTGCCCGCCCTCGGCTGGTACGGGCCGCAGTGGACGGTGCTGCCCGCGCTCGCCCTCGGACTGCCCGCCGGGGCCGTGCTGGGGCGGCTGCTCGACGATCTGCTGCCCGGCGCCTTCGACGAGCCGTGGGCGCTGGCGGCCGCCGCCCGGGGGATACCGGGCCGGCGGATCGCCCGGCAGGCGGTGCGCCGGTGCCTGCCCGCCCTGCTGCCCAACATCGGGCTGTTCACCGTCGGGCTGACCGGCGGGGCCGTCGCCGTCGAGCAGATCTTCGACATCCCCGGCCTCGGCCGCACCACCCTGCGGGCCGCCCTCGCGCAGGACCTGCCCGTCCTCCAGGCGGGCACCCTCGCCCTGATCCTGCTCGGCGCCGCGGCCACCGGAGCGTGCCGGCTCGCCGCCCGGCTGCTCGCCGGGCCCGCCCTGCGGGACGGCGCCCTGTCGACCCTGCACCGGCCGGCCCCGCCCGCCCGCCGTGTGCGCCCCGTCGTCCACGGCACCCTGCTGGCCGCCGTCGTCGCGCTGGGACTGCCCCGCGACCCGCTCGCGCTGAACACCGGGGAGCGACTCCAAGGCCCCTCGCTCACCCACCCGTTCGGCACGGACGCCCTCGGCCGGGACCTGCTCGCCCGGGTCGGGCACGGCGCCCTCGACACGCTGCTGCTCGCCCTCGCGATCAGCGCCGCGGCCCTGTGCGCCGGGGTTCTGCTCGGACTGCTGCCCCGGCTGTCCGGCCCGCTCGTCGACACGGTGAACGCGGTGCCGGCGGCACTCGGCGCGCTGCTCGTCACCGCCGTCGCGGGCAGCGGGGCGACCACGCCCGCGCTCGCCGTGACCGCCGTGGCCTGGGCGCCGCTCGCCGCGCACACCTCCGCACTGCTGGCGCAGGAACGCGCCACCCTGCATCTCGCGGCCACCCGGGGCCTGGGCGCGAGCCGCTGGTACCTGCTGCGCCACGAACTGCTGCCCGCCGTACTGCCGCCGGTCACCCGGCACGCCCTGCTACGGCTGCCCGGTGTCGCGCTCGCCCTCGCCTCGCTCGGCTTCCTCGGGCTCGGCGCGCAGCCCCCGTCGCCGGAATGGGGCGCGCTGCTCGCCGAGAACCAGCCCTACGCCGAACGCGCGCCCTGGGCCGTCCTCGCCCCGGCCGCGGTCCTCGCCCTGCTCGGGGCGCTGGCGGTGACCGCGGCGGGCGGACAGCGGCGGCCGGGCCGGCGACGGGGTGACCGTACGCCCGAGGTGCCCTCGGCCCACCCGCCGTCACTCGCGAAGGAACCGGTGGGGGTGCGGTGACCGCGCTGTCCACCGGACCGCGGGGCGGGGCGACCGGCCGCCCGCCGCGGCTGCCTCCCCTGCTGCGGCTGCTCATCGTCACCCAACTCGCCTTCAACGTCGGCTTCTTCGCCGTACTGCCCTTTCTCTCCGCGCATCTGGGCCGGTCCCTGGGGATGGCGGGGTGGCTGGTCGGGCTGGTCCTGGGCCTCAGGACGTTCAGCCAGCAGGGGCTGTTCGTGGTGGGCGGTGCGCTGGCCGACCGGTACGGCATCCGGCCGGTGGTGCTCGCCGGGTGCGCGCTGCGGATCGCCGGGTTCGTGTGGCTGGGGTACGCCGGGCGGACCTGGGAGGTGGTCGGCGCGGTGCTGCTGATCGGGTTCGCCGCAGCGCTGTTCTCACCGGCCGTCGAGTCGGAGGTCGTCCGGCAGGCGGTGGTGTGGGAGCAGGACGGCGGGGGATCCCGTACGCGCGTGCTGGCGTTGTTCACCGTGGCCGGTCAGGCGGGGGCGTTCGTCGGGCCGTTGCTGGGGGCGCTGCTGCTGGCGGTGGACTTCCGCACCGCGTGTCTGAGCGGGGCCGGGATCTTCGTGCTCGTACTCGCCGGCCATGCCCGCCTGCTGCCGCAGCACCTGCCGGGGCGGGGCCGGACCCCGGTCGGGGGCGGGCTGCGGCTCGTCCTGCGCAACCGGCCCTTCCTGGCCCTGTGCTGCGCCTACGGCGCCTACCTGCTCGCCTACAACCAACTGTATCTCGCCCTCCCCGAGGAGGTGGAGCGCGTCACCGGCTCCCAGGCGGCGCTGGCCTGGCTGTTCGCGCTGTCCTCGCTGCTGGTGGTGACGGCCCAGCTGCCGGTCACCCGCTGGGCGGGGAAGCGGCTGGCCGCGCGCCGCTCCATGGCGGCCGGACTGCTGACCGTCGCGGCCGGTTTCGTGGCCGTGGCGGTGACCCTGCCCGCCGGATGGACGGGGGCGGCCGGGCTGCTGCCCGCGGCCGGGTTCGTCGTCCTGCTCACCGTCGGGCAGATGCTCGTGGCGCCCGTGGCCCGCGCCTGGGTGCCCGACCTGGCCGAAGAGGGCCGGCTCGGCCTCTACACAGGGGCGTTGTCCTCGGTGTCCGGGCTGATCGTGCTGCTCGGCAGCTCGGCGACCGGCACCCTGCTGGACGCGGGACTGCCGCCGGCGGTGCCCTGGCTGGTCCTGGCCGCCGTGACGGCGACGGCGGCGGCGGTGCTGCCGGGACGGGCGTGACCGCCTCGCCCCCCTCCCGTCACCCGGCGATCAGCTCCCGCACCTCACGCCCGGCCGGAACCACCGCCACCCGCGACGTCCGCCACAGCCAGAGCACATCGCGGCCGAACGACCACACCAGCAGGCCCAGCGCCAACGCCACCACCCCGACGTTGACCGCGTACGGCAGCAGGTCCGCGCCCGCCACCAGCAGCAGCACGCCCTGGAGCGCGGCCACCGTCTTGCGGGCCGTGCTCGGCGGGAGCGGGGCCGTCAGCCAGGGCCACACCCGGGCCGCCGCCACGAACACGTACCGCATCGCGCCGATGAGCAGCACCCAGGGCCCCATGGCCATCGACACGTACACACTCAGCACCAGGATCAGGAACGCGTCCACCTCCATGTCGAAGCGGGCACCCAGCGGGCTCGACGTACCGGTCCGGCGCGCCACCTTGCCGTCCACCCCGTCGAGGATCAGCGCGACGGCGGTCAGACCGACGAACAGCGTGACCGGCGGTGAGTCCTGGAACGAGTCGGCGACCAGCGCGGTCACCCCGCCGACGAGGATGGCCCGGCCGAGGGTGACCCGGTTGGCCGCGCCGAAGGAACGCGGCCGGGACCGGCGCAGGGCCCGGGAGAGCACCGCCCAGGTGGCGGCAGCGAACGCGAGACCGGTCAGCCAGCCCGCCGGGCCCATGCCGATCGCCGTACCGAGCAGCGCGAGCAACAGGACCTGTACCCCCGCGCCCACAGCGGTCTCCTGCTGGACGAGCCTCGCGTCGTACGTGTTGTTCAGGGCCACCGAACACCCTCCGGCCGTGTGACAGAGTCGATCAACGCCGCTACCTTGTGCGCGGCCTGTGCACCTCTCGGTACGCGTGCAGCTTCCCGATCGTTCAGGAGGATTCCGATGAACCGCACCGCCCGCGCGTTCTGGCTCGACTCGCCCGGCCGAAGCGGAATCCGCGAGGTCGCCCTGCCCGAACCCGGCCCCGACGAGGTGCTGGTGCGCGCGCTCTACTCCGGGGTCAGCCGCGGCACCGAGACGCTCGTCTTCCGCGGCGGCGTGCCCGAGAGCCAGCACACGGCGATGCGGGCCCCGTTCCAGGAAGGCGACTTCCCCGGACCGGTGAAGTACGGCTATCTGAGCGTGGGCGTGGTGGAGGAGGGACCCGAGGAGCTCACCGGCCGTACGGTCTTCTGCCTCTACCCGCACCAGACGCGCTACGTCGTCCCCGCGAGCGCCGTCACCCCCGTGCCCGACGGGGTGCCCGCGGGGCGGGCCGTGCTCGCCGGCACCGTCGAGACCGCCGTCAACGCCCTGTGGGACGCGGCACCACTGGTCGGCGACCGCATCGCCGTGGTCGGCGGCGGCATGGTCGGCTGCTCGGTCGCCGCGCTGCTGGCCCGCTTCCCGGGCGTCCGCGTCCAGCTCGTCGACGCCGACCCCGCGCGGGCGAAGACCGCCGAGGCCCTCGGAGTCGGGTTCGCGCTGCCCGGGGACGCGCTCGGCGAGTGCGACCTGGTCGTGCACGCCAGCGCCACCGAAGAGGGGCTGGGCCGGGCACTGGAACTGCTCCGCGCCGAGGGCACCGTCGTCGAACTGAGCTGGTACGGCGACCGGAAGGTGAGCCTCCCGCTGGGCGAGGCCTTCCACTCCCGGCGGCTGGCCATCCGCGGCAGCCAGGTCGGCACGGTCTCACCGGCCCGCGCGCACCGCGGCTACGCCGACCGGCTCGCCCTCGCCCTGGACCTGCTCGCCGACCCCGCACTCGACGCCCTCGTCACCGGCGAGTCCGCCTTCGACGAACTGCCCGACGTCATGCCCCGGCTCGCCTCCGGCGAGATCCCCGCGCTGTGCCACCGCGTGCGCTACGGCGACGCCGACCCGGACAAGCGCGCCTGACCTCAGAAAAGACGGAGCGGGCACTGAACGGGGGAGGGCAGCCGCCCGTACTACAGGACATCCCCGGCGGACATCGGCCGGGGAGCAGACGCGCCGCACCTGGAGGGTCGTCCGTTGTTCAGCATCACCGTCCGCGATCACATCATGATCGCCCACAGCTTCCGCGGCGAGGTCTTCGGACCGGCCCAGCGCCTGCACGGGGCCACGTTCCTCGTGGACGCCACCTTCCGGCGCGAACAGCTGGACGAGGACAACATCGTCGTCGACATAGGTCTGGCCACACAGGAACTCGGCGCCGTCGTCGGCGAACTGAACTACCGCAACCTCGACAACGAACCCGACTTCGCGGGGGTCAACACCTCCACGGAGTACCTGGCCAAGGTCATCGCCGACCGGCTCGCCGAACGCATCCACAAGGGAGCGCTGGGCGAGGGCGCCAAGGGCATCGCGGGCCTGTCCGTCACCCTGCACGAGTCGCACATCGCCTGGGCGAGTTACGAGCGTGCGCTGTGACCGACACGACCATCGACCGGGCCGGGACCGCCCGCCTGGACTACGTTCCCCGGCAGGCGTCCTTCCCGGGGAACGGCGGGATCATCCCCATGTCCCTGCGCTCCGTGCACTTCGTGATGCCGGGCGGCGTCGACGACCCGGCCGCGCCGAGCGGCGGCAACGCCTACGACCGGCGCGTGTGCCTGGACCTGCCCGGTTTCGGCTGGCAGGTGCACCGGCACACCGTGGCCGGTGACTGGCCGCGGCCGGACGCCGCCGCCCGCGCGGACCTGGCCCGCACCCTGCGTGAACTGCCGGACGGCGCCGTCGTCCTGCTCGACGGGCTGGTCGCCTGCGGGGTGCCCGAGGTCGTCGTGCCGGAGGCGGAGGCGGAACGACTGCGCATGGCCGTCCTCGTCCATCTCCCGCTGGGGGACGAGACCGGGCTGGACGCGGCCGTCGCCGCCGAACTGGACGCCCGAGAACGGGCGGTGCTGCGCGCGGTCCCGGCCGTCGTCGCCACCAGCGACTGGGCGGTGCGCCGCCTGGTCTCCCACCACGGCCTGGCCCCCGACCGCGTCCACGTCGCCGCCCCCGGCGCCGACATCGCGCCCCTCGCGCCCGGCACCGACGGCGTCTCGCGCCTGCTGTGCGTGGCCGCCGTGACACCGCGCAAGGGACAGCACCGGCTTGTGGAGGCGCTGGCGGCGGTGGCCGACCTCCCGTGGACCTGCGCACTCGTCGGCGGCCTCGGCCAGGACCCCGAGTACGTCGCCCACCTGCGGGACCTGATCCGTCACCACGGCCTGGAGGACCGGCTGGAACTGACCGGCCCGCAGACCGGCGCCGCACTCGACGCCCGCTACGCCACCGCCGACCTCATGGTCCTCACCTCGTACGCGGAGACATACGGCATGGCGGTCACCGAGGCGCTGGCGCGCGGTGTCCCCGTGCTGGCGACCGACGTCGGCGGAGTGCCCGAGGCGATCGGCCGCGCACCCGACGGCGGGGTCCCCGGCATCCTCGTCCCGCCGGAGAACCCCTCGGCCATCGCCGCCGAACTGCGCGGCTGGTTCGGTGAGGCGGAGGTGCGGCGCCGGCTCAAGGCGGCCGCCCGCGGCCGGCGCGCCGCGCTCGGCGGCTGGGCGAGCACCGCACAGAGCCTGGCGGCGGTACTGCGCCGGCTCCCCGGCGAACCCCGGAGGGCGGCATGACCGAACCGGCGACCACCACACCGCTCGGCGGCACGTCGTCGGGATCCCGGGCCCGCACCCACCAGGAACCCGGCCCGCGCGAGGACGGCGGGACGTCCGGGGCGACCGGTGCCGGTCCGTCCGTCATCCCCGGGGCGGGACCCGCGCCCCGCCCCGGCGAGCGGGCCACCCTGCGGCTGCGCGGGACCGACTCGGACGAGCCGCCCCGGTACGCGCCCGAGTGGCTGCGACTGCGCGAACCGGCCGACGCCGCCGCCCGCTCCGCCGGTCTGCTCGACCCGCTGCGCCTCCGGCTCGCCGAACTCCCGCGCCGGACGGAGGGACTGGTCGTCCACGACATCGGCTGCGGCACCGGATCCATGGGCCGCTGGCTGGCCCCCCATCTCGACGGCGCCCAGCACTGGGTCCTGCACGACCGGGACCCCTACCTGCTGCACTTCGCCGCCGTCGCCTCGCCCCGCTCCGCCGCCGACGGCGGCCACGTCACCGTCGAGACCCGGCGCGGCGACATCGCCCGGCTCACCCCGGACGCGCTCGCCGGCGCCTCCCTGGTGACCGCGTCCGCGCTGCTCGACGTCCTCACCCGCGAGGAGGTCGGCGCCCTGGTCGCCGCCTGCACGGGAGCCGGCTGCCCGGCGCTGCTGACGCTCTCCGTCGCGGGCCGTGTCGAACTGAGCGCGCCGCACCCGATGGACCAGGAGATCACCGAGGCGTTCAACGCCCACCAGCGCCGGGGCGGTCTGCTCGGCCCGGACGCGGTCACGGTCGCCGCCGAGGCCTTCGCCGAGCAGGGCGCGACCGTACGGCTGAACCCGAGCCCCTGGCGGCTCGGTCCCGGGCAGGCCGCGCTGACCGAGCAGTGGCTGCGGGGCTGGGTCGGAGCGGCGGTCGAGGAGCGACCGGACCTGGCGGAGCGCGCCGGCCGCTATCTGGCCGAGCGTCTGGAGGCCTGCGCGGCGGGGGAGTTGCGGGTCGTCGTCCACCACAGCGATCTGCTCGCCCTGTGCCGGCCGGTGGACGGGGACGCATGAGCGCGCGGACGGCGCAGGCGCCCACGGCGGCGGCGTCCGCGCCGAGGACGGATCGCGCCTCCCGCGGCCTCCTCGCCCGGCTCAACACCCCCGCCGTGCGCACCCGTCTGGGCACCGTCGCCGGTGTCGCGATCCTCGTGGTCCTGTTCTGGCGCCTGGGCACCGGGGCCTTCCTGGACGGGCTGCGCCGCATCGACGCCGCGACGCTGCTCGCCGCGCTCGCGATCGGACTGCTGACCACCGTGTTCAGCGCCTGGCGGTGGGCGCTGGTGGCGCGGGGGCTCGGCGTCCGGCTGCCGCTCGGCGCGGCCGTCGCCGACTACTACCGGGCCCTGTTCCTGAACGCGGCGCTGCCGGGCGGTGTCCTCGGTGACGTCCACCGAGCGGTGCGCCACGGACGGAGCACCGGCGATCTGGGACGCGGGGTGCGGGCGGTGGTCCTGGAGCGGACCGCCGGACAGCTCGCGCTGTTCGCCGCCGGGGCCGTGGTGCTGGTGACCCTGCCGTCGCCCGTGCGCGATGAGGTCCGGCAGGCCGTCCCGCTCGTCGGGCTCGCCGCGCTGGGCGCCTGTGCGGTGGTGCTGGCGCTGCGCATGAACAGGGCGCCGTCGCGGCGGCGGGGGCGGGCGTGGCACGGGATGTGGGCCGGGGCCCGTGCGGGGCTGTGCTCGCGGCGCACCGCGCCGGGGGTTCTGCTGTCGTCCGTCGTCGTGCTCGCCGGGTACGTCGCGATGTTCGTCCTCGCCGGGCAGGTCGCCGGAGCGGATGCCTCCGTGGCCGAGCTGGTGCCGCTCGCGGTGCTGGCGCTGCTGGCCATGGGGCTGCCGTTGAACGTGGGCGGGTGGGGGCCCCGGGAGGGGGTCACCGCGTGGGCGTTCGGTGCGGCGGGGCTCGGTGCGGGCCGGGGGCTGACCGTGGCGGTGGTGTACGGCGTCCTCGGTCTGGTGGCGAGTCTGCCGGGGGCCGTGGTGCTGGTCGCCCGCTGGTACGCGGGGGTGCGGGCGGCGGCCTCCCGGCCGGCCGCGGACCGCGCTTCTGTCGCCCCCGCCGCCCCTTCCCGTCCCGTGCCCGGAGGCGTCGCCCCCGGACCCCCCGTCGGCCTTCGGCCTCGGACTCGTCCTCAGACGCCGGACGGGCTGGGAGGGCCGGGCGGGCCCGGAGGTGAGGTCAGCAGTGAGAAATACGTGCCGAAGGAATCCGCGAGGCTCGCCAGGAGTTCCTTGCCCTTTTCCGCCGAGCCCAGAGAAGGACGGCCGATGACACCGGAATCGGTGTAGGCGGACATACCGGCCGTGAGGAGATGACGCCGGTCGTCCGCGACATGATCGGAGGTCTCATAACCGGGCCGCAGCAATTCCGGATGCGCGTGCAGAAGAACGGAGGTCTCGATTTCCCCCGCGTGCATGTCGGTGAGCAGCGAGGTGACCACACCGGCTCGCACCCGCGCCGTCTCCCAGTCCTCCGGGGCCGGGAACAGCGCCATCCGCTCACCGCGCGCGGAGGATTCCTGAACGACATTGCCCAGCACGTAATTCCCGCCGTGCCCGTTGACCAGCACCAGGGTGTCCACACCGGACCGGCGCAGCGAGTCGGCGATGTCCCGTATGACCGCGTGCAGGGTCACGGAGGAGAGGGAGACGGTCCCCGGCCAGGCCGCGTGCTCGTGCGAGCAGGAGATCGTCACCGGGGGGAGGAGGTGCACCGGATGGGCGTCGGCGATCTCCCGCGCGATCGCACAGGCGACCAGCGTGTCGGTCGCCAGCGGCAGGAACGGACCGTGCTGCTCGAAACTCCCGACGGGAAGGACCGCGATCTGCCGTGAGACGCCGGCGCCCCGATTCCGTACATCCTCAGTAGTATCCGCCGGCAACAGACCGTGCACCGGGCCGTATGCCGCCGACCGATTGTGTGAACCACCCATGTCTTCACGGCCTTTCGTCTCTGCTTAGGAACGCGAGAATCATGACAGAAAAAGTAGGCGTACTCGGCAAGAAGCCCGCGCGGCGGACCGGTGTGGAACGCGTCGTGAATGCGCCGCTGCCCACCGTGTACGGCACGTTCCAGGCGGTCGGCTACCTCGACCACGACCGCGGTGACGAGCAGGTCGCCCTGGTGTACGGCGACCTCGGCACGGAAGGCGTCCTCACCCGGCTGCACTCGGAGTGCCTCACCGGGGACGCCTTCGGCTCGCAGCACTGCGAGTGCGGCGACCAGCTGGCGTCCGCGCTGCGCGCGGTCGTCGCCGAAGGCGCGGGCGTGGTCGTCTACTTGAGGGGGCACGAGGGCCGCGGCATAGGCCTGCTCGCCAAACTGCGCGCGATGGCCCTCCAGGCGGAGGGCCTGGACACCGTCGAGGCCAACCTGGCGCTCGGCCTGCCGGTCGACGCCCGCGACTACGGTGTCGCCGCCGGCATCCTCCACGACCTCGGCGTACGGTCGGTGCGGCTGATGTCCAACAACCCGCGCAAGCGGGAGGCGTTGGTGCGGCACGGCATCCCGGTCGCCGAGCAGGTGCCGCTGCTCATCCCGCCGTGCGAGGACAACATCACCTACCTGCGCACCAAGCGGGAACGCCTCGACCACCACCTGCCCCACCTGGACGCGGTGGCGCACCTGTCCTGACGCCCGTCAGCGCGCCACCGCCTCGTGCACCAGCCGTTTGAGGTCACGGAAGACGGTGTGGGAGGACCGGGGCCGCACCTGCGTGTAGAACTGCACGGTCAGGTCGCGGCCCGGGTCGACCCAGAAGGTGGTGGTGGCCACCCCGCTCCAGCCGTAACTGCCCAGCGAGGAAGGGGCCTGCGTACGGGACGGGTCGATGACGACGGAGACGCCGAGACCGAAACCGACGCCCTCGTTGCCCGGTTCGTCGTGCGCGGGACGGCTGCCGAAGGCGCGCAGGTCGGCACCGCCCGGGAGGTGGTTGCGGGTCATCAGGTCCACCGTCCGCGGGGTGAGCAGCCGTGTGCCGTCGAGTTCGCCGCGCCGCCGCAGCATCTCCATGAACCGGTGCATGTCATGGGCGGAGGCGACCATGCCGCCGCTGCCGGACAGGAACCGGGGACGTCCCCGCAGCGGCAGTCCCGGAATCGGTTCGAGGCCGCCGCCCTCCGCCTCCCCGTACAGCTCCGCGAGCCGCCCCGCCCGCTCGTCGTCGACCTCGAAGCCGGCGTCCGTCATGCCGAGCGGCCGGAAGACGCGCTCGGCGAGGTAGGTGTCCAGCGGCTGTCCGGACACGACCTCGATGACGCGCCCCAGCACGTTCGAGGCGACCGAGTAGTTCCACTGCGTGCCCGGATCGAACTGCAGCGGCAGACGCGCGTACGCCTCGGTGGTCCGGGCGAGGTCCGAGCCCGGCAGCACCGCCGACTCCAGCCCGGCCGCCCGGTACAGCGCGTCGACGGGATGCGCGTGGTAGAAGGCGAACGTCAGCCCGGCGGTGTGCGTCATCAGATGCCGTACGAGGAGGGGGCCGGAGGCGGGGCGGGTGCGCACCTCGTCACCCGATCCGCCCTCGTACACGCGCGGCTCCGCGAACGCCGGGAGGTGACGGCCGACCGGATCGTCCAGCGACAGACGCCCCTCCTCCATCAGCATCAGCGCGCCCACCGACGTCACCGGCTTGGTCATGGAGTAGATCCGCCACAGCGTGTCCCCGCGCACGGGCAGCCCGGCCGCGATGTCCCGCGCCCCGTACGCCGTGAGGTGCGCGACCCGGCCGCCCCGGGCGACGGACACCAGGAATCCGGGCAGCCGCCCCTCGTCGACCAGGCGGGCGAAATGACCGTCCAGACGCTCCAGCGCCCCCGCGTCCAGCCCGGCCTCCTCGGGACCGGTCTCCTGCCGCAGCACTGCCATCGCCCTCCTTGGATCGGGTTCGTCGAGGTGAGTGCGGCATACCCCGCACGGACCGGCTCAGACCTCCGTACGAGTGAGGGCCGGGAACGCCGGGACGGTGCGCGGCGTTGACCGAGGCATGACTCAGGACGCCGCACAGGACGCACTGCTCGGTCTGCTCTCGGAGGAGCCCGGCGGAGTGCTCGTCACGCTGAAACGCGACGGACGGCCCCAGCTGTCCAACGTCATGCACGTCTACTACCCCGACGAGCGGATCATCCGGGTCTCGCTCACGGACGACCGGGCCAAGACCCGCAACCTGAGGCGCGACCCCCGGGCCTCCTACCACGTCACCACCCGGGACCGCTGGGCCTACACGGTCGCCGAGGGCACCGCCGACCTGTCGACCGTCGCCGGCGACCCGCACGACGGGACGGTGGAGGAACTGGTCCGGCTGTACCGCGACCTCAGCGGCGAGCACCCCGACTGGGACGACTACCGCGCCGCCATGGTCCGCGACCGGCGGCTGGTGCTGCGGCTGCGGGTGGAGCGGGCGTACGGCATCGCACGGGGCGCCGGGGCGTAGCACCCCGGCGCGTGCGGTGGGCGCTCAGGCGCCGACGTACTCCGCAAGGTGCTCGCCCGTGAGGGTGGAGCGGGCCGCGACGAGGTCGGCGGGCGTGCCCTCGAAGACGATCCGGCCGCCGTCGTGGCCGGCCCCGGGACCGAGGTCGATGATCCAGTCGGCGTGCGCCATCACCGCCTGGTGGTGCTCGATGACGATCACCGACTTGCCGGCGTCGACCAGCCGGTCCAGCAGGCCGAGCAGCTGCTCGACGTCGGCGAGGTGGAGGCCGGTGGTCGGCTCGTCCAGGACGTAGACACCGCCCTTGCCGCCCATGTGGGTGGCCAGCTTCAGGCGCTGCCGCTCGCCGCCGGACAGGGTGGTGAGCGGCTGGCCGAGCGTGAGGTAGCCGAGGCCGACGTCGGCGAGCCGCTCGAGGATCTTGTGCGCGGCGGGGGTGCGCGCGTCGCCGGTGCCGAAGAACCGCTCGGCGTCGGTCACCGGCATGGCGAGGACCTCGCTGATGTCGCGCCCGCCGAGCCGGTACTCCAGCACCGACGGCTGGAACCGCTTGCCCTCGCAGTCCTCGCAGGTGGTGGAGACCCCGGCCATCATCCCCAAGTCGGTGAAGACGACACCGGCGCCGTTGCAGGTGGGGCAGGCGCCCTCGGAATTGGCGCTGAACAGCGCCGGCTTCACCCCGTTGGCCTTGGCGAACGCCTTGCGGATCGGGTCGAGCAGCCCGGTGTACGTGGCCGGGTTGCTGCGCCGGGAGCCGCGGATCGGGGTCTGGTCGACCGCGATCACCCCCTCCTCGGCCGGGATGGACCCATGCACCAGCGAGCTCTTGCCGGAGCCCGCGACCCCGGTGACGACGGTGAGCACCCCGAGCGGGATGTCGACGTCGACGCCCCGGAGGTTGTTCGCCGTCGCGCCGCGGACCGGCAGCTTGCCGGTGGGCTCGCGCACCGTGTCCTTGAGCGAGGCCCGGTCGTCCAAGTGGCGGCCGGTGACGGTGTCGCTGGCCCGCAGTCCCGCGACGGTGCCCTCGAAGCAGACGGTGCCGCCCGCGGCCCCGGCGCCGGGACCGAGGTCGACGACGTGGTCGGCGATCGCGATCGCCTCCGGCTTGTGCTCCACGACCAGCACCGTGTTGCCCTTGTCCCGCAGGCGCAGCAGCAGGGTGTTCATCCGCTGGATGTCGTGCGGGTGCAGACCAATCGTGGGCTCGTCGAAGACGTAGGTGACGTCGGTGAGCGAGGAGCCCAGGTGGCGGATCATCTTGACCCGCTGCGCCTCACCGCCCGACAGCGTGCCCGACGCCCGGTCCAGCGACAGATAGCCGAGACCGATCTCCACGAACGAGTCGAGGGTGTGCCGCAGCGCGGTGAGCAGCGGCGCCACCGACGGCTCGGCGAGACCGCGGACCCACTCCGCCAGGTCCCTGATCTCCATCGCGCAGGCGTCCGCGATGCTGATCCCCCCGATCTTCGAGGACCGGGCGCCCTCGGTGAGCCGGGTGCCGTCGCAGTCGGGGCAGGTGGTGAAGGTGACCGCCCGGTCCACGAACGCCCGGATGTGCGGCTGCATCGCCTCCCGGTCCTTGGAGAGCATCGACTTCTGCAGCTTGGGGATCAGCCCCTCGTAGGTGAGGTTGATCCCGTTGATCTTCACCTTGGTCGGTTCGCGGTACAGGAAGTCGTGCCGCTCCTTCTTGGTGTACTCGCGGATCGGCTTGTCCGGGTCGAAGAAGCCCGACTCGGCGATGACCCGCACCACCCAGCCGCCCCCGGTGTAGGTGGGGATGGTGAACGGGTCCTCGGAGAGCGACTTGGAGTCGTCGTAGAGCTGGGTGAGGTCGATGTCGGAGACCGTGCCCCGGCCCTCGCAGTGGGTGCACATGCCGCCGGTGCGGCTGAAGGACACCTTCTCCGTCCTGGTCTTCTCGGCGCCGCGGTCGACCGTGAACCCGCCGCTCGCCTGCACGGAGGCGACATTGAAGGAGAACGCGCCGGGCGGGCCGAAGTACGGCCTGCCCAGCCGGCTGAAGAGGATGCGCAGCATCGCGTTGGCGTCGGTGGCGGTGCCGACGGTGGAGCGCGGGTCGGAGCCCATCCGCTGCTGGTCCACGGTGATCGCGGTGGTCAGCCCGTCCAGCACGTCGACGTCGGGACGCGCCAGCGTGGGCATGAACCCTTGCAGGAACGCGCTGTACGTCTCGTTGATCATCCGCTGAGACTCGGCGGCGATCGTGTCGAACACCAGCGAGCTCTTGCCCGAGCCGGACACACCGGTGAACACGGTCAGCCGCCGCTTGGGGAGTTCGACGCTGACGTCCTTGAGGTTGTTCTCGCGCGCGCCGTGCACGCGGATCAGGTCGTGGCGGTCGGCGGCGTGCGGCGCGGCCTGCCCCTGGTCCGTCCTCGTGGCCATGCTCATCGTTCTCCATCCGTCGGGCGGGGCCCCGTCGTGGTCCCGCCGGCGTTCCCCGGCTCGGTCCGACCGGCGGCGCGGGGCGCGGCGCGGTCGTCGGTCTGCGGCGCGGCACCGGCCGTGGCCCGCCGTCCGTACGACGGGTTCCCGGCCGCGGATGCGCGCGCCAGGGCCAGGCTAGGCGGGCCGCGGCCCGTCGCGCTTCTCGATTCCTGACCGGTCGGGAACGGAGTGCGGGCGAGCGCGCGCCGACCCGCGACGCCGACGAGCGCCCCCGCCCGGCGGCGGGAGCGCTGGTCGCCGGGCCCCTCGCGGAAGGGACCTGGGAATCACCGGCAGCGGGTCAGGCCGTCACCTTCTCCGGCCGCTCCGCCTCCGCCGCGCCCGCGCGTTCCCCGAGCCGTTCGGTGGCCGTGCGGTGGGTCTCCCGGGCCGTGAGCGCGGCGAGCACCGGCGGCACGCACAGGGCCGCCGTGAAGAGGGCCACCGCGGACCAGTCGTCGCCGTCGGGACCGGCGATCCGCGCGGCGAACGTGACCGCGAAACCGGCCACCGCGAAACCGATCTGGGTGCCGATCGCCACACCCGAGAGCCGGACGCGGGTCGGGAACATCTCCCCGTAGAAGGACGGCCACACACCGTTCGCGGCGCTGTAGACGACACCGAAGGCGAGGATGCCGAGGAGCAGGGTCAGCGCGTGGTTCCCGGTGGAGATCGCCCACAGGTACAGGAACATCGTCACCGCGCTGCCGGCGGCGCCGACCAGGAACACCGGACGGCGGCCCACCCGGTCGGAGAGCGCGGCCCACAACGGGATCGCCGCCAGCGCGACGACATTGGCCAGGGCACCCACCCAGAGCATGGAGGAGCGCGACATGCCGACGGCGTCACTGGTCGCGTACGCCAGCGCCCACACCGTGAAGATCGTGCTGACGGAGGCGATCAGCGCGCCCGCGACGACCCGCAGGACGTCCGCCCAGTGCTCGCGCACCAGCACCACCAGCGGCAGCCGCACCACGCCCTCGGTGGCGGTCTGCCGGGCGAAGGCCGGTGTCTCCTCCAGCCTGCGCCGGATGACCCAGCCCGCCACGGCCACCGCGACGCTCAGCCAGAACGGCACCCGCCAGCCCCAGGACAGCAGGTGCTCCTCGGGCAGCGCGGCGACCGGGATGAACACCAGCGTGGCGAGCAACTGCCCGCCCTGGGTGCCGCTGAGCGTGAAGCTGGTGAAGAAGCCCCGCCGGTCCGCCGGCGCGTGTTCCAGGGTCATCGAGTTGGCGCTGGCCTGCTCGCCGGCCGCCGAGATGCCCTGGAGGACGCGGCACAGCACCAGCAGCACCGGGGCGAGGTCGCCGACCTGGGAGCGGGTGGGCAGACAGCCGATGAGGAACGTCGACAGGCCCATCAGCATCAGCGTGAAGACCATGATCTTCTTGCGGCCGAGCCGGTCCCCGACGTGCCCGAGGAACAGCGCGCCGAGCGGCCGGGCCGCGTAGGCGACACCGAAGGTGGCCAGCGACAGCAGGGTGGCGGTGGCCGGGTCGGAGTCGTCGAAGAAGACCTCCGGGAAGATCAGCGCCGCCGCACTGCCGTAGATGAAGAAGTCGTAGTACTCCAGGGCGCTGCCGATCCAGGCCGCGGCCGCGGCCTTCTTCGGCTGTCCGGGCGGGGCTGCGTCGCGGTGCGGTGCGGGGACGGACACGGCGTGCTCCTTCAGGGGGACTCCACGACGGTACGCGGAGGGCGAGCGGAGGGGAGAGGCCGATGCGCTAATTAACCCACTGGATAGTTAGTCGCGGCGGTAGGGATGCTGCGCCCGGCCGCCACCACTGTCAAGGGGTCGCGTCGCATCCCGCCGCGCGCATCAGCCCGCCGCGCGCTCCGCCGTGAGGTAGGCGATCACCATGTCGCCCAGCATCGTCCGGTAGTGCTCGCGCCGGTGCGGGTCCACCAGGTCGCGGGCGAACAGCGCGCCGAAGGTGTGCCGGTTGGACACCCGGAAGAAGCAGAACGAGCTGATCATCGCGTGCAGGTCGACCGCGTCGACATCGGCCGTGAACAGGCCCGACTCCTGCCCCGCCGCGAGGATCCGGCGGATCACGTCCAGCGCGGGCGACCCCATCCGGCCCAGCTTCTCGCTGGCCGCGATGTGCTGCGCGCCGTGGATGTTCTCGATGCTGACCAGGCGGATGAAGTCGGGGTGCCGCTCGTGGTGGTCGAAGGTCAGCTCCGCCAGCCGCCGGATGGCCGCCACCGGGTCCAGGTGGTCGACGTCCAGCTGCTGTTCGGCCTCGCGGATCACCCCGTACGCCCGCTCCAGCACGGCCGTGAACAGCTGTTCCTTGCCGCCGAAGTAGTAGTAGATCATCCGCTTGGTGGTGCGGGTGCGGGCCGCGATCTCGTCGACGCGGGCGCCGTCGTAGCCGGCCCGGGCGAACTCCTGGGTCGCCACGTCGAGGATCTCGGCCCTGGTGCGGGCGGCGTCACGGATGCGCTCGCCGGGCCGTGCCGGTTCTTCGACGCTGGTCATCGGGTTCCTTCGGGCCGGGGTGCGGTGTCCGGTGATTCTAGAAGCAGCCCGGCCCCGGCCCGCCGGGTCTTCCCGCCCGGCCTTCGCTGCTGATATAGCTAACGTACTGGTTCGTACATTGGTGAGCCGTCTCTGGAGGTCCCGGTGCTCAAGGACTCGTATCTCGTCGGGCTGATCGGCTCCGGCATCGGCCCGTCGCTCAGCCCCGCGCTGCACGAGCGGGAGGCCGGCCGCCAGGGACTGCGCTGTCTGTACCGGCTGCTCGACCTCGACACGATCGGCGTGCCGCCGGAGGCGGTGGGCGAACTGCTGCGTGCCGCCCGGCTCCTCGGGTTCGACGGGCTCAACATCACCCACCCGTGCAAACAGCTCGTCCTCGACCACCTCGACGCCCTCGATCCGCGGGCGCGGGCGCTCGGCGCGGTCAACACCGTCGTGTTCGACGACGGCCGCGCCATCGGCCACAACACCGACGTCACCGGCTTCGCCGCCTCCTTCGCCCGCGGTCTGCCCGACGTACCGCTGGAGCGCGTGGTGCAGCTCGGCGCGGGCGGCGCCGGAGCGGCCGTCGCCCACGCCACGCTCACCCTGGGCGCCGGCCGGGTCACCGTCGTGGACGCCCTGCCCGACCGGGCCGCCGAACTCGCCACCGCACTGAACCGCGCCTTCGGCCCGGGCCGCGCCGCCGCCGCGACCCCCGACCGGCTGCCCCGCCTGCTCGCCGCAGCCCACGGCACCGGCGGCCTCGTCCACGCCACCCCCACCGGCATGGCCGCCCACCCCGGCCTGCCCCTGCCGGCCGGACTGCTGCACCCGGACCTGTGGGTCGCCGAGGTGGTCTACCGCCCGCTGGAGACCGAACTGCTGCGCGCCGCCCGCGCGGCCGGCTGCGCCACCCTCGACGGCGGCGGCATGGCCGCCTTCCAGGCCGCCGACGCGTTCCGCCTGTTCACCGGCCGGGAACCCGACACGGCCCGGATGCTCGCCGACCTCACCGAACTGACCGGCGGCGCCGTCACCACGCCCCGCTAGCCGGACCGCGCGGCCCAGGAAGCACAGCCACGGGAAGCCCCCGGCCCTCCCGGACGATCCCGCCAGTCCACGGAAGCGAGAGGTACCGACGTGCGCACGTCCATCGCCACCGTCTCCCTCAGCGGGTCCCTCACCGAGAAGCTCACGGCCGCCGCCCGGGCCGGCTTCGACGGGGTGGAGATCTTCGAGAACGACCTGCTCGCCGCCCCCCTCTCCCCGGAGGAGGTCCGCGCCCGCTGCGCCGACCTCGGGCTGACCGTCGACCTCTACCAGCCGCTGCGCGACATCGAGGCCGTGCCCGCCGAGGTGTTCGCCCGCAACCTGCGCCGGGCCCGGCACAAGTTCGATCTGATGCGCCGGCTGGGCGCGGACACGGTCCTGGTCTGCTCCAGCGTCGACCCCGCCGCCGTGGACGACGACGCCCTCGCCGCCGGGCAGCTGAGCGAACTGGCCGGCCTGGCCGCCGACTTCGGCATCCGGGTGGCGTACGAGGCGCTGGCCTGGGGACGGCACGTCAGCACCTACGACCACGCCTGGCGGATCGTCGAGGCGGCGGACCATCCCGCGCTCGGCACCTGTCTGGACAGCTTCCACATCCTCTCCCGCGGCTGCGACCCCGAGGGCATCGAGGACATCCCCGGCGAGAAGATCTTCTTCCTCCAGCTCGCCGACGCCCCGCTGCCCGCGATGGACGTCCTCCAGTGGAGCCGCCACCACCGCTGCTTCCCCGGCCAGGGCGGTTTCGACGTCGCCGGACTGGTCCGGCACGTCCTGCGCACCGGCTACGACGGACCGCTCTCCCTGGAGGTGTTCAACGACGTCGTCCGGCAGTCCGAGGCCGGCCCGACCGCCGTGGACGCCCGCCGCTCCCTGCTGATGCTCCAGGAGGAGGTGGGCGCCGCCGGACCGCCCGCCCCCGTCGTGCCGACCGGATTCGCCTTCGCCGAACTCCTCACACCGGACGCGGAACCCCTCGCGGCGCTGCTCGGCGCCCTCGGTTTCGCCCGCACCGCCCGGCACCGCGGCAAGCCCGTCGACCTGTGGCAGCAGGGCGAGGCACGCATCCTGGTCAACACCGGTGCGGCCGTGCGCCGTGACGGCACCCGGCTCGCCGCCGTCGGCCTGGAGTCACCCGACCCCGCCGGAGCCGCCCGCCGCGCGGAGGCCCTGCTGGCGCCCGTCCTGCCGCGCCGCCGCGCCCCCGGGGACGCCCCGCTCGACGCGGTGGCCGCGCCCGACGGCACGGAACTGTTCTTCTGCGGTACGCGGCCCGACGGCTGGCGGGCCGACTTCGAGGACGTGGAGCACGCCCCCGCGGCCCCGGGCGTGCGGCACATCGACCACCTCGCCCTCACCCAGCCCTGGCACCACTTCGACGAGGCGGCGCTGTTCCACCGCAGCGTGCTCGGCCTGCGGGCCGAGGACAGCGTGGACGTCGCCGACCCCTACGGCCTGCTGCGCAGCCGCGCGGTCAGCAACGCCGACGGCAGCGTCCGGATCGCCCTCACCGTCGGTGCCGCGCCCACGGACGACACCGTGCACGCCCAGCACATCGCGCTCGCCACCGACGACGTGGTGGCCGCGGCCCGCCGCTTCCGTGACGCCGGGGGCCGGCTGCTGCCGATCCCGGCGAACTACCACGACGACCTCGCCGCCCGCCACGACTTCGCCGACGGCGAGCTGGACACCTACCGCGAAGTGGGCATCCTCTACGACCGTGACGAGCACGGCGCCCTGCGCCACTGCTACACCCGCACCATCGGCGGGGTCTTCTTCGAGCTCCTCCAGCGCGACCCCGGCCACCGCGGCTACGGCGCCCGCAACGCCCCCGTCCGCCTGGCCGCCCAGCACGCCGCGCGGACGCACGCGGGCGGCTGAGGCGCACCGGTTACGGGCGGGTGTTCCACTCGGCGACGACGGGCCTGCCGTGCTCCAGCGACAGACGGCTCAACGTGCCCGTCTCCAGCCGGAACAGGCGGCCGGCGGCCGGGGGCAGACCCAGCCGGCGGGCCGTCAGGACGCGCAGCAGGTGACCGTGGGCCACGAGCACGACGTCCCCCTCCTCCAGCGCCCCGGCCAGCCGGGACAGCACCCGGTCCGCGCGGGCCCCGACCTGCTCGGGGGACTCGCCCGCGAACTCCGTGCCCGGCGGCACCCCGTCGGTCCACAGGTCCCAGCCGGGCCGGGTCCGGTGGATCTCGGCGGTCGTGATGCCCTCGTAGGCGCCGTAGTCCCACTCCCGCAGGTCCGGTTCCGGCAGGGCGCCGGTCAGGCCCGCCAGGTCGGCGGTGCGCCGGGCACGGGCCAGCGGGCTGGTGAGCACCAGTCCGAAGGCCCGTCCGGCCAGCAGCGGGGCGAGGGACTTGGCCTGTGCCTCACCCGCCGGGGTCAGGGGCAGATCGGTGCGGCCGGTGTGCCGGCCCGCTCTGCTCCACTCCGTCTCGCCGTGCCGCGCCAGCAGCAGATCCCCCACGGTCGTTACGCCTTCTTCGCCGACTCGACGGCGTGGCCGCCGAACTGGTTGCGCAGCGCCGCGACCATCTTCATCTGCGGCGAGTCCTCCTGACGGGAGGCGAACCGCGCGAACAGCGACGCGGTGATCGCCGGCAGCGGCACGGCGTTGTCGATCGCCGCCTCCACGGTCCAGCGGCCCTCGCCCGAGTCCTCCGCGTAACCCCGCAGCCGCTCCAGGTGCTCGTCCTCGTCGAGGGCGTTGACCGCGAGGTCCAGCAGCCAGGAGCGGATGACGGTGCCCTCCTGCCAGGAGCGGAACACGTCCCGGACGCCGGTCACCGACTCGGCCTTCTCCAGCAGCTCCCAGCCCTCGGCGTAGGCCTGCATCATGGCGTACTCGATGCCGTTGTGGACCATCTTCGCGAAGTGCCCGGCGCCCACCCGGCCCGCGTGGACATAGCCGTACGGGCCGTCCGGCTTGAGCGCGTCGAAGATCGGCTTCAGCCGCTCCACGTGCTCCTCGTCACCGCCGACCATCAGGGCGTAGCCGTTCTTCAGGCCCCAGACGCCGCCCGAGACGCCGGCGTCGACGAACCCGATGCCCCGGGCGCCCAGCTCCCTGGCGTGCTTCTCGTCGTCCGTCCAGCGGGAGTTGCCGCCGTCGACGACGGTGTCGCCGGGCTTGAGCAGGCTCGCCAGCTGGTCGATGACGTGCTGCGTGGCGGCGCCTGCCGGGACCATCACCCACACCGCGCGCGGCCCTTCGAGCCGGTCGACGAGGTCGGACAGGTGGTCCACGTCGGAGAGTTCGGGGTTGGTGTCGTACCCGATCACGGTGTGGCCGGCGTTGCGGATGCGCTCGCGCATGTTGCCGCCCATCTTGCCGAGACCAACAAGACCGATCTGCATGTCAGTTCACTTCCTGCGTTCGCGGTAGGCGGCCACCAGCGCGGCCGTGGACGGGTCGAGACCGGGGACGTCGGCGCCTTCGGTGAGGGCGGGCTCGACGCGCTTGGCGAGCACCTTGCCGAGTTCGACGCCCCACTGGTCGAAGGAGTCGATGTTCCAGATCGCGCCCTGCACGAACACCTTGTGCTCGTAGAGCGCGATCAGCTGGCCGAGCACCGACGGGGTCAGTTCGGTGGCCAGGATCGTGGTGGTGGGGTGGTTGCCGCGGAAGGTGCGGTGCGGCACCTGCTCCTCGGGCACGCCCTCCGCCCGGACCTCCTCGGCGGTCTTGCCGAAGGCGAGGGCCTGGCCCTGGGCGAACAGGTTGGCCATCAGCAGGTCGTGCTGGGCCGTGAGGTCGTCGCTCAGCTCGGCGACCGGGCGGGCGAACCCGATCAGGTCGGCCGGGATCAGCTTGGTGCCCTGGTGGATCAGCTGGTAGTAGGCGTGCTGCCCGTTGGTGCCGGGCGTGCCCCACACCACCGGTCCGGTCTGCCAGGTGACCGGGCGGCCCTGGCGGTCCACCGACTTGCCGTTGGACTCCATGTCGAGCTGCTGGAGGTAGGCGGTGAACTTCGACAGGTAGTGCGAGTACGGCAGCACCGCGTGCGACTGCGCGTCGAGGAAGTTGTTGTACCAGACGCCCAGCAGGCCCAGGATCATCGGCGCGTTGGCCTCGGCGGGCGCGTTGACGAAGTGCTCGTCGACGATGCGGAAGCCGTCCAGCATCTCCCGGAAGCGGTCCGGGCCGATCGCGATCATCAGCGACAGGCCGATCGCCGAGTCGAACGAGTAGCGTCCGCCGACCCAGTCCCAGAACTCGAACATGTTCGCCGTGTCGATGCCGAAGTCCGTGACCTTCTCGGCGTTCGTCGACAGGGCCACGAAGTGCCTGGCCACCGCCTTCTCGTCACCCAGCGCGTCCAGCAGCCAGTTCCGCGCGGAGGTGGCGTTGGTGACCGTCTCGATGGTGGTGAACGTCTTGGACGCGACGATGAACAGCGTCTCGGCCGGGTCCAGGTCACGTACCGCCTCGTGCAGGTCGGCGCCGTCCACGTTCGACACGAAACGGAACGTCAGGTCGCGCGCGGTGTAGGGGCGCAGCACCTCGTACGCCATCGCGGGCCCCAGGTCCGAGCCGCCGATGCCGATGTTGACGACGTTGCGGATCCGCCTGCCGGTGTGCCCCGTCCACTCCCCGGAACGCACCCGGCCGGCGAAGTCCGCCATCCGGTCCAGGACGGCGTGCACGGCCGGGACCACGTTCTCCCCGTCCACCTCGACCACCGCGTCCCGCGGAGCCCGCAGCGCGGTGTGCAGCACCGCCCGGTCCTCCGTGGTGTTGATCCTCTCGCCACGGAACATGGCGTCCCGCAGACCGGGCACGTCGGTGGCCTCGGCCAGCTCGACCAGCAGGGCGAGCGTGTCGTCGGTGACCAGGTGCTTGGAGTAGTCGATGCGCAGGTCGCCCACGTGGACAACGTAGCGCTGCGCGCGGGACGGGTCGGCGGCGAACAGTTCCCGCAGGTCGGGCTGAGGCAGGGCGTCCGTGCGGTGGTTCTCCAGGGCGGCCCACTCGGGGCGCCGGATCGGCTCGGGGACGTCAGACATGGGCGGGGATCTCCTCGGTGGCCTCGCCGCGCAGGGCGATGGCGTACATCTCGTCCGCGTCGAGGCGCCTGAGCTCCTCGGCGATCAGTTCGGAAGTGGGCCGGACCTTCAGCGCCAGCCGGCGCGAGGGCTGGCCCGGCAGGGTGAGCGTGGCCAGCGGGCCCTCGGGCCGGTCGATGACGACCTCGCCGTCCGCGGTGCCCAGCCGGACCGCCGTGACGACCGGCCCGGCCGTCACCACCCGGTCCACGGTGACCTTCAGCCGCGCCTCCAGCCAGCGCGCGAGCAGCTCGGCGGCCGGATTGTCCGCCTCGGCCTCCACGGCCGCCGAGGTCACCGTCGCCCGGGCCTGGTCCAGCGCCGCCGCCAGCATGGAGCGCCACAGCGTCAGCCTGGTCCACGCCAGGTCGGTGTCGCCGGGAGCGTAGGTGCGCCTCCGCTTCTCGAGCACCTCCATCGGGTTCTCGACCGCGTACAGGTCGGTGATCCTGCGCTGGCCCAGCGCGCCCAGCGGGTCCTTCGCGGGGTTGTCGGGCGCGTCCGACGGCCACCACACCACCACCGGGGCGTCCGGCAGCAGCAGCGGCAGCACCACCGAGTCGGCGTGCTCGGACACCTCGCCGTAGGTCCGCAGCACCACGGTCTCCCCGGTGCCGGCCTCCGAGCCGACCCGTACCTCGGCGTCCAGCCGGGGGTGGGTGCGCTCGCGCGGGGTGCGGGCGTGCCGCTTGATGACGACCAGGGTGCGCGAGGGGTGCTCGTGCGAGGCCTCCTCGGCCGCCTTGATCGAGTCGTAGGCGTTCTCCTCGTCCGTGACGATCACCATCGTCAGGACCATGCCCACGGCCGGTGTGCCGATGGCGCGGCGGCCCTGCACCAGCGCCTTGTTGACCTTGCTTGCCGTGGTGTCGGTCAGGTCGATCTTCATGGCCTGCGCCAGCTCCGTCCGTCTCGTGCGAGCATCTCGTCGGCTTCCGCGGGTCCCCAGCTGCCCGAGGCGTACCGCGCCGGCCGGCCGTGAGACGCCCAGTACTCCTCGATCGGGTCGAGGATCTTCCAGGACTCTTCCACTTCCTGGTGCCGGGGGAACAGGTTGGCGTCCCCCAGGAGGACGTCCAGGATGAGCCGTTCGTACGCCTCCGGGCTGGACTCGGTGAACGACTCGCCGTAGGCGAAGTCCATCGTCACGTCCCGCAGCTCCATGGACGTGCCCGGCACCTTGGAGCCGAAGCGGACCGTCATGCCCTCGTCCGGCTGGACCCGGATGACGATCGCGTTCTCGCCCAGCTCCTCGGTGGCGGTGGAGTCGAAGGGGGAGTGCGGCGCCCGCTGGAAGACCACCGCGATCTCGGTGACCCGGCGGCCGAGCCGCTTGCCGGCGCGCAGGTAGAAGGGGACGCCCGCCCAGCGCCGGTTGTCCACCCCGAGCTTGATCGCCGCGTAGGTGTCCGTGGCGGAGGCCGGGTCGATGCCCTCCTCCTCCAGATAGCCGCGCACCTTCGCGCCGCCCTGCCAGGCGCCCTCGTACTGGCCGCGCACCGTGTGCCGGCCCAGGTCGTCCGGGAGCTCGACGGCCCGGAACACCTTCAGCTTCTCGGTCAGCAGCGAGGCCGCGTCGAAGGAGGCCGGTTCCTCCATCGCGGTGAGCGCCATCAGCTGCAGCAGGTGGTTCTGGATGACGTCACGCGCAGCGCCGATGCCGTCGTAGTAGCCCGCGCGGCCGCCGATGCCGATGTCCTCCGCCATGGTGATCTGCACATGGTCCACGAAGGACCTGTTCCAGATCGGCTCGAACATCTGGTTGGCGAAGCGCAGCGCCAAGATGTTCTGCACGGTCTCCTTGCCGAGGTAGTGGTCGATCCGGAAGACCTGCTCCGGGTCGAACACCTCGTGCACGATCGCGTTGAGCTCCCGGGCCGACGTCAGGTCGTGCCCGAACGGCTTCTCGATCACCGCGCGCCGCCAGGAGCCCTCGGGGGCGTCGGCCAGCCCGTGCTTCTTCAGCTGCTGGACCACCTTGGGGAAGAACTTCGGCGGTACGGAGAGGTAGAAGGCGTAGTTGCCGCTGGTGCCCCGGGAGGCGTCCAGCTCCTCGACCGCCGAGCGCAGGTGCTTGAACGCCGAGTCGTCGTCGAAGTCACCGGGGACGAACCGCATGCCCTCGGAGAGCTGCTGCCAGACCTCCTCGCGGAACGGGGTGCGGGCGTGCTCCTTGACCGCGTCGTGCACCACCTGCGCGAAGTCCTGGTCCTCCCAGTCCCGGCGGGCGAACCCGACCAGCGAGAAGCCCGGCGGCAGCAGGCCCCGGTTGGCGAGGTCGTACACGGCCGGCATCAGCTTCTTGCGGGACAGGTCGCCCGTCACACCGAAGATCACCAGGCCGGAGGGGCCGGCGACCCGGGGCAGGCGGCGGTCCCGGGGGTCACGCAACGGGTTGGACCAGTCGGCGGCGGGCGGATCGGGGGCCATGAGGGCCTCCGCCGGTTCCTCCGCCGGTTCCTCAGCGGGCACCTCAGCCGTCTCCTCCGGCGCGGTCACCGAGGTGTCCGCCGCCGCTCCGGGCGCTCCCGCCCCGCCGGGGGCCTGCGCCGCCGGTCCGGTCGTCTCGTCGGTCATTCCGCGTCAACTCCCTTGCTGTCGAGCGCCTTCGCCACCGCGTCGAGCAGCTCCTGCCAGGCGTCCTCGAACTTCGCGACGGCCTCGTTCTCCAGCTGCCGCACCACCTCGTCGTACGAGATCCCGAGCCGCTCCACGGCGGCCAGGTCGGCCCGCGCCTGGGCGTAGCCGCCGGTGACGGTGTCGCCCCGGACCACGCCGTGATCGGCGGTGGCCCTCAGCGTGGCCTCGGGCATCGTGTTGACGGTGCCGGGTGCGACCAGCTCCTCCACATACAGGGTGTCCTTGTAGGCGGGGTCCTTCACCCCCGTGGACGCCCACAGCGGGCGCTGCTCGTTGGCCCGGGACCCCCCGGCCGGCGCCGGCCGGCGCTCACCGGAGAAGACCTCCTCGTACGCCTCGTAGGCGAGCCGTGCGTTGGCCAGGGCCGCCCGGCCCTTCAGGGCGAGGGCCTCGTGCGTGCCCAGCACCGTCAGCCGCTTGTCGATCTCGCTGTCGACGCGCGAGACGAAGAAGGAGGCCACGGAGTGGATCGCGGCCAGGTCGAGCCCGGCGGCGCGCGCCTGCTCCAGACCGGCGAGGTAGGCGTCCATGACCTCGCGGTACCGCTCCAGCGAGAAGATCAGCGTGACGTTGACACTGATCCCGGCGCCGATCACCTCGGTGATCGCGGGGAGGCCGGCCTTCGTCGCCGGAATCTTGATCATCACGTTGGGCCGGTCCACCAGCCAGGCCAGCTGCCGGGCCTCGGCGACCGTCGCACGGGTGTCGTGCGCCAGCCGCGGGTCGACCTCGATGGAGACCCGGCCGTCCCGGCCGCCGGTCGCCTCGTACACCGGCCGCAGGACGTCGGCGGCCGCCCGGACGTCGGGGGTGGTCATCATCCGCACCGCCTCGTCGACCGTGACACCCCGCACGGCCAGGTCGGCGAGCTGCTCCTCGTACCCCGCTCCCGACCCGATGGCGGCCTGGAAGATCGACGGGTTGGTGGTGACACCGACCACGGTCCCGGCCTCGACGAGCGCGGCCAGGGTGCCCGAGGCGAGGCGCTCCCGGGACAGGTCGTCCAGCCAGACCGACACCCCCTCGTCGGCCAGTCGTTTCAGTGCTCCCGCGTTCGCGGTTGCTTCGTTCACATTGATCATCTTCTTTCTCGCGGTCGCGTCAACCGCGTGCGGCGGCCAGTGATTCCCTGGCGGCGGCCACGACGTCGTCGGGGGTGAAGCCGTAGGCGGCGAACAGGGTCTCGGCGTCGGCGGAGGCGCCGAAGTGTTCGAGGGAGACGATGCGTCCCGCGTCACCCGTGAACCGGTACCACGTCAGTCCCACTCCGGCCTCGACCGCAACGCGGGCCCTCACGGACGGCGGCAGGACCCGCTCGCGGTAGGCGCGCGGCTGCTCCTCGAACCACTCCACGGACGGCATCGACACCACCCGGGTGGCGATCCCGTCGACCTCCAGCACGTCCCGTGCGGCGACGGCGAGCCGGACCTCGGAGCCGGTGGCGATCAGGATCACCTCCGGGGCCCCGCCGGACGCCTCGGCCAGCACGTAACCGCCCTTCGCCGCGTCGGGGTTCGGCGGGTACGTCGGTACGCCCTGACGGGTGAGCGCCAGTCCGTGCGGGGCCGGACGGGTGGTGTGCCGCTTCATGATCTCCGCCCAGGCGATCGCGGTCTCGTTGGCGTCCGCCGGGCGGACGACGTTCAGCCCCGGGATGGCGCGCAGCGAGGCCAGGTGCTCGACCGGCTGGTGCGTCGGGCCGTCCTCGCCGAGGCCGATGGAGTCGTGCGTCCACACGAACGTCACCGGAAGCTGCATCAGGGCGGACATGCGGACGGCGTTGCGCATGTAGTCGGAGAACACCAGGAAGGTGCCGCCGTAGACGCGTGTGTTGCCGTGCAGGGCGATGCCGTTCATCTCCGCGGCCATCGAGAACTCGCGGATGCCGAAGTGGACCGTACGGCCGTACGGGTCGGCCTGCGGCAGCGGGTTGCCCGCGGGGAGGAACGACGACGTCTTGTCGATGGTGGTGTTGTTGGAGCCCGCCAGGTCGGCGGAGCCGCCCCACAGCTCCGGCAGGACCGCACCCAGTGCCTGGAGGACCTTGCCGGAGGCGGCCCGGGTGGCGACCGACCGGCCGGGTTCGAACACCGGGACGGCGTCCTCCCAGCCGTCGGGCAGCCGCCCTGCCACGACCCGGTCGAACAGCTCGGCGCGCTCCGGGTTCGCCTCGCGCCAGCCGGCGATGCTCCTGTCCCAGGCCGCGTGCGCCTCGGCGCCCCGGTCCAGCGCCCGGCGGGTGTGGGCGAGGACCTCGTCGGCGACCTGGAAGTCCCGCTCGGGGTCGAAGCCGAGGAGACGCTTGGTGGCGGCCACCTCCTCCGCGCCGAGGGCCGAGCCGTGCGACGCCTCGGTGTTCCGCGCGTGGGGGGCGGGCCAGGCGATGACGGTGCGCATCGCGATGATCGAGGGCCGCCCGGTCTCCGCGCGCGCCGAGACCAGCGCCGCGTACAGGGCGTGCACGTCGATGTCGCCGTCCTCGCGCGGCGCGACGCGCTCCACGTGCCAGCCGTAGGCCTCGTACCGCTTGAGCACGTCCTCCGAGAAGGCGGTGGCGGTGTCCCCCTCGATGGAGATGTGGTTGTCGTCGTAGAGCAGCACCAGGCCGCCGAGCTTCTGGTGGCCGGCCAGCGAGGAGGCCTCGGCGGAGACGCCCTCCTGGAGGTCGCCGTCGGAGACGACCGCCCAGACGGTGTGGTCGAAGGGGGACCGGCCCGTGGGCGCGTCCGGGTCGAACAGGCCGCGCTCGAAGCGGGCGGCCATCGCCATGCCGACGGCGTTGGCCACGCCCTGGCCGAGCGGTCCCGTGGTGGTCTCGACCCCGGCGGTGTGGCCGTACTCCGGGTGCCCGGGTGTCCTGGAGCCGTGGGTGCGGAACGCCTTGAGGTCGTCGAGGCCCAGTTCGTAGCCGGCGAGGTACAGCTGCGTGTAGAGGGTCAGCGAGGTGTGGCCGGGGGAGAGGACGAAGCGGTCACGACCGGTCCACTCGGGGTCGGCCGGGTCGTGCCGCATCAGCTTCTGAAAGATCGTGTAGGCGGCCGGGGCCAGGCTCATCGCGGTGCCCGGGTGGCCGTTGCCGACCCGCTGCACGGCATCGGCGGCCAGCAGACGGGCGGTGTCGACGGCACGCCGGTCCAGATCGGTCCAGTCCAGTCGGTGGGGTGGCTGCGTGCTCATCTTCAAGAAGTCCTCGATCCGAGCGGTAAAGCTCCTCTGATGCGTTCAACAGTAAAAGTCTGACTTTTTCGGGGGCAGGTCGAGGTGTGCCAGCCTGTGGTGAAAGTGGGACACCGGGCGCACGATCGAGGTGGGCACGGCACTCGGATGACGGACATGGGAGACATGACGGGCACAGGTCCGCGGAGCGGAGGACGGGGCGGCGGGGACGACGACGGTGACGGCGACGGGATCAGAACCTTCCCCTTCCCGGTCGACCGGAGCGTTCTCGGTGTCGGCATGCAGATCGCCCCGATGGGCCCCGACCGCACCTGGCGCGCCGACGCGCCGACGGACCGGGTGCACCGCATCGACTTCCACGTCGTGATGCTGTTCGACGCCGGACCGGTCCGGCACATGGTCGACTTCACCGAGTACGAGGCCGCGGCGGGCGACCTGCTGTGGATCCGCCCGGGGCAGGTCCACCGTTTCTCGCCCGGCGGCGGGTACCGCGGAACCGTCCTCGCCATGCGGCCCGGTTTCCTGCCCCGCGCCACCGTCGAGGCCACCGGCCTCTACCGCTACGACCGGCAGCCCCTGCTCCGCCCGGACCCGGCCCAACTGACCGCCCTGCGAGCCGCCCTGGACCACCTGCGCCGCGAGTACGAGGACACGGCCACCCTCCCGCTGAGCCTGCACACGGCCGTGCTGCGGCACTCCCTGACCGTGTTCCTGCTGCGCCTGGCCCACCTCGCGGCCAGCTCCGACGCGGCGGACCGCGAGCGCGCCGGCACCGCCTTCACCCGGTTCCGGGACGCGGTGGAGCACGGCTTCGCCACCAACCACAGCGTCAGCGCCTACGCCGACGCGCTCGGTTACTCGCGCCGCACCCTGGTGCGCGCGGTGCGCGCCGCCACCGGGGAGACACCCAAGGGCTTCATCGACAAGCGCGTGGTGCTGGAGGCCAAGCGGCTCCTCGCCCACACCGACCTGCCGATCGGCCGGGTCGGGGCGGCCGTCGGGTTCCCGGACGCGGCCAACTTCTCGAAGTTCTTCCACCAGCACACCGACACCACGCCGGCGGCGTTCCGCGCGGAACTGCGGTGACCCGCGCGGCCGGTCGCCGCACGAACGGACCGGACACGTGGAAGAGGGCCCCACGCGGTGCGCGGAGCCCTCTTCCCCGGCCGGGAGGGGCCGGTGTGGGGGGTGCTCAGTGGCTGAAGGTGAACCAGTTGACGTTCACGAAGTCCGCCGGCTGGCCGCTGGTGAAGGTCAGATAGACGTCGTGCGTGCCCGTCACGGAGCCGATGTTCGCCGGGATCGTCCGCCAGGACTGCCAGCCGCCCGTGCTGCCCACCGCGAAACTGCCGATGGGCGCGTTGCTCCGGCTGTCCAGACGCACCTCGACCAGCCCGCTGACGCCGGAGGCCGCGCCGCTCGCCACCCGCGCGGAGAACTGGCGGGCCGGGTTCGAGCCGAAGGTGACGCCCTTGAACTGCAGCCAGTCACCATGGGCCACCGCACCCACGTTCTGGCCGCCGCCCGAGTCCGAGGTCGACTCGGTCATCACACCGGACTGGGCGTCGTACGACTCGGCCTGGATGGCGCTGTACGCGTCGCGGTCGCCGGTCGGCGGGGGCGTGGTGCCGCCGCCGGAGGACAGCACCTGCACGTAGTCGACGAGCATCGAGTGGCCGGGCTGGGTGCCCGCGTCCGGGCCGCCGCCGAAGGCGTCGGGGAAGCCGCCGCCCATCGCCACGTTGAGGATGATGAAGAAGCCGTGGTCCGTGGCGTTGGACCAGGTCGTCGCGTCGACCTGGTTCTCCCGCACGGTGTGGTAGTTGACGCCGTCGAGGGAGAAGCGGATCTCCTCCACGCTCGTGGAGCGGTCCCACTCCATCCGGTACGTGTGGAAGCCGGCCTGGCACGTCATGCCCGAGCAGGTGGTCGAACCGCCGATGCCGCTGGTCTCGTTGCACGGGCCGCCCGGCGAGGTGCCGCAGTGCATCGTGGCGAACACGGTGTTCATGCCCTGCGTGTTCTCCATGATGTCCAGCTCGCCGACGGCGGGCCAGTTCCAGTAGTTGCCCCGGAAGGGGGCGCCCAGCATCCAGAACGCCGGCCAGTAGCCCTTGGCGGCGGCGCCGGTGACGTTCGGCACCTGGATGCGGCTCTCCACGCGGAGCTTGCCGCCGGCCGGGGGCTGGAAGTCGGTGCGGTTGGTCTCGATGCGGCCGGAGGTCCAGTTGCCGGAGGCGTCGCGGCGCGGGGTGATGCGGAGGTTGCCGCTGCCGTCGAGCGAGACGTTGTCCCGGTTGGAGGTCATCGTCTCGATTTCACCGGTGCCCCAGTTGGCGGGGCCGCCCGGGTAGCCCTTGCCGGTCGCGTACTGCCAGTGGGAGGTGTTGACGCCGCTGCCCGCGGCGCCCTCGAAGTCGTCGGCGAAGACCTGGGTCCAGCCCGACGGGGGAGGCGGCACGGAGGCGCTCGCGGACGGGCTCGCCGCGCCCGCGGCGCCCGCGGCGAGGGCCAGCGTGCCGACGACGGCGAGCAGCGCCCGCCGCAGGGGACGGGGTCTGCGCGGGGTGCGGGGAGTGCCGGAGGTGTCTCTCATGGGGGGATGCCCTCTCGGGTTCGGACGGCCTGCGTGAGGGAGGTGCTTCGAGAGCCCGGAACTTCGCTGAGAGCGCTCTCAAGCCGACGCCAATGTGCTCCGCGGGCGTGGCGCCGTCAAGAGGTGTCACCGTGAAACTCCCTGACGGCGGGGAGAGTTCACCTCTCGAAAGACGCGAAAGGGTGCAAGCGCGCCCCGCCCGGAGGGAGGCGTGCGGCACCCGGAAGGACGGGCGCGGCGCCCGGGAGGTCCCGGACGCCGCGCGGGCCAGCGCGTTCGACCATGCCGCGCGGGGCGCTCAGACCCCCGTCGGCACCCGCGGCCGGGGCTGCTCCACCGGCTCCTCGTGCAGACCGAAGCGGTCGTGCGCCCGGCGCAGGGGCGCCGGCGCCCACCAGGCGCGGCGGCCCAGCAGGGCCATGGTGGCCGGGACCAGGAGCATCCGCACGACGGTCGCGTCGATGAGCACCGCCAGGGTGAGCCCCAGGCCGATCTGCAGGATGGGCGAGAACCCGCCCGTCATGAAGGCCCCGAAGACGACCGCCAGCAGCAGCGCCGCGCAGGTCACCACCCGGCCGGAGCGGCGCAGCCCCGTCACCACGGCCTCCCGGTCGTCCCCCGTCAGCCGCCGTGCCTCCCGCATCCGGGCCAGGATGAACAGCTCGTAGTCCATGGCGAGCCCGAACGCGATCGCGATGATCAGCGGCGGCGCGGTGAGACTCAGCGCGCCCAGGCCCTCCGCACCCAGCAGCCCGGCCAGATGGCCGTCCTGGAAGACCCACACCACCACGCCGAGCGCGGCCGCCAGGCTGAGCACTGTCGTCGCGATGGTGCGCAGGGGCAGCAGCACGGAACCGGTGAACGCGAACAGCAGCACGAAGATGCCGGCCAGGACGGTCAGGGCCGCCCACGGCCCCCGCTCGGCGAGCATCTCGCGGAAGTCGACCAGCCGGGCCGCCGTGCCGGTCACCTCGACCGGTTCGTCGCCGCGCAGCTCCCGCACCCGCTCGACCAGCTCGGTCGCCTCCTTCCCGTCGGCCGGGCCGGGCGGCCGGATCTCCAGCACCGTGGCGCCGCCGGGCAGTTCGCGCCCGGTGGTGGCCGGCGACAGCGCCTCGATCCGGCCGGCGGTCGCGGCGTCGGCACCGGGCCCGACCACCACCGTGACCGGCGAGACCCCCGTGCCCGCCGGGAAGTGGGCGCCGACCGTGTCGTGCACCTGCCGCGCCTCGGTGTCCGTGGGCAGCTGCCGGGCGTCGCCCACGGCGATGCTCATCCCGGACACCGGCAGCGCCAGCACCAGCAACGCCGGTACGACGACGGCCAGTACGGCGATCCTGCGCCGGGCCGCGAAGCGGGCGACGCGCGCGAAGGACCGGCCCTCCTCGCCCCCGGGCCGCGTCTTCGCCGGGGCGATCCGCCCGCCGAACCGGGCCAGCAGCGCGGGCAGCAGGGTGAGCGCGGCCAGCATGTCGATGACGACCACGGCGGCCACCGCCAGACCCATGCTGCGCAGGAAAACGCTCGGGAAGACCAGCAGACCGGTGAGGCTGACGGCCACGGTGAGCCCGGAGAACAGCACCGTCCGCCCGGCCGCCGCGACCGTGCGGTGCACCGCCTCCACGACGTCCTCGGTGTGCCGGCGCTCCTCCCGGAACCGCACCAGCATCAGCAGCGCGTAGTCCACGGCGAGCCCGAGCCCCAGCATCGTCGTCACCTGGATCGCGTACACCGAGATGTCGGTGACCCCGCTGAAGGCGAACAGCGCGAGGAACGCCCCCGCGATCCCGCTGACGGCGATCACCAGCGGCAGCAGGGCCGAGCGCAGCCCGCCGAACACCGCGAGGAGCAGGGCCAGCACCACCGGCAGGGAGATCAGCTCCGCGTTCTTCACGTCCTCCTGGGCCCGCTCACCGAGCTGCTGCCCGAGCAGCGGCCCCCCGCTCACATGGACGTCGGGCGCGTCGATCTCCCTGATCCGCTCGGCCGCCGCGTCCAGCGTCCGCTCCTCGGCGTCGTCGTCGAGACCGCCCTCCAGGGTTACGGGGATGAGCAGCGCCCGCCCGTCCTCGGCGGTCAGACCGGGCGTGGTGTACGGGTCGGGCACCGCGGCGACGCCGGGGACCTCCCGGACGTCGGCCACGGCCCGCTCCACCTCGGCCCGCAGCCCCGGGTCCGCGACGGCGGTGCCGGCCACCACCCCGGAGATCGACTCGCCCGCCGGGTCCACCCGGTCCAGGTACTGCGCGGCCGACTCCGATTCGGTTCCGGGGACTTCGGGCACGTTGTCGGAGAGGCGCGCGAAGACGCCCGTCCCCAGCCCGAAGCCCAGCAGCAGAAAGAGCCCCCACAGGAGCATCACGGTCAAGGGGCGGCGGGTCGCCGCCCGGGCGAGTGCGGAAAGCACGGTTCCTCCCGGCGAGTGAGGGGTCGTCATCACCCCCAGACTCGTGCCGCGGGCCCGGTCGCCGGATCGCCGGAGAGAGGGGTTCGCGGCCCTCGCCCGTACGGGGGAGAGCGCCCCCTCGCTCACCCGTCAGGGGGAGCTCGGGGTGATCAGACCCGTCTCGTAGGCGCAGATCACCGCCTGCACCCGGTCCCTGAGACCGAGCTTGCTCAGCACGTTGCTCACATGGGTCTTGACGGTGTGCTCGCTGACGAACAGGGTCGTGGCGATCTCCGCGTTGGACAGGCCCCGGGCCAGCAGCCGCAGCGTCTCCACCTCGCGCGCGGTGAGCGCGTCCAGGCGCTGCGGGGTCGCGGACTCGGCCGCGGCCCGCTCCCGGCGGCGCCGCACGATGTCCGCGACCAGCCGCCGGGTCACCGCCGGCGCGAGCAGCGAGTCACCGGCCGCGACCACCCGCACCGCGTGCACCAGGTCGTCCCGGCGGACGTCCTTCAGCAGGAAGCCGCTGGCACCCGCGTACAGCGCCTCGTACACGTACTCGTCCAGGTCGAAGGTGGTCAGCATGACCACCTTGCAGCCCGACTGCGCGCACACCCGGCGGGCCGCCTCCAGGCCGTCCATCACCGGCATGCGGATGTCGAGCAGCAGCACGTCCGGGGTGTGCCGGCGGACCGCCGCGACGGCCTCCTCGCCGTCCCCGGCCTCGGCGACCACCTCGATGTCGTCCTGCGCGTCCAGGATCATCCCGAACCCGGCCCGCACCAGCTCCTGGTCGTCGGCGACGACCACCCGGATGCTCACCCGAGGGCCCCCTGCCGGTCGGCGGCCACGGGCAGGCGTACGACGACCCGGAAACCGCCGTCCGGACCGCTGCCGGTCTCCGCGCTGCCCCCGCAGGCGGCCGCCCGCTCCCGGATGCCGATCAGCCCGTGTCCGCCGACCGGCGCGGACGGGCCCCGTCCGTCGTCCGTCACCGTGAGGGTCACCTGGTCCTCCGCCCAGTCCAGCTCCACCACCGCGCGGGAGGCGCGGGCGTGCTTCACCGTGTTGGTGAGTGCTTCCTGGACCACACGATAGGCCGCGATCCCGGTGTCCGAGGGCAGCGGACGGGGCTCACCCGTGGTGCGCAGTTCGGTGCGCAGCCCCGTGGACTCCCGCACCTGGCGCACGAGCCGCGGCAGGGCGGCCACGCTCGGCTGCGGCAGCCGCGTCGCCTCCCCGTCCGGCCGTTCCTCCTTCAGCACGCCGAGGATCCGCCGCAGCTGGGCCATCGCCTCCCGGCCGGTCGTGGCGATGGTGTCGAAGGTGGCCTCCGCGCGCTCCGGGTCCTTGCGCACCACCACCGGCCCGGCCTCCGCCTGCACCACCATCAGGCTCACCGCGTGCGCCAGGATGTCGTGCATGTCCCGGGCGATCCGCGAGCGTTCCTCCGCCCGGGCCCGCGCGGTGTCGGCGGCCCGCTCCCGCTCCAGCCGGCGCGCCCGGTCCTCCAGTTCGGTGGTGTAGGCGCGCTGGACCCGGGCGAGCACGCCGAGGGCGTAGGCGCAGACGAGGCCCATCAGATGGAAGGCGTACTCGAAGGGCTGCTTGTCCGCCTGGTGCTGCATGGTCACGACGACGCCGATCACCCAGCCCGCGAGCATCATCCGGCGCTGCCAGGGCCGGGCCAGGGCGGCCATCGTGTACAGGACGACCATCCCGCCGTACATCACGTCCGGCGGGGGCGCGTGGTAGAGCGCCTGCGCCGGGGTGGCGGCCGACACCGCCCACGCGGCGCCGCACGGGGACCGGCGCCGCCAGACGAGCGGTACGGCCGTGGCGGCGCCCAGCAGCCAGCCCAGCAGGCTCAGCCGGTCGTCCCCCTCGTCGGGGAAGATCCACTGCAGGGACACGGCGAACAGCACGAGCGCGGCCAGCGCCGTGTCGAGGGCGTACGGATTCGCCGTGCGCCAGCGGGTGACGACCGGCGCGAAGGCGGACCGGAGGGACATGAGCGGCTCCTCGGGGCGGGGGGCCGTTCCAGTATCACGAGGGCGGGGGAGCCCGGTCCTCACCGGTGAGAGGGATTTCGGGGACGGTTTCGGGCAGGTGGGGGACGCGGTTTCGGGCAGGTGGGGGACGACCCGCGGGTGGTGTGCGGGGAGCCGGGCGGGGAATCCGGCGGCGGCCCCCTCCCGGGCGAGTAGGGTCGTCCACGGTCGTCGTGGGCGGAAGGGTGCGGACGTGAGGCTGACGATTCTGGGCGGCGGAGGGTTCCGCGTGCCGCTGGTCCACGGGGCGCTGCTCGCGGACCGTGCCCCGGGACGGGTGACCCGGGTCGTCCTGCACGACGTGGACGCCGGCCGGCTGCGCGCGGTCACCCGCGTCCTCGCCGAGCAGGCCGCCGGTGTGCCCGGCGCCCCCGAGGTGAGCGCCACCACCGACCTCGACGAGGCGCTCACCGGCGCCGACTTCGTCTTCTCCGCGATCCGCGTCGGCGGCCTGGAGGGCAGGGCGAACGACGAACGGGTCGCCCTCGCCGAGGGCGTGCTCGGCCAGGAGACGGTCGGCGCGGGCGGCATCGCCTACGGTCTGCGCACCGTCCCCGTCGCCGTCGACATCGCCCGCCGGGTGGCCCGCCTCGCCCCCGACGCCTGGGTCATCAACTTCACCAACCCCGCCGGACTGGTCACCGAGGCCATGTCCCACCACCTCGGCGACCGCGTCATCGGCATCTGCGACTCACCGGTCGGTCTCGGCCGCCGTATCGCCCGGGTGCTCGGCGCACGGCCGGGGGAGGCGTGGATCGACTACGTCGGCCTCAACCACCTCGGCTGGGTGCGCGGCCTGCGGGTCGCCGGCCGGGACGAACTCCCGCGCCTGCTCGCCGATCCCGCACTGCTCGGCTCCTTCGAGGAGGGCCGGCTGTTCGGCGCCGACTGGCTCCGCTCCCTGGGCGCGGTTCCCAACGAGTACCTGCACTACTACTACTTCAACCGCGAGGCCGTGCACGCCTACCAGCGGGCGGAGCGGACCCGGGGCGCGTTCCTGCACGACCAGCAGGCCCGGTTCTACGCCGGGACCGAGGACCCCGCGGTCTCCGCCCTGGACCTGTGGGAGCGCACGCGCGCCGAACGGGAGGCCACCTACATGGCCGAGAACCGGGAGGCGGCGGGCGCGGGCGAGCGCGAGGCCGACGACCTGTCCGGCGGCTACGAGAAGGTGGCCCTCGCCCTGATGCGGGCCATCGCCCGCGACGAACGCACCACCCTCATCCTCAACGTCCGCAACCGCGGCACCCTCGCCGCGCTGGACGGGGACGCCGTCATCGAGGTCCCCTGTCTCGTGGACGCCAACGGCGCGCACCCCGTGTCCGTGGACCCGCTGCCCGACCACGCCACCGGCCTGGTCTGCGCCGTCAAGGCCGTCGAGCGCGAGGTGCTGGCCGCCGCCCGCTCGGGCTCCCGTGCGACGGCGGTCAAGGCGTTCGCCCTGCATCCGCTCGTGGACTCGGTGACGGTGGCCCGGCGTCTGGTCGACGGCTACACGGCCGTCCACCCCGGCCTCGCCTACCTCGGCTGACCGGTCGGCCAAACGGTTTCGGATCGGCCGGTCGCCCCCCGTGACAGCGGCCGACCGACCCGAACCCCCCCGTTCCCCCGTGCTTCCCCCGTGCTTCCCCCCGGCGGCTTCCCCAGTCGCCTACCGTTAAGAGCAGGCAGCCGGGCCCCTGATACACCCCGGCGGAGATTTTCCGGGAAATATTTTCTACGAGCGTGCCCCGGTCGCCGTCCGCGGCTCCACCGGCGCCGCCGGCGCCGGTACCGCACCCAGGGCGGGCGCGGCGGCCGGCAGCTCGGCGCGCAGCTGCGGCGACGAGACCGGCAGCAGCGGACGCGGACCGGACACCACCGTGTAGTCCTGGCCCAGGAACGGCGGCACCATCTCGCCCGGGTCCTCACCGAGCGCCAGCCGCACGGCGGCCCACGGGGCGTTCACCCCGCACAGCGACAGCTGGTGCAGCCCGCCCGCCGGCCGGGTGTTGACGTCCATCAGCACGGGCCGGTCGCCGAGCATCCGGAACTGGATGTTGGACAGGTGGTGCAGTCCGAAGCCCTCCGCGATCCGCCGGGCCGGCTCCAGCCACTGCTCGTGCAGCGTGAAGCCCCTGCGCCGGCCGTTCTTGGTGCGCCCCACCGCCAGCCGGATCCGGTTGTCGGGCCCGGTGAGGCAGTCCACCGACACCTCCGGCTGCTCCAGGCGCGGCATCACCAGCCAGTCCACCGGCTCATCGGCCTGCCGCAGAGCCTCCAGCACCTGACTCAGCGGCACGTACGGGCTCGGGAAGCCGCTCAGCTGCGCGAGGGCGAACGGGGCGCGCGTGATCACACGGAAGCCCACCCCGCCCGCACCGGACGCGGGCTTGAAGCAGGCGCGGTGACCCCGCGCCTCCAGCGCCTCGACGGCCGCCAGAAGCTCGTCCGCGCGGCGCACCCGCCACCACGGCGGCACGGGCACCCCGATCGCCTGGACCGCCTCGTAGGCGATCACCTTGTCGTGGAACACGGCCACCGCCTCGGGCGGCGGCGCCAGCAGCGCCGTACCGACGGCCGCGAACTCGGCGCGGTGCGCGACGATCGCCGCCTGGTGCAGCCGGGGGACGAACACGTCGATGCCCCGCCGCTCGCACTGCGCGAGCGCGTACTCGACGTACGCCGCCGGGGACAGGCCCTCGGGCTCCAGTTCGGCGGTGTCGGCGGCGGCCAGCACGGGGGAGTCGGGATCGCCGTGGGTGGCATGGATCTCGACGGCCCGGTCGCTGGGATTTCTCCGCAGCTGATCCATGAAGAACACGTTCTCCGCGTACGTGCGGTTGAGCCAGACGCGTACGCGAGAGACCATGCAGGCCGCCTTTCACGGTTCGCGGGCAGGGCTCAGCGGCCCGTTGCCCGGGCAGGACGTATGGAGGGTCGCCAAACCGCCCTGTGCGAAGGGCGTTTCACTGGCGGTGGTGCGGCAGATCATACGGCTTCCGCGGAGGCTGCTGATACCACGGGCCCACGACGGGTCGTGCTTGTCCCGGCGGCACGAATGTGATCTCGTGGATCCGTTCGTGACGGCTGAAAGGGCGACGGGTGATGTCGGGGACAGGCGGCGGACAGCTGTGGGCCATCAGCGACCTGCACATCGGCTACGCGGAGAACCGCGCCCTGGTCGAAGGGATGCGGCCCGAGTCGGACGAGGACTGGCTGCTGGTCGCCGGTGACGTCGCGGAGACCGTCGAGGACATCCGCTGGGTCCTCAAGACCTTCGCCGGCCGGTTCGCCAAGGTCGTCTGGGTGCCCGGCAACCACGAGCTGTGGACCCATCCGAGCGACGCGGTCACCCTGCGCGGCGTCGCCCGCTACGACCACCTCGTCGAACAGTGCCGCGAGCTCGGGGTGATCACACCCGAGGACCCCTACCCGGTCTGGGACGGCCCCGGCGGCCCGGTGGCCGTCGCACCGCTGTTCCTGCTGTACGACTACTCCTTCCTGCCGTCCGGGTGCTCCACCAAGGACGAGGGACTGACGTACGCGCACGGCACCGGCGTCGTCTGCACCGACGAGCACCTGCTGCACCCCGACCCGTACCCGAGCCGGGAGGCCTGGTGCCGGGCCCGGGTCGCCGATACCGAACGGCGGCTCGCCGAGGTGCCCGAGGGGCTGCCGCTCGTCCTCGTCAACCACTATCCGCTGCACCGCCATCCCACGGACGTGCTGTGGTATCCCGAGTTCGCCATGTGGTGCGGCACCGTACTGACCGACGACTGGCACCGGCGGTTCCCCGTCCACACCATGGTCTACGGCCATCTGCACATCCCCCGGACCACCTGGCAGGACGGGGTCCGCTTCGAGGAGGTGTCGGTGGGCTATCCGCGCGAGTGGCGCAAGCGGGCGCAGCCGCCGGGGCGGCTGCGCCGGATCGTGCCGAGGGAGGACGAGGGCCGATGATCGAGGAACTGCTGCCGCCGACGGTGGTCGCCGTGGAGGCCTACGGCGACGAGGGCGTCGACGCCCCCCTGTACCCCGAGGAGGAGGCGCTGGTGGCGCGGGCGGTCCTCAAACGCCGCCGCGAGTTCACCGCCGTACGCTCCTGCGCGCGCCGGGCGATGGAGAAGCTCGGCGTGCCGGCGCATCCCGTGCTGCCCGGTGAGCGCGGCGCCCCCATCTGGCCGCAGGGGCTGACCGGCAGCATGACCCACTGCCAGGGCTACTGCGCAGCCGCCCTGGTCCGCGCGGGTGACCTGGCGTCCCTCGGCATCGACGCCGAGGTCCACGCGCCGCTGCCCGAGGGCGTGCTGTCCACCGTGGCGCTGCCGGAGGAGGCGGCGCGGGTCGGACGGCTGACCGGGGAACTGCCCGCCGTGCACTGGGACCGGCTGCTGTTCAGCGCCAAGGAGGCCGTCTACAAGGCCTGGTTCCCGCTCACCGGGAAGTGGCTGGACTTCCTGGAGGCCGACATCGTCTTCACCCCCGACCCCGGCACCCGCACCCGCGGAGGCTTCCGCGCCACCCTCCTGGTCCCCGGACCGCAGGTGGGCGGCCGCGTGCTCGACCACTTCACCGGCCGCTGGACGACCGGGCAGGGCCTGATCGCCACGGCGATCGCGGTCCCGCACGGCTGAACCGGGAGCGTCCCGCGGCAGCGGCTCACGCCGCGCCGCCCCGGGACGCCACGCCGTCACGGCATCCCGGCCCGCTACGGCTCGGGGTGCCAGTCCCGCAGCATCCGGAAGAACGCCTCCTCGTTGCCCGCCAGGCCGGCCCGGGCCAGCGCCGTCTCCGCCTCGGCGAGCACGGCGGGCGGGACGAGCGCGGGGCCGGGCGCGTCCGGCGGGGCCGGCCGGGTGTCGAAGGCGGCGCGCACGGTGTGCAGCAGCCGCAGATAGGCCTGGACGGCGGTGCGCTCGCGGTCGGTCAGTACGGCGGTGGGCATCGCTCGGCTCTCCCCGTGTCGTCGTCATGGGTCCCGCGCCCCCGCACTGGAAGGGGCGCACCTCCAGCTTGCCGCCCCCCACTGACAATCGGGCCGCGACGCCGCCCGGTTCGCCCGCCCGGAGGGCTCGCGCGCCGGGGCGCGGCCGCTCAGCCCTGCGGCCCCAGATAGCCCAGTGACGCACCGATCCGGCCCGCGAGGTGATCACGCTGCACCGGTCCGCGCAGCGACGGACCCGCCAGCCAGGTGCGGCACTTGCTGGCCAGCAGCAGGCCGAAGGCCTCGGCCTCCTTCTCCTCGGCCAGGTCGAACCGGGTGCGGGCGGCGACCTTCAGGACGGTCGCCCGCAAGGCGTCCTCGTCCGGGGTCCCGTCCAGCAGCCGGGTCGCGACCTCGGCACCCGCGAGGTGGTGACCTCGGTGGCCGGCCTGCATGTGCCACAGTTCGTGGCCGAGGATCACCAACTGGTGGTCAGGCGCGGTGCGTTCCTCGATCACCACGAGGTCCTGGTCCGTCATGTCGAGCCACAGCCCGCTCGCGGTCCCCGGCGGGAAGACGGCCGTGCGGAACAGTACGGGCCGTCCGCGGCGCCTGCTCATCGCCGCGCACAGGGCGGCGTACAGGTCCGCGGGCGGCGCCGGGGCGGGAAGCGTCAGCTCCGCGAGCAACTCGCCGCACAGGCGGCGCATTTCCCTACCGATGCCCACAGTTCCCCCCAGGTCACGACGTGGGCCGCTGGACACTCTCCAGGAGCATGTCCAGCCACTCCGCGACCTTGTCGCGGTGCTGGTCGGTGGGCAGCTGGGCGGCCCGCCAGGCGATCCCGCGCACACCGTGGTCCTGCAGCAGCCGCTCCAGCGGGTCGTCGGCCGCCGCCGCGGCCCGCCGCTCCCGGTCGGCGAGCTTCTGCAGCAGCTCCTGCTCGGTGTGCTGGAGCACGCTCGCGAGCGCCTCGGGGTCCTCGGCGGTCAGGAAACCGGCGTGGACCCGGAAGAACCGCTGGATGGCGTCGCAGTGCTCCATCGTGGGGCGCCGGTCGCCGTTGATCAGCGCACCGGCCTGCTGCCGGGACATGCCCGCACCGTCGGCGATCTCCTGCTGGGTGTACTTGCGGCCGTTGGGCTTCAGCCGGGTGCGGCGCAGCAGGTCCAGCCGCTGCACGAACCGGGCCTGCACATCCGGCTCCCCCGCGGAGCGGCCGCTCAGCAGCGCCCTGACCACGGCCTCCGGCACACCGGAGGCGACGGACAGCCGGCCGACGTCGAAGACCTCGGAGTGCGCCACACCGAGCCGGTCGGCGAGTGCGGTGACGCGGGCGACGACGGCCGGCAGCGCGGTCGTCGGCGCGGTGCCCGGACCCTCGAAGCCACCCGTCACCGAAAGATCTCCTACGTCTCTCACAGGCTTCTCACAAGCGATTGCCGTGAACTTCACGGAGACTAGCCGTGCTTCGAACTCACATCCAGGTCTCGCCACAACTGTGGCCAATTTCAGCCGTCAACCGACATGAAATGCCACGATAGTTGACACGCCTCACGTCCGGGCAGCAGGATCGGGGCGCCGCGTCAGGGCCGCACAGGCAAGAGGGGTGACCTCCCGATGGCATATCAGGCAGGAGGGCAGCGGCCGGCACCGCGGCCCGTCCCCGAGACTCCCGAGGCCCAGGCCTATCTGCGGGACTACGCCGCGCTCCTGGAGGCGGCCCCCTTCCCCTCCCTGGTCGTCGACCACCGCTGGGACGTGCTGCTCACGAACAGTGCCTTCCGGACACTTTTCCAGGATGTGGAGCCGCACCCCACCGCCCTGCCCGTCGACAACTTCCTGCGGTTCGTCCTCTTCCACCCGGACGCCGGATCGGTGCTCGGCGACCACGAGTCGAGCTGGTGCCTGCCGATGCTGGCCCACTTCGCCAAGACCGTCGAGCGGCACGGACACGACCACGGCCTGCAGGCCATCCGCCGTGACATCGCCCAGGACCCGATCATGGAGGCCGCCTACCGGCACGGACTGCCGCACTGGCTCCGGGCCGTCGGCGAGCGGGCCGCCGAACACGACGGCGCCGTACGGCCGCTGCTCCACCCCGACCCGCGCTGGGGCGCCACGGACTGCCGCATCGTCGTCGAGACGACCGGCACCCTCCGGGACATGGGCTGCGTCCGGCTGACCCTGGTCCTGCGCGAGGTGCCCCGCATGGCGGCCCGGGGCCGCGGGGCGCGCCGCGCCGCCTCCCACCTGCGAGTGGTCCCCGCCGCCGACTGAACCGGCCCCCGTACAGGTCCTGACAGGTCCTGTCGGCCCTGTTCCCCCCACGAGTGCTGTGTGACATAGTACAGACGTGAGCGAGTCGCTGACCTGCGATGTTGTCGTGGTGGGCGCCGGGATGGTGGGCGCCGCCTGCGCCCTGTACGCGGCCCGGGAGGGCCTCGCCGTCACCGTCGTGGACCGGGGCCCGGTGGCCGGCGGCACGACCGGCGCCGGTGAGGGCAACCTCCTGGTCTCCGACAAGGCCCCCGGCCCCGAGCTCGAACTCGCCCTGCTGTCCAACCGGTTGTGGGCGGAGTGGGCCCGGGGGACGGGCACGGCGGTCGAGTACGAGGCCAAGGGCGGGCTCGTCGTCGCCACGACACCCGCGACGCTGGACGGGCTGCGGGGGTTCGCGGCAGCGCAGCGGGCGGCCGGGGTGACGGCCGACCCCGTCCCCGCCGACCGGCTCCACGACCTCGAACCGCTTCTGGCGCCCGGCCTCGCGGGCGGCGTGCACTACCCGCAGGACGCCCAGGTGATGCCCGCCCTCGCGGCGGCCCACCTGCTGCGCGCCTCCGGCGCCCGGCTGCTCACCGGCCGCGAGGTGACCCGGGTGCTGCGCACCTCCGACGGCGCGGTGTACGGCGTGCGCACGGACCGCGGCGACCTCCACGCCCCGGCGGTCGTCAACGCGGCCGGCACCTGGGGCGGCGAACTCGCCGCCCGCGCCGGGGTGTCGCTGCCCGTGCTCCCCAGACGCGGCTTCGTCCTCGTCACCGAGCCGCTGCCGCCCCGCATCCGGCACAAGGTGTACGCCGCCGACTACGTGGCCGACGTCGCCAGCGACTCGGCGGCGCTGCAGACCTCGCCGGTGGTGGAGGGCACGGCCGCGGGACCGGTGCTGATCGGCGCCAGCCGGGAACGGGTCGGCTTCGACCGGTCCCTGTCGCTCCCGGCGGTGCGGGCGCTGGCGGCGGGGGCGACACGCCTGTTCCCCTTCCTGGCCGGTGTCCGCGCCCTGCGGACGTACGCGGGCTTCCGGCCGTACCTCCCCGACCACCTCCCGGCGATCGGCCCCGACCCGAGGGCGCCCGGCCTGTACCACGCGTGCGGCCACGAGGGCGCGGGCATCGGGCTGGCCACCGGCACCGGGCTGCTGATCGCCCAGGCACTCACCGGACGGACGCCGGCCCTGGACCTCACACCCTTCCGGCCGGACCGCTTCCCCCCGCGAATCACCGGCGCGATCCGCCGAACGGGCCCCGCGTCCGACGCAGCCGAGGAGGCCGAGGAGTGAATCCACTGGAGCGGGCCGGGGCGCGACCCGGGCCCCCCTTCCTGGTCACGTTCGACGGACGGCCGGTCGAGGCGCTGCCCGGCCGGACGGTGGCCGCCGTGCTGTGGGCCGCCGGCATCACCTCCTGGCGCACCACCCGGGACGGCGGACGCCCCCGCGGGGTGTTCTGCGGGATCGGGGTGTGCTTCGACTGCCTGGTCACCGTGAACGGCCGCCCCAACCAGCGGGCCTGTCTGGTGCCCGCTCGGCCGGGCGACGTGATCGGCACCCAGGAGGGGACCGGCCATGCGGACTGACCTCGCGGTGATCGGCGCGGGACCGGCCGGACTCGCCGCGTCCCTCGCGGCGGCCGCACGGGGCGTACGGGTCGCCCTCGTCGACGCGGCGCCGGAGCCGGGCGGGCAGTTCCACCGGCAGCCCGCGGCCGGGCTCCGCGCGGAACGCCCCGAGGCCCTGCACCACCAGTGGCGCACCTGGACCCGGCTGCGGGACGGGCTCGCCGCGAGCTCCGTCCGGCTCCTGGCGGAGCATCACGTGTGGTGCGTGGAGCGGGGGCCCGACGGTCTCACCGTGCACGCGCTGCTCGGCCCGGACCAGGAGGAGCCCGCCGAGGTGCACGCCACCGCCGTGCTCCTGGCCACCGGCGGGTACGAGACCGTACTGCCCTTCCCCGGCTGGACCCTGCCCGGCGTCGTCACCGCGGGCGGCGCGCAGGCCATGCTCAAGGGCGGCCTCGTCGTACCGGGCCGGACGGCGGTCGTCGCCGGGACCGGACCGCTGCTGCTGCCTGTGGCGACCGGGCTCGCGACGGCGGGCGTACGGGTGGCCGCGCTGGTGGAGTCGGCGGACCCCGGGCGCCTGCCGCGGCACGTCCGGTCACTGGCCGGCAAGCTGCCCGAGGGCGCCGGCTACGCGGCCCGGCTGCTGCGGCACCGCGTCCCCTTCCTCGCCCGCCACACCGTGGTCCGCGCCCACGGTGACGACCGGCTGACCGGCGTCACCGTCGCCGCGCTCGACGCGCACGGCCGCCTCCGGCCGGACACCGAGCGCCATCTGCCGTGCGACACGCTCGCGGTGGGGCACGGCATGCTCCCGCACACCGACCTGGCCGAGGGCCTCGGCTGCCGGCTGGACGGACCCACCGTCGCCGTCGACGACGAACAGCGCACCGACGTACCCGGCGTCTGGGCCGCGGGCGAGGCCACCGGTGTCGGCGGCGCGGTACTCGCCCTCGCCGAGGGGCACATCGCCGGGCGCTCGATCGCCGCCCGGCTGCGCGGCACCGTGCCCGATCCGGGGCAGTGGGCGCCCGCCGCCCGGGCCCGCGCCCGTATGCGCAGGTCCGCGGCGGCCCTCGACTCCGTCTACGCCCCGTCCGCCCGCTGGACCGACCGGGTCACCGACGACACCGTGGTCTGCCGCTGCGAGGAGGTCACGGCGGGCGCGGTCCGCGAGGCCCTCGCGCTCGGCGCCGGGGACGCCCGCACGGTCAAGCTGCTCACCCGGGCCGGCATGGGCTGGTGCCAGGGCCGGATGTGCGGACCGGCGGTCGCGGGCCTCGCCGGCTGCGAACCCACCCCGTCCCGGCGGCCGTTCGCCCGGCCCGTGCCGCTGGGCGTACTCGCCGCACAGCACACCGAGGAAGGACACTCATGACCGACCACCGTCCCTGGCGCGGCGTCCTCGTCGCCACCGCCCTCCCGCTGAACGACGACCTCTCCGTCGACCACGACCGCTACGCCGAGCACTGCGCCTGGCTGGTGGCGAACGGCTGCGACGGCGTCGTACCGAACGGCTCGCTCGGCGAGTACCAGGTGCTCACCCCCGAGGAACGCGCCAGGGTCGTCGAGACGGCCGTCGCCGCGATCGGCGGGGAGCGCGTGATGCCCGGCGTCGCCGCCTACGGTTCCGCCGAGGCCCGCCGCTGGGCCGAGCAGGCGGCCGAGGCGGGCTGCCGGGCGGTGATGCTGCTGCCGCCCAACGCCTACCGCGCCGACGAGCGTTCCGTCCTCGCCCACTACGCCGAGGTCGCCGCCGCCGGACTGCCGGTCGTCGCCTACAACAACCCCATCGACACCAAGGTCGACCTGGTGCCGGAGCTGCTCGCCCGGCTGCACGGCGAGGGGTACGTCCAGGCGGTCAAGGAGTTCTCCGGGGACGTCCGGCGCGCCTACCGGATCGCCGAACTCGCCCCCGAACTGGACCTGTTGGTCGGTGCCGACGACGTGCTGCTGGAACTCGCCGTCGCCGGCGCCAAGGGTTGGGTGGCCGGCTACCCGAACGCGCTGCCCCGCTCCTGCGTGGAGCTCTACCGCGCCGCCGTGGCCGGCGACCTCACCACCGCGCTGCCGCTGTACCGGCAGTTGCATCCGCTGCTGCGCTGGGACTCACGCGTGGAGTTCGTCCAGGCGATCAAGCTGTCCATGGACCTCACCGGCCGGTACGGTGGCCCCTGCCGCCCGCCCCGGGTGCCGCTGGAGCCCGTCCAGGAGGCGGCCGTCCGCGCGGCCACCGAGCAGGCCGTCGCGGCCGGACTGGCGTAGGGGAGGCCGGTCATGCGCAGCAGACTCGTCCTGCACGCCGTCGACTCGCACACCGAGGGCATGCCCACCCGGGTGATCACCGGCGGCATCGGCACCATCCCGGGCGCGACGATGAACGAGCGCCGCCTGTACTTCCGCGAACACCGCGACGACGTCAAGCGGTTGCTGATGAACGAGCCGCGCGGGCACTCCGCGATGAGCGGCGCGATCCTCCAGCCGCCCACCCGCCCCGACTGCGACTGGGGCGTGGTCTACATCGAGGTCTCCGGCTACCTCCCCATGTGCGGGCACGGCACGATCGGTGTCGCGACGGTGCTGGTCGAGACCGGCATGGTGGAGGTCGTCGAACCGGTCACCACCATCCGCCTGGACACGCCCGCCGGGGTGGTCGTCGCCGAGGTCGCCGTCGAGGACGGCGCCGCCACCGCCGTGACCCTGCGCAACGTCCCGTCGTTCGCCGTCGGGCTCGACCGGACGGCCACCCTGCCCGACGGGCGGACGGTCACCTACGACCTCGCCTTCGGCGGCAACTTCTACGCCGTCCTGCCGCTGGACCGGCTCGGGCTGCCCTACGACCGGTCGCACAAGGAGGAGATCCTCGCGGCCGGTCTCGCGCTGATGGAGGCGATCAACGCCGAGGAGGAACCGGTCCACCCCGAGGACCCGTCCATCCGCGGCTGCCACCATGTGCAGGTGACCGCTCCCGACGCCACCGCCCGCCACTCCCGGCACGCCATGGTGATCCACCCCGGCTGGTTCGACCGCTCGCCCTGCGGCACCGGCACCAGCGCCCGCATGGCCCAGCTGCACGCCCGCGGCGAACTCCCGCTGCACACCGAGTTCGTGAACGAGTCCTTCATCGGCACCCGGTTCACCGGCCGGCTGCTCGGCACCACCGAGGTGGCGGGCCGCCCGGCCGTGCTGCCCAGCTTCACCGGGCGCGCCTGGATCACCGGCACCGCGCAGTACCTGCTGGACCCGCGCGACCCGTTCCCGGCGGGGTTCGTCCTGTGACCGCGCCCCGCCCCGCCCTGCGGTCCCTCGGCGGCCGCAGGCCCAGCTACCGCGAGCGGGTCGCGGACGCGCTGCGGGCCGCGCTGGTCGCCGGGGAACTGCGCCCGGGCGAGGTGTACTCGGCCCCCGGGCTCGCCACCCGCTTCGGTGTCTCCGCCACCCCCGTGCGCGAGGCCATGCTCGACCTCGCCAAGGAAGGGCTGGTCGACACCGTGCCCAACAAGGGGTTCCGGGTCACCGCCGTCTCCGAGCGGCAGCTCGACGAGTACACCCACGTCCGTGCCCTGATCGAGATCCCGACGACGGCGCAACTCGCCCTCACCGCGGACCCGGTGGCGCTGCGGGCGCTGCGCCCGGTCGCCGAGGAGATCGTCACGGCCGCCGCGGACGGCGACCTGATCGCGTACATCGAGGCCGACCAGCGCTTCCACCTGGGGCTGCTGGCGCTCGCCGGCAACGGGCACCTGGTGGAGGTCGTCCGGGACCTGCGGCGGCGGGCACGGCTGTACGGGCTGACCACGCTGGTCGAGCAGGGGCGCCTGGAGGCGTCGGCCGAGGAGCACCTGGAGATACTCGACGCGCTGCTCGCCCGGGACACGGAGGCCGTACGCGCCGTGATGACCCGCCACCTCGGGCACGTCCGGGGGCTCTGGGCAGCACCATGACAGGTTTCTTGCGCGATGACGCAAACGGCTTGCGTATCTTGCGCTACTCTTGCGGCCATGACGCGACGACTTGCTGTGGTGGCGAAGAAGGTCGGGGTCAGCGAGGCCACGGTCAGCCGGGTGCTCAACGGCAAGCCGGGGGTCTCCGAGGCCACCCGGCAGGCGGTGCTCTCGGCCCTGGACGTGCTCGGCTACGAGCGGCCCACCCAGCTGCGCGGTGAGCGCGCCCGGCTGGTCGGCCTGGTCCTGCCCGAGCTGCAGAACCCGATCTTCCCCGCCTTCGCCGAGGTCATCGGCGGCGCGCTGGCCCAGCTCGGGCTGACGCCGGTGCTGTGCACGCAGACCCGGGGCGGCGTCTCCGAGGCGGACTACGTGGACCTGCTGCTCCAGCAGCAGGTGTCCGGCGTCGTGTTCGCCGGCGGCCTGTACGCCCAGGCCGACGCGCCGCACGAGCACTACCGCCGGCTCGCCGAGCGGAACATCCCCGTCGTCCTCGTCAACGCGGCGATAGAGCACCTCGGTTTCCCGGCCGTGTCGTGCGACGACGCCGTGGCCGTGGAGCAGGCCTGGCGGCACCTGGCCTCGCTCGGGCACGAGCGGATCGGGCTGGTGCTCGGTCCCGGCGACCACATGCCCTCGGCGCGCAAGCTGGCCGCCGCCCGCGCGGTCGCGGGGGAGGTGCCCGAGGAGCACGTCGCCCGCGCCATGTTCTCCATCGAGGGCGGTCACGCCGCCGCCTCCCGGCTGATCGAGCGGGGCGTCACCGGCTTCCTCTGCGCCAGCGACCCCCTCGCCCTCGGCGTCGTACGGGCCGCCCGCCGCAAGGGACTCGACGTACCCGGGCAGATCTCCGTCGTCGGCTACGACGACTCGGCGCTGATGAACTGCACCGAGCCGCCCCTCACCACCGTGCGGCAGCCCATCGAGGCCATGGGCAGGGCGGTGGTGGAGCTGCTGAACGCGCAGATCAGCGGCAGTGCGGTGGCCCCCGATGAGCTGCTGTTCGAGCCCGAGCTGGTGGTGCGGGGGTCGACCGCGCAGGCTCCCCGCCCCTGAGGACCACGTGGCTGTCGAATAATTTCAAAATCTGCGCGACATCTTGCGGACCGATGTCGTCGGTGCTTGAGTGTGCCCCGCCCACCGCTCCTGTTCCGAGGGGTTCACTCGCTCCTGTCCCGTAAGGGGTCCACCGATGAGAAGCAACGGGATCCGCCGTACCCTCGTCGCGCTAGGCGTCGGCGCGCTCACGCTCACCGCGTGCGGGTCGAACGACGACGAGGCCGCGGGCGGCACGACCCGCATCACGGTCAACTGCATGCCGCCCAAGAGCGCCGAGGTCGACCGCCGGTTCTTCGAGGAGGACGTCGCCGCCTTCGAGAAGGAGAACCCGGACATCGACGTCGTCCCGCACGACGCGTTCCCCTGCCAGGACCCGAAGACCTTCGACGCCAAGCTGGCCGGCGGGCAGATGGAGGACGTCTTCTACACCTACTTCACCGACGCGAGGCACGTCGTCGACATCGGCCAGGCGGCCGATCTCACGCCCTACGTCAAGGAGTTGAAGAGTTACGGCACCATCCAGCGGCAACTGCGGGACATCTACACCGTCGACGGCAAGGTCTACGGCATCCCGCGCACCGGCTACTCGATGGGCCTGATCTACAACAGGGCACTCTTCGAGAAGGCCGGCCTCGACCCGGACCGGCCGCCCACCACCTGGGCCGGGGTCCGCGACGCCGCCAAGAGGATCGCCGCCCTCGGCGACGGCACCGTCGGCTACGCCGACTACAGCGCGCAGAACCAGGGCGGCTGGCACTTCACCGCCGAGCTGTACTCCCGGGGCGGCGACGTGGTCAGCCCCGACGGCAAGAAGGCCACCGTCGACACCCCCGAAGGCCGTGCCGTGCTCCAGACCCTCCACGACATGCGGTGGAAGGACGATTCGATGGGCAGCAGGCAGCTGCTCGTCATCAACGACGTCCAGCAGATGATGGGCGCCGGCAGGCTCGGCATGTACCTCGCCGCCCCCGACAACATCCCGATCCTCGTCAAGGAGAAGGGCGCGAAGTACCAGGACATCGCCATCGCCCCGATGCCCGGCGGCAACGGCACCCTCATCGGCGGCGACGGCTACATGTTCGGCAAGAAGGCATCGCCCGAGCAGATCCGCGCCGGACTGAAGTGGCTCGACCACATGTTCCTCACCCCCGGGGACGGCTTCCTCGGGGACTACGCCCGCGCGAAGAAGAACGACGCCCCGGTGGGCCTGCCCGAGCCCCGCCTGTTCACCGGCGCCGCAGACGAGAAGGACCAGCAGGTCAAGAAGGCCAACGCCAACGTCCCGGTGGAGAACTACCGGGCCTTCCTCGACGGCAACCAGCGGCTGGAGATGAAGATCGAGCCGCCCCACGCCCAGCAGCTCTACTCCGTCCTCGACGGTGTCGTCTCCGCCGTCCTCACCAAGGAGGACGCGGACATCGACCGGCTCCTGAAGGACGCCTCCGGCAAGATCGACGGCATCCTGGCGCGGGGCTGACCGGTGACGAAGACGGCCGAACGGCCGGCCGGCACCGTGCCGGTCCGCCCGGTGAAGGCGCCGTCCCCGGCAGGGGACCGGGGACGGCGCCGCCTCACCGACCACCTGCGCGCCTACGGCTTCCTCGCCGGCGGCCTCGTCTGCTTCGCGCTGTTCTCCTGGTACCCGGCGCTCCGCGCGGTCGTAATCGCCTTCCAGAAGTACACGCCCGGCTCGGAGGCCGAATGGGTCGGCACCGCCAACTTCACCCGGGTCCTGGACGATCCCGAGTTCGGCGCCGCCTGGCGCAACACGCTCACCTTCACCCTGCTCGCCCTGCTGCTCGGCTTCGCCGTCCCCTTCGTACTGGCCCTCGTCCTCAACGAACTGAGGCACGCCAAGGCGTTCTTCCGGGTGGTCGTCTACCTGCCGGTGATGATCCCGCCGGTGGTCGGCGCCCTGCTGTGGAAGTGGTTCTACGACCCGGGCGCCGGCCTCGCCAACGAGGCCCTGCGCCTGCTCCACCTGCCCACGTCCAACTGGACCAACGGCGCCGACACCGCCCTGGTGTCCCTCGTCGTCGTCGCCACCTGGGCCAACATGGGCGGCACCGTCCTCATCTACCTCGCCGCCCTGCAGTCCGTCCCCGGCGAGCTGTACGAGGCCGCCGAACTCGACGGGGCGAACCTGATCCAGCGCGTCCGCCACGTGACGATCCCGCAGACCAGGTTCGTCGTCCTGATGCTGATGCTCCTCCAGATCATCGCCACCATGCAGGTGTTCACCGAACCCTTCGTGATCACCGGCGGCGGACCGGAGAACTCCACGGTCACCGTCCTCTACCTGATCTACAAGTACGCCTTCCTCTACAACGACTTCGGCGGTGCCTGCGCGCTGAGCGTGATGCTCCTCGCCCTGCTCGGCCTGTTCTCCGCCGGGTACCTCCGCCTGACCCGCTCCGGAGAGGAGGCCGCATGAGCAGCACCCCCCGCACCCTCGTCTCCCCGGCCGTACTGGCCCGCCCGCGCGGCAGGGCCGTCTACTGGACGGTGTTCACCGGCGTCGTCGTGCTGTTCGCGCTCGCCTTCCTCTTCCCCGTCTACTGGATGGCGAGCGGAGCGATGAAGTCACCGGACGAGGTGGCGCGCACCCCGCCCACCCTGGTCCCGGAGAGCTGGAGCACCAGCGGGTACACCGACGCCTGGGAGCTGATGCGGCTGCCCACCCACTTGTGGAACACGGTGGTGCAGGCGGCCGGCGCCTGGCTGTTCCAGCTGGTGTTCTGCACGGCCGCCGCCTACGCCCTGTCCAGGCTCCGGCCCGCCTTCGGCAAGCTGATCCTCGGCGGCATCCTCGCCACCCTGATGGTCCCGGCCCAGGCCCTCGTCGTACCGAAGTACCTGACGGTGGCCGATCTCGGGCTGCTCAACGACCCGCTCGCCATCTGGCTGCCGGCCGTCGCCAACGCCTTCAACCTCTACCTGCTGAAGCGGTTCTTCGACCAGCTGCCCAGGGACGTGCTGGAGGCCGCCGAGATGGACGGCGCGGGGAGGCTGCGCACCCTGTGGTCCGTCGTGCTGCCCATGTCGCGGCCGGTGCTCGGCGTGGTGTCGATCTTCGCGCTGGTCGCGGTGTGGCAGGACTTCCTGTGGCCGCTGATGGTCTTCTCCGACACCGGCAAGCAGCCGATCAGCGTGGCCCTCGTGCAGTTGTCGCAGAACGTCCAGCTGACCGTGCTCATCGCCGCGATGGTGATCGCCAGCATCCCCATGGTCGCGCTGTTCCTCGTCTTCCAGCGGCACATCATCGCCGGAATCAGCGCGGGCAGCACCAAGGGCTGACACCGGCACCCTCCACAGAAGAGAAAGGCACGCACCGTGGGACAGCCCACCCCCGCCCCCAGCGACGACTGGTGGCGCTCCGCCGTCATCTACCAGGTGTACGTCCGCAGCTTCGCCGACGGTGACGGCGACGGCACCGGAGACCTCGCGGGCGTCCGCGCCAAGCTGCACCATCTCGCCGAACTGGGCGTGGACGCGCTGTGGTTCAACCCCTGGTACCTGTCCCCGATGAAGGACGGCGGCTACGACGTCGCCGACTACCGGGTGATCGACCCGGCGTTCGGCACCCTCGCCGAGGCGGAGAAGCTGATCGCCGAGGCCCGCGAGCTGGGCCTGCGCACGATCATCGACATCGTGCCGAACCACGTCTCCGACCAGCACCCCTGGTTCCGCGCCGCCCTCGCCGGCGGCCCCGAGCGCCACCTGTTCCACTTCCGCCCGGGCCGCGGCGCACACGGCGAACTCCCGCCGAACGACTGGCGGTCGGAGTTCGGCGGCCCCGCATGGACCCGGCTGGACGACGGCGACTGGTACCTCCACCTGTTCGCCCCGGAGCAGCCGGACCTCAACTGGGCGCACCCCGCCGTCCGCCAGGAGCACGAGGACATCCTGCGGTTCTGGTTCGAGCGGGGCGTGGCGGGGGTGCGCATCGACTCCGCCGCGCTGCCGGCGAAGGACCCCCGGCTGCCGGACTTCACCGAGGGCCGCGACCCGCACCCCTACGTCGACCGCGACGAACTCCACGACATCTACCGCTCCTGGCGGGCCGTCGCCGACGAGTACGGGGCCGTCTTCGTCGGCGAGGTCTGGCTCCCCGACTCCGAGCGCTTCGCCCGCTACCTCCGCCCCGACGAACTGCACACCGCGTTCAACTTCTCCTTCATGACCTGCCCCTGGGACGCGGCCCGGCTGCGCACCTCCATCGACGACACCCTGGCCGAGCACGCCCCGGTCGGCGCCCCCGCCACCTGGGTGCTGTGCAACCACGACGTCACCCGCACGGTCACCCGTTACGGCCGCGCCGACACCGGCTTCGACTTCGCCACCAAGGCCTTCGGCACCCCCACCGACCTGGCCCTGGGCACCCGCCGGGCGCGTGCCGCCGCCCTGCTGTCCCTGGCCCTGCCCGGCGCGGTCTACCTCTACCAGGGGGAGGAACTGGGCCTGCCCGAGGTGGAGCTGGCGCGCGAGCTGATCCAGGACCCGATGCACGCCCGGTCGGGCGGCACCGACCCGGGACGCGACGGCTGCCGGGTGCCGCTGCCCTGGGAGGCCGAGGCGCCGTACGCCGGGTTCGGCTCACGGCAGACGCCCTGGCTGCCGCAGCCCGACGGCTGGGCGGACTACGCGGTCGACCGCCAGCTCGGCGATCCCGGCTCCATGCTCTCCCTCTACCGCCGGGCGATCCGTCTGCGCCCCGGGTTCGGTGACGGCCCGCTCACCTGGCTCCCCGCCCCCGAGGGCGTCCTGCACTTCGTGCGGGACGGGGGCGCGCACTGCCTGGTCAACCTCGCCGCCACCCCGGCCGTGCTGCCCGGACACGCCGAGGTCCTCCTCGCCAGCGGCCCGCTCGACGCCGACGGACGGCTGCCCCGGGACACGGCGGTCTGGCTGCGCGCCTGAGACCGCGGTGCCCCGGGACACGGCGGTCCGGTCGCGCGCCTGAGACCGCACCCGCTCGTTCCCGCCCCCACCACGAAGGGACCCGCACATGCACCCGATTGGGACCACCCGCTCGACTGTCAGGAGCATGCCAGCCCTGTCCGCGGCCGTCGCCGTGACCGCCGGCCTGCTCGTCGCCCTCGCCCCCACGCCGGCCCACGCGGCGGCGGGCGCCACCCTGCCCTTCACCTCGGTCGAGGCCGAGTCCGCCACGAGCACCGGCACCACGATCGGCCCCGACCACACCCAGGGCACCCTCGCCTCCGAGGCCTCCGGCCGGCGGGCGGTACGGCTGAACCCGGGGCAGCGCGTGGAGTTCACGGTGCCGCGCGCGGCCAACGCCGTGAACGTGGCCCACAGCGTCCCCGACGGACAGTCCGGCTCGCTCGACGTGTACGTCAACGGCCAGAGGCTGGCCGGGACACTGCCGGTGACCTCCAAGTACTCCTACGTCGACACCGGCTGGATCCCCGGCGCCAGGACCCACCACTTCTACGCCAACTCCCGCATGCTGCTCGGCCGTGACGTGCGGGCCGGGGACAAGGTCGCCCTCCAGGCCGCCAACGTCCAGGTCACCGTCGACGTCGCCGACTTCGAACAGGCGGCGGGTCCCGCCGCGCGGCCCGCCGGATCCGTCTCCGTGACCGACAAGGGCGCCGACCCCAGCGGCCAGGGCGACTCGACGCAGGCGTTCCGGGAGGCGATCAGCGCGGCACAGGGGGGAGTGGTGTGGATCCCGCCGGGCGAGTACCGGCTCACCTCCTCCCTGAACGGCGTGCAGAACGTCACCCTCCAGGGCGCAGGCCACTGGCACTCGATCGTGCGCACCTCCCGCTTCGTCGACCAGTCCAGTTCCTCGGGCAACGTCCACATCAAGGACTTCGCGGTCATCGGCGAGGTCACCGAACGCGTCGACTCCAGCCCGGACAACTTCGTCAACGGCTCCCTCGGCCCGAACTCCTCCGTCTCCGGCATGTGGCTCCAGCACCTCAAGGTCGGCCTCTGGCTGACCGGCACCAACGACAACCTCGTCGTGGAGAACAGCCGCTTCCTCGACATGACGGCGGACGGCCTCAACCTCAACGGCAACGCGCGCGGCGTGACGGTCCGCAACAACTTCCTGCGCAACCAGGGCGACGACGCGCTCGCCATGTGGTCGCTGCACGCGCCGAACACCAACAGCACCTTCGAGAACAACACGGTCTCGCAGCCCAACCTCGCCAACGGCATCGCGGTCTACGGCGGCACCGACATCACCGTCCGCGGCAACCTGGTGAGCGACACCAACGCCCTCGGCAGCGGCATCGCGATCTCCAACCAGAAGTTCCTCGACCCCTTCCACCCGCTGTCCGGCACCATCACCGTCGACGGCAACACCCTGGTCCGCACCGGCGCCATGAACCCCAACTGGAACCACCCGATGGGCGCCCTGCGCGTCGACTCCTACGACAGCGCCATCGAGGCGCAGGTCAGGATCACCGACACGACGATCACCGACAGCCCCTACAGCGCCTTCGAGTTCGTCTCCGGCAGCGGACGCGGGTACGCCGCGAAGAACGTCACCGTCGACGGCGCCACCGTGAACGGGGCGGGCACGGTCGTCGTCCAGGCCGAGACGCAGGGCGCCGCCACCTTCCGCGACGTCACCGCCACCGACGTCGGCGCGGCCGGCGTCTACAACTGCCCCTACCCGTCCGGCTCCGGCACCTTCACGCTCACCGACGGCGGCGGCAACTCCGGCTGGGACAGCACCTGGTCGGACTGCACCACCTGGCCCCAGCCCGGCCAGGGCGACCCCGGCCCCGACCCGGACGCGAACCTCGCCCGGGGCCGCACGGTCACGGCCACCGGCTCCCAGAACGTCTACACCCCGGGCAAGGCGGTCGACGGCGACGCGAACACGTACTGGGAGTCCGCCAACCACGCCTTCCCGCAGTCCCTGACGGTCGACCTGGGCTCCGCCCGGGCCGTGCGCCGGGTGGTGCTGAAGCTGCCGCCGCAGGCCGCGTGGCAGGCCCGCACCCAGACCCTGTCGGTGCAGGGCAGCGCCGACGGCTCGGCGTACTCCACGCTGGTCGCCCCGAAGGACTACCGCTTCGACCCGGCCACCGGCAACACGGTGACCATCCCGGTCAGCGGCACCGTCCGCCACCTGCGGCTGCACGTCACCGGTAACACCGGCTGGCCGGCGGCGCAGTTCAGCGAGGTGGAGGCGTACCTTTCGTGACGTCCTGAGCCGGGGCCCCGCGCTTCGCCGCCTGGATCCGCTCGTACACCCGGATCCGCAGCTCGGCGAAGCGCGGGGCCACCCGCGTGCCCGACCCGGCTCGGACGCCGGGCCGTCGTCGAACCCGCGCGGGACCACGGCCGCCACGGGCACGTGGCCGCACTGCGCGGCGCCGGATGCGGCACCGGCGCGGAACCGGTCGCCGCGCTCGGCGCGGTGGCCGCGCACCGCACCCGCGACGCGTTCGGCCGCCTCGCGGAGGCCGACCCGGACCGGTACGCGGCCCAGTGGCTCGCCACGGCCGTCTACCTCGCCGGTACGGATGCCGCCCTGCGCGGCACGGGCTGGGACCGCTGAACGGTGGCCGGGCGCGGACGGGCCGGCCCGCGCGCCGGGGGCACCCCGCGTACCGGCGACCTTCACACGGGCGCCATCGCACCCTTCCCTGACGTTCGCTGCTCCTGGAACACTCCATTCGCGCGCATCCCGTCATGATCCGGCACCGTCCGAGAGGCCCCTCACCCCATGCCCGAAGTCAACCGGCGCCGCTTCCTCCAACTGGCAGGCGCGACAACGGCGTTCAGCGCGCTGTCCGCGAGCATCGAGCGCGCCGCCGCGCTCCCCGCGAACCACCGTTCGGGAACGATCGAGGACGTCGAGCACATCGTCGTCCTGATGCAGGAGAACCGTTCGTTCGACCACTACTTCGGCAGACTGCGCGGTGTCCGCGGCTTCGGCGACCCGCATCCCGTGGCCCTGGACGGCGACAAGTCGGTGTGGCACCAGGCCAAGGCCGACGGCACGGAGGTGCTGCCCTTCCACCCGCAGGCCGACGACCTCGGCATGCAGTTCCTGGAGGGCCTGCCGCACGGCTGGTCCGACGGCCAGGAGGCCTACCGCGACGGCAAGTACGACCGCTGGCTGCCCGCCAAGGGCACCACGACCATGGCGTACCTGACCCGTGAGGACATCCCCTTCCACTACGCGCTCGCCGACACCTTCACCGTCTGCGACGCCTACCACTGCTCCTTCATCGGCTCCACCGACCCCAACCGCTACTACATGTGGTCGGGTCACACCGGCAACGACGGCAAGGGCGGCGGTCCGGTCCTCGGCAACGACGAGCTGGGCTACGACTGGACGACGTACCCGGAGCGGCTGGAGGAGGCCGGGATCTCCTGGAAGATCTACCAGGACATCGGCGACGGTCTGGACGCGGCGGGCCACTGGGGCTGGATCGACGACGCCTACCGTGGCAACTACGGCGACAACTCCCTGCTGTACTTCAACAAGTACCGCAACGCCCGGCCCGGCGACCCCTGGTACGACAAGGCCCGTACCGGCACCGACGTCAAGAACGGCGACGGCTACTTCGACCGGCTCCGTGCCGACGTCAAGGCCGGGCGGCTGCCGCAGATCTCCTGGATCGCCGCGCCGGAGGCCTTCTCCGAGCACTCCAACTGGCCGTCGAACTACGGGGCCTGGTACATCTCGCAGGTCCTGGACGCGCTCACCTCCAACCCGGCGGTGTGGGCGAAGACCGCGCTGTTCATCACGTACGACGAGAACGACGGCTTCTTCGACCACGTGGTGCCGCCGCTGCCGCCGAAGTCGGCCGCCCAGGGCAGGTCCACCGTCGACGCCTCGCTGGACGTCTTCGACGGCAGCGCCACCCACCGGGAGGGCTTCTACGGGCTGGGCCCGCGCGTGCCCATGCTGGTCGTCTCGCCGTGGAGCAAGGGCGGTTACGTCTGCTCCGAGACGTTCGACCACACCTCGCTCATCCGGTTCATGGAGAGCCGGTTCGGTGTGCGCGAGCCGAACATCTCGCCGTGGCGGCGCGCTGTCTGCGGTGACCTGACCAGCGCGTTCGACTTCTCCCGCAAGGACAGCCGGCCGGCCCGGCTGCCGGACACCGACGCCTACGAGCCGCAGGACCGCGAGCGCCACCCCGACTACCGGCCCACACCCCCGGCCGATCCCAGCCTGCCCCGGCAGGAGCGGGGGTCGCGCCCGGCCCGCCCGCTGAAGTACCACCCGGCGGTGGACGGTTCGGCCGACCCGGCGGCCGGAAGGTTCACGCTGTCCTTCGCCTCCGGCGCCGAGGCGGGCGCGGCTTTCCTGGTCACCTCCGGCAACCGCACGGACGGCCCGTGGACCTACACGACCGAGGCCGGCAAGAAGATCTCGGACACCTGGAACCCGGCCCACTCCGGCGGCGTCTACGACCTGACGGTGCACGGCCCGAACGGGTTCGTCCGTGTCTTCCGGGGCACGAACGCGACCGTCGGCTGTGAGGTCACCGCCCGTCACACCGGCGACGACGTCCGGCTGACGTTCGTCAACAAGGGGTCCGGTACGGCCCGGCTGTCGCTGACCGACGGCTACGCCGACCGCTCGACGACCGTCACCGTCCGCCCGGGTGCCACCGTGCACCGCACCGTCGACCTGCGCAGGAGCCGCCGCTGGTACGACCTGACGGTCACCTCCGCGACCGACGCGTCCTTCCTGCGGCGCTTCGTGGGCCACGTCGAGAACGGCCGCCCGGGCACCAGCGACCCGGCGATCCACACGGACTGACGGCCGCGCGGTTCAGGCGGCCGGGCTCACCCGCGCGCCCCCGTCCCCCGCACCGGCAGTCCCCACCACCGCGACCGGGCTCCCCGCGGAACCCCGGTTCGCGGCGGCGGCTTGGTCTCCGGCGGCGCCCCGGATCCCGGCCGCACCTCGGCTCCCACCGGGGCCCGGGCTCACCGGGCTCACCGGGCTCGCCCGGTCGGTGACGGTCCTCCGTCCTGCGGGGGCCGCGCGGTCGGCCGGGGTGGCGTGGGCTGCCGGGGCCGGCCGGTCGGTGGGGGGCGTCGGGCCGACGGGGGTCGTCCGGGCTTCTCGGGTCGTCGGACCCACGGGGTTCGTTTGGCCCGCCTGGTTCACCGGACCCACCGGACCCACCGGACCCATAGGGTCCGCCCGGCCCACCGGACCCGCCCGGCCGGCCCTGGAGGCGTCGGCCTCCGGGGCCGGCCGGGGTGTGGGCGGCGGTTGCTGTGCCGGGGGTGTCAGGCCGGCGGGTTCCGCGGTGTGTGCCTGGCCCGCTCGGGACAGGAGCAGCACCCCGCGGGCGGCGAGGCCCGCCCCGGCGAGGGCGAGCAGGGCGCCGGTCGGGCCGCCCCGGAGCCGTTCGCCGAGCAGGCAGAGGCCGATCACCGAGGCTGCCAGCGGGTTGGTCAGGGTCACCACCGCGAGGGGAGCGCCCAGGCCGCCCCGGTAGGCCGTCTGCGACAGCAGCAGCCCCGCGGTCGCGAAGACCGCCACCAGCAGGGCCACCCCGACCACTTCGACACCGAGCAGCGGACCGGAGCGGTCCGTCACCGCGACCGTCACGGTCTGGGTGAGCGCCGAGGCCACCCCGGAGGCGACGCCCGACGCCGTCGCGTGCCGCAGGCCGGGCCGCGCGCCCGGCCGCGCCAGCATGCCGATCAGGCACGCCGTACCGCCCGCGACGACCAGCGCCTCGGACCCGCTCAGCACATCGTCCGGCGCCGGCCCGGACGCCGTGACCAGCACCGCCGCCAGACCGGTGAGGGTGAGGGCGGTACCCCGCCACTCGCTCGCGCTCACCGGTCGTCCCGCCATCCGTGCCCCCATCGGCACCGCGGCGACCAGCGTGAGCGCGCCCAGCGGCTGCACCACGGTGAGCGGGCCGAACTTCAGCGCCACCACGTGCAGCAGCGCGGCCGAGGCGTTCAGCGCGACCGCCCACCACCAGGCGCCGCTGCCCAGCAGCCGCAGCGGGCCGGTGCCGGCGGTCCGGGAGGCGAGTCGTTCCTGCGCGACCGCGGCGGACGCGTAGGCGACGGCCGAGACGAGGGAGAGCAGGACGGCCACGAGGACGGCGCTCATCGGCCCGCCCCGACGAGCGCCCCGTCCTTCGCCGGCACACGGCGGGCGCGGACCCGTCCCGCCGCCCCGGTCGCCGTGCGCCGGGACGGACGTATCGCCGTCAGCGCGAGACCCAGCAGTGCCGCCGCCACGAGCGCGTCCAGCCAGAAGTGGTTCGCCGTCCCCACGATCACCAGCAGGGTCACCAGCGGATGCAGCAGCCACAGCCACCGCCACCGCGTCCGGGAGACGACGATCAGGCCCACCGCCACCATCAGCGCCCACCCGAAGTGCAGCGAGGGCATCGCCGCGAACTGGTTCGACAACTGGTCCGTCGCCGGAGGCCCGTACACCGACGGTCCGTACACCCGCGCCGTGTCGACCAGGCCGGTGGCACCGAGCATCCGCGGCGGGGCCAGCGGATACGTCAGGTGCAGCACCAGCGCGGCGGCGGTGACCACCGCCAGGACCCGGCGCGCCCAGACGTAGTGGGCGGGGCGGCGCAGATACAGCCAGACCAGGAAGGCCGCGGTGGCCGGGAAGTGGACGACCGCGTAGTAGGTGTTCGCCAGGTGGACGAGCGTGTCGCCGTGCAGCAGCACGGACTGCACCGCGCCCTCGCCGGGCAGGTGGAGCGCGCGCTCCAGGTCCCACACCTCGTGGCCGTTGCGGCGGGCCTCGCGGGTGTGCCCCGTCGCCAGCCGCCGGCCGGCCTTGTAGACGAGGAAGAGCCCCGCGACGAGCAGGAGTTCACGGACGAGCGGCGGGCGCGCTGACGCGTCGGACCCCGCTGGCTCAGGCTCGGTGCGGGCATTCATCCCCCGGCCCCTTCGCTGACGGTGGTGCTGTGGTGGTGCTGCGGTCGTGCTGGGCGGTGCCGATGGTGCGCGCGGGTACCGACTCTCATCGATACGGGACCGTACCGATACGCCAGTGTACCGATACGGTCGCGTACCGGTACACTGGTGTATCGATAGACCTACGACACACTCCAGGACCGAGGAGCCGAGCAGATGACGTCGCAGGACGCGGACCGACCCGGGCCGGTCGGCACCTCGCGCCGCTCCAAGATCACGCCCGAGCGTGAGCGGGAGTTCTTCGACGCCGTGCTGCACCAGATCCGCGAGTGCGGCTACGACGCCGTCACCATGGAGGGCATCGCCGCCAGCACGCGGTGCAGCAAGTCCACGCTCTACCGCCAGTGGCGGACCAAACCCCAGTTCGTCGCCGCCGCCCTGCGCTCCCGCGGGCAGGCGCGCTTCGCCCTGATCGACACCGGCACCCTCGCCGGGGACCTGCGCGAGGTGGCGCGGTCGGCGGGGGAGTGGTCCCCGCAGGACGCCACCCTCTTCCAGGCCCTCGGGCACGCGGTCGTACAGGACCGGGAACTGGCGCAGGCGCTGCGCGAGGCGCTGGTCGACCCGGAGATCGCCGCGCTGGAGGCCATGCTGCGGCGGGGCGTCGAGCGCGGCGAGGTCGACGCGGGGAACCCGGCCCTGCGGTACGTGCCGGCGCAGATCTTCGGCGTGCTGCGCGTACGGCCCGTGCTCGAGGGCCGCAACGCGGACGCGGACTATCTGCTCCGGTTCGTGGAGGCCGCCGTCCTACCCTCACTCGGCCTCGCATGAGGCGCACGGAGCGGGGCACACACAGCGGGGCGCTCAGCGGGACGCCCTCCGCATGAGCTGCCGCGCACGGCGCGCGACGCGCCTCGCGGCAGATGGACGCAGGCCGCCGTTCACGGGATGACCGGACGCCGGCCTGACACGCGCCGCACCGTGGGGACGGGGGCGGCGCCCACCCCGGCCGGGTGGGACACCTCTTGAGCGGCGGAGGGGTGTCCCACCCGGCCGTTCTGTCTGTGCGGGGGTGTCAGACGTCCTGGCCGTTGCCGCCGCCCGACGACACCTCGATGCCCTCGGTGATCTCGTCGAGGACGGCCTCCTCCTGGTCGGTGTCCACCCCGAAGCGCACCACGACCATCTGGCTCGGCTGCTTGGGCGAGGGGAAGGCGAGCGACTGGACGTACCCGTCGGAGCCCTTGCTGGTGACCGCCTTCCAGCGCACCAGATAGCCCTTCTGCCCGGCCACCGTCACGGCCTCGGAGGCCAGCACGTCGTGCGAGGTGATCTTCCCGTAGGAGGCGCCGCCGTAGCTCTCCTCGGCGTTCTTGGCGATGTCCGCCTTGGCGACCTCCTCGGCGGTGGAGCCCCGGGCGCCGAGCGCCAGGGCGGGCGCCGAGTACGCCCCGCCCTTGGTGCAGGTCTTCGAGGTGTCCCCGGGGCAGTCGTAGGAGTCCTCGGACGTCACCGCGGCACCCACCTGGAGCTCCTGGCCGTACCAGCCGTCCGGGATGGGCAGGCTGATGCCGCTCAGCCCGTCGGTCACCGACCCGCTCTCGATGCGCGGCGGCTCGGACGCGTCCGGCCCCGGCTCCTCACCACCGGAATCGCCGTCCGGCCCGCCGTTCCCCCCGTCCGGGGGCCCGCCGTCCCGTCCACCGGGCCCCTGCGAGGTCGTGGAACCGCCACCGCCGCCGTCGTCCGTGAGCGCGTACACACCCACGCCGATGCTCGCCAGCACGGCGACGGCCACCGCCACGGCTATCCCGTTGCGCACCCGGTGGCCCCGGCCGGGCGGCGGCGGGGCGGGATGCGCCGGGTAGGGCGGATACCCGGGCCCGGCCGCGGTGCCCGGCGCCGGGGGCCCCCAGGCGGCGGCCGAACCCACCGGACGGACCTGGTCCGTCCAGGCCGTGCCGTCCCACCAGCGTTCGGTGGCGGGTCCGTCATTCGTCTGCCCGGGGTCGGGGTACCACCCGGGAGGAGTCACCTGCGTCATGCCCCCACCGTATGAGGCGTCGGTGAAAGCCGGATGAGAGAGCCCCCCACCGGAAGCCCACGAGCCCGCGCCCGCCCCTCGCTGAGGAAGCCCCGGGAAACCCCCTGAGGACCGAGGTGGCCCCGGGACGGCCCGGGAGGACCGAGGTGGCCCCGGGACGGCCCGGGAGGACCGAGGTGGCCCCCGACCGCCCCGGGAGGCCCCGGACAGCCCCGCCCACCCCACCCGACACCCCCCACCGCCCCTCATCTCCCCACCCCCCGACAGGCGTTGACCACCAACCCCCAGGTGAGGGCCGACTCGCGTCGACCCCTCGTGTCCGGTGTCACTCGTGACGGCAACAGCCCGGCCGAGCGGCCACCGCTCGGGCGGCCGGGGTACTACGCTCATGACCTGTACGTCATTCGGGCGATTCGGGGAGGCAGCGGGATGACGGAGGTACGGCCCCCGGCCGCTCCCTCGGCTGCGCTGTGGGAGCGCGACGAGGAAGTCGAAGCCATCGCACGGGCCGTCGACACCCTGTGCGCGGACCGTTCCTCGCCGGGCGGTCTGCTGGTGCTCCGCGGCGAGGCCGGACTCGGCAAGACCGCGCTGCTGGCCGAGACCCGGCGCATCGCCGAACAGCGCGGCTGCACCGTGTGGTCGGCCCGCGGCGGCGAGACCCTGCGCACCGTCCCCTTCAACGTCGTACGCCAACTCCTCCAGCCCGCACTGGTGTCGATGCTGCCGGAGGAGGCCCGCGAGTACCTCGGCGACTGGTACGACATCGCCGGCCCCGCCCTCGGCATCGCCGACCCCGGCGACCGGCACGCCGACCCGCAGGGCGTGTGCGAGGGACTGGTCGCCGCCGTGCGCCGGCTGGCCAGCCGGGACTGGCCGCTGGTCCTGCTCATCGACGACGCCCACTGGGCCGACCAGGAAACCCTGTACTGGCTCGCCGCGTTCGCCGAACGCCTCGCCGACCTGTCCGTCCTCGTCGTGGTCGCCCGCCGGCCCGGCGAGATCTCCGGAGTGAGCGCCCGGCACCTGGACGCCGTCGCCGCCGCGGCCGACCGCCCCGTCACCACCCTCAGCGCCCTCACTCCGGAGGCCACCGCCGGACTCACCCGAGCCACGCTGGGCGCCGACGCCGACGCCGCGTTCTGCCGCGAGGTGTGGGCCGTTACCGGCGGCAACCCCTACGAGACGGTCGAACTCCTCGCCAAGGTCCGGGACAGCGAACTCGAACCCGTCGAGGCCCACGCCGGTGAACTGCGCGACCTCAACCGCTCCGCCCGCGGCGGCGGACTCGTCGCCCGCCTCGAACAACTCGGCATAGACGCCACCCGGTTCGCCTGGGCCGCCGCCATCCTCGGCAGCGACATCACCGTCGGCCTGGTGGCCCGGCTCGCCACCCTCGACCACGCCGACGCCGTCCGCTGCGCCGAACTCCTGCGCAACGCCCGCATCCTCACCCCGCCCGACCCGGCCGCGGGTCCCTCCGGGCCCGCCGACCTCGAATTCGTCCACCCCCTGATCGCCACCGCCGTCTACAACTCCATCCCCGACGCCCTGCGCCGCGCCATGCACGGCATAGCGGCCCGCATCGTCACCGACTCCGGACGCGGCGCCGCCGCGGCCGCCCGCCACCTCCTCGAAGTGCACCCGGACGACGACGAGGAACTCGTCCGGCAACTGCGCGAGGCCGCCCGCGAACACCTCGCCGTCGGCGCCCCGGACGCCGCCCGCCGCTGCCTGGAACGCGCCCTGGAGGAACCGCCCAGACCCGAGGTCCACGCGCACGTCCTCTACGAACTGGGCCGCGCCACCCTCCTCACCGCGCCCGCCCGCACCATCGGCCATCTGCGCTCCGCGCTCGGCATGGAGGGCCTCGACGGCGACCGGCGGGTGGACGCCGTGGTCCTGCTCTCCCAGGCGCTGCTCCACAACGACCAGCTGGAGGAGGCCGTCCGCACCGTCGAGGCGGAGGCAGCCCGGCTGGGACCCGGCCCCGCCCAGATGCGGCTGCGGACCGTGCAGTTCATGTGGGAGGGCATCCACGCCGGCGAGGCCGCCTTCCCCGGCCGCTCCGAGCGGCTGGCCGAACTCGCCGCCACCTGCACCGGCCGGGACAACTCCGAGCGAGCGCTGCTCATCGTGCGCGGCTTCGACGCCATGATGCGCGGCGAGAACGCCGAGGAGATCGTCGAGATCTGCGACCGCGCCCTCGTCAACGGCCGCCTCGCGCCCGGTCTCGGCTGGACCGACTCCGAATGGGGCGTCGAACTGCTGCTGATGGTGGCCGACGCCTATGCCTACACCGACCGCCTCGACCGCGCCGAAAGCCTCTACAACGAGGCCCTGCACGCCTACGACACGGCGGGCTGGGGCGGCGGCCACCTGGCCCTGGCCCACGCCTACGTGGGACTCGGGCACCGCAGGCGGTGCCGGCTGGCGGAGGCGGAGGCGTCACTGCGCGAGGCCCTGCGCCTGGCCGAACGCGTCGGCCGCGGACTGCCCCTGTACTGGACGGCCACCTGCAACCTCGTCGACACCCTGCTCGCACGCGGCCATGTCGACGAGGCCTGGGAGGTGGCCGAACGGCACGGCTTCGCACCGCCCTACCCGTCCACCATCGTGCTGCCCGACCCGCGTTCCGTGCGCGGCCGGCTGCTGCTGGCCGTCGGCCGCACCAAGGACGGGATCAACGAACTGGAGGCGGCGGAGAAGGCGGCCGCCGCACGCGGCCACCACAACCCGGTGCACGTCTTCGGGGCCGCCGACCTCGCCCGCGCCCTCGCCACCGAGGATCCCGCCCGAGCGGCCCGGCTGGCCGTCGACGTCCGCCGCAACGCCGAGCGTTTCGGCACGGACACCGCCATAGGAGAGGCGCTGCGCGTCGCCGCCGCCCTGGAGAGCGGCCAGCGCGCGGTCCGCCTCGCCGCACAGGCGGTCACTTATCTGGAGTCCTCGCCCTGCCAGTACGAACACGCCGCGGCCCGCGTCGAGTACGGCATCCTCGCCCGCTCCACGCCCGACCTGGAGCGGGGCCTGGCCCTGGCCCGGTCGTGCGGTGCCGACGGCCTGGCGCGGCGGGCCCGGGCGGAGCTGGAGAAGGACGGCGGACCCCGCCAGGGGGAGGCGTCGGGAGCGGGCGGCTTCCGGTGAGCGGCCCGCTGCCGGGCCCCGCGACCCCGGCCTGATCCGGCCGACGCCCCGGCCACAGGCCCTCCCGCTACGGCGTGGTCCCCTGCCCCGCTTCCTCCGCCAGCACCCGCTGCGCCGTCGCGAACGCCGAGTTGGCGGCGGGCACCCCGCAGTACACGGCCGTCTGCAGCAGCACCGCGCCGATCTCCTCGGGGGTGAGCCCGTTGCGCCGGGCCGCGCGGACGTGCATCGCCAGTTCGTCGTAGTGGCCGTGCGCGACCAGCGCCGTCAGGGTGATCATGCTGCGTTCGCGGCGGGTGAGCGTCGGGTCGGTCCAGACCTCGCCCCAGGCGTAGCGGGAGATGACATCCTGGAACCGCGCCGTGAACGGCGTCTGCCGCGCCTGCGCCCGGTCCACGTGCGCGTCGCCCAGCACCTCCCGCCGCACCTCCATACCGCGTCGGGCGGCCCCGCCGAAGTGCGCCCGCAACGCGGTCAGCACCGCCTCCGGACACTGCGCGGGCGCCAGGTGCGAGGCCCCGGGGATCTCCACGAGCGCGGCGCCCGGCACCGCGTCCGCGATCTGCCGCAGATGCGCGGGCGGTGTCGCCGGATCCTCCCGGCCGGCCACCAGCAGCGTCGGCACCGTGATCTCCGCCAGCCGCTCCCGCAGGTCGAACGCGGCCAGCGCGTCACAGCAGGCGGCGTACGCCTCCGCATCCGCCTCCCGGTGGTCCCGTACCAGCTCCGGCACGGTGAACCCGGAGGTGAACCAGCGGGCGTCCGCGCCCCCGGCGAGCCCGGCCAGCCCCTCGCGCCGCACCAGCGCGGCCCGCTCCTGCCAGGGCGCGGACCCGTCGAAGTGCGCCGAGGAGCAGATCACGGCCAGCGACGACACCCGCTGCGGATGGTGCACGGCCAGCTGCAGCCCCACCGCACCGCCCAGGGAGACACCCGCGTACGCGAACCGCTCGATGCCCAGCGCGTCGGCCAGCGCGAGCACCAGGTCGGCGAGATCGCCCACGGTCGCGCCGGCACCGATCAGCGCCGCGGGCGAACCGCCGTGCCCGGGCAGGTCCCAGCGGACCACCCGGTGCGCGCCCGACAGCTCGGGCGCCACCCCGTCCCACAGGGCGTACGACGTGCCGAGTGACGGTCCGAGCAGCAACGGGGGAGCGGAGGCGGGGCCCTCGGCGCGGTGGTGGAGGAGGAGGTCGGTCACGGTCGCTCCAGGGCACGGTCGGTGAGCACTCCGGCGGAGCCGGTGTACCGGGCGGGATCGGCGGCGGCGGAGAGGTCGCAGTCCCGCAACTCGTCCTCCTCGGTCAGCAGTTCACCCAGCTCGCGGCCCTCCTCGTACGCCCGCCGGGAGAGCCGCGTCAACAGCTCCCGGGCGCGGGCGCGGCCCAGCACGGGCGCCAGTTCGGCCGACAGCCGCTCCGAGACGATCAGCCCGTGGGTGAGCCCGAGGTGGTCGCGCATGGTGTCCGGGAACACCCGCAGGGCGTCGGCGAGTTCGGCGGCGTCCCGGGCGGCTCCGCCGGCCAGGCGCAACAGATCGCGCAGCGGCTCCCACTCGGCGTGCCAGGCCCCGGCCGGCCGCTCGTCCTCGGCGGCCAGCGAGCCGTACAGGGTGGCGGCGAGCAGCGGTGCGCGCCGTGCCGCCGCCGCGATCAGGGTGGCCCGCACCGGGTTCGCCTTGTGCGGCATGGCCGAGGAACCCCCGGCGCCGCCCTCGGCGACCTCAGCGACCTCCGTGCGGGACAGGGTGAGGACGTCCGCGGCGAGCTTGCCCAGCGCGCCCGCCGTGAAGGCGAGGGCACCGGCGAGGTCGGCGACCGGAGTGCGCAGCGTGTGCCAGGGCAACAGGGGTGCGCGCAGGCCGAGTTCGGCGGCGTAGGCGGCGGGCAGCGCGATCGCGTCGTCCGCCCCGTACGCCGTGAAGGCGGCCAGGGTGCCCGCCGCGCCGCCGAGCTGTGCGGGCAGCGAGCCCCGTACCGCCGTCACCCGGTCCCGCGCGTCCAGCACCAGCGACCGCCAGCCGGCGGCCTTCAGCCCGAACGTCGTCGGTACGGCGTGCTGGGTGAGCGTACGGCCCGGCATCGGGGTGTCCCGGTGCGCGGCGGCCAGCCCGCCCAGGGCCCGCTGACAGCGGTCGAGGTCGGTGAGGACCGGGCCCAGGGCGCGGTGGGCGACCAGCATCAGCGCCGAGTCCATGACGTCCTGGCTGGTCGCCCCCCGGTGCACGTACGGGCCACAGTCCTCGCCGACCGCCCGGGTGAGATCCGCGACCAGCGGGATCACCGGGTTGCCGCCGCCCCGGGCCCGTTCGGCGAGGGAGACGACGTCGAAACGGCCGGGGTCGGCCGCCTCCGTCACCGCCGTCGCCGCCTCCGCCGGGACGAGGCCGAGGCCGGCCTGGGCCCGGGTCAGCGCCGCCTCCGCGTCGAGCAGCGCCCGCAGGAACGCCGTGTCACCGGTCTCGGCGGCGGCCGGGGAGGCCACCCGTCCGGGGGCGAGCAGACCGCTGTCGGAATCGGCTGATGTCACGGGAACTCCAGGAAGACCGTCTCGCCCTCGCCCTGAAGACGGATGTCGAAACGGTACGTGCCGGCGCCCTCGTCGCCCGCGACCAGCGTGTCGCGCCGGTCCGCGTCGAGCCGGGAGAGCAACGGGTCGGACGCCAACAGGGACGCGTCGTCCGGGAAGTGGACCCGGGTGAACAGGTGCGTCAGCAGGCCCCGCGCGAAGACGCACAGGCTGAGGTACGGCGCGCCGCGGCCGCGCGCGCCGGGCCGCAGCGTACGGACGTACCAGTGGCCGTCGGCGTCGGTTCGGATCCGGCCGAAGCCGGTGAACTCCACGCCGTTGCGGCCGAGGAAACCGCCGCTCGCCGGGTCCCGCCGCATCGAACCGTCCGCCGTCGGCACCCGGCCCTCCGGGTCCGCGCCCCACACCTCCAGCAGCGCGTCCGGCACCGGCCTGCCCGCGCCGTCGTACACGTACCCGTGCACGGTCACGGTGTCGGGATGCCCGAGGGGCGCTATGTCCTCGCCGCCGGGGAACGGCAGCGCGTAGCCGTAGAACGGGCCGACGGTGTGCGACGGGGTGGGCAGCACGCTCTCCGGGGCACCGGTGTCGATCCTCGTCATGGTGGTCAGCGCCCTTCTTCCGTCCAGGTGGCCCGCGGCCCGTCGAGCACGATGTCCCAGTGGTAGCCGAGCGAGAACTCCGGCACCGACAGGTCGTGGTCGTACGTCGCGACCAGCCGCTGCCGCGCCGCGTCGTCGGTCACGGACTGCAGGATCGGGTCGTACGCGAACAGCGGGTCGTTCGGGAAGTACATCTGCGTCACCAGCCGCTGCGTGAACGCCGAGCCGAACACGGAGAAGTGGATGTGCGCCGGACGCCAGGCGTTGACGTGGTTGCGCCAGGGGTACGGGCCGGGCCGGATCGTGGTGAACCGGTAGTGGCCGTCGGCGTCGGTGAGGGTGCGGCCCACCCCGGTGAAGTGGGGGTCGAGCGGCGCGTCGTGCTGCTCGCGGCGGTGCGCGTACCGCCCGGCGGAGTTGGCCTGCCAGATCTCCACCAGCTGCCCGCGCACCGGACGTCCGTCGCGGTCCAGCAGCCGTCCGGAGACGGTGACGCGCTCACCGACGGGCTCACCGGCGTGCTGCCGGGTGAGGTCGTTGTCGGTCCCGGTGACGTCCCGCTCCCCGAACGCGGGCGAGGACAGCTCGACCAGCTCCGGGTCCTGCGAGACGTCGATGGCGACCAGGGGCTGCCGCGGGTGGCGCAGCACCGAGGAGCGGTACGGCCGGTAGTCGCGGCGCGGATGGTGCTCGACGGGCGCGCCGTCGGCGACCCGCTTCCCGTACGCGGCGTGCGCGGCCGCGATCTCCCGGTCGATGTCGGCTTGAGTCAGCGCGTCGGTCACGACAGGCCCTCCCCCGGGGTCAGTTCGGCGTCGGTCCCGGCGGTGATGTCCTGGACGGTGACGCCGGGTGCGGTCTCGACGAGGCGGAGTCCGTCGTCGGTGATGTCGAGGACGCCGAGGTCGGTGACGATCCGGTCCACGCACGCCCTGCCGGTGAGCGGCAGCGTGCATTGCTTCACGATCTTCGGGGTGCCGTCCTTGGCGGTGTGGGTCATCACCACGATCACCCGGCGGGCGCCGTGGACCAGGTCCATCGCGCCGCCGATCCCGGTGACGAGCCTGCCCGGGACCGCCCAGTTGGCCAGGTCACCGGCCGCGGACACCTGCATCGCCCCCAGTACGGCGACGTCGATGTGCCCGCCGCGGATCATCCCGAACGACAGCGTCGAGTCGAAGAAGGACGCGCCCGGCAGCACCGTCACCGTCTCCTTCCCCGCGTTGATCAGGTCCGGGTCGACGGCGTCCTCGGCCGGATACGGGCCGGTGCCCAGGATGCCGTTCTCCGACTCCAGGACCACCTCCACCCCGGCCGGGAGATGGTTCGGGATCAGCGTCGGCAGGCCGATCCCCAGATTGACGTACTGCCCGTCCCGAAGTTCACGGGCCGCCCGGGCGGCCATCTGCTCGCGTGTCCAGGCCATCAGCCGCTCACCGTCCGCCGCTCGATCCGCTTGTCCCCGGCCTGACCGGGTGTCAGCGCCACCACCCGCTGCACGAAGATGCCCGGCAGGTGCACCGCGTCGGGGTCGATGGCGCCCGGCTCGACCAGTTCCTCCACCTCCGCGACCGTCACCCGGCCGGCCGTCGCCGCCGGCGGGTTGAAGTTCCGGGCCGACTTGGCGAACACCAGGTTCCCGTGCCGGTCACCGCGCGCCGCCCGCACCAGCGCGAAGTCCGTGCGGATCCCGCGCTCCAGCACGTACGCCGTCCCGTCGAACTCCCGCACCTCCTTCGGCGGGGACGCCAGCGCCACCCCGCCCGCACCGTCGTAGCGCCACGGCAGCCCGCCCTCGGCGACCTGTGTGCCCACCCCCGCCGGGGTGTAGAACGCCGGTATCCCCGCACCCCCGGCCCGCAGCCGCTCCGCGAGCGTGCCCTGCGGAATCAGCTCCACCTCCAGCTCACCGGCCAGGTACTGCCGCGCGAACTCCCGGTTGGCCCCGATGTAGGAGCCCGTCACCCGGGCGATCCGCCCCGCCGCCAGCAGCACCGCGAGCCCCGAATCCAGCGCCCCGCAGTTGTTCGACACCACCGACAGACCGCCCACCCCGCGTTCGTACAGGGCCTGGATCAGCACGTTCGGCACACCGCTCAGCCCGAAACCGCCCACCGCCAGCGACGCGCCCTCCGGTACGTCCGCCACCGCCTCCGCGGCCGAGGCCACCACCTTGTCCATCCGCGGACCCCGTCCCTTCCGGCCGACCCGGCCAATTAGTCAGGGCACTGAGTATTTACACGGGACGGCACGCCTGTCCAGTACTCTTCACCGCACGCAAGAAAATCAGTGCACCGACGAAAAACGGGCGTCGGTACGCCGACGACACCAACGACCGTGGGAGCGCGCATGGCCGCCGTGGACCTCACCACCCACCCCGGGCACCTGGCCCGGCGGCTCCAGCAGGCGCACCACCTGCTGTGGAACACGATGGTGTCGGAGGAGGTCACCTCGCCGCAGTTCGCGGTCCTCAACACGCTCGTCGCGGAACCTGGCCTGGACCAGCGCACCGTGGGGGAGCGGGTCGGGCTGGACCGGTCCACCATCGCCGAGGTGATCGCCCGGCTCATCCGGCGCGGACTGCTCGACAAGGTCCGCGACCCCCTGGACGGCCGCCGCTTCCAGCTGCGCCTCACCGACGACGGCGTGCGCACGCACCGCAGGCTGACGGTGCGCACCGCGCGGATGAACCAGGTGTTCCTGGCCCCGCTCGACGCCGAGGAGCAGGCGGTCTTCATCGACCTGATCCGACGGGTGGCGGACGCGGCCGAAGGGCTGCGCGATCCCGCCCCCTCCCTGGCCGCCCCGCACTGACACCGGCCGGCCGGACGGCTCAGGGCGCCTTCGCGTACACCACCCACACCTGACCGCGCGCGAAGTTCAACCGCTCGCCCGCGGCGGTGGTGAAGGAGGTGCCGTCCTCGGCGGCCGGACGCTCCCAGCGCGCCTCGTAGGCGCGTCCGCCGCGCAGCACGGTCGCCTCACCGGAGTCCACCGTCTCGGTGTACGGCGTGTTGTTGCCGAGGAAGTCCTGGAAGCCGGACCGGCGCACGGTCACGTACTGCACGACGACCGTCGCGGGCGCCAGCCGCTCGCCCTCCGTGGTGACGGCGGGCGTACCGTCCATCGACACCAGCCAGCGGTCGCGGTCGTCGGACCAGGTGAAGGTGGTGCGGGCCGCGGGGTAGCGCACCGTCAGCTCGTCCTCGGGTGCGCCGGCCGCGGGCGGGCGCCCGTAGCGGAAACCGGTGGTCAGGGCGGCCGCGCCGGGCGGCTCGTCCATCAGCCGGCCGGGCCGCAGATACAGGTTGTGCGGGGCGGGGCGGCCGGTGCCCCGGGCCCAGGCCCCGGCCTCCGTCTCCGGTGTCACCGCCTCCAGCGGCGCCCGGTCGATCAGCGGCAGCAGCTTGCCCTGCGCCCCGGAGAAGGCCAGCACCGGCCGGTCGAACTGGCGCAGCAGCTCCAGATCCGACTCGCGGGCGCTGCGCACCGGCCCGACGGATTCGGGCAGCCGGGTGGCGTACAGCGCCATCAGCCGGCTCATCCCGCCCTCGACCTGCTCGACGTACACCACGTCCGCGTCCTGGAGGCCCGTGTGGGGCCGGGCGGCGCGGGCGTTGTCGATCTTCACCGCGAGCACGGGCGGACTGTCCGCCTCCTCCGCCGGCCCCGTCTCCCGGGGCGCGGGGGACGACTGGCGGGGCGATCCGCGTCCGTCGTCGCCGGGGCCCTCCGACGTCGTGCAGCCCGCCGCCAGGGTGGCCGCCGCCAGGGCGGCCAGCAGCACCCTCGTACCCGCGCCGCGCCGTGCGCGTGCCCGTCGTTCCGTGCCCACCGTCGCCACCGCGCCTACCTCATGTCATCTGATGTCTTGATTGTGTGCTTGTCCGATCGTTACTGGCCATACCTGGCCGGAAGCGGTCCCGCGCGGTGTGGTCCGCCGATCGGCTCAGCGACGGGCGGTTCGGCCGGAGACCGCTCGGGTACCCGGACGCCCACCGCACGAGCGACACACCGGCCACCACGGAGGGAGCGGGCGCAGATGAGGGCACTGACCTGGCAGGGAAAGCGGGACGTACGGGTGGAGAACGTGCCCGACCCACGCATCGAGGAGCCGACGGACGCGGTCATCCGCATCACCTCCACCGGGCTGTGCGGCTCGGACCTGCACCTGTACGAGGTGCTCACCCCGTTCATGACCCCGGGCGACATCCTCGGCCACGAGCCGATGGGCATCGTCGAGGAGGTCGGCGCGGCCGTGCCCGACCTCCAGGTGGGCGACCGGGTCGTGGTGCCGTTCCAGATCGCCTGCGGCAACTGCTGGATGTGCCTGACCGGACTGCCCACCCAGTGCGAGACCACCCAGGTCAGCTCCGAGGGCATGGGCGCGGCCCTGTTCGGCTACACCCGCCTCTACGGCGCGGTGCCCGGCGCCCAGGCCGAGTACCTGCGCGTCCCCCAGGCCCAGTACGGCCCGATCAAGGTCCCCGAGGGACCGCCCGACGACCGGTTCGTCTACCTCTCCGACGTACTGCCCACCGCCTGGCAGGCGGTCGCCTACGCGGGCGTCCCGCAGGGCGGCAGCGTCGCCGTGCTCGGCCTCGGCCCCATCGGCGACATGGCCTGCCGGGTCGCCCAGGTCAAGGGCGCCGGGCGGGTGTTCGGCGTGGACCTGGTCCCCGAGCGGCTGCGCCGGGCGCGCGAGCGGGGCGTGGAGACCTTCGACCTGCGCTCCTTCGACGACGAGAAGGAACTCGTCGCCGCGATCCGCGACCAGACCGACGGCCGCGGCCCCGACGCCGTGATCGACGCCGTCGGCACCGAGGCGCACGGCAGCGCGGCGGCCCGACTGGTGCAGAACGCCTCCGCCCTGCTGCCCAGGAAACTCAGCGGCCCGATGGCCGAACGCTTCAGCGTGGACCGGCTCGCCGCCCTGCACACCGCCATCGAACTGGTGCGCCGCGGCGGCACCATCTCGATCAGCGGCGTCTACGGTGGGATGGCCGACCCGATGCCCATGCTCACCCTGTTCGACAAGCAGATCCAGATGCGCATGGGCCAGGCCAACGTACGCCGCTGGAGCGACGAGATCATCCCCTACCTCACCGACGAGGACCCGCTCGGCGTCGAGGACTTCGCCACCCACCGCGTACCGCTCGCCGAGGCGCCGCAGGCCTACGCGATGTTCCAGAAGAAGGAGGACGGCGCCGTCAAGGTGCTGATGCAGCCCTGACCCCCCGGCTCCCGCGGCGGCCCCCGGCTCAGGGGCCGCCCAGGATCTCGGCCAGGTCGTAGCGCACCGGCTCCTCCAACTGCGCGTAGGTGCAGCTGTGCGGGGTGCGGTCCGGGCGCCAGCGGCGGAAACGGGCGGTGTGCCGGAAGCGCTGCCCGTTCTCCATGTGGTCGTACGCCACCTCCGCCACCCGCTCCGGACGCAGCGGCACCCACGACAGGTCCTTCCGCCCCGACCAGCGGCTCGGCGCGCCCGGCAGCCGCGCCGTCTCGTGTGCCGCCTCGTCCGCCCAGGCCGCCCACGGATGCACGGACACGTCGTCCAGGCGCAGCGGCTCCAACTCCTCGACCAGCTCCGCGCGTCGCTTCATGGAGAACGCGGCCGACACCCCGACGTGCTGGAGGGCGCCGCCGGAGTCGTAGAGGCCCAGCAGCAGCGAGCCCACCACCGGGCCGCTCTTGTGCAGGCGGTACCCGGCCACGACCACGTCCGCCGTCCGCTCGTGCTTGATCTTGAACATGGCGCGCTGGTCCTGCCGGTACCGCAGGTCCAGCGGCTTGGCGATCACCCCGTCCAGGCCCGCCCCCTCGTACTGCTCGAACCACCCCCGCGCCACCTCCACATCGGTGGTCGCCGGCGCCACGTGCACCGGAGGGGTGACTCCCGCCAGCGCCCCGGTCAGCAGCTCCCGCCGGCCGGTCAGCGGCACGTCCAGCAGCGACTCGTCCGCCAGCGCCAGCAGGTCGAACGCGACGAACGACGCCGGAGTGCGCTCCGCCAGCATCCGCACCCGTGAGTCCGCCGGGTGGATCCGCTCGGTGAGCGCGTCGAAGTCCAGATGCCCCTCCCGCGCGATGACGATCTCCCCGTCCACCACGCACCGCTCGGGCAGCCGCTCCCGCACCGCCTCCACCAGCTCCGGGAAGTACCTGGTCAGCGGCTTCCCGGTGCGGCTGCCCAGCTCCACCTCGGCGCCGTCACGGAACACGATCGCCCGGAAGCCGTCCCACTTCGCCTCGTACTGCATCCCGGGCGGGATGCTCGCCACGGACTTGGCGAGCATCGGCTTCACGGGTGGCATGACGGGCAGATCCATGCTCCGACTGTAGGAGCGCCCCGCGCGGCCCGCCTGCCGAGCACATCGAGGTGAGGCCCCCGCGGCACGCGATGAGCCGCGGCGGCTGATGTGCGAGGCGTGCCCCCTGCGCCTACCGTGGCTCGCATGGGTGACGCGGTGGAACTCGAGGTGGCCGGCCGGACGGTACGGCTGTCCAGCCCGGACAAGCTGTTCTTCCCGGAACGCGGCTTCACCAAGCTCGACCTCGCCCGCTACTACGCCGCCGTCGGCCCCGGCATCCTGCGCGCCCTCAGGAACCGGCCCACCACCCTGCAGCGCTACCCGGACGGCCTCACCGGCGAGTGGTTCTACCAGAAGCGCGCCCCCAAGGGCATGCCCGACTGGATCCCCACCGCCCACATCACCTTCCCCAGCGGCCGCAGCGCCGACGAGATGTGCCCCACCGAGGAGGCCGCGGTGGTGTGGGCCGCCCAGTACGGCACCCTCGTCTTCCACCCCTGGCCGGTGCGCCGCGACGACGTCGACCACCCCGACGAACTCCGCATCGACCTCGACCCGCAGCCCGGCACCGACTACGACGACGCCGCCCGCGCCGCCCGTGAACTGCGCGCCGTGCTGGACGAGCACGGGCTGCGCGGCTGGCCCAAGACCTCCGGCGGCCGGGGCCTGCACGTCTTCGTGCCCATCGAGCCGCGCTGGACCTTCACCCAGGTCCGCCGCGCCGCCATCGCCGTCGGCCGCGAGATGGAGCGCCGAATGCCGGAGCGGGTCACCATCAAGTGGTGGAAGGAGGAACGCGGCGAGCGCATCTTCATCGACTACAACCAGACCGCCCGCGACCGCACCATCGCCTCCGCCTACTCCGTGCGCCCCCGCCCGCACGCGCCCGTCTCGGCGCCCCTGCGCTGGGACGAGGTCGGCGTCGCGCATCCGCGGGACTTCGACCTCGCGACCATGCCCGCGCGCTTCGCCGAACTCGGCGACGTGCACGCGGACATGGACGACCACGCCTTCTCGCTGGAGCCGCTGCTCGAACTCGCCCGGCGGGACGAGCACGACCACGGCCTCGGCGACCTGCCCTACCCGCCCGAGTACCCGAAGATGCCCGGCGAGCCCAGCCGGGTACAGCCGAGCCGGGCCAGGAAGCCGAAACCCTCGGCCTCCTGACCCGGCGCGTCACACGTGGCCGTGCGGGACTACAGCTCCCTGATCCGGACGTCCCGGTAGGAGACCACGTCCGTCGTGCCGTGCACCTGGAGCCCGATGTAGCCGGAGGCGAACCGCCGCCCGTCGGTGCCCGGGTCGTCCGACCGCGGCGGCTCGAACAGCTGGCCGCCGGTGTTGTCGAACTCGTTGATCAGCACGCCGTTGCGGTAGACCGAGTAGTGCTGGTCCACCACCCGGATCTCGTAGTCGTTCCAGGTGCCCTTCTGCGTCACGCCCGCACCGGCCAGGCCCACCCGGTCGAAGCCGTAGACCGAGCCCGTCTTGTACATGTCGCCGGAGGGCGAGTCGAACACCTGGACCTCGTGCCCGTACTTGATGGCGGCCCACTCCGGACGCGACTCCTCCGGGTGGTCGTGGACCTGCGGGAACCGCACGAACACACCGGAGTTGGCGTTGCCGGTGCCCGGGGCGTCGTCACGCCACTGGAGCTTCAGCGAGAAGTCGCCGTACTTGCGCTCCGGGAACCACAGCATGCCGAGGCCCGGCTTGGTGGTGCCGGAGGTGATCGACCCGTCCGGGTTCAGCGCGAACGAACCGCCGCCGACCTGCTCCCACCGGGCGAAGGACTCCGCGCTGCCGTCGAGGATCTTGCGGTAGCCCTCGGTCTGGCCGGGCTTGCCGATCCCGGACTCACGGGCCGCCTTGGTGACGGCGCGGTGCTCCCGCTTGTCGATGACCCCTTCCTTCTGCAGCGCGTCCAGGACGCCCTTGACGTGCTTGAGGAAGAGGGCCTGCGAGGTCCACTCCTTCTCGTCCTCGATCAGCTCGCCGATCCGGCACCGGTTGTTGGTGACCCGGTTCGGCACGCCCGAGTCGACCGTGCCGACGATCACCGTCAGCCGCTCGTCGTACTCCGGGCAGTTGGGCGCGGGCACCCCGCCGTCCGCCACCACCGTGAAGGTCGCCGTGAGCGGCTGGGAGGTGTTGCCGGCCTTGTCGGTCGCCCGGTAGGCCACGGTGTGCCGGCCCGCCCGGTCGACGACCACGGGCTCGGTGTACGCCAGGTACGGTCCGCCGTCGAGCGAGTACTCGATGCCCGCGACCCCCGAACCGCCGTGCCCGTCGTCCGCGCTGATCGTCACGGTGGCGTCACCGACGTAGGCACCGTCGGAGTTCCTGGTGCCCTCGACGGTCACGCCGGTCGCGGGCGGGGTGGTGTCCTGCGGGGGAGCGGCGACGACCGTGAACTCCACGCTCTTCTCCGCCGCCGCGTTGCCCGCCTTGTCGGTGGCGCGGTAGCGCACCGTGTGCGTCCCGGCCTGGTGGACCATCACCGGCCCGGTGTACGCCTGCCAGGCACCGTCGGCCCCGAGCGCGTACTCGATGGTGTTGACGCCGGAGCCGGTGTCCGACGCGGTGACGGTGACCGTCGCCATGTCGATGTAGGCCCCGTCGGCGTTCTTCTCGCCGTCCACGGTCGCCGAGGTCTCCGGCGCCGTGGTGTCGTCGGAGGGCTGCGCGACGACCGTGAACTCCACACTCTCCTCGGCCGAGACGTTGCCCGCCTTGTCCAGCGCGCGGTAGCGCACCGAGTGCGTGCCGACCTGGTCGAAGACGACCGGGGCGGTGTACGGCTGCCAGGCGCCGTCGGCCCCGAGCGCGTACTCGATCCGGTCCACGCCCGAGCCCGCGTCGGTGGCCTCGACCGTCACGCTCGCCGAACCCACGTACTGGCCCTCGGAGTTCCGCGTGCCGTTCACCTTCGCCGTGGCCTCCGGCGCGGTGGTGTCCTCACCGCCGCCCTCGGTCACCGTCAGGATGCCCTGCATCTCCCCGTGGCCGGGGATGGTGCAGTGGTAGAAGTAGCGGCCCGGGGTGAGGGTCACCTCGGCGGTGTGCTTGCCGCCCTGGGCGTCGTTCGGACTGGCCAGGATGTTCAGCTGGACGTCGTTGTTGAACTCCGGGTCGGAGGTCGCGAACGTCAGCGTGTGCGGCATCCCGGTGGTGTTGCCGGTGGCCGCGCTGTTCTCGAAGACGATCGTCGCCGGACCGGCCACCGCGGTCGCCGGCGCGGAGGTGTACTCGGTGATGCCGTCGCCGGCGGTCCAGGTGAGCACCTGGGCCGCGGCCGCCGTGTCGGTTGAGTCGGTCTCGCCGGCCGTGGACGTCGCCGTCTGCAGGCCGAGCATCATGAGCAGGGCGGCCAGCAGGGCAGCCCACATTCTTCGTTGCCGTATCACTGGTTTCACTCGGCCTTCCTCGCCAGCTGACCGGCGGCCGGGGTCGGCCCGCCGCCCGTGTAGGTGACCCGCCACAGCGCGGACTTGGTGTCGGAGGTGAAGAAGCCGCGGCCGTAGTCGAGGACGTACAGCGCGCCGTCCGGACCGAACCTCCAGTCCATCAGGTTCTTGATGCCGTCGTTGCCGATCGGCACGATCTTCTTCAGTGACTCCGAGTGCACCGGCAGACCGCCGTCACCCTGTGTCCTCGGATCCATCAGCACCGCGTTGCGCGGCTGGTCGGCGTCGTAGAAGTCACCGACGAACCACTTGCCGTCCCAGTAGGCCGGCCACTTGGTCTCACTCGTGCTCGACTCGTCGTAGCGGTAGAGCGGGCCGTTCATCGCGGCCTGGCCGCCGCCCTTGAGCCAGGGCAGCCGGTAGGTGGCCTCCTCCGCCTTGTAGGAGGGGACTCCCGCGGCGTCCCGCGGGTAGTCGGGCGCCCCGCCCTGCGGCGAGTACCAGATGTTGTTGCCGGTCACCGGCGGCACGTTCACCAGGCCGTCGTTGTTCGGCGACTCGTTCCTCGGGTGGTCGCAGTCGTACCAGCCCAGCGGCTTGGACGGGTCGGGCAGGTTGCGGTCCCGGTAGGGCTGCTTGTTGCCCATGCAGTACGGCCAGCCCCGGTTGGACGCCTTGGTGATCACCGCGAACGTGTCGTACTTGGCCGGGCCCCAGGTCGTCGACGGCTGACCGGCGTCCGGACCGACCCAGCCCGCGTAGAGCGTGTCGGTCTCCTTGTCGACGGAGATGCGCGCCGGGTTGCGCACACCCATCACATAGATCTCGCCGCGCGTCTTGCCGCCGCCCTCGGCGGTCTCCTTGCCGGTGAACAGGTTGCCCTCGGGGAGGGTGTACGTGCCGTCCGGCTCGGGGTGGATGCGCAGGATCTTGCCGTTGAGGTTGTTGGTGTTGCCGGCGGTGCGGCGCGCGTCCGCGAAGGACACGCCCTTGAAGTTGGGCTCGGGGTTGTTGCCCGAGTAACCGCCGCTGAAGCCGCTGGAGTTGTTGTCACCGGTGGCGATGTACAGGTTGCCCTTGGAGTCCCAGGCCATCCCGCCGCCCGCGTGGCAGCAGCTGTGGATCTGCACCGGCCACTTCAGCAGCACCTTCTCGCTGGCCAGGTCCAGCTTGTCGGTGGCCTGGTCGAGCGTGAAGCGGGAGACCCGCCGCTCGGCCATGTGCGTGTCCCGGTTGATCTCGGAGTGCGGCGTGTAGTGCAGGTACACCCAGCCGTTCTCCTGGAAGTCCGGGTCCAGTTCGATGCCGAGCAGGCCCTCCTCGACCTTCCTCAGCTCGTCGCCGCCGCCCTTGTTGCCGAAGACGGTCAGCGCCCCGGCGAGGGTGACCTTCCTGGTCTTCGGGTCGTAGACGTGGATCTCGCCCGTGCCCTTGCCGATGTTCGGGTCGTTCCAGTCGGTGACCACGGGCTGCGAGGAGTCGGCGCCGCCGCGGCCGATGTAGAAGACGCGGCCGTCGGGGGCGGCGACCAGGCCGTGCGGCTCGCCGATCTGGTCGTTCCGTCCCGGCTGGTTGGGCTGGGTCAGCCGCTCCGCCTTGTAGTTGCCGTTGATCGCGGCCTTGCAGTCGGCCTGCACGAGCCGGGTGGTCCACAGCAGGGCGCCGCGCAGGTGGTCACGGAAGTCGGTCTCGTCGTACGACGACACCGTGCCGCCCATGCCGGTGTAGAAGGACCGGCCGCCGTCGTAGTCGCGGCACCAGCTCACCGGATGGTCCGCGCCGTTGGCGCCCGCGCCGGGAGCGTAGGTCGACTCGCGCACCCTGGCGACCGTGTGCACCTCACCGGAGGGGTTCTCCGCCCAGTTCAGCCACTTGTCGGGGCGCTTCCACTCCAGGGGCAGTCCCTGGGTCGAGGGATGCCGGCGGTCGCCGACCTCGACCGTCGCGCGCTGCACCTTCTCGGGGCTCGACGCCGTGGGGCGGGCGCCGATGAGACCGGTGAACCAGTCCGAGTAGGGCTCCGCGCGGGCCGCGTCGTGCAGGCCGACGAAACCGCCGCCGGCCTCCATGTACGCCTCCAGGCCCGCCTCCTGGTCCGGGTCGAGGACGTCGCCGCCCCCGGTCAGGAACACGATGGCGTTGAAACGGCCCAGCATCTTCGCGTCGGTGAAGACCGAGGCGTCGTCGGAGGCGGTGACCTTGAACCGCTGGTCGGCCGGCCCCGACAGCCCGATCCGCTCGATCGTCTCGATCCCGGCGTTGACCAACGGTGATTCGTCGCCGCCGGCCGCGGAGCCGTGGAACAGCAGCACGCGTACGTTCGCGCCACCCGGGGGCGACTTGATGGACATCGTTGTCAGGGACGGATCCGGGGCCGGCCGCGCGGTGGCGGCGGGACCCGACAGCAGTCCGGCGGTGACGGCCCCGGCGGCCACGGTGGCCGCCCAGAGGCGTCGTCTCGTTCTCGTCCTTGGTGCGCCGGCGGTGCTTCTCGTGCTCAACCCTCGTAAGCGCATGGGCTCTTGACGCGATGTGAACCGCATGTGGCCACCCACCCCTCCTCGGTCGCAGCAACAGCGACAAGGAAGCTAGACCTCTTTGCGTCATTCGCCAATACCTATGGCCGCAATGAAACGAACTTTGTCCTGACTGTGGATAAACCCCGGGGTGGCCGCTACGGTTTCACAGGTTCATGACAGCCACGTGGGGAGTTCGGCATGGACAGACGCGGTTTCAACCGACGGGTGATGCTGGGTGGCGCGGCCGTCGCGACATCGTTGTCCTTCGCACCGGAGGCCGTGAGCGCGGGCAAACCTGCGAACACCGCGCCCGCCGGGGGCGAGGTGCGGCGCATCAAGATGTACGCCGAGCGGCTGGACGGCGGCGGGATGGGCTACGGCTTCGAGAAGGGCAAGGCGTCCGTCCCCGGCCCGCTGATCGAGCTCAACGAGGGCGACACGCTGCACATCGAGTTCGAGAACACCATGGACGTACCGGTGAGCCTGCACGTCCACGGCCTCGACTACGAGATCTCCAGCGACGGCACGAAGCAGAACAGGAGCGACGTCCCGCCGGGCGGCACCCGCACCTACACCTGGCGCACCCACAAGCCCGGCCGCCGGTCGGACGGCACCTGGCGCTCGGGCAGCGCGGGCTACTGGCACTACCACGACCACGTCGTCGGCACGGTGCACGGCACCGGAGGCATCCGCAACGGCCTCTACGGCCCGGTGATCGTGCGGCGCAAGGGCGACGTCCTCCCCGACGCGACCCACACCATCGTCTTCAACGACATGACGATCAACAACCGCAAGCCCCACACCGGCCCGGACTTCGAGGCCACCGTGGGCGACCGCGTCGAGTTCGTCATGATCACGCACGGCGAGTTCTACCACACGTTCCACATGCACGGTCACCGCTGGGCCGACAACCGCACCGGCATGCTGACCGGCCCCGACGACCCGAGCCAGGTCATCGACAACAAGATCTGCGGCCCGGCGGACTCCTTCGGCTTCCAGGTGATCGCGGGGGAGGGCGTCGGAGCGGGCGCCTGGATGTACCACTGCCACGTCCAGAGCCACTCCGACATGGGCATGGTGGGGCTGTTCCTGGTGAAGAAGCCGGACGGCACGATCCCCGGGTACGACCCGCACGACCACGCCCACGGGCAGGCCGCCGAGGAGGAGCAGGACCAGGAACACCAGCACTGACCTGACGAAACCCGGTCCGCGGGCTCTCTCGCCCGTCGGCGGGCCGGGGCTATCCTTGCCGGCAGCCGCAGGTGAGGAGCCCCGAAGTGACCGAGACAGTGCCGCGCCCCACGCTGGAGGCGGTGGCCGCGCGGGCCGGGGTCTCCCGCGCCACCGTCTCCCGCGTGGTCAACGGCTCCGACGGAGTGCGCGAGCCCCTGGCCGAGCGGGTCCGCAGGGCGGTGGACGAACTGGGCTACGTACCCAACCAGGCGGCACGCAGCCTGGTCACCAAGCGGCACGACGCCGTCGCCGTCATCGTGGCCGAACCGGAGACCCGCGTCTTCGCCGACCCCTTCTTCGCGCGGCAGCTGCGCGGCATCAGCAAGGAGCTGACGGCCCATGACAACCAGCTCGTCCTGCTGCTCACCGAGGACCGCGACGACCACGCCCGGGTCGGCCGCTACCTGGCCGGCGGCCATGTCGACGGCGCGCTGGTCTTCTCCCTCCACATCGACGACCCGCTGCCCGAACTGATCCAGCGGGCCGGTCTGCCGACCGTGTTCGGCGGCCGGCCCGACTGGAACGGCGGCCCGGACGGCGTCGTCTACGTCGACAGCGACAACCGGGGCGGCGCCCGCGACGCCGTACGGCATCTGCTCGGCCTCGGCCGCAGCCGCGTCGCGCACATCACCGGCGCCCTGGACCAGACCTCGGCGGTGGACCGGCTCGACGGCTTCCGGGACGTCATGGCCGACGCCGATCCCCGGCTGGTCGTGGAGGGCGACTTCACCGCGGCCTGCGGCGAGTGGGCGATGCGCGAACTCCTCGACCGCTGCCCCGGCCTCGACGCGGTGTTCGCCGCCAACGACATCACCGCGGCGGGCGCCCTGCGGGTGCTGCGCGAGCGCGGGCTGCGGGTGCCGGACGACGTGGCGGTCGTCGGCTTCGACGACATGCTGCCGATCGCCGAACAGACCGAACCGCCGCTCACCACGGTCCGCCAGGACATCGAGGAGATGGGCCGGCTGATGGCCCGCCTCCTGCTGCGCGACCTCGACCGCACGACCGCGCCGGACGAGAGCGGCGGGACCCCGTCCGGCGTGATCCTCCCGACGACCCTGGTCCGGCGCGCGTCCGCGTGAGGGGGGCCGGGGCGGCCGCGCGGGCCTGAGGGACGGGGGCCGGTGCGCGTCCGCGTGCGGTGCGGCCCGCGGCCGGGTGGCCGTTGCCGGACCCGCGCTACGCCCGTCCGGGTGCTCCGACGGCGACGGCCGGTGGGCGGTGGAAGACTCGGCAGAGCAGGCGACGGGACCGCCCGGAGGAGGCACCATGCTCACCACCCGCTTCGTCGACGGCGCCCCCGACTGGATCGACGTCGGCACCCCCGACATCGAGGGCACCACCGCCTTCTACGGCGGCCTGTTCGGCTGGGAGTTCCGGCCGGCGGGCCCCGACGCCGGCGGCTACGGCTTCTTCCGGCTGGCCGACCGGATCGTCGCCGGCGGCATGCCCACCGCACCGGAGCAGGGCCCGCCCGCGTGGACCGTCTACTTCCGCAGCCCCGACGCCGATGCCACGGCGCGGGCCGCCGAGCAGGCCCGGGGCAGCGTGCCCATGCCGCCGACGGACGTGAAGGGGCAGGGCAGGACGGCCGTCCTCGCCGACCAGGCGGGCGTCCCCTTCGGCGTCCGGGAGCCGCACCTCCTCAAGGGCTTCGAGGCGGCCGGCGAGGTCGGCTCCCTGTGCTGGGTCGAGCTCTACACCCCGGACATCGCCCGCGCCGCCGCCTTCTACCACGCCGTCCTCGGCTGGGAGACCTCCGCCGTGACCTTCCCCGACGGCGTCTACACCTCCGTCAACCCCGCCGGAACCGGCGACGACGGCATGTTCGGCGGGCTGGTCCCGCTGGCCGACGACCCTACCGAGGCGGTGAGCGGCCGCCCCCACTGGCTGCCCTACATCGGGGTGGACGACCCCGACGCCGTCGTCGCCAGGGCCGTGGACCTCGGCGGCAGGGTGCGGATGCCGGCCACCTCCCTCGCCGGCGTCGGCCGGCTGGCACGGCTGGAGGACCCGTACGGCGCGCGGTTCGCGGTCCTCAAGGGCGATCCGCGCCAGAGCTGAACACCGGCGCGCCGCCGTGCGCGTCCGGACACCCGGCGTCATCATCATGCGGTCACGGACGTCCGCGGCGCGGCCCGCGGGGCCGCGGCCCGGCGCCGCGTTGATCCCGCGTTGATCGAACGTTTTTCGCCGCCCGGCACGCTTCCGGCCATGCACATCGACACGTACCCGGCGCCCGACCTCGCCTGGCAGGAGGAGGCCCTGTGCGCGCAGACCGGGGGAGACTTCTTCTTCCCCGAGCCCGGTAGCTCGGTCCGGGAGGCCAAGCGCATCTGCGGCCTCTGCCCGATCCGCGCGGCCTGCCTGGACTACGCCCTCGCCCACGACATGCGGTTCGGCGTCTGGGGCGGCCTGTCGGAGAAGGAACGCCTGGAACTGCGCCGCGCGGGACGGTAGCCCGCGCCGGTCACCCGCCGCGCGGGCGGACAGCGCGCAGCGGCTCGACCGGCTGCGGGTCCTCGCCGTCGACCTGCGCGACCCCCGTCAGGTGCTGGGGCTGTGCGAGGAACTGCGCCAGGAGGGCGAGCCGTTGGACATCCTCGTCAACAACGCGGCGCGGACCGTGCGGCGGCCACCGGAGTCGTACGCGCTGCTCGCCTCCGGGGAACGGGACGCCCTGCCCGAGGGCGCGCGGCGGGCCCCGGGCTTCACGCCACCGTCGGCCGGTGCCGTGCCACGACCGGTGAGACCCGGCGCGTCGGCCTCTACGCTGCCCCCGAGGGCGGGGTCGCAACGCAGAGGCCGACGCGCCGGGTCTCCAAAAACCGGGACACGCTGGTTCGGATCCAGCCGCCCCGCCCCCACGGGTCCCGGCCGGTGCTCAGCCGGCGGCGCGGGCCGCCATGCGGGCCTTGCGGGCCGCCAGCTTCTCGTCGAACTTCGAGGCCTCCGCGTCCAGGCCGCCCATGAACAGGCCCAGTTCCTCCTGGGCCTTGACGCCCTCGGGGCCCAGCCCGTCGATCTCCATGACCTTCAGGAAGCGCAGCACCGGCTGGATCACGTCGTCGTGGTGGATGCGCAGGTTGTAGACCTCGCCGATGGCCATCTGCGCGGCCGCCCGCTCGAAGCCGGGGATGCTGTGGCCGGGCATCCGGAAGTTCACCACGACGTCGCGCACCGCCTGCATGGTCAGGTCGGGGGCGAGCTCGAACGCCGCCTTGAGCAGGTTGCGGTAGAACACCATGTGCAGGTTCTCGTCGGTCGCGATGCGGGCCAGCATGCGGTCGCAGACCGGGTCGCCGGACTGGTGGCCGGTGTTGCGGTGCGAGATGCGGGTGGCCAGCTCCTGGAAGGCCACGTAGGCGATCGAGTGGAGCATCGAGTGCCGGTTGTCCGACTCGAAGCCCTCGCTCATGTGCGCCATGCGGAACTGCTCCAGCTTGTCCGGGTCCACCGCGCGCGAGGCCAGCAGGTAGTCCCGCATCACGATGCCGTGCCGGCCCTCCTCGGCCGTCCAGCGGTGCACCCAGGTGCCCCAGGCGCCCTCGCGGCCGAACAGCGTGGCGATCTCGTGGTGGTAGCTGGGCAGGTTGTCCTCGGTCAGCAGGTTCACCACCAGCGCGATCCGGCCGACCTCGGTGACCTTCGACTGCTCCTTCTCCCAGGCCTCGCCGTCCTCGAAGAAACCGGGGAAGTTGCGGCCGTCGCTCCACGGCACGTACTCGTGCGGCATCCAGTCCTTGGTGACCTTCAGATGCCGGTTCAGCTCCTTCTCGACCACTTCCTCCAGTGCGTACAACAGCCGGGCGTCGGTCCAGACCGAAGGGCTGCCGAGGTGGGGAGAAGTGAGCGACACGAGTGACTCCATGGGGACGGTGACATGAGGCAGTCCCGGCGAGCGGGCCGGGAACCTACGGCATCGTAGGCTACGAACCCGTAGGTTACGTAGCCGTAGGTTAAGGGCGCTGTAAAGACCCCTGATCAGCGGGGATCCCTTCGGGTGAGGGATCGGGGCGCGAGCGCCCGGAGCCGCAGGTCGTTGCGCCGTACGGGTGAAGGTGCCCGGAGTCAGGCATACAACTCCCGCAGACGCACCGAGAGGCATGTCACACAGCCCTCGAGTTTCTCGAACTCGCCGATGTCCACCGGCACCGGCTCGTAACCGAGGTCGGCGAACAGCTCCGCGGTCTTCGGCGCGCTCGACGCCATCAGCAGTCTGTCACCGCCCAGCAGCACCACGTGCGCCCCGGACGGCTCCGGCACCGGCAGGAAGCGGGGGAACAGCGACGGCGCGTCCATGTGCGGGATGTGCCCGACGACCGTCCCGTCCGGCAGGGCCGTCACCGCCGACTTCAGATGCAGCACCTTGGCGACCGGCACGGCCACCACCCGGGCGCCCAGCGGCTCGAACGCGGCCCGCACCTGCTGCACCCCGGCCGCGTTGGTGCGCCCGCCGCGGCCCACGTAGACGGTGTCGCCGACCTTGAGGACGTCGCCGCCGTCCAGCGTGCCCGGCTCCCACACCCAGTTCACCGAGCAGCCCAGCGACGCCACGGCCTCCTCGACCCCGGGCGTCTCCGCGCGCCGGGACCCGGCCCCGGACCGGGCGATCAGCGCCACGTTCCGGTACATCACCACCGTGTCCTCGACGAACACGGAGTCCGGGCAGTCGTCGGCCGGGTCCACCTCGATCGTCTCCCAGCCGTGGGCGCGCAGCGCCTCCGTGTACGCCTCCCACTGCTCCACCGCGCGGCCGGCGTCGACGCGTTCCCGTTCGAGGTGCGTCACCAGCCCCTCGGCCAGGCGGGGGGAGGGGCGGCGGACGAGGGCCTTCTTGCTGGGCACGAGCGGGACTCCGTATCGGACGGGACATGTCTGGCCGTACCGGAGCCGTCCGGGAACGGCCTGTAGCCCTCCGGCGCCGGGAACAGCCATCATGCAGCGCCGTCCCCGACCGGGCCACCCCCGGCGCCGATGAGATGTACCACCGGGTAACCGGCCTCAGCGCACGGCGCGCCGCAGGTGCTGCCCCGTGAAGGACCCCTCGGCCTCCAGCAGCTGGGCCGGAGTGCCCTCGAAGACCACCCGGCCGCCGTCCCGTCCGCCGCCCGGACCGAGGTCGATCACCCAGTCGGCGCGGGCCACGACGTCCAGGTTGTGCTCGACGACGAGGACGGTGTTGCCCGCGTCCACGAGCCGGTCGAGGAGGGCGACGAGCCCGTCCACGTCCGCCATGTGCAGCCCGGTCGTCGGCTCGTCGAGCACGTACACCGCACCCGTGCGGTGCAGCCGGGTGGCGAGCTTGATCCGCTGCCGTTCACCGCCGGAGAGGGTGGACAGCGGCTGCCCCAGGGTGAGGTAGGTCAGGCCGACGTCCCGCAGCGCCCGCAGCCTGCGCCGTACCCCGGTGTCGTCGAAGAGGTCCAGCGCCTGTTCGGCCGTCATCTCCAGCACGTCGGCGACGGAGTGGCCGCCGACGGTCAGCCGCAGCACCTCGTCCTTGAAGCGCCGCCCCTCGCAGGCGGGGCACGTCGTCGTCACCGGGTCCATGAACGCGAGGTCGGTGTACATGATCCCGCGGCCCTCGCAGGTCCCGCAGGCGCCCTCGGAGTTGAAGCTGAACAGCCCCGGCTCGGCCCCCGTCTCCCGCGCGAAGATCTTCCGCACCGTGTCCATGATCCCGAGATACGTCGCCGGGGTGGACCGGGCGGAGATGCCGATCGAGGACTGGTCGACCACCACGGCGTCACCGTGGGCGGCGGTGAACTCGGCGACCAGGGTGCTCTTGCCGGAGCCGGCGACCCCGGTCACCGCGGTGAGCACCCCGGCCGGGAACCGCACGGTGACCTCGCGCAGGTTGTGCCGGCGGGCCCCCTTCACCCACAGCTCGCCCACCGCCTCCCGCACCGTGTCCTTGACCGCCGTACGCCGCCGCAGACACCGTCCGGTGAGCGTGCCGGAGGCGGCGAGCGCGTCCGGCGTCCCCTCGAACACCACCCGGCCGCCCCCGGTGCCCGCCCCCGGGCCCATGTCGACCACATGGTCGGCCAGGGCGATGACGTCGGGGTCGTGCTCGACCACCAGCACCGTGTTGCCCTTGTCGCGCAGCCGCAGCAGCAGTTCACCGAGGCGGTGGACGTCCCGCGGGTGCAGTCCGACGCTGGGCTCGTCGAAGATGTACGTCATCCCGGTCAGACTGGACCCGAGGTGCCGCACGGTCTTCAGCCGCTGCCCCTCGCCGCCGGAGAGGGTGGTCGTCTCCCGGTCGAGGCTGAGGTAGCCGAGCCCGATCCGCTCGATCCGCTCCAGGGCGGCGACGGCGGCCCGGGCGATCGGCGCGGCCACCGGGTCGTCGATCTCCCGCAGCACGGCGATCAGGTCGGTGACCTGCATCCGGGCGCAGTCGGCGATGGACCGGCCGCCGATCCGGGACGCCAGCGCCGCCTCGTTGAGCCGGGCGCCCCCGCAGGCCGCGCAGACCCCCTCGGCCAGGAACTCCCGCACCGTGTCCCGGGTCCTCTGGCTCATCCCCGCCAGGTCCCGCTTCAGGTACAGCCGCTCGAAACGGTCGGCCAGCCCCTCGTACTCGGTGGTCCACGTCCCGCCCGTGCCGCTCACGGTGACCTTGCTGCCCGGGCGCCCCCGCATCAGGAACTCCCGCTCGGCCGCGGTGAACTCCCGCACCGGCTTGTGCGGGTCCAGCTCGTCGCTGTTGGTGTACGCCTGCCCCTGCCAGGTCCCGGCGGCGAACGGCGGGAAGCGGACCGCCCCCTCGGCGAGGGAGCGGTCCGGGTCGAGGATGCGGTCCCAGTCGGGCCGTACGGTCCGGCCCAGGCCGTCGCACGCGGGGCACATGCCCGACGGGTCGTTGAACGAGTACGCCGTCGCCGGTCCGGCGCTCGGTGTGCCGTGCCGGGAGAACAGCACCCGCAGCACCGAGGAGACGTCCGTCATCGTGCCGACCGTCGACCGGGAGTGGCCGCCGATGGGCCGCTGGTCGACGACGATCGCGGGCGTGAGGTGCTCCAGCGCTTCCGCGTGCGGACGTTCGTACTTGGGCAGCCGGCTGCGCACGAACCAGGTGAACGTCTCGGCCAGTTGCCGCTGCGACTCGACCGCGATCGTGTCGAAGACGACCGACGACTTCCCCGATCCCGAAACGCCGGTGAACACGGTCAGCCGGCCCTTCGGGATGCGGAGCGAGACGTCCTTGAGGTTGTTCTCCCCGGCCCCGGTGATGGTGATGAACTCGCTGGTCTGGCTCATGCCCGAGACGCTAGGCGGGATACCCGACAGCTTCTGGCGTGATTTCCTTCAGCTCTCCCTCCTCCATCAGCAGCCAGCGGGTGATGCCGATCGACTCCAGGAACGGCAGGTCGTGACTGGCCACGATCAGGGCTCCCTCGTACGACTCCAGCGCCGTGGTCAGCTGTCTCACGCTCGCCATGTCGAGGTTGTTGGTCGGCTCGTCCAGCATCAGCAGCTGCGGCGCGGGCTCCGCCAGCATCAGCGCGGCCAGCGCCGCCCGGAACCGCTCGCCGCCGGAGAGCGTCGCCGCCTGCTGGTCGGCCCGGGCGCCCCGGAACAGGAAGCGGGCGAGACGGGCCCGGATCCGGTTGTTGGTGGCGCCCGGCGCGAACCGGGCCACGTTCTCGGCGACGGTCAGCTCCGGGTCGAGGACGTCGAGTCGCTGCGGCAGGAACCGCAGCGGGACGTGCGCCACCGCCTCGCCCGACACCGGCTCCAGTTCCCCGGCGACCGTGCGCAGCAGCGTCGTCTTGCCCGCGCCGTTGCGCCCGATCAGCGCGACCCGCTCGGGGCCCCGCAGATCGAGACCGCCGTCCACCCGGGCGCCGTACGCCAGACCGAGGTCGCGCAAGGTGAGCACCTCCCGGCCCGGCGGCACGGCCGTGTACGGCAGGTCGACGCGGATCTCGGCGTCGTCCCGCACCGCCTCCACCGCTTCGTCGAGCCGCTCCCTGGCCTCGGAGAGCTTCTCCTCGTGCATGATGCGGTGCTTGCCCGCGGACTCCTGCGCCGCGCGCTTGCGCGCTCCCATGACGATCTTCGGCTCGCGTTTCTGCTCGAACATCTTCTGCCCGTACCGCTTGCGCCGGGCCAGCTTGACCTGGGCGTCGACCAGTTCGCGCTTCTGCTTGCGGAAGTCCGCCTCGGCGACGCGCACCATGCGTTCGGCGGCCTCCTGTTCGACGGCCAGGGCCTCCTCGTACGCCGAGAAGTTGCCGCCGTACCAGGTGACCTCACCGGAGCGCAGGTCCGCGATCTGGTCGACCAGGTCCAGCAGTTCACGGTCGTGGCTGACCACGACCATCACCCCGGCCCAGCCCTCGACGGCCGCGTACAGCCGCCTGCGGGCGTACAGGTCGAGGTTGTTGGTGGGCTCGTCGAGCAGCAGCACGTCCGGACGGCGCAGCAGCAGCGCGGCCAGCCGCAGCAGCACCGACTCGCCGCCCGACAGCTCGCCGACGGTGCGGTCGAGCCCGATGTGCCCGAGCCCGAGCTCGCCGAGCGTGGCGAGGGCGCGCTCCTCGACGTCCCAGTCGTCGCCGACGGTCTCGAAGTGCTCCTCGGCCACGTCGCCCGCCTCGATGGCGTGCAGCGCGGCCCGGCGCGCCGCGACCCCGAGGGCCTCGTCGACCCTCAGCGCGGTGTCCAGGGTCACGTTCTGCGGCAGATAGCCCACCTCGCCGGCGACCCGGACGGCGCCGTCGGCCGGGGCGAGGTCACCGGCGATCAGTTTCAACAGGGTCGACTTACCGGACCCGTTGACGCCGACGAGTCCGGTGCGGCCGGGGCCGAAGGCGACGTCGAGGCCCTCGAAGACGGTGGTGCCGTCGGGCCAGGTGAAGGCGAGGGACACGCAGGTGATGGATGATGACATAAGGGTCTCCGCGGTTGCTCGAAGCGATCAGGGGCACACGCGTATCGAGACACCGCGGGACGACGGTCGGCAGCCGGAAGGGAAACCGTGGGCAGAAGAAAAGCCCTGTTCCGCAGGGACCGCAGGGACGGCTCGAACGCCGAGGTCGCACGCGACGCACACACCTGACCGGTGTGACGCGGTGTCTCAGAACCTCAGACGAGCAACGTCCTTCTCCCATCGACGGCAACAGAGGCGTTGTCAACGGTAGGAGGGGCCGGATCGGCTGTCAACGCCTTTACCGGATGACCGGATCTCGACGTCACTGCCCCGAGGAGGCCCTGTGTCCAACGGCTCGCTCTCCCTGCCGTCCCGCCTCTACCTGCTGGCCTGGGACACCGCGCGACGCGAGGTCACCGAACCGGCCCGGCTGCCCTCCGTCGTGCGGGCCGGTGCCCTCACCGAGCTGGCCCGGCGCGGTCTGCTGACCGACGACGACGGCATCGTCACCCCGCTCGACCTGGACTCCCGCACCGGGGACGCGGTCCTCGACGGGCTGCTGGAGCTGGTGAGCGAGTCCTGTCCGCACGGCTGGCGCACCTGGGTGACGCTGCGGGCGCGCCACACCCTCGACGCAGTCCGGGAGCAACTGGTGGCCGAGGGGGTGCTGCGCGCGGAGCGGCGCCGGGTCCTCCGGGTGTTCCCGTCCGTGGACCACGTCCTGGCCGACACGGCCCGCGTGGACGCCCTGCACCGGGAGGCCCGGCTGATCCTGGACGCGTCCGCACCGGACGAGCCGGTTCCCGGCCCGGCCGCGACCGCCGCGGCCCTCGCCGCCGTGGCCGGCCTGCTGCCGGGCGCGGACGACCGGCGCGTCGAGCGGCTCGTCCGGCTCGCGGGGGCGCCCGCCCCTGCGCTCGACGGAATCCTGAGCGCCCTGCGCACGACGCACGCCGGGTCGGTACCGGCCCCCGCGTTCCCCCGGGGCGGCTGAGCCGACGGCCGGCGCGCTCGCCGTCCGGCCGTTCCGCGCCGAGGTGGGCCGTGTCCCGCGGGGCCGTCGACCCGGGGCACGGGGGAATCCGCCCCCACGTTCCACGGCGGGCCGCATCGCGTGCCCGGGCGTGGGGCATCGCGCGCACGGCGTCGGTCCCGGCAGCGCGCCGGGCCGTGCGGGACCGTGGCAGCCCGGCACCGTGACCGGTGCCACCGGGGGAGACGGCCGCGCGGCACGGCGCGCTCGACGCCCCGGCCGGCGGCGTGCGTCGGCCCTGCCGGTCAGGCGCCCCGCATCAGCTCCGCGAGGCCGTGGTCCAGGTCGAGCTGGAGGTGTTCCAGCCCCACCGGCACCAGTTCGCTCGTCGCCTGGAGAAACCGGCGCACCTCACCCGAGCGGACGTGCACGACGGCGGTGCCCTCGGGGGCGTGGAACTCCAGCACGGTGCGGTCGTACCCGTATGGGCGCACCCGTACGTCGCCGTGCCCCTCGGGGGCCAGCAGGCCCGCGGTGAGCAGCTCGCGGGAGAAGGTCCAGCAGACCTCGACGCCCTCGAGGGTGGCGGGCGCGGGGAAGGTCATGCGGACGGCGAACGGGTCGTCGCGGTCGTAGTGCAGCGTGGCGGGGATGTTCGGCATCCGCGGCGCGGCGGCGACGAGGCGGGCCTCTACGGGCTGCTCGATGACGGTGGACAACGCCTTGCTCCCTCGTGACGGCTGGACGGGCTTCCGGGGCGGATCGGAACGGCTATGGGAAGAGACGACGGAATGAGCCAATCCGGGTACACCCCAAGCGAGTGACCTCTGTCACCGCCTTCATGCACCCGAGTGGCCCGGCTCGCGGTCCTCGGGGCGCCGGTGCCGCCATGAGGCGCTCGGGGAGCACGCGACCGACGGGGCCGACGGGACGAACGCGCCGCCGGGGGAGACGGGACGCGTGGCCCGCCTGGAGCACCGACATGTGCGGCGGGCCCCGATTGCCGTCACCGTGGTGGGTACCCGTTCGCTGTACGCGAGAGGAAGTGAGCGGACATGCCACGCGGTTCCAGCCCCAAACGGGAGCGTCAGTACGAGCACATCAAGGAGAGCGCCGAGGACCGGGGCGAGAGCACCGGGCGGGCCAAGGAGATCGCCGCCCGGACCGTGAACAAGGAGCGCGCCAGGTCCGGCGAGTCCAAGACGGCCAGCCGCACCTCGACCCAGGACATGTCGTCCGCCAAGCGGGGCGGGCAGCGCTCCGGCAAGGGCTCCCAGGGGCCCACGTACGACCAGCTGTACGAGGAGGCCAAGAAGCGCGGTGTCGAGGGCCGTTCGAACATGAACAAGAGCCAGCTCCAGCGGGCGCTCGGCAAGTGAGCCGTCCGCGCGCGGAGAAGTCCCCGGGGGGACCCTCCGCGCGGGCCGCGCGCGCCCCGTAGGCTCGGGGCACCATGACGACCGTACGCACCCCCGCCGACTGGCCCGTGACCGAGGAAGAGGCCCGCGCGGTGCAGGACGCGCTGCGCGCGCGGGTGGTGCTCGACGAGCCGGGCCCGCCGCCCGGTACGGGCCACGTCACCGGGGTGGACGTGGCGTACGACGACGAACGGGACGTGGTCGCCGCGGCGGCCGTCGTCCTGGACGCGGCGAGCCTCGACGTCGTCGCCGAGGCCACCGCCGTCGGCCGGATCTCCTTCCCCTACGTGCCCGGACTGCTCGCCTTCCGGGAGATTCCCACCGTGCTGGCCGCCCTGGCGGCGCTGCCGTGCGAGCCGGGCCTGGTGGTCTGCGACGGCTACGGCCTGGCCCACCCCCGCCGCTTCGGCCTCGCCAGCCACCTCGGCGTGCTCACCGGACTGCCGACGATCGGCGTCGCCAAGAACCCGTTCACCTTCACCCACGACGAACCGGACACCCCGCGCGGCAGCACGGCCCCGTTGCTCGCCGGCCGCGAGGAGGTCGGCCGTGCCCTGCGCACCAGGGACGGCGTCAAGCCGGTCTTCGTCTCGGTCGGCCACCGCGTGAGCCTGGACAACGCCTGCGCCCACACCCTCGCCCTGGCCCCCGCGTACCGCCTCCCGGAGACCACCCGCAGGGCGGACGCCCTGTGCCGCCGCGCGCTCGGCGAGGTCTCCTAGTCAGGTCGCGTCGTCGATGCCCCACCGCCCCACTTCGCGGTACTCCGAGTCGTGGATCACCGCCCCGTCCCCGGGCTCCAGCGCGTAGTGGCGCAGATTGCCGCCCCAGTAGCGCAGGATCCGCCCCAGCTCCCCGGCGGGGTCCTTCGCCAACGCCTCGTCACCCATGGTGACTTCGAGAAGAAATCGCATGCCCTCAAGTGTTTCATTGAACTTCCCATGGAGACTTGTCGTCCGCTTCGCCCGGGTAGCGCCGGGCTCGGAGCGGTGAAAGTCTCCAGCGGGGGTCATCGCGGGCGTGAGCGGGCCCGGGCGATCTGAGTACCGGGGCTGAGTACGCGTACGGATGCCCGGGACGTGCCCGGCCCGGCAGGCTGACGGGCATGACAACGCACCGCGCACCCAAGCCCGTTGCCGCCGACGGCCGGCCCGCCGAGCGGACCGTGATCATCGGTCTCGTCCTCGCCGTCCTGGCCGGGCTGGGCTGGATCGCCGGAATGATCTACACGCTGGTCGAGTGGCCGCTCTGACGACGCGGCCCCCGGCCGGCGGCGCCGTCAGCGTGTCGCGGCGACGCGGAAGCGCAGCCCCGCCGCGCGCAGCCGCCCGATCAGCGCGTCGCCCATCGCCACCGCCGTCGTGACCTGCCCCGCCGTGGGCGGCAGCTCGTCGAGGGCGAGACAGAGGGCGCCCTCGGCCAGCATCTTCGCCGTCTCGTCGTAGCCGGGGTCGCCGCCCGAGACCTCCGTGAACACCCGTCGTCCGCCGCCCTCGCCGACGAAGCGGACGGTGAACCAGCTGCGGGCGCGCTTCTCGGCGTCCGGCCCGTCACCGGGCCGCAGCCGGTCGGAGAGCCGGCGCCGCAACGCGGGGAGCTGGGCCGCCGTGACCAGGGCGCCCACGGCCACGGTCCCGCCCACCGCCACCGGCAGCCGCCGGACGGCCGCGTAGTGCCGGTAGCGGAAGTCGGGCCCGTACCGGTCGAGCGCCCGGGCCGAGCGGCGCACGATCTGCGCGTCGATGGTCGGCAGCGGCAGGGCCCAGGCACCGACCTCCGGCACGTGGCGCGGCGCACCCGTCGGCGCCGACACCCGGCGGCCCATCAGCCGCGGTTCGTGGCGCCGCCGGTCCCGTGCCGCCGCGCGGAGCTGCCGGTGCCGGGCGAACTGGTTCAGCGCCGAGGCGAACGTCCCGCCCGAGAAGGCCGCGTCGGCGGTCACGAAACCGTCCACGGTCAGCGGCACCCCCTCCGGCAGCTGCCGCACGGTGAAGTACGCGCCCAGGTCGTGCGGCACCGAGTCGAAGCCGCAGGCGTGCACCAGCCGCGCCCCGGTCTCCCGCGCGCGTGCGTCGTGACGGACGTACATCAGGTCCACGAACTCCGGCTCACCGGTCAGGTCGACGTAGTCCGTGCCGAAGTCCGCGCAGGCGGCGACCAGTTCCTCGCCGTAGTCCACGTAGGGGCCCACGGTCGTGGCCACCACGCGCGCCTGTTCGGCGAGGGCGCGCAGCGAGGCCGGGTCGGAGACGTCCGCCCGCAGCAGGCCGACGTCCGCGCCGCCGGGCAGCCGGTCCCGCAGCCGCTCCAGCTTCCGCTCGTCGCGGCCGGCCAGCGCCCAGCGCAGCCCGGCGGGAGCATGGGCGGCGAGGTACTCCGCGGTCAGCGTCCCGACGAAGCCGGTCGCCCCGAAGAGCACGATGTCGTACGGACGGTCCGTCCTGCTCAGCCTGTTCATGACACCCCTTGGTCGTGCAGCCGCGCCGCTGTCGGTGGCCGAGGCTAGCGTGAGGGATGCGGAGCGCCGACGACGAGCCCGGAGGAAGCCCATGGCCGTGTCCAGGAACGCCCTGAAGAAGGGCGAAAAGTATGCGCCCGCGCCCTCGGTCCGCCCGCGGCCGCCGGCCGGCGTCCCCGGGGCGGGTCCGCCGCCGGGGACCGCGTAACGGGATGCGCGCCGGGGCCGCCGGACGGCGGCGAGCGGCCCGTACAGTGGCTAAGCGCTTGCTCGTTTCCCTCTTGTGCCGGGTGGAACGCGTTCTTAACATCACAGGTGTTACATCAGTGGTGTCACAGTCGTTGGGGGCTCGATGACAGAGGCGAAGGCGCCGCGGCACGGTCCGCTCACCGGCGTGCGCGTGCTCGAACTGGCCGGCATCGGGCCCGGCCCGTTCGCCGCGATGCTCCTGGCCGACCTGGGGGCCGACGTCGTCCGCGTGGACCGCCCGGGCGGCCCCGGGCTCGGCATCGACCCCGCCCACGACGTCACCAACCGCAACAAGCGCTCGGTGATCGTCGACCTCAAGGCACCCGACGGGGCCGCCCGCGTCCTCGACCTCGCCGAGCGCGCCGACGTGCTCGTCGAGGGCTACCGCCCCGGCGTCGCCGAACGCCTCGGCGTCGGCCCCGCCGACTGCCACGCCCGCAACCCCCGCCTCGTCTACGGCCGGATGACCGGCTGGGGCCAGGACGGTCCCCTCGCCGACCGCGCGGGCCATGACATCGCCTACATCGCCCTCACCGGCACCCTCGGCATGATCGGCGACCCGGACCGGCCCCCGGCCGTCCCCGCCAACCTGCTCGGCGACTACGCGGGCGGCTCCCTGTACCTCGTCGTCGGCGTCCTCGCCGCCCTCCACCACGCGCGCGCCACCGGCACCGGACAGGTCGTCGACGCCGCCATCGTGGACGGCACCGCCCACCTCTCCGCGATGATCCACGGCATGCTCGCGGCCGGCGCCTGGCAGGACCGGCGCGGCGCCAACCTCCTCGACGGCGGCTGCCCGTACTACGGCACCTACGAGACCGCCGACGGCCGGCACATGGCGGTCGGCGCGCTGGAACCGCGGTTCTACGCCGAGTTCCTGCGCCTGCTCGGCGTGGCGGACCGGGCCGCCGCCCACACCGTCGTCACCCGGTGGCCGGAGCTGCGCGAAGAGGTCGCCGCACGCTTCAGGTCCCGCACCCGCGACGAGTGGACGGCCGTCTTCGAGGGCACCGACGCCTGCGTGGCGCCCGTACTGTCGCTGCGCGAGGCCCCGCACCACCCGCACCTCGCCGCCCGCGCCACCTTCACCGGCCACGGCGGCACCACCCAGCCCGCCCCGGCCCCCCGCTTCTCCGCCACCCCCACCAGCGTCCGCACCGGGCCCGCCCGGCCGGGCGCCGACACCGACGACGTGGCCCGCGACTGGGACGTACCCCAGCTGCTGTCCTCGCCCGCGAACCCTCAGCGAAAGGCCCCCTCGTGAGCACCGAAGCGTACGTGTACGACGCGATCCGCACCCCGCGCGGGCGCGGCAAGGCCAACGGCGCCCTGCACGGCACCAAGCCCATCGACCTGGTCGTCGGCCTCATCCACGAGATCCGCGACCGCTTCCCCGGCCTCGACCCGGCCGCCGTGGACGACATCGTGCTCGGTGTCGTCGGACCCGTCGGCGACCAGGGCTCCGACATCGCCCGCATCGCCGCCGTCGCCGCAGGACTGCCCGACACGGTGGCCGGCGTGCAGGAGAACCGCTTCTGTGCCTCCGGCCTCGAGGCCGTCAACATGGCCGCCGCCAAGGTGCGTTCGGGCTGGGAGGACCTGATCCTCGCGGGCGGCGTCGAGTCGATGTCGCGGGTGCCGATGGCCTCCGACGGCGGCGCCTGGTTCAACGACCCGATGACCAACCTCCAGGTCAACTTCGTGCCGCAGGGCATCGGAGCCGACCTGATCGCCACCATCGAGGGCTTCTCCCGCCGCGACGTCGACGAGTACGCGGCGCTGTCCCAGGAGCGCGCGGCCACCGCCTGGAAGGAGAACCGCTTCGAGCGCTCCGTCGTCCCGGTGCGGGACCGCAGCGGCCTCGTCGTCCTCGACCACGACGAGCACATGCGCCCCGGCACCACCGCCGACTCGCTGGGCGGGCTCAAGCCGTCCTTCGCGGACATCGGCGAGCTGGGCGGCTTCGACGCGGTCGCGCTCCAGCAGTACCACTGGGTCGAGAAGATCGACCACGTCCACCACGCGGGCAACTCCTCCGGCATCGTCGACGGCGCCGCCCTCGTCGCCATCGGCTCCCGGGAGATCGGCGAGCGCTACGGGCTCACCCCGCGTGCGCGGATCGTCTCCGCCGCCGTGTCCGGCTCCGAGCCCACCATCATGCTCACCGGCCCCGCCCCCGCCACCCGCAAGGCGCTCGCCAAGGCCGGCCTGACCATCGACGACATCGACCTCGTGGAGATCAACGAGGCGTTCGCGGCGGTCGTGCTGCGCTTCGTGAAGGACATGGGCCTGTCCCTGGACAAGGTCAACGTCAACGGCGGCGCCATCGCGCTCGGCCACCCGCTCGGCGCCACCGGCGCGATGATCCTCGGCACCCTCGTGGACGAACTGGAGCGCCAGGACAAGCGCTACGGCCTCGCCACGCTCTGCGTCGGCGGCGGCATGGGCATCGCCACCGTCGTCGAACGCCTCTGATTCCCAGCGACCGCCACGCGACTTCCCCGAAGACCCGGAGACCCCCTCATGACCGAGAGCACCACCATCCGCTGGGAACAGGACGACACCGGCGTCGTCACCCTCGTCCTGGACGACCCCAGCCAGTCCGCCAACACCATGAACCAGGCGTTCCGCGACTCGCTCGCCGTGATCACCGACCGCCTGGAGGCGGAGCGGGAGAACATCCGCGGCGTCATCCTCACCTCCGCCAAGAAGACCTTCTTCGCCGGCGGCGACCTGCGCGACCTGATCCGGGTCACCCCCGAGACGGCGCAGGACCTGTTCGACGGCGGCATGGCGATCAAGCGGCAGCTGCGCCGGATCGAAACCCTCGGCAAGCCCGTCGTCGCCGCGCTCAACGGCGCGGCCCTCGGCGGCGGCTACGAACTCGCCCTGGCCTGCCACCACCGCGTCGCCCTCGACGCCCCCGGCTCCAAGATCGGCTGCCCCGAGGTCACCCTCGGCCTGCTCCCCGGAGGCGGCGGCGTCGTCCGCACCGTCCGCCTGCTCGGCATCGCCGACGCCCTCCTCAAGGTGCTCCTCCAGGGCACCCAGTACAGCCCCCGGCGCGCCCTGGACAACGGCCTCGTGGACGAGGTGGCCGACACCCCCGAGGAGATGCTGGCCAAGGCCCGCGCCTTCATCGACGCCCACCCCGAGTCCGCCCAGCCCTGGGACCGGCCCGGCTACCGCATCCCCGGCGGCACCCCGTCGCACCCGAAGTTCGCGGCCAACCTGCCCGCCTTCCCGGCCACCCTGCGCAAGCAGACGAACGGCGCCCCCTACCCGGCCCCGCGCAACATCCTCGCCGCCGCCGTCGAGGGCGCCCAGGTCGACTTCGAGACCGCCCAGGTCATCGAGGCCCGCTACTTCGTCGAGCTGGCCGCCGGACAGACGTCGAAGAACATGATCCAGGCGTTCTTCTTCGACCTCCAGGCCGTCAACTCCGGCGCCAACCGCCCCCAGGGCATCGAGCCGCGCCAGGTCCGCAGGGTCGCCGTCCTCGGCGCCGGGATGATGGGCGCCGGCATCGCCTACTCCTGCGCCCGCGCGGGCATCGACGTCGTCCTCAAGGACGTCTCCCTGGAAGCGGCCGTCAAGGGCAAGGGCTACTCCGAGAAGCTGTGCGCCAAGGCCGTCGCCAAGGGCCGCACCACCCAGGAGAAGGCCGACGCGCTGCTCGCCCGCATCACGCCCACCGCCGAGGCGGCCGACCTGGCCGGCTGCGACGCGGTCATCGAGGCCGTCTTCGAGGACACCGCGCTCAAGCACAAGGTGTTCCAGGAGATCCAGCACGTCGTCGCCCCCGACGCGCTGCTGTGCTCCAACACCTCCACCCTGCCCATCACGGCCCTCGCCGAGGGCGTCGAGCGCCAGGGCGACTTCATCGGCCTGCACTTCTTCTCGCCCGTCGACAAGATGCCGCTGGTGGAGATCATCAAGGGCGAGCGCACCGGCGACGAGGCGCTGGCCCGCGCCTTCGACCTGGTCCGGCAGATCAAGAAGACCCCGATCGTCGTCAACGACTCGCGGGGCTTCTTCACCTCACGGGTGATCGGCCACTTCATCAACGAGGGCGTCGCCATGGTCGGGGAGGGCATCGAGCCCGCCTCCGTCGAGCAGGCCGCCGCCCAGGCCGGCTACCCCGCCAAGGTGCTCGCCCTCATGGACGAGCTCACCCTCACCCTGCCCCGCAAGATCAGGAACGAGTCGAAGCGGGCGGTCGAGGAGGCGGGCGGCACCTGGACCGCGCACCCCGCCGAGGCGGTCGTCGACCGCATGGTCGACGAGTTCGGCCGCCCCGGCCGCAGCGGCGGCGCCGGCTTCTACGAGTACGGCGAGGACGGCCGGCGCGGCGCCCTGTGGCCGGGCCTGCGCGAGCATTTCGGGGGTTCCGGGGGTCGCCCCGCGGGCCAGCACAGCACCGAGCCCGGGCACGAGATCCCGTTCCGGGACATGCAGGAGCGCATGCTGTTCGCCGAGGCGCTGGACACCGTGCGGCTGCTGGAGGAGGGCGTGCTCACCTCCGTCGCCGACGCCAACATCGGCTCCATTCTCGGCATCGGCTTCCCCGGCTGGACCGGTGGCGTGCTCCAGTACATCAACGGCTACGACGGCGGACTGCCCGGCTTCGTGGCCCGCGCGCGGGAACTCGCCGAGCGCTACGGCGAGCGCTTCACCCCGCCGGCCCTGCTGGTCGCCAAGGCCGAGAAGGGGGAGGTCTTCAGGGACGCGCGCTGACACGGCCCGAGGTGCCCCCGCGCGAGGGCACCTCGGGCCGGGGGTCTCACCCCTGGTCGTCGTCGAGCCACTCCCGCAGCTCCTCCTTCAGCGACCGCTGGAAGGCGGTGAGCAGCGCCTGCACCACGAGCGGATGCATCCTGGCGGACAGGGACCGCACATCCCGCGCGTCCCTCTCCGCCACGGCGTCGCGCAGCAGCCGCGACAGCTCGTGGGCCGCCGCGCGGGAGTGCTCGACGAGCGCCGTGCGGGCGGCGAGGATCGTCTCCTGCGACAGCGGTACGTCCAGCAGCTCGACGCCGAGCCGCAGCAGCCCGGCGTCGACCCCGAAGCCGTCGCCGTCGCGCCGCACGACGTCCATCGCCACCAGCCGCCCGACCTCCTCGTCGGTGAGCGGCCGCCCCGCCCGGCGGTCCAGCTCCCCGCGCGTGACCGTCTCGGTGGTGTCCGGCGCCCAGGACGCCACCACCGCCCGCTGGATCCCCAGCTCCCGCACGCTCAGGTCGGCCGGCAGCCGCCCCAGGTACCGCTCGATGGCGGCCAGCGTCATGCCCTGGCGCTGCAGCTCCTCGATGAGCGCCAGCCGGGCCAGGTGCTCCCGCCCGTAGTGCCCGACCCGCCGGGGACCGATCACCGGGGGAGGCAGCAGGCCCTTGGTGCCGTAGAAGCGGACGGTGCGCACCGTGACGCCCGCGCGGGCCGCCAGTTCGTCGATGGTGAGCGTCGGCTCCTCGCACTCCTGCCGCCGCCGGGGCCCCTCGGTCTCGGTCGTCATGTGCAGCAGTATCGCTGTACCACCGGTGCTGTTACACCCTCCGAGGCTCTCCGCGCGGCCATGTGAGAAGTGCCGCGGTGTGATCTTTGCCATCGCATACTCTTCCGGAAGTCTGGAAAAGTGCCCCCTTGGTCTGTGCCCTGAACCGAGCGCGCCGGCCGAGGCAATCCGGAACACCCGGGCGCGAGCCGCCCGAGCGCACCAGAGAGTGGAACCACGCGTGAGCAAGGACGCCGTGAACACGGCAACGGCCGCCGACCCCACCGCGGCCCCGGTGCCCGCGGACGCGGGCGACGCCGGCTACAGCAAGGACCTCAAGGCCCGGCACGTCAACATGATCGCCATCGGCGGCGCGATCGGCACCGGACTCTTCCTGGGCGCCGGAGGACGCCTGCACGACGCCGGCCCGGCGCTGGCCCTGGCCTACCTGGTCTGCGGCGTCTTCGCCTTCTTCGTCGTCCGCGCCCTGGGCGAGCTGGTCCTGTACCGGCCGTCGTCGGGCTCCTTCGTGTCGTACGCGCGCGAGTTCCTCGGCGAGAAGGGCGCCTACGTCGCCGGCTGGATGTACTTCCTCAACTGGTCGACGACCGGCATCGCCGACATCACCGCGATCGCGCTCTACACGCACTACTGGAGCATGTTCACCGACATCCCGCAGTGGGTGCTCGCGCTGATCGCCCTCGCGGTGGTGCTGGCGGTGAACCTGATCTCGGTGAAGATCTTCGGTGAGCTGGAGTTCTGGTTCGCGATCGTCAAGGTCGCCACCCTGATCGCCTTCATGCTCGTCGGCATCTTCCTGCTCGCCACCCAGCACGAGGTGGGCGGCGGCACCCCCGGCCTGAACATGATCACCGACAACGGCGGTGTCCTCCCGCACGGAGTGCTGCCCGTCGTCCTCGTCATGCAGGGCGTGATCTTCGCGTACGCGGCGCTGGAACTGGTCGGCGTCGCCGCGGGCGAGACCGCCGAACCGGAGAAGGTCGTCCCCCGCGCGGTGAACTCCATCATGTGGCGCGTCGGCCTCTTCTACGTCGGTTCGGTCGTGCTGCTCGCCCTGCTGCTGCCCGGCTCGATGTACTCGGCCGGGGAGAGCCCCTTCGTCACGGTCCTGTCGAAGATCGGCGTCCCGGCGGCCGGTGACGTGATGAACCTCGTCGTCCTCACGGCCGCGATGTCGTCGCTGAACTCCGGCCTGTACTCCACCGGGCGCATCCTGCGCTCCATGGCCATGGCGGGCTCCGCCCCGAAGTTCACCGCCCGGATGAACCGCAGCCAGGTGCCCTACGGCGGCATCCTGCTGACCTGCGGCGTGTGCGTGCTCGGCGTCGGCCTGAACTTCCTGGTGCCGAGCCAGGCCTTCGAGATCGTGCTGAACGTCGCCTCGCTCGGCATCATCAGCACCTGGGTGATCATCATGATCTGCCACCTGATCTTCGTCCGCCGCGCCCGCGAGGGCCTGGTCACCCGCCCGTCGTTCCGGCTGCCCGGCAGCCCGGTCACCGAGATCGTCACCATCGTCTTCCTGGTGTCCGTCCTCGGCCTCATGTGGAACGACCCCGACGTCGGACGGAAGACCGTCCTCCTCGTCCCGGTCATCGCGGTGATGCTGGTCGCGGGCTGGTACGGGGTGCGCCGCCGCGTCGCCGAGCGCGAGCTGGACCGGATGGGCGGCTCCGCGCGGTAGACGGCCGGGGCCACTGTCAGTGGCAGCGCCTACGGTGGCGTCATGTCGGGGATCACATATGTCCGGGGTGACGCCACCGCTCCGTCGGTGAAGGGCGTCAAGATCGTCGCCCATGTCTGCAACGACATCGGGGGCTGGGGAAAGGGCTTCGTCCTGGCCGTGTCCCGCCGCTGGCCCGAACCGGAGGCCGCGTACCGCGCCTGGCACCGCGACCGCGCGTCGAACGACTTCGCGCTGGGCGCCGTGCAGCTGGTCCGGGTGGAGCGGTACGTCCGGGTGGCCAACATGATCGGCCAGCGGGGTACCAGGACCGGCAGCAAGGGCGTCCCCGTCCGCTACGAGGCGATCGACACGGCCCTCACCGCCCTCGCCGGCCACGCGGCCGATCTCGGCGCGTCCGTGCACATGCCCCGCATCGGCTGCGGGCTGGCCGGCGGGAAGTGGTCCCGGATCGAGCCACTCGTCACCGAGCGGCTCGTCGCGCGGAACATACCGGTGACGGTGTACGACCACGACGCCTGAGCGCGGCCGCGCGCTCCGGCGCCCCCGGCCGCGCAGATCCCCGGCGCCGCGCGGGTGCCCGGGCCGGGGCGGCGGGTCAACACCGCGCGGAAGCCGGATGCACGGGTGGCCGCCACCACCCCGTGGCAGCCCGGGCCGGGGGTGACGGCGAACACCGTGCGGCAGCCCGGGCCGAGGGTGACGGCCACCATCGCGCGGGAGCCCGATGCGCGGGCGGCCGCCACCACCCCGCGGCAGCCCCAGTCGAGGGGGTGACGGCCGGCACCGCGCGGGACACCGCGTACCACCGGACGCACGGGGCCATACCGGCCACGTCCGCCTTACGGTGCGTCAGCCGCCCTCTTCTGCACGGGTGTTGACCGATGTACCGTCCGCGCATGCCGAAACGCACGCGCTTCACGCCCTGGAGAACCCTCGCCGCGGCGGCCACCGCCGCCCTGACGGCCACGCTGCTCACCCCCGCCGCGGCGGAGGCCGCGCCGCGCGAGAGCCTGCCCGTCCACTCCTACGAGGACGCCGTCCGCGAGGCCGTCTGGGTGGACACCGGACTCGACGAGGACCGGGACGGCGCGACCGACCGGGTCGCCGTCGACATCGTCCGGCCCCGCGAACCCGCGCGGCAGGGCCGCAAGGTGCCCGTCATCATGGACGCCAGCCCGTACTACTCCTGCTGCGGACGCGGCAACGAGAGCCAGAAGAAGACCTACGACGAGAACGGCGACGTCGTACAGATGCCGCTGTTCTACGACAACTACTTCGTGCCGCGCGGCTACGCCGTCGTCGGCGTCGACCTGGCCGGGACCAACCGCTCCGACGGCTGCGTGGACGTCGGCGGCCGCTCCGACGTCCAGTCCGCGAAGGCCGTCGTCGACTGGCTCAACGGCCGCGGCACGGCGTACACCACCCGCACCGGCACCGAACGGGCCGACGCCGGCTGGACCAACGGCCGCACCGGAATGATCGGCAAGAGCTGGGACGGCACCATCGCCAACGGCGTCGCCGCGACCGGCGTCGAGGGCCTGGAGACCATCGTCCCGATCGCCGCCATCTCCTCCTGGTACGACTACTACTTCAGCCAGGGCGCCCCGCTGTACGACTCCGGCCCCGATTGGCTGTCGCAGTACGTCGAGAGCCCCGACGCCCGCGCCCGGTGCGCCGCCGTGCAGGACGAACTCGTCGAGGGCGCCCCGCGCACCGGCGACTGGACGCCCCTGTGGTCCGAACGCGACTACGTGCGGGCCGCGAAGAACGTGAAGGCCAGCGTCTTCCTGGTGCACGGCGCGCAGGACCTCAACGTGCGCATGCAGCACGTCGGCCCCTGGTGGGACGCGCTGGCGAAGAACGGGGTGCAGCGCAAGATCTGGCTCTCCCAGACCGGCCACGTCGACCCCTTCGACTTCCGCCGCGCCGACTGGGTCGACACCCTGCACCGCTGGTTCGACCACGAACTCCTCGGCCTCGACAACGGCATCGACCGTGAGCCGATGGCCGACATCGAACGCCGTCCCGACCAGTGGGTCACCTCGACCACCTGGCCGCCGCGCGGCACCGACACCGCCACCCTGCGTCCCGCCCGGGGCACCGAGCCGGGCGTCGGCACCCTGGGCCTGCGCGGGAGCAGGGGCACCGAGACCTTCACCGACGACCCGCGGCTGAGCGAGACCGACTGGGCCGCCCGCGTCGACACCCCGACCCCGGACAAGGCGGGCTTCGTCACCGGGCCGCTCACCCGCGACCTGCGGCTGTCCGGCGCCTCCCGGGTCACCGTCACCGCCACTCCCAGTACCCCGACGGCCCACCTGAGCGCCGTCCTCGTGGACCTCGGCCCCGGCACCATCCGTGACTACGCCGACGACGGCGAGGGCATCACCACCGTCACCGACCGCACCTGCTGGGGCGAGAGCACCGCCGGGGACAGCTCCTGCTACAAGGAGACCCGCGCCAAGACCGTCGACGTCGGCCACACGATCGTCAGCCGCGGCTGGGCCGACCTCGGACACCGCGACGGCGCGGGCGCCCCCCTCACCCCCGGCGAGCGCCGCACGGTCACCCTCGACCTCGCGGCCACCGACCACGTCGTCCCCGAGGGCCACCGCCTGGCGCTGATCGTCGCCGGCACCGACCGGGGCCTGATCGACCCGCCGGCCGACACCCCCGCCCTCACCCTCGACCTGGCCCGCACCTCCGCGCAGGTCCCGTTCGTCGGCGGCGCGGCGGCGTTCGCCCGCGCCACCGCCGGCTCCCACGCCACGCCCCGGAACACGGACCAGGAGACGGTTCCGGACGGCGTACGCCGACCCGCCCCCACCGACCGGCGTGTCCCCGGAGAGGCCCCGTGAAGCGCGCCCTGACCGCCGCCGTCGCCACCCTCGCCGCCTCCCTCGTCACCGCCCCGGCCGCCCGGGCCGACGACGCCCCGCCGCGCACCGGCTTCGAGCGGAGTCACGGCGCCCGCTGGACCAGCCAGCCCGAGGAACAGCGGTTCCTCGCGGCCGTCGACCGGGCGAGCAGCCGGGTCTCCGTCAGCCGTATCGGTACGACGCGCCAGGACCGTCCGCTCCGGCTCGTCACCATCGGCAACCGAGCGGCGCCCTCCACCCTGCTGCTCGTGTGCAGCCAGCACGGCGACGAGCCCTCCGGCCGCGAGGCCTGTCTCACCACCGTCCGCGACCTGGCCCTCGCCGAGGACCGCGGCACCCGCCGCTTCCTGGAACGCACCACGGTGCTCGTCGTCCCCACCGCCAACCCCGACGGCCGGGCCGCCGGCACCCGCGGCAACGGCGACGGCGTCGACATCAACCGCGACCACCTCGCCCTGCGGACCGCCGAGGGCCGCGCCCTGGCCGCGCTCGTCCGCGACCGGCGCCCCGACGTGATCTACGACCTGCACGAGTACGGCGCCACCCCGCCGTACTACGACAAGGACCTGTTCGACCTGTGGCCGCGCAACCTCAACACCCGTCCCGCCGTCCACGACGCGGCTCGGACCCTGTCCCGCGCCCACGTGCGCCCCGCCGCCGGTGCCGCCGGGTACTCGACCGGCACCTACGGCATCTGGACCGACCCGGCCACCGGTGAACCGATCCGCCAGACCGCCGGTGACGGACAGGAACGCATTCTGCGGAACATGTCCGGAATCAAACACGGCGTCGGCCTGCTCATCGAGAGCCGCGTCGACCCGCTCACCGAGGCGGAGCGGGCCGACGAGGCGCTGAACAACCGGCGCAGGGCGCACTCCCAGCTCGCCGCGCTCGACGGCCTGCTCCGCTTCGCCGACGGACACCGCGGCGAGGTCGAGGCGGCCACCGCCGCCGCACGCGCCGCCGGGTACGCCGACACGGGCCCCGTCCACCTGGGCGGAGCCGACAACGACCCGCCCGAACCGTCCGAGGTGATCGCCGACCCGCCGTGCGGTTACCGTCTCACGGCGGGTCAGTACGCGGACGTGCGGGACGAGCTGGCGCTGCACGGGATACGCGCGCACCCGGACGGCGACGGCGCCTTCGTGCCGCTGCGGCAGTCGCTGCGCGCGCTCGTTCCGCTGCTGCTGGACGAGCGGGCCGTATACCACCTGGTGGAAGGGGAACCCATCACGTCCTGCCGATGAGGTGAGTTTTGCGCCAAAGGTGGTAGGGGCCTATCGGGAGGAGTGCTCTCCGCCCACGGCTCTGACGAAAGGTGCCGCCTGTGACGCAGGACCAGCACAGTGACAAGGATCAGACGGCAGGCCCGTTGCCGGGCTCCGAAGCGGGCCTGCCCGGCCGGGGACGCCCCCGGACCGACCGGGTGGTGTTCGGCGTCACAGCGTTGCTCACCCTCGCGTTCGTGCTCTGGGGCGCCGTCGGGACCGACTCGCTGGAGAACGCCTCCACCAGCATGCTCGGCGGCCTGATGCACAACGGCGGCTGGGCGTTCATGCTGGCCGCCTCCGGCTTCGTCGTCTTCGCCCTCTGGCTCGCGGCCAGCCGCTACGGCCGGATCCACCTCGGCGCCGAGGGCGAGGAACCGGAGTTCCGCACCGTCTCCTGGGTCGCGATGATGTTCAGCGCGGGCATGGGGATCGGCCTGATGTTCTACGGCGTGAGCGAGCCGCTCGGGCACTACATCACGCCCCCGCCGGGCACCGGTCCGGCCGACTCCGGCGACCGCATGGAGACGGCCATGGCGACCACGCTCTTCCACTGGACGCTCCACCCCTGGGCCATCTACGCCGTGGTCGGGCTCGCCATCGCCTACAGCACCTTCCGCAGGCGCCGCCGGCAGACCATCAGCGCCGTCTTCACCCCGCTGATCGGCTCGAAGAACGCCAACGGCATCGGGGGCCGCGTCATCGACATGCTCGCCATCGTGGCGACCGTGTTCGGCTCGGCGGCCTCGCTGGGCCTGGGCGCGCTCCAGATCGGCTCCGGTGTGCGGGAGCTGGGCTGGATGGAGAAGGTGAGCACGGGGCTGCTGGTCAGCATCATCGCGATCCTGACCGCCGCGTTCGTCGCCTCCGCGGTCTCCGGGGTGGAGAAGGGCATCCAGTGGCTGTCCAACACCAACATGGTGCTGGCGCTGGTGCTCGCCCTGTTCGTGTTCGTGGCCGGTCCGACGATCGTCGTCCTCGACCTGCTGCCCACCTCGGTCTTCTCCTACCTGGGTGACCTCCCGCAGCTGGCCGGGCGCACCGAGGCCAGCGGCGGCGAGGGCGTCGCCGACTGGCTAGGCAGCTGGACCGTCTTCTACTGGGCGTGGTGGATCTCCTGGACGCCCTTCGTCGGCATGTTCATCGCCCGCATCAGCCGGGGCCGCACGATCCGTCAGTTCATCGGCGGCGTCATCCTGGTCCCCAGCACGGTCAGCCTGGTCTGGTTCGCGATCTTCGGCGGTTCCGCGATGAAGCTCCAGGAACAGGGGCGGCTCGGCGAGGAGGCCACGCCCGAGGGCCGGCTCTTCGCGGTGCTGCAGGAGTTCCCCATGGCCACGGCCGCGAGCCTGCTGGTGATGATCCTCGTCGGCATCTTCTTCGTCTCGGGCGCCGACGCGGCCTCGATCGTCATGGGCACCCTCTCGCAGAAGGGCGCCCTCGAACCGGGCCGCCTGGTCGTGGTGTTCTGGGGCGTGCTCACCGGCGCCGTGGCCGCGATCATGCTGATCGTCGGCAGCGGCCAGGGCGACGCGCTGACCGGCCTGCAGAACCTCACGATCCTCGCGGCGGCGCCGTTCGTCGTCGTGATGGTCTTCATGTGCGTGGCCCTCATGCGCGACCTGCGCCGCGACCCGCTCATCGTGCGCGGCGAGATGGGCTCCGAGGCGGTGGAGCTGGCCGTCGTCCAGGGACACAAGAAGTACGACGGCGAATTCGAACTCCGCATCGGCCCCGGCCGCGGCCCGGACGTGGAGGGCGACCCCATCGGCAAGCACTGACCCGCGCGGGCGGGCCCACCGGACCCCATCTCCCCGGGCCCGCCCCCGCGTCCGGCGCCGTCAGCCGACGGCCAGCCGCGCCGCCTCCTCCGCGCAGCCCCAGGCGACCGTGACGCCCGCGCCGCCGTGCCCGTAGTGGTGGACCAGGAGCCGGCCGTCGGGGAGCGGCACGCGCTCCAGGCGGACGGTGTCGCGGGCGGGACGCAGCCCCACCCGGTGCTCCAGGACACGCGCGCCGGCGATCTCCGGCCGCAGCGCCGCACACCGCCGCACGATCGCCTCCGCCACCGCGGGATCCGGCTCCAGGGACCAGGCGTCCTCCTCCGCCGTACCGCCCAGCACCAGCCGGCCCCGATGCGGGAAGCAGTACGCCATCGCGCCGTCGTCCCCCGTGGAGACCGTCCAGGTACGGATCCCGGGGTTCTCCACGACCACCAGCTGCCCCCGCACCGGCCGCACCGCCGGGTCCGGCACCAGCTCCCGCGCCCCCAGCCCCGTGCAGTTGACCACGACCGGGGCCCGCGCTTCCGCCAGATCCGCCACCGTACGCGTCTCCACCACCGCGCCCGCCGCCCGCAACCGCTCCCGCAGCCACGGCAGATGGGCCGGCATGTCGACGAGCGGCAGCCGGGCCCACACACCCGACCCGGCGGGATACTCCGCGGACGTCGCCCGGCGCAGCCCCGGCAACCGGGCGGCGGCCCACGCCCCGACGTCCTCCAGTGCCGTCTCGCCCAGCACCCCCTCGGCCATCCGCACACCGGTGGCCTCCGGCCGCGCCGCCAGCTCCTCGTACACCTCCAGCGACCGCAGCGCCCACGCGCGCGCCGACGCCACCGGCTCGATCCGGTACGGCCACCACAGCGCGCCCGCGACCGCCGAGGTGGTCCGCTCGACCGGGTCCCGCGTCCACAGCCGTACCCGTACGCCGCGCTCGGCGAGGACCACGGCCGTCGTCAGCCCGATGACGCCGCCGCCGACCACCAGGACGTCACAGTCCAGTTCGGTTTCCATCGGGGGACGGTAGCGGAACATGTCATGCCGTGCTCAGGTCCGTCCCGCGGTGGGAATACTCACGGCATGTCTGCCGAGTACGCGACCTTCGGCCTGGCACCGGCGACGAGGGCCGGTGGGCTCCTGGCCAACGGTGACTACCAAGTCCACCGGGACTTCGTCGACTTCGTCGTCGACGGACGCCCCCTGCTCTTCCGCCTCTCCGACCTGGACGCCGTCTCCCCGCTCGCCTCCGACGTCCCGCCCTCCCTCTTCACCGCCCAGGTCCGCGGCCTGCTGCTGGAGGACGAGGCACCGCTGCCCGCAGGCCGGTACATCGTCTACGGCTGCCCCGAGTGCCAGGACCTCGCCTGTGGCGCGGTCACCGCGGTCATCGAAGCCGACGGCGAGGACTTCGTCTGGCGGGACTTCGCCTGGCAGACCGACGTGCACGCCGATCTGGAGTTCAACGGCTACCACGGCATAGGCCCGTTCCGCTTCCGCGGCACCGAGTACCGCGCCGCGCTCGCCGCCCTCCTGGAGGGCGGCTCCCCGGGCACCCGCCGCCGCGTCCTGCTGATCGGCGCCCGGGTCGCCCTGCTCGCCCGGCTCGCCGCCGCCCTGCGCACCATCGGCATCGGCGCCGACATCGCGCAGAGCGCCGACGGCGTCCCCGCCGACGAACTGCGCGGCTACGGCGCCGTGGTCTTCGGCCGGTCGGTCGGCCCCGGGGAACGCGACGCCGTCCGCCGCGCCTTCGCCGACGCCGGCGTCGACGTGCCCTGCGTCGACGGGTCCGCCCCCATCGTCCCGCTGCTGGTCGCCCGGACCGAGCAGGCCCTTGATCGCAGTCCGCGCGCACAGCGCCGTCTGACCGGCCTCACCGCCGACGGCGGCGGGGCGGAACTGGAGGTCACCTCGTCCTGCCGGGTGCGGCTCACCGCCTACCGGGTCGACCGCCTCTCCCGCACCCACGCCCAGGACCTCTTCGACGGCGTCCTGGAGCCGGGCCGGCACCGCGTCCCGCTGGACGCGAAGGCGGTGAGGGGCGACGCCCACCTCGTGGCACGCACCGCCGGGACGGTCCTGGTGACGGCGGTGGAGCGCCGAGGAACCGCGGAGCGGCCGGCCGCGCCCGGCCGTTAGGATCGGCGGTCTGATGACTGCCACCCTCGTCGCCAAGAAGCTCGCCGCCGGTCACGGAGACCGCTCCCTGTTCACCGGTCTCGACCTCGTCGTCGCCCCCGGCGACGTGATCGGCCTGGTCGGCGCCAACGGCGCGGGCAAGTCCACGCTGCTGCGCCTGCTCGCCGGGCTCACCGCACCGGAGGAGGGCGAGCTGCGGCTCTCCCCGCCCACCGCGACCGTAGGACACCTCCCGCAGGAGCCGGAGCGCCGGCCCGGCGAGAGCGTGCGGGCGTTCCTGGCCCGCCGCACCGGTGTCGCCGAGGCGCAGCGGGCGATGGACGAGGCGACCCAGGCCCTGGTCGACGGGGCGCCGGGCGCCGACGACGCGTACGCCACGAGTCTGGAGCGCTGGCTGGCCCTGGGCGGCGCCGACCTCGACGAGCGCGCCGAGGAGACCGCGGGATCCCTCGGCCTGGCCGTCGACCTGGACCAGCCGATGACCGCCCTCTCCGGCGGCCAGGCGGCCCGCGCCGGACTCGCCTCCCTCCTCCTCTCCCGTTACGACGTCTTCCTCCTCGACGAGCCGACCAACGACCTCGACCTGGACGGCCTGGAGCGCCTCGAACGCTTCGTGGGCGGACTGCGCGCCGGGACCGTCGTCGTCAGCCACGACCGCGAGTTCCTCACCCGCACCGTCACCAAGGTCCTGGAACTCGACCTCGCCCAGCGGCGGATCAATCTCTACGGCGGCGGCTACACCGCCTATCTGGAGGAGCGGGAGGTGGCCCGCAGGCACGCCCGCGACGAGTTCGAGGAGTACGCCGACAAGCGGGCCGCGCTCCAGGACCGCGCGCAGACGCAGCGGGCCTGGATGGACAAGGGCGTGAAGAACGCCCGCCGCAAGGCGGGCAACGACAACGACAAGATCGGCCGCAAGTTCCGCAGCGAGGCCAGCGAGAAGCAGGCCGCCAAGGCGCGCCAGACGCAGCGCATGATCGAACGCCTCGACGTCGTCGAGGAGCCGCGCAAGGAGTGGGAGCTGCGCATGGAGATCGCGGCGGCCGCCCGCTCGGGGGCGGTCGTCGCCACCCTCCGGGACGCCGAGGTCCGGCGGGGCGGCTTCACCCTCGGACCGGTCTCCCTGCAGATCGACTGGGCCGACCGGGTGGCGGTCACCGGCGCCAACGGCGCGGGCAAGTCCACCCTGCTGGGCGCCCTGCTCGGCCGCGTCCCGCTCGACGCCGGGCACGCCGCCCTCGGCTCCGGGGTGCTGCTCGGCGAGGTCGACCAGGCCCGCGCGCTGTTCCACGGCCCCGAGGCCCTGCTCGACGCGTTCCGCCCGGCCGTCCCCGACCTGGAACCGGCCGACATCCGCACCCTGCTGGCCAAGTTCGGCCTCAAGGCCGACCACGTCATGCGCCCGGCGGCCACCCTCTCGCCGGGCGAACGCACCCGCGCCGCCCTCGCCCTCCTCCAGGGCCGGGGCGTCAACCTGCTGGTCCTGGACGAGCCGACCAACCACCTGGACCTGCCGGCCATCGAGCAGCTCGAATCGGCCCTGGACAGCTACGAGGGCACCCTCCTGCTGATCACCCACGACCGCCGCATGCTCGACGCGGTGCGGGTGACCCGGCGCCTGGAGGTCACGGACGGCAAGGTCGTGGAACGCACTTAAACCCGGCGGTCACCCCGAGGGCGGACGCGGGCCGCGGGCACCGGCCCGCGCACCCACGCCCCGCCCCCGCGCCGCGTGGCTACGCCAGCCCGGCCCGCCGCAACGCGTCGGCCATCGCCCCGTTGGCGGGAGCCGGCGCAGCCGCGGGCCGCCCCTTCCCCGCGGAACCGGAACGGCCCTGCTGCTGCCGCTGCTTGGGCGGCCGGCCGCCCTGCCGCTCCCCGCGCTGCCCCCGCTGCGGCTCTCCCTGCGGCGCGGCCTCGTCGTCCAGCCGCAGCGTCAGCGAGATCCGCTTGCGCGGGATGTCGACGTCGAGGACCTTCACCTTGACGATGTCACCGGGCTTCACCACGTCCCGCGGGTCCTTCACGAACGTCTTGGACATCGCGGAGACGTGCACCAGCCCGTCCTGGTGCACACCGACGTCCACGAAGGCGCCGAAGGCCGCGACGTTCGTCACGACGCCCTCCAGCACCATCCCGGACGACAGGTCGGAGATCTTCTCCACGCCCTCCTTGAAGACGGCCGTCTTGAACGCGGGCCGCGGATCGCGCCCCGGCTTCTCCAGCTCCTTCAGGATGTCGCTCACGGTCGGCAGACCGAACGTGTCGTCCACGAACTCCTGCGGCCTCAGCGACCGCAGCACCGCCGTGTTGCCGATCAGCGAGGCGACCTCCGCACCGGAGGACTTCACCATCCGCCGGACGACCGGGTAGGCCTCCGGGTGCACGCTGGAGGCGTCCAGCGGGTCGTCGCCGCCGCGGATCCGCAGGAAGCCCGCGCACTGCTCGTACGCCTTCGGGCCGAGCCGTGAGACCTTCTTCAGCTCGCCGCGCGACCGGAACGGCCCGTTGGAGTCCCGGTGGGCCACGATGTTCTCGGCCAGCCCCGAGGTGATGCCGGAGACCCGCGCCAGCAGCGGCGCCGACGCCGTGTTGACGTCCACGCCCACGCCGTTCACACAGTCCTCCACCACCGCGTCCAGCGAGCGTGACAGCTTCACCTCGGACAGGTCGTGCTGGTACTGGCCGACACCGATCGACTTCGGGTCGATCTTCACCAGCTCGGCCAGCGGGTCCTGGAGCCGGCGCGCGATCGACACCGCGCCGCGCAGCGACACGTCCATGTCCGGCAGCTCCTGCGAGGCGAACGCGGAGGCGGAGTACACGGAGGCGCCCGCCTCCGACACCATCACCTTCGTCAGCTTCAACTCCGGGTGCTTGGCGATCAGTTCACCGGCGAGCTTGTCGGTCTCGCGGGACGCCGTGCCGTTGCCGATGGCGACCAGCTCGACCGCGTGCTCCTTCGCCAGCCGCGCCAGCTTCGCGATCGCCTCGTCCCACCGGTTGGCCGGGACGTGCGGGTGGATCACGTCCGTGGCGACGACCTTGCCGGTCGCGTCGACCACGGCGACCTTCACACCCGTACGGAAACCGGGGTCGAGGCCCAGCGTGGCGCGGGTGCCGGCCGGGGCGGCCAGCAGCAGGTCGCGCAGGTTGGCCGCGAAGACCCGCACCGCCTCGTCCTCGGCGGCGGTGCGCAGCCGCAGCCGCAGGTCGAGGCCGAGGTGCACCAGGATGCGCGTACGCCACGCCCAGCGGACCGTGTCGCCCAGCCACTTGTCGGCCGGACGCCCCCGGTCGGCGATCCCGAACCGGTGCGCGACGATCCCCTCGTACGACGACGGACCGTCCACCGGCTCCTCCGGCTCCAGGACGAGGTCGAGGACCTCCTCCTTCTCACCGCGCAGCATCGCCAGGATCCGGTGCGAGGGCAGCTCGGTGAACGGCTCGGCGAAGTCGAAGTAGTCGGCGAACTTCGCGCCCGCCTCCTCCTTGCCCTCGCGCACCTTCGCGGCCAGCCGCCCGCGCACCCACATGCGCTCGCGCAGCTCGCCGATCAGGTCGGCGTCCTCCGAGAACCGCTCGGTGAGGATGGCGCGGGCGCCGTCCAGGGCCGCCTGCGGATCGGCCACGCCCTTGTCCGCGTCCACGAACGCGGCGGCCGCGGCGAGGGGGTCGACGCCCGGATCACCGAGCAGCCCCTCCGCCAGCGGCTCCAGACCCGCCTCCCGCGCGATCTGCGCCTTGGTGCGCCGCTTGGGCTTGTACGGCAGGTAGATGTCCTCCAGCCGCGCCTTCGTCTCGGCGCCCCGGATCCGCGCCTCCAGCTCGTCGGTGAGCTTGCCCTGCTCGCGCACCGACTCCAGGATCGCCGTACGACGGTCCTCCAGCTCCCGCAGATAGCGCAGCCGCTCCTCGATCGTGCGCAGCTGCGCGTCGTCGAGCATCTCGGTCGCTTCCTTGCGGTAGCGGGCGATGAAGGGCACCGTCGAACCGCCGTCGAGCAGCTCGACGGCCGACCTGACCTGCCGCTCCCGTACGCCGAGCTCCTCGGCGATCCTGCCTTCGATGGACGCTGTGAGGGGTGTCGTCACGATCCCGTACCGCCTTCTCCACTGGGGTTGCGCGGCAATTGTGGCAGGTGGCGCCGACAATCGGGGATCAGGGCGGCGACTCGCCCGGACACCGCCCGGGCGGCGTCAGGCGCGGTGGCCACGGGTGCTGGACGAGGCCCCGCCGAACAGCCGGGCGAGCGCCCGGAACGGCAGCGTCACGACGGTGGCGATGGCCCCGCCGATCTGGCGCAGGACGTCTGCGATGGCACGGAACACGAGTTTCCCCTTTCGTCCCCCGGCCCCTGCGGCCGGGATGGTGTTCCTCCGTGTACCTCGTCAACGCTTCAACATGCACGGCACCCTCCGGTTCCCCGCCGCCGGGCGGTGGCAGGCGGTGGCAGGAAAGGTGGGGAACCCGTCGTTGCGGCCGTCCCGGGCAGCGCCAAGAATCGACCGCATGGCGCAGCGAACCGTTCTCGTCGTCCTCTTCGACGGCGTGCAGAGCCTGGATGTCACCGGCCCCGTGGAGGTCTTCTCGGGCGCCGAGAAGCACACCCCGGGGACCTACCGGCTGCGCACCGCCTCCCCGGACGGCGCCCCCGTGCGGACGACCAGCGGCCTGACCCTCGTACCGGACGGCGCGCTGGCCGACGCGCCGGAGCCGCACACGCTGCTCGTACCCGGCGGACAGGGCACCCGTCGGCCCGATCAGCGGCTGACCGACTGGCTGCGCCGGCACGGACCGCGCGCCGAGCGACTGGTCTCCGTCTGCACCGGTGCCGCGCTGCTCGCCACCGCCGGACTCCTGGACGGCCGCCGCGCCACCACGCACTGGGCCTACTGCGACACGCTGGCCCGCGACCACCCGGCCGTCGACGTCGACCCCGACCCCATCTACGTCCGAGACGGCCACGTCGCCACGTCCGCCGGCGTCACCTCCGGCATCGACCTCGCGCTCGCCCTGGTCGAGGAGGACCTCGGCCGGCGGGCCGCCCTCACCATCGCCCGGCACCTGGTGGTGTTCCTGCGCCGGCCGGGCAACCAGGCCCAGTTCAGCGCCCAGCTCGCCGCCCAGACCGCGCGGCGCGAGCCGCTGCGCGAGGTCCAGCAGTGGATCACCGAACACCCCGAGGCCGACCTGTCCGTCGAGGCGCTCGCGGCCCGCGCGGCCCTCTCGCCGCGCCACTTCGCCCGCGCCTTCCACGCCGAGACCGGCACCACACCGGGCCGCTACGTCGACCGGGTACGGCTCGAACACGCCCGGCGCCTGCTGGAGGACACCGGCGACGGCGTCGAGGAGATCTCCCGCGCCAGCGGCTACGGCACACCCGAGGCGATGCGCCGCGCCTTCGTGCGCACCCTCGGGACGTCACCGGCCGAGTACCGCCGCCGTTTCCGGCCCGCCACCCTCCCGTCCGCCCGCACCTGAAAGGCCGCCGATGCAGATCGCCATCGTCCTCTTCGACCGCTTCACCGCCCTCGACGCCGTGGGCCCCTACGAGACCCTGGGCCGGCTCCCGGACGCGGAGACCGTCTTCGTCGCCGAGCGGACCGGCCCCGTCCGCACCGACACCGGCGCCCTCGCGATCACCGCCGACCGGACCCTGGCCGACGTACCGCACCCGGACATCGTCGTCGTCCCCGGCGGCCCCGGACAGACACCCCAGATGGAGAACGACGCCCTGCTGGACTGGCTGCGCGCCGCCGACGCCGCCAGCACCTGGACGACGTCCGTGTGCACCGGATCCCTGCTGCTGGCCGCGGCCGGACTCCTCGAAGGACGCCGGGCCACCTCGCACTGGCTGGCCCTGGACCACCTGAGGCGGTACGGCGCCGAGCCCACGGGGGAGCGGGTGGTGACCGACGGCAAGTACGTCACCGCGGCCGGTGTCTCCTCCGGCATCGACATGGGGCTCACCCTGCTCGGCCGGATCGCCGGCGACGCACACGCCCAGGCCGTCCAGCTGCTCACCGAGTACGACCCGCAGCCGCCCTACGACGCCGGCTCCCCGCGGAAGGCGCCCGCCCACCTCGTCGAGGAGTTCAGGTCGAAGAGCCGCTTCGCCCTGACGTAGACACACTCCAGGTGAAACGCGGGGCACGGCGCTCCAGGAAGGCGGCGACACCCTCCGCGGTGTCGCCGCTCTCCCGCGCCCGCTCGCTCCAGTGCGCGTCCCGGCCGGTGCGGCCGTTCGCGAACTCCTTCGCCGCGGCCTGGGTCAGCTGCGAGCGGGACGCCAGGATCCCGGTGAACTCCGCGACCCGCTTGTCCAGTTCGTCCCCGGGCAGCACCTCGTCCACCAGACCGGTGCGCAGGGCTCGCCCGGCGTCGATCAACTCACCCGAGAACAACAGGTACTTGGCGGTGGCCGGACCCACCAGCGACACCAGCCGCCGGGTCGCGGACGCCGGGTAGACGATGCCGAGCTTCGCCGGGGTCACCCCGAACCGCGCCCCCTCCTCGGCGAACCGCAGATCGCACGCCGCCGCCAGCTGCGCCCCGCCGCCCACACAGTGCCCGCGGACCACCGCCAGGGCCGGCTTGGGGAAGGCGGCGAGCGCCTCCTCGGCCGCCACGGCCAGCCGCTGCGCCTCCAGCGGCGACCCCCGGAGCGTGGAGATGTCCGCCCCGGCGCAGAACGTACCGCCCTCACCGGTGAGCACCAGCACCCGGACGTCCGGGTCGGCGGCCAGCGTCTCCAGCAGGGGCGGCAGGGCGCCCCACATCGCGGCCGTCATCGCGTTGCGCTTCGCCGGATGGCTGATGACGACCGTGGCGACCGAGTCGGTGACGCTGTGCAGCAGCTGCGGCTCCATGCGCCGGATGCTATCCGGCCGGTCCGGCGGGCCGTCCGGGAGGGAGCGCGGGGGGCGTTACGACCGGCGGGCGCGGGGGACTGGGGAGGGGGAACGAAGCGAGGAGGCGCCCATGGCCAGGTCCGCGAAGTCCGCGCACGCCGCCGGGCCCCCGGGCGAGGCGGCCAGGCTCAGCCGCGGCTTCGGCTGGCTCGCCGTGCTCGGGGTGATCCTGGTCCTCGCCGGTCTGGTCGGCCTCGTCTACACCGCCGTCGCCACCCTGACCTCGATGCTGCTGTTCGGCTGGCTGCTGCTGATCGGCGGTGTGGTCGGGCTGCTGCACGCGGTCCAGGCCAGGGACAGCAACTTCTTCTGGCTGGGCGTGGTCGTCGCGGCCCTGAACATAGCGGCCGGCGCGGTGATCCTGCGGACCCCGGAGGCGGCGGCCGAGGCGCTGACCATGTTCGCCGCGCTGCTCTTCCTGACCGGCGGGGTGTTCCGGCTGGTGGGCAGCCTGGTGGTGCGCGGACCGCAGTTCGGCTGGACCCTGGTGCAGGGCGCCTTCGGACTGCTCCTCGGCGTCCTCGTCCTGGCCTCCTGGCCGAGCAGCAGCCAGTACGTCATCGGTACGTTCTTCTCCCTCGCCCTGCTCTTCGACGGGCTCGGCCTGATCGCCACCGGCTACGGGGGACGCCGGATCGTCGGGATGGTCTCCGACCGGCTGGCCGGCGAGGAGGCGGCGCGGACGCCGGGGGAGCGACCGGGCGGACGGAACGGGCGAGGAGGGTCCTCCGAACCCGTACAACCCGAATAGTTCGCCGAGACGGCACGGAGCGGACCGGAACGGTCCCGCTAGCGACCGTGTCTCACGTCAACGGTCGGAAACGCTCGATATCCGCTGACTTCTGGTCAGCGTCGAAGTGCGGAGCCGATCGGTACCAACACTCGACGTGTGGTGACAATCGAGCGTGAGGGTGGCGACTCGCTGCCGTACGAAGGTGTCTGGCGGTTCACCGCCCCGGCTGTGGACGCCTCGGTCCCGCAGGCCCGTCACGCCGTGCGCGACCTGCTGCTGCGCCAGGGCGTACCGGTCGCGGACGAGGTGGTGCAGGGGCTGCTGCTGATCGTCTCGGAGCTGGTCACCAACGCCGTGCGGCACGCGGCGCTGCTGTCCCCGATGCTCGCGGTCGAGGTCGCCGTCGGCGCCGAGTGGGTCAGGGTGTCGGTGGAGGACAACCACCCCTACCGGCCCACCGCACTGGAGACCGACCACGGCCGCACCGGCGGCCGCGGACTGCTCCTCGTGCGCGAGATCACCCGCGAGGCCGGCGGGGCCTGCGAGGTCGAGCACACCGCGACCGGCGGCAAGGTGATCTGGGCCGCCCTGCCGCTCAAGCCCGCGCAGTTCTTCTAGGTCCGGTCACCAGCCCGCCGACGGCCCCGTGAGTTCGCGGACCGCCGGACGGGCCGCGTCCAGGACGGTCATGAACCAGGCCGAGAAGGTGTCCCGCGCGTGCCGCTCCGCCAGCTCGGCCGGGGTCACGAACACGGTGGACGCCACCTCCTGCGCGTCGGGCCGCGGCGGCGACTGCACCATCCCGACGAACAGGTGGTTGTACTCCTGCTCGACCAGGCCCGAGGCCGGGTCCGGGTGGTTGTAGCGGACCGTGCCCGCCTCGGCGAGCAGCGACGGCGACACGCCCAGCTCCTCGAAGGTCCGCCGGGCCGCGGCGGCGAACGGCGCCTCACCGGGGTAGGGGTGACCGCAGCAGGTGTTGGACCACACACCGGGGGAGTGGTACTTGCCCAGCGCCCGCTGCTGGAGCAGCAGCCGCCCGCGCTCGTCGAACAGGAACACCGAGAACGCCCGGTGCAGCCGCCCCGGTGGCTGGTGGGCGGCGAGCTTCTCCGCGGTGCCGATCGTCACGCCGTCCTCGTCGACCAGTTCCAGCAAGATCGGCTCGGCGGTGCCCTTCGACGGGCTGTGCGTCGCGGCGGCAGGTGTGATCGGCATACCCATCCTTCACTCGGTCTTCGCGCTCCAAGTCTGCCGCACGAATCCGGCACTCCCGGCACTCCGCGACCCGCCCGCATGTCCCACGGGCGGCGCGGGGCACCGCCGCCCCGGCCGGACGACGGACGCGGGCCCGGGGTGAGCGTGCCCGCGGCGGCCGACCGGACATCGCCCGCAGTCGGCCGCCGAAGGGGAGAGGACGCCGGTACGGGGGCGGAGGGCTGCGTTCCCCGGCGCGCGGGCGTACCGGGGCGCACCGGGGCCGTCTCAGTGACAGAGGCGCGCCTCGTGCTCGGCGTGCCCGCCGGGCTCCAGCTGGAAGGTGCAGTGCGCCACGTCGAAGTGGTCGCCCAGGCAGCCCTGCAACTCGTGCAGCATCTTCTCGTGCCCGAAGGCGTTCAGGACCTCGGAGCTGACGACCACGTGCGCGGAGAGCACCGGCATCCCCGAGGTGATCGTCCAGGCGTGCAGGTCATGGACGTCCTCCACGCCCTCGGTGGCCAGGATGTGCGCCCGTACCTGCGCCATGTCGACCCCCTTGGGCGCCGCCTCCAGCAGGACGTCCAGGGTCTCGCGCAGCAGCTTCCAGGTCCGGGGCACGATCATCAGGGCGATGAGCAGGGAGGCGATCGGGTCGGCGGCCGTCCAGCCGGTGGCCAGGATCACCAGCGCGGACAGGATCACCGCGAGGGAGCCGAGCGCGTCCGCCGCCACCTCCAGGAAGGCGCCGCGCACGTTCAGGCTCTCCTTCTGCCCGCGCATCAGCAGCGACAGGGACACCATGTTGGCGGCCAGACCGATCGCGCCGAACACCATCGTCAGGCCGCCCTCGGTGCCGGCCGGGGTGACGAACCGCTGGACCGCCTCGTACAGCACGTAGCCGCCCACGCCGAGCAGCAGCAGACAGTTGGCCAGGGCGGCGAGGATCTCCGCGCGGGCGAGACCGAAGGTGCGGTGCTCGCTCGGCGGACGGCCCGCGACGTGGATGGCGAGCAGGGCCATGCCGAGCCCCAGCGCGTCCGTCGCCATGTGGGCCGCGTCCGCCAGCAGCGCGAGCGAGTCGGCCAGCACCCCGCCGACGAGCTCGACCACCATGACAGCGAGCGTGATCGCCAGCGCCACCCGCAGCCTGCCGCGGTACGCCGCACTCGCGGTGCCGCCGGCGGGCGCGCCGTGCGCGTGCCCGTGATCGTGCCCAGCCCCCATGGGAGTCGCCGTCCTTCCGTGACCGTTTCCGATCACAGTGAACTACGGGCGGGGGGTATCCGGCAACGCGGCACTGAACACCGTTGTCATGTGCCCTGACCTGCGGAAACGATCCGCAGGTCAACGCGGTTTCAGCGGCCCTGGTGCAGCTGCCAGCCCTGCCAGGCCGATTCGACCATCCCGTGCACCGAGCGACGGGCGGTCCAGCCGAGGTGCTCCGCCGCGCGGGCGGCCGAGGCCACCGCCCGGGGGGCGTCACCGGGGCGCCGGGCCTCCACGAGCGGCGCCCGCGTGTCACCGGTGACCTCGCCGATCACCGCGATCAGCTCGCGCACCGACACCCCCTCGCCGCGGCCGATGTTCACCGTCAGGTCCCCGGTGAGGTCCCCGCCGGACAGCCGGCGGGCCGCCGCCAGATGGGCCTCCGCCAGATCGGCCACGTGGATGTAGTCGCGGACGCAGGTGCCGTCCGGCGTCGGATAGTCGTCGCCGAAGACGCGCGGGGCCTCGTCGCGGGTGAGCCGGTCGAAGACCATCGGCACGATGTTGAAGACGCCGGTGTCGGCCAGCTCCGGCGCCGCCGCCCCCGCCACGTTGAAGTAGCGCAGGCACACCGTGGCGATGCCGTGCGCCCGGCCCGCCGCCCGCACCAGCCACTCCCCGGCGAGCTTGGTCTCCCCGTAGGGGTTGACCGGGGCGCAGGGCGCGTCCTCGGTGATGAGATCCACACCCGGATCGCCGTACACGGCGGCGGAGGAGGAGAACACGAAGCGTTCGATCCCGGCCTCCGCGACGGCGTCCAGCAGCGTCGCGAGACCGCCGACGTTCTCCCGGTAGTACCGGGTCGGCTGCGCCACGGACTCGGCGACCTGCTTGCGGGCGGCGAGGTGCACCACTCCCGTCACCCCGTGCTCCGCCAGCACCCGCCGCAGCAGCGCGCCGTCCAGCGACGAGCCCCTGACCAGCGGGACGTCGGCGGGAAGCCGCGCCGGCACCCCGGCCGAGAGGTCGTCGAGGGCGACCACGCGCTCCCCGGCACCGGTCATGGCACGCGCCACGTGCGCCCCGATGTAACCGGCTCCGCCGGTGATCAGCCACGTCATGGTCGCCCACCCTATGCGGACCCGCGCCGAGCGGTTCCACCCATGTCGCCCATACCATCCATACCGGGCGCACCGGTGGCCGGTGTTGTCCCATTTCCCCGCCAATGACCGTTCTGGCGGCGCGGTTTGTGGGCCGGGCCCCGCATCCCCGATGATGATCGCGGCAGCGATGTGGGCGAACCACGTCGATCCAGCCGTCGAACGGGCGGTGAACGCAGGCTTCCGGGTATCCGATAGCCTCTGCCGACATGCCGCCCGGGGGTCCCGGCACGGGCACCCCACCATGTACACGACCGGCGTGACGCGTCGGCCCCCAGGGAGTGATTTCGGTTGTCGACCGCCATCCTCACCGGTCAGCCGGTCCCCGGTTCGTCACTCGAGGGCGATCTGCGCTCCCTCGGCTTCGACGTACGGATCGCGTCCGGCGCCGACGAGGCCGAGACACTGCTGGCCGGAGTGCCCGAGGGACAGCGGGTCGCCGTGGTCGACCCCCGGTTCGTGGGCCATGTGCACGCGCTGCGCCTCGGCCTCACCGACCCCCGCTTCCCGCTCTCCGCGGTCCCCGGCGCCGTCACCGCCCAGCAGGCCGGCCGCCAGGCCCTGACCCGCGCCGTGGCCCGCGAGAACTCCGCGGCGGCCGCGTCCCCGGCGGGCGGCACCACGCTCGTGGACGGCCTCGCCGACCGCGTCGTCGCCGCCCTCGACGCCGACGGCGCCGAGCTGCACCGCCCCGAGCTCGGCACCCTCGTCGCCACCGTCCCCGGCGACCCCCAGGCCCGCAACGAGGCCCGGCAGGCCGTCGCCGCCGTCGACGACGAGGCCGTACGCCTGAAGTCCGCGGTCAAGGCCCGCGACGGCTTCTTCACCACCCACTTCATCAGCCCGTACTCCCGCTATGTCGCCCGCTGGTGCGCCCGCCGCGGTCTGACCCCCAACCAGGTCACCACCGCGTCCCTGCTCACCGCGCTCATAGCGGCCGGCTGCGCCGCCACCGGCACCCGCGGCGGGTTCGTCGCCGCCGGCGTGCTGCTCATCGCCTCCTTCGTGCTGGACTGCACCGACGGCCAGCTCGCCCGCTACTCCCTGCAGTACTCCACGCTCGGCGCCTGGCTCGACGCCACCTTCGACCGTGCCAAGGAGTACGCCTACTACGCCGGCCTCGCCCTCGGCGCCGCCCGCGGCGGCGACGACGTATGGGCCCTCGCCCTCGGCGCGATGGTCCTGCAGACCTGCCGGCACGTCGTGGACTTCGCCTTCAACGAGGCGCACGTCGTAGGCACTGACGCCACCGCCAACACCAGCCCCACCGCCGCCCTCTCCGACAAGCTCGACAGCGTCGGCTGGACGGTCTGGGTGCGCCGGATGATCGTCCTGCCGATCGGCGAACGCTGGGCGATGATCGCCGTCCTCACGGCCGTCACCACCCCCCGGATCACCTTCTACGTGCTGCTCGCCGGCTGCGCCTTCGCGGCGACGTACACCACCGCGGGCCGCGTGCTGCGCTCGCTGACCCGCAAGGCCCGCCGCACCGACCGGGCGGCGCGGGCGCTCGCGGACCTCGCCGACTCCGGCCCGTTCACCGAGGCGCTCACCCGCCCGCTGACCGGCCCCGCGCGCCGGCTCCCCGGCTTCGCCGCCCCCGCCGTCGCGCTGCTCGGCGGCCTCGCCGTGGTCGCCACGGCCGCGTTCACCGGCTTCGGCGGCCCGTGGACCGCCGTCGCCGCCTGCCTCTACGTCCTGACCTCCGCCCTGGCCGTCGCCCGCCCCCTCAAGGGCGCCCTCGACTGGCTGGTCCCGCCGTTCCTCCGCGCCGCCGAGTACGGCACCGTCCTGGCCCTGGCGGCCGGCGCGGAGGTGAACGGAGCCCTTCCGGCGGCCTACGGGCTGGTGGCCGCGGTCGCCTACCATCACTACGACACGGTCTACCGCATCCGCGGCAACGCGGGCGCGCCCCCGCGCCGGCTGGTGCGGGCGATCGGGGGGCACGAGGGCCGCGTCCTGGCGGTCGCCGTCCTCGCGGCCCTGCTCACCGCCTCGCAGTTCACGGTCGCGCTCACGGTGCTCGCCGTGGCCGTGGCCCTGCTGGTGCTCGCCGAGAGCATCCGCTTCTGGGTGGCCGCCCACCGGGGTGGCGCGCCCGCCGTACACGATGAAGGAGAACCCGCATGATCGGCCTCGTGCTGGCGGCCGGCGCCGGACGGCGTCTGCGCCCCTACACCGACAGCCTTCCCAAGGCGCTGGTGCCGGTGGGGCCCGCGGGCATAGAGGGCGAACCGACGGTCCTGGACCTGACCCTCGGCAACTTCGCCGAGATCGGCCTGACCGAGGTCGCGGTCATCGTCGGCTACCGCAAGGAGGCCGTGTACGAGCGCAAGGCGGCCCTGGAGGCGAAGTACGGCCTCAAGCTCACCCTCATCGACAACGACAAGGCCGAGGAGTGGAACAACGCCTACTCCCTGTGGTGCGGCCGTGACGCCCTCAAGGACGGCGTGATCCTCGCCAACGGCGACACCGTGCACCCGGTCTCCGTCGAGAGGACCCTGCTCGCCGCACGCGGCGAGGGCAAGCGGATCATCCTCGCCCTGGACACGGTCAAGCAGCTCGCCGACGAGGAGATGAAGGTCGTCGTCGACCCCGCCACGGGGATGACGAGGATCACCAAGCTGATGGACCCCGCCGAGGCCACCGGCGAGTACATCGGCGTCACCCTCATCGAGGGCGACGCCGCCCCGGAGCTGGCCGACGCGCTGAAGACCGTGTGGGAGACCGACCCGCAGCAGTTCTACGAGCACGGCTACCAGGAACTGGTGAACCGGGGCTTCCGGATCGACGTGGCGCCGATCGGCGACGTCAAGTGGGTGGAGATCGACAACCACGACGATCTCGCCCGCGGACGGGAGATCGCGTGCCAGTACTGACCCGGCTCATCCCCTCGCCGGTCGTCGTGGACATCCGCCCGGGTGCCCTCGACGACCTGGCCTGTGTCCTCGCCGACGAACGCATCTCGCAGTCCGGCCGGCTCGCCATCGCCGTCAGCGGCGGTTCGGGCGCCCGGCTGCGCGAGCGGATCGCGCCCTCGCTGCCCGGCGCCACCTGGTACGAGGTCGGCGGCGGCACCATCGACGACGCGGTCCGGCTGGCGAGCGACATAAAGGCCGGCCACTACGACGCGGTCGTCGGGCTGGGCGGCGGGAAGATCATCGACTGCGCCAAGTTCGCGTCCGCCCGCGTGGGCCTGCCCCTGGTCGCCGTCGCCACCAACCTGGCGCACGACGGCCTGTGCTCGCCGGTCGCCACCCTCGACAACGACGCGGGCCGCGGCTCCTACGGCGTGCCGAACCCGATCGCGGTCGTCATCGACCTCAACGTCATCCGTGAGGCACCCGTCCGCTACGTGCGGTCCGGCATCGGCGACGCCATCTCCAACATCTCCGCCGTCGCCGACTGGGAACTGGCCCACCGCGTCAACGGCGAGAAGGTCGACGGCCTCGCCGCGGCCATGGCCCGCCAGGCCGGCGAGGCGGTGCTGCGTCACCCGGGCGGGGTCGGCGACGACGGCTTCCTCCAGGTGCTGGCCGAGGCGCTGGTCCTCACCGGCATCGCCATGTCCGTCTCCGGCGACTCGCGCCCCTCCTCGGGCGCCTGCCACGAGATCAACCACGCCTTCGACCTGCTCTACCCCAAGCGGGCCGCCGCCCACGGCGAGCAGTGCGGACTCGGCGCCGCCTTCGCGATGTACCTGCGCGGGGCGCACGAGGAGTCGGCGTACATGGCCGAGGTGCTGCGCCGGCACGGGCTCCCGGTGCTGCCGGAGGAGATCGGCTTCACCCCGGACGAGTTCGTCCGGGCCGTCGAGTTCGCCCCGGAGACCCGCCCCGGCCGCTTCACCATCCTCGAACATCTCGACCTCAAGACCGAACAGATCAAGGACGTCTACGCCGACTATGTCAAGGCCATCAGTAGCTGAACTCCGTCCGGTCGTGCACCCCGCGGGGGTCAAGGACCGGCGCAGCGGTGAGCACTGGATGGGACGCCTCTACATGCGCGAGGTGTCCCTGCGGGTGGACCGCTACCTGGTGAACACCAGGGTCACGCCCAACCAGCTCACGTACCTGATGACCGTCTTCGGTGTCCTCGCGGCCCCGGCCCTGCTGGTGCCGGGGATCGCGGGGGCCGTCCTCGGCGTGGTCGCCGTCCAGATGTACCTGCTGCTGGACTGCGTCGACGGCGAGATCGCCCGCTGGCGGAAGCAGTACTCGCTCGGCGGTGTCTACCTCGACCGGGTCGGCGCCTACCTCACCGACGCGGCCGTCCTGGTCGGCCTCGGCCTGCGCGCCGCCGACCCGTGGGGTTCCGGGCGCATCGACTGGCTCTGGGCCTTCCTCGGCACCCTGGCCGCCCTCGGCGCGATCCTGATCAAGGCCGAGACCGACCTCGTCGGCGTCGCCCGCCACCAGAACGGGCTGCCGCCGGTGAAGGAGGCCGCCGCCGAGATGCGCTCCTCCGGCATGGCGCTGGCCCGCCGGGCCGCCGCCGCGCTCAAGTTCCACCGGCTGATCCTCGGCATCGAGGCGTCCCTGCTGATCCTGGTCCTGGCGATCGCCGACGCGGTCCGCGACGACCTGTTCTTCACCCGGCTCGGCACCGCCGTCCTCGCCGGCATCGCCCTGCTCCAGACGCTGCTGCACCTGGTGTCCGTCCTCGCCTCCAGCAGGCTGAAGTGAGCGGCGCCATGAAGGTCGGCGCGGTGATCATCACCATGGGCAACCGCCCCGACGAACTGCGCGCCCTGCTCGACTCGGTCGCCAAGCAGGACGGCGACCCGGTCGAGGTGGTCGTCGTCGGCAACGGCTCGCCCGTCCCCGACGTCCCCGAGGGCGTGCGCACCATCGAGCTGCCGGAGAACCTCGGCATCCCCGGCGGCCGCAACGTCGGCGTCGAGGCCTTCGGCCCCGGCGGCCGGGACGTCGACATCCTGCTGTTCCTCGACGACGACGGCCTGCTCGCCGGCCACGACACCGCCGAGCTGTGCCGCGAGGCCTTCGCCGCCGACCCCGAGCTCGGCATCATCAGCTTCCGCATCGCCGACCCCGAGACCGGGATCACCCAGCGCCGCCACGTGCCCCGGCTGCGCGCCTCCGACCCGATGCGCTCCTCGCGCGTGACCACCTTCCTCGGCGGCGCCAACGCCGTACGCACCAAGGTCTTCGCCGAGGTCGGCGGGCTGCCCGACGAGTTCTTCTACGCCCATGAGGAGACCGACCTGGCCTGGCGGGCCCTCGACGCCGGCTGGATGATCGACTACCGGTCCGACATGGTGCTGTTCCACCCGACGACCGCCCCGTCGCGGCACGCGGTCTACCACCGCATGGTCGCCCGCAACCGCGTCTGGCTGGCCCGCCGCAACCTTCCCGCCCTCCTGGTTCCCGTCTACCTGGGTGTGTGGATGCTCCTCACCCTGCTGCGCCGCCCCTCGCGCCCCGCCCTGAAGGCGTGGTTCGGCGGTTTCCGGGAGGGCTGGGCCACCCCCTGCGGAACCCGCCGGCCCATGAAGTGGCGTACGGTGTGGCGGCTGACCCGACTGGGCCGGCCCCCTGTCATCTGACAAGCTCGTATCCGGGAACACCGGGGCGTCCCCGGGGCTCCCCGGTTCATGTCGGGCCCGCGGGCCGAGCATCTCGAGGACGAAAGTTTGCACTGGTGAGTGAGACAACGCACGACGGCACGGTCGCGGTCAGCGCGTCCGTGCCGCCCGACGAGGGCCTGACGGCGGACCGGCTCGCCGCCAAGTACGGGCTGACCGTCAGCGGCGCCCGGCCGTCCCTCTTCGAGTACGTCCGTCAGCTCTGGGGGCGGCGGCACTTCATCCTCGCCTTCTCGCAGGCGAAGCTGACCGCCCAGTACAGCCAGGCCAAGCTCGGCCAGCTGTGGCAGGTGGCGACCCCGCTGCTCAACGCGGCGGTGTACTTCTTCATCTTCGGCCTGCTGCTGGGGGCCAACCGGGGCATCCCGAGCGATGTGTACGTGCCGTTCCTGGTGACGGGCGTGTTCGTGTTCACCTTCACGCAGAGCTCGGTGCTCGCCGGTGTGCGCGCCATCTCCGGCAACCTGGGGCTGGTGCGGGCGCTGCACTTCCCGCGGGCCTCGCTGCCGGTGTCGTTCGCGCTCCAGCAGTTGCAGCAGCTGCTGTTCTCGATGCTGGTGCTGGTCGTGGTCGTGATGGCGTTCGGGAGCTTCCCGGCGCTGTCGTGGCTGCTGGTGGTGCCGGCGCTGCTGCTGCAGTTCGTGTTCAACACCGGTCTGGCGCTGATCTTCGCGCGGATGGGCAGCAAGACGCCCGACCTGGCCCAGCTGATGCCGTTCGTGCTGCGGACCTGGATGTACGCGTCCGGCGTGATGTTCAGCATCCCGGCGATGCTCGCCGACAAGGACGTCCCCGGCTGGCTGGCCGACGTGCTGCAGTGGAACCCGGCCGCGGTCTACATGGACCTGGTCCGCTTCGCGCTGATCGACGACTACGGCTCCTCGTACCTGCCGCCGCACGTGTGGGCGGTCGCCCTCGGCTGGGCGCTGCTGGCCGGCGTGGTGGGCTTCATCTACTTCTGGAAGGCGGAGGAGAGGTACGGCCGTGGCTGACGAGACGAAGGGCGCGCGCGTCCCCACCGTCATCGCGGACGACCTGCACATCGTCTACCGCGTCAACGGTGCCAGGACCGGAAAGGGCAGCGCCACGGCGGCGCTCAGCCGCATCCTCAAGCGGGGCAAGGGCGAGGAAGCGCGGGGCGTGCGCAAGGTGCACGCCGTCCGCGGGGTCTCCTTCGTCGCCTACCGCGGCGAGGCCATCGGCCTGATCGGTTCCAACGGCTCCGGCAAGTCGACCCTGCTGCGGGCCATCGCCGGACTGCTGCCCGCCGAGAAGGGCAAGGTCTACACCGACGGCCAGCCCTCCCTGCTCGGCGTCAACGCCGCGCTGATGAACGACCTCACCGGGGAGCGGAACGTCATCCTGGGCGGACTCGCCATGGGGATGACCCGCGAGGAGATCCGGGAGCGCTACCAGGACATCGTCGACTTCTCCGGCATCAACGAGAAGGGCGACTTCATCACCCTGCCGATGCGCACCTACTCCTCCGGCATGGCGGCCCGGCTGCGCTTCTCCATCGCCGCCGCCAAGGACCACGACGTCCTGATGATCGACGAGGCCCTGGCGACCGGCGACCGCAAGTTCCAGAAGCGTTCCGAGGCCCGCATCCGCGAGCTGCGCAAGGAGGCCGGGACGGTGTTCCTGGTCAGCCACAACAACAAGTCGATCCGCGACACCTGCGACCGCGTGCTCTGGCTGGAGCGCGGCGAACTGCGCATGGACGGGCCCACCGACGAGGTGCTCAAGGAGTACGAGAAGTTCACCGGCAAGTAGCCGCGGTGCGCCCGCGTCCCCGCCGGAACCGTCCGGCGGGGCCGGGCGTTCACAAAGGAAGCGCCAACTCCTGCCGCCTCCAGGAATCCTGACGCCGAACGGTGCGTTGTCGTGCTGCGCGGGAGACCCCCGGCGGCGCGGACGGGGTTGCACAACGTAAGCTGTAGCGGTCCCGAAAGGCGGCAATCAGGGCCATAATGCCCGACATCATCCATCGCCGCCATCGGGTGAAAACCTGGGCGGCGTGTCCGAAATAGTGTGCATTGGGTCAGCAGTGTAGAACGGGAGATGTGACGGCAATGGCTACGGAGACTCCCCGGCTGAACGCGGTGCGTGCCGTCCCCGCCGTGGGCAGCCCGCGATGACGCCCACCGGTCCCGCGCGTGCCGTCGAGGCCGGGGTCGAGCGTGCGACGCTCGACAAGGCCGCCGCGGAGAACTTTCCCGTGGCCCCCTTCTACCTGCCCAGGTCCTGGCGCGACGATCTCATGGCCGTGTACGGCTTCGCCCGTCTGGTCGACGACATCGGCGACGGCGATCTGGCCCCCGGCGGGGCCGACGTCCGCCTCCTCGGTGTCTCCGCCGAGGAGGCCGAGGACCGTCTGGTGCTGCTGGACGCCTTCGAAGCCGATCTTCACCGCGTGTTCGATCCGGCCGGACCGGATCCCCGCCATCCGCTGCTGCTGCGGCTCCGGCCCGTGGTCCGCCGCCACGCGCTGACCCCCGAGCCGTTCCTCGGCCTCGTCGCCGCCAACCGCCAGGACCAGCTCGTCAAGCGCTACGAGACCTACGAGGACCTGCTCGCCTACTGCGAGATGTCGGCCAACCCCATCGGCCGGCTCGTCCTCGCCGTCACCGGGACCGCCACCCCCGAACGGATCCGCCGCTCGGACGCCGTCTGCACCGCCCTCCAGATCGTCGAGCACCTCCAGGACGTCGCCGAGGACCTCGGCCGCGACCGCGTCTACCTGCCCGCCACGGACATGAAGCGCTTCCATGTCCGGGAGGCCGACCTCGCCGCCCCCACCGCCGGCGCGTCGGTGCGCGCGCTCATCGCGTACCAGGCCCAACGCGCCCGCGACCTGCTGAATGAAGGAACCCCCCTCGTGGGCAGTGTCCACGGCAGGCTCAAGCTGCTGCTCGCGGGGTTCGTGGCGGGGGGCCGGGCGGCCGTCCACGCGATCGCCGCCGCCGAATACGACGTACTTCCCGGCCCGCCCAAGCCCGGCAAGCTCCAGTTGCTGCGCGAGGCGGGCGTGACCCTGCGAGGAAAGGGGTGATCCGGAGCGTGGAGTCGCAACCACCCGCGTCCGCACCGGTACTCGCCGCCTACAGCTACTGCGAGGCCGTCACCGGACAGCAGGCGCGCAACTTCGCCTACGGCATCCGGCTGCTGCCCACGCCCAAGCGACGCGCCATGTCGGCGCTGTACGCGTTCTCCCGGCGGGTCGACGACATCGGCGACGGCACCCTGCCGGACGACGTCAAGGTCGCCCGGCTGGAGGACACCCGGGAGCTGCTCACCCGGATCCGCGAGGGCGCGGTCGACGAGGACGACACCGACCCGGTCGCGGTCGCCCTCGCCCACGCGGCCGGACACTTCCCGATCCCGCTCGGCGGCCTGGACGAACTCATCGACGGCGTCCAGATGGACGTACGCGGCGAGACGTACGAGACCTGGGACGACCTGAAGGTCTACTGCCGCTGTGTCGCGGGCGCCATCGGGCGGCTCTCGCTCGGCGTGTTCGGCACCGCGCCGGGCGCGCGCGGCGCCGAGCGCGCCTCCGAGTACGCCGACACGCTCGGCCTCGCGCTGCAGCTCACCAACATCCTCAGGGACGTCCGCGAGGACGCCGAGGGCGGGCGCACCTACCTGCCCGCCGACGACCTCGCCAAGTTCGGCTGCTCCGACGGGTTCAGCGGCGAGACCCCACCGGAGGGCTCCGATTTCGCGGGCCTCGTGCACTTCGAAGTGCGCAGGGCCCGCGCCCTTTTCGCCGAGGGCTACCGGCTGCTCCCCATGCTCGACCGGCGCAGCGGCGCCTGCGTCGCCGCCATGGCCGGCATCTACCGCCGCCTCCTGGACCGCATCGAGCACGACCCCGGGGCCGTGCTGCGGGGCCGGGTATCCCTGCCCGGACGCGAGAAGGCGTACGTCGCGGTGCGCGGGCTGTCCGGCCTGGACACCCGGCATGTGAGCCGACGGACCGTCAGGAGGCGTGCCTGATGGACACCCCGCTCCCCGGCGGCAAACGGCGGGCAACCCTCCGCCGCGACGCCGCGTCCCAGACTGAGACGGCCGGTCGTGCACCGCTCGGGCAGCGCGGCGACCGGGCAGGGGAGGGCGCATGAGCCACGGCACACGCTCCGGGGGTCCCCTCACGGACGACCCCGTTCCGGCGGGCCGGCACGCCGTCGTCGTCGGCGGCGGGCTCGCCGGCACCACCACCGCGCTCGCGCTGGCCGACGCCGGGGTGGCCGTCACCCTGCTCGAGGGCCGGCCGCGCCTGGGCGGACTCGCCTTCTCCTTCCGGCGCGGCGACCTCACCGTCGACAACGGCCAGCACGTCTACCTGCGCTGCTGCACCGCCTACCGCTGGTTCCTCGACCGCATCGGGGGAGCGGCGCTGGCCCCGCTCCAGGACCGTCTCGACGTACCCGTGCTCGACGTCCGCCGCCCCGAGGGGCGGCGGCTCGGCAGGCTGCGCCGCGACGCGCTGCCGGTCCCGCTGCATCTGGGGCGCAGCCTCGCCGCGTACCCGCACCTCTCGCTCGCCGACCGGGCCAGGATGGGCCGGGCCGCGCTCGCGCTGAAGGGGCTCGACCTCGCCGATCCGGCCCTGGACCATCAGGACTTCGGCAGCTGGCTGACCGCGCACGGCCAGTCGGCGCGCGCCGTCGAGGCCCTGTGGGACCTGGTCGGCGTCGCCACCCTCAACGCGGTCGCGGCGGACACGTCCCTGTCGCTCGCCGCGATGGTGTTCAAGACCGGTCTGCTGTCCGACCCCTCGGCCGCCGACATCGGCTGGGCCCGGGTCCCGCTGGGCGACCTGCACGACGGGCTCGCCCGCAGGGCGCTGGACTCCGCGGGCGTGCGGACCGAGGTCCGCACCCGGGTCACCTCCGTCTCCGCGGACGGCGACGGGGGGTGGCGCGTCGAGGTTCCCGGCGAGACGATCCGGGCCGACGCCGTCGTCCTCGCCGTACCGCAGCGCGAGGCGCACGACCTGCTGCCCGCGGGCGCGCTGGACGCCCCGGAGCGGCTGCTCGGCATCGGCACGGCGCCGATCCTCAACATCCACGTGGTCTACGACCGCACGGTGCTCGCCCGGCCCTTCTTCGCCGCCCTCGGCACCCCCGTGCAGTGGGTCTTCGACCGCACCGCCGCGTCGGGACTGGAGCGGGGCCAGTACCTGGCGCTGTCCCAGTCGGTCGCCCAGAACGAGATCGACGAGCCGGTCGCCGCGCTGCGCGAGAGGTACCTGCCCGAACTGGAGCGGCTGCTGCCGCACACGCGCGACGCCCGGGTCGAGGACTTCTTCGTCACCCGGGAGCGCACCGCCACGTTCGCTCCCGCTCCCGGTGTCGGACGCCTCAGGCCCGGCGCCCGCACCAAGGCACCCGGCCTGTACCTGGCCGGCGCGTGGACCGCCACCGGGTGGCCCGCGACCATGGAGAGCGCGGTCCGCAGCGGCGTCGGCGCGGCGGACGCCGCGCTGGCCGCCCTGGGCCGGCCCCGTCCCCGCCACCTCTTCGCGCTCGACGAGGCGGCGCACCCCGTCTTCCCGGGGCCAGGCCCCCGAACCCCCGGCCGACAGCCGCAGGGGACCGGCGCCGCACCGCGAGGTGGGCCCGGTGAAGGTTGACGAGTGCGGCGGGGCAGGTCCCCGCACCCCCGGTAAAGCAACAAGAGGAGAGACTGTGCCCACTGTGCCCCCGGCCTCGCAGGCCGCTCGAAGGACCGCGGTGGACGTGTCCGCGCTCCTGGAGCGTGGCCGGACCCTGGCCACGCCGGTACTGAGGGCGGCCGTCGACCGCCTGGCACCTCCCATGGACACGGTCGCCGCCTACCACTTCGGCTGGATCGACGCCCAGGGGCGGCCCGCGGACGGCGACGGCGGCAAGGCCGTGCGCCCCGCCCTCGCCGTGCTGTCCGCCGAGGTCACCGGTGCCTCCCCGGAGACGGGCGTCCCCGGCGCGGTCGCCGTCGAGCTGGTCCACAACTTCTCGCTCCTGCACGACGACCTGATGGACGGCGACGAGCAGCGCCGGCACCGCGACACCGTCTGGAAGGTGCACGGCCCCGCCCAGGCCATCCTCGTCGGCGACGCCCTGTTCGCCCTGGCCAACGAGGTCCTGCTGGAGCTCGGCACCGTCGAGGCGGGCCGCGCCACCCGCCGGCTGACCGCGGCGAGCCGCGCGCTCATCGACGGCCAGGCCCAGGACATCTCCTACGAGCACCGCGACCGCGTCAGCGTGGAGGAGTGCCTGGAGATGGAGGGCAACAAGACCGGCGCCCTGCTCGCCTGCGCCAGCTCCATCGGCGCGGTGCTCGGCGGCGCGGACGACCGCACCGCCGACGTGCTGGAGACGTACGGGTACCACCTCGGCCTGGCCTTCCAGGCCGTCGACGACCTCCTCGGCATCTGGGGCGACCCGGAGGCCACCGGCAAGCAGACCTGGAGCGACCTGCGCCAGCGCAAGAAGTCCCTCCCGGTCGTGGCCGCGCTCGCGGCGGGCGGCGACGCCTCCGACCGGCTCGGCGAGATCCTCGCCGCCGACGCCAAGAGCAGCGACTTCGCGCACTTCTCCGAGGAGGAGTTCGCGGCCCGCGCCGCCCTCATCGAAGAGGCGGGCGGCCGGGAGTGGACCGCCGAAGAGGCGCGCCGCCAGCACACCATCGCCATCGAAGCCCTCGACGCCGTCGACATGCCCGACCGGGTGCGGGAGCGGTTCACGGCGCTCGCGGACTTCGTCGTCGTACGAAAGAGATGATCACTATCGGTCGAATAGCCCTCGCGTAGTCGCCGGCCGGTGTTGCGGGGAGAACGGCACCGGCCGACGGCGGACCCACAGCAGACACCACTCGCAGGACTGCACGAAGGGGAAGCCATGACAGCGACGACCGACGGAAGCACCGGGGCGGCGTGGCCGGCCCGCGTGACCGCGGCCAGCGAAAACGACACCGACATCCCCGAGGCGGCCGGGGTTCCCGACATCGCCGCCCGCGCCATGCGGCGCGCCACCGACTTCCTGCTGTCCCGGCAGGACGACCAGGGCTGGTGGAAGGGCGACCTCGAGACCAACGTCACGATGGACGCCGAGGACCTGCTGCTGCGCCAGTTCCTCGGCATCCTCGACGAGGACACCACCCGCGCGGCCGCCCTGTTCATCCGCGGGGAGCAGCGCCAGGACGGCACCTGGGCCACCTTCCACGGCGGACCCGGCGAACTCTCCACCACCATCGAGGCGTACGTCGCGCTGCGCCTGGCCGGCGACCCGCCCGACGCCCCGCACATGGCGCGGGCCTCCGCCTGGATCCGCGAGCGGGGCGGCATCGCCGCCGCCCGGGTCTTCACCCGGATCTGGCTGGCCCTGTTCGGCTGGTGGAAGTGGGAGGACCTGCCCGAGCTCCCGCCCGAGCTGATCTGGTTCCCCTCCTGGCTGCCGCTGAACATCTACGACTTCGGCTGCTGGGCCCGGCAGACCATCGTGCCGCTGACGATCGTCTCCGCCGAACGGCCGGTGCGTCCCGCCCCGTTCCCGCTGGACGAGCTGCACACCGACCCGCACCGCCCCAACCCTCCCCGGCCGCTCGCACCGGCCGCGAGCTGGGACGGCGCCTTCCAGCGGCTGGACAGGTGCCTGCACACCCTGCGCCGGGCGGTCCCGCGCCGGCTGCGCCGGGCGGCCGTGCACACCGCCGCCCGGTGGATCATCGAGCGGCAGGAGAACGACGGCTGCTGGGGCGGCATCCAGCCCCCGGCCGTGTACTCGCTGATCGCCCTGCACCTGCTCGGCTACGACCTGAACCACCCGGTGATGCGCGCGGGCCTGGAGTCGCTGGACCGGTTCGCCGTGTGGCGCGAGGACGGGGCCCGGATGGTGGAGGCCTGCCAGTCCCCGGTGTGGGACACCTGCCTCGCCACCATCGCCCTGGCCGACGCGGGCCTGCCCGCCGACCACCCGCAACTGGTCAAGGCCGCCGACTGGATGCTCGGCGAGCAGATCGTGCGGCCCGGCGACTGGTCCGTGCGCCGGCCCCATCTGCCGCCCGGCGGCTGGGCGTTCGAGTTCCACAACGACAACTACCCCGACATCGACGACACCGCCGAGGTGGTCCTGGCGCTGCGCCGGGTCAAACACCACGACCCCGAGCGGCTGGACAACGCCATCGGGCGCGGGGTGCGCTGGAACCTCGGCATGCAGTCGAGGAACGGCGCCTGGGGCGCGTTCGACGTCGACAACACCAGCCCGTTCCCCAACCGGCTGCCGTTCTGCGACTTCGGCGAGGTCATCGACCCGCCGTCCGCCGACGTCACCGCGCACGTCGTGGAGATGCTCGCCGTCGAGGGCCTCGCCCACGACCCGCGCACCCGGCGCGGCATCCAGTGGCTGCTCGCCGAACAGGAGCCGAACGGTGCCTGGTTCGGCCGCTGGGGCGTCAACTACATCTACGGCACCGGCTCCGTGGTGCCCGCCCTGACCGCCGCCGGGATGCCCGGCTCGCACCCGGCGATCCGGCGGGCCGTGGCCTGGCTGGAGTCGGTGCAGAACGACGACGGCGGCTGGGGCGAGGACCTGCGCTCCTACCGCCACGCCCGGGAATGGGCCGGCCGCGGGGCCTCCACCGCCTCGCAGACCGCCTGGGCGCTGATGGCCCTGCTGGCGGCGGGGGAGCGGGACTCCGGGGCCGTCGAGCGGGGCGTCGCCTGGCTGGCGGCCACCCAGCGCGAGGACGGCTCCTGGGACGAGCCGTACTTCACCGGCACCGGTTTCCCCTGGGACTTCTCCATCAACTACCACCTCTACCGGCAGGTCTTCCCGCTCACCGCGCTCGGCCGGTACGTGCACGGGGAGCCCTTCGCCAAGAAGCAGGTGGCGGAGGTCACCGGGGAGCAGCCCCTCGCCGAGGCGAAGGGGAACTGATGAGCACCCGGCCCGCCCCGGCTCCGCTGCTGATCGCCTGTGCGCTCGGCATCGAGCAGTTCGCCCTGCGCCGTCGGGGGCACGGCGGTGCGGGCGGGCCGGTCACGATCCTGCGCACCGGCATGGGGCCGGCGGCGGCCGGGCGTTCCGTCACCCGGGTGCTCGCCGACCCGGTCCTGCGGGACGCCGCCGTCCTGGCCACGGGCTTCTGCGCGGGGCTCGCCCCGGGCATGCACCCGGGAGACCTGGTCGTCGCCGTGGAGACCAGGGACCCGCGCGGCACTGTCCCCTGTGTCGGGACCGAGCTGCTGGTGAAGGAGCTGGTGCGCACGGTGCCCGGCCGCACCGTCCACACCGGTCCGCTCACCGGCTCCGACCACGTCGTCCGCGGTCACGAACGGTCGGACCTGCTCGCCACCGGCGCGATCGCGGCGGACATGGAATCGGCGGCCACGCTACTGAGCGCCGTCCGCGCGGGCGGACGCCCCGTTGCGGCCGTACGGGTGGTCGTGGATGCTCCGGAGCACGAACTCGTCCGGATCGGCACCGTGCGCGGTGGAATATCGGCTTTCCGTGTCCTTCGTTCCGTACTCCCGGCTTTCTATGAATGGCACCGTTCCTCGCTGCTCCCCAGGAGGTGAGCCAGATGGCCATGCCGCTGCGTCAGTCCGTCAAGGTCGCTACATACTTGGCCGAACAGAAGCTCCGCAGGCGGGACAAGTTCCCGCTCATCGTCGAACTGGAACCGCTCTTCGCCTGCAACCTCAAGTGCGAGGGGTGCGGCAAGATCCAGCACCCGGCCGGGGTGCTCAAGCAGCGGATGCCCGTCGCCCAGGCGGTGGGCGCGGTGCTGGAGTCCGGCGCTCCCATGGTGTCGATCGCCGGCGGCGAGCCGCTGATGCACCCTCAGATCGACGAGATCGTCCGCCAGTTGGTGGCCAGGCGGAAGTACGTCTTCCTGTGCACCAACGCCATGCTGCTGCGCAAGAAGATGGACAAGTTCACCCCCTCGCCCTACTTCGCGTTCGCCGTGCACATCGACGGCCTGCGCGAGCGGCACGACGAGTCGGTGGCGAAGGAGGGTGTGTTCGACGAGGCCGTGGCGGCCATCAAGGAGGCCAAGAGGCGCGGCTTCCGGGTCACCACCAACTCCACCTTCTTCAACACCGACACCCCGCAGACCATCGTCGAGGTGCTCAACTACCTCAACGACGACCTCGAGGTCGACGAGATGATGATCTCGCCCGCCTACGCCTACGAGAAGGCCCCCGACCAGGAGCACTTCCTGGGCGTGGAACAGACCCGCGAGCTGTTCCGGAAGGCCTTCGCGGGCGGCAACCGGCGCCGCTGGCGGCTCAACCACTCCCCGCTGTTCCTCGACTTCCTCGAGGGCAAGGTCGACTTCCCGTGCACCGCGTGGGCGATCCCCAACTACTCGCTCTTCGGCTGGCAGCGCCCCTGCTACCTGATGAGCGACGGCTACGTGCCGACCTACCGGGAGCTGATCGAGGAGACCGACTGGGACCAGTACGGCCGGGGCAAGGACCCCCGCTGCGCCAACTGCATGGCGCACTGCGGCTACGAGCCCACCGCCGTCCTCGCCACCATGGGATCGCTGAAGGAGTCGCTGCGCGCCCTGCGCGAGACGGTCTCCGGGAACAGGGAGTGAGGCCATGACCGCTGTCTCCCTCGGGATGCCCGGGGTGCCCCCGCCGTCGGTCGCCCAGCGGCGCGCCTCGCGGCGGATCCAGGTCGGCTCCGTGGCGGTGGGCGGTGACGCGCCCGTGTCCGTGCAGTCCATGACGACGACGCGTACGTCCGACATCGGTGCGACGTTGCAGCAGATCGCGGAGCTGACGGCGTCCGGCTGCCAGATCGTCCGCGTGGCGTGTCCGACGCAGGACGACGCGGACGCGCTGGCGACGATCGCCCGCAAGTCGCAGATCCCGGTGATCGCGGACATCCACTTCCAGCCCAAGTACGTCTTCGCGGCGATCGAGGCGGGCTGCGCGGCGGTGCGGGTGAACCCGGGGAACATCAAGAAGTTCGACGACCAGGTCAAGGAGATCGCCCGGGCGGCCAATGACCACGGCACCCCGATCCGGATCGGCGTGAACGCGGGGTCGCTGGACCGGCGGCTGCTGCAGAAGTACGGCAAGGCGACGCCCGAGGCGCTGGTCGAGTCGGCCCTGTGGGAGGCGTCGCTGTTCGAGGAGCACGACTTCCGGGACATCAAGATCTCGGTGAAGCACAACGACCCGGTCGTGATGATCGAGGCGTACCGGCAGCTGGCCGAGCAGTGCGACTACCCGCTGCACCTGGGTGTGACGGAGGCGGGTCCGGCGTTCCAGGGGACGATCAAGTCGGCGGTGGCGTTCGGTGCGCTGCTCTCGCAGGGCATCGGGGACACGATCCGGGTGTCGCTGTCGGCGCCGCCGGCCGAGGAGGTCAAGGTCGGCATCCAGATCCTGGAGTCGCTGAACCTGAAGGAGCGCGGTCTGGAGATTGTGTCCTGCCCGTCCTGCGGGCGTGCGCAGGTGGACGTCTACAAGCTGGCCGAAGAGGTCACCGCCGGTCTGACCGGCATGGAGGTCCCGCTCCGTGTCGCCGTCATGGGCTGTGTCGTCAACGGTCCGGGTGAGGCCCGCGAGGCCGACCTGGGTGTCGCCTCCGGCAACGGCAAGGGGCAGATCTTCGTGAAGGGCGAGGTCATCAAGACCGTCCCCGAGTCCAGGATCGTGGAGACGCTGATCGAAGAGGCGATGAAGATCGCCGAGCAGATGGAGAAGGACGGCATCGCGTCGGGGGAGCCGGCCGTCACCGTGAGCTGAACAGCACGGAACAGAAGGGGGCCCGAGCGTGACGATCCTGGAGAGCATCCGGCAACCACGTGACCTGAAGGCGCTGTCCGAGGCGGAACTCGGCCAACTGTCCCAAGAGATCAGGGAGTTCCTGGTGCACGCGGTCGCCAGGACGGGCGGCCATCTCGGACCCAACCTGGGGGTGGTGGAACTCACCGTCGCCCTGCACCGGGTCTTCGAGTCGCCGGTCGACCGCATCCTGTGGGACACCGGACACCAGAGCTACGTCCACAAGCTGCTGACGGGACGTCAGGACTTCTCCAAGCTGCGCGGCAAGGGCGGCCTGTCCGGCTATCCCTCCCGCGAGGAGTCCGAGCACGACGTCATCGAGAACAGCCACGCCTCCACCGCGCTCGGCTGGGCCGACGGCCTCGCCAAGGCCCGCCAGGTGCGGGGGGCCGGGGGACATGTCGTCGCGGTGATCGGCGACGGCGCCCTCACCGGCGGGATGGCCTGGGAGGCGCTGAACAACATCGCCGCCGCCAGGGACCGCCCGCTGATCGTCGTCGTCAACGACAACGAACGCTCCTACGCCCCCACCATCGGCGGCCTCGCCAACCACCTCGCCGCCCTGCGCACCACCGACGGCTACGAACGGGTGCTGGCCTGGGGCAAGGGCGTACTCCAGCGCATCCCCGTGGTCGGCTCCACCGTCTACGAGGCGCTGCACGGCGCGAAGAAGGGCTTCAAGGACGCCTTCGCCCCCCAGGGACTCTTCGAGGACCTGGGCCTGAAGTACGTCGGCCCGATCGACGGACACGACATCGGGGCCGTGGAGTCCGCGCTGCGCCGCGCCAAACGCTTCCACGGACCCGTCCTGGTCCACTGCCTCACCGAGAAGGGCCGCGGCTACGAACCCGCCCTCGCCCACGAGGAGGACCACTTCCACAGCGTCGGTGTGATGGACCCGCTCACCTGCGCGCCGCTGGCCCCGTCCGGCGGGCCGTCCTGGACGTCCGTCTTCGGCGAGGAGATCGTCCGGATCGGCGAGGAGCGCGAGGACGTGGTGGCGATCACCGCCGCCATGCTGCACCCGGTGGGCCTGGGCGCCTTCGCCGAGCGGTTCCCCGACCGGGTGTGGGACGTGGGCATCGCCGAGCAGCACGCGGCCGTGTCCGCGGCCGGCCTGGCGACCGGCGGACTCCACCCGGTCGTCGCCATCTACGCCACCTTCCTCAACCGCGCCTTCGACCAGCTCCTGATGGACGTGGCCCTGCACCGCTGCGGGGTGACCTTCGTGCTGGACCGGGCCGGTGTCACCGGTGCCGACGGACCCTCGCACAACGGCATGTGGGACCTGTCCGTCCTCCAGGTCGTCCCCGGACTGCGCATCGCCGCGCCCCGCGACGCCGACCAGTTGCGCGCCCAGCTGCGGGAGGCGGTCGCCGTGGACGACGCGCCCACCCTGATCAGGTTCCCGAAGGAGTCCGCGGGCCCGGCGGTCCCGGCACTCGGCCGGATCGGCGGCGTGGACGTGCTGCACCGCGCGGACTCGCCCGAGGTGCTGCTGGTGGCGGTGGGCGTGATGGCGCCGGTCTGCCTCCGGGCCGCCGAACTGCTCGAAGCGCGCGGGATCGCCTGCACCGTGGTCGACCCCCGCTGGGTCAAACCCGTCGACCCGGCCCTTCCCGAACTGGCCGCCGCGCACCGCATGGTGGCCGTCGTCGAGGACAACAGCCGCGCGGCCGGGGTCGGTTCGGCGGTGGCGCTGGCGCTGGGCGACGCCGAGGTCGACGTGCCCGTGCGCCGGTTCGGCATCCCGGAGCAGTTCCTCGCGCACGCCAAGCGCGGCGAGGTGCTCGCCGACATCGGCCTCACCCCGGTCGAGGTCGCCGGACGGATCAGCGCGAGCCTCGCCGTGCGGGCGCGGCTCGCGGACCAGCCCCAGGACCCACAGGAGCGCCAGGCATGACCACCGCGGAGTCCGCCCCGGAGCCGTCGGGGACCGTGCCGTCGGGAAGCGGGCAGTTCGACCTCGGCGCGCTGCTGGCCGAGCGCGGAGCCGAGCGCTACGAGCTGCACACCCGGTACCTCAACCACCAGCTCCCGCGCATGCTGCGCACCATCGGCTTCGACAAGGTCTACGAGCGCGCCGAGGGCGCCCACTTCTGGGACGCCGACGGCAACGACCACCTGGACATGCTCGCCGGGTTCGGGGTGATGGGCCTGGGCCGCCACCACCCCGTGGTCCGCAAGGCGCTGCACGACGTCCTGGACGCCTCCCTCGCCGACCTCACCCGCTTCGACTGCCAGCCGCTGCCCGGGCTGCTGGCCGAGAAGCTGCTCGCGCACAGCCCGCACCTGGACCGCGTGTTCTTCGGCAACAGCGGCACGGAGGCGGTCGAGACCGCCCTGAAGTTCGCCCGGTACGCGACCGGCAGACCGCGCGTCCTGTACTGCGAGCACGCCTTCCACGGCCTGACCACCGGCTCCCTCTCGGTCAACGGCGAGTCCGGCTTCCGGGACGGCTTCGCCCCGCTGCTGCCGGACACGGCCGTACCGCTCGGCGATCTCGACGCCCTGGAGCGGGAGCTGCGCCAGGGGGACGTGGCCGCGCTGATCGTGGAGCCGATCCAGGGCAAGGGCGTGCACGAGGCGCCGCCCGGCTATCTGCGCGCCGCGCAGGAGCTGCTGCACCGGCACAAGGCGCTGCTGATCGCCGACGAGGTGCAGACCGGGCTGGGGCGCACCGGTGACTTCTACGCCCATCAGCACGAGACGGGCGTCGAGCCGGACCTGGTGTGCGTGGCGAAGGCGCTCTCCGGCGGCTACGTGCCGGTGGGGGCCACCCTCGGCAAGGACTGGATCTTCAAGAAGGTCTACTCCTCGATGGACCGGGTGCTGGTCCACTCGGCCAGCTTCGGGGCGAACGCCCAGGCCATGGCGGCGGGCCTGGCCGTGCTGTCGGTCATGGAGGACGAGCGGATCGTGGCGCGCGCCCGGGCCACCGGTGAGCTGCTCAAGGCCCGGCTGACCGCACTCACCGAGAAGTACGAGCTGCTGGCCGACGTCCGCGGCCGGGGCCTGATGATCGGAATCGAGTTCGGCCGGCCCAGGTCGCTGAAGCTGCGGGGCCGCTGGGCGATGCTCCAGGCCGCCCGCAAGGGGCTCTTCGCGCAGATGGTGGTCGTACCGCTGCTGCAGCGGCACAGGATCCTCACCCAGGTCTCCGGCGACCACCTGGAGGTGATCAAACTGATTCCACCGCTGATCATCGACGAGCGGGACGTGAACCGGTTCGTGGACGCCTTCACCGCGGTGATGGACGACGCGCACGACGGCGGCGGGCTGGTGTGGGAGTTCGGCAGGACCCTGGTGAAGCAGGCGGTCGCCCACCGCTGATCCCGCGCGGCGGGGGCACGAGGACCGTCGCACCCGGACGGCTTTGCCTCACAGGCAAGGAAATTGCCAGTGAGGCAAACCTCGGGCTGAATGGAGGCATGAGCTCCTCCGAGACCGAGCCGTCGGCCGAGCCGGCCGGCGCCCTCCCCGTGGTCGCGCCGCAACTGCGCGCCCTGCGGCGACGGGCCTCCCTCACGCTGGAGGCCGCAGCCCGCGACGCGGGCCTGTCGCCCGCCCACCTCTCCCGGCTGGAGACCGGGCAGCGCCAGCCCTCGCTGCCGATGCTGCTCTCCCTCGCCCGTACCTACGGTACGACGGTCTCGGAGCTGCTCGGAGAGACGGCCGCCGACCGGGACGCCGTGGTGCGCGCCACCGACATGGAGCCCACGGCCGCGGGCGGCTGGACGTACTGGCAGGCCGGGGCCGCCGGGCGCGGCATGCAGGCCCTGCGGGTGCAGGTGCCGCACGGCTCCCAGGGCGACATCGTGCGCGTCCACCCCGGTGAGGAGTGGCTGTACGTGCTCAAGGGGCGGCTGCGGCTGCGCCTCGGGGACACCCTGCACCGCCTCGGCCCGGGCGACAGCGCGCACTTCGACTCGCTCACCCCGCACCGCATCGCGGCTCAGGACCCCGACGGGGTCGAGCTGCTGTTCGTCCACACCCTGCTGCAGAGTCCCACGGCCGCGCTGTGCCTGGGCCCGACCCACGGAGACGCGTCATGACCGGCAGAGACATGGAGGAGAAGTTCCCCCGGGCCCTGTGGGTGAGGCTGTTCATCTACATCGCGGTGGGGCACCTCTTCGCGGGCTTCATCTACTTCCTGTTCGAGGTGGGGGCGAAGAAGTAGGCCCGCGCCGGGTGGCTCAGTCGAGCAGGCGCTCGCGCAGCCGCTCCCGGAACTCCGGCGTGAGGCCGAGCCCCTGCTCCAGATAGGGGTCCACGCCGCCCCAGGTCTCCTCGACGGTCTCGAAGGCGGCCGACAGGTACTCCGCGCGCGCGTCGAACAGCGGGCTGAGCAGCTCCATGACCTCGGGGGAGTAGGCCGAGGCGGAGCTGCCGCTGCGGTGCACCTTGTAGCGGCGGTGCTTGGCGTTGGACTTCAGGTAGTCGTCCACGATCGCGTCCCGCTCGACGCCGACGGCGAGCAGCGTCACCGCCACCGACAGTCCCGCGCGGTCCTTGCCGGCCGCGCAGTGCATCAGCGCGGGGACGCTGTCGTCGGCGAGCGCGCGCAGCACCCGGGAGTGTTCGGCGGTGCGCTCCTTGATGATCAGACGGTAGGAGGCGATCATCCGGTCGGCGCCCTTGCCGTCCGCGAGGATCGAGCGCAGCTGGTCCAGGTCGCCGTCGCGGACCATCTTCCAGAACTCGGCGCCGTCGGCCGGGTCGCTGAGCGGAAGGTTCACATTCCGCACGCCCGGCAGCTCGACGTCCGGGCCCTCCAGCTTCTGGTCGGCCGCGTTGCGGAAGTCGAAGACGGTGTGCAGCCCGAGCGAGGCCAGGAAGGCGGCGTCCTCGGCGGTCGCGTGGGCGAGGTGGCCGCTGCGGAACAGCACCCCGTGCCGCACCCGTCGACCGTCCACGGTCGGCAGTCCGCCCACATCGCGAAAGTTGCGTACTCCGGCCAGCTCGGGTTCGGTCGACGGGATCTGCTGCGTCACGAAGGACTCCTCCCACTCGGCGCGCCGGCGCGGCTCGCCGACGGGCACCACACGACGATACGACATGCCTGCCTGGGGCAATGAGTTGTCCACAGGCATTGCCCGACCGCGCCCCGACCCCGATGATGTTGGCGTCTGATCGCACCTGTTCGGTTCTGTGGGAGGTTCGGTGGCGCAGGTCTCTTCAGTGACGCAGGTCTCCCCGGACGGCCGTACCTGGCTCCTCTCGGGTCCGGCCAGTGGCTACGCGCTGCATGTCACGGACCGGGACGAACTGGTCCATCTGCACTGGGGCCCGAGGATCGAGCCCGCCGACGCGGAGGCCCTCGCGCGGCGCCCGCTGCCGGACGACTGGCCGTTCGAGTCCCGGCTGGACGGGCGCGAGGAGTACCCGGTCGAAGGCGGTCCGCGCTTCACCCGCCCCGCGCTGTCCGTGCGCGCCGGCGCACGCCGGGGCACCGAGTGGGTCTTCGACGGGCACGAGACGGACGACGGCGAACTGCGCCTGTGCTTCCGTGACGGCGAGCTGACCGTGACCCTGCACTACCGGATGCGCGGCGATGTCGTCGAGCGCTGGGTGACCCTGCACAACCGGGGACCCGAGGTCGAGCTGATGCGCGCCGACTCCGCCACCTGGACCCTGCCCGACCGGGAGCACTGGCGGCTGTCCCAGCTGCACGGCCGCTGGGCCGCGGAGTCCCGGCTGGCCCGCTCCCCGCTGACCTACGGGGAGAAGGTCATCGGCAGCCGGCGCGGTCACACCGGGCACCAGCACCTGCCGTGGGTCGCGCTCGACACCGACGCGACCGAGGAGCGGGGCGAGGTCTACGGCTGCGCCCTCGGCTGGTCGGGGTCTTGGCGCATCGGTGTGCACCGCCTCCCCGACGCCCGCGTGCAGATCACCGGCGGCGCGGGGCACGACGACTCCGGCCTGCTGATGCTCGGCACCGGCGAGACGTACGTCACGCCGGTCTTCGCGGGCCTGTGGAGCGACGGCGGCTTCGGCGGCGCGAGCCGCGCGTGGCACGCCTACCAGCGGACGTTCGTCGTCCCCGACGCGGACCGGGACCGGCCGGTGCTCTTCAACTCCTGGGAGGCCACCGGCTTCGACATCGGCGAGGAGCAGCAGCGGGCGCTCGCCGAACGGGCCGCCGCGATGGGCGTCGAGCTGTTCGTGGTGGACGACGGCTGGTTCGGCGCGCGCACCGGCGACCGGGCAGGACTGGGCGACTGGACGCCCAACCCCGACCGCTTCCCGGGCGGCCTGAAGCCCCTCGCGGACCATGTGCACGGGCTCGGGATGCGGTTCGGCATCTGGGTCGAGCCGGAGATGGTCAACCCCGACAGCGACCTGTACCGGGCGCACCCCGACTGGGTGCAGTTCCAGCCGGGGCGCCGGCGCACGGAGTTCCGCAACCAGCTCGTCCTCAACCTCGCGCGCGACGACGTGCGGGAGCACCTCTGGCGCCGGCTCGACGCGCTGCTCTCCGGCGCCCCCGTCGACTACGTGAAATGGGACTTCAACCGCTGCTTCACCGACGCGGGCTGGCCCGACGACCCGTATCCGCAGCGGCTGTGGACCGACCACGTGCGCGGGCTGTACGCCCTGCTGGACCGGCTGCGGGCGGCCCACCCGGGGGTGGCCTTCGAATCCTGCTCGGGCGGCGGCGGCCGGATCGACCTGGGTGTCCTCTCGCGTACCGACCAGGTGTGGACCTCGGACAACACCGACCCCCTCGACCGGCTCGCCATCCAGCACGGCTTCAGCCAGCTCCACCCGGCCCGGGTCATGGCCGCCTGGGTCACCGACAGCCCGAACGCGATGCTCAACGGCCGGGTCAGCACGCTGCGCTTCCGGTTCGTCAGCGCGATGGCCGGAGTGCTGGGCATCGGCGGTGACCTCGCGCGGTGGAGCGGAGAGGAGCTCGCCGAGGCGCGGGAGTGGGTCGCGCTCTACAAGGAGATCCGGCCCGTGGTGCAGCGCGGCGACCTGTACCGGCTGCGTCCGCCGGAGGGCGGGCTGAGCGCGGTGCAGTACGTCCTCGGCGACGACACCGTCGTCCTCGCCTGTCTTCAGGCGCAGCACTACGGGGAGCCCGTGCCCGCGCTCCGGCTGCGCGGCCTCGACCCGGCCGCCTCGTACGAATGCCTCGAAACGGGCGAAGTGCACCGTGGTGCCGTCCTGCTGCACCACGGGCTGCTCACCGGTCTGCGGGGGGATCTGGACGCCGCGGTGTTCCGGCTGAGGCGCCTGTGATTGGATGATTAGGTCGTTCTGTCCGATTAAGTAGCTTCGGTATAACGTGCCCCGAAAGAAAGGGAGATGGGGAGGGGGTGCGTGAGCATCGTCATATCCGTGACGATGTGTTGTCGCCATGTTCACGTAATTTCGAGCAATGGCAAGGGAATTCGGCGCGGAATCGGAATCCCGGTCGACGCTCGGTGACGTCCTTTCCGTCCGTGGATCACGGAAAAAGGCATACCCGGAGAACCTCGCGCTTGTCCCTTCACGTCCGGGTCGCTTACGTTCGCCACCGATCCGGACGGACGCCTAATCCTGCCGCCGCCCGGAGCCCGCACACACTGACCCGTGTACGGCAGGAGCGGGGGACCCACAGGTACGACTGCCTGTTCCGGTCTCCGGAACGGCTTGGGGTTAAGCCGCGCGAAAGCGCGGCCGGGCATCTCCAGTCCGAACCCGACAGCTCACCTCGTAGGCGCCGGAGAGGAAATCGTCATGCCCGCGAAGGGTAAGCACCGCCGTACCAAGGCCCAGCGTTTCACCCGCTCCATAGCCGTCGCCGGAACCGGTGGCGCCGCGCTCGCCCTGCCGCTCCTCGGCGCCACCGGCGCGCACGCCGCCACGCCGCAGGCGGCCCCCGAGAAGGCCGTCCAGTCCCTTTCCGCGGCCGGCCAGAAGGCCGCCGCCCAGAAGAGCGACGACGCCCGCACGTACACCGTGAAGGCCGGCGACTACCTCGCCAGGATCGCCGAGACGCAGGACGTCGACGGCGGCTGGAAGAAGCTCTACGCGGACAACCGCGAGGTCGTCGGTGACGACCCGTCGCTCATCCACCCCGGTCTGAAGCTCTCCCTCGACGGCGAGGCCGCCAAGAGCGCGCCGGAGAAGTCCTCTTCCGCCGACCCGGCCGCTTCCGCCGAGCCGAAGGCCGAGAAGCCCGCCGCGAAGCCGTCCGAGCAGCCCTCGGCGGACACCTCCGCGCAGCAGACGACCACCGACCAGGCCGCGAACACCTCCGGTCACAGCTCCCCGGTGCCCGGCGGATCCCTCGGCACCGCCTACAAGGTGGCCGGCAGCATGTGGTCCAGCGGCTACCACACCGGTGTCGACTTCGCCGTCCCGACCGGCACCTCGCTGAAGGCCGTCGGTTCCGGCACGGTCGTCTCCGCGGGCTGGGCCGGCGCGTACGGGAACCAGGTCGTCATCAAGCTCGCCGACGGCTACTACGCCCAGTACGCCCACCTGTCCTCGCTGTCCGTCTCGGCCGGCCAGACCGTGAGCGGCGGCCAGCAGGTCGGCCTCTCCGGCTCCACCGGCAACTCGACCGGCCCGCACCTGCACTTCGAGATCCGCACCACGCCGGACTACGGCTCCGACGTCGACCCGGTCTCCTACCTCCGCTCCAAGGGTGTCGCCATCGGCTGACCCCGAGCGAACCGCCTGACACGCCGCCGAAGGCCGGACCCCGATCCCCGGGTCCGGCCTTCGCCGTATTCCGTAGTTGGCCAACATTTTGAGAGTGTCTTATCTCACCGACCGTCAACCCATTCCTACGGTCGCGTAGGTCACATTCCAAGGTGAATCATGAGCGGTTGTGGCAGACGATTCGAAGAATGACAGCAGAACAGTGATCGGGTCGTACGTGGCGGTGGGGGACAGCTTCACCGAGGGCGTCGGCGATCCCGGCCCCGACGGGGCGCTCGTCGGCTGGGCCGACCGGTTCGCCGTGCTTCTCGCCGACCTCCGGCCCGAAGGCGACTTCCAGTACACGAACCTCGCGGTGCGCGGAAAACTGCTGGACCAGGTCGTGGCGGACCAGGTGCCCCGCGCCGTCGAACTCGCCCCCGATCTCGTCTCGTTCTGTGCGGGCGGCAACGACATCCTCCGGCCGGGCAGCGACCCGGACGAGGTGGCCGAGCGTTTCGAGCGGGCGATCGCCGCGCTCAGCGCCGTGTCCGGCACGGTGATGGTGACGACCGGCTTCGACACCCGCGGCGTCCCCCTGCTCAAACACCTGCGCGGCAAGATCGCCACGTACAACGGGCACGTACGGGCCGTCGCCGACCGGTACGGCTGCCCCGTGCTCGACCTGTGGTCCCTCAGGAGCGTCCAGGACCGCAGGGCCTGGGACGCCGACCGGCTGCACCTGTCACCCGAGGGGCACACCCGCGTGGCGCTCCGCGCGGGCCAGGCCCTGGGCCTCCAGGTCCCCGCCGACCCGGAACAGCCCTGGCCGCCCCTGCCGCCCCGCGGCACGTTCGAGGTCCGCCGGGACGACGTCCACTGGGCCCGCGAGTACCTGGTGCCGTGGATCGGCCGCCGGCTGCGCGGCGAGTCCTCGGGGGACCACGTGACCGCCAAGGGCGCGCTGTCGCCGGACGACATCAAGGTACGGATCGCGTCGGTGGCGTGACGATCACGCGGGACTGGCGTGTGCGGCCGGCGGCCGCGGCGGACGTCGAGGCGGTGGCCGAACTGCGCGCGCTGGTGCTCCGCCCGGATCTGGAACGGCTCGGACGGTACGACGGCCGACGGGTGCGGCAGCGGCTCCGGGACGGCTTCGACCCCGCCCACACCTGGGTGATCGAGGTGGGCGGCGCCTTCGCCGGCTGCGTGGCGCTGCGGCCGGCGGAGGACGCCCACTGGCTGGAGCACTTCTACCTGGCGCCCGGGCACCAGGGCGACGGCATCGGCTCGGGCGTGCTGCGCGCGCTGCTGGAGCGGTGCGACCGCGCCGGGGCCGTCGTCCGGCTGAACGTGCTGCGGGGCAGTGCGGCCCGGCGGCTGTACGAACGGCACGGGTTCACGGCCGAGACCGAGGACCCGGTGGACGTGTTCATGGTGCGCCGGCCGCACCGGCCGTCCCTCCCGCATCCGGCCCCGCCCCGCCGGACCGGCCGCACATAATGGAATGTCTGACCGACGACCTGGAGGTACCGTGGCCGCTTTCCGTCTTCCGAGCTCCGGGCTCAGCGCCCTGCGGCCCGTGGCCTTCGGCGCGGACCCCACGGGCGAGCGCATGGCGCGCATCCGCAGATCCCCGCACTTCAGGGACGGCGTGTTCCAGAACCCGGGAGGCACCGCCAGGATCCGTCCCTCGGGCTCGACCCGGGACCTGGCGAAGACGTACATCGACAAGGAGAGCCGGTCCCGCCGCGCCCCGCAGGGCACGATCCCGGTGCACTCCACCACCCTCGCCGACCTCTCCCGCCCGCCGGCCACCGGTCTGCGCCTGACCTGGATGGGCCACTCCAGCGTGCTCGCGGAGATCGACGGGCACCGGGTCCTGTTCGACCCCGTCTGGGGCGAGCGCTGCTCGCCGTTCCCCTTCGCCGGGCCCCGGCGGCTGCACCCCGCGCCCCTGCCGCTGGCCGCGCTCGGCCCGGTCGACGTCGTGGTGATCTCGCACGACCACTACGACCACCTGGACCTGCCCACGATCAAGGCGCTGGCCGGCACGGACACGCTGTTCGCCGTGCCCCTGGGCGTCGGGGCGCACCTGGAGCGCTGGGGCGTCTCCGCCGACCGGCTGCGCGAGCTGGACTGGCACGAGGCGACGAAGGTCGGCGGGCTCACCCTGACCGCCACCCCCGCCCGTCACTTCTGCGGCCGGGGACTGCGCAACACCCAGCACACCCTCTGGGCCTCCTGGGTGGCCGCGGGCGAGGAGCACCGGATCTACCACAGCGGTGACACCGGCTACTTCGAGGGCTTCCAGGACATCGGCGCCGACCACGGCCCGTTCGACGCCACGATGATCCAGGTCGGCGCGTACTCGGACTTCTGGCCCGACATCCACATGACGCCCGAGGAGGGTGTCCGCGCGCACCTCGACCTCCAGGGAGGCGGTCCGGGCGGGGTGCTGCTGCCGATCCACTGGGGGACGTTCAACCTGGCGCCGCACGCGTGGGCGGAGCCGGGGGAGTGGATGAAGGACGCGGCCGAGGAGGCCGGGCAGGCGGTGGCGTTCCCGCGTCCGGGTGAGCCGTTCGAGCCGGCGGGGGAGCTGCCGGGGGAGGCGTGGTGGCGGGCGCTGTCGGGTCCGCTCGCGCGTCCGTGGCACCGTCCCCGGGTCGCCGGGGGCGCGGCCGGGACGAGCAGGGGGGATCTCGACCTCGCCGGGGAGCGGTGACGCCGGGGGGAAGAGGCGCGGAGGCCGGAGCGTCTTTCGCTCTCCTGGGTGCCGGTCACGGGACAGGGCGCGAGGTCCTGAGTGGCCCTGAACAGGGCCGGAAACCGGGGAGCGGTGGGATTCCCTGTCGTGTGATGATCCTTCCGGTGCGCCGGGGGCTTCCGGCGCACCAGTCGCCGTAACACACCCTTGGGGGGTAGCAATGAGTCTGTTATCCGCTGGACGCCCGGTACGTCTCAGATCCGGTGCCGCCGTGGCGGTGGCGACCGGTCTGCTGGTGACCGGCCTCGCCTCGCCCGCGTTCGCCGCCGACGACCCGCCCCAGACCGACCAGCTGTGGATCAACACGCCGTACGAGCAGACGCTGCCGATCGGTACCGACGGCGGTCGGCCGGAGTCCCGCACGCTCGGCGTCGGCCTCTCCCACGACAACGACAACTTCACGGTGACCGACGGCAGGCTCACCGTCGACATCTCCGACCTCGCCGGGGTCGCCGAGGTGGCCTGGTCCGACAACTGCACGCCGAGCGGCGCCGGCGCGGTGTGCGACATCCCCGTGGTCCCCGCGACCGGGGGCGACTACGAGGACCAGGTGTACCTGACGGTCCGTGCGGCCGACGGCGCCGAAGTCGGCGCGCGGGGCAGGATCACCTACGAGGCGACGGCCACCGGCGGCCCCGACGGGACGCTCACCGCGCCGCACGAGAGCTTCGACACCACGCTCACCGTCGGCGCCGGACCCGACCTCGCCATCGACCCCGTCGCCGACATCGAGGACGGTCTGCCCGGCGACGAGCGGACGATCCCGTTCAAGGTCACCAACAAGGGCAACCGGAGCGCGAACGGGTTCACCGTCAAGCTGTTCGCCTCGTACGGCCTGACGGAGCTGACCCGGTACGACGCCTGCGCCTACACCACGTCGGACGGCGGCGACTACGCGCCGTCGACCAGGGCGACCTGCACGTTCGATCAGGTACTGGCGCCGGGCGACTCCTTCGAGCTGCCCGAGCCGCTGACGGTGCGACTCGCCCCGCACGCGCTGAGCGAGCGGCTCGACATCGACGTCGAACCGGGCGGCGGCGCCCAGGACATCGACTCCGAGAACGACTACCAGGCCCTCCGGATCGGCGCGGAGAACACCGCGGACTTCTCCGTGACCGGTGACACCGTCTCCGGCACGGCGGGCGAGACGGCCACGGCCGAACTCACCTTCGAGAACAAGGGCCCGGCCTGGTTCGGCAACCTCGGCTCCGGCGACCCGGTCGCCGAGGTCCGGCTGGTTGTTCCCGCAGGCCTCACGGTCACCGGCGTGCCGTCCGGCTGTTCCCCGCGCACCCTCGACGGCGGCTACCACCCGAAGCAGACGGGCGCCCCGCGCTACGACTGCACCCTGCGGTACTGGGTGCTGGAGGACACCCGGCGCACCTTCGCGTTCTCCGTGCGCATCGACACGGTGGTGCCCGGCGCGACCGGTGCCGTGAGCCTCCACCCCTCGTTCGGCGAGTTCGGCGAGCACCCCTTCGACTTCGACCCGGATCTCGGCAACAACACGGCGGTCCTGGCCGTCAACTGACCGGTCCGCGGGTCCGGAGCAGCGGCCCGAGCGGCTGCTCCGGACCCGGGGTCCTGACGCCGGGGACGCGCTCGTCACCCGGCGACGTCGACTCCGTATCCGCGGGGTGCGTGCGTCCGGAGAGGCCGTGGCCTTGGCCGGCGGACCGTGGGCGCCAGGCGGGCCCCGTCAACTCCGTGACGTAGGTGGCCCGGTGTCCCGCCGTGGCCCGGCCGGCGGTCAGGGACAGGACTCCTCGAACTTGACCGCCTTGAGCGTGACCGGCTGCCCGTCGAGCGATGCGCCGGCGGCCGGTTCCTGCGTGCACACCTTCCAATTCGATTCGACCAGCACCCAGCGGTCGTCCGGCAGCGCGTCCTCCACCGTGAGGGAGACACCGGAGTCCAGGGCGGAACGCGCGGCCTTCACCGACTTCCCGGTGAAGTCCGGCATCGTGCCGCCGTCGGCGGTGGGAGGCTTCTCGTCCTTCGCCGGGCAGTCCTCCTCCAGCTTCACCGCCCCGAAGTCGAGGTCGGTGTCGGTCGGCTTCGAGGTGCCGGCCTTCACGTTCTGACTGCACACCTTCCAGTTCCGGTCGAACGCCTGCATGCGTTCCCGGCCCAGCGCGTCGTGTGAAGTGAGCCCGTGGAAACCGGCCTTCTGCGCCGTGTCCTGTGCCGACTGCAGGCCCATGCCCACGAAGTCGGGGACGGTTGCCGTCTCGGGCGCGTCCGCGGACGGCTTGTCGTCGCCGGCCGGCTCGGCGGCCGCGGTCCGGGAGGGCTCGGCGGTGGCCGTCCGCGTCACCGTGACGGTGGGCTGCGGCCCGCCCTTGCCGCTGACGCTCGTTCCGTCCCCTTCGGCCTCGCCGGCGGAGCCGACGCCGACCCCGACGAAGAAGACGAGAAACGCGGCCGGGATCGCGATGCGCTTCCGTGCCCACTTCGGCGTTCCGCCGGGCTGCGCAGGCGGCTCGGACGGGGGTCCGGCGAACTGCGGCTGTGCGGGCGGCATCTGGCTGTACGACATGCGTCTCCCATGAATCAATTGGTGCCAGATGACCGTAAGGGGTGTGAAGTGCCGACAGAGCGGCCGGGAGGGGTAAGTGACGGAATTGTGATGGGAAGGTGAGCGTTCAACGGTTCTCCGGCGTCGCCCGGCCGGATCAGACGCCGAGGGCGTCGAGCACCACCCGGGTGACCTGCCCGGGGTCGTCGGACATCGGTACGTGCCCGCAGCCCTTGAGGGAGACGTGCCGGGTGCCTGGCAGCAGTCGGGCCGCCCTGAGCGCCTGGTGGGGCGGGGTCATCAGGTCCCGCGTGCCCCAGCCGACCGTGACCGGAACCTCCGGCGTGAAGGGCCGCAGCCGGTAGGCGCGCACAGCACGCCGCGTCGGCTCGAAGCCGGGGGAGCGGACCAGGGTGCGCAGCGCGCCGGCGGCCGCCGCCTCCGGGATCCGCCAGGGCCGGGCGGCGAGCTGCCAGAAGGCCACGGTGCGCCCGACCGGGTGTGCGGCGATCCAGCCGGGACGCTCGCCGCAGGCTCGTGCCACCGCGTGGGCCACGCGGAGCGAACCGAGAGCGTAGGCGGCCTCGGGGCCGGTCCACAGCCCGATGGGGGACAGCGTGACGGCGCCGCCGACCGCGCCGCTGCGCGCCAGTTCCAGGGCGACGGCCCCGCCGAGGGAGTTCCCCACGACGGGCGGGCGGGTGAGCCCGGCGCGGGGGAGCCACTCGGCGACGGCGGCGGCCAGTGCCTCGACGGTGGAGGTGGTCCCTGCGGGGAGCGGGGGGCTGTCACCGAAGCCCGGGAGGTCGACGGCCACCACCTCGTGCTCACGGGCGAGACGGTCCAGGACAGGCGTCCAGCCGTCGCGGTCGAGTTGGCGGACGACCAGCAGGGGCGGCCCGCTGCCGAGTCGCCGCGACACCAGGTCGGGCATGTCCGCATGCTAGGAGGACGGGCCGGGACCCGCATCCGGGCACGGGAGGACGAGGGTGTCCGTCGACCGGGTTCGACAGGTGGCCGGGAACCGTCCCGCCTAGGCTTGATGTCCGGGAAGTCCCTGGCTCGGGGTCCTGCGGAAGGAAGGCGCCATGCTGCGGACACCGGTGTGCGGAGTGCTGGGCATCGAGGTGCCGATCGTGCAGGGGCCGCTCGGCGGGCCCTGGCAGCAGAGCATGCGGCTCGCCGCGGCCGTCGGCAACGCCGGGGCGCTGGGCAGTGTCCCCACCACACTGCGCACGCCGGCGCAGGTCCGCGAGGACGTACGCCGGCTGCGCGATCTCACCGACCGCCCGTTCGCGCTGAACATGACCCGGCGGCCCTTCGACCCCGAGGTCTTCGAGGCGGTGATCGCCGAGGCGCCACCGGTGTTCTCCTTCGCGCTCGGCGAACCGGACGGCCTGGTGCCCCGCGTCCACCAAGCCGGCGCGGTCTTCGTGCAGCAGGTGACGACGGTCGAGCAGGCGGTGCGCGCGGCCGAGGCCGGCGTCGACGTGATCAGCGCCCAGGGCACCGAAGCGGGCGGGTTCTGCGGCGATGTCAGCACCATGGCGCTGGTGCCGCAGGTCGTCGACGCCGTCCACCCGGTGCCGGTCCTCGCCTCCGGCGGCGTCGCCGACGGTCGGGGCATCGCCGCGGCACTGGCCCTGGGCGCGCAGGGCGTGAACATCGGCACCCGCTTCCTGGCCTCGGCCGAATGCGGGGTCAGCGACGACTGGAAGGCGGCGATCGTCTCCGCCGCCAGTCAGGACGCCGTCAAAGTGGAGTTCGTCGACCACATCCTGCCCCCGCCCACCGAGGGCGGGTACACGACCGTCCCCCGGTCGCTGCGCACCCGGTTCGTCGAGGAGGGGAACGCCGGCCCCGAGGAGGCCGCCGCCCGGGCCGACGCGTTGCGCGGCGAGGTGATGACATCGATGCGCGACGGCACCGCGCACGAACTGATCCCGTTGACGGGCCAGACCGCCGGCCTCGTCCACGACGTCGCCCCGGCCGCCGAACTCGTCCACCGGCTGATCGCCGAGGCGGAGGCGACGCTCCGCGCGCTCGCCGGCCTCGCGTCGGCGCACGGCGAGGGCGGACCCGGGTAGGCGCGGCCGGCGTCGGCGGCGCGCGGCGGAAGTACCGTCTCGAGCCCGCCGATCCCGTCGCGGCGACGAGCCGAACGGGCGACTCCGGCCCCCGGCCCCGGAGCGGCCCACCTCGCAGCCGGGCGACGCCCGCTCCCCACTACCGGGCAGCCCGGCCGGTCCTGCGGCCCCGTACCGCCCAGGCCAGTGCCGTCAGCGCGACGGAGCCGTCCGCCTCCCGGGGGACCGTCGCGCTCAGCGCGTCCCGTACCCGCTTCCGGGCGGCCGGGTCGAGGGAGGCGAGGTACCCCGGCGCGGGACCCTGGCCCGCCAGGAAAGGGTCCCACAGGTCGGCGAAGCCGGTGAAGACCGTCGGCACCTCGATCGGGACGACGGACACGTCCGCGAGTCCCGCCCCGGCCCAGACCGCGCGCAGCGCCTCCGGGCGGCAGACCGGGAACCGGCGGCCCTCGTCCAGCGGGGCCGCGGCCGGGTCCACCGCGACGGCGGCATCCCAGAAACGGCGCAGCAAGCCCATGCCCTCGGCGTAGTCCCACACGTACGCGGCGACCAGGCCGCCCGGCCGGGTCACCCGCGCCATCCGGGCGACCGCCGCGGCGGGGGAGGGCAGGAAGTTCAGGACCAGGCCGCTGACGGCCGCGTCGCACGCCTCGTCGCGTACGGGCAGCGCCATCGCGTCACCCACGACGAAGTGCGCGGGTGGGGAGGCGGACGCCCGTGCTCGGGCGACGAAACCCTCCGACCGGTCGACCCCCAGCACCGTGCGGGCGCGGCAGCGGGCGGACACCACGGCCGTCAGGCCGCCCGTACCGCAGCCCACGTCCAGCCACCGCAGACCGTCGGCGGGGTCGAGCCAGGCGCCGAACCGCTCGGCGACACGACGGCTCCAGCGGCCCATGTACCGCTCGTAGGCGTCCCCGGCCGACCACACGTCGTACCGCTGCTGCTCTCGCATGCGTCCAGGATCCGGGCCCCGCGGCCCCCACGGCCCCAGCCACGCCGACGTCGGCCGACGCCCCCTCGGTTGTGCCCGGCAGGGCGCCCGGTCGTGCCTCGATCTCCGCGTACGCTCCCCCTTTTGGCTACGGTGAGTGATGTTCTGGCCGTGAGGGAAGGGGGTGTTCCGGTGCCCCGCGGGCTCGCCGGTGGGCCGGAGTCGCGCGCACGCGGTGGGCGGCAGGGGAGGGAGGGTCCAGAGTGCCCCGTGGCCGCCTGACCGCTTGTGACCAGCTTGGATCGCTCTCTGCTCGTTCACGATCCCCGGCTCGGGCGGGTTATCGGTCTGTCGTACGAAGCCTCATACCAGAGCGGGATGCTGTCCGCACCAGTTTGTCAACTGCCCACCGCACATGATGCGGTGGCGACTACGGTGAGTGTCGATCGGGCGACGCGGCGGCTCACGCCGCAGGGCGTGATGCGCCCAGGAGCCGCGTCGATGGGGTCGGGATCAGGGAGCGGGGACCGGTACGTGCAGCCACAAGGCGGACGAGGGAGTGGGCGGGGCGAAGGACCCCGACGCCCGGGCCCGGCCGGCACCCCGGGACATCGGGCCGGTGCCGGGGGCGCGACCGGAGCGTCGGCCCCCGCCGGTACCGGAGCGTCGGCCCCCGGCGGCACCGTGGTGGTGGCCGGCACCGCCGCCAACGGGGCCCGCCGGGCCGCACCGGCCACCCGTCAGGACCGGCGCGAGGGCGGACGGCACGGGCGCCCGCCCGCGCGGACCGCTCCCGCGCCGCCCGAGACACCGATACGGCCCCAGCTGCTGCGTCTCGCCGTACTGCCGCCCGTCGCGGTGGCCCTCAGCGCCTGCGCCGCCGTGCTCTTCACCGTCCGCTCCACCGGCGTGCGGCCGAGCATGACCCTGTGGGCCGTACTCGGCGGTGCCACGTCGGTGACCTTCGCCGGCATCGTCATCGCCGCCGTGGCGGCCGACCGCGCCGCCCGGGCCGTGCAGGACCGCGTCGGCGCCCTGCGCCGGAGCACCGCCCGGCGCGAGGGCGACCTGCGCGCCCTCGTCGAGACACTGCGCGACGGCGACGGCCCGCCCCCACCGGTGCCGGGCGCCGAACCGGCCGCGGACGGCGACGAGTTCGACCTGCTCGCCGCCGACCTCGCCCGCGCCCACGACGGCGCCGTCAGCGCCGTCGTCCAGGCCTCCCGGCTCTCCAGCCACGCGGGCAGCGAACAGAAGCTCGAAGTGTTCGTCAACCTCGCCCGGCGGCTGCAGTCCCTGGTGCACCGGGAGATCTCCCTCCTCGACGAGCTCGAGAACGAGATGGAGGACCCCGACCTGCTCAAGGGCCTCTTCCACGTCGACCACCTCGCCACCCGCATCCGCCGCCACGCCGAGAACCTCGCCGTGCTCGGCGGGGCCGTCTCCCGGCGGCAGTGGAGCAACCCGGTCCCCATGACCGAGGTGCTGCGCTCGGCGATCGCCGAGGTGGAGCAGTACTCACGGGTCAAGCTCGTGCCGCCGGTCGACGGCACGCTGCGCGGGCACGCCGTCGCCGACGTCATCCACCTGCTCGCCGAACTCGTCGAGAACGCCACGGTGTTCTCCGCCCCGCACACCCAGGTACTGCTGCGGGCCAACCTCGTCACCTCCGGACTCGCCGTCGAGGTCGAGGACCGCGGGCTCGGGATGCCCATCGGCGAGCAGGACCGGATGAACGCCGTGCTCGCCGACCCCGGCCAGGTGCACGTGGCCAGCCTGCTGGCCGACGGCCGCATCGGACTGTTCGTGGTCTCGCAGCTCGCCAAACGGCACGGCATCCACGTCCGGCTCCAGTCCAACATCTACGGCGGCGTCCAGGCCGTGCTCGTGGTGCCCCAGGCGCTGCTCGGCACCGACCCCGGGGCCACCGCCGGCGGCCAGGGCGTCGTGGGCACGGGATGGCCCCCGCAGGACGGCGGCCCCGACGCGGACCCGGCGGCCCGGCACCTGTCGTCGGTGCCCGCACAGGGGCCCCCGCACGGCGGCGAGCCCGGCAGCGCACCCTCCGTGCCGCTCACGCCCGTCGCACCCCAGCCCCTCGTGCGCGCCCCCTCCGCCGGCACCGGTCCGGCCGCCCCGCCGCTGCCCCTGCGCGGCGCCCGCGAGGTGCGCCCCCACCCCGCCGAGACGGAACCCGGTGCCCTCACCACCGGCCGGGACGCCCTCATCACGGACACCACCGGCGCGCCCCTCACCCCGGGCCCCGGCCCGGTGCGCGGCACCATGGGCAAACCCCGGCTGCCCCGCCGACGCGCCCAGGAACACATCGCGCCGCAGCTCCGCGACGGACCCGCACCCCGCCAGGACACGGACGACGTCGCCGGCCACGACCCCCAGCTGATGGCGGCCTTCCAACGGGGCATCAGCCTCGCGGAGTCGCAGCGGGAGTCGCCCGGCACACCGCGGCCGTCCGCTCCCGCACCCCGCACCGACCACACCCCCCGGCACGACGGGAGCGCCCCCGCCGGATGAGCAGTCCCCTCCGCACCACCAGCGCTCCCACAGACCTTCGTACCCCAAGGAGTCGATCCACCATGGCGAGCGATGCGCCGACCGCCCAGGTATCCGATCTCGACTGGCTGATGAGCGGCCTCGTGCAACGCGTACCGCACACCAGCAGTGCCGTCCTGCTGTCCTGCGACGGACTGGTGAAGTCCGTCCACGGCCTCGACCCGGACAGCGCCGACCACATGGCCGCCCTGGCCTCCGGCCTGTACTCGCTGGGCCGCAGCGCCGGAAACCGCTTCGGCGACGGCGGTGACGTCCGGCAGGTCGTCGTCGAACTCGACTCGATGCTGCTCTTCGTCACCACCGCCGGCTCCGGCACCTGCCTCGCCGTGCTGGCCGGCCGTGAGGCCGACGCCGCCGTCCTCGGCTACGAGATGGCGATGCTGGTCAAGTCCGTCCGCCCGTACCTGATGACCGCTCCCCGGCAGCAGGGCGTCGGATCCCAGGCGATGAGGCCTTGAGCATGACGGCGGCCGGTGACGGGCCCTGGCTCGACGACGCGGCCGGCCGGCTGGTGCGCCCCTTCACCGTCAGCAACGGCCGAACCCGCCCCACCGTCGCACTCGACCTGATGTCGCAGGTGCGGGCCACCGGCGCCACCCCCCTCGGCTACCTCGGCCCCGAGCACGCGCAGGCCCTCGACCTGTGCCGCGCTCCCGTCCCGGTCGCCGAGGTCGCCGCCCATCTCAGGCTGCCGGTGGCCGTCACCAAGGTGCTGCTGGCGGACCTCGTCGAATGCGGGGCGCTGACCGACAAGCCCCCCGCGTTCCACCACAACCCGACGGACCGGGCCCTACTGGAGGCAGTGCTCGATGGATTACGACGACAGCTCTGACCACGTGGGCGGCGCGGACCACGCGGACGCCCCGTTCCCCACCGCGCTCAAGATCCTGGTGGCGGGCGGGTTCGGCGTGGGCAAGACCACCTTCGTCGGCGCGGTCAGCGAGATCGCCCCGCTCAGCACGGAGGAACTGCTCACCACGGTCAGCGCCGGCACCGACAACCTCGACGGCATCGAGAACAAGGTCGAGACGACCGTGGCCATGGACTTCGGCCGCATCACCCTCGACGCCCAGCACGTGCTGTACCTGTTCGGCACCCCCGGCCAGGAACGGTTCTGGTTCATGTGGGACGAGCTCTGCGAGGGCGCGCTCGGCGCGGTCATCCTCGCCGACACCCGGCGCCTGGCGGAGTGCTTCGCGGCGGTCGACTTCTTCGAACAGCGCGGCCTCGGATTCATCGTCGCCGTCAACGAGTTCGACGGCGCCTTCCGCTACGACCCCGGGGAGGTGCGCGCCGCCCTCGACCTCCCTCCGGAGGTACCCGTCGTCTGCTGCGACGCCCGGATCTCCAGCTCCGGCGTCCAGACCCTGCTCACCCTCGTCCGCCACCTCATCGCCCACGCCCCGGCCGCCACGACGGGGTATGGCGCCCACATGTGACCCCCACACACCCTCAGGGAGCCTGTCCATGAACCTCGCCCACATCCCCGGAGCCCGCCCATGAGCTACGACCCGCCACGCCCGGCCGGTCGTCTGCTGCTCACACCCGAGGACAAGGAGGCCCCGGACCGCACCCGCAGGCTGCGCGGACTGGGACTGGGGGACCACCCCGAACCCACGCTCGACGCCTTCGCGTACGCCCTGGCCGACCTCACGGGGGCGCCGTACGCCATGGTCAACTTCCTGGGCGAGGAAGGGCAGTTCTTCGCGGGCCTGCACACCCCGGCCGTCGCACCGGTGGTGCGCGCGGACGGCACCGGCGCCCTGCTGGGCCGGACGCTCCCCCGCGACCACGGCTTCTGCCCCCATGTGGTGGCCCGGCGCAAGGCGCTGGTCCTGGAGGACGTGAGCGACTACCCGCGGTTCGCGGGCAACCCGGTGGTGGACGAGTTCGGCATCCGCTCCTACCTCGGCGCGCCGCTCATCGACAGCACCGGCATGGTGCTCGGCACCGTCGCGGTCACCGACGTCCAGCCGCGCGCCTGGGGGCAGCCCGGACTCGCCGCCATCAAGACGCAGGCCGCCGACCTCGTCGGACGGCTGGAACGGCGGGAGGGCGACGGGCTGCCGCTGTGAGGGCGGGCGGCACGGCCGGACGGGTGACGGCGTGAAGCAAAGCTGTGGCCGCGCTTAAGAAAACCTCGATGGACCGGTGAGGGTGTTGTACGGCAGATTGCAGTGCGATTCCACTCCTCCTCCCGGACCGGGGCCGCTTCGGCGTGCCCGGGAACGGGGACTCACCCTCAGGAGCCGTAGCGTTGAAGGCGCTGGTCAAGCAGAAGGCGGAGCCCGGGCTGTGGCTCGCGGACGTCCCCGAGCCCGCCGTCGGACCCGGCGACGTGCTGATCAAGGTGCTGCGCACCGGCATCTGCGGCACCGACCTGCACATCCGGTCCTGGGACGGCTGGGCCCAGCAGGCGATCACCACCCCGCTGGTCCTCGGGCACGAGTTCGTCGGCGAGGTCGTCGAGACCGGCCGGGACGTCACCGACATCACCACCGGTGACCGGGTCAGCGGCGAGGGCCACCTGGTCTGCGGCAAGTGCCGCAACTGCCTCGCCGGACGCCGCCACCTGTGCCGGGCCACGGTCGGCCTCGGCGTCGGCCGCGACGGCGCCTTCGCCGAGTACGTGGTGCTCCCCGCCACCAACGTCTGGGTGCACCGGGTGCCCGTCGACCTCGACGTCGCCGCGATCTTCGACCCGTTCGGCAACGCCGTGCACACCGCGCTGTCCTTCCCGCTCGTCGGCGAGGACGTCCTGATCACCGGCGCCGGGCCGATCGGCCTGATGGCCGCCGCCGTCGCCCGGCACGCCGGCGCGCGCAACGTCGTCGTCACCGACGTCAGCGAGGAGCGCCTGGAACTCGCCCGCAAGATCGGCGCCACCCTCGCGCTGAACGTCGCCGGGACGACCATCGCCGACGGGCAGCACACCCTCGGCCTGCGCGAGGGCTTCGACGTCGGCCTGGAGATGTCCGGCCGCCCCGAGGCCATGCGGGACATGATCGCCAACATGACGCACGGCGGCCGGATCGCCATGCTGGGCCTGCCCGCCGAGGAGTTCCCGGTCGACTGGGCCCGCATCGTCACCTCGATGATCACCATCAAGGGCATCTACGGCCGTGAGATGTTCGAGACCTGGTACGCCATGTCGGTGCTCCTGGAGGGCGGTCTCGACCTCGCCCCGGTGATCACCGGCCGCTACGGATACCGCGACTTCGAAGCCGCCTTCGACGACGCGGCCGGCGGCAAGGGCGGCAAGGTCATCCTCGACTGGACCGCGTAAGCCATCCGCCTCCCTAGGAGCTTCTGAGATGTTCGACTCCGTACGCGACGACCTGCGCGTCACCCTCGACGAGATCCGCGCCGCCGGACTGCACAAGCCCGAGCGCGTCATCGGCACCCCGCAGTCCGCCACCGTGAACGTCACCGCCGGCGGCCGTCCCGGCGAGGTGCTCAACTTCTGCGCCAACAACTACCTCGGCCTCGCCGACCACCCCGAGGTGATCGCCGCCGCCCACGAGGCCCTGGACCGCTGGGGCTACGGCATGGCGTCCGTCCGCTTCATCTGCGGCACCCAGGAGGTGCACAAGGAGCTGGAGGCCCGGCTGTCGGCGTTCCTCGGCCAGGAGGACACGATCCTGTACTCCTCCTGCTTCGACGCCAACGGCGGCGTCTTCGAGACGCTGCTCGGCCCCGAGGACGCCGTGATCTCCGACGCGCTGAACCACGCGTCGATCATCGACGGCATCCGGCTGTCCAAGGCCCGCCGCTTCCGCTACGCCAACCGCGACATGGCCGACCTGGAGCGCCAGCTGAAGGAGGCCGCCGAGGGCGGCGCCCGCCGCACGCTCATCGTCACCGACGGCGTCTTCTCCATGGACGGCTACGTCGCCCCGCTGGACGAGATCTGCGACCTCGCCGACCGGCACGGCGCCATGGTCATGGTCGACGACTCGCACGCCGTCGGCTTCGTCGGCCCCGGCGGACGCGGAACGCCCGAGCTGCACGGCGTCATGGACCGCGTCGACATCATCACCGGCACCCTCGGCAAGGCGCTCGGCGGCGCCTCCGGCGGCTACGTCGCCGCCCGCGCGGAGATCGTCGCCCTGCTGCGCCAGCGCTCCCGCCCCTACCTGTTCTCCAACACGCTCGCCCCGGTGATCGCCGCCGCCTCCCTGAAGGTCCTCGACCTGCTGGAGTCGGCCGACGACCTGCGCGTCCGGCTGGCCGAGAACACCGCCCTGTTCCGCCGCCGGATGACCGAGGAGGGCTTCGACATCCTCCCCGGCGACCACGCCATCGCCCCCGTGATGATCGGCGACGCCGCCCGCGCGGGACGCATGGCCGAGCTGCTCCTCGAGCGCGGGGTGTACGTGATCGGCTTCTCCTACCCGGTGGTGCCGCAGGACCGGGCCCGCATCCGTGTCCAGCTGTCCGCCGCCCACTCCACCGAGGACGTGCACCGCGCGGTGGACGCCTTCGTCGCGGCCCGGGCGGAGCTCGACGGCTGACCGGAGCGCACCGCTGCATTTGAGACAATCGGATCCATGATCGAGGCACGGCGGCTCCACATCCTCCGTGCGGTGGCCGACCACCGCACGGTCACGGCGGCAGCCGCCGCGCTGTACCTCACCCCCTCGGCCGTCTCCCAGCAGCTCGCCGCCCTGGAGCAGGAGACCGGCCACCGCCTGGTCGAGCGCGGCGCCAAGGGCGTACGGCTGACCGCGGCCGGGGAGATCCTGCTCGGCCACACCAACGCGGTCCTCGCCCAGCTGGAGCGGGCCGAGGCGGAACTGGCCGCCTACGCCTCGGGGGAGGCCGGGACCGTCACGGTCGCCGCGTTCGCCACCGGGATCGCCCAGGCCGTGGCGCCGGCGGTGGCCCGGCTCGCGCGCACCGCGCCCGGCATCAGGATCCGCGTCCAGGACGCCGAGGGCGACGCCAGCCTGCCGATGGTGCTCGACCGGCAGGTCGACGTCGCCGTGGCGGTCGAGTACCGGGGGGCGCCGCCCGCCGACGACCCCCGGCTCACCCACGTACCGCTGTACGCCGAGCCCTTCGACGCGGTCGTGCCCGTCACCCACCGGCTGGCCGGGTCCGCCGAGGTGCCGCTCGCCGACCTGTCCAAGGACCCGTGGATCGGCCCCTACCCCGGCAACCCGTGCCACGACGTGGTCGTACTGGCCTGTGAGAACGCCGGTTTCCAGCCACGGCTGGAGCACTCCTCGGACGACTTCCGCGCGGTGGTCGCCCTCGCCTCGGCGGACGTCGGCGTCGCCCTGGTGCCCCGGTCCGCGCTGCGCGGCATGGACCTCGCGGGCGTGGTCGTCCGCCCGGTCGACGGAGTGGCGCCCACCCGCCGGGTGTTCGCCGCCGTGCGCCGGGGCGCGGAGGAGCACCCGCTGATCCGTCCGGTCCTCGACGCGCTCCGCGCGGCGGCCGAGGAGGGGTGGGGAAGAACGTCGAACCCGCGTGGGACCTGCTGATCCGCTCGAAACGGGTGGTGCGCGCCCTGCCCGTGCTGGAGCGCACGCCGGCGGCCTTCGGAGGCCGCGAGTGACCCGGACCACAGCCGCCGTCCCGTATTCGGGATATCGTCCCGGATGTGAAACACGATGAGAGGGAGCCGTCGGCTCCGGACCCCGTCGACGTCCGGCTCGGCGCACGGCTGGCCGAGCTCAGGGGCGAACGCGGGTGGTCCCTCGGAGAACTCGCGGAGCGCAGCGGCGTCAGCCGGTCCACCCTCTCCCGGGCCGAACGGGCGGAGACCAGCCCCACCGCCTCCCTGCTCAACCGCCTGTGCGCCGTCTACGGGCGGACCATGTCCCAGCTGCTCAGCGAGGTCGAGGCGGAGCCCGAGCCGGTGGTACGCGCCGCCGACCAGCCCGTGTGGGAGGACAGGGCCGCCGGATTCGTCCGCCGGTCCGTGTCCCCGCCGCACGGCGGGCTGCGCGGCGAACTGGTCGAGGGGCGCCTCGCCGCCGGTGCGGACATCGCCTACGACCGGCCGCCCGTGGCCGGCCTGGAACAGCACATCTGGGTCCTGGAAGGAGCCCTCACCGTGACGGACCGGGACACGGACCACCACCTCGGCGCCGGCGACTGCCTCAGACTGCGCGTCTGGGGACCGACCCGGTTCCGCTGCCCGGGCCCCGGAGCGGTGCGCTACGCACTGGCGGTGGTGCGGCCGTGAACACCGTCCGTCTCGACGCCGCCCTGCTGCACGGCCTCTCCGGGGAACTGGGCGACCTGCTGGCCGACACCGTGGCGGGCGGCGCCTCCGTCGGCTTCCTCGCCCCGCTCGGCCGTACGGAGGCCGCCGCCTGGTGGCGCGAACGGTGCGAGGCCGTCGCCGCGGGCCGGCTCGCCGTGTGGGCGGCCCGCGAGGAACCCGGCTGCCGGGTGCTGGGAACCGTGAGCCTCGCCCTCCCCGACAAGCCGAACAGCGCCCACCGCGCGGAACTGGTGAAGCTGATGGTGCACCGCGCGGCCCGCGGCCGGGGGCTGGGCCGCGCGCTCCTGGCCGTCGCGGAGGAGGAGGCCGCCGCGCGGGGCATCACCCTGCTGCACCTCGACACCGAGACCGGCAGCCCCGCCGAGCACCTCTACCGCTCGTCCGGGTGGACCGCCGTCGGCGCCATCCCCGACTACGCGGCGGACCCGGCCGGGGTGCTGCGCCCGACCACCATCTACTACAAGCGACCGGCAACGGGCGCGATATCGCCTGCCACCAGGTGATTGTCAGGGGCAGGCGCTACGGTGCCTGCCATGCCGGATGCCGAAGACGTACGACGGATCGCCCTGTCCCTGCCCGACACCACGGAGAAGATCGCCTGGAGCATGCCCACGTTCCGGGTCGCGGGGAAGATGTTCGCCACCCTGCCCGAGGAGGAGACCTCCATCGCCGTGCGCTGCCCCAAGGAGGAGCGCGACGAACTGGCCCTCGCCGAACCGGAGAAGTTCTGGATCGCCGACCACGAGGCACAGTTCGCCTGGGTCAGAGTGCGCCTCGCCGCACTGGAGGACGATGCCGAACTGCGGGACATCCTCGCCGACTCCTGGCGCCAAGCGGCCCCGACGCGGCTGCTGGAGGCACACCCCCGGCTGGGTCTGCCGCCCGCCGGCTGAGGACTCCCGGGGCGTTGTCAGTGCCCCGTGGCATGATCCGGGACGGTGATCGGCAGCCGGGGCCGGAGGGGGGCTCCGGCTGCCGCCACCCGGGGTGTTGGCGACGCCGCTCGCCCCGGCAGGAGGCGGGTGACCGCCTCACGCCCTCGGCGGCAGCGCCCCGCCCGCGCCGAGGAACCCGCCGATGCGCGCCCGCAGCGACCGGGCGTCGAGCCCGTGCGCGGCGACGTGCTCGTCGGCCGTCCCGTAGCGCCGCAGCTCGGCCCGGCCCACCCCCAGCCCCAGCACCCGGTGCGGCACCTCGGCCAGCGCGTCGTTCGCCGCCGCCGTCGACGTGCCCGCCAGATACGGCTCGACCAGCACGACGTCCGTCCCCGCCGCCTCCGTCGCGCGGCGCAGGCCCGCCGCGTCGAAGGGCCGGACGGTGGTGGCGTACAGCACGGTGGCGTCCAGGCCCTCCGTGGCGTCGAGTACGGCGTCCAGCACCGGCCCGACGGCGACCACGGTGCCCCGGCGGCCCTCGCGGACGGTGCGGAAGCGCTCCCCGTCCACGGGCAGCCCGTGCGCGTTGGACTGCGTCGACAGGCGCACGTACACCTTGTCGTCACCGGCGGCCACCGCGTGCCGCAGCAGCGTCTCGGCCTCGTCCGGATGCCCCGGCACGTGCACGGTCCAGCCGTCCAGGGTGTCCAGCAGCGCCACGTCACCCGGCGCCATGTGCGTGTACCCGCCGGCCGGCCAGTCGAAGGAGGCGGAGGCGCTCACCAGCACCGCCCCGACGCCCTGGTGCCCGAGATCCAGTTTGACCTGCTCGAAGGGCCGCTCGACCAGGAAGCTGGCGAAGGTGTGCACCACGGGCCGCAGCCCGGTCAGCGCCATCCCGGCCGCCGCGCCCACCAGCAGTTGTTCCCGGATGCCCACGTTGACCACCCGGTCCGGGTGGCGGCGCCGCGCCTCGGTGAAGCCGTCCGCGCCGATCTCGGCGAGGACCGCCGCGACCCGCGGGTCCTCGTCGAGCAGCCGGGTGACGACGGGCGCCAATCGATCACGCATGGTGTCCACGGGGTCATGTCCTTTCGGTGGTGGTGCCACGGGGTGGGTCGGTGGTGCGGTACGGAGGGGTTCGGGTGTTCCCGCTCACGCGTTCTTCGGCTCGACGCGGGCGACGACCACGTGCGGCCGGCCCGGATGCGGCGCGGTGAACGCGTCGTACAGCGCGTCGTGGTCGCGGCCGTCGACCGTGCGCGCGGACCAGCCCGCCGCCTCGAAGCGGGCGGCGATCCCGCCGGGCCGGGCGTACGAGGCGGAGGCGTTGTCGACGACGACGGTGTGCAGCGCCTCCAGACCGGCGGGCCCGGCGAAGGCGATCGCCTCGTGGTTGCTGCCCTCGTCCAGCTCGGCGTCCCCGACCAGCGTCCACACCCGCGGCTCGTGCAGCCCCTGGGCGCGCAGCCCCAGCGCGGTGCCGACCGCGATCGGCAACCCGTGCCCCAGTGACCCACTGCCGATCTCCGCCCCCGGCACGAGCACCCGGTCGGGGTGGTGGCCCAGCGGGGAGTCGTACGAGCCGAAGCCCGGCAGCCACGCCACGGGCAGGAACCCCTTGGCGGCCAGTACGGCGTAGTACGCCATCGGCCCGTGCCCCTTGGACAGCAGGAACCGGTCCCGCCCCGGGTCGTCCATCCGCTCCGGTCCGACCCGCAGCACCCGGTCGTAGAGCACCCAGAGCACGTCCAGCGTGGACGTGGCGGCGGGACCGTGCTTCTCGTCGCCGGTCATCAGCCCCATCAGGGCGGGCAGATCCGTGTACCCGTACGTACGGGTGTCTTCTCCGGTGATCGTCATACGGCGATCGTGCAACCTCGACCAAACTTCAGGTCAAGGGCTCCGTGCGGTTCACCCGCCGGTAAACGCGTGCGCGATCACCGCCCCGAGTGCGGTATGGTTTCCGTGCGCGTTCGGCCGGGGGAAGTACCAGGTCAGACGGGCAACGGGACGTGGCGCAGCTTGGTAGCGCACTTGACTGGGGGTCAAGGGGTCGCAGGTTCAAATCCTGTCGTCCCGACTCTGCTTTTCGCAGGTCGGAGGCCGTCTTCTCTTCGAGGGAAGGCGGCCTTTGGTGTGTCCGGGGCCTCGGCCGCCCCGCGGTCCCCGTCCCGCCCCGGCCGGGACCGCCGACCGGGACGTCCGCGCGACCGACCGGGACCGCGGTGGCCGCGGTGGCCGAAAGCCGCGGACCGTGAGGGTGATCCGGAGGCCGCGGGCCTCCCCGGGGCTCCGGGATGCGTTAACCTCCCGGCCTGGCCTGATCGGGGGCGGCCCGAACGGGGAGCCGGGGAGAGACAGTTGAGGAAGTTCGAGGACCAGGTCCCCTTCGTGGTCCGGTTGGACACCGATGACCGGCAGGCGCTCTTCCGCAGCGGCGATCCCCTGACCTTCCCCGCGAGACAGGTCCTGCTGCGGGAGCACGAACCCTCCTCCCACGTCCTGGTCATCCTCTCCGGCTGGGCCAAGGTGACCTCGGCGGCGCCCAACGGATACGAGGCGCTCCTCGCCCTCCGGGGGCCGGGGGACATCGTCGGCGAGCAGGCCCTGCTCAGCGGGCGGCCGCGCGGCGCGACCGTCACCGCGCTGGAGCGGATCGAGGCGCTCGCCATCGACGCCGACCGGTTCGGCTCCCTGCTCGACGAGCGCCCCGACATCGCACGGAAACTGCTCGCCCTGACCGCCGACCGCACCCGCGACAGCGACCGGCGGCGGGTGCAGTTCGCCGCCCTCACCGTGCAGGAGCGGCTCGCCCTGCTCCTGCTGGAACTGGTCCACACCCACGGCAAGGAGTCGGAGGAGGGAGTCCGCCTCACGGCCGGGCTCACCCAGAGTGAGCTGGCGGGCTCGGTCGGCGCCTCCCGCGAGGCCGTCGCGCGGCTCCTCAAACAGCTGCGGGAGCGGGGCGTCGTACGCACGGGACGGCGCGGGATCATCGTCGTGCGCCCCGAGGTGCTGCGGCAGATGGCACGCTCCGGGAACGGCTGACCGGGGCCGTGGCACCAGCTCTCCCAGACCGCACTCTGTGCACGCGGTCACATTCCGAATGTGCTGACTTCCGTCGCCCCGCACTCCCCGCCTCTGGCATCTTCTGGAGTCCACCAGGCCCTGAGCGGGCCGTTTCACCAGCGGAAGGCGGCCATGCGCGAGCCTGTCAACCGGACCATCCTGCTCTTCGACATCGAGAGGTTCAGCCGTCGCGACGACGTGGTGCAGGCCGTCCTGCGGCGCTCCCTGAACAAGATCGTGGACGAGACACTCGAGGCCGCCGGCGTCGAGGCCACCCAGCAGTACCGCGAAGACCGCGGTGACGGCCTGATCGTGCTGCTCAGCGGGGACGTGGCCAAGACGGTGCTGCTGCGGACCCTGGTCACCACCACCCCCGAACTCCTCCACGAGCACAACCTGCTCGCCTCCGACAGCGCCCAGATGCGGCTCAGGATCGTCCTCGCCGTCGGCGAGGTGGCCCACGACCCGCACGCCGGGACCACCGGGGGACTCGTCGGACACGACCTCAACCAGGCCTGCCGGCTGCTCGACGCCGACGTCCTGCGGTCCGCCCTCGCGGCACGCCGTGACGAGCACTGCGTCCTCGCGGTGAGCGCACCGGTGTACGAGGGCGTGGTCCGGCACGGCCACCGGGGGGTCCGGCCGGAACTCTTCCGGCACACCGACGTCACCGTGAAGGACGGCACGCTGCCCGCCTGGATCCACCAGGGCGCCTCGACGCACCGGCCGCCGACCGCCCGCGGCAGCGCACCGGCCGCGGCACCCGAGGCCGCACCCGCGCAGGCCGCACCCGCGCGGGCCGCCGAGCCGGCCGGGGCCCCTGCCGCGGGCCGGACGCCTCCCGCCGCCCCCGCTGAGCGGCCGCCCGGAGCCGTCTTCCACTTCCACGGCGCGCCCGTGATCCACGGCTCCCTCGTCGGCGGCGACCAGCACGGCGTGAGCGGCGGCCACGTCACCGGTGACGTCGTGCTCGGCGGCACCCGCACCGAGGACGACACCACGGACGGGAGCCGGCGGTGAACGCACCCCACGAGCACGAAGCCGGCCAGGACGCCCGCGACCCGCGCCCGGAGCGGTCCGGGACCGACCCGGACACGCCGGACGCAGCCGGTGACCCCACCGGCGCCGAGGAGGCGACGGACACCGGGGACGAGACGGAACACGCCTGGGACTCCCGCCGGGACCTCTACCGGCACAGCCCCGGCATCATGCTCGGACACTCCGCCCGGATCGGCGGCTCCCTCGTCGGCGGCGACCAGCACGGTGTCAGCGGCGGCCACGTCACGGGCGACGTCATCCTCGGCGGCAGCAAGGTCGAGTACCACCTCGGCGCCGACACCGAGGAACGGTCCGGAGAGATCCCGCGCACCGAAGTCGAGGCCCTGGCACGCACCTTCGTCTACCCGCCCCGGGACGCCGCCGACGACGAGGACGACGGCACCGCCCCGGGCGACGCCCGGGAAGGCGACGAACCGTGGGAGCCCGGCAGCCCGTTCGCCCTGGCCCTCGCCGGACTCAGGGAACACCGTGTGGCCGTGCTCTCCGGACCCGCCACCACCGGCCGCGGCGCCGCGGCCCTCATGCTGCTCCGCGCGGCCGGCGCGCGCTCCTACCGGGCCCTCGACCCGGCGCTCCCGCCCGGACGGCTGGCCGGGGAGTTGCGCGAGGGCTGCGGCCATCTCGTCGCCGACTTCGTCACCAGCGCCGAACGCCCCCTGCGCGAGCACCACATCCGTGCCCTCAGCGAGCGGCTCCACGCGACCGACAGCCACCTCGTCCTCGTCGTCGGCCCCCACCCCGTCGTCCACGGCGGCGTGGCGCCCGTCGCCTGGCGGCCACCGGCACCGGCCGCGCTGCTGGCCGGACACCTCCGGCACGAGGACCTCGGCGGGCACGGCGTGGACGCCCTGCTCGCCCTCGACGAGGTACGGTCCGTCCTCGCCCACCACCGGCCGGTCGCCGACACCGCCCGCTTCGCCGAACGCGTCGCCGGCTACGCCCGGGGCACGGTGTCCCTGGCCGACCTCGGGGCGTTCGGCCACTTCGCCGCCGAACGGCAGGTCCGGGAGTGGTTCGACAGCGCGGACCACACCCTGCACGACAAGGCCTTCCTCATCGCCCTCGCCACCTTCGACGAGGCCCCCTACCCCCTCACCGCGGAACTGAGCGACGTCCTCTTCGGCCTCCTCCAGCGCATCGAGAACCCGGGGGAGCCGGCCCGGATCCCCGTCTTCGGCACCTCCAGCGCCCAACGGGTGGAGCGGGCGCTCGCCGACCGCTACCAGGAGCCGGAGGACACCGACTGGGGCCCGGTGCTCCAGACGAAGGTGCAGTTCAGGGACCGGCTCACCGCCATCACCCTGCTGCGCGAGGTCTGGACCGGCCACCCGTCCGCCCGTCCCGCGCTCGTGGCCTGGCTGCGGCACCTCGCCGCCGACCCGCGGCCCGTGGTCCGTACCCGCGCCGCCGCCACCGCCGCCGTCATGGCCGCGGCCGACCTGCCGTCGGCCATGGCCCTGCTCATCCGCTCCTGGGCGGCCGACCGCCGGCTGCGCGGCCGGCTCGCCGCCGCCAACGCGCTGGCCCTCGCCCACCACCTGGGCGCTCCGCACGTGTCCCGCATCCTCGCGCAGTGGTGCACCTCCCCGGACCACCGCCTGCGCTGGACCGCCGTCCGCTGCTACGCCCTGGTGGGGGACGCCTTCCCCCAGGAGGCGCTCACCGCGCTCACCGAGGCCGTCCGCGGCATGGAGGCCCGGGGCGGACCCGCCCGCGGCTGGGCGGAAGAGCGCGACGACCTCGCCCAGTCGGCCGCGGCCCTGCTGCTCGCCGCCGGGCAGGAGGCGGCCGCCCGCGACGACTGGGACGCCGTCGCCGGACCGTGGGAGGCCCTGCCGCGCCTCGCCCAGGGCGCCACCAGGGACTTCGTCCTCCGGACCATGGTCCACGCCTGCGGACCCACGGACGGGCCCGCGGGCACCGGACGCCCCCTGCTGCTCGACCTGTTCGCCCGGGCCGACCCCCGGCAGGGGACGGACGGAGCGGTGCTGCGGCACTCCCTCGCCGCGCTGTGGCGCCGCGTCCTCAACGACCCGGTGTGCTCCGCCTCCGCACTCGCCACCATGCGCCAATGGGTCCGCGCCGCCGAGGACGACCCGGGGGCCGAGACCGCGCTCGCCGAACTGATGGACCTCCTCACGGTCTCCACCGAGGACCACCGGCGACTCGCCTACCTCCTGGAGAACCTGGGCGGCGAGGCCGGCTCCGCACCGCCCGCCGTGGCCCTCCGGCTGCACGCCCTGGTGTCCGCGCCGCACGCGGACGCCCGCACCACCGCCGCCGCGACACCCTCCCGGTGAGTGCGGCCACCCCCGGCACCCATGCCTCGGGTACGACGTCCGAACGTTGCGAAGGAGCACCGTCACGATGATGAGCCAGCCGCCCCAGTGGCAGCAGGACGCCAACCGCCACTCCGTACTCGTCGACCCGGTGGTCACGATCCAGGAGCTGTCCCGCTTCAAGCCGCTGCGTGCCACACGCATCGACCACGCCCTCGTGTTCACCACGGCGCAGGGCGGCCTCGACACCTTCCTCCCGCCGAGCCGGCCGAGCCGCACCGAACTGGCCACCCGGCGCTGGACCAGCGTCTACGAGGTGGACATGGGGTGGCACGAGACCACCACCGTCCTGGCCCTGACCAGCCAGAACGACGCCTTCCTCTTCGACGTGGCGCTGAACTGCGCCTGGCAGGTCCGCGACCCGGCCGCCTTCGTCGCGAGCGGCGAGCGCAACGTGCCCGCCATGGTGCAGCGCCTCGTCGAGCAGGCCGTACGCCCGGTGCTGCGCGGCTACGCGATGGAGGACAGCGCGGAGGCCGAACTCCACGCCCGCAAGGCCCTGGATGCCTGCGGCCACCTGGGCGTGGCGGCCGGTCTCGACGTCCGGTGCGCCCTGCAGATCCGGCGGGACGAGGCGGCCCTCGAACAGGAGCGTCAGCTGCGCGAGATCGCCTTCGCGCGCCAGACCCTCGAACCCCGGCACGCCCTGCTCATGCGGGAGGACCAGCTCGAGACGGAGCGTGCCCTGGCGCAGGGGGAGCAGCGGCACCGCATCGAGTTCCAGCAGCAGGAGCTCGACCACCAGCGCGGTCTCGCCCGCGGCCGTCAGGAGCTGGAGCTCCAGGAGATCGAGGCCAAGAAGATCGAGTACTACGCCTACTGGCTGGAGCGCGGGGGCCCGGCCGCCATGGCCTTCCAGCTCGCCCGGCACCCGGAGGACGCCCGCCTGGTGATGGAGAACCTGCGCCAGGACCAGCTGCTGACCATGCAGAACCAGCTCACGGTCGCGCTCCAGGCGCTCGGCGGCGGCCCCGGGGGCCTCGAGGAACACCAGATGGACGAGCCCCGCCGGCTCGCGGCCAACGTCATCAAGGAGGTCCTCAGCACGAAGCTGTCCCAGGGCGCGGCCCAGCCGCTGCCCGCGGCACCCGTCCCCCCGGATCCGGCGCAGGGCCGGGCGCCCGGCACCCATCCGGAGCCGCCGGTGACGTACGAGGACGGCACACCGCCGGAGCCCGGGGCCGGCCCCGGGGACACGCCGACGCCCGAGCCGGAGGACGGACCGGTCTTCGGCTACCCGCCGCCGCAGCCGCCGCGATGACCGCCGCCGCTCCCGCTCCCGGAACCGGTCCGGACCCGGCACCGGACCCCGCGCGGACCGACCCGCAGGTGCGGGCGCAGGCGCAGCGTACGGCGGAGCGGCTCCTGGGCGAACTGCGCCAGGAGGCCGCTCGCGCCGACACCAAGGGGTCGGTCCTGGTGGCCGCCCAGGGCATGACCACGGCCGCGCTGGTCGGCGTGCTCACCGCCCGCGGATGGCGTTCCTCCGACCTCTCGGCGCTCGGCCAGACGATGTGGTGGACCGGAGTCGTCTGCTTCCTCGTCTCGCTGGTCGCCCTGCTCATGGCCGTCGTACCCCGCTACCGGACGGTCGAGTGGCAGCCGGGCTCGCCCCTCACCCACTTCGCGGACATACGCGGCGCCGCCCGCCGGGGCCGGGAGGCCCTGGAGGAGGCGCTGCGGGAGACCGACCGGGCCCCGAGGGCCGCCGTCCTCGCCTCGCTCACGGAGAACAGCCGGATCGTCTCGCTCAAGTACGGCTGGCTGAGGACGGGCATGGCCGGGTTCACGGTGGCGCTGGTGCTGCTGCCCGGCGCGCTGCTCGTCGGCTAGGGCCTGTCCGGCGGACGGGCCCCGGGGCGGGCCGGGCCGCAGTGACCGGCCCGACGAATCACACGAGAAGACCGTCAGGAGACACATCGTCATGTCCGACCACGAGGACGTTCCCCCTCCGCCGTACCCGGGAGAGGAGGTCCCCCCGCCGTATCCGGGGGAGGAGGTCCCTCCGCCGTATCCGGGCGACCCGGTACCGTCCCCGCCGCGTGCGGTACGGGCGGCGCCACCCGCGTATCCCGGGGACGTCCCGCCGACCTACCCGGAGGCGATCCCTTCCGCCTTACCGGGACAGGCACCGCCCGCGTACCCGGGGGAGAACGCGCCCTCCCACCCGGACCGGACGGCGTCCGCGCACCAGGGTGGCGGGATGCCTCCGGCCTACCCGGGCCAGGGCCAGATCCCGGCGCCCCCTTACCCGGGCCGGATGCCGTCCGCGCACCAGGGCGGCGGGGTACCCCAGGCGTATCCCGGAGGGGCAGCGCCCACGGACTCCGGGGGTGCGCCGCCCGCGTATCCGGGTGAGCTTCCCCCGCCCCCGTACCCGACGGAGATGCCCCCGCCCGCGTACCCGGGTGATGCGGCATCAGGGTCCGCGGACCGGGACCGGCCCGGATACGCAGCGGGCGCGCCGAGCGCGTCACCGGGTGAGGGGACGCCGCCCGCGCACCCCCTCGGGGCGGTGCCTCCGCCGCGGACGGGCGACGGCGCGCCCCAGGCGCCGCCCGCGCCGCCCACGGCGTACGCGCCACCCACGCCACCCACGCCGCCCGCGCCGCCCGCGCCGCCCACGGCGTACGCGGCGCCGGCCACCTCCCGTCCCGAGTTTCCGGCACCGGTGCCCGGAGCCGTCGTCGACCACGACGACCTGGCGCTGGATCAGGGCCGCAGGGTGGTCAAGGCCGTGCAGCGGGGCATCGACGGCGCCGCGCTGTCGCACCTGCTGGTGACCGTGCCCCTCGGGCTGATCAGTCTGGCCGTGGTCGCCGTCGTGTCCGGCCTGATCAGTCCCCTCCTCGCCCTGGTCGTCTCGCTGGCATGGCTGCTCTCCGGGCCTCTCGTCTTCCACCGGGGCGTCGAATCGGCCATCGCCCGGCATCTGTTCGGGATGCGCGTTCCCACCCCCGAGGAGGCTCAGCGGCTGGACGTGGTGTGGGAGCAGGTGACCCGGCGGGCCGGGGTGGACAGGGGGACGTACGAGCTCTGGATCCAGGAGCGGACCGAGCTGAACGCGACGGCCGCCGCAGGACACATCGTCGCCGTCACCCGGCACGCCATGGAGCGGCTGCCCAACTCCCGTCTCGGGGCGGTGCTCGCGCACGAACTCGGCCACCACGTGGGCGGTCACACCTGGGCGGCGATGCTGGCCGACTGGTACGCCCTGCCCGCGCGGGCCGCCGGACGGGCGATCCTCGCCCTGCTGTTCCTCCTGTTCCGCACGAAGCACTGGGCCGGCATCGCCTGCGGGGGCTGTCTGTCGCTGATGATCGTCCAGTTCCTCTTCGCGATGACCTTCTTCGAGGGGATGTGGTGGCTCGTGCTGCCGGTGGCCGTCGGCCCGCTGGTCATCGCCTGGCTGCACCGGCGCGCCGAGTTCCGTGCCGACGCGTACGCCGTGGGACTCGGGTTCGGTGAGGCACTGGAGGACGTCCTCATGACGGAGGCCCGCGCGGCGGCGGTGCCGGGCGCGCCCCCGTACGGTCCCGCACCCACGCCTGGGGGCGTGCCGCCGTTCCCGCAGCCGCACCCGGGGCAGGAGAAGGCGGCGGGCGGCGGGGGACTGGCGGTCAGGGCCGCGCACACGAACACCGAGGCACGGCTGCGGAACGTCAGGTTCGTCATGTCCCAGCAACTGCGGCGCCCCGACTCCTAGGGGGTGCCGGGGCCGCGGGCGCGCCGGACACCTCCCACGCGCTCCCCGACGGGACCACGGTCGCCACCCACTCGGCGGGCGTTATGGGTGAATCATCACAGATGTCCTTGATGTCGTCCGATGTGCTGCTTAACGTTCGCCGGGTAGGCGAAGCCGCGGGGGCCGACACCCGCGCCGCGATCCCGGAAGCGAGGTGTGGAGCGCGTGGTGCGACGGACGCGGGCGCTGGTCGCGCTGACTCTGCTGGCGTCGACGCTCGCCGCCTGCGGCGGCGACGAGGACACCGGCCGTCCCACCCTCAACTGGTACAACTTCCCGGACGACTCCGGCGCGCTGCAGAAGGCCGCCGACCGGTGCAGCGAGGCATCCGGCGGCCGCTACCGGATCAGCTACAACAAGCTGCCCCGCGCCGCCGACGGCCAGCGCCAGCAGATGGTGCGCAGACTCGCCGCCGAGGACGACTCGCTGGACATCCTGGGCCTCGACGTCACCTGGGCCGCCGAGTTCGCCGAGGCCCGCTGGATCCGCGAGTGGACGGGCGAGGCGAAACGCCGGGCCACCGAGGGCACGCTCCGCGTCCCCCTCCGCACCGGCACCTGGAAGGGCCGGCTCTACGCCGTCCCGTACAACACCAACACCCAGCTCCTCTGGTACCGCAAGGACCTGGTGCCCACCCCGCCCACAACCTGGTCCGAGATGCTGGAGATGTCCCGCGACCTCGCCCGGCAGGGCAAACCCCACTACGTGGAGATCCAGGGAGCCCAGTACGAGGGGCTGACCGTCTGGTTCAACACCCTGGTCAACAGCGCGGGCGGCTCCATCCTCGATCCGGGCGCCACCGAGCCCTCCCTCGGCGCGCCCGCCGTACGGGCCGCCTCGATCATGCGGGACCTCGCCCGCTCCCCGGCCGCCGATCCCTCCCTGCCCAACCAGATGGAGGACCAGAACCGCCTGGCCATGGAGTCCGGCGTGGCGGCCTTCGAACTCAACTACCCGTTCGTCTATCCGTCGATGAAAGCGAACAACCCCGAGCTGTTCGAGGACTTCCGCTGGGCGCCCTACCCCCGCGTCGACGCCGGCCGTCCCGCACGCCCCACCATCGGCGGCATCGACCTCGCCGTCAGCGCCTACTCCCGCCACCCCGACCTGGCCTTCGAGGCCGCCCTGTGCCTGCGCAACCGGGAGAACCAGCTCACCGCCGCGCTCGAGGGCGGACTGCCGCCCACCCTGCGCGCCCTCTACGACGAGCCGGCGTTCATGAAGGAGTACCCCTTCTCCAAGGAGGTGCTGGCCGCGCTCGAGTCGGCGAGCGTCCGTCCGGTCACCCCCGTCTACCAGAACGTGTCGATCGCCGTCTCCCACACCCTGTCCCCGCCGTCCGGCATCGAACCGGAGAACGCGGTCGACACCATCCGGGAGCAGATCGACCAGGCCCTGCGATCCGAGGGTGTGATCCCGTGAGCACGATGGTGGAGCCGGCGAAGCGCAAGGCGGCCCCCTCGGCCGGCGCCCAGCAGGAGCGGCGCCTGGGCTGGCTGCTGTGCGCACCGGCCGTCCTCGTCATGACCGCCGTGACCGCCTACCCCATCGGCTACGCGGTCTACCTCTCCCTCCAGCGCTACGACCTGCGCTTCCCCGCCCGGGCCGAGTTCGTGGGCCTGAGCAACTACGGGGCGGTGCTGTCCTCGCCGTTCTGGTGGGACGCCTTCTGGGTCACCCTGTTCATCACCGCCGTGTCCGTGGCCGTCGAACTCGTCCTCGGCATGGGCCTGGCCCTCGTCATGCACCGGACGCTCTTCCTGCGCGGCACGGTCCGCACCGCCGTCCTCATCCCGTACGGCATCGTCACCGTCGTCGCCGCGTTCTCCTGGCAGTACGCCTGGACCCCCGAACTCGGCTACCTCGCCGAGCTGTTGCCCAGCGGCGAGGCACCGCTCACCGAGCAGTGGCCGGCGCTGTGGCTGATCATCCTCGCCGAGGTGTGGAAGACCACCCCGTTCATGGCGCTGCTGCTGCTCGCCGGTCTCGCCCTGGTCCCCGAGGAGACATTGAAGGCCGCGATGGTCGACGGCGCCACCCCCTGGCAGCGGTTCACCAAGGTCATGCTGCCGCTGATGAAACCGGCGATCCTGGTCGCGCTGCTCTTCCGCACCCTGGACGCCTTCCGGATCTTCGACAACATCTACGTGCTGACGGCGGGCGCCCAGGGCACCGGCTCCCTGTCGATCCTCGGCTACGACAACCTGTTCACCGCGCTGAACCTGGGCATCGGGTCGGCGATCTCGGTCCTGATCTTCCTCTGCGTCGGGATCATCGCCTTCACCTTCGTCAAGCTGTTCGGCGCGGCCGCACCGGGCGCGGAGGTGAAGCGCTGATGGCCGCCGTGGGCAAGACACACGCGACCCGCTGGGGCGTCGTCAACATCGTGGTGGTGCTGTACGCGCTCTTCCCGGTGTGGTGGATCGTCGCCCTGTCGTTCAAGGACCCCGCCACCCTCACCGACGGCAACTACGTCCCCCGGGACTGGACCTGGGAGAACTACCGGGGCATCTTCGAGACCTCCGAGTTCACCCGGGCGCTGATCAACTCGATCGGCATCGCCCTGATCGCCACCGTGATCGCGGTGATCCTCGGCACCATGGCCGCCTACGCGGTCGCCCGGCTGCGGTTCCCCGGCAAGCGGCTCCTCATCGGCATGTCGCTGCTCATCGCCATGTTCCCGCCGATCTCGCTGGTCTCCCCGCTGTTCAACATCGAGCGGATCATCGGCATCTTCGACACCTGGCCGGGCCTGATCATCCCGTACATGACCTTCTCGCTGCCGCTGGCGATCTACACCCTGTCGGCGTTCTTCCGGGAGATCCCCTGGGACCTGGAGAAGGCCGCCAAGGTGGACGGTGCCACGCCCGCGCAGGCGTTCCGGATGGTCATCGTGCCGCTGGCGGCGCCGGGCGTGTTCACCACCGCCATCCTCGTGTTCATCTTCTGCTGGAACGACTTCCTGTTCGCGATCTCGCTCACCTCCACCGAGTCCGCGCGGACCGTGCCCGCCGCGATCGCGTTCTTCACCGGCAGCTCCCAGTTCCAGCAGCCCACGGGGTCGATCGCCGCGGCCGCCGTGGTGATCACCGTCCCGATCATCATCTTCGTCCTGCTCTTCCAGCGGCGGATCGTCGCCGGACTGACCTCCGGCGCGGTCAAGGGATGAGACTGAAGGCAAGGAGGCACCAGCCATGGCCGAGATCGTCCTAGAAGGCGTCACCAAGCGCTATCCCGACGGATCCGTCGCCGTGCGGGACGTGGACCTCGACATCGCCGACGGCGAGTTCGTGATCCTGGTCGGGCCGTCCGGATGCGGCAAGTCGACCACGCTCAACATGATCGCCGGTCTCGAGGACATCACCGAGGGCACCCTGCGCATCGACGGGCGCGTCGTCAACGACCTCGCGCCCAAGGAGCGCGACGTCGCCATGGTGTTCCAGAGCTACGCCCTCTACCCGCACATGAGCGTGCGGGAGAACATGGGCTTCCCGCTGCGGCTGGCCAAGGTGGACAAGGCCACCATCGACAGCAAGGTCGACGAGGCCGCCCGGGTCCTCGACCTGAGCGAGTTCCTGGACCGCAAGCCCGCCAACCTCTCCGGCGGACAGCGCCAGCGGGTGGCCATGGGCCGGGCCATCGTCCGCGACCCCAAGGCGTTCCTCATGGACGAGCCGCTGTCCAACCTCGACGCCAAGCTGCGCGTGCAGATGCGCACCCAGATCTCCCGGCTGCAGCGCCGCCTGGGCACCACCACCGTGTACGTCACCCACGACCAGACGGAGGCGATGACCCTCGGCGACCGGGTCGTCGTCATGCGGCAGGGCCTGGTCCAGCAGATCGGCACCCCCGCGCAGCTCTACGCGATGCCGCGCAACCTGTTCGTCGCGGGCTTCATCGGCTCCCCGGCGATGAACTTCGTCAACGCCTCCCTCTCCGAGGGCCTGCTGCGCACCCCGCTGGGTGTCCTGCCGCTCGACGACCCCATGCGCCGGGCACTGGAGGAGCGCGACGCGCCCCGCGAGGTGATCGTCGGGCTGCGTCCCGAGGCGTTCGAGGACGCGAGCCTGGCCCGTGAGACGGGCGGCCCCGTCGTCACCGCCACCGTGGACGTGCTGGAGTCGCTGGGCTCCGACGCGTACGTCTACTTCAGTGCCGAGGGCGGGCCGGTGACCACCGCCGAGCTGGAGGAACTGGCCACGGACTCCGGGGCGCGCGACACCGGCGCCGGGACGGCCCAGCAGATCGTGGCCCGGCTGGACGCCGCCACCCGTGCCCGCGAGGGCGCGCCCCTGGACCTGCGGATCGACATGGGCAAGGCCCATGTCTTCGACCCGTCGACCGGGACCAACCTCACCCACCCGGAGAGCGGGGTCTGAGCCCGGCCGGCGTCGTCAGACGGCGCAGCCCGCGTGGGCCAGCGCCTGCTTCAGCAGCACCCCGTGCCCGCCCGGCATCTCGCTCTGGACCGCCTGCGACGCGGCCTCCTGCGGGCTGAACCAGACCAGGTCGAGCGCGTCCTGCCGGGGCCGGCAGTCACCCGTCACCGGCACGATGTACGCCAGCGACACCGCGTGCTGACGGGGGTCGTGGAAGGGGGTGACCCCCTGGGTGGGGAAGTACTCGGCGACCGTGAACGGCTGGAGCGACGCGGGGACGCGGGGCAGCGCCACCGGTCCGAGGTCCTTCTCCAGGTGGCGCAGCAGGGCGTCCCGCACGCGTTCGTGGTGGAGGACCCGGCCGGAGACCAGGGTCCGGCTGACCGTGCCGTCCGGTCCGATGCGCAGCAGCAGACCGACGCTGGTGACTTCACCGCTGTCGTCGACCCGCACGGGGACGGCCTCGACGTACAGGATCGGCATGTGGGCGCGCGCCATCTCCAGATCGTCGGAGGACAGCCAGCCCGGCGTGGTTTCGGTCATGTCAGACATTGCTTGATCATACTTTCAGCCGTCGGGGCGTGGGAGGAGCCGCTCCGGAACGCGTGCGAGCACCCCCACGCCGACCGGCCGCGCTCCGGTTCAGGGTTTCACGGCCACCGCGCCGTACTGGGGCACCACGACCGCGGAGTCCGGGTCGGCGTGCCACCGCGCGCACGACACCAGGCCGGGCTCGACCAGTTCCAGGCCCTCGAAGAACGCGGCGATGTCCGCGGCGCCGCGGGCCGTGATCGGGGGAGTGGCGTTCTCGTTCCAGAACTCCATGGCGGGGACCTGCAGTTCGCCGCCGACCTCGGGGTCGAAGGTGGGGTGCGTGAGGACCAGGAAGCTCCCGGAGGGCACCGCCGCCATGACCCGGCGCACGATGTCACGGGCCTTGTCGGTGTCGAGGACGAAGTTGAGGATGCCCAGCATCATCACCGCGACGGGGCGGGAGAGGTCCAGGGTTCCGGCGGCGCGCTCCAGGATGGCGTCCGGGTCGTGCACGTCGGCGTCGATGTAGGCGGTGGCGCCCTCGCCGCTCCCGGTCAGCAGGGTGCGGGCGTGCACCAGCACGATCGGGTCGTTGTCGACGTACACGATCCGCGCGTCGGGCGCGATGCGCTGGGCGATCTCATGGGTGTTGTCCGCGGTCGGGAGCCCGGTGCCGATGTCGAGGAACTGGCGCACGCCGCGCTCGCGGGTCAGGTACGTCACGGCCCGGCCCAGGAACTCCCGGTCCGCGCGGGCGATGTCCCGGATGATCGGGTTGATCGAGGCGACGTGGTCGCCGACCCGCTGGTCGACCTCGTAGTTGTCCTTGCCGCCGATCCAGTAGTTCCACACGCGCGCGTTGTGCGCCACACCGGTGTTCAGCCTCGCCGAGCCGCTCGGCGGGGTGTGGCTCTCACTCACGGTCTCTCCCTCTTCCATGCCCGTACGGCCGGGTCGGGCCGCCCGGCCATTGTGCCGCGCGGTGATCACATTGTCCCGCGAACGGGGGAGCGAAGCGGTGCCGTTGTGCTCGGGGTCACCGCGACCCGGCCCGGTTCAGGGAGTCCTCGGCCACGTCCTTCCCGATCGCCGCGCGGACCAACGCCGCCGCCAGCACGGCCGGTTCGGTGCGGCCCGCCAGGGACAGGAGCCGGTCCGGGTCCTTCGGCAGCTTCAGCCGTTCCGCGCCCTGGAGGGCCTTGGCGTCCAGGTACGGCGCGGCCTCCGGCCAGACGCGCTGCACCTCGCGCAGGAAGATGTCCGCGCCGGCCGGACCCACACCCGGGAACTCCTGGAGCAGCCGCCGCAGTTCGGCGACGTCGCCGTCCGCCTCCGCGCGCAGCCGGCGCAGGTCGCCGCCCCAGCGCTCGGTCAACAGCGCGGCGCCCTCGCCCAGTTGGGTCGCGGTGCGTTCGTCGTAGCGCCGGTAACCGCCCCGGCCGAGGGCGTCCACCCGTTCCTGCCAGTCGGCGTCGGCCATGCGGCGGGGATCGCGCAGCCCCGCCTCGTGCAGGGCACGGGCGGTGGCCACGGCGATCGATCCCTTGATGCGGGCACTGAGCAGGTGGGCCAGCACCAGCAGCCGGTACAGCGGCTGCGGCGTGTCCTTCAGGACGATGCCCGCCTCCTCGGCGTACGTCCGGCCGTGCGCCTCGACGAGGGCCCGCACCACCGCCCGTTCGTCCCGGCCGGCCACGGCTACGCCTTGAGCGGGTCGTGGCCGAGCGTCATCAGCCGGTGCCGGCGGGCCGTGTCCTCGGCCGCGGGCTCGTTCTCCGGGTCCGTCTGCGCGGTGACGGCGTCCACGACCTCCTCCATCACGCGCAGGTCGTCCCCGGTGAGGTCGGTGCGGCGCTTCTGGAGGATGGCCAGGACGTGCCGGCCCGTCTCGGAACCCGCCTGGTCGGGCAGCGGTTCGGTGGTCTCGCCGGCGTCGCTCACCCGCAGCCAGGCCGCGAGTTCCGCCGACGTCATGTTCACCACGCGGTGGAAGTCGTCCCACAGCGCTTCGGTCTCGAGGGCGTCGCTCATCATGTGCCCCTTGTCGTGCGTGGGTTCCCGGTGTCCGGAGCGGTCAGGACTCGCCGGGGAAGTTCTCCGCCTCGAACATCCAGCGCTGCTTCTCCAGGTCCGCGGTGATGGAGATCAGCAGGTCCTGGGTGACCGGGTCCGCCTTCTCGGTGGTGTCGATGCGCTCGCGCAGCCGGGCGACCGCCGAGCCCAGCGCCTCCGTCATCACGGCCACCGCCTCCGTGTCGCGCAGCCAGCCCTCCTTCGGGGCCGGCAGCGAGAAGACCTTGGCGATGGTCTCCGGGCGGCCGTCCGGCGGCACGCCGAGCGCCGCGGCCCGCTCCGCCACCGTGTCGGCGTGGGCGCGCGCGGCCGAGACCACCTCGTCCAGCTGGAGGTGGACGGAACGGAACCGCGGACCCACGACGTTCCAGTGGGCCTGCTTCCCGATCAGTGACAGCCCGAGCAGGTCGACCAGGGTGTCCTGGAGGGCCTCGCAGGAAACGCGGCGGGCCTCGTCGGGCAGGGTGCTCCTCACAACGGTCATGAAGTGCTGCTCCTCCTTGTTCGGTGTGTCGTCCCCGAACGCGCGGGTGCCCCCGCCCCCACGGCGCAAACCCGGCACCCGTGCAGCATGCACCCACTTTCGCGGGATCTTCCCAGCGGGCCGTGCGCGGTCTATAGTGGAAAACTAGCGGTGCTAATTTAGCTACTCGCCGGTCACGTAAAGCCATCGGCATCGGGTCAGGAGTCCTGTCGTGCGTCCCGTCCACTTCGCGGCCGCCCGCCGCACCCCCATCGGCAAGCTGCGCGGAGCCCTCTCGGCGGTACGCCCCGACGATCTCGCCGCCGCCGTGATCCGCGGCCTGGTCGCCGACGTGCCCGCCCTGGACCCGGCCCGTGTCGACGACGTCTACTGGGGCGCCGCCAACCAGGCCGGCGAGGACAACCGCAACGTCGCCCGCATGGCCGCGCTGCTCGCCGGGCTCCCCGAGTCCGTCCCCGGCGCCACCGTCAACCGGCTGTGCGCCTCCGGACTGGAGGCCGTCACCACCGCCGCCCGCACCATCGCCGCGGGCGAGGCCGACATCGTGATCGCCGGCGGCTCCGAGTCGATGAGCCGCGCCCCCTTCGTCCTGCCCCGCCCCGACGAGGCCCTGCCGCACCGCATGGAGACCGCCGACACCCGCCTCGGCTGGCGGCTGGTCAACCCCGCGATGAAGGACCTGCACGGCCTGCTGGCCATGGGCGAGACGGCGGAGGAGGTCGCCACCCGCTACGGCATCCCGCGCGAACGTCAGGACGAGTTCGCCCTGCGCAGCCACCGGCGGGCCGCGGACGCCCGGAAGAACGGCCACTTCGACCACGAACTGCTGCCGGTCCACCGCCAGGACGGGACCGTCGTCGACACCGACGAGTGCGTCCGCGAGGACACCTCGATCGAGAAGCTGGCCCGGCTCAAGCCGGTCTTCCGGGCGGGCGGTTCGGTCACCGCGGGCAACGCGTCCCCGATGAACGACGGCGCCGCCGGACTGATCCTCGTCAGCGAGGAAGCCCTGAACGAGCTGGGCCTGGAGTCATTGGGCCGCTACGTCGCCGGCGCCTCCGCCGGCGTCCACCCCGACGTGATGGGCATCGGCCCGGTCCCCGCCACCCGCAAGGCGCTGGCCCGCGCCGGCTGGAGCGTCGGCGACCTCCAGGAGGCCGAGTTCAACGAGGCGTTCGCCGCGCAGGCGCTGGCCTGCGTCGACCAGCTCGGCATCGACCCCGACCTGGTCAACCCCAGCGGCGGCGCGATCGCCCTGGGCCACCCGCTGGGCTGCTCCGGCGCCCGCATCCTGACCACCCTGCTGCACCGCATGCGCCGCACCGGCGCCGACCGGGGCCTGGCGACGATGTGCGTCGGCGTGGGACAGGGCAGCGCGGTGCTCGTCGAGCGGCATTAGGGCCTGCCGTCGGTGGTACACCGTGTGACTGGCCGTTCTCCATCCGGTCGCGTGACCGCCTTACGGGCGCCGGTTGCTTGCACATAGCATCGGTCTCCGCATGAACACGATGACTCTCTGGCACCTCACCGGCTGGGAATTCGCCGCGCTCGCCTTCGCCGCCCTGCTCGTCGGCTTCTCCAAGACCGCCGTCAGCGGGGCCAACACGGTGAGCCTCGCCATCTTCGCCGCCGTCCTGCCCGCCCGCGCCTCCACCGGCGTCCTGCTGCCCATCCTGATCGCCGGTGACCTGCTCGCCGTCCTCACCTACCGCCGGCACGCCCACTGGCCGACGCTGTGGCGGCTGTTCCCGGCGGTCGCGGCGGGCGTCGTCGTCGGCACCGTGTTCCTGATGTGGGCGGACGACGGGGCCGTACGGACCTCGATCGGAGCGATCCTGCTGCTGATGGCCGCCGTGACGGTGTGGCGGCGGCGCGGGGCCGACGCGGAGGAGGAGCCCGACGGGGTCACCACCCGGGCCGGCCGCGCCAAGGCCCGCTCCTACGGCGTCCTCGGCGGCTTCACCACCATGGTCGCCAACGCGGGCGGCCCGGTGATGTCGATGTACCTGCTCTCCGCGGGCTTCCGCAAGCTGGGCTTCCTGGGGACCTCGGCGTTCTTCTTCCTCATCGTCAATACCTCCAAGCTGCCCTTCAGCGCCGGGCTCGGACTGATCGACGCCGACTCGCTGCTGCTCGACGCGGCGCTCGTGCTGTTCGTCGTGCCCGGTGCGTTGCTCGGCAAATGGGCTGTGAACAGGATCAACCAGCGACTCTTCGAACAACTCGTGATCGCGGCGACGGTCGTGGGAGGCGTGCAGCTACTGGTGCGATGAACGGGGTCCGGCCGGCTCCTGCGGCGCACCAGGTCCGCCAGGCGCGCCAGGCGTGTCAGGCCCGCCAGGTCCGGCGGGCGGTGTCGGCGGTACGGGCGGTGCGACCGGCACCCCCGGCACGTCCGGTGCGTCCGGCGCGACGTACGGGCGGTGCAGCCGGCTCGGCGCCGCGGTACGGCCGACCGTCGCCGCCAGCTTGCGCAGGCGCCGCCAGTCCAGCCGCGCCGGGGCCCTGGTGACACCGGGCCGCTTGCGCGGGACCCGGACGCGCAGCGCGCCCGGGGCGATGCGGCAGTGGACCGGGGCGGGCAGCACCATCGCCTCCCCGTCGATCCCGGCCTCGATCTCCGCCCGGTCCGCCTCGATGACGACCTCGGGGGCGGTCAGGATGGTCAGCCCGCTCGGATCGGGGTTCAGCAGCAGCGCGGCGGCGCCCACGGCGCCCTCCAGCCTGACGCCGAGGACACCCAGCACGGCGGAGTCGAGCCGCTCCCGCCGCCCGAGCCCGAAGGGGTCGCCGGTGCGGTAGGGGTTGTTGCTGACCAGCACGGCCTGCGGCGCGGTGAGCGTCGTGCCGCCCGCGCGGGCGACCAGCCGAGGCCCCTGCTGACCGGTGAGCAGATCGGGCAGCATCTCCAGGCTGGTGCCGATCTTGTCGTCGCGGTAGGCGGGGCTCTGCACGATCGCCGCGTACGCGCCGAAGGAGGCGTTGTTCACGAACGGCTGCTCCCCCGCGAAGCCCAGGTCCACCCGCAGCTCCACGCCGTCGGTGAGCGCGTCGAGACACGCGGCGGGGTTCCCCCGGTCGAGACCGAGGTCCAGGGCGAAGTGGTTGCGCGTCCCGGCGCTGATCACCAGGAACGGGATGTCGTGCTCGGCGGCCACGGCCGCCACCAGCGCCTGGGTGCCGTCGCCGCCCGCGGCGCCCAGCAGGTCCGCGCCGTCCGCGACGGCGGCCCGGGCCAGCGCGGTCACGTCGTGCTGCTTGCCCGGCTCGAGCAGCACCACCCGCGCTCCCAGCCGCTCCGCCTTCTCCCGCAGCCGGAACCGGCCCACCTTGCCGCCGCCGGAGCGCGGGTTCATGATCAGCACCGGCCGGCGGGGCGGCGGCAGCCGCCGTTCCCGGGCCGCGGGGCGCTCGCTGCCCGTTCCGCGCAGCGCGAAGCGGCCGCTCCACACCGCCAGCGCCCACAGCGCCAGGGACACCAGCAACGCCCAGAACAGGGTGGCGGCGAACAGGGCGATCAGGCCGACGGGCACACAGACGGCGACCAGCGCGGCCGCCCACCGCAGCGGTCCCCGCAGGGTGAGGGTCCACCACACGGCGGCCGCGCTCAGCCCCATTCCGGCGACCCCGCAGACCAGCAGGAGCAACCCGCGCAGCCCGCCGTAGACGAGAGGGGTCGCCACCGCGAGCGCGGCGGCGGTCAGCGCCCCCCGCGCCGCCCACCGCTGCACGCGGTAGCCCTGCCTGCTCAAGTCCACGGCCATGAATCCTCCAGTCGCCGGCGTCATCGTAGGACGTGGACGCACACGTGTGCGGCCGGATGCCGGATGCCGGTCACCACGGCGGCCGGGAGGCGGGCGGGCGGGCGCCCGACGGGACGGTCCGGCCCCGTACCCTCGGCGCCATGTCCCCTCACGTCCTGGTCCTCGGTGGCACCACCGAGGCACGCGAACTGGCCGCCGCGCTCTCCGCCCGCCCCGGAACCGAGGTGACCACCTCGCTCGCCGGACGCGTGACCCGGCCCGGCGCGGTCGCGGGCGAGGTACGCGTCGGCGGCTTCGGCGGGGCGGAGGGACTGGCGCAGTGGCTGCGCGCGCACCGCGCGGACGCCGTGGTCGACGCGACGCACCCGTTCGCCGGGACCATCACCGCGAACGCGGCACACGCCGCGACCGCCACCGGACTGCCCCTGGTGGTCCTGCGCCGCCCCGGCTGGCAGCCGGGCCCCGGGGACCGATGGCACCCGGTCCCCTCCCTGGAGGCAGCGGCCGGCCTGCTGCCCGGGCTCGGACACCGGATCCTGCTCACCACCGGCCGCCTGGGCCTCGCCGCCTTCGCCCACCTGACCGCACCGCGCTTCGTCGTCCGGTCGGTGGAACCCCCCGAGCCGCCCATGCCGCCGCACACCCGGGTCCTGCTGGACCGGGGCCCCTTCACGGTGGCCGGTGAAACGGCCGTCCTGCGCGACCACCGCATCGACGTCCTGGTGACGAAGGACAGCGGAGGAGCGGCGACGTCCGCCAAACTCACCGCGGCCCGCGACCTGGGACTGCCGGTCGTCGTCGTGCGGCGCCCGCCTCTGCCGGAGGGGGTCACCGCGGTCCCCGACGTGCCGTCGGCCCTGCGCCGGCTGGACGCCCTCGTGGCGCCCTGACCGGACGGCTCAGCCCTCGGCCGGCCGGCGGCGCAGCAGATACGTGTCCATGATCCAGCCCTTGCGCTCCCGGGCCTCCGCGCGCAGCCGCTCGATCCTGGGCGCGGCCTCGTCGAGCGGCCCGGAGACGAGGATCTCGTCCGGGGTGCCGATGTAGGCGCCCCAGTAGATGTCGACGTCCTGACCGGCGTACGCACGGAAGGCCTGGTGCGCGTCGAGCATCACCACCACGTCGTCCACGCCCTGCGGGAAGCCCTCGGCGAGCCGTCGGCCCGTGGTGATCTGCACCGGGCGGGCGACGCGGTTGAGCCCCGTCCGGTGACGGGCAACGAGCGCCGACACACTGCTGATGCCGGGCACCACGTCATGGGTGAAGGAGACCGTCCCGCGCTCCAGGACCTCCTCGAGGATGCCGAGCGTGCTGTCGTAGAGCGAAGGGTCGCCCCACACCAGGAACGCGCCGGTCTCCTCCTCGCCCAGCTCCTCGATGATCATCCGCTCGTAGAGGTCCGCGCGGGCGCTGCGCCAGTCCCCGACCGCCGGGGAGTACGCCGCACCGCCCGCCGACCGGTCCCGCTCCGGGTCACGCGCCTCGACGACGCGGTACGTCCCCTCCGGCACGTGCGCCTCGAGCATGTCCCGGCGCAGCCGGGTCAGGTCCGCCTTCGCCTCGCCCTTGTCCAGGATGAAGAACACATCCGTGTTCCGCAGCGCCTTGACCGCCTGAAGGGTCAGCTGGTCGGGGTCGCCCGCACCGATACCGATGACATGAATCTCTCGCACGCCCCGAGTCTGCCGCACGCCACCACCGGCGTGCGCACCGCACCCGGCCCCTCGTCAGGAGGTGCCCGTCAGGCGCGGTGCCCGCGCCCCCGCGTCCACCGGGTCACCGTCCCCCCGCTCCACCTCCGCGGCCAGCTCCCGGGCCCAGGCGATCACCCCCGGGAGGTCGATCCCGTGCGGCCGGAGCCGGGCCCGCGCACCCTCCGCCCACGCCTCCGCCGCACCGGCCCCGCGCCGCAGCAGCCGCGCCCCGCCGGTGACGTTCCCTCGGGCGGCATGGGTGAGGCCCACGGCGAGCTGGGCCAGCCCCCGCCACAGCTCGCGCTCCTCCTCCGGGCCCGACTTCCAGGCGTCCTCGAACACCTCGTGTGCGTGGAACGGCTTCCCCTCGTCCAGCAGCCGCTGCGCCTCCGCGACGCTCTCCTCCGGCCGCCGCACCACCCCCTCGGGCTGCCGGGGCACGCCCTGCGCGTCGTACGGCAGGGGCCGGCCGAGTCCGTCCCGCGGCCGGGCGTTGCGCGCCCGGCCCTCGCTGTCCCGGTCCCGCGCGGCGGCCGGACCGCCCGGGGGAGTGCTCTCCATGCTGCCCATACGCCGATTGTCCCGCGTCCGGGCCCGCTTCGGCGCGGGGCCCGGTGTGGGGTAAAGTGCTGTTCGCGCGATCACGCGGTTCACCGCGGTGAGCGCACCGGGACGTGGCGCAGCTTGGTAGCGCACTTGACTGGGGGTCAAGGGGTCGCAGGTTCAAATCCTGTCGTCCCGACTTGTGAAAGAGCAGGTCGGAGGCCGTGTCGGAGTTCACCGACACGGCCTTTGCCGTGTCCGTTCCGCCACCGCGGTGCGTACTGCGCGGTGTTCCTCGCTCCAGGAGCCCCGCCGTCCCGCCCCAGCGGGCCGGCCGCGGATGGTAGAAGCGGGCATGACCTCTTCGTATGCGTCCTCCCCGTACGTGTCCTCCCGGCCGGCGGACCCGCGATGACCGCCGGCGTCGACACCCCGGACCGCCGGGGCCGTACCGGACTCGATCTGACCGGCCGTGACCTCACCGGCAACCCCCGCGTCAGGGTCCGCGACGTGAAACTGCTGTCCAGTCACTGGTACGTGGAACGGACCACGACCTTCGACTTCCGGCGCGCCGACGGCACCTGGAGCACCCAGGAACGCGAGACCCACGACCGCGGCAACGGCGCCACCCTGCTGCTCTACGACACCGCACGCGAAACCGTGCTGCTCACCCGCCAGTTCCGCTTCCCGGTGTACGTCAACGGCCACCCGGACGGCATGCTGATCGAGACGCCCGGCGGTCTGCTCGACGACGAGGACGAGCACCCCGAGATCGCCGTGCGCCGCGAGGTGGTCGAGGAGACCGGGCACACCATCGGCCCCGTCCAGCACGTCTTCGACGTCTACATGAGCCCCGGCTCGGTCACCGAACGCGTCAGCTTCTACGCCGCCGCCTACGGCGCCTCGACCCGGACCCACGAGGGCGGGGGACTCGACGAGGAGGGCGAGGACATCGAGATCCTCGAACTGCCCTTCCGCCGAGCCCTGGAGATGATCCGCACCGGCGAGATCAACGACGCCAAGACCATCATGCTGCTCCAGTGGGCCGCGCTGGAGGGCCCCTTCGCCGCCTGATTCCCCGACGCGCCCCGCGCAGGCTTGACTTGCAGTGCGCTCCAACAGGAAGACTCCCGTTCCGTGCCCCGACAACGGGGTGCGAAACGGGAGGGACCAGACATGAAGTACCGCACCATCGGCACCGGCCCGCACAGCCGTGAGGTGAGCGTGCTCGCGCTCGGCGCGATGCTGTTCGGCTCGGTGACCGACGAGAGGACCTCCTTCGCCCTCCTCGACCGCTATGTCGAGGCCGGCGGGAACTTCATCGACACGTCCGACAACTACGCCTTCTGGACCGACGGCGGACAGGGCGGGCAGAGCGAGGAACTGCTCGGCCGCTGGCGGCGCAGCCGCGGCGTCGGCGACGAGATCGTCGTCGCGACCAAGCTCGGCGCCCGCCCGCTCGCCCCCGGCACGAGCTTCACCGACAACCCCGAGGGCCTGTCCGCGAAGGTGATCCGCGAGTCCTCCGAACGTAGCCGGGAACGGCTCGGCACGGAGCGGCTGGACCTGCTGTACGCGCACATCGACGACCACACCGTCCCCCAGCGGGAGACGGTCGAGGCCTTCGGCGCCCTCGTCGCCGAGGGCACGGTGGGGCTGCTCGGGGTGAGCAACCAGGCCGTGTGGCGGGTGGAGCGGGCCCGCGCCCTCGCGGCGGCGGCCGGGCTGCCCGGCTACGAGGTGCTCCAGTACCAGCACAGCTATCTGCGGCCCCGCACCGATGTCCCCGACGCCCTCTTCCCCGACGGCAGCCTCGGCCACGCCGGCCCCGACCTCGCCGGCTACCTGCGGGCCGAGCCCGCGCTCACCCTGGTCGCGTACTCACCGCTGCTGAAGGGCGCCTACACCCGCCCCGAACGGCTGCCCGCCGACTACGACCACCCGGGGACCCCGGCCCGCCTCGCGGCGCTGCACGAGGTCGCCCGGGAGACCGGCGCCACCCCCAACCAGGTCGTGCTGGCCTGGCAGATCGGCCACGAACTGCCGGTCCTGCCGCTGGCCGGAGTGTCCTCGCCCGCCCAGCTGGAGGAGAACCTGGCGGCCGTGGAGCTGGAGCTGTCGGCGGAGCAGCGGGCCCGGCTGGACGCCGCCCACTGAGCCGTCGGCCCCGGCTCACGGCCGGACCAGCAGCTGGAAGTCGAAGGAGTACCGGGACGCGCGGTAGATGTGGGTGCCGAACTCCACCGGCCGCCCGGTGTCGTCGTAGGCCGTGCGCTGCATGGTGAGGAGGGCGGCGCCCTCCTTCTCGTCCAGGCGGGCGGCCTCGTCGGCGGTGGCCGAGCGGGCGCCCACGGTCTGGCGGGCGCTGTGCAGGGTGATGCCGGCCGAGCGCATCATCCGGTACAGGCCGGTCGACTCCAGCCGGGCGGTGTCCAGCGCCAGCAGGCCGGACGGCAGGTAGTTGCACAGCAGGGCGACCGGCCGGCCGTGGGTGCGGCGCAGCCGCTCCAGCAGGACGACCTCGGCGCCCTCGGCCACCCCCAGGGCCGCCGCCACCTCGGCGGCGGCCGGGACCGTCTCGTTGCGCACGACCCGCGTGGTCGGGTCCTGCCCGGCCGTCTCCAGGTCGTCGTAGAGGCTGCTCAGCTCCAGGGGCCGTCTGACCTGGCTGTGCACCACCTGCGTGCCCACCCCGCGCCGCCGGACGAGCAGTCCCTTGTCGACGAGGGACTGGATGGCCTGGCGGACGGTGGGGCGGGACAGGCCGAGGCGCACGGACAGGTCGACCTCGTTGCCCAGGAGGTTGCCCGGAGCGAGGACCCCGTGCTCGATCGCCGCCTCCAGCTGCTGCGCGAGCTGGTAGTACAGCGGCACCGGACTGCCCCGGTCCAGGGCGAAGTCCAGGGTGCTGAGCGCGGGTTCGGTCACGGCACGTGCGGGGCCGCCGGTCTTCGCCACGGGGTTCCTCCCTGATGAGAGCAGGAGCGGGGGTCAGCAGTCGCTACAGGTGACGGCGGCGGCCGGCGACCTGGGAGTCGTACCGCTCGCGGGCCCGGACGGCGGGCTCGCGGGCGGCGACCTCGGCCACCGGCACGTCCCACCAGGCCTCCGCCGGGGGAGCGGTGGGCGCGGGGTCGGTCTCGACGTACACGCAGGTGGGACGGTCGCTCGCGCGCGCCTCGGCCAGCGCGTTCCGCAGCTCGCGCACCGTCTTGGCGCGCAGCACGTCCATGCCGAGGCTGGCCGCGTTGGCGGCCAGGTCCACGGGCAGCGGGGCGCCGGTGAAGGTGCCGTCGGCGGCCCGGTGCCGGTAGGCGGTGCCGAAGCGCTCGGCGCCCACCTCCTCCGAGAGGCCGCCGATGGAGGCGTAGCCGTGGTTCTGGACCAGCACCAGGTTGACCGGCAGGTTCTCCTGGACGGCGGTGACGATCTCCGTCGGGTTCATCAGGTAGGTGCCGTCGCCGACCAGGGCCCACACCGGGGTGCCGGGAGCCGCCTGCTGCACACCGAGGGCCGCCGGGATCTCGTAGCCCATGCAGGAGTAGCCGTACTCCAGGTGGTACTGGCGCGGACTGCGCGAACGCCACAGCTTGTGCAGGTCGCCGGGGAGCGAACCGGCCGCGTTGATCACCACGTCCTCGTCGCCCACGACCGCGTCGAGCGCGCCCAGCACCTGCGTCTGCGTCGGCACGGCGGTGTCGTCGTCGGCGCGGTACGCGGTCTCCACGACCCGTTCCCAGCGCTCCTTGCCGGCCCGGTACGCGGACACGTACGCCTCGTCCACCCGGTGTCCGGCCAGCGCCTCGGTGAGCCGCTCCAGACCGGTCCGCGCGTCGCACACCAGGGTGCGGGCCGCCAGCTTGTGCGCGTCGAAGCCGGTGACGTTGAGGTTGAGGAAGCGCACGTCCGGGTTCTGGAAGAGGGTGCCGGAGGCGGTGGTGAAGTCGGTGTAGCGGGTGCCGACGCCGATCACCAGGTCGGCGGTGCGGGCCAGTTCGTCGCTGACCGCGGTGCCGGTGTGGCCGATGCCGCCGAGGTCGGCCGGGTGGTCGTGGCGCAGGGAGCCCTTGCCGGCCTGGGTGGAGGCGACCGGGATGCCGGTGGCGTCCACGAACGCCCGCAGTGCCTCCTCCGCCTCGCTGTGGTGGACGCCGCCGCCCGCGACGACCAGCGGCCGCCGCGCGGCCCGTACGGCCTGGACCGCCGCCGCCAGCTCCACGGGGTCCGGGGCGGGACGGCGGACGTGCCAGACGCGCTCGGCGAAGAACTCCTCCGGCCAGTCGTACGCCTCCGCCTGCACGTCCTGCGGCAGCGCCAGCGTCACCGCGCCGGTCTCCGCCGGGTCGGCGAGCACCCGTACGGCGTTCAGCGCGGAGGGGATCAGCGCCTCCGGGCGGGTCACCCGGTCGAAGTACCGCGACACCGGGCGCAGCGTGTCGTTGACGGACACGTCGGCGGACACCGGGTGCTCCAGCTGCTGGAGCAGCGGGTCGGCGACGCGCGAGGCGAAGTAGTCGCCCGGCAGCAGGAGCACCGGCAGGCGGTTGACGGTGGCCAGGGCGGCCCCGGTCACCAGGTTGGTCGCGCCGGGCCCGATGGACGTCGTCACGGCCTGCGCGGAGAGCCGGTCGAGCTGGCGGGCGTACCCGACGGCGGCGTGCACCATCGCCTGCTCGTTGCGTCCCTGGTGGTACGGCATGACGTCGGCGCACTCGACCAGCGCCTGGCCGATGCCCGCGACGTTGCCGTGGCCGAAGATGCCCCAGGTGCCCGCGATCAGCCGGCGCCGCACGCCGTCCCGTTCAGTGTACTGGGCGGACAGGAACCGCACCAGGGCCTGGGCGGTCGTCAGTCGGCGGGTGGCGGCGCTCATACGGACCTCTCCGGGGCGGTGTAGAGGGGGAGCCGGGGGTCGACCGGCTGGTCCGGCCAGGTGCCGCGGATCCAGGCGTGGTCGGGGTGGTCGCAGATCAGCCAGGCGCGTTCGGCCCCGGGGCCGGCCATGACGTTGAGGTAGTACATGTGGTGGCCGGGCACGGCCATGGACGGACCGTGCCAGCCGTCCGGGATGAGGACCACGTCACCGTCGCGGACCTCGGCCAGCACGTCCGTCTCCCGGCCGGGGCCCGAGGGGGAGACCCGCTGGTAGCCGAGGCCCGGGGTGCCGTCGTGGCCGGCGAACTCGAAGTAGTAGATCTCCTCCAGCACGGACTCCTCGCCCGGCCGGTGCTCGTCGTGCTTGTGCGGCGGGAAGGACGACCAGTTGCCGCCGGGGGTGATCACCTCGACCGCGATCAGCTTGTCGCACTCGAACACGCCCGCCGCGCCGAAGTTGTTGACCTGCCGGGAGCAGCTGCCGGTGCCGCGCAGCTCCACCGGGACGGCGGAGGCGGGGCCGTAGCGGGCGGGCAGCCGGCGGGTGCAGCGGGCGCCGGTCAGCGCGAAGCGCCCGCCGGCCGCCGAGGACACCGTGGCGCGGGCGTCGCGCGGCACGTACGCGAAGTCGGTGACGCCGTCGAACACGCCCGTGCGGCCGGCGAGGTCGAAGGAGTCGTGGCCGAAGTCGTCGGCGGCGGTGACGGTGCAGGCGCCGCTCAGCGGCAGCACGATCCACTCGCTGTCGCCGGCGTCGAAGGCGTGCGTGCCGCCCGGCGGCAGCTCCAGCACGCGCAGGCTCGAATGCCCCCAGCCCGCGGCCTCGGGGGTGACGTCGACGAGGTGCGGGCCGGAGCGGGCCCTGCCCGCGGGAAGGTGATACGTCATGCCATGCCTCCGTCTTCGAACGGGCTTCTCACAACAGGCCGACGGCCGTGTCCACCGCCGTCTCCACACTGCCCCCGGCCGGGTAGAGCAGCGAGCGGCCCACCACCATGCCCTGCACGGTGGGCAGCCGCAGCGCCTTGCCCCACCGCTCGTACGCCGCCTCCTGGTCGCCGACCTCCCCGCCGAGCAGGACCACCGGCAGCGTCGAGGCGCGCAGCACCGCCTCCATGTCGTCGACGTCGTCGGTGACCGGGAGCTTCAGCCAGGTGTAGGCGGAGGTGCCGCCCAGGCCGGAGGCGATGGCGATGGAGCGGGTGACGGCCTCCGCCGACAGGTCGTTGCGCACCCGGCCGTCCACCCGGCGCGAGATGAACGGCTCTACGAACACCGGCAGCCGGTGCTCCGCCATCGCGTCGACGGCGCGGGCGGCGGACTCCAGCGTGGCCAGCGAGCCGGGGTCGTCGTAGTCGACGCGGACCAGCAGCTTGCCCGCGTCGAAGCCCAGCCGGGCGATGTCCTCGGCGCGGTGGCCGGTGAAGCGGTCGTCCATCTCGAAGGACGCGCCGGCCAGACCGCCCCGGTTCATCGACCCCATGACGACCTTGTTCTCCAGGACCCCGAGCAGCAGCAGGTCCTCCAGGATGTCGGCGGTGGCCAGCACCCCGTCCACACCCGGCCGGGACAGGGCCACGCACAGGCGTTCCAGCAGGTCGGCGCGGTCCGCCATGGCCAGGGGCCGGCCGCCGATGCCGAGCGCGCCCCGGGCGGGGTGGTCGGCTGCCACGATCATCAGCCGGCCGCTGTCGCCGATCAGCGGGCGGCGGGCCCGGCGGGCGGCGGCCTCGGCGACGGCCTCCGGGTGGCGGGCCCGGACCGTCGTGAGGTCGGAAATGCTGAGGTTCAAGGGAGGGGCTCCGTTCAGGGCTGGCTCGGCAGGGCCGCCGCGTGCGGCGACGCGGCCCGCGCGAGGAGGTCCGCGACCTCCGGTTCGGTCGGCATGGCGGACGAGCAGGCGAGGCGCGAGGCGACGAGGGCACCGGCGGCGTTGGCGTGGCGCACGGTCCGCTCCAGGTCCCAGCCGGAGAGCAGGCCGTGGCAGAGCGAGCCGCCGAAGGCGTCGCCCGCGCCGAGGCCGTTGACCACCTCGACCGGCACCGAGGGCACCTCGGCCCGGGTGCCGTCGCGGTGCGCGGCGAGCACGCCCCGGGGCCCCTGCTTGACCACGGCCAGCTCCACGCCGGCCGCCAGCAGCGCCTCGGCGCAGGCCGCGGGCTCGCGCTCCCCGGTGGCCACCTCGCACTCCTCGACGTTGCCGACCGCGACGGTGGCGTGCCGCAGGGCCTCGCGGTAGTACGGGCGGGCCTGCTCGGGGTCGCGCCAGAACATGGGGCGCCAGTCGAGGTCGAACACCGTCGTGCCGGCCCTGTTGCGGGCCTCCAGGGCGCCGAGGGTGGCCGAGCGGCTCGGCTCCTCGCTCAGACCGGTGCCGGTGACCCAGAAGATCCCGGCCGCGCGGACGGCGGCCAGGTCCAGCTCGTGGGGGTGGATCTCCAGGTCGGGGGCCTTGGGGCGGCGGTAGAAGTACAGGGGGAAGTCGTCCGGCGGGAAGATCTCGCAGAAGGTGACGGGAGTGGGGTAGGCGGCGACCGGCGTGACCCAGCGGTCGTCGACGCCGAACTCCCGCAAGGCGTCGTGCAGGTAGCTGCCGAAAGGATCGGCCCCGGTACGCGAGACCAGCGCCGCGGAACGGCCCAGACGGGCGGCCGCGACGGCCACGTTGGCCGCGGAACCGCCCAGGAACTTCCCGAATGTCTCCACTTGCGACAGCGGAACGCCGGTCTGCAGCGGGTAAAGGTCGACCCCGATGCGGCCCATGGTGATCAGGTCGAAATACTGTGGTGAGTCGGCCATCGATCGACGCTCCTCGAGGTCTGGGGATGCGGGTCCCAGGACGCCCTGCCACGGTGGGGACGTGCGATCCGGGGACCTGCCGCTTCCCAGGTGTAGGTCTCGGAGGGCGGCGATGTCAATAGTTTGTACTTACATTCGGACTAGCTCGTGAAATGATGTCTTAACAAAGTATTGACAGCAGGCGGTTCTGGGGATTGGATCGCACCCCAGCACGACCGCCGTGTTCCATGGCACACCCACCCGGACTCCCGAGGTTCCGGGCACCGGATCCTCGGAATCCCGCCCTTTCCCCGCGTAGCACAGTGAGGTGCAGGACAGATGGACCGCTCTTCTCACATCCGCCTCCGCAGAGTCGCGCCGTTCGTCGCGGTCGCGGCGGCAGCCGCTCTGACCCTCGCCGGCTGCTCCAGCGGTTCCGGTGGCAAGAAGGCCGAGGAGGGTGGTGCCGACGCCTCGGCGGGCAAGGCGGACACGCCGCGCATGACGGTCGCCCTGGTCACCCACCAGGCCCCCGGCGACACCTTCTGGGACATCGTCCGCAAGGGCGCCGAGGCCGCGGCGGCCAAGGACAACGTCAAGCTCGTCTACTCCTCCGACCCCAACGCCGGCAGCCAGGCCACCCTGGTGCAGAACGCGATCGACCAGAAGGTCGACGGCATCGCGGTCACCCTGGCCAAGCCGGACGCGCTCAAGGACGTCATAGCGAAGGCCGAGGCGGCCGGCATCCCCGTCGTCGGCCTCAACTCCGGCCTCAGCGACTGGAAGGACCTCGGACTGCTCGAGTTCTTCGGCCAGGACGAGTCGGTGGCGGGCGAGGCGTTCGGCAAGAAGCTCAACGAGGTCGGCGCGAAGAACGCCGTCTGCGTCATCCACGAGCAGGGCAACGTCGGCCTGACCCAGCGGTGCGACGGGGTGAAGGAGACCTTCGAGGGCGAGACCCAGATCCTCAACGTCAACGGCACCGACATGCCGTCGGTGAAGTCGACGATCACCGCCAAGCTGAAGCAGGACTCCTCCATCGACTACGTCGTCACCCTCGGCGCCCCCTTCGCACCGACCGCCGTGCAGTCGGTGGGCGACGCGGGCAGCGAGGCGAAGGTCGCCACCTTCGACCTCAACAAGGACCTGACCAAGGCGATCGACGCCGGCGACATCGAGTTCGCCGTGGACCAGCAGCCCTACCTCCAGGGCTACCTCGCCGTCGACGGCCTGTGGCTCTACAAGAACAACGGCAACTACAGCGGCGGCGGCGAGCAGCCGGTGCTGACCGGCCCGGCGTTCGTCGACAAGTCCAACGTCGAGGCGGTCTCCGAGTACGCCGCGAAGGGCACTCGGTGATGAGCATGGCCCAACAGGCTGAGCCGGCGGTGAACACACCGCCGGCCCCCGGCCCGCACCAGACCGACGGCCGCACCGCGCGGCGCCCGCTCGCCCTGCGTCTGCTCGCCCGGCCCGAGGTCGGTGTCTTCCTCGGCGCCGTGGCCGTGATGGTGTTCTTCCTGTTCGCCGCGCCCCCGGTGCGCGACGGCAGCTCCATGGCGAACATCCTGTACCAGTCGTCGGTCATCGGGATCATGGCGCTGCCCGTGGCCCTGCTGATGATCGGCGGCGAGTTCGACCTCTCGGCCGGTGTCGCCGTCGTGGCCTCGGCGCTGACCGCCGCCATGCTCAGCTACCAGCTCACCCTGAACGTGTGGATGGGCGTGATCGTCGCCCTGGCGGTCTCCCTGGGCGTCGGCGCGTTCAACGGCTGGATGCTGGTCAGGACCGGGCTGCCGAGCTTCCTGGTCACCCTCGGCACCTTCCTGATCCTCCAGGGCGTCAACCTGGCGGTGACGAAGCTGGTCACCGGCAACGTCGCCACCGACAGCATCGGCGACATGGACGGCTTCGACCAGGCGAAGGCGATCTTCGCCTCCAGCTTCGAGGTCGCGGGCGTCCAGGTGAAGATCACGGTGGTGTGGTGGCTCGTCTTCGCCGCCCTCGCCACCTGGGTGCTGCTGCGCACCAAGTACGGCAACTGGGTCTTCGCGGTCGGCGGCAACAAGGACTCCGCCCGCGCGGTCGGCGTCCCCGTCACCTTCACCAAGATCTCCCTGTTCATGCTGGTCGGCTTCGGCGCCTGGTTCGTCGGCATGCACAACCTGTTCTCCTTCAACACCGTGCAGTCCGGCGAGGGCGTGGGCCAGGAGCTGATCTACATCGCCGCGGCGGTCATCGGCGGCTGTCTGCTGACCGGCGGCGCGGGCAGCGCGATCGGCCCGGTCTTCGGCGCCTTCATGTTCGGCATGGTGCAGCAGGGCATCGTCTACGCCGGCTGGAACCCGGACTGGTTCAAGGCCTTCCTCGGCGTGATGCTCCTCGGCGCCGTCCTCATCAATCTGTGGGTCCAGCGCACGGCGACCCGGAGGTGACCGCAATGACCGACAAGACCACCGGCAGCCACGTCGCCGGCACGAAGGACACCGCGCCCGGCGGCGAACACCCCCTGGTCGAGCTCCGCTCCGCCGGCAAGTCCTACGGCAACATCCGCGCCCTGCACGGCGTCGACCTGACCGTCCACCCCGGCAAGGTCACCTGCGTCCTCGGCGACAACGGCGCCGGCAAGTCCACCCTCATCAAGATCATCTCCGGGCTGCACCAGCACACCGAGGGCGAGTTCCTCGTCGACGGCGCACCGGTGCGCTTCTCCTCCCCGCGCGAGGCCCTCGACAAGGGCATCGCCACCGTCTACCAGGACCTCGCGGTCGTCCCGCTGATGCCGGTGTGGCGCAACTTCTTCCTCGGCTCCGAGATGACCAAGGGCCCCTGGCCGCTGCGCCGCCTCGACATCGAGCGGATGAAGAAGACCGCAGACGAGGAACTGCGCAACATGGGCATCGTCCTGGACGACCTGGAGCAGCCCATCGGCACGCTCTCCGGCGGCCAGCGACAGTGCGTCGCCATCGCCCGCGCCGTCTACTTCGGCGCCCGCGTGCTGATCCTGGACGAGCCCACGGCCGCCCTCGGCGTCAAGCAGTCCGGCGTGGTCCTGAAGTACATCGCGATGGCCCGCGACCGCGGCCTCGGCGTCATCTTCATCACCCACAATCCCCACCACGCCTACATGGTCGGCGACCACTTCAGCGTCCTGCGCCTGGGCACGCTGGAACTGAGCGCCGCCCGCAGCGAGGTCGGTCTGGAGACGCTCACCAACCACATGGCGGGCGGCGCCGAACTGGCCGCCCTCAAGCACGAGCTGGCCCAGGTCGGCGGCGTCGACACCGAGGAACTCCCCGAGGAGGGCGACCTCCGGGCCCCCGCAGCCGCAACTCCGGAAGGACAGTCCTGACATGGCAGTCGCGCTCGACCGCATCCGGGTCGGTTCCGCCCCCGACTCCTGGGGCGTCTGGTTCCCCGACGACCCGCAGCAGGTGCCCTGGCAGCGCTTCCTCGACGAGGTCGCCGAGGCCGGCTACTCCTGGATCGAACTCGGCCCCTACGGTTACCTCCCCACCGACGCCGCCCGCCTCACCGACGAGGTGAACCGGCGGAACCTCAAGGTCTCCGCCGGCACCATCTTCTGCGGCCTGCACCGCGGACCCTCCGAGTGGGACAGCACCTGGGAGCAGGTCAGCCGCGTCGCCGCCCTCACCCGCGACATGGACGCCAAGCACCTCGTGGTCATCCCGTCGTTCTGGCGCGACGACAAGACCGCCGAGATCCTGGAGGCCCCCGAGCTCACCACCGAGCAGTGGGGCCACCTCACCCGGGGCATGGAACGCCTCGGCCGCGAGGTGAAGGAGACCTACGGGCTCGACATCGTCGTCCACCCGCACGCCGACACCCACATCGACACCGAGGAACACGTCGAGCGCTTCCTCGACTCGACCGACTCCGACCTGGTCAACCTCTGCCTGGACACCGGTCACTACGCCTACTGCGGCGGCGACAGCGTCAAGCTGATCGAGACCTACGGCGAGCGCATCGGCTACCTCCACCTCAAGCAGGTCGACCCGGACATCCTCGCCGACGTCGTCAAGAACGAGGTGCCGTTCGGACCCGCCGTGCAGCGCGGGGTGATGTGCGAACCGCCCGCCGGCGTCCCCGAGCTGGGCCCCGTCCTCACGGCCGCGCAGAAGCTGGGCGTGGACCTCTTCGCGATCGTCGAGCAGGACATGTACCCCTGCGAGCCCGACAAGCCGCTGCCGATCGCCGTCCGCACCCGCAAGTTCCTGCGTTCCTGCGGCGCCTGACGATCCCGAGGGGAGGCGAGGGATGAACCCGAGCGAGCCACTGCGCGTCGCCGTCGTCGGCACCGGCCGCATGGGCGCGGACCACGTACGCCGGATCGACCGGGTCATCAGCGGCGCCCGGGTCACCGCCGTCGTGGACGTCGACGCCGAGCGGGCCAAGTCCGTGGCCGCGGGCGTCGACGGCTGCACCGCCCACACCGACCCGGCCGCCGCGATGGCGTCGGCCGACGTCGACGCCGTACTCGTCGCCTCCCCGGGCCCGGCCCACGAGGCCGCCCTGCTCACCGCGTTCGAGCACGACCTGCCCGTCCTGTGCGAGAAGCCGCTCACCCCCGACGCGGCCTCCGCGCTGCGCGTCATGGAAGCCGAACAGGCCCTCGGCCACCGCCGCGTCCAGGTCGGCTTCATGCGCCGCTACGACGCCGAGTACGTACGGCTCAAGGCCCTGCTGGAGACCGGGCGGCTGGGCCGCCCGCTGATGCTGCACAACCGGCACCGCAACGTCGCCAGCCCGGCCTTCTTCACCAGCTCGATGCTCATCAGCGACTCCGTGGCGCACGAGGTCGACGCCACCCGCTGGCTCCTCGGCCACGAGATCACCGCCGTCACCGTCCTGCGCCCCACCCCGTCCTCCGGCGCCCCCGAGGGCCTGCGCGACCCGCAGTTCGTCGTCCTGGAGACCGACGGCGGTGCCCTCTCCGACGTCGAGATCTTCGTCAACTGCGGCTTCGGCTACCAGGTGCGGGCCGAGGCGGTCTGCGAACGCGGCACCGCCCGCATCGGCGACGGCCACGCCCTGATCACCAGCGCCGAGGGCCGCTGGGGCGGCACCATCACCCAGGACTGGACCGAACGCTTCGCCCAGGCCTACGACGACGAGGTCCAGGCCTGGGTCGACAGCACCCGCCGCGGCGAGGTCGACGGCCCGAGCACCTGGGACGGCTACGCCGCCGCGGCCGTCTGCGAGGCCGGCGTCCGCGCGCTGGAACAGGGCGGCCGGGCCGAGGTCTCCCTGGTGGAGAAGCCGCCGCTGTACCGGTGAACGGGTGACACGGCGGCACCGCGGAGTCAACTCCCGTCGCTCGCGGGGACTTTGCGCCGTCGTACGCCACGCCCTACCCTCGTGCCGTGCGCGCAGCCGGTGAGGGTCCAGCGAAGCGAAGCCGCCGGGAGCCCCGGTGGAGGTGACGACGCTGCTCCTCCTCGGCGCCGCGGGCGGCGCGCTCAGAGGGCTGCTCGACGTCTACATCCGCTTCCTCGACTGGCAGGCGGATCGCAGGGCCCACCGCAGATCACCCGCGGACCAGGAGGGCCAACCACCGCGCTTCGCCGACCACTTCGACCCGGTCGGCGACTCCGTGGCCGCCGTGGTGCACAGCGCGATGGGCGCGGGAGCGGCGGTGCTCTTCGGCACCACGGGCCAGATCAGCGGCGCCTACGCGGCGCTGGTCGTGGGCATCTCCGCGCCGGTCATCCTGACGCAGCTGGGGCGCGTGCAGTCGGTCAGCGACGCGCTGACCGGCCCGCCCGCCACCGAGGCGGCCCCCGGCGCAGGAGCGCCGGCCACGGAAACGGGGGCCGGCACCGGACCGTTCCCCGCCGCACCGCCCGCACCGCCCGCACCGCCTGAACTTGCCGCACCGCCCGGGCCCGCCGCGACTGCCGGGACGGGCGTGCCGGACGGGTCCCGCGCACCGGTGCGCTCCGTCACCTCCGTACCGCAGCCGCCGTACCCGCCGTCCCGGGGCATGCCGGAGGACGGCGCCGACGGGCCGGACCCCGCCGCCGGGGGTGCCGGCCGTACACCGCTGTCCCGTGGTCCGGCCCTGGGAGAGGAGGGCTCGACGTGACTCCACGACCGTCGGCGTTCCGCCGGGCCACCGCCGGTGTCGTTGCGGCGGGCGGCCCCGTGCGCCGGCCGCCCACGGTCGTCCAGCAGCGGCACCTCCCCCTCGGACGGCGCCTGCTCGTCTCCCTCCTCGGCGTCCGCGTACGGCCCGAGCGGCCCGGCGCGCTCCCCGGCTCCGTACCGGAGGTGAGCGGACGGCGGACCTCCGGGGCGGTCCTCCACCCGGGGACCCTCCCGGCCCCCGCCGGCCCTCCCGCGGAGCGGTACGCCGGCCCGGACGCCGCGCTGCGTGAGGACCGGATCACGTACGAGCGGCTCCTCGACCAGGCGCTGACGTCCCTCGCCCGCTCCCCGGAGACCGCAGGCGGTCCCTGGCCCGGCCCCGAGCAGTTGCGCGGTATGGCGCTCAACGCCCGGGAGGCCGTCATGGCGGCGGCGGCGGCCGAGTACCAGCACTTCCTGCGGGTCAGGGCGGAGCGGCTGGGGCCGTCGACGGCGGTGCCCGCGTGGGGCGGGCCGGCCGGCCCGGGCCCGGGAGGCGCGGCCCAGCCCGCCCCGTACGCCCCTGCCGGGACGGGACGCCGGAAGTCCGCCCGGGGGGTGAGCGCCGTGCTGCTGGGGGCGGCGGCACTGACGCTGCTGCTCCTCGCCCTCGCCCTCGGATCGGCGGGCCGGGAACACGACCTGGCAGGGGCGCTGGTGACCGCCGGCCTGTGCCTCGCCTCGGTCACGGCCGGGCTGGTCCTGACCGCGCCGGCGCGGCGCCGCAGGCTACGGCGCGCCCGCCGCACCGTCCCCGACAGGCGGTACGACGATCCGTACGCGGAAGTGGAACGGGCCAGGCTGGCCTGGCACACGGCCCTGCTGGAGCGCGGCATCCTGCCGTTCCTGCGGCAGGCGATCGGCACGGCGGGCGGTCCGGCGGGGGAGCCGCCCCGTACGACCCACGCGCCGCCCGCCGGCCACCGGGAGCCGGGCGATCCGGATCGCCGTCCCGAGTGATGCGGTGCGGCCCTCCCCGGCCCGGACGGGACCGGGGAGGGCCGGACGCGACCGGTCAGGCCCCGCGCACCTCATCCACGGTCACCGGACGGTGCTCGTGCAGGGACAGGGTGCAGGCCTCGGCGATCCAGCCGGCCTCCAGGGCGTCCGCGACGGTGCACGGTGAGGGGCGGGTGCCCGCCACCACCTCGGTGAACGCGGTCAGTTCGGCGCGGTAGGCGGCCGCGAAGCGGTCCATGAAGAAGTCGTGCGGGACGCCCGCCGGGAAGGTGACGCCCCGCTCCACCGACCGCAGCGGCAGCTTGTCCTCCAGGCCCACCGCGATGGAGTCGGTGAAGCCGTGGATCTCCATGCGCACGTCGTAACCGCAGGCGTTGTGGCGGCTGTTGGAGACCACCGCGAGGGTGCCGTCGTCGAGGGTGAGGACCGCGCCGGTGGTGTCGGCGTCGCCCGCCTCCCTGATGTAGTCGGCGCCCCGGTTGCCGCCGGCGGCGTACACCTCGCGCACCTCGCGGCCGGTCACCCAGCGGATGATGTCGAAGTCGTGCACCGAGCAGTCGCGGAAGATGCCGCCGGAGGCGGCGACGTACGCGGCCGGCGGGGGCGCCGGGTCCAGCGTGGTGGAGCGGACGGTGTGCAGCGTGCCCAGCTCCCCGCTGCGCACGGCCGCCCGGGCGGCCACGAAGCCCGCGTCGAAGCGCCGGTTGTAGCCGATCTGGATCGGCACGTCACGGCCCTCGACCGCCTTCAGGACCGCCACGCCCTCGGCCATGGTGCGGGCGACGGGCTTCTCGCAGAAGACCGGGACGCCGGCCTCCGCACAGGCGAGGATCAGCCCCGGGTGGGCGTCGGTGGCGGCGGCGACGACCACGCCGTCCACGCCGGCCGCGAGCACCGCCTCGGGGGAGTCGGCGACCGCGGCGCCGAAGCGTTCGGCGGCGGCCTTCGCGGCGTCCGCGAACGGGTCGGAGACGACGAGGGACTCGACGGCGTCGAGCCCGGACAGGGTCTCGGCGTGGAAGGCGCCGATGCGGCCGAGGCCGAGGATTCCGATGCGCATGGGGGAGGGTGCTCCTTGGGTGCGGGGGTCGTACGAGCGGGGGAGGGGGAGGTCAGTCGAGGCCGCCCAGGACGTTCTGGTCCCAGTCGATCACGGAGCCGGTGACCACGCCCGAGCGGTCGGACAGCAGCAGGACCACGAAGTCGGCGATCTCGTCCGGCAGGCCGAGCCTGCCCATCGGCAGCCGCGCGGCCGCCTGCTCGCGCCAGTCGTCGCCCGCCCCGTGGAAGGCGCGCTGGGTGGCGTCCTCGCCCTCGGTGGCGGTCCAGCCGATGTTCAGGCCGTTGACGCGGATCCGGTCCCACCGGTGGGCGTGCGCGGCGTTGCGGGTCAGGCCGGCGAGTCCGGCCTTGGCGGCGACGTACGGCGCCAGGAACGGCTGCCCGCCGTGCGCCGAGGAGGTGATGACGTTGACGATGGTGCCGGGCGCCCCGCGCCGCAGCATGTCCGCGACCGCGGCCTGCATGGCGAAGAACGGGCCCCTGAGGTTGACGGCGATGTGCCGGTCGAACAGGTCGGGCGTGGTGTCGAGGAGCGTCCCGCGGGAGGTGAGGCCCGCGGAGTTGACCAGGCAGTCGACGCGGCCGTACGCCGCGACGACCCGCGCGACGGAGTCCTTCGCCTGCTCGGCGTCCGCCAGGTCGGCCCGTACGAACACCGCCTCGCCGCCCGCGCCGGTCAGTTCCGCCACCAGTGCCTCGCCGGGTTCCGGGCGCCGCCCGGTGACGGCGACCGCCGCCCCCTCACGGACCGCGGCCCGCGCGACGGCGGCACCGACCCCCTGGCTGCCGCCGTTGACGAGGACGACCTTGTCGTCGAGAAGTCCCATGCCGCAGTGCTCCCTTCAGCTCTCGCGCCGCTGCACCGCGGCCCGCAACTCGCCGCGCAGCGTCCGCGGGGTCCACCCCTCGCGCAGCGCCCGGCGCACCACGTCGGCCTGCGAGGGCGGGGCGAGGCCGTCGACCGGCGGGTCGCTGTCGAGGTTGGTGGGGAACGGGTAGCCCTCGGCGCTCGCCGCGATCACGTTCTCCAGCCACCGCTCGCCGGCCCCCTCGGCCTTGCGCCCCAGCAGCACCGGGTAGACGGCACCGGCCACCGCCTCGCGGTCCACGGTCTCCATCGCCCGCCCGAAGGCGGACGACACCTGGAGCAGGTTGGCCATGCGCCGGATGTCCGCCGACCGGTTGGCGCCCGCGGCGTGGAACAGCGCCGGGTTGAAGAACACCGCGTCGCCCTTGGCCAGCGGCAGCTGCACGTGGTGCTCCGCGAAGTACTCCTGGAACTCCGGGAGCCGCCAGGCGAGGTAGCCGGGCTCGTACTTCTGCGAGTGCGGCAGGTACAGCGTGGGGCCGGACTCGACGGGCATGTCACAGTGCGCCACCGCGCCCTGGAGGGTGAGCGCGGGGGAGAGGCGGTGCACCTGCGCCGGGTAGGCGGCGGCCGCCTCGTTGGAGAGGAAGCCGAGGTGGTAGTCGCGGTGCACGGTCTGCGCGGCGCCGCCCGGGTTGACCACGTTGACCTGCGAGGTGACCTGGTAGCCGGGGCCCAGCCAGGCCGAGGACACCAGGGCGATCACGTCGTTGGCGTAGTAGTCGGCGAATGCCTGCGGGTCGTACAGGGCGGCCTTCTCCAGGGCGTTCCACACCCGGTCGTTGGCGCCCGGCTTGGCGAAGTGGTCGCCGGCGGTGGCGCCCGAGGCGCGCTGCTCGGCGATCAGGGCGTCGAAGACGGCCGTGGCCCGGTCGACCACCGCCGGGTCGGGGAAGGCGCCGCGCACGACCACGATGCCGGGACCGTCGGTGAGGGCCCGCACCAGCTCGGCCTGGACCTCCCGGCGGTCGGCGAGGGCGAGCCGGTCGGCGTCGTAGAGCAGCACGTCGCGCTCCACCGCCGAGGCGTGCGGGTGGGCGCCGGGGTCGGTCGACTGCTCGACCAGCGCGCGGAAGGCGTCCAGGTCGCAGTCCCGTTCGGACAGCCAGGCGGCCGGCGCGGGGGTCTGCTGCGGAGTGGATACGGACATGAGGCCGTCCCTTCGGGTCACGGAGCGACGCGGCGGATGCCATTCTTGTCAGTACAAACCCCTCGAACAACCAGCAGGAAGCCATCAAAAACCCCTCAGGAGCCGGCGCATGGGCCACCCCTTCCCGATCCGGGAAATCGCACGTCAGGCAGGGTTGAGCGAGGCCACGGTGGACCGTGTCCTCAACGGCAGGGGAGGGGTGCGGGAGAGCACCGCGCGCGAGGTGCACCGGGCGATCGCCGACCTGGACCGGCAGCGCACCCAGGTCCGCCTCGTCGGCCGGACGTTCATGGTGGACATCGTGATGCAGTCGCCGGAGCGGTTCTCCACCGCCGTCCGCACCGCCCTGGAGGCCGAACTGCCCTCCCTGCACCCGGCGGTGGTCCGCTCCCGCTACCACTTCCGCGAGACCGGACCGGCCGCCGCGCTGGTTGCGGTGCTCGACCGGATCGGCCGGCGCGGCTCGCAGGGGGTGGTCCTCAAGGCGCCCGACGTGCCCGAGGTGACCGCCGCCGTCGGACGGCTCGCGGCGGCGGGCGTCCCGGTGGTGACCCTGGTGACCGACCTGCCCGCGAGCGCCCGGATCGGGTACGTCGGCAGCGACAACCGGGCCGCGGGCGCCACCGCCGCGTACCTCATGGGGCAGTGGCTGGGCGAGCGGCCCGGCAACGTCCTCACCAGCCTCTCCAGCGGCTTCTTCCGCAACGAGGAGGAGCGCGAGATGGGCTTCCGCAGCGCCATGCGCGCCCGGCAGCCGGGGCGCGCGCTGGTCGAGATCGCCGAGGGCCAGGGCCTGGACGCCACCCAGTACGACCTGGTCCGGGCCGCCCTGGAGCGGGACCCTGAGATCCGGGCGGTCTACTCGATCGGCGGCGGCAACATCGCCACCCTGCGCGCCTTCGAGGACGCCGGGCGCGAGTGCGCCGTGTTCGTCGCGCACGACCTGGACCACGACAACACCCGGCTGCTGCGCGAGCACCGGCTGTCCGCCGTGCTCCACCACGATCTCCGGCACGACCTGCGCGAGGCCTGCCACATCGTGATGCGGGCCCACGGCGCGCTGCCGTCCGCGGGCCCCACCCTGCCGTCCGCGATCCAGGTCGTGACGCCCTACAACATGCCCGCCACGGCTACGGGGTGACCCAGGCGCCGCTCTCCGCCGACCGTGCCATCGCGTCCAGTACGGCGGCACTGTGCACCGCGTCGGCGAGGGTCGCGCCGTGCGGGACGCCCTCGGCGACGGAGCGCAGGAAGCGGTACGCCTCGATCACCTTGAGGTCGTCGTAGCCCATGGCGTTCGCCGCGCCCGGCTGGAAGGCGCCGAACTCCCCGTGGCCCGGGCCCACGTAGACGGTGCTGACCGGCTGGTCCTGGTAGGTGGTGCCGCGGCTGACGCCGAGCTCGTTCATCCGGCGGAAGTCCCACAGCACCGCGCCCTTGGTGCCGTGCACCTCGAAGCCGTAGTTGTTCTGCTCGCCCACCGACACCCGGCAGGCCTCCAGCACCCCGCGCGCGCCGGAGGCGAAGCGCAGCAGGGAGCTGACGTAGTCCTCGTTCTCCACGGGGCCGAGTTCGCCGCCGGCCGCGCGGGCGTGACCGGCCGTGGCACCCGTCGGGCGGGCCCGCTCGGGCAGGAAGACGGCCGTGTCGGCGGTCAGCGAGGCGATGTCGCCGAGCAGGAAGCGGGCCAGGTCGGCGCCGTGCGAGGCCAGGTCGCCGAGGACGCCGCTGCCGCCGCGTTCCCGTTCGTAGCGCCAGGTCAGGGCGCCTTCCGGATGGGCGGCGTAGTCGCTGAACAGCCGGACGCGGACATGGGTGACGGTGCCGATCTCCCCGGAGGCGATCAGCTCGCGGGCCGCCTCCACGGCGGGCGCGTTGCGGTAGTTGAAGCCGACCGCGCCCTGGACGCCCGCCTTGGCGACCGCGTCCGCGACGGCGCGGGCGTCCTCGACACCGAGGCCCACCGGCTTCTCGATCCAGATGTGCTTGCCCGCCTCGGCCATCGCGACACCGATCTCCCGGTGCAGGAAGTTGGGGGCGGTGATGCTGACGGCCTTCACCCGGGGGTCGGCGGCCACCTCGCGCCAGTCGCGGGCCGTCGAGGCGAAGCCGAACTGGGCGGCGGCCTCCTCGGCCCGGCCCGGCACCTCCTCGGCGACCGTGACCAGCTCGGGCCGGACGGCCAGCCGCGGGTAGTGGTGGCGCACGCGCGCGTACGCCTGGGTGTGCACCCGCCCCATCCAGCCGAATCCGACGACGGCGACACCCAGCGCATCCACCATGAAAGCCTCTCTCCGGCCCGTTGCCTGTTCTGCCCGCTCACCCTCTTCGGGGACCGCCGTCATGTCAACCGTTTGACAGGACAATGCGCCGTCCTTCCGGCCGCCCTCGGGGCCCGCTCTGCTGCCCCGCCTTCTGGCGCGATGGCGGCCCACCTGTCGTCGACAATATGGCGAACGAAATTGTTGACAATCTTGTCGGCTAGATTTACGTTCGACAGGCACTCACTCAGGGAGGGCGACCATGCCGAACCAATCCCGTCCGGGCTCCGGAGAGCAGGCCAGACAGCTTGCGCTCGGGCAGCTGCGGGAGGCGATCCTGCGCGGCGAGATGGTGCCGGCGCAGCGGCTGGTGGAGAACGAACTCGCCGAACGGTTCGGCGTGACCCGGGCCAGCATCCGGGCCGCGCTGATCGAGCTGGAGTCCCAGGGACTGGTGGAGCGGATCCGCAACCGTGGTGCACGGGTGCGGGTGGTGACCGTCGAGGAGGCGGTGGCCATCACCGAGTGCCGCCTGGTCCTCGAAGGGCTCTGCGCGGCCAAGGCGGCCGCCGCCGTCACCGACGGACAGCTCGCCGAACTGACGCGGCTGGGCGCGGAGATGCGCAAGGCCGTGGCCGGCGGCGAACCGCTGACCTACTCGGAGCTCAACCACGAACTCCACGTCAGGATCCGCGAGTTCTCCGGACAGCGGACGGCCGTGGCGCTCCTGGAGCGGCTCAACGCCCAACTGGTGCGCCACCGCTTCCAGCTGGCCCTGCGACCGGGCCGTCCGCAGCGATCCCTGAACGAGCACCTGGCCATGATCGAGGCGATCGAGGCCAGGGACCCGCAGGCGGCCGAGGCGGCCGTCCGCGCCCACCTCACCAGCGTCATCGAGGCGCTGCGCGACTGAACCGCGCACCGAGGCGGGCGCCCCTGTCCACGAAGGAGAACCCAGCCATGACGCACGGCAGCACGCCCGCCCCCGCCCCACGTTCGACCCTCGTGGTCACCGCGCACGCGGGCGACTTCGTCTGGCGGGCGGGCGGCGCCATCGCGCTGGCCGCCTCGCGCGGCGAGAAGGTCACCGTCGCCTGCCTCACCTTCGGTGAGCGCGGCGAGTCCGCCAAGGCCTGGCGGGAGGGCAGGAAGCTGGAGGAGATCAAGGCGATACGCCGGGAGGAGGCCGAGAAGGCCGCCGCCACCCTGGGCGCCGAGGTCCGCTTCTTCGACGCCGGCGACTACCCGCTGACCGCCACTCCCGAGCTGACCGACCGGCTCGTCGAGGTCTACCGCGCCACCCAGCCCGACGTGGTGCTCACCCACCCGGTCGAGGACCCCTACAACGGCGACCACCCCGCCGCACACCGCATGGCCCTGGAGGCCCGCGTCCTCGCCCAGGCCATCGGCTACCCCGGCCCCGGCGAGATCATCGGCGCCCCGCCCGTCTTCTACTTCGAGCCGCACCAGCCCGAGATGAGCGGCTTCCGGCCCGAAGTGCTCCTCGACATCACCGAGGTGTGGGAGACCAAGCGCAGGGCCATGGAGTGCCTGGGCGCCCAGCAGCACCTCTGGGACTACTACACCGACCTGGCCGTCCGCCGCGGCGTCCAGCTCAAGCGCAACGCCGGCCCCAACCTGGGCCTGCCCCACAAGACCATGGCCGAGGCGTTCATGCGCCCGCTCCCGCAGATCGCGAAGGAGCTGGCGTGAGCGGCGTCATCGTCACCAACCCGCCGAAGGCACCGGCCGAGGACGTCGAGGCGCTCGCCCGGTACGGCGTCGCCACCCTCGGCGAGGCGATGGGCCGCACCGGCCTGCTCGGCCCCGGCATCCGGCCCGTCCAGCAGGGCGTACGCGTCGCCGGCACCGCGGTCACCGTGCTCTCCTGGCCCGGCGACAACCTGATGATCCACGCCGCCGTGGAGCAGTGCGGCGAGGGCGACATCCTGGTCGTCACCACCACCTCGCCGTCCACCGACGGCATGTTCGGCGAGCTCTTCGCCACCGCGCTGCACCGGCGCGGCGTGCGCGGCCTGGTCATCGACGCCGGTGTCCGCGACACCCAGGAACTGCGGGAGATGGGCTTCGCGGCCTGGTCCCGGGCCGTCAGCGCGCAGGGCACCGTCAAGGCCACCGGCGGCTCGGTCAACGTACCGGTCGTCGTGGACGGCCGGGTGGTCCGCCCCGGTGACGTGATCGTCGCCGACGACGACGGTGTAGTGGTCGTGCCCAGGGGGAAGGCGCGCCGGACGGCGGAGGCCTCCGAGGCCCGGGAGCGGAAGGAGGCCGCCTCCCGCGCCGCCTTCCTCGAGGGCCAACTCGGCCTCGACCGCTACGGCTTGCGCGAGAAGCTGAGGCAACTGGGCGTGACCTACCAGCCGTACGAGGAGTACGCGGCCGGGGAGCGGCCGTGACCGCCTCCGACGGGGTGCGCTGCACCCTGATGCGCGGCGGCACCTCCAAGGGCGCCTACTTCCTCGCCGGTGACCTGCCCGCCGAGGCCGCCGCCCGCGACGACCTGCTGCTGCGGATCATGGGCAGCCCCGACCCGCGCCAGATCGACGGCCTCGGCGGCGCCCACCCGCTGACCAGCAAGGTCGCCGTGGTCTCCGCCTCCGAGGACCCGGACGCCGATGTCGACTACCTGTTCCTCCAGGTCGCCGTGGACGCGCCCGAGGTCACCGACCGGCAGAACTGCGGCAACATCCTCGCCGGGGTGGGCCCCTTCGCCGTCGACCGCGGACTCGTGCCGGCCGACGGCACGCGGACGTCCGTCCGCATCCGCATGCTCAACACCGGCGAACGCGCCGTCGCGACCTTCCCGACCCCGGGCGGGCGCGTCGACCTCACCGGGGACGCCGAGATCTCCGGCGTGCCGGGCACCGCCGCCGCGGTCGTCATCGAGTTCCCGCAGGGCGACAGCCCCCTGCTGCCCACCGGGAACGTCCGCGACACGGTCGCCGGAACCGAGGTCACCTGCGTCGACAACGGCATGCCGGTGGTGCTGGTCCCGGCCGCCGCGCTCGGCGTCACCGGCTACGAGAGCCCCGGGGACCTGGAGGCGGACCCGGCGCTGGCCGGCCGGCTCCGGGAGATCCGGACGGCCGCCGGACGGCTGATGGGCCTGGGCGACGTCGAGGGCACCACCGTGCCCAAGCTGACCCTGCTCGCCCCGCCCCGGCACGGCGGCGCCGTCACGACCCGCACCTTCATCCCCGTGCGCTGCCACACCTCCATCGGCGTCCTGGGCGCCGCGAGCGTGGCGGCGGGACTGCGCGTCCCGGGCGGCGTGGCGGAGGGCATCGCGGACCTCCCGGACGACGGCGACCGCGTACGCGTCGAGCACCCCAGCGGATTCCTGGAGGTCGACGTCCACCTCGACCCCGGCTCCCTCGTGGTCCGCCGCACCGCCGTCGTCCGCACCGCCCGCACGCTCTTCGACGGCACCGTCTTCCCGCGCCCCGCCGCCACGGCACCGACCCCCCCGCCCCGGAGGCACCCATGACTCCGCCGCTCGGTGACATCGCCTGCGCCACCGCCACCCGCGAGGACATCCTGCCTGTCAGCGTCCGGTGCGCACTCCGTCCAGGGCGACGGACAGCACCCGGTCGCGCTGGGCGTCGTCGAGGAAGTGCGTCGCGGTGATCCCGGCCACCATCCGCAGCAGGTCGTCGAAGCCGATGTCGCCCCGGGCCCGCCCGGCCCGCTGCGCCCGCTCGAACAGCGGGCCGCCCGCCGCGTACATCGACTCCCGGCAGGCCAGGAAGATGTCCGACTCGCCGTCCAGCGCCTCCCGGATGGCCCGCTTGGTCACCGTGTAGTCCACGAACCGGCGCAGCCACGAGGACAGTGCCTCCCACGGCTCCCGGTCGGCGACCTCCCCGGCGAACCGGCACAGGTCGTTCACCTCGCCCGCGTAGACGCTCTCGAACAGATGCCGGCGGGTTGGGAAGTTCCGGTAGAGCGTGCCGATGCCGACGCCCGCCCGGCGCGCGACGTCCTCCAGGGAGGCCTCCGAGCCGTGCTCGGCGAACGCCGCGCGGGCCGCGGCCAGCAGGGCGTCGTAGTTCCGGGCGGCGTCCTTCCGGTGCGGTCGCCGGGACGCCACGATCTCGCTGACGGGGAACGGCTGGGCGGTCACGGCGGTCTCCGGAGGGGCTCGAATGAAACGGAGGGATTCCTCCGCTACAGTGGAGGGATTCCTCCACTTTAACAGTGGGGGTCCGGCCGCCGTGGACGCGTGCGCCCGCACGGGGCCGACCCGTCGTCCCGGTGTCACCTCGCACATGCGGTAGGGTTGACCTGCGTGATCACGCGGTTCACCGCGCGGGACGCATCGGGACGTGGCGCAGCTTGGTAGCGCACTTGACTGGGGGTCAAGGGGTCGCAGGTTCAAATCCTGTCGTCCCGACGGAGAACGCCCGAGGAGCCGTACCGGAGACATCCGGTGCGGCTCCTCGCGTTGCGCCTGGGCCGGAGTGACGTCCCCCTCCCCCGAAGGAGACGTCACCCCGGCCGCTCCCCCGGCGCCGGACAGTGGTTCCGGTGCCCGTGGCCGGCCGGCCGTGCCGTTACCAGCACATGACCGCCGTCTCGCCCGGACCCCACGCGGAGTACAGGCGGACACGGACGTAATAGCGGCGGCCCTTGACGAGCCGGGCCGCGAGCGTGGCGTTGCCCGGGGTGCCCCCGTCGTCGCGGCCGGCGAGGAAGCGGGGCTCCCCGTCCCGCTCCTCGAAGAGCACCACGACCCGGTCCGCGTCGCCGAAGGTGCCCACCGTGTAGTCACGGGTCTCCGGCGGCTCGATGCGGAAGTCCGCCTGCTCACCGGGGCCCAGTCCCAGCGGCACCGAGCGGAACGGCACCAGCGCGGGCGGCCGGGGCGGATCGGCCGGCGGGTACCGGCGGAGCACGAACTCCTTGTCCGAGGGGGACAGCGTGCCGGGCGGGTGCACACCCCCGCGGTACTGCTCGGGCTCGAGGATGAGCCCCGGCGGGAACGCGTACTGCATGATCGACTGCGGGTCCCAGACGGAGCCGTTGACCTCGTCCGGGCCGAGCCTGCGCAGCACGTTGTGGTGCGTGCGGTCCCGGCTCCAGTGGTTCGGTGCGCCCGCCAGTTCGGCGTAGACGGCCTCGTCGTCCCAGTGCAGACCGGCGTACGGGCTCTGGTGCTCGTGCAGCATGCCGAGCGCGTGCCCGATCTGGTGCAGGGCCGTCGCGCGTTCGCCCGGTGCGGTCAGGTCCCAGCCGAAGTTCATGGTGCGGTCGTGCACGCCGATCCGCAGCGCGTCGCGGCCCACGGCCGACCAGGACCCGTCACCGGACTGGAAACCGATGCGCAGCTCCGCCTCGGTGCGGTCACGGACCTCGCTGAAGACCAGCCCGAGCCCGAGCCCCCGCCACTCCTCGAAGCACTCGCGCACCACGTCCTGCTGCTCCTTGGCGCCGCCCCACGGAACCCAGCGGGTGCGCCCGGTCCCCGGCACGGTGATCTCGGACCCGTCCCGGTCGCCGTCGAAGAAGCTGTAGTGCAGCACGGTGCCGTTGACCCACAGCCGCCGCCCGCCGGCCAGCGCGCCGAGCCGCTCGGCGGCCAGGCCCGGCGCGAACGCGGGGGCCGGCTGCTGCGGCAGCGAGCAGTAGCGAGCGGTCATGGACGTCAGACTGCCGTGCCACCCGGGCCGGGCGCCTGAGTCGGGGTCTGCTCAAGTGGCCCTGTATCAGGCGTGAGTATCCGTGCTCCTGTTCTCGTGACGACTTCGCGACACGATGCCACCGGGCCGTACGAGCCGTACTCGAGGGACACGACGACACCGCGGCCGCCCTGGCCGTTCACCGGCCGGGAGGACGAACTCGACCTGGTCCGGGCCTCGCTGAGCGGCGTGCGGCGCGGCCTGGTGGTGACCGGTCCGGCGGGCCGGGGCAAGACGCGGCTCGTCACCGAGGCCGTCCGCGGCACCGACTGCGCCCGCGTCACCGGGACGCCGCGCACCCGGCACCTGCCCTTCGCCGCCTTCGCCCCCCTCCTGCCCGAACCCGTCACCCTGCACGCGGCGCTGCACCACCTCTCCGGGGTACGGACCCTCCTGGTCGACGACGCCCACCTGCTCGACGACTCCTCCGCCGCCCTGCTCCACCAGCTCGCCGTGCACGGACGCGCCCGGCTGCTGGTCGTCGTCACCGACGGCGAACCCGTACCACCGGCCGTCTCCCGGCTGTGGACCGGGGAACTGCTGCCGCGGCTGGCGCTGCCGCCGCTGTCCCGGGAGGCGACCGCGCGGCTGCTGTCGGCCGGTGCCGGCGACACCCCGGAACCGCTCACCGCGAACCGGCTGCACCGGCTGTGCGACGGGGACCTGAGGCTGCTGCGGGACCTCCTGGACGCGGTCCGCGACCACGGCCGGCTCACCCGTGACGCGGGCACCTGGGCCTGGCGGGGACCGGTTCCGCTCACCCCCGCCGTGCGCGACCGCACCGCCCACCTCCTGGAGCGCGTCCACCCGGAGGAGCGGGAGGCGCTCGACCGCCTCGCCTTCGCCGAACCCCTGCCGCTCGACCCGGACGACCTCGACGCCACCGTCCTGGAGCGCCTGGAGAGCGACGGCCTGATCCACGTCGACGACCTCCCCGGGGACCCCGGCTCCGCCCGGCCGGGAGGAGCCCCGACGGGGGTCCGCCTCGCCCACCCCCTGCACGGTCCCGTCCTGCGGGCCGCCGCCGGGCGGCTCAGGGCCCGCCGGCTGACCCGCGCGGCCCAGGATCCCGCCCCCGCCCTGGACGCCGAGGCGGCGGAGCTGAGCCGGCGCATCGACCGGGCCGACGTCGCCGCCGGCCCGCCGCCCGTGGGGGACCGGCTCGTCGCGGAGGGAGCCGCGGTCCCGGCCGCGCACGCGGCGCTGCGCGCCCGCTACGCCCGGCTCCGCGGCGAACTGGCGGAGGCGGCCGCCTGGGCGCGCGAGGGCCTGCGCACCACCCCCGACGACCCGTCCTGCCGCGCCGAACTCGCCCGCGCGGACGGAACCCCCGACGTCTGCGGCGACCCGTACGACGCCGTGCGCCTGGGCACCCCCGGACGGGCCGCCGGCCGGCTCACCGGTGTGTTCGCCGCCCACGCCGACGCGCTGGCCCGGGCCGACGGACCCGCGCTGGCCCGGGCGGCCGAGGAGCTCCAGCGGCGCGGCTTCCTGCTGTTCGCCGCCGAGGCGCACGCCCAGGCCGCGGCGGCCCACCGGGAACCGCACGCCGCCCGCACCGCCCGCACCCGCGCCGCCGCCCTCGCCCGCCGCTGCGGGGGCGCCCGCACCCCGGCGCTCGCGGGCCTGGTCCTGGGCGAACTCACCACCCGGCAACGGCAGATCGTCACCCTCGCCGCTTCCGGCCTCAGCAACCGCCAGATCGCGGAACGCCTCACCCTGTCCGTCCGCACCGTCGGCAATCACCTGCACGGCGCCTACACCCGCCTCGGCACCACCACCCGCACGGCGCTGCCCCACCTGGCGGACCTGCCCCGGCCGCAACCGGCCTGACCGGGATCAGGCCGCCCCGAAGGCGGTGAAGGCCCAGCCCGTGGCGCGGTGCAGGGCGTCGGCCGGCTGGGTGGCGCGGGCGTCGCGCAGGGCCTCGGCCAGGGAGAGACCGGCGTCGAGCCCCTTGTGCAGTGCGACCATCAGCGGGACCACCGCCGCGTCGTTGACCGGCGCGCTGCACGCCACCACACCCGCCGTGCCCAGCGGCAGCAACGCGGTGACCAGACCGAGCAGTTCGTCCGCGCCCACGGTGGCGAACCGGGCGGTGTCGCAGCAGGACAGGATGATCCGGTACGGGCTGCGGTCCAGCCGCTCGAAGTCGTGCACGATGAGCGGCCCGTCGGCCATCCGCAGCGAGGAGAACAGCGGGCCGTCCGCGCGGAACACGCCGTGCGCGGCGATGTGCGCCAGCCCCGCACCGTCCAGCTCCCCGAGCACGCGCGGCACCGTCACCTCCTCGTGCTCCAGGACGGTGGCCCCGGCGTAGCGGTCGGCCAGCACCGGCACCTCCGCACCGCCCGTGGCCAGTCCCGGGCCGCGCACCAGCACCTGGCGGCCGACCGGCGGCGGCGCGGTCTCCCGCGCCCGCAGCCAGCTGCTCGCCGACGGCGACACACTCAGCACCCGCTCCCGCAGCGAGGGCAGCAGCGCCCACGGCACCCGGTGCAGCCGCCCCGGCGGCACGATCACCACCGGACCGTCGCCCAGATGCGCCGCGGCCGGTCCCAGCAGCAGCTCCTCCAGCCGCCGCCCCGCGGCCTCCACCACCGGCAGCCGCGCCTGGGCCCCCGGATGGGCCAGCCGCCGCAGCCCCGCCTGCACGTGCTCGGCCTCGGTCTCCGCCGCCGCCAGCAGCCCCGCCTCGAACCGCCGCACCCGCCCCTGCCCGCACAGCAGCACCTGCACGCGCCCGTCGAGCACGGCGAGCTCCACCAGCTGTCCGTCGTCGCCCTCGTCCAGCCGCGCCAGCAGCCGCCCCACGTCGAAGCGGTGCCCGCCGTCGGGCGCCTCACCGCGCATGTGCAGGGTCCGGGAGCGGATCTCCCGTTCCAGCCGCCGCTGTTCCCGCTCCAGCGCGGGCACCGGCTTGCCCTCCATGCGGGCCTCCTCCGCGCGGGCGGCGATCTCGCGGTAGGCGGTCATGCCGCTGAGCAGCGTCGGGTCGGCGGGCGGCCGGGTGGGCGGGGTGGACAGGGCGGTCGCCCGCCACCGCTCGCTCCACACCATCAGCCGCCGCGGCCCGCCCGAGACCAGGCTGGCCTTCTGCGCGAGGGCGGCCAGTTCCGCGCCCTGCGCGGTGGCGCGGGCCCGCAGCTCCGAGGCGCCCAGCGTCATCCGGTGGTCGTCCAGCACGTCCAGGCCGCGCCGGCACGCCTCCAGCACTCCCCGCGGGGAGCCGGCGGCCTGCGCGCGCAGCGCCTGCGCGGCCCAGCCCGTCATCCGCGCCAGCGGCGGCCCGCCGCGCCTGCTGCGCGCGGCGAACGCCAGATGCCGCTCCGCGTCCGCCGTCCAGCCGAGGTCCAGCGCGATCCGGCCCGCGAGCAGGGACGCCTCGGGGGCGGCCGGGGCGCCGAGCGCGACCAGCTTCTCCGCCACCGCCGCCGCGTCCGCGACCAGCCGGCCCGAACCGCGCCCGGCCGCGTGCCGGGCCCCGGTCAGCACCAGCCGCGCGTGCGTCTCCCACCAGGTGCGCCGCTGCCCCGCGAACAGCCGCACGGCGAGCGCCGCGCGGGCGATCGCGGTCTGCGGATCGTCCGCCAGCCGGGCCGCCCGCGCGGCGGCCAGCAGCAGTTCCGCCTTGCGCGTGGACTGCCCGCCGATCCCGTCCAGCGCCCTGATCGCCGCGTCCGCCTCGGCCAGCGCCTCCACGGGCAGCCCGGCGGCCATCAGCACCTCGCAGCGCCGGATGTTCAGCATGAACGTCGGCGTGCCCAGCTTGGCGTACCGCTCCTCCGCCTCGTCGAGCAGCCGCAGCGCCACCGGGATGTCACCGGAGCGGAACGCGGCCAGGCCCCGGCTCTCCACGGCGTCCGCCTTGTCGTGCTCCTGGCCGGTGGTGTCCCACAGGGCCTCGGCCGCCGTGAAGTCCGCGTCCGCCCGGTCCACCGCGCCCAGCGCCAGGTGCACCGTCGCCCGCAGCGTCAGCGCACGCGCCGTCCAGATCACGTCCTCGGCCTGCCGCAGGACGGGAATCGCCCGCCGTACGTCCTCCAGCGCCTCTCTGTGATGGCCCAGCACCCACCACGCGTACGCCCGCCGGAACAGCACCCGGGCGCGGGTGTGGCCGGTGCCGCGCTCGACACCCCGCCGCAGCGCGTCCATTCCCTGCCGGGTGCGCCCCGCGTGCACCAGTGCGACCCCGAGCGTGGCCAGGACGTCCGCCTCCCGCTCGGCCGAGTCGGCGCGCGCCGCCCAGGCGCGGGCCCGCCGCAGATGGCTCAGGGCGAGCCGCATGTCGCCGAAGTCCCGCTGCCAGATGCCGATCACCTGATGGGCGACGGAGGCGTGCAGGGCCGGGGGACGGTCACCCAGCACCTCTTCCGCCCTCGCCAGTGCCTCACCCGGGGCGGCGAACACCATCGGCAGCAGTTCCAGCACCGTGTCGCTTCCCGCTGTCACCCCACGATGGTAGTGGTCCGCAACCACGCGCCACAGGTGTGACGTTGTATCAAACGACCGCTCCAGGGCTCTGTATCTCGACAGCTCCGCGGCACCGGCCGCCGTCGCCCCAGTGGAGGACACGCCATGGCACCACAGCGATTCCGCGAGCAGTTCGCACAGATCCAACGCACGATGCCCGACGTCCCCCTGGCGATGGGACCGGACGACGCGGGCGAGTTCCTCTACGAGAAGGGGGTCGTCCTCGCCCGCGACGGCGAGGAGGCCCGCGTCGTCGAGGACACCGTGCGGCAGCACTTCACCACGTTCGCCGGGCTCAGCGCGGACCGGGTGCGCCGGGCGGGCCCGCAGACCAACCGCTCCGGCATCACCCGCATCCAGGTCGCCGACCCCGGCGAGGGCGACGGCAGCGGCGACCCGGCGGTCGCGGGCGCCCTGCGCGCCCTCTCCGCCACCGAGGGCCGCGCCGGACGCCGGCTGATCAGCCGCAACCACGTGGTGTCGATCGCCGTCAACGCCTGCCCCGGCGACGAGCCCGTGCCCGTACCGCCCGGCGGGCAGCCCAATCCGGCCGCCGCCGAGGCCGCCCACGACCCGGACGGCGCCGTCCGGGTCCTCGTCATCGACACCGGCCTCATGCACGACCACCGCTCCTACCCGCTGCTCGCCCACACCCGCGGCGACGCCCAGGCCGAGGAGTGCGGCGAGGACGGCGTCCTGAAGCAGTACTGCGGCCACGGCACGTTCATCGCCGGACTCGTCGCCGCCGTCGCCCCCAACACCGACATCACCGTCCGCGGCACGCTCAACGACGCCGGGGCCATCCTGGAGTCCGAGTTCGGCGAGAAGCTCTTCGAGGCCGTCGACCGGGACGGCTGGCCCGACGTCATCAGCCTGTCCGCCGGGACCTCCAACGGCCGCACCGACGGCCTCCTCGGCGTCGACGCCTTCATGGAGGAACTGCGCGAGCAGCCCACGCTGCTGGTCGCCGCGGCCGGCAACAACGGCAGCGCCACACCGTTCTGGCCCGCCGCCTACGCCGACCTGCCCGGCTACGAGAACGCGGTGCTGTCCGTCGGCGCGCTGCGCGGCGACGGCGAGTTCGGCGCCTGCTTCAGCAACCACGGCGGCTGGGTGAAGGCGTACGCCCCCGGTGAGCGCCTCATCAGCGCCCTCACCGGCTTCGACAGCCCCGTGCCGTACGTGTACCAGCACTCCACCTACGACAGCTGCCGCTACGGCTTCACCTACGCCTGCACCTGCCACCACCCGCGCCACACCGGCGTGCTGAGCGAGGACGGCGGCTCCGCCAAGCCGGACCAGGTGATGTTCGAAGGGCTCGCGCAGTGGAGCGGCACCTCGTTCGCCACCCCCGTCGCCGTCGGCATGATCGCCTCCCTCATGACCGCGCAGGCGCAGACCGACCCGCGCAAGGCCCGCCGGCAGCTGCTGGAGGCCACCACCGAGTTCGCCGAGGTGCGGGGGGCGCACGTCCCGGCGCTCCTTCCGCCCACCTGGCGCCCCGCGCGGGTCTCACTCCCCTCCGCACGGGCATGAGGATCGGAATGGTTCCCTCCGCGGCGTACGATGACGTGCCGTACACGAGGGGTGGGGCCGTGGAGCGTACTGAAGTCGGCGTGTTGGTCCAGTCAGCTGTCGACGGCGACGCGGCGGCCTGGAAGGCGATCGTGGAAGGGCTGGGCCCACTCGTGTGGTCCGTGGTGCGCGCGCACCGGCTCTCCGACGCCGACGCGCACGAGGTCTACCAGACCGTGTGGTTCCGGTTCACCCAGCATCTGGGGCGGATCCGGGAACCGGAGAAGGCGGGCTCCTGGCTGGCCAGCACCGCGCGCCACGAGTGCCTGAAGGTGCACAGGAACGCGCGGCGGCTGATGCTGACGGACGATCCGGAGATGCTGGACGGGATCAGCGAGGACGGCACGCCGGAGCAGTCGGTGCTGGAGACCGAGGAGGCGGCCGCGCAGAGCGAGCGCGTGCGGCGGCTGTGGCAGGAGTTCGAGGAACTGGGCGAGCGGTGCAGGCAGTTGCTGCGCGTGCTGATCGCCTCTCCGCCGCCCAGTTATCAGGAGGTGTCCGCCGCGCTCGGTATCGCGGTGGGCAGCATCGGGCCGCTGCGCCAGCGCTGTCTGCGCCGGCTGCGGGCCCGGCTCGAGGCACGGGGGACGTGGTGAACGACATGAACGACCGGCACGACGACGACATGGACGACGACACGGGGTTCGACGCGGATCCCGGCGACGACTTCGACACCGGGCTGCTGGAGGAGGAGCTGCGGCAGGCGGCGGCCGTACTGGACCCGCTGCCGCCGGCGCTGCTGCAGATCGCCGTCGACGCCTACGCGCTGCACGACCTCGACGCCCGCGTGGCCGAGCTGACCTTCGACTCGCTCGTCGACGCCATCCCGGTCAGGGGGGCGACGGACGTGCCGCGCATGCTCACCTTCAACGCCGGTGAGGTGACCCTGGACGTCGAGGTGACCGCGGAGGGGCTGATGGGGCAGGTGCTGCCGCCCCAGTCCGCCCGCATCGAGGTGCTCGGCGGGCCGCAGTCCGCCACCACCCCGCTCACCGCCGACGACATGGGCCGCTTCACCGCCGACACCCCGCCCTCCGGACCGTTCGCCCTGCGCCTGCACACCGGCGGGGACGTGGTCGTGACGGAGTGGATGCGCGCCTGAGCACTCCGGGCGGGAGCGAGGGGGGCGGGGCCAGGTCCCCCCGTTCCCACGGGGTTCCCGTCAGGGGGAGACGGCGTCGACGAGGGTGGCGAGTGCCGAGGCGAGTCGGTGCAGGCCCGGGCCCGCGGGGCCGCCCGGTTCGGACATGTAGGTGTCCCGTCGGATCTCCACCATCAGCGCCGTGACCTCCGCACGCTTCCCGTAGTACTCCAGCGGCACGTACGTCCCGGCGAACGGGCTGTCCAGCCCCGTCTCCCCGCAGGGCGCGAACGCCGCACGGGCGGCGTCGAGCAGCCCGGCCGGCGTGTGGAAGGAGTCGGTGCCCAGGCAGACCTCCGGCCGCGGCCCGTCGCCGTGCAGCTCGTAGGGGAGCGGAGCGCTCGGGTACGAGTGCACGTCGATGATCACGGCCCGCCCGGTCGCGGCGAGCCGGTCGGCGACCGCCTCCGACATCGCCCGGGCGTACGGACGGAAGTACCGCTCGATCAGCGGCGCGGCGTCGAACCCGTCGGCGCGCAGCACCTCCTTGTGCGTGGTCCGGGTGTAGACCGCGCCCATCCCGACCGCCAGCATCTCCTCCCGCTCGTCCGGGAACCGCTCCGGATCGACGACCAGGCGAGAGAGCCGGTTCACGAACCGCCACGGCGCGACACCGGCCGCACCGGCCGCCACCGCCGCGATGGCGGCGGTGTGGGCGTCGGTGATGTGGTCGAGCTCCCGCTCCAGCGCGGCGTCCGCCGGCACGAGCCCGGCGCGCACGTCACCCGGTATCTCCCGCGCGGAATGCGGCACATGCAGGATCACGGGGGAGTCCGGAGCACCCGGCAGGAACTCGAAGGACGGCGGTGCATCGGTCATACGGCGCTCCAGTGGCGTTGTCAGTGCTGAACGGCTTGATCACGGTGCCACACGGCACTGACAACGCCCGTCCCGCCGCGGACACGGCTCCGCCCCGGCCGGGCGCGTGGCCGGCCGGGGCGGAGTGCGGAGCGGCGTCGGGTGCCCGCGTCAGCTCAGGGACGCCAGCGCCTCGTTCCACGTGGCGGACGGACGCATGACCTCGGCGGCCTTGGCCGGGTCGGGCTGGTAGTAGCCGCCGATCTCGGCCGGCTTGCCCTGGACGGCGTTCAGCTCGTCGACGATCTTCTGCTCGTTCGCGGCGAGCGTCTCGGCGAGCGGACCGAAGGCCTTCGCCAGGTCCGCGTCCTCGGTCTGCCGCGCCAGCTCCTGCGCCCAGTACAGGGACAGGTAGAAGTGGCTGCCGCGGTTGTCGATGCCGCCGACGCGACGGGTCGGGGACTTGTCCTCGTTGAGGAAGGTCGCCGTGGCGCGGTCGAGGGCGTCGGCGAGGACCTTGGCGCGGGTGTTGCCGGTGGTCGCCGCGTACTGCTCCAGCGACGGCACCAGGGCGAAGAACTCGCCGAGCGAGTCCCAGCGCAGGTAGTTCTCCTTGACCAGCTGCTGCACGTGCTTCGGCGCGGAGCCGCCGGCGCCCGTCTCGAACAGGCCGCCGCCCGCCATCAGCGGGACGACCGACAGCATCTTGGCGCTGGTGCCCAGCTCCAGGATCGGGAACAGGTCGGTCAGGTAGTCGCGCAGCACGTTGCCCGTGACGGAGATGGTGTTCTCGCCGCGGCGGATGCGCTCCACCGACAGCTTGGTCGCCTCGACCGGGTTCAGGATCCGGATGTCCAGGCCCTCGGTGTCGTGCTCGGTGAGGTACTGCTTCACCTTGGCGATGAGGTTGGCGTCGTGGGCGCGGTCCTCGTCCAGCCAGAACACCGCCGGGTCGCCGGTGGCGCGGGCGCGGGTGACGGCCAGCTTCACCCAGTCGCGGATCGGGGCGTCCTTGGTCTGGCAGGCGCGGAAGATGTCACCGGCGGACACCGTCTGCTCCAGGACGACGTTGCCGTCCTGGTCGACCAGGCGGACCGTACCCGTGGTGGGGATCTCGAAGGTCTTGTCGTGGCTGCCGTACTCCTCGGCCTTCTGCGCCATCAGACCCACGTTCGGGACCGAGCCCATGGTCGACGGGTCGTAGGCGCCGTTGGCGCGGCAGTCGTCGATCACGGCCTGGTAGACGCCGGCGTAGCTGGAGTCCGGGAGCACCGCGAGGGTGTCGGCCTCCTGGCCGTCCGGGCCCCACATGTGGCCGGAGGTGCGGATCATGGCCGGCATGGAGGCGTCGACGATGACGTCCGAGGGGACGTGCAGGTTGGTGATGCCCTTGTCGGAGTCGACCATGGCCAGCGCCGGGCCCTCGGCGAGCTCGGCGTCGAAGGACGCCTTGATCTCGGCGCCCTCCGGCAGGGACTCCAGGCCCTTGTAGATGCCGCCCAGGCCGTCGTTCGGGGTCAGGCCGGCGGCGGCGAGCTGCTCGCCGTACCGCGCGAACGTCTTCGGGAAGAAGGCGCGCACCACGTGGCCGAAGACGATCGGGTCGGAGACCTTCATCATCGTGGCCTTCAGGTGCACGGAGAACAGCACGCCCTCCTGCTTGGCGCGGGCGACCTGCGCGGTCAGGAACTCGCGCAGCGCGGCGACCCGCATCACGGAGGCGTCGACGACCTCGTCCTTCTGGACCGGCACGGACTCGCGCAGCACGGTGGTCGTGCCGTCGTCGCCGACCAGCTCGATGCGCAGCGCGCCGTCCCCGGCGACGACGACCGACTTCTCGGTGGAGCGGAAGTCGTTCTCCCCCATGGTCGCCACGTTGGTCCTGGACTCGGCGGTCCAGGCGCCCATGCGGTGCGGGTGGGTCTTGGCGTAGTTCTTCACCGAGGCGGGGGCGCGGCGGTCGGAGTTGCCCTCACGCAGCACCGGGTTGACGGCCGAGCCCTTGACCTTGTCGTAGCGGGCGCGGATGTCGCGCTCCTCGTCGGTCTTCGGGTCGTCCGGGTAGTCCGGCAGCGCGTAGCCCTGGCCCTGGAGCTCGGCGACCGCGGCCTTGAGCTGCGGGATGGACGCCGAGATGTTCGGCAGCTTGATGATGTTGGCGGCGGGCGTCTTGGCCAGGTCACCCAGCTCGGCGAGGGCGTCCGGGATGCGCTGGTCCTCGGCCAGGTACTCCGGGAACAGGGCGATGATGCGCCCGGCCAGCGAGATGTCACGCGTCTCCACGGCGACACCCGCCTGCGAGGCGTACGCCCGGACCACCGGCAGGAAGGAATACGTCGCCAGGGCCGGGGCCTCGTCAGTGTGCGTATAGATGATGGTCGAGTCAGTCACCGGGTGCTCCGCTCCACGTCTGCAACATTGCTCGACATCAAGATATCTTGTGACGGCCCTCGGCTCGACAGGGGTCCACGCCGAGTTCCGGGCAACCTCCCGCCGGGATTCCGCGCCCGTGGCGGGAGGTCGCCCTCCCGGTCCCTCAGACCGGCCGGCCGGTGGTCATGTCGTCCGGCGCCGACCCGGCGTCGCGCTGCTGCGGGAACACCACCGTGCCCTGCTGGAGCGCGACCGTCCGCGCGGGCGACGGGATGCGGATGCCCTCCTCGCGGTAACGGCGGTGCAGGCGCTTGATGAACTCGTGCTTGATCCGGTACTGGTCGCTGAACTCGCCCACGCCCAGGATGACGGTGAAGCCGATCCGGGAGTCGCCGAAGGTGTGGAAGCGCACCGCCGGCTCGTGCTCCGGCACCGCTCCCGTGATCCCGGTCATCACCTCGGCGACGACCTCCATGGTGACCCGCTCCACCTGCTCCAGGTCGCTGTCGTACGACACCCCGGCCTGGACCAGGATGGTCATTTGCTGCTCGGGCCGCATGAAGTTGGTCATGTTGGTCTTGGCGAGCTGCCCGTTCGGGATGACCACCAGGTTGTTGGACAGCTCGCGGACGGTCGTCTGACGCCAGTTGATGTCCTCGACGTAGCCCTCCTCGCCGCTGCTCAGCCGGATGTAGTCACCCGGCTGCACGGTCTTGGAGGCGAGGATGTGGATGCCCGCGAACAGGTTGGCGAGCGTGTCCTGAAGCGCCAGCGCGACCGCCAGACCGCCGACGCCCAGGGCGGTGAGCAGCGGGGCGATGGAGATCCCCAGCGTCTGGAGCCCCACCAGGAAACCGATCGCCAGGACCAGGATCCGGGTGATGTTCATGAAGATCGTGGCCGACCCGGCGACACCGGAGCGGGACTGGGTGACCGAGCGCACCAGCCCCGCCACCACCCGGGCCGCCGCGACCGTCGCGGCGAAGATGACCAGCAGGGTCAGCGTCTGGTTCACGTTGTGCTGCACGGTCCGGGTCAGCGGCAGCGCCGCCGCCGCGGAGGCCGCGCCCGCCGCGACCGCGGCCCACGGCACGACCATGCGCAGCGCGTCCACGGCCACGTCGTCACCGCGCCAGCGGGTGCGGTCCGCGTGCCGGCCCAGCCAGCGCAGCAGCATCCGCAACAGGAACGCCGCGAGCAGGCCCGCGGCGAGGGCGATGCCGGCCACCACCAGATCGTCCATCGTGAGCGCGCGGGTCACCGCCCACCTCCGGCGGACACTCGGGCCGAGGGCCGTATGTGAAGTCGTGTCACGTGTCGTCACCTGCTCGTTCGCTACGGATGTACAGCGCGGCCGGACCGTCGGACCCGCGGCCGGCACGATCGCTCATCCTGCCGCATTCCGCAGGGCAGTTCGTACCGGCCCCGCCCCGGCCCGGGGGCACGCGCCCGCCGGTCAGATCACCTTCAGCCGCACCAGCGCACCGAGCGTCAGCGCGCCCGGCAGCAGCGGCAGCCACACCGTGATGATCCGGAACACCAGCACCACCGCGGTGGCCACCGCAGCGGCCCCGCCCACCGCGACCAGCGCCACCACCAGCGCCGCCTCCACCGAGCCCAGCCCGCCCGGAGTGGGCACCAGCGCCACCGCGACCGTCGCCGCCAGATAGGCCAGCGCCATGTGGGCGGGCGGCACCGACAGCCCGAACGCCACCCCCACCAGCACCAGCGACGCCGCCTGCAGCGCCGGGAAGGCCAGCGCCCCGCCCCACAACGCCAGCGCCCGCGACGGCAGCGCGTGCACCGACCGCGCCTCGCCCAGCGCCGTCCGCAGGAACGACCGCACCGCCCGCCGCAGCCGCCGTACGGCCACGAGCACGCCCACCGCGGCGACCAGCACCGCACCGGCCGCCAGCAGCAGCGGTCCGGCCCACCCCTCGGGCAGCAGCGAACCGAAGCGCAGCGCGCCGGGGAACGCGAGCAGCAGGGCGGCCAGCAGACCCACCCGCCCGACCGACTCCGCCAGCAGGTACAGGGCCAGGGCCGCCGAGGAGCGGGCCGGAGTCAGCCCGCACACCGTCATGAACCGCAGGTTGACCGCGCTCGCGCCCAGCCCCGTCGGCAGCAGGTGGTTCGCCGCGCCCGCCGCGAACTGGGTGACCAGCAGCCGCCCGGCCGGCAGCCGCTCGGGGACCGCGCCCTGCCGGGTGCACGCCGCCGCCACCCAGGTCAGACAGGTCGCGCCGGCCGCGGCCAGCAGCCAGGGCCACCGGGCGGTGCCCACCTGGGCGAAACCCTCGGCCAGCACCGACCGGTGCCGCACCGCGACCACCGTCACCAGCAGCAGCGGCAGCACCATCAGGACCCGGCGGATCGTCCCCGTCACGTCCACCGAGCCTGTCCGCCGCGCGCCAACGGCGGGTTGCGGCCGCCCGGACGGCCGCTTACGGCTGGGCAGCGGCCGGTGGCGGGAAACGGCCCCGTCCTTGACCTCAATCATGCTCGAGGTCCTAGTTTCCGGGACATGAGCATGGAGACCACAGCCTGGACACAACTGCGCGGCGTCATGACCGCCGAGGACGAGCGCCGCCCCGTCAGCCGGGCGACGCTGCGCCGCATCGGCGCCTTCGCCCGCCCGCACCGCCGCCGCATGACCCTGTTCGTGCTCCTCGGCACGGCGACCGCGGCGCTCGCCGTCGCCACCCCCGTACTCGCCGGGCGCGTCGTGGACACGATCGTGTCCGGCGGCGACGAGGCCGTCGTCGTCCGCCTGGCCCTGCTCATCGCCCTGATCGCCGTCGTGGAGGCGGCACTCGGCGTACTCGGCCGGAGACTGTCCGCGGCACTCGGCGAGGAACTCATCCTCGACCTGCGGACGGCGGTGTTCGACCACGTGCAGCGGATGCCGGTCGCGTTCTTCACCCGTACCCGTACGGGCGCGCTCGTCTCCCGTCTCAACAACGACGTCATCGGCGCCCAGCGGGCGTTCAGCAACACCCTGTCGACCGTGGTCGGCAACCTGGTCACCCTGGTGCTCACGCTCGCCGTGATGCTCACCCTGTCCTGGCGGATCACCGTGCTCGCGCTGGTGCTGCTGCCGGTGTTCGTGATCCCGGCCCGCCGCATGGGCCGCCGCATGGCCGCCATGCAGCGCGAGGCCGCCACCCTCAACGCGGCCATGGGCACCCGGATGACGGAGCGCTTCTCCGCCCCCGGCGCCACCCTGGTGAAACTGTTCGGGCGCCCGGAGGAGGAGTCGCGGGAGTTCGCGGTGCGGGCCCGCCGGGTGCGGGACATCGGCGTGCGCACGGCCACGGCGCAGACGGTGTTCATCACCGCGCTGACCCTCGTCTCGGCCCTCGCCCTGGCCCTGGTCTACGGGCTCGGCGGCCGGCTCGCCCTGCGCGGCGCCCTCGAACCGGGCGCCGTGGTGGCGCTGGCGCTGCTGCTGACCCGGCTCTACGCGCCGCTCACCTCGCTCGCCGGGGCGCGGGTGGAGGTGATGAGCGCGCTGGTCAGCTTCGAGCGGGTCTTCGAGGTGCTGGACCTCGAACCCCTCATCGAGGAGAAGCCCGGCGCGCGCGAGGTGCCCGACGGGCCGGTCTCCGTCGAGTTCGACGACGTCCGCTTCGGCTACCCGTCCGCCGACAAGGTCTCCCTCGCCTCCCTGGAGGAGGTCGCCGCCCTGGACACACGCGGCGGCGAGGAGGTCCTGCACGGCATCTCCTTCCGCGCCGAACCGGGGCAGACCGTCGCCCTCGTCGGCTCCTCGGGGGCGGGCAAGTCGACCGTCGCGCAGCTGCTGCCACGGCTCTACGACGTCGACTCCGGCGCGGTACGCGTGGGCGGCGTCGACGTCCGCGACCTGACCGCGGCCTCACTGCGCGCCACCCTCGGCATGGTCACCCAGGACGGGCACCTCTTCCACGACACGGTCCGCGCCAACCTGCTGCTCGCCCGCCCGGACGCGGGCGAGGACGACCTGTGGGACGCCCTGCGCCGGGCCCGCCTCGACACCCTCGTACGGTCCCTGCCCGACGGCCTGGACACGGTGGTCGGCGAACGCGGCTACCGGCTCTCCGGCGGGGAACGCCAGCGCATGACCATCGCCCGGCTGCTGCTCGCCCGCCAGCGCGTGGTCATCCTCGACGAGGCCACCGCCCACCTGGACAACACCTCCGAGGCCGCCGTCCAGGAGGCGCTCACGGAGGCGCTGGAGGGCAGGACGGCGGTCGTGATCGCACACCGCCTGTCGACGGTCCGCACCGCCGACCTCATCCTCGTCGTCGAGGCGGGCAGGATCGTGGAACGCGGCACCCACGAGGAACTGCTGGCGGCGGACGGCCGCTACGCGGAACTGCACCGCACGCAGTTCCGCGGAGCGGCCGCACCCGGCCAGGACACCCCGGCCGCCGCGTAGCCGACAGCGCACCCGGCGCGCTGTCGGCTGGGCGGGGCGCTGCGGGCGGGGCGGGCGCCGGTCCCGGGCTCGTCGGCCCGGGCCCGAGCCGGCCGGGTGCGGGAGCCGTCCGGCGTCGCCGTCCCCCGTCGGCGGCCCGGTGCCGGGTCGGTGCGGGTGCGCCTCGCCCCTGGGGTGCTGGGGGTGGCGTCGGCCCCCGGTGGGGAGCCGACGCCGGGTGTCACCGGCCCCGGGTGGCGGTGTCGGGCGCGGGTGTGTGCTGCCGGGCGGCGGTCCGCGGACGGCCGGAGCCGGTACCGCCGGAGTTCCGGCCACGCCGTCCGCCGCCGGCGCGCGCCCCGAGTTCGACGGCGAGCGGGGCGGCGGTCAGGACCGACGAGTACGTGCCCACGGCGACGCCGATCAGCAGCGCGAGCGCGAAGTCCGTGAGCGAGTCGCCGCCCAGCAGCGCCAGCGCGGCCAGGATGAAGAACACGCCGATGCCGGTGTTGACCGTACGGGGCACCGTCTGGAGGATCGCCCGGTTGGCGACCCCGGCCAGGGGTGCCCTGCCGTCCTTGCGCCACAGCTCCCGGATCCGGTCGAAGACCACCACGGAGTCGTTCACCGAGTAGCCGATCACGGTGAGCAGCGCGGCCAGGAACACACCGTCGACGGGCTTGCCCAGCCAGGCGAAGACACCGGTCAGGATGATCACGTCGTGGGCCAGCGCGCCCACCGCCCCGGCCCCGAACATCCAGCGGAACCGGACGGCCAGGTACAGCAGCTGGGCGCCGAGGGCCAGACCGAGCGCGATCAGCGCGTTGCGGCGCAGCTCGTCCCCGAGGCTCGGGCCGATCAGCTCGTCCCGGACCTTCTCCGCCCCGCCGCCGGCCTCGGCGACGGCGTCGGCGACCTCCACCGCCTGCGCGTCGGTCAGCTCCTCGGTCCGCACCGTCAGCCGGTTCTCGCCGGACGACTGCACCACGGCCTGCGGGAAACCGGCGTCGGCCAGCGCCGCCCGGGCGCGGTCCGGGTCGACGGCGGTGGAGGTGGAGTACTCGATCAGCCGGCCGCCGGTGAACTCCACACCGAAGTCCAGTCCGCGCATCACGATGCCCGCGCCGGCGACGACCAGCACGGCGGCCGACACCGCCAGCCAGCGGCGCGGGTGCCGCATCAGCTGAGGGTCGCGGCGGGTCAGGTAGGACCGGACCCGGCCGACGGACGCCAGACCGGTGACCCGGGGCCGCCGGTGCACCCAGCGACGGGCGACGGCGAACTCGGCGAGCACCCGGGTGATCACCAGGGCGCTGACCATGGACGCCAGGACACCGATGCCCAGCGTGACACCGAAGCCCTTCACCGGGCCGGAGGCCAGCAGGAACAGCAGCACCGCCGCGATCAGCGTGGTGACGTTGGAGTCCGCGATGGCGCTGAAGGCGCCCTTGAACCCGGCGGTCAGCGCCGAGCGGCCGCTGGGCCGGTTGCGGGCGCCGTACTCCTCCCGGGCCCGCTCGAACACCAGCACGTTGGCGTCCACCGCCATGCCGATGGCCAGGACGAAACCGGCGAGACCGGGCAGGGTCAGCGTGGCGCCGAGGGCCGCCAGACCGGCGTAGGAGATGACGCCGTAGCAGAGCAGGGCCAGGGTGGCCAGGACGCCCATGAGGCGGTAGACGACGATGACGAACACGGCGGTCAGCACGGTGCCGACGACCGCCGCCCAGGCGCTGGCCTCGATCGCCTCGGCGCCCAGCGTCGCCCCCACGGTCCGCTGCTCCACCGTCTCCACCGGCACCGGGAGCGCCCCGCCGTGGACGAGCAGCGCCAGCTCCTTGGCCTCCTCGGCGGTGAACGAACCGGTGATCTGCGTGGACCCGCCGGTGATGCCCGCGCCACAGGCCACCGACGGGTCGACCTGCGGCGAGGAGATGATCTTGTCATCCAGCACGATGGCGACCCGGCGCTGCGGATCACCGGCCGGGTGACAGGCCGCCTCACCGGTCAGCCGCGCCCAGCCCCGGCCGTCCTCGAAGTCCACGGTGACGTGCCAGCCGGCGCCGCCCTGCTGGTCGAAGAGGGCGTCGGCGCCCTTGACGTCCTGCCCGGTGAGCGAGGCGCCGCCCAGCCGGAGCCGTTCGCCCGCCTCGTCGGGCAGGACGCGCTCGCCCTTCTCCCCGGCCGCGGCGGGGCCGAGCACGGGGTGGACGGAGAGCTGCGCAGTGCGGCCGAGGACGTCGGCGGCCTTCCTCGGGTCCTGCACACCGGGCAGCTCGACGATGATCCGGTGGTCACCGGAGCGGACGATGGTGGGTTCGGCGACGCCGAGCGCGTCGATCCGGCCGCGCAGCACCTCCAGGGTGCGGTCGGTGGCCTCGCGGTCGGCCTCCACGGTCTCGGTGGAACGGGTCTCCAGCACGATCTGGGTGCCGCCCCGCAGATCCAGGCCCAGACGGACCGGGACGGTGACGGCGACGAACACGGACACGGCGATCACGGCCAACGCGAACAACGCCCTGACGCGGGCGGGACGTTTCACAGCTGCCTCCAGCAGGCACGCGAGAAGAGGGAAGGAAGGGGGATCTCAGGTGCTGGAGGCGGTGGGCGGGGCCCGCCCGAGGTCGGCGGGCATGTGCGCGGCGGCGGGCGGGGCGTGCCCGGCCGCCGGGGCCGGACGCGCCGGCCGGGGCGGGACCGGCGGGGTGTGCGCCGGGGTGAAGAGCAGCGGACCGGCGAACTCCGTGCCTGCGCCGGTGTCCCGTTCCGGCCGGACGAGCAGGGTGCGGGCACCGACGTAGGCGTCGTCGCCGTAGGGGCGGGTGTCGGTCGAGTACGTCGCGGGGGAGGGGGACGCGGGGGAGAAGGGCGCGGTGGCCGGTGCCGGGGCGGCGGGGGCGAGCGGGTCGCCACCGGTGAACCCGAGGGCCAGCAGGACGGCCGCGAGCGCGGCGAGAGCCGCGACGAGGCGGCACGGCAGGCGGGCGGCACGTCCCCGCCGGTCGGCGGTCAAGGCTCCACGAGCCCGGCGCGAATGGCGTACCGCGTCAGCTCCAGACGGTCCCGCAGCCCCAGCTTGTGCAGCAGGTTCTCGCGGTGCCGCTGCACCGTCTTCACGCTGATGAACAGCAGCTCGGCGATCTCCTTCGAGGAGTGCCCCTCGGCGACCAGCTTCAGCACCTCCTCCTCGCGCGGCGTCAGCAGCTGCTCCGGCGCCTCCTCCCCGTGCCACACCCGGTCCAGGTAGTTGCGGATCAGGGCGGTCACCGCGCCCGGGTACAGGAACGGCTCGTCGCGCATCGCGGCCCGGCAGGCGGCCACCAGGTCCCGGTCGGCGACCGACTTCAGCACGTAGCCGCCCGCCCCGGCCTTCAGCGCCTGGAACAGGTACTGCTCGTTGTCGTGCATCGTCAGCATCAGGATGCGCAGCCCCGGCTTCAGCACGGCCAGTTCCCGCGCGGCCTGCAGACCGGTCAGCCGCGGCATGGCGATGTCCAGGACGGCCAGGTCCACGTCGTGGGTGCGCGCCATGGCGATGGCCTCCGCGCCGTCCCCCGCCTCGGCGACCACCTCCAGGTCCGGCTCCCGGTCCAGGATGAGCCGCACCCCCCGCCGCACCAGCGCGTGGTCGTCGGCGAGCAGGATGCGGATCGTCGGCCGCGTCCGGTGGTCGTCGTGGGTGTCCTGGTCGTTCATGGCTGCTTCCTGACGGCGGGCACGGTCAGCCGGATCCGGGTACCGGCCGGGTTCGCGGAGGTCTCGTCCGGGCTGGAGATGTCCAGGGCGGCCCCGATCAGCAGGGCCCGTTCCCGCATCCCGCGCAGGCCGGCGCCCTCCCGCGCGGCACCGATGCCGCGCCCGTCGTCGCCCACCTCCAGGACGACGTACGCGCCGGCAGCGCGCAGGCTCACCTCCACGCACCGCGCCTCGGCATGGCGGGCCGCGTTGGTGAGACTCTCCTGCGCCACACGGTAGATGACCAGCTCCGCCTCGTGATCCAGAGCGGGCAGATCGGAGTCGAAGCGGCGCCGCACGCGCAGCCCCGTGTGCGTGGCGAACTCGGTGGCGAGCGAGGTCACCGCGCTGACCAGGCCGAGGTCGTCCAGCACGCCCGGACGCAGCCGGCGCACCAGCCGGCGGACCTCGTCGAGGCTCTCCCGGGTGATCTCCTGCGCCTGCTGGAGCTCACCGCGCAGCGGCTCGGACGCCTCGTCCGACACCCGCTTCAGGGCGAGCAGCACGGCCGTCATGCTCTGCCCGACCTCGTCGTGCAGCTCCTGGGCGATGCGCCGCCGCTCGCCCTCCTGGGCGAGGATCGCCCGGGCGCTGCTCGCGACCCGCTCCCCCTCCAGCCGCTCCAGCATCGAGTTGAAGGTGCTGACCAGCTCGGCGACCTCACCGCCGCCGCGCACCGGGAGCCGCTGGCCGGGGCGCAGCAGGTCCACGGTGGTCATCAGCCGCGTCACCCGGTCCAGCGGGGCGAGCCCGATGCGCAGCAGCGCCGCGTTGGCGACGAGCATGACGCCGAGGCCGGCGACGAGGATCACCGCCTCGGTCAGCAGCACCGGGACGGACACGGTCACCGGAGCCCACAGCAGCAGCGCGGTGGCGCTGCCCAGCACCACCGCGTTGAGCCCGAAGATCCGCCAGTACAGGGACACGGAGGTCACGCCTTCCTCTTTCTCGTCTGCCTCTACTGTCGGTCACCGCGCTCCCCGGCGGGTCGGCGGCCTCCTGGTCCCGGCGGACAGCGGCCAGCGTGCCCGGCGCCACGGGTCCGCGTCGATGGGCCCCGCGCCCCATTTCCGGTGGCCCGCCCGACCCATGCCGTACGGAGTGGGTCCTCGGACCCGGCACAGATGGGTACCGCGCCCGATGGGCCCGGGGCGGGGGACGGGCGAGGGTGGAGGACATCACCCGTACCCCATCGAGGAGGACCCCGTGTCGCTCGACCTGCCCCGCACCGACCCCCGCGGCAAGACCCGTGTCGCCTCCCCGGCCGCCGACGAGATCCGCCAGCGCCTCGAACACGCCCGGTCGACCCGGGTGGCACAGCTCAAGGCCCTCGACGAAACCGGGCAGAGTCCCGACGACCACCTGATGTCCACCCAGAAGGACGCCATCAGGCGCGTCCTCACCGAGATCGACGAGGCGTTCGCCCGGGTCGAGGACGGCACCTACGGCACCTGCCTGGGCTGCGGCAAGGCCGTCCCGCCGGAGCGGCTGGAGATCCTCCCGCACACCCGGCACTGCGTCGCCTGCCAGCGCCGCGCGGTCTGACCCGTCCCGTCCCCCGCTCCCGCTCTGCCCAAGGGGTGCAGTGGTGTCCCACCAGACCATCGGCGAGCGCGACACGGTCCTCACCTCCGAGGACCTCGCCGCGCTGCGCGAGAACCTGCACGAGCAGCGGCTGTTCCGGCAGGAGCAGCTGCGGCAGTTCGCCGCCGACGCCACGACCCGTGCCGAGGACCGGCGCGGGCGGGCGGACGCCGCCCGGATCGAGGTCGGCGTCAAACTGGCCGCCTCCGCCCGCATGGTGCTCGCCGACGTCGAGGCGGCGCTCGCCCGGATGGACTCCGGGCGCTACGGCACCTGCCACCTGTGCCGCCGCCCCGTCGAGCGCCACCGTCTGCTGATCGTCCCGCAGGCCCGCTACTGCGGGCGCTGCCAGCAGGTGAGGGAGGCCGGCCGGTGACCGTGATCCGGCATCCCCGGCGGGCCTCCGTACGGCACCGCAACTGGCCGCCGTGCCGGCGCTGCTCGGGGCTGGCGCTGGACCTGGGCAGCGCCCGCACCCGCGCCTGGCTCGCCGGGCGGGGCGTGGTCCTCGACGTGCCCACCGTGACCTTCCCCGGCACCGGCGCCGTCCACCCCGTCCGGCGCGGCACCATCGTCGACACCGCCGGCACCGCCCGGATGCTGGACCGGCTGCTCGGGCACCGGCTGCCCCGGTTCGGGCGCCCGCTGGTCGTCGTCACGGCGCCGGTCCTGGACGGGCCCGCCTTCCGCGCCGCGGCCCGCACGGCCGTCGAGGTGCTGCGCCCGCGCGCCGTACTGACCGTCCCGGGCGCCCGGGCGGTGGCCCTGGCCGCGGGCGCCGACCACCTCAGGCCGCTGCTGGTCGTGGACATCGGCGCCCAGCTCACCGAGGTGGTGCTGCTCGCCGACGGCGCGGTGACCGACGCCCGTCGGGCCGCGCTGGGCACCGCCGACCTCACCGGCGGCACGGCACCCTCCCTGATCACCGAGGCGGTGGTCGGGATGGTGACCGCGATGCTGCGCCAGGACCGCACCGAGCTCACCCGCGCCGCCCTGCGCCGGGGCGTGCTGCTGGCCGGCGGCGGCGCGCTGCGCCCCGACATCACCCGCGGCCTCCCCGAGGGACTCGGCTGCCCGGTCCGGCAGGTGCCGTCCCCGCACACGGCCGCCGTCCGGGGCGCCGCCGGGCTGCTCGCCGCGGCGCACCACCACCCCTCGCTCACCGGGACCGTCTGACCCGTCCCGGCCGCCTGCGCCCCGACACCGGAAGGAGCCATGCCGTGGCGGGCGAGATACCTCCCGCACAGCCACCCCCCGGCCCGCCTCCGCGCCCGCTGCTGTGGCGCTGGCGGCACAACCCGCTGCGCCGCCGCACCGACGCGCTCCGGGCGTGGGCCGGTCTCGTGCTGCTGATCGCCGTACTGGCCGTGGCGCCCGTGGCCGCCGTCCTGGTGGGCGACGCCGCCCGCCGCCACTACGAGGACACCGCCCGCCACCAGACCCTGACCCGGTACGAGACCGACGCGACCCTCACCCGGGACGCCCCGCGTCACCCGGAGCCCGGCTCGGACGAGGAGAGGAAGACCCGCTACCCGGTCGAGGTCCGCGTCGTCACCCGCGACGGGAGGACCCGCACCACCCGGACGGAGGTCCGCCCGGGGACGACGGCCGGCACCGCCGTCCGGGTGTGGATCACCGCCGACGGCGAGGTGACGGACCCGCCGCTGACCGCCGAGGAGATCCGCAGCCGCACCCTCGGCTGGGCGCTCCTCGCCGCCATCGGCGTGGCCCTCACCGGCGCCGCCGCCCACGCCCTCACCGGCCTCGCCCTGCGCCGACGCAACCTGGCCGCCTGGGACACCGCCTGGGCGGAGACGGCCCCGCGCTGGACGACACCGACGTGAATCCGGTGTGTCAGGCGGCGCTCGAAATTTTCGATGCTGACCGAGCCGTCTTCGGGGTCAACTCCTGCCGGTAATCGATCGCTTGGGGTCAATCCACTTCGCCATGCACGGTGACGTGTGCAGATGACGGAGGGTCATGGCACAAGGTGGCTCGAAGATTTCGAAACTCTCACCGAAACTGTTGACGGTTGATGTGTGCGGGCCAACACTGTCGGGCGTTGACCCGCCCCATCGACCGTCACAGGAGGCGCGCCCCATGAGCGTGTTCGCCCGACCGGGGGGCCGCAGACGCGGCCGCTCGCCCCTGAGCATCAGAAGCACCTGGACCATCGTGCTGGCCGCGCTGGCCGTGATGCTCCTGCCCGGCACCGCCACCGCCGCCCCGGTCATCAGCACGAACCAGACCGGGACCAACAACGGCTACTACTACTCGTTCTGGACCGACGCCCAGGGAACCGTCTCCATGGACCTGGGCTCCGGCGGCAACTACAGCACCCAGTGGAGGAACACCGGCAACTTCGTCGCCGGCAAGGGCTGGAGCACCGGCGGACGCAAGACCGTGAACTACTCCGGCACCTTCAACCCGTCCGGCAACGCGTACCTGACGCTCTACGGCTGGACCACCAGCCCGCTCATCGAGTACTACATCGTCGACAACTGGGGCACCTACCGGCCCACCGGCGAGTACAAGGGCACCGTCACCACCGACGGCGGCACGTACGACATCTACAAGACCACCCGGTACAACGCCCCCTCCATCGAGGGCACCAGGACCTTCGACCAGTACTGGAGCGTCCGGCAGTCCAAGCGCACCGGCGGCACCATCACCAGCGGCAACCACTTCGACGCGTGGGCCGGCAAGGGGATGAACCTGGGCAACCACAACTACATGATCATGGCCACGGAGGGCTACCAGAGCAGCGGCAGCTCCAACATCACGATGAGTGAGGGCAGTTCCGGTGGCGGCGGAGGCGGCGGTGGCGACACCGGTGGCTGCAACGCGACCCTGTCAGCCGGCGAGAAGTTCGGCGACCGCTACAACCTCAACGTCTCGGTGAGCGGCTCCAGCAACTGGACCGTGACGATGCGGGTCCCCTCCCCGGCGAAGGTCTCCTCGACCTGGAACGTCAGCGCGTCCTACCCCGACAGCCAGACCCTGGTCGCCAGGCCCAACGGCAGCGGCAACACCTGGGGCGCCACGATCCAGACCAACGGCAACTGGACCTGGCCGACGGTCTCCTGCAGCGCCGGCTGACCACCGTACGAGGAGGACCACCGCAATGACCACCGGAAGAAGACTGCCGGCCACCCGGACCCTCGTGTCGGGGCTGGCCGTCGCCGCCCTGACCGTGGCGGGCACCATGACCTCGGCCCTCGACGCCACCCCGGCGCACGCCGCCGCCTGCAACGGCTACGTCGGACTCACCTTCGACGACGGCCCCTCCACCAGCACCACCCAGAGCCTGCTCAACGCGCTCCGGCAGAACGGGCTGCGGGCCACGATGTTCAACCAGGGCCAGTACGCCGCCGCCAACCCCTCCCTGGTCAAGGCACAGGTGGACGCCGGCATGTGGGTCGCCAACCACAGCTACACCCACCCGCACATGACCCAGCTCAGCCAGGCGCAGATGGACTCGGAGATCTCCCGCACCCAGCAGGCGATCGCGGCCGCCGGCGGCGGCACACCGAAGCTGTTCCGCCCGCCGTACGGGGAGACCAACTCGACGCTGCGTTCGGTCGAGAGCAAGTACGGCCTGACCGAGATCATCTGGGACGTCGACTCGCAGGACTGGAACAACGCGAGCACCGACGCCATCGTGCAGGCCGCCTCCCGGCTCACCGACGGCCAGGTCATCCTGATGCACGACTGGCCGGCCAACACCATCGCGGCGATCCCGCGCATCGCGCAGAACCTGGCCTCCCGGAACCTGTGCGCCGGCATGATCTCCCCGCAGACCGGCCGCGCCGTCGCCCCCGACGGCTCCGGCGGCGGTGGGGGCGGTGGCGGCAGCGCGTGCACCGCCACCCTGTCCGCGGGCAACCGCTGGAGCGACCGGTACAACCTCAACGTCTCGGTGAGCGGTTCGAGCAACTGGACCGTGACGATGAAGGTGCCGTCCCCGGCGAAGGTCTCCTCGACCTGGAACGTCGGCGCGTCCTACCCCGACAGCCAGACCCTGGTGGCCAGGCCCAACGGCAGCGGCAACACCTGGGGCGTGACGATCCAGAGCAACGGCAACTGGAACTGGCCGACCGTCACCTGCGCCACGGGCTGACACGGCTGCACCACGCGCTGAAGAGGGCGCGGGACACCGGCGGGCCGCGGCACGCACCACACCGCGGCCCGTCGCCGTCCCCGGCACGTCACAGGTGCTCGCGGAACCAGCCGGCCGCGAGGGCGGCGACCTCCTCCAGGGCCCCCGGTTCGGGGAAGAGGTGGGTGGCGCCGGGCACGACGTGCACGTGGTGCGCCGCGGACAAGCGGCCGGCGGCCCGGCGGTTGAGGTCGAGGACCGTCTCGTCGTCACCGCCCACCACCAGCAGTACCGGACACGCGACCAGCCCGAGCGCGTCGCCCGCCAGGTCGGGGCGTCCGCCGCGCGACACGACCGCCGACACCCGCCGGGGACGCGCGGTGGCCGCCACCAGCGCGGCGGCCGCTCCCGTGCTCGCCCCGAACAGGCCCACCGGAAGGTCGGCGGTCTGCGGTCGCCGCTCCAGCCAGTCGACGGTGTGCGCGAGACGTCCGGCCAGCAGGCCGATGTCGAAACGGTGCCGGCCCGTCGCCTCGTCCTCGCGGTCCTCGTCCTCCGTCAGCAGGTCCAGCAGCAGCGTGGCGAACCCCGCCTCCCGCAACGCGGTGGCGACGGCGCGGTTGCGGGGGCTGAACCGTGAGCTGCCACTGCCGTGCGCGAACAGCACCACCCCCCGGGCCCCGGCGGGCAGGCCGAGGTCACCGGTCAGGGCCGCCCCGCCCGAGGGAACCGTCACGGTCGACGTCACCATGCCCGGTCACCTCCTCACTCCGTGTCGTCGGCGGCACGGCCGACCGGCAGCAGACCCCGGATGTCCGCGGGCAGCGCCCCGGCCACTTTCTGAGTCAGCTCCGGAGCGAGGGCGGCGTCGAGCACCTCCAGGACGGCGGCGGCCTCACGCAGGGCCGCGTCCTCGTCCGTCTCCGCGCGCCCGGCGATCCGCCCGACGAACGTGGTCAGCCCGAACCGCTCGGCCGAGGGGCCGACGGGCCCGCCGCCGGCGGGGTCCGCGGCCTGCCGCATGGGGGCGGCCAGGGTCGGCGGCAACTGGGCCGCCACATGGCCCGCGAGGCCGGACGGCAGCCGTTCGGCCAGGGTGCTCAGCACGGCCCGGGTGGCGCGCTCGGCCGATCCCCGGTCCGGCAGCCGGCTGAGGGCCTGCACTTTTCCGATGATCTCGTCGTGATGCATGAGGCGGTGTCCTTCCTCCCTCATGGTGCGCCCGTCCGCAGGGTGCGCCCGTCCGCGATCGTCGGCGCCTCGGCAACGGCCGAGTACCCCGGAACGCGTGCGCATCAACGGACGCCGGCGCACCACCGTCGCCCCGGTGAGGCCCGGCAGAGGTTTCCGGTCACAGCGCCAGGAGCGCGGGCAGCCCCGTCGGGGCAGGGTGACCGAATGGGTCCCCTGCCCCGACGGAGCTCGGTCGGCCGGGCGGCGGGTTACCGGCGCCCGGCCGGTGCCGTGTGCGGCGCTCCCCGGCTCAGCCGAAGTTCACGTCGCTGCACCACATGTAGGCCTGGTCGAGGTGCGAGGCCTGCCAGATCACGAACACGATGTGGTGTCCGGTGTAGCCGGAGGTCTGGACGGGGAACGTGATGTCCTGTGCCGGGGCGAAGCGGCCGGTCTGCGTGATGAAGTCGAGGTTGCCCCAGCCCAGGGTCTGGGTCTTGGGGTTGAAGCCCTGCTTGCTCACGTAGACCTTGAAGTAGTCGGCACCGTGGGACGCCTGGTCGTACAGGTGGACCGAGAAGTTGTTGCCGACGGTGGTGGTCTTCCACTGCCCGGGCTTGTTCAGACTGGCGTTCCTCGAGAGGTTGTTGCTGCAGAGCGTCCCGTCGGGGGTCCGGGCCTGGAACTGGCCACCGAGGCCGTCGCGGAGCGCGCTCATCCAGTTCCACATGGTGTCGGGGTTGGCCTGGAACGCCTGCCAGCACATGGGGTCTTCGGTCTGCATGGCCGGGTTCGTGTGGTTGCTGCCCCACGTCTTCCAGCACTGGTACGCGCGGGTGGCGGGGCCGACGATGGTGCCGTGAGCCTGGGCGGGGGCCGACCAGGTCAGTGCGCCGGCGACCACGGCGAACAGCATGACGAGCGCCTGGAGAGGCCGGCGGAGGGACGACCGCGAACGCCCGGTTAACGGACTCTGATTGCGCATGTCGGGGGAACTCCTTCCAGTTGCAAGGCTGTCATGGGAGCGCTCCCAACGGTACGTATGCTGAGTGAAATGTCAATGAAACGAACGGAGTTGATACGGGGGTGGGCGGGGAGCAGGGGATCTGCCGTGAGCCGGGGGCAAATCCTGGTTCCCCAGGAAGCCCAACCGTCACATCCGCCGGAGGGGCGTCGGCTTCCATGACGCCGCGTCAATGCGCGGTCTTGCGGATCCGGTCCGGCAGGGGACACTGCCTTCACGACCGTGTCCGCCCGGTCCCCAACAGCACCACGCCCAGCAGGTCGGTCCACCGTCACTCCACCGAGACGAGGTCTCATGAACCGAAACCGAGCCGCCGTCAGCGCGGTCGCCGTGATCCTGTTCACCGCCGGCCTCGCCGTCGGCCCGGCAGCCGCCGCCACCGCCACCGGGGCGAAGTCCCGCGTCGGAGCCGACTGGGCAACTCAGTCGATCGTGTTCACCGCCGCCGCGGGGCAGACCAGCAACCTCAACATATTCTCCATGTACACCAGCGACGGGATCCGGCGGATCGGCTTCAGCGACGTGGTCCCGCTCGAACCGGGCGACCACTGTGCGTACTCCAGAGCCGAGGACACCACCTCCGTCGTCTGCGAACTGCCCGCCGACAGCCCCCGGCCCGACAGGATCGACGTCTTCCTCGGCGACGGCAACGACACGGTCGCCGCCTTCACCCCCGGGATCGGCACCGTCAGCGGCGGCCCCGGGGACGACGAACTGCACGCCCACACCGCGCGCACGGTGCTGGGCGACGCGGGGAACGACATGGTCATGGGACCCGCCGCCCTGCACGGCGGCGACGGCATGGACCACCTGATGGGCGACAGCGGCAGCCAGCGGATGTGGGGCGGCCGGGGCGACGACATGATCGAGGGCTACGGCGGTGACGACACCGTGCACGCCGGCCCCGGCGACGACCACGCCATGGGCGGGGACGGCCGCGACATCGTCCTCGGCGGCCCCGGCGACGACACATTGGACGGCGAAGGCGGCGACGACCTCGTCTGCGGTGGCACCGGAAAGGACGCCCTCGAAGGCGGACCCGGCCGCGACATCGTCCTCCCGTAAGTGCGCCTCCACGCCGAAGGCCCTGGCCCGCCGCGCGGACAGCGTCGCGGGCGCGCCTCTCAAGGCGTACCTCGGCGGGTGACCTCTGCCCGTCGGACGCCGAACGGCGGCACGATCGGGACCTGTGTGTCGTCGCGGATGCGCAGGTGGCGCACCGGATGCCGCGCGCCCACGGAATGTCCCGAAAGGACTTCCGGAGCACCGTCGAAAGGCCCCTCAGGGGCCCGGGAGACGCACCGGGCCCCTGACCGGAATCAGCGCGTCAGTTTCCGATCGGGTGAGCGGACTCGGCGTTTCCGGGGCGGTCCGTCGCCTCGCGCCCCGTGTACCGGGCCGTGCTCTGCCGTGTCACCAGGTGCGTCGCCAGTTCGATGCGCTGGGCGGCCGTACCGGGGTCGTCCGGGCGGAGCAGCATGCGGACCGCCTCCTCCGCCATGTGCCGCAGCGGCTGGTGGACCGTGGTGAGCGGCGGGCTCGACCACTGGGCCAGCGGTACGTCGTCGTAGCCGACCACCGACAGGTCCTCCGGTACGCGCAGCCCCTTGAGCCGTGCCGCCTCCAGCACGCCGAGCGCCTGGAGGTCGCTGCCCGCGAAGACGGCCGTCGGCCGGTCCGGTCCCTCCAGCAGCTCCATGGCGTGTTCGAAGCCGCCCTGCACGTGGAAGTCGCCGAAGCGCGTCAGCCGGGGGTCGGCCTCCAGGCCGGCCATCGCCATCGCCGAGCGGTAGCCGTCGAGGCGGGCGAGCGAGCACAGCATGTCCTCGGGGCCGGTGATGATCGCGACCCGCCGGTGACCGAGGTCGGTGAGGTGGCGGGTGGCGGCCAGGCCGCCGGCCCAGTTCGCGGAGCCGACCGAGGGCACGTCCGGGTCGGGATCGCCCGCCGGGTCGATGACGACGAACGGGATGGCCGCCGCCCTGAGCTGCCGCTTGATGTCCTCGGGGAGCGCGGAGAAGACCAGCACCACACCCAGCGGCCTGCGTTGCAGCACGCCGGGCAGCCACTCCGGAGCCGGCGTGTGCCGGGTGCCGCTCTCGGTGAGCACCACCGTCGCCCGGTTCTCCCGGGCGACGTTCTCCACGCCCCGGATCAGCTCCATCGCCCAGATGCTGTCCAGCTCGTGGAAGACGATCTCGACGAGCGGTGAGCGGGAGCCGGGCTGGCTGCGCCGGCGGTAGCCGTGGGCGTCCAGGAGCCGTTCCACCTTGGCCCGGGTGGTGCGGGAGACATCCGAACGGCCGTTGAGGACCTTCGAAACTGTCGGCATCGAAACACCGGCCTCTTTCGCGACCTCGGCCAGAGTCACTCTGCCGCTCGCCTCGTCGTCTTCGCGCATACCCGCAGGATAAGCCACCGCCCGTCGATAACGGTTTGGGCGAGTACTGACCCGACCGTTGACCGAAACTCCGGTCTGACCTACTGTCCCACGGCATGGACTTTCGGTGAAGGCGCCGAAACTTTCGAAAGGCGAACGATGAAGACACGTGCGCGCTTGCCCAGACTGGTCGCCTGCGGTGCGACGCTCGCCCTGGCACTGAGTCTCTCGGCCTGCGGCGACGGGAACGGCGGGGCGTCGTCGGACGACGGCAAGATCCATGTCCTGGTCTACGGGGACGCCACCAACAAGGTGGAGAAGCGGCTCGTCGACACGTTCAACAAGACGTCCGACGTCAAGGTCGTCCTCGACACCATTCCCGGTGCGGACTACCAGAAGAAGTTGCAAACGATCATCAGCACCCCCCAGGCCCCGGACGTCTTCTTCAACTGGGGCGGCGGCAGCATCAAGCCGTTCGTCAAGGCCGACCTGCTGATGCCGCTGGACGACTTCATCAAGAAGAACCCGGAGCTGGAGAACAAGTTCCTGCCGTCCGTCTTCAACAACGCCGTCGTCGACGGCAAGCCGTACGGCATCCCGATGCGCGGCACCCAGCCGGTCCTGCTCTTCCACAACAAGAAGGTCCTCAAGGAGGCGGGCGTCCAGCCGCCGAAGACCTGGGACGAACTGCTCGACGCGGTCGACAAGCTCAAGGACAAGGGCGTCACACCGATCGCGCTCGGCGGCGGCGACGTCTGGCCCACGCAGATGTGGTTCCAGTACCTGTTCGACCGCGTGGCGGGCCCGGGGCTGTTCGAGAAGGCCGTCGGCGGCGACAAGAGCGCCTGGGAGAGCCCGGACAGCAAGAAGGCCCTGGACATGATCAGGGAACTCGTCGACGCCGGCGCCTTCGGCAAGAACTACGACTCCGTCAAGTACACCAACGGCGGCTCGGTCGCACTGGTGGCCTCGGGCAAGGCCGGCTTCGAGCTGATGGGCTCCTGGTACTACTCCCAGCAGCTGACGGACCACAAGTCGTTCGCCGAGAAGGACCTCGGTTACACCGCCTTCCCGTCCGTCGCGGGCGGCAAGGGCGACCCGGCCAACGTCGCCGGCAACACCAACAACTACTACTCGGTGATGAAGAAGACCAAGCACCCCGAGGCCGTCGCCGAGTTCCTGAAGCTCATGTACTCCGACGACTTCGTCAAGGCGCAGCTCGACATCGGCAACCTGCCGACCACGACCAACACCGACGAGTTCATCGCCGGCTCGGGCACCCCCGAGTACTCGCGCTTCCAGTACGACCTGGTCGCCGACGCGCCGTCGTTCCAGCTGTCCTGGGACCAGGCGTACCCGCAGAAGGCGAGCTCGGACATGCACAAGGCCATCCAGCAGTTCTTCAACGGACAGCTCGACACGGACGGCTTCATCCAGGCCATGCAGGCCCTCCCCACCGAGTGACGAACGGCTCATGACCACAAAGATCACGAGCGCTCGGCCCGCCGCCGGCCCCCGTAACGGGTCCCGGCGGCGGCCGCCCGCCTCGTCCGCAACGAAGGTGGGTCGCCCCGGCTTCGCCTGGGCGCTGCCCGCCGCAGTGTTCTTCGCCCTCTTCGCGATCGTCCCGCTGATCATGGTGGCGGTGCTGTCCTTCATGAGCTGGGACGGGATCAGCTCGCCCGAGTTCGTCGGCACGGACAACTGGTCGCGCCTGATGGACGACCCGGTGATGTTCAAGAGCATCTGGCTGACGCTGCTCCTGACCGTGCTCGGCGTGGCCGTCCAGACGCCGCTGAGCATCGTGCTCGGGGTCTGGGCAGCCGGCAACCAGCGCAACCGGGCCGTCCTGTCCGTCATCTACTTCATTCCGCTGCTGCTGTCCGCGACGGCCGTCTCCGTGCTGTGGCGGGCGCTGCTCGACCCGAACTTCGGCATCCCGGCCGAGGCCACCTGGCTGTTCGGCGACGGCAACCTCTTCGGTGAACAGGCCACCGCCATCGGGGTGCTGGCGTTCGTCAGCACCTGGCAGTTCACCCCCTTCCACACGCTGATCTACCAGGGCGCGGCCCGGGCCGTCCCCCAGGTGCTCTACCAGGCCGCGGAGATCGACGGGGCGGGCCGCTACCGTCAGTTCTTCCACATCACACTGCCGCAGCTGCGCAACTCGATGATCACCTCGATGATCCTCATGATCGTCGGCGGTCTGACCACATTCGAGACGGTCCTCATCCTGACCCAGGGCGGCCCCGGCACCGACACCACCATCAGCGCCTACTACATGTACGACAAGGCGTTCAAGGGCTTCGACTTCGGTACCGGCTCCGCGATCGCCCTGGCCCTGGTCGTCGCGGCCACGATCATCTCGCTGGTCGTCGTCCGGGTCTCCGGCTACGACAAGATGCGCAGCACCATGGAGGGTGTGTCATGAGGCGCCGCCCCAACTACCTGGCCGGCGCCGGCTCGCTCCTGTGGCTGTTCCTGGTCGGCCTGCCGCTGTACGTGATGCTCGCCGCCACGGTCCGCACCCGCCAGGACTACGCCGAGAACGGCCCGGTGTCCTTCCCGGACAGCTTCACCCTGGAGAACTACACCAGCGCCTTCGACTCCGGCTTCGGCCAGTACTTCGTCAACACGCTCCTCGTCACCGCCTGCGTGATCGGCATCGTGCTGCTGCTGGTCCCGCCGCTCGCCTACGCGATCGTACGCAGCCGCGGCAGGACCACCTCGGCGATCTTCCGGCTGTTCCTGCTGGGCCTCGCCATCCCCGCCCAGGCCGTGATCGTGCCGATGTTCTACCTGATCAGCGAGGCCGGGCTGTACGACAACCTGCTGGGCGTCATCCTGCCCACGGCCGCGTTCTGCCTGCCCATGTCGGCGCTGATCCTCAGCGGCGCGATGCGCGACATCTCCCCGGAGCTGTACGAGGCCATGGCCATGGACGGCGCCACCCCGCGGCGCATGTTCTTCCAGCTCGTACTGCCGCTGTCGCGCGGCGGACTGTCCACGATCGTGGTCTTCTCCGCGCTCCAGGCATGGAACGGCTTCCTGTTCCCGCTCGTCCTGACCCAGTCCGACTCCACCAAGGTCGTCACCCTGGGCCTGTACAACTTCCAGACCGAACACGGCATCGACATCCCCGGTCTGCTGGGAGCCGTGGTGCTGTCCATGGTGCCCGTCCTGCTCGTCTACCTGTTCGCCCGTCGCGCCCTGGTCCAGGGCCTGATGGGCGTCGGAGGAAAGTGACCGCCAACGTGGCCGTAGAGACCACCCCCGAAGCCCCCCTCTGGAACGACCCCGCCCACCCCGTCGCCGCCAGGGTCGACGCCCTGATCGGCGCCATGACCCTCCAGGAGAAGATCGCCCAGCTGTACGGGGTATGGGTCGGCGCCTCCGACAACGGCGGCGAAGTGGCCCCGCACCAGCACGACATGGAGGAGGCCGTCGACCTCGACGCGCTCCTGCCCACCGGACTGGGCCAGCTGACCCGCCCCTTCGGCACCGTCCCCGTCGACCCCGCGCTCGGCGCGCTGTCGCTGATGCGCACCCAGGCCCGCATCGCCTCCGCCAACCGCTTCGGCATCCCCGCCGTCGCCCACGAGGAGTGCCTGGCCGGCTTCGCCGCCTGGGGCGCCACCGCCTACCCCGTCCCGCTGTCCTGGGGCGCCACCTTCGACCCCGAGGTGGTGCGCCGCATGGCCGCCGCCATCGGCCGCGACATGCGCTCCGTCGGCGTCCACCAGGGACTCGCGCCCGTCCTGGACGTGGTGCGCGACGCCCGCTGGGGCCGGGTGGAGGAGACCATCGGCGAGGACCCGTACCTCGTCGGCACCATCGGCACGGCCTACGTCCAGGGCCTGGAGTCCGCCGGGATCGTCGCCACCCTCAAGCACTTCGTCGGCTACTCGGCCTCCCGCGCCGGACGCAACCTCGCCCCCGCCCCCATGGGCGCCCGCGAGCGGGCCGACGTGCTGCTGCCGCCGTTCGAGATGGCGGTCCGCGAGGGCGGCGCACGGTCCGTGATGCACGCCTACAACGACATCGACGGCGTGCCCGCCGCCGCCGACGAGACCCTGCTGACCGGACTGCTCCGCGACACGTGGGGCTTCGACGGGACCGTCGTCGCCGACTACTTCGGCATCGCCTTCCTCAAGACCCTGCACGGAGTGGCGGGCGACTGGGCCGACGCCGCGGGCACCGCGCTGAGGGCGGGCGTCGACATCGAACTGCCCACCGTCAAGACGTTCGGCGCGCCGCTCGCCGAGGCCGTCGCCGAGGGCCGCATCCCCGAGTCGGTCATCGACCGCGCGCTGCGCCGCGTCCTCGGCCAGAAGGCGGTGCTCGGCCTGCTCGACCCGGACTGGAGCCCGGTGCCGCCCGCGCTCGACGGCGCCGACCCGGACGACCCCGAGGCGCTGCGCGGCAAGGTCGACCTGGACGGGCCCGCAAACCGCGAACTGGCCCGCGAGATCGCCGAGAAGGCCGTCGTCCTGCTCACCAACGACGGCACCCTGCCGCTCACCCGGCCGCGCCGCATCGCCCTGGTCGGCCCCAACGCGGCCGAGCCGACCGCCGTGCTGGGCTGCTACTCCTTCCCCCTGCACGTCGGCGTGCACCACCCCGCGACCCCGGTCGGCATCGACCTGCCGACCCTGCGCGACACCCTGGCCGCCGAGTTCCCCGACGCGGAGATCACGGTGGCGCGCGGCACCGGCGTCGACGACGGGGACACCGGCGGCATCGCCGACGCGGTGGCGGCGGCCCGGGACGCGGACGTCGTCGTCGCCGTCCTCGGCGACCGCGCGGGCCTGTTCGGCCGCGGCACCAGCGGCGAGGGCTGCGACGCGGAGTCCCTCGCCCTGCCCGGCGCCCAGCAGGACCTGCTCGACGCGCTGCTCGACTCCGGCCCGCCGGTGGTGACCGTCCTGCTCGCCGGACGCCCGTACGCGCTCGGCCGCGCCGTCACCGAGTCGGCGGCGATCGTGCAGTCGTTCTTCCCCGGCGTCGCGGGCACCCAGGCGATCGCCGGAATCCTCAGCGGCCGCACCAGCCCCTCCGGACGGCTCCCGGTCAGTGTGCCGAGCGGGCCGGGCGCCCAGCCGACCACCTACCTCGGTGCGCGGCTCGCCCAGGTCAGCGAGGTGTCCAACATCGACCCGACCCCGGCGTTCGGCTTCGGCCACGGTCTGACGTACACGACGTTCGCCTGGAGCGACCTCGCCGTGGACGCCGAAGAGGCGCCCACCGACGGTGAGTTCGGCCTGGAGCTGACCGTCCGCAACACCGGTGACCGGGCCGGCACCGAGGTCGTGCAGCTGTACCTGCACGACCCGGTCGCCTCGGTCGTCCAGCCGGTGCAGCGCCTCGTCGGCTACACCCGGGTGCCGCTGGAACCGGGGGAGGCCCGCCGCATCCGCGTCACGGTCCCGGCGGACGTGGCGTCCTTCACCGGCCGCGAGGGTCAACGGATCGTGGAGCCGGGGCAGTTGGAGCTGCGGCTCGCCGCGTCCAGCACGGACGCCCGCCTGACGGCGCACGTCACCCTGACCGGCCCGGAACGCCGGGTCGACCACACCCGCCGCTTCCACGCGGCGTTCACGCCGGAGCCGTCGGCACGGGCGTGACCCGGCCCCGTCCGGCCCGCACCGCACGCGCGGTGCGGGCCGGACGCGCGTCGTCAGACCTCGGGCCCGCCCGCGGCGAGCGCCGTGAACGCCGCCCACTCGCCCCGGCCGACCCGCAGCACCGGCCCGCCACCCGCGGCCTTGGAATCCCGTACGTACACGCCGTGGAGACCGGCGGCCACTTCCACGCAGTCGCCGCCGTCCGACCCGCTGTAGCTGCTCTTGAACCAGTGCAGCCCGTCCCCGTTCTCGGTTACCCGCTCAACGCTCACGTCTCTCCCACCATCCGCTCGATGAGTCGTGCAGACTCCTCGACATTCAGGGCCTGCGATCGCAGCTTGCCATACCGCAGCGAGAACGCGCTGACCTCGTCGGCATCCGTGACAACGCACCCGACTCCTTGGGATTCGAAGTACCCGAGCAGCACGTGTTCGTGTGACTCCACCACCACGAAGGGACCGTTCTTGCCCGGATGGAACCCCCGGCCGATGGGCATGACCTGCACCGACACGTTCCGCAACGCGCCAACCTCCAGCAGACGTTGCCACTGCGCGCGCATCACTTCCGCATCGCCCACTGGATCGCGCAGCGCCTCCTCGTTCACGATGAACGACAGTTCCGCGAGCGGCACCCGGGCCAGCAGCTTCTGGCGACTCAACCGAGCCTCCGCGTGCTGGTCGATGATGTCCTCGCTCAGCGGCGGGCAGTGTCCCGCGAACACCGCCCGTGCGTACGCCTCCGTCTGCAACAGCCCCGGCACCAGCAGCGGATCGTAGGAGAAGCGGCTCACTGCCTCGGCCTCGATGAGCGCGAAGTTGCGGAAGAAGCGCGGCAGTTTCGCGCGGTCCACCTCGTCCTGGAGCACCTCCAGAAGTGCGCCCGCCTCCAGCACCCGGCCCGCCGCCCTCGTGAACGCGGCCTTCGCCGGACGCCGGCCCTGTTCGACCGAGGCGACCTGCTCCAGCGAGTAGCCCATCGCCTCGCCGAGTTGCTGCTGGTTCAACCCGGCCCGCTTGCGCAGATGCTGGAGCAGTTTGCCGTACGCCGCCCACGCCCCCGGCAGATCGCCGCCGCCCTCCTCCTTCACCTTCGCCGCCCGACCGCTCCGCGTGTCCCGCACCGTGCTCACACCCTCACGCCCTTCCGTCCCGGAACGCACCCCGCTCACCCGCACCGCGGCGACGTTCAGCCCGCCGTCGGGGACTTGTTCAACGCGAGCCGTGACGGCTTGGGCACGGGACCGGGCCCGTACAAGGCCCGTACCGGATCCTGCGGGCCCACCGTCGTGCCGCGCGGTGATCGCGTCATGATGGGATGGCGAACGTGAGCGTGATCTGCACGTGGTGCGAGCGCCGTTGGAACGGCGCCGGTGGCGCAAGTACTGCACTCGCCGGCACGGTGGACGGGCCGGTGTCCGGATCGCGCTGCCTAGAGTTCGATGTCGGGCGGAAGCGGTTCGTCGCCGCACACCCACCTCTGGCACTGGTCGATCGTGTCCCAGTCGGGCCAGTACTGGTAGAGGCATCGGTCCATGCAGGACGACCATTCGCCGCGCGCCGCCGCTTTGGGCATCGTGCGGGACGTGCCGCCACGCGATGAGCAGTCGCAGCGGCGCCGTGAGGAGCGGCCCGCTCGGGACGCGGGTGCCGGCTCCGGCGACTGCGTCGCGGCTACCTGGGCGGTGAGCAGGGACGCCAGGGTCCGGCCTTCGGCGGACTCGAACGCCTTGAAGGTCAGCCGGACCAGCGGGTGAATCGTGCGTGCGGGCGTCTTCTTGGAGACGATCACGGGTGGGCAGACGACGTTGGCCAGCCACTCGATGTCCTGGATCAGCGCCAGCGGAATCTTCACCCAGTGTCCGAAACAGTAGCGCCCGGGGCTGAACAGGAAGTGGTCGTCACCGGTGTCGGGCTGCTTGATGAGTCCGACGAGCGTCGCGAAATCATCGCTGCGCAGACGCCCGAGGAACTCCTCGGGAGTAAAGGCCATGGACTGAGCCTCCCTAGCTCTCGATCGTGGCACCCACTCGCCCAGCCAACCCGCCACCCGGCGGAAGCGCGCGCCGAGACCGCCAGGAGGATGACCGGGACCGCCGGTTCAGCCCTGGGGTGTGCGGGACCGCCGGTTCCCCGTCATCACTTCATCGGAAACGGCCGGGTCCGGCCCGGGATCGGTGGATCCCCGGCCGGGCCCGGATCAGGAGCCGGACCGGTCAGGCGTCGAGCGCCGCGGCGAACATGCCGGCCTCGTAGGAGCCGCCCTTCTGGTGCACGATCACGGCGAGCCGGTTGGCGGCGTTGATCATGGCGACGAGGCAGACCAGCGCGGCGGTCTGGTCCTCGTCGTAGTGCTCGCGGACCTGGGCCCAGGTCTCGTCCGACACGCCCTGGTGGGCGTCGGCGAGCCGGGTGCCCTCCTCGGCCAGTGCCAGAGCGGCCCGCTCCGCCTCCGTGAACACGGTGGACTCGCGCCAGGCGGCGACCAGGTGGAGCCGGACCGCGCTCTCGCCGGCGGCCGCGGCCTCCTTGACGTGCATGTCGATGCAGTGCCCGCAGCCGTTGATCTGGCTGGCGCGCAGCGACACCAGCTCCTGCGTGGACTTCGGCAGCGGCGAGTCGTGGATCACCAGGGCGGCCCCCGCGAAGCGCTTGGCGAACCGGGCGGCGATCTCGTTCTCGAACAGGTTGAACCGTGCGTCCATGACGTCGTCCTCACGTGTGGTCATGTGGTGGTGCGCTGACGGACACGAGATGCCGGCGGCCCGCTCCCTGTGACGGGGCAGGGATGTGACGTGGGCCACGGCGGAGGGATGTCACAGAAGGGCGGGGACCGGCGTCTTGTGCGCGTGGCAGTCGTCGGGAACGAACAGGCGGGAGCGGACAGGTGGGTGCGGCCGTGAGGAGCGAGGACAGGGAGCACGACGGGCACGCGGCGGACCCGCGCGCGGGTGGGGGGCGTACGGGACCGGCCACCGAGGCGTTCCTCGCCCACCGCAACCTGCTGTTCACCGTCGCCTACGAGATGCTCGGCTCGGCCGCCGACGCCGAGGACGTCCTCCAGGAGACCTGGCTGCGCTGGGCGGACGTCGATCTGGGCACCGTCCGGGACCCGCGCGCGTACCTGGTCCGCGTCACCACGCGCCAGGCGCTGAGCCGGCTGCGCGCACTCGGCCGCCGCAAGGAGACCTACGTCGGCTCCTGGCTGCCGGAGCCGCTGCTGACCTCGCCCGACGTGGCCGAGGACGTCGAACTCGCCGACAGCGTGTCGATGGCGATGATGCTGGTGATGGAGACCCTCACGCCGACCGAGCGGGCGGTGTTCGTGCTGCGCGAGGTGTTCGACCTCGGGTACGACGAGATCGCCGAGGCCGTCGACAAGAGCCCCGCGGCGGTCCGCCAGGTCGCGCACCGGGCCCGGGCCCACGTCGCGGCGCGCCGGCCGCGCGGGGACGTCTCACCGGCCCGGACGAAGGGCGCGCTCGACGCGTTCCGGCGGGCGGTCGAGACCGGTGATCTGCAGGGCCTGCTCGACGTCCTCGCACCGGACGTCGTCCTGCTGGGCGACGGCGGCGGCATCAAGCAGGCCGTCCTGCGGCCCGTCGTGGGGGCCGACAAGGTCGCCCGGCTGCTGCACGCCGGGACGCGCCGGATCCCCGCCGGCGCGTCGCTGCGGCCGGCGCAGGTCAACGGCCGCCCGGCGCTGGTCCTCCGGCTCGACGGCGAGATCGACACCGTCGTGGCGGTCCGCGTCGACGACGGCCTCGTCACCGGGCTCTACGCCGTCCGCAACCCCGAGAAGCTGTCGCACATGCGGCGCGAGACGGCCCTGCGCCGCTGACCCGCGAGACCGGCCGCCCGCGGCCCGGCGGTCAGGCGTCCGCCGGCTGGAGGAGCAGGTCGCGGATGTCGCGCGGGAGCTGCTCCAGGGCCGACTCCAGGGCACCGGGCGAGAAGTGCTCGCGGACCACGGAGGTGACGGCGGCGGCGATCCGGGGCACGTCCTCGGCCTCCACCCTGGCCTCCTGCACGAACCGGTTCACATAGCCGTCACGGTCGTACTTGATCGGTACGGCGCTGGGGCTCCAGCCGTCGTAGTAGACGCCCCGCAGCAGTTCGGGGAGCTGCGCGGCGACGTGGGCGGCCACGTCGACGGTGAGCCGGTCGCGGAAGGTGTGCAGCCAGGCGCGCAGGACCCGGTGGGCGAGGTGCCGGTCCTCCGATCCCAGGGCCTGCGCCACCGCCTTGAGCCAGATGTTGGTGGTGTGGATGGCGTGCTCGAAGTCGGGCGGGTGGGTGGCGGGCATGGCCGTTCCTTTCCTCGTGTCCTCGTGACCTCTTCGTCCTCGTGTTCTGCGTGTGCTCCTACCGGTGGGCGCCGGTGCCCCGCCGTGTGCGCTCCTTGCGTCCCTTGCGCAGGAAGCGGCGCAGCCGGGCCTCCGGCCAGGTGTTGATCACGTCGTCCTTGGTGAGCCAGCCGCGCTGCGCCGTCCCCACGCCGTGGCGGATGTGGGCCAGGTCCACCACGGAGTGCGCGTCGCTGTCGACGGCGAACCTCACCCCGTGCCGCCTGGCCCGCAGGATGTCCTCGTCACGCAGGTCCAGCCGGTTCGGGTGGGAGTTGATCTCCAGCGCGGTACCGGTCCGGGCGCACGCCGCGAAGACCGCGTCGAGGTCGGCGTCGATGGCCGGCCGCCTGCCGATGATGCGGGCGGTGGGGTGGCCGATGACGTTGACGTACGGGTTCTCGCAGGCCCGTACGAGCCGGCGGGTCAGCGCTTCACGGCCCTGGTCGAAGTGCGAGTGCACGGAGGCCACGCACAGGTCGAAGCCGGCCAGGAACTCCGGCGGCCAGTCCACCTCCCCGTCGGGATCGATGTTCAGCTCCGTGCCGTGCAGCAGCCGCAGCGCACCGCGTCCGCCGCGCCTGCCGTACGCGCCGTCCAGCTTCCGCACCTGCTCCCGCTGGGCGAGCATCCGCTCGTCGGTCATCCGCTGCATGGACAGGTTCGGGGCGTGGTCGGTGACCGCGTAGTAGGCGTAACCGCGCTCGGCCGCCGCGGCCACCATGCTCTCCAGCGGGGCCAGGCCGTCGGTCAGGTCGGTGTGCGTGTGCAGGTCGCCGCGCAGGTCGGACTCCTGGACCGGCGCGGGCAGGTCGCCGGCCAGCCCCGCCTCGATCTCCCCGCGGTCCTCGCGCAGCGTCGGCGGGATCCAGGGCAGGCCCAGCCGGGCGTACACCTCCTCCTCGGTCTCCGAGACGATCCTCTCCCCGCTCTCGGCGTCGAACAGCCCGTACTCGGAGAGCTTGAGCCCCTGGCGTACGGCCAGCTCACGGGTGCGGATGTTGTGCGCCTTCGAGCCGGTGAAGTACTGCAGCGCGGCACCCCAGGAGTCCGGTGGGACGACCCGCAGGTCGACGGCGAGGCCGCGGTCGGTGCGGACCGAGGTCTTGGTCGTCCCGTGCGCGACGACCTCGGTGACGTACGGCAGCTCGGTGAACGCGCGCATCAGCGGTGCCGACTTCCGGGCCGCGGCGAGGACGTCGATGTCCCCGATCGTCTCCCGCCCGCGGCGCAGCGACCCGGCGTACGCGCAGTGCAGGCAGCCGGTCACCCCGGACAGCCGGCCCACCAGGTCCTCGGCGAGCTCCGTGGCCACGTCCAGCAGCACCCGGTCACCGGCCGACCGCAGGAGTTCGACGCCGTGCAGGATCTTCTCCTCCGTGCGGGGTCCGAAGCCCTTCAGGTCGCGCAGCCGCTCGGCGTGGACGGCCTCCACCAGCTCGTCGACGGAGGAGATGCCCAGCTCCTCGTACAGCAGGTGGGCCTTCTTCGGGCCGAGGGTGGGGATGGCGGTGAGCCGGCGGACCCCGGCGGGGATCTTGGCGCGCAGTTCCTCCACCGCCGCGACGCTGCCGCTGCGGAAGTACTCGGTGACCTTCTCGGCGATCGACGTGCCGACGCCGGGGATCTCCCGCAGCCCCTTGGCGTCGAGCGTGGCCACGTCGGCGTGGTGGCCTCCGATGGCACGGGCGGCCTTCTCGTAGACGCGCGCCCGGTACGCCTCGCCCCCGGTGATCGAGATCAGGTCCGCGTACTCGGCGAGCAGTGCGGCGACCTCGTCGTTGGACCGAACCATGCGTTCCGGGTGAACAGACCCGCGCGGTTCATTCCTCCCGGGCGGGCTCGGCTGCGGCCCCCTCCCACCGGGGGCCACAGCCGGCCGGGCGGTCCGCTCACCGGCCCACGACGGGGGCTTCGCGGTCGCGGCCCGCTCACCGGCCCATGGCGGACGTCGGCCCTCACCGGCCCACGGCGGACGTCGGCCCGGTCACCGGCCCACCGGATCCCCGTCGGCGCCGTCCTCGCGGGTGCGGAGCGCCAGGTGGCCGCCGTGGTGGAGGGGCGTGCCCGGCCGCAGCCGGGCCGCCTCCTCGCCGGTTCCGGCGTGGACGAGGTGCACCTCGCCATGGCCGCCACGGGTGACGGCGACCCAGTCGGAGTCCGGTGAGGCGGCCACCGCGCGGCGCTGCACCCCCTCCCACGGGGTGCCGCCGCGCCGCGGGGCGCCGTCCATGGCGGGCAGGGGGACGCGGCGGACGGTGTCGTCGGTGCCGAGCAGGACCAGTTCGTCGCCGTCGGGGTGGACGCGGGTGAAGGCGGTGTGGTCCCGGGCGAGGGCCAGCCGGAACACCAGCCCGGGGCCGAGGCCGGTGCGCCGGGTGCGGCCCGTCACCAGGTCGTGGAGCCACGCCTCGTTGGTCCACTCCGGCCATCGCAGCGGGTCGGGGGCGCCACCGCGCAGCGTGCTCCACAGCGCCCGCCGGCGGGTGTCGAGGCGCAGGTACCAGCCCCGGGCGGACGACCCCCAGGGGATCACCGTCCCGGCGACGAGTCCGTCGCCGTCGCGCCGGGCCCGGTGCACCCCCTCGCCCGTGGCCGCGAACACCTCCCGCGAGGCGGGAGCCTGCGCGTCCCCGTGCCCGTCGTCCGGCAGCGGCAGCACGGCGTGAGGAGTGACCGGGGGACAGCCGGGTGCTGCCGCGAGGAGATCGGCGAAGCGGTGGACGGCGAGCGCGCCGGGCTCCCGGTGCCGCAGCACGACCAGCGGATCGTCACCGCCGAGCACCGTCACCCCCGGTTCGCCGACGCGGGTGCGCACCCGGGCCGCCTCTCCCGTGGCCAGGTCGACGACCGTCAACAGGTCCGACCACGGCTCGGTGTTGCGGCCCAGGCCGGTGGTGACGGCCAGCAGGCGGCCGGACGGGTCGCAGGCGAGGTGTTCGGCCGGTACGGCGACCGGGACCGCGCGTTCCACGAGCGCGTCATCGAAGGGATCGAGCACCAGCAGCTCACCCCGGCGGTCGTCGACACAGGCCACCCGCCCGCCGGGCAGCGCCAGGAACCCGGCGTGCTCGGAGAGGTGACGGCCGGTGAGACGGGCGGTGACCGTGCCGTCTGGGACGGTCAGCACATGGACGGATCCCTCTACGTGGTCGGAGGCGAGCAGCACGCAAGCGGCATCGGGCATGGGTCCAGTCCTCCAGAAAACCAGTTTGTGAAAACGATTATCATGTATCTTCGGTGCGTTCCGGGTTCCTGAGAAGAGAAAAGCGAGGGCATCAATGCTGCGTTCACCGTCGCGGTTCGTCCGCGGTTGCATCACCGCGGCGGCCGTGGGTTCGCTCCTGGCCGGCTGCGGTACGTCGTCCGACGACGGATCCACGAGCGACAAGGCCCGGCCCACCGCGAAGACCGAGGTCACCGTCGAGCCCATCGAGGCCACCACGGAGCTGACCGACACGGGCGGCACCAAGGTCTCCCTGAAGAAGCAGCCGGAGCGCATCGTCTGCCTGTTCGCGCTCTGCGACGACATCCTGACCGAGCTGGGCATCGTCCCGACGGCCACGAACAGCGCCCTGCTCGCCCACCCCGACTTCCTGGGGGAGCGGAAGGCGAAGGAGGTGGACGTCATCCCCGGCGGGTTCATCGCGCCGGAGGTGGAGGCGATCCTCTCCCACAAGCCCGACCTCGTGATCGGTCTGGGGGACACCCACGGCAAGCTCGCCCCGGCGCTGAAGGACGCCACCACGTTCTGGGCCATGCAGCCCGAGACGTGGGAGGACAGCGTGGGCTACCTGCGCGACGTCGCCGCGCTCACCGGCCGCACCGACGAGGGGGAGAAGGCCGAGAAGACCTTCCGGACCACGCTCGCCGCGGCCGAGAAGACCCCGAGCGACAAGACCGCGCTCATCATCTACGGCAGTGACGAGAACTTCGGCGTCGCCACCCCCGAGGGCGACGCGACCGCCAGCCTGTTCCCGAAGTTCACCGACTACCCCTGGAAGTCCCGTGGCGTGGAGGGCAGTTACAGCCTGGAGGAGATCCTCGCCGCCGACGTCGACGTCCTGTTCGTCGAGACGATGAGCTTCGGCGACGCGGACGGCAAGCTCTCGGAGAAGCTGGCGAAGAACCCCCTCTGGAGCAAGATCCCGGCCGTGCGCAACGGCGACGTCCACGAGGTGGACTCGGAGGTGTGGGCCAAGGGCCGCGGCACCCGGTCGCTGGGCATCGTCCTCGACGAGGCCACGGCCGCGCTGCGATGAGCGCGCCCCCACCGGGCCCGGCCGCGGTGCGCGCACGGCGGCCCGCGCTGCGCGCCCCGGGAGCGCAGCCGCTCCTGGCGGTCGTCCTGCTGGCGGTCTCCGCGGTCTGCGCCCTGAGCCTCGGCACCCCCGACGTACCGCCGCACCGGCTCGTCGGCGCGGTGCTGGAGGGGGACACCACGCTCGCCGGCATCGTCGTCACCGAACTGCGCGTCCCCCGGCTGGTGCTGGCGCTCGTCGCCGGCGCCTGCCTGGGCGCCGCCGGACTCGTGCTGCAGGAGGCCCTGCGCAATCCGCTGGCGGTCCCGGAGATGCTGGGCGTCTCCTCAGGGGCGGCGCTCGGGGTGGCCGCGCCGCTGGTCCTCGCGCTGTCCCTGCCGGCCGCCGTGCAGCCCCTGCTGGCCATCGGCGGGGCCGTCCTCGGCGGCGGGCTCACCCTGCTCGCCGCCGGGCTCGGCCGCAGCCCGTCCGCCGTGCTGCTGACCGGAGCGGCGGTCGCCGCCGCGCTGCAGGCCGCGCTGCTCGTGCTGATGGTGATGGCCGACCAGCTCGACCTCCAGCTGATCTACCGCTATCTGCTCGGCTCCCTCTCCGCCCGGACCTGGGACGACGTGACCGGCCTGTGGCCGTGGCTGCTCGTCGCGGCCCCCGCCCTGGTGGTGTGCGCCCCGGTGCTGTCGGTGATGCGGCTCGGCGACGAGGACGCCGAGGCGCTGGGGGTACGCGCCCAGCGGGCACGGCTGGCCGCGCTGGCCATCGCCGTGGTGCTGATCGCCCCGGTGACGGCCGTGTGCGGGCCCGTCGCCTGGGTGGGCTTCCTCGCCCCGCACCTGGCCCGCTGGTTCAACCCCGGTGCCGGGGCGGTGCGTTGGCTGTGCTGGTCCGCCGTGTGGGGCGCCGTCGTCGTCACCGCCGCCGATGTGCCGGCCCGGCTGGCGCTGGCGCCCGTGGAGACACCGGTGGGCGCCTGGACGGCCCTGCTGGGGGTGCCCGCCGGGGTCGCCCTGATGCGGTCCGGCGGCCGCACCCGGGCCCGGCGCGCCACGGCGGGGTCCACCGCCGTACCCGCGCCGGTGCCGGGCGTACGGGCCGTCCCCTCCGGCGCGGGGGCGCCGCGGGACGCACACGCGGAGAAGTCCGGGGGTGGCGGCCCCGCGGGGGCCCGTCCCGCCCCCGCTGGGCCGACGGGAACGGAGGACGCGCGGTGAGCCGGCGTTTCGGGGCGCTCACGGCACTGGCCGTCGTGTGCGCGGTGGTCGAACTGGTGGCGGGGCGCGGCATGTCCCCGGGCACGGTCTGGGAGGTCCTGGGCGGCGGCGGTGACGCGACGGAGCGTCACATCCTGCTCAACCTGCGGGTCCCCAGGCTGCTGGTGGCGCTCGGGGCGGGAGCGTGCCTCGCCGTCGCCGGCCTGGTCCTGCAGTCCGCGCTGCGCAACCCCCTCGCGGGTCCCGAGGTGACCGGCGTGACCCCGGGCGCGGTGCTCGGCGCCGTCACCGCGACGGCACTCGGACTCGCCGGGTGGGACTCGCCGCTGGCCGTGGTGCTCGCCGCATGCGCCGGCGGATGCGCGGGAGCGGCCCTGCTGTGGCTGCTCGCCGGGCGCGGCCGGGGCGACCCGGCGCAGACCGCCGTCCAGGGTGTCCTGGTCTCGGCGGTGCTGGGCGGGCTCACCGCCATGGTGCTGCTCGTGGAACCGGGCGAACTGGGCAGCGTCGTCCAGTGGCTGGTCGGCACCACGGAGGGCCGGGTGTGGGAGCACTGGCACCTGCTGTGGCCGTGGGCACTGGTCTGGGGAGCCGCGGCCTGGCTGCTGGCCGGGCCGCTGACCCTGCTGCGCTGCGGCGACGACATCGCGCTCACCGCGGGCCTCGCCGCCCGGCGGGCCCGCACCCTCGCCCTGCTGTGCGCGGTGGCGCTCACCGCCGGTGCGGTGGCCGCCGTCGGGGCGCTGGGCTTCGTGGGACTGCTCGTCCCGCACCTGGCCGTGGCCCTGTTCGGCGCGGACCTGCGCAAGAGCCTGCCCGGCGCGGCCCTGGTGGGCGCGGTCGTGGTCTGCGGGGCGGACGCGGCGGCGCAGCTGTCCTCGCGGCTGCTCGCCGCGGGGCTGGACTCCGGACGGCTCACGCTGCCGGTCGGCGCGCTCACCGCCGGCCTCGGTGCCGCCCTGCTGCTGGTCGTCGTGCGCCGCACGCCGAGCCGTTCGTTCTGAAGTCGACTTAAGGACAGAGCATGACCGAGTCCGTGGGGATCCACGTCGAGGGGGTCCACTTCGGCTACCCCGCACGACCCGTGCTGCGCGGGGTCGACCTGACCGTGCGGCCGGGGGAACTGACCGCGCTCATCGGCCTCAACGGCTGCGGCAAGTCGACCCTGCTGCGGCTGGCCGCCGGACTGCTGCGGCCGGACGCGGGGCGGGTGCTGCTCGGCGGGGACGACGTCGCGCGGCTCTCCCGGCGCGCCACGGCCCGCAGGGTGGCGCTGCTGCACCAATCCGCGCCCGCCGTACCGGGCATGACGGTACGTCACCTGGTGCGCCAGGGGCGGTACGCGGCGCGCGGCCCGCTGGGCATGCTGCGCGAGGGCGACGACCCCGTCGTGCACCGGGCGCTGCGCGACGTCGGGGTGGAGGCGTGGGCCGACCGGGACGTCGACGCGCTGTCCGGCGGTGAGCGGCAGCGGGTGCGGCTGGCGATGGCGCTGGCCCAGGACACCGGCGTCCTGCTGCTGGACGAGCCGACCACCTACCTGGACCTGCACCACCAGCTCGACGTGCTGCGGACGGTGGTCCGGCTGCGGGAGGAACGCGGGCTCACCGTGGTGATGGTGCTGCACGACCTGGCCCACGCGGCCCGGTTCGCCGAACGCGTCGTGGCCCTGCGCGACGGCCGCGTGGTGGCCGACGGTACGCCGAGGGACGTCGTCACGCCGGGGCTGCTGGCGGACGTGCTCAGGGTGGCGGGCCGGGTCGGCCGGGACCCCGAGGGCGGCTGGCCGGTGTGTTACCCAGATCACCCCCTCCCCGATCTAGAATATGAAAATCAGATTCATTAAGGTTCCTGTCATGGCGTTCGCCCGAACGCCGTATCTCCCTTCCGACAAAGGAGAGTTCATGGACAACGAGCAGGTCTTCGCGCCGATCGCCGACCCGGGCCAGCTGGCCCACGACTCGGCTTCCCACTCCAACGCGCTCGTCGAGAACCCCTTCGAGGACACCGAGGAGTAAGCGAGGGCTCACCCCCTCGACCGTGGGCCCGCCCGTTGCCTTCCGGGCGGGCCCACACCCCTCGTACGCCCCACTCGTCAGGAGGATCGCCGTGTCCCGCAGCAGGCTCGCACCCGGTGTCGAGGTCGTCGCCGTGCCCGGGCGGGGTCTCGCCCTGCGGACCGCCGAGGGCGAGTTCCTCGGCGTCCGAACGGGGGACGCCGACCAGGACACCCTGCTCGCCGTGCTCTCCGGCACCGCACCGGCCCCGGACGACAGCGAACTCCGGCGCGTCCTGCGGGCGTTCGAGGAGGCCGGCTACCTGACGGCGGAGCCGCGGCACCCCGAGTGGCCCGCCGCCCGCCGGTCCGTACGGCTCTTCGGCGACCCAATCCTGACCCGGCCGCTCGCCGCACAGCTGACCGCCCTGGGCGCCGCGCCGCACACCCCCGCCGCCCCGCCGGAACACCTCGACGACCTGCTGCGCGACGACCCCGCCGCCGTGGTGTGGTGCCTCGACGGGCCCGTCCCCGACGGACTGTGGGACGCCGCCGACCGGCTGCCCGGACACGGCGTCGCCTGGCTGCGCTGCCACCGCGAGGGCCGGCAGGCGTACCTGGAGCCGCCGGCCGCCGCTCCCGGGGACGTCACCTCCGCCCACGTCCGCGCCCGGCGCCTCGCCGCCACCCCCGCCCACCGCGAACTGGCCGCCTACTGGCGCGGACCCCGCACCTCCGGCACACCGGCCGGGCTCACCGGGCCCGCCGCCGCACTGCTCGCCGCGCTGCTCGCCGACGACCTCCACCGGTGGGCCACCGACGCCCCCGGCACCGGCGGCCTCCCCGCCCGGCGCCGGCTGCGCCGCGTCGACCTGCGCACGCTGACCGTCACCGAGCATCCCGTCCTGCCGGTGCCCGATGTCGCCCCGATGCCCCACGCCCTCCCGGTGCCCCACGCCCTCCCGGTGCCCCACGCCCTCCCGGTGCCCGGCGCCGCCCCGGTGCCCGGCGCCGCCCCGATGCCGAAGAAGAACGGATGACACCGCCCACCGCGACGGTCGGCGGGCTCGCCACGGACACCCATCTTCCGGACGGCGACGGGCCCTTCCCCACCGTCCTGATCCGCACCCCGTACGACCGCACACGCCACCGGGCCGAGGCGCGCGGCTGGGCCCGCCGCGGCTTCGCCGCCGTCGTCCAGGACGTGCGGGGCCGCTTCGCGTCACCGGGGGAGTGGCACCCGTACCGGAACGAGGCCGCCGACGGAGCGGCCACGGCCCGCTGGATCCGGCGGCAGCCCTGGAGCGACGGACGGCTGGTCGCCGCCGGAGCCTCCTACGCCGCCCACTGCGCCGTCGTGCTGGCCCTCGAAGCGCCCGGCGACGGCCGGCCCGACGCCGTCATCGCCGCCGTTCCGGCACTGGGCGCCGCCGAGACGGCCCGCGAACCCTCCGGCGTGGAACGGCTGCTGACCCGCGCCGGCTGGTGGGCCGCCCACGGCGACCGGCCGGACTCGGACGAGAGCGCCCTGGACAAGGCCCTCGCCGCCGACCCCGGGCTGCTCACCCACCTGCCGCTCACCGCCCTCCCGCGACGGCTGGGCCGGGACCTGCCCTCCTGGGCGGGCCTGTGGCGGCACCACGACCGCGGCCGCCTCACGACGCGGGCGGCGCACGCCGCCGTACCGCTGCTCGCGGTGGGTGGCCACCACGACCACTTCACCGAGGACACCGTCGCCCTGTGGCGCGCCTGGGGCGGGCCCTCCGCCCGACTGCTGCTGGGCCCCTGGGGCCACGGTCTGGCCGGCGCGCCAGGGCCCGACGCCGGACCCGCCCACCGGGTGGGACTCGGCGACCTGTACGTGCGCTGGGCCCGTCGCGCTCTCGGCGGCGAACTCGCCCCCGGGCGCCACGGCGCGCTGGCGCTGGGTGGAGGCAACCTGTGGGTGCCCGCCGCCACCGAGGGCCGACCGCGCACCCCGCGGGTCCGGTTGCTGCACGGCGCCGCCTTCACCGCCGACCCCGACCGTCCGGTCCGCTCCGACGACCTCACCGTCCCCACCGGGGGTCCGCCCGACCGGTGCCTGCTGGCCACCCCGCCGCTGCCCCGCCCGCTCGACGCGCTCGGCCCCGTACGGGTACGGCTGCGGGCCACCGCCGGCACCCCGTCCGCCGACTGGGCCGTACGGCTCGTCGCCCTCGCCCCGGAAGGGACGGCGGAGCGGCTCGCCGTCGGCATCGCCCGGCGTGAGCAACCGGCGGGCCGGGCGGCCGAGTTCACCGTGGAGCTCGGCCGGCTCGCGCGCCGGCTGCGGCCGGGCACCCGGCTCCGCCTGGAGATCGCCGGACACCACTTCCCGGCCCACGCCCGCAACCCCCACACCGGGGCCGACCCGGTCACGGCGGACCGCCTGCTCCCCTCGCCGCGCGAGGTCGACCCCGAGAGCGTGGCGCTGACGCTGCACGTGCTCCCCACCCGTCCCACCCCCACCGAGCCCGCCGAGGAGATCCTGCGATGACGGCGCTGCCGCTGGAAGCCCTGGTCGATCCCGTCTGCGGCATCGTCCGCAAGGTCAAGCCCGTCGAGCACCCCGCCGGTGCCCCGCCCCGCTACACCGCGCTCACCGCCGAGATATCCGACGCCCGCAGACTCGGCCTGTGGCCCGCCGACCGGGTCTCCCTCGGCACCACCTTCGGCGACCCCGAAGGGGCGCGCATCGCCGCCATAGCCGAGGGAATCGAACGCTACTGCGGCAACCGCGTCCCGCCCCCCGGCCACCCCGACGCCCCGCTGCGCGCCACCGCCGCCCAACTGTCCGAGCAGGGGCTGCGGTTGTACGGCCCCGGCGACCTGCCCGCCTACGCGCCCTGGCAGTACGCCCGGGAGAAGTTCCCGTACCGGCCCCTCACCCCCGACACCCCCGCCCTGTGGACGCGCGGCGAGGAGCGGCTGCCGGACGGCGGCACCGCCGCGGTGTGGGCGCCCGTCGCCCTCACCCACCTCAACTGGCGCCAGGGCGAACTGCGTTCACTGCCCCGCACCCACCACCTCAACTACGCGGGCATCGCCACCGGGCAGGGACTGGACGACGCCGTCGAACGCGGCCTGCTGGAGACCGTCGAACGCGACGCGCTGGAACTGTGGTGGCACCTGGACGGCCCGGCCCGCGGCATCGACCCGGACAGCGTGCCCGGCCTCGCCGACGACCTCGCCGGCTCCGCGCTCGACGTCCATCTGGTGGAGATGCCCTCGGAGTTCGCGCCCTGCATGGCGGCCCTCGTGCACGACCGGCGGCTCGGCCTGTACGCCGCCGGCTTCGCCTGCAAGTACGACCCCGCCGAGGCCGCCCGCAAGGCCGTGCTGGAGGCCGTCCACACCTGGGTCTTCACCCAGGGCCTGACCGGCTCCGACGGCTGGGTGTTCCAGGCCGTGGAGGCCGGCCTGCTCGCCCGCGGCCTCTACCTCGACCACCGCCCCGACCACCGCTACCTCGACGTGTGCGGCCCGCAGTTCGAGCACGTCCGTGACCTCGGCGCGCACGTCCAGGTCTGGCTGGACGAGCGGATGGCCGCCGAGGCGCGGCGCTTCACCGAGCCCGCGCTCGGCACGGTGCCCCTCGACGCGGTCGAGCCCGGCAGCCGGGACCGGCTCGACCGCGCGCTCCGCGAGGGCGGACACCGCGTCATGACGTTCGACCTCACCACCGAGGACGTGGCCGAGACGGCGCTGCGCGTCGCCCGCGTCCTCGTCTCCGGGCTCCTCCCCAACGCCCCGGCCGCCTTCGGCTACTTCGGCTGCCCGCGGCTCGCCGAGACCGCCCTGCGACGGGGCTGGCGCACGAGCGCGCCGAGCGCACCGGAGGACTTCACCCTCGCACCCCCGCCCCACATGTGAGGCCCGCTCCCGTGGAACACATCCGCGACGACCGTCCGGTGGACCTCGTCGCCGCACTCGCCCGCGCCCGCTCCGCCGAGCGGCCGGGCCCCGACACACCCGCCGGGCCCGCCGTCCGGGCCTGGCCGGGGCCGCCGCTCCCGGTCCCGCAGGCCGGCCCGGGGCAGCTCGACCTGGGCGCGCTGCTGCGCCTCTCCCTGGCGGCCTCGGACGATTCCGGCCGCCTGCGGCCCGCCTCGTCCGCGGGCGCGCTCCACCCGGTCGACACCGAACTCGTCGTGGGCGCCGGCTGCCCGCTGCCGCCCGGCCGCTACGGCTACGACCCGCTGCGCCACCGCGTCCACCGCCTCGGCCGGCAACCCGACGGCACGCCGCCGGGCGTGACCGCCGAACTTTCCGTCACCGCGCGCCGCACGGTCTCCCACTACGGCCACCGGGCCTGGCCGCTGCTGCTCCTGGACACCGGACACGCCGCCGGGGCCCTGTACCTCGCGGCCCACGCCCTGGGCGCGACCGCCGCCGAGCCCCGGCTGGACGGCCGCACCGACGGCCCGCTCGCCGCGGTGCACATTCCTCCGCCGAGCGGGCATCTCGCGTCCGCTGCACCGCCCTTGACCGTCGGTCCTGCCGCGCCTGACGGACCGCGCTCGCCGGTCGGCGCTTCTCCGCCCGGCGGGTTGCCTTCGCCGGTCGGTTCGTCCGCGTCCGCCGGGCGGCCTTCGCTCCCCGGTCCTCCCGGGTCCGCCGGGCGGCCTTCGCCGGTCGGTTCGTCCGCGTCTGCTGGACGGCCTTCGCTCCCCGGTCCTCCCGGGTCCGCCGGGCGGCCTTCGCCGGTCGGTTCGTCCGCGTCCGCCGGGCGGCCTTCGCTCCCCGGTCCTCCCGGGTCCGCCGGGCGGCCTTCGCCGGTCGGTTCGTCCGCGTCCGCCGGGCGGCCCTCGCTCCCCGGTCCTCCCGGGTCCGCCGGGCGGCCTTCGCCGGTCGGTTCGTCCGCGTCTGCTGGACGGCCTTCGCTCCCCGGTCCTCCCGGGTCCGCCGGACGGCCCTCGCCCGTCAACCCTCCCGGGTCCGCCGGGCCGCCCCCGCCCCCCGGCCCCTCCGTGTCCGTACGACCGCCCTCGCTCGCGGGCCCTCTCCCGTTCTTCCCACCCCCCACGCCCCCCGAGCTGCTGGCCCGTCGCAGTGACCCCCCGCCGCTGACCGGGACCCCCTCGCCGCGGGCGTTGTCGGCGGTGCTCGCCGTGGCCGCGTGGGCGGGGGCCGGGGAGGTGGGCTGGTGTGCCGCCGTCGGGGGAGCGCGGCCGGGGCTGGTCGAGCCGGCCGGTGACGGGACGTCACCGCGGCGGCGGGCGTCCGGCGAGGCCCGCCCGACGCTCGCGGCGTGGGCCGCCGGCCAGGCGTGGATCGCGGACGCGGGCGCCGTCCTGCTCGCCCACGGCTGCCCGGCGGACGCCGGCGCGCCGCTCATCCGCCGTACCCACCTGCGGGCCGGCTTCGCCGTCCACCTGGCCCACCTCACCGCCCGCCGCCACGGACTCGCCGCCCGGCCCGTCGGCTCCTGGCAGCAGGCGGACCTCGGCGCCGCGCTCGGCGCCCCACCGGGCCGGGACTGGATCGTCCACGGACTGGCCCTCGGCACCCGCCACGCCGACGAGGAGAACACCACGTGATCGTCCACCCCGAACTGCGCCGCGCCGCCCGGCACGCCCGGCGCCCCCTGCTCACGGCCACCCTCCTGCAAGGGGCCGGCACCCTCACCCACCTCGTGCAGGCCGTGCTGCTGGCCGTCGCCCTCGCCCGTCTGGCCCGCGGCGACACCGGCGGGCTGCCGTGGCTGCTCGCCGCCGTGCTCGCCGTCGTCGCCGCCCGCGCCGCGCTCACCACCTGGCAGCGGCGCACCGCCACCCGCGCCGGAGCCCGGGTCAGGGTCGCCCTGCGGGACGAACTCGTCGCCCGCCTCGGCCGGCTGGGCCCCGCCCACCTGACCACCGCCCGCGCCGGAGCCGTACGCACCACCCTCGTCGACGGTGTGGAGGGCGTCGACGCCTACGTCTCCCGCTACCTGCCCCAGCTCCTGATCACCCTGACCGTGCCGCCCCTGGTGCTGGCCGCACTGGCCGCGGTGGAACCGGCCGCCCTGCTCGGCCTGGTCCCGGCCCTGCTGCTGGCCCTCGCCGGGCCGCGCGCCTGGGACCGGCTCCTGGCCGAACGCGGCAAGGAACACTGGGACACCTACGAGGGACTGGGCGCCGACTACCTGGAGGCGCTCCAGGGCATGCCCGCCCTGCGCGCCGCCGGCGCCGTCGGCCGCACCCGGGAGCGCCTGGAGCGGCGCTCGGCGGCGCTGCACCGGGCGACCGTCGCCAAACTGCGGGTGTCCCTGGTCGACACCGGCATCACCGACCTGGCCATCCAGGGCGGCACCGCGGCCGCCGCGCTCCTCGCGTGCTGGTCGGCCGTCACCGGATCGACCACCGCGACCGGCACCTACCTGGTGCTGCTGCTGGCCTCCGAGTGCTTCCGCCCGGTCCGCGACCTGGCCCGCGAGTGGCACGCCGGATACCTGGGGGTGTCGGCCGCGGACGGGATCGCCGCGCTGCGCACCGCCGAGCCCGCCGTCCCGGACACCGCCACCGCTCCGGCACACTGGGCGGGACCGCCCGAAGTACGGTTCCAGGACGTGGCGTTCACCTACGACGGGGCGGGGACGCCCGCACTGCACGGCGTCACCTTCACCGCCGAGGCGGGACGCACCACCGCGATCGTCGGCCCGTCCGGCGCGGGCAAGTCCACGCTGCTCGCCCTGCTGCTGCGCCACCACGACCCGCGGGAGGGCGGCATCACCCTCGACGGCCGCCCCACGACCGCGTACGCCCTCGACTCGCTGCGGCAGGGCATCGCCGTCGTGTCGCAGGAGACGTACCTCTTCCACGCCACCGTCGCCGACAACCTGCGCCTGGCCCGCCCGGACGCGACGGACGACGAACTGGTCCGCGCGGCGCGCACCGCCGGCATCCACGACGAGATCGCCGCCCTGCCCGACGGCTACGCCACCGTGGTCGGCGAGCGCGGCGCCACCCTCTCCGGCGGGCAGCGCCAGCGGCTCGCCCTCGCGCGGGCCCTGCTCGCGGACACGCCCGTGCTCGTCCTCGACGAGGCGACCAGCGCGGTCGACGAACGCCGCGAGGCCGGGATCGTCCGCGAACTGCTCAAGGCCGCCGGCGGCCGGACCGTCCTGGTCGTCGCCCACCGGCTCGCCGCCGTCCGGCACGCCGACCGCATCGTCGTCCTCGACGCCGGACGGGTCGACGCCGTCGGCGACCACGCCGCACTGGTCGAGGCCGGAGGCGTCTACGCGCGGCTCGTCGAGGCCGGCCACACCCACCCGGGAGGACTCGCCGCATGACCGGCACCGCCGACACCACCGGCCCCGAGGCCGGCCTGCCCGCGCGGGGCTCCCTGCGCGCCCTGCTGCCCGCACTCGCCGGGCACCGCGCCATGACGGCCCGCACCTGCGCCGCCGCACTCCTCGAACAGGGGTCCCTCGTCGCGCTGGTGACGCTCGCCGCGCACACCGTGGGCACCGCCGTCATCGAGGACCGCGCCCCCTCCGCCGCCACCGTCACCGCGCTCGTCGCCCTCGTCGTGGTGCGCGCCCTGATGACCTGGCGCGAGATGGACCTCTCGCACGACCTGGCCTACCGCGTCCTGGCCGCGCTGCGGGTCCGGGTCTTCGACGGCCTCGCCCGCAGCGCGCCCGCCCGGGTCGCCGGCCGGCGCAGCGGCGACCTCGCCGCCACCGCCATGGCCGACGTGGAGGCGCTGGAGTTCTTCTACGCCCACACCACCGCCCAACTGCTCGCGGCGGGAACGGTGTTCACCGCCGGGTCGGTGGTCCTGGCCACGGTGGAACCGTGGCTGCTGGCGGCCGTACTGCCGGTCGCGGCGCTGCTCGCCGCGGCCCCCTTCGCCGACGCCCGCCCCCGCGCGGTGCGCGGCAGCCGCACCCGGACGGCCACCGCGGGACTGTCGGCGGACACCGTGGAGACCGTCGACGGGCTGCGCGAGCTGCTCGCCTTCGGCGCCCTGGCCGAACGGCGCCGGCGGCTGGCCGAGCGGGGTCGGCAGGTGGGCGCGGCACAACGGGCCGAGGCCACCTGGGAGGCGGTCGCCTCCGCGGTCCGCGACCTGCTGATCGTGGCCGCCGTGCTCGGCGTGGTGGCCGCGGCGGCGCAGTCCCTGACCGCCGGACGCCTGCACGGCGCGTGGGCTCCGGCGGCGATGGCGCTGGCCCTGTCGGTCCTGGGCCCGGTCGCCGAGTCGGCCAGGTCGCTGAGCCAGGCCGTGTCCCTGCGCGCGGCCGCCGCCAGGGTCGACGCGGCCGTCAAGGCCCCCGCCCTCGCCCCACCGCCCGCCGCACCCCGCGCCCTGCCCCCCGGCCCGCTGGGTGTCCGGTTGCGCGGGGTGCGCTTCGACTACGGCAGCGGGCCCGTACTGGACGGGGTCGAGCTGACCGTCCCCGCGGGGCGGACCCTCGCCCTGGTCGGCGCGTCGGGGGCCGGCAAGTCGACCTGCGCCCACCTGCTCGCCCGCTTCTGGGACCCGACCGGGGGAGCGGTCGAGCTGATCCCCGCCGACGGCGACCCCGTCGACCTGCGGGAGGTGGACGACGCCGAACTCCGGGGCGCCCTCGCGCTGGTCGGCCAGGACACCCCCCTCTTCCACGGCACCCTCGCCGAGAACCTGCGGCTCGCCGCCCCCGACGCGGACGACGCCCTGCTCGCCGAGACGGCCCGGCTGTGCGGCGTCGACCTGATCGCCCCGATGGACACACCGGTCGGCGAGCGCGGTGCCACCCTCTCCGGCGGTCAACGCGCCCGCATCGCCCTCGCCCGCGCCCTCCTGGCCCGGCCGCGGGTGCTCGTGCTCGACGAGTCCACGGCCCACCTGGACAACGCGGGCGACGCCCGGCTCGCCGCCGCCCTGGACGCGCCGGGGCGCACCACCCTCGTCATCGCGCACCGCCGCGCCACCATCCGCCGGGCCGACCGGATCGCCGTCCTCGAGGACGGCCGCATCACCGAGGAGGGCACCTGGGACGACCTCACCGGCCGCCCCGGCAGCGCGCTCAACCGCGTGCTCGCCACCGCCCCTTCCGGGCCGTGACCCCTCCCGTGCGCCGAACTGCCCACCGCAACCGCCCTGGTGAGGCTTAGCGACGGGTGTAGATGGAAACGACTACCCCCGAACGATCGTCGCAGCGGCGGTCGGACGACACGGGAGGGGTAGCACGTGGACGTGCCCTTGTATCTGAGGCCACGGGTGGAGCCACCGCTCGCCTCGCTGCTGAGGGCCCAAACGTTTCTGCACTCGTTGGTCGACGCACTGGGGTCGCCACTGAACGTACTGATCCCGGAGGTCGTCGCCGAGAACGCAGCACGCTTCCGCGCCGTCCAGCGCCGCCACCACCTGGCGGGGCGGGTGTACTACGCGCACAAGGCGAACCGGTCCAGCTCCCTGGTGCGGCGGCTGGCGGCCGAGGACGTCGCCGCCGTCGGCATCGACGTCGCCTCCCTGGAGGAGCTGCGGCACGCCCTGGGCTGCGGCTTCACCGGGGACCGGATCATGGCGACCGGCCCCAAGGACGCCGAGTTCCTGTGGCTGGCTGCGCGCGTGGGCGCGACGGTGAACCTCGACTCGCCCGGCGAGCTGGAACAGCTGGCCGGCCTGGTGCGCGGGCACGGCCTCGCCCGGGTCGACGTACTGGTGCGCCTGTCCGGATTCGAGTCGGCCGCCGTCCAGGGAGGCACGGGCACCCGCCTGCTCGCGCGGCGCAGCCGCTTCGGCACCCCCGTGCGCGAGGCGGAGGCACTGCTGTCCGCGCTCGAACGGCACCGGGACGTGGTGGAGTTGACGGGCGTCGCCTACCACCTGGACACCACCGGCGTGGAGGAGAAGGCGCGCGCCCTGGAACAGTGCGTGCTGTTCATGGACGAGTGCCGGGCGCGGGGACTCGCGCCCCGCGCCCTCGACATCGGCGGCGGATTCGGCGTCGGGTACCTCGCCGACGCCGAGGAGTGGGAACGCTGGACCACCGCGCTGAGCGAGGCGGTGCTCGGCGTCCGTCCGCCCCTCACCTGGCGCGGCCACGGCTACGGGCTGCGCAACGAGGGCGGGACGGTCCGCGGGAACGCCGCCCTGTACCCCGCGCACCGCCCCACCGCCGGCCCCGGCTACCTGGACGAACTGCTCTCGATGCCCGCCCCGGTCCTGGGCCGCCCGTCGGCCACCCTCCTCCTGGAACACCTACACGACCTGTACATCGAGCCCGGCCGTTCCCTGGTCGACCAGTGCGGACTGTCGCTGGCGCGGGTCCTCGACGTACGGCCGGCGGGCGAGGAACCGGACCGGTACCTGGTGCGCCTCGGCATGAACGCGGGGGACATGAGCCTGGAGGAGCACGGTGTCCTCATGGACCCGGTGCTGCTGCCGCGCGGCGGGCCGGCCGACGGCGAGGAGGAGCCGGTCGGGGTCTTCCTCGCCGGCAACCTGTGCCTGGAGGCCGACCTGATCACCCGGCGCCTCGTCCACCTCCCCAGGCTGCCCCGCGCGGGCGATCTGCTCGCCTTCACCAACACCGCCGGCTACGCGATGGACTTCCACGCCCACCGCGCGCAACGGCAGCCGCTCGCGCGGACCGTCGCGGTGGAGCCGGAGGGCGACTCCTGGCGCTGGTGCCTGGACGAGGACTACTGGCCGCTCACTTCCCCGGGGGGAACGACCGCATGAGGTACGACAGCATCACCGAGGCCATCGGCAACACACCGCTGGTGCGCATCGACCCGGCCGTGCACGGCCTGCGCAACATCGACCTGTACGCGAAGCTGGAGATGCTCAACCCGTTCGGGTCGGTCAAGGACCGGCCCGCCTGGCACATGGCCCGGCCCCATCTGGAGGGCGCCGACGGCGAAGGGACGGTCGTCGAGCTCTCCAGCGGCAACACCGCCAAGGCGCTGGCGCTGCTGGCCGGCATGCACGGACTGAAGTTCAAGAGCGTCACCAACCGGATGCGGGTCCCGGAGATCAAGGAGCTGCTGCTGCTCCTCGGCGCCGAGATCGAGGAACTGCCCGGGCGCAGCGAGTGCCTGGACCCGACCGACACGGACGATCCGCTGACCCACTTCCACCAGGCGCTCTCCGACCCGGACAGCACCTACCTGCACACCGACCAGTACTTCAACCCGCGCAACACCGAGGCGCACGCGGCGGGCACCGGGCCCGAGATAGTGAAGGACCTGGACGGCCGGGTGCCGGACTGGTTCATCGCCTGTGTGGGCACGGCCGGTTCGTCCACCGGAGTCGCGCGCGTCCTGCGCGAACACGACCCGGCCGTCCGGGTCCTCGGCCTGGTCGCCCACAAGTCCGACTTCATCCCCGGCATCCGCACCATCGACGAGGTCCACCAGGTCGGCCTGTTCGACCCGGGGACGTACGACACCATCGAGTCGGTGACCTCCGGGGAGGCCATCGACGGGATGGTCACCCTGATCCGCCGCTGCGGACTGCTGTCCGGACCGACCGGAGGCGCCGCCTACCAGGGCGCGGTACGCCATCTGCGGGACGCGGACGCCGAACTGGACGGCACGGGGGAGCGCCGCACGGCCGTGTTCATCGTGTGCGACCGGGCCGAGAGCTACCTCAGCTACGTGCGCAGGCGCCGCCCCGAGCTGCTGGGCCAGGCGAAGCGGGGGCACACGGCGGCGTCCCTCACCGACGCCGAGGCGCAGGCGGAGGCCCGGGTCATCACCGTCGCCGACGCCCGCCGCTGGACCGCGGAGGGCGATCCCCGCCCGCTCGTCGTCGATCTGCGCAGCCCGCACGCCTACGGGGCCCTGCACATCGAGGGCTCGGTCAACATCGTCGACGAGGTGTTCGACGAACTGGTCCGCGGCGGCCTCCCGTTCAGCAAGCGCACCCCGGTCCTGCTGGCCTGTCCCGTCGGCGAGAAGTCCCTGCGCTACGCCGCGCTGCTGACCCGCAGGGGACATCCCGACGTGCGCAGCCTGGCCGGCGGCATCGTCGCCTGGCGGGACGCGGGCGCGCCGCTGGTGCGCGAATGAGCGCGGCCGGCCGGCTCCCCGGGGCGGAGCACGATGAAGACGCGCTGTGGCAGCGGGAGTTGCGGGAGCAGTTCCCGATCGTCACGGCGCACCCGGAGTCGGCGTACCTGGACAGCGCGGCGACCTCGCAGAAGCCGCGCGCCGTGCTGGACGCCGTACAGACCTACCTCACCACGTCGAACGCGAACGCGGGCCGGGGCACCTACCCCTGGGCCAACCGCACCACGGAACTGGTGGACACGACCCGGCAGCGGGTCAAGGACTTCCTGCACGACCCCGGACCGGACCGCTCCGGCGTCCACTTCACCAGCGGCACCACCGAGGGCCTGCGCAGCGTCGCCCGCGACTGGCTCGTCCCCCACCTCACCGACGGCGACGAGATCCTGGTGCCGCACGCCGACCACCGGGCCAACCTCGACCCCTGGCTCGAGGCGCGGCTGCTGCTGGCCGAGCGCGGCGTCGACATCCGCGTGCGGGCACTGCCGTACCAGGAGGGCTCCGGCGACTACGACCACCGCGCCCTGGACGGGGTGGTCGGCCCGCGCACCCGCTTCGTGGCCGCCACGCACGTCCACCACGTGTACGGCGGCGACATGAACGTGCACCGGATCCGCGAGGCGGTCGGCCCGGACGTGCCGATCTGCCTGGACGCCGCCCAGAGCGTCGGCCATCTGCCCGTCGACGTCAGCGAGCTGGACGTCGACTTCGTGGTGTTCTCCGGGCACAAGGCGATGGCGCTGCCCGGGACCGGGGCGGTGTGGGCGCGCAACGCGCGCGGTCCGGTGTTCCGTCCGGGCGGCTGGCAGGGGACACCCAACACGGCGGGCATCGTGTCGCTGCGGGCCGCACTGGACTGGCTGGACGCGGCCGGACCGCACCGGATCGCGCGCTGGACCACCGGCCTCGCCGGCCGGCTGACCGACCGGCTGCGCCACCTCGACGCCTACGAGATCCTCGGCTGCCAGGTCAGTCTGGCCGCCGGCTCCGCGCTGCCGGCGGCCCAGCGTCGGCACGGCATCGTCACGTTCCGGCACCGCGACATCCCCTCCGACGACCTGGGGTTCATCCTCTACAGCCACGGTTTCATGGTGCGCGCCGACACCATGTGCCAGGCCGGAGTGGGGGAGAAGGACGGTTCGGTGCGGGTCAGTCTCCATGTGTACAACACCGTGGAGGAGGTCGACCGGTTGCTGAGCGTACTCGAGTCACTGAACTGAGAGGCAACTGATAACCGTTTCCACCTGTAGATTCGGAGGTGACCGGGAAACACGAGCACGGCAGACGGTGGAGGTGCGCGAGCGATGGGCGTGAGCATGGAGACGGCCAAAGCGTGGGTGGAGCGCTGGGAGCTTCAGCAGCAGCGGTACGCGGTGGACCGCGAGGAGCGGTTCACGGTGATCACGGACGTCGTCGAGCACGCCACCGCCGGCCGTGCCCGGCCGCTCCTGCTCGACCTCGGCTGCGGCCCCGGCTCCCTGTCCGCCCGGCTCGCCGACCGGCTGCCGGACGCGGAGATCGTCGCCGTCGACATGGACCCGCTGCTGCTGGAGCTGGGCCGCACCCACCACTCCGACAGCGCACGCTACGTCGACGCGGTGATCGGCGAGGAGGGCTGGACGGACGCCCTCGGGCTGCGACGCCCGCTGGACGCCGCCGTCTCCACGACGGCCCTGCACTACCTCCCGGAGCCGGTGCTCCTGGACACCTACCGGCGGCTCGCGGCCCTGCTGCGTCCCGGCGGTGTCCTCGTCAACGGCGACCACTTCCCGCCCGACGAGGCCCCGTGCGCGGACCTCACCGCGCACGTCGGCCGCCGCCGCGCCGAGCGGACGGGCGGCCACGTCCACGAGGACTGGGGGTCGTGGTGGGCCGCGGCCGCCCGGGACCCGGAGCTGGCCGACCTGTTCGTGGAGCGCGAGCAGCGCCTGGCCGCCCTCGGGGGCGGCGGGGGCGACGAGGAGCTGACGGCGGGCCGCCATGCCGCGCTGCTGCGGCAGGCGGGCTTCCGGCACGTCACCTCCGTCTGGCAGTTCGGCGACAGCGCCGTGCTGGTGGCGGTCAAGGGGGACGGCGGCGCGTGAACGCGCGGACGGCCGGCGCCGTCACAGCTCCAGGCTCATGAGGATCTCGTCCCGGTCGTCCCCGGGTGCCACCCGCAGCGCGCCCGGCCACCGGCCCACCTCGGTCCAGCCGGCCTTGCGGTAGAAGGCGTCCAGGCCCAGACCGTCCCGCGCGGTCAGTTGCAGCCGCTCCAGGCCCATCTCCTCGCGCGCGATCCGCGCGGCGTGCCGCATCAGCGCGACGCCGACGCCCCGGCCCCGGAAGCCGACCCGGGTCTGCACATGGTTCACCACCCCGCAGTGCGCCACGAGCGGGTGCTGCTCACGGCGCAGCAGCATCCAGCCGGCGAGGGTGCCGTCCACGGTCGCCATCAGCAGCCTGAGCCGCTGCGGGGAGAGCTGTCCGGCGATCCGGTCCATCGCCGGTCCGAGCGTCGACGGACTCACCGGGGGCAGCGGGCAGTCCATCGGGACGACCGCCCCGCCGGCGTTGATGACGCCCGCCCAGCAGTCGGTCAGCTCCCGTCCGAGGGCGGCGGTGACGTCCTCGGGCCGGCTGATCTGCGTGATGACGGGCGCGTGCACTCTCTCATGCGTGGTCACTCCGGCAGCTTGCCACCCGCCCGCGGCCCCGCTCCGCGCGGGCCCCGCTCCGCGTGCGGGGGGACGGGCGCCGTTCTACGGTGAACCGGTAACGCGGCAGTGGCCGTCGACGGGCGGCCGCCCGTCCGAACGGCACCGGGAGTACGTCATGACGTCCGCCACCGAGCACCGCACCCACGAGGGCCACGACCACCAGCACCACGAGGGCTGCGGGCACGTCGCCGTCCCGCACGGGGACCACGTCGACTACGTGCACGACGGCCACATCCACCGCTCCCACGACGGTCACGTGGACGAGTGCACCACCGAACGTCACGCGCCGCACGAGGGCCACGGCCACCGCCACCAGGAGGGCTGCGGGCACGTCGCCGTCCCGCACGGGGACCACGTCGACTACGTCCACGACGGCCACCGGCACGCCGCCCACGAGGACCACTGGGACGACCACTGACCCCACCGGCGCCCCAGCCGCCCGCGCCCGCCGTGTGCGACCCGGCGGGCGCGGTGCTGTCCGCCCCCACGCACCGTCAACGGCGCCCGTTCACCCGCTGCTTGTCGTAATGAAATTCATTTGCGATTACTGTACGGGGCGTCGGCGGTCCGCTCGTGCGCCCGCCCGACGAACTGTGAGGCATCGAGCGTCTGGAGCGGTGATGAGCGACCCCTACGAACGGTCCGCGGAGTACCTCGACATCCTGATCGCCGAGGCGTGGGACGCGCTGGGCCCGGCCCTGGCGGACGTCCTGGCCCGGGTGCGGGCCACCACCGGCACCGTGGTGGACCTCGGGGCGGGATCGGGCCGGGGCGTGCGCGTGATCCGCGACGCGCTGCCGGGGGCGCCGGTACTGGCCGTCGAGCCCTCGGCCGCGATGCGCGCCGTCCTGCTCGCCCGGGTGCATGAGGACGCGGAACTGCGCAGGCGGGTCACGGTGGTTCCCGACGACTGCGCCGGCGCCGAATGGCCCGACGGGGTGCGCGCGGTGGTGGCCCTGAACATGGTCGGCCACCTGCCGCCCGGGCAGCGGCGCGCGCTGTGGGGCCGCGCCGCCCACCAACTCGCCCCGGGCGGCGCCCTGGTGTTCAACATCACTCCGCCGTTCGCGCCCGTCGAGGTGGAGCGGGTGCGGATGGCCGGGGCCGTCATCGGCGAGATGGAGTACGAGGGCTGGGCGAGCGCGCGCCCCACGGGCGCGGACGAGATCACCTGGCGCATGGAGTACGGCGTGCTGCGCCGGGGCCGGTCGCTGGGCCGGGCGTCGGTCGAGTACCGCTGGTGGGTCGCCACGGAGGAGGCGCTGGCCGCCGAGGCCGCCGAGGCGGGGCTGGCCCTGCGCCGGGCGGGTGATCCGGCGCTGGGGCTGTGTGTTCTGGAGCGCGCGGACACAACGTCATCACACATTGGTTGATCTGATAATCATTTTCATCTAGGTTCACTGGTGTCCTGCTCCCCCGGCGAACGGCCGGGGGAGTGCCTTCCTGCCTGCGCTGCAACGGAGACCGGATGAACCAGCCCGTGCCGAGCGACGACATCCTCGCCCGCGTCATCGACTGCACAGCCGAGGTCCTCGGCACCTCACCCGGGGACGTCGCGCCGACGACTCCCCTCGCGGCCCTGGGGCTGGAGTCGTTCACCGCGGTACGGCTGCGGCGCAGGATCCGCGAACGCACCGGCCAGGACCTGCCGTTGACCGCCTTCCTGGGCGACTCCGCCACGGTCCGCGCGGTGGCGGACCGGGTGCTCGCCGGCCGGGCCCCGCAGGACGCCCCGCCCGCCGGCGCACCCGGCCCCGAGACCCCGGAAGGGCGGGAACACGACGCGGACGGCTTCCCGCTGACGCCCATTCAGGCCTCCTACCTCGCCGGACGGGCCGAGGGCCTGCCGCTGGGCGGCGTGGCCACCTTCTACTACTACGAGTACGACCGCACGCCCGGCGACACGGACCCGCTCGTGGACGTGGCCCGCCTGGAGACCGCCTGGAACCGGCTGGTCGCCCACCACCCGATGCTGCGCATGACGGTGGACGACCGCGGCCGCCAGCACATCCTCGAAGCCCCCGGCCCCTACCGCATCGGCGTCACCGACGTGCGCCACGAGAGTGCGGACCGGGTGCGGGAAACGTTGTCGGCGCAGCGGCAGGAGCGGTCCCATCAGAACCGCCCCACCGGCTCCTGGCCGCTGTTCGACCTCCACGCCACCCTGCTGCCCGACGGCCGGACCCGCCTGCACGTCGGCGTCGACGTGCTGCTGACCGACCTCGCCGGCTGGATGCTGCTGATGCGCCAGTGGGGCCGTCTCGTCGACGACCCCGCCCACCGCCTGCCCGAGCCGCGGGCCCGCTTCGCCGACCTCCAGCGCGCCCGCGCCACCGACCCGGAGTGGGCGGCCCGGCGCGCCCGCGACCGCGCCTACTGGGCCGAACGCGCCCCCGGCCTCCCGCCGGCCCCGCGCCTGCCCCTGCTGCGCGACCCCGCCGACACCACCCCGCCCCGCTTCGTCCGCTCCGCCGCCGAACTCGACGCCGAAACCTGGGCCGCACTGCGCGCCCGGTGCGCCGAACACGCGGTCACCCCGACCGCCGCCCTGCTCGCCGCGTTCGCCGTCGTCCTCGGCCGGTGGGGCGCCGGGGAGCGACTCTGCCTCAACACCACCCTGTTCGACCGCCCGGAGGACGAGGGCGGTGCCGAGGGCGTGGTCGGCGACTTCACCACCACCGCCCTGGTCGGCACACCCCCCTTCGACCCCGCCGGCTGGAAGGGCTTCGCCGACTACGCCACCGCCGTCAACCACCGCTTCTGGGAGGACCTGGACCACCGCTCCGTGTCCGGCGTCGAGGTGCTCAGGGAACTGCGGACGCACACCCCGCCGACCGTGGGCGCCCCCAGCCATCCCGTGGTCTTCACCAGCGGCGTGGGCCTCGCGGGCGACGGCGAGGCCCCGGCCGCCTGGATCGGCCGGGAGGTCCACGGCATCTCCCAGACCCCGCAGGTCCTGCTCGACCACATCGTGTGGGACGAGGACGGACGGCTCCGGTTGGCCTGGGACGCCGTCGAGGGCGCCTTCCCCGACGGCTGGATCCAGGCCCTCCTCGACGCCCACGTCCGCCTGTTGCGCACCCTGACCGACGCCGACGCCTGGCGGGACACCACCCTGGGCTGGGACCCCTCCTTCCACCCCGAGGAACCCCTCGACGCCGTCCCCTTCCCCACCGCCGGCCCGCTGCTGCACGACCCGGCCGCCGACGCGGCCCGCCGGCATCCGCGACGGCCCGCACTGCGCACCGCCACCGCCACGGTCAGCCACGCCCGCCTCGCGGACAACGCCGCCGCCACCGCGAGCCTGCTCGCCGCGCACGGCGTCGGCCCCGGCGACATGGTCGCCGTCGCCTGCGAGAAGGGCACCGCCCAGATCACCGCCGTACTCGGCGTCAGCCTCGGCGGAGCCGGCTACCTCCCGGTGGAACCCACCTGGCCGGCCGCCCGGATCGCCGCCGTCTGCGAACGCGCCGGGGTCCGGCACGCCCTCACCGGGCGGGGTGTGCGCATCGAGTGGCCGGACACGGTCACCGTGCACCGTCTGACCGCCGCCGGCCGCCCCGCCCGCGCCGCCGCGGCACCCGCCGAACCCGTCGCCCCGCTCGCGGTCCCGCGCCCCGACGACCTCGCCTACACCATCTTCACCTCCGGCTCCACCGGCAGCCCCAAGGGCGTCGAGATCCAGCACCGGGCCGCGCGCACCACCATCGACGACATCGTCGACCGGTTCGCCATCGGCCCCGAGGACCGCGTACTGGCGCTGTCCGCGCTCAGTTTCGACCTGTCCGTGTTCGACATCTACGGCGTCCTCGGCGCCGGCGGCTGCCTCGTCCTGCCCGAGCCCGCCCGGCAGCGCGACCCGCAGCACTGGCTGGAACTGGCCGGCCGGCACGGCGTCACCGTGTGGAACACCGCCCCCGCCCTGCTCGAAATGCTCGTCGAGTACGCGGAGATGGAACCGGAGGAGGCCGCCACGGCCCTGCGCACCCTGCGTCTGGTGATGCTCTCCGGCGACTGGATCCCCCTGACCCTGCCCGACCGGCTGCGCCGGCTCGCCCCGCAGGCGAAGGTGATGAGCCTCGGCGGCGCCACCGAGGCGTCCATCTGGTCCATCACCCACCCGGTGGAGCACACCGACCCCGGCTGGCGCAGCATCCCCTACGGCCGTGCGCTGCGCGCCCAGAGCTTCTTCGTCCTCGACGAGAACGGCGCACCGTGCCCGGTCGGCGAGGCGGGCGAGCTGTTCATCGGCGGCGACGGACTGGCCCGCGGCTACACCGGCGATCCCGCGCAGACGGCGGAACGATTCGCCGTCCACCCGGTGCTGGGCCGCCGGCTGTACCGCACCGGTGACCTCGGGCGGTGGACCGCCGACGGCACCATCGAGTTCCTCGGCCGGGTCGACCGGCAGGTGAAGATCCGCGGGCACCGGATCGAACTGGGCGAGGTGGAGGCGGTGCTCGCCCGCCATCCGGCGGTCCGCCAGTGCGTCGTGTCGTCGGTGCGGGGCCCGGACGGGCGGCCCCGGCTGGTCGCGCACCTGTCCCCGCGAGGGGCGAGCGAGCCGCCGACGGCCGAGGAACTCGCCGACGCCCTGCGCGAACGGCTGCCCGACTACATGGTGCCCAGCCGGTTCGTGATCCTGGACCAGCTGCCCGTCACGGCCAACGGCAAGATCGACCACGCGGCACTGACGGCACCGGCGGGGGCTGCCGCACCGGCCGGGGCCGGACTTGCGTCCGCCGGGGCCGGGGGCGAGCCCGCCGTGGCCGGACGTCCGGCCACGGATGCCGGTGTCCCGGCTGCGGAGACCGGTGTTCCGACCCTGGACGCCGGTGAGTCCGCCGTGGACGCCGGTGGGGCCGCCGCGGTCGCCGGCGAGCGGAACGGCCCCCGCGCGGACTCGGGGCCGGCTGCCGCCGGGGAGGAAGCCGCCTCCGTCGGCCGTTCCCCCGTCGACGGGCAGTGGGCCGCCGCCGCGGTCGCCGAGGCGGCCGCCCTGGGCCTGGAGGTTTCCGTCGTGGTCCGGCCGGGCGGGCTGCGGCCCGACCAGGCGCTGGAGGCATCCGCCCGCTGGCTGCGGACCGTGGCACGCGCCGCCGGTTCCGCGCCCGTCGAGGCTCGCCTGCCGGCGGACGGACTCGCGGAAATCCTCTGCCCCTCCGACGAGTCGAAGGCCGCGTCACCCTCCGCCCCGGCCGCCGGTTCGGCGCTCCCGTCCGACGTGACACGAGCCGACGGGAACGCCGACGGCCGTACGCCCTCCCCCAGCCGCCGGACCGCCGCGCCCGCCCCCGTGGACCCGGCCGTACTGGAGGCGCTGACCGCCGTCCTGGCCGACTTCACCGACTCGCCGGTGACCCCCGAGAGCACCTTCGCCGCCCTGGGCGCGACCTCGCTCACCCTGGTCCTCACCCACCGCAGGCTCCGTGAGGGCATCGCGCCCGGTCTGGCGCTGGCCGACATGTTCGAGCACCCCACCGTCGCCGCCCTGGCCGCCCGCATCACCGCCCAACGCGCCACCGACACGGCCGAACCGGCCGATCCGTCCGCAGGCGACGGGACCCCAGCCGTCCGTCCGCCCACGACCCCGCAGCCCGAACGCCCCGCGCGCAGGAGTTCCCGCCTCGCCGCACGCGCCCTCGCCGAGGAGACCACCCGATGACCGACCCGACCTCCTCCCGGGGATCCCTGCCGGACAACCCCGAACCGGCCGTGGACGACGACCTGATCGCGGTCACCGCCCTGGACTGCCGCTTCCCGGGAGCACCCGACACGGCGGCCTACTGGGACCTGCTCGTCGGCGGACGCAGCGGCCTCACCCGCTCCAGCGCACAGGAACTGGCCGAACGCGGCGTCCCTACACGGCTGTTGGAGAATCCGGCGCACATACCCGTCGCCGGGGTGATCGACGGCCAGGACCGGTTCGACCCCGAGCCGTTCGGGCTGACGGACGCCGAAGCGGCCCTGATGGACCCCCAGCAGCGGCTGTTCCTCGAAGCGTGCCTGCGCGCCCTGGAGAGCGCCGGGCACGGCGGCGGCGCCGGGGCGGGCGCGGTCGGTGTGTTCGCCGGCGCCGCCCACAGCGACTACCTCGCCCGCAACCTCGCCGACCGGTACGCCGCCTCCGCCACCGACCCCGTCGGCAGCCTCCAGGCGGCCCTCGCCGGAGTCGCCGACTACCTGCCCCTGCACGTCGCGCACCGTCTCGCGCTGACCGGGCCCGCCGTCGCCGTCGGCACCGCCTGCTCGACGTCCCTGGTCGCCGTGCACCTGGCGGCCCAGTCGCTGCTGGCGGGGGAGTGCGACACCGCCCTCGCCGGCGGCGCCTCCCTGATCGTGCCGCAGGGCCGGGGCTACCTCCACGTCCCCGACGGGATCTTCTCCGCCGACGGACACGTGCGCACCTTCTCCGCCGACGGCACCGGCATCGTGCACACCCAGGGCGTCGGCGTGGCCGTACTGCGGCGGCTGCGCGACGCCCTCGCCGACGGGGACCCGGTACTGGCCGTGCTGCACGGCTCCGCCGTGAACAACGACGGCGGCGACCGCACCGGCTTCACCGCGCCCTCGCCGCGCGGACAGGCCCGTGCCGTCTCCGAGGCGCTCGCCGTGGCCGGACTCACGCCGCGCGACATCACCTACGTCGAGGCCCACGGCACCGCCACCCGCCTCGGCGACGTCGTCGAAGTGGCCGCGCTGCGGCGCGTGTTCGGCGACACCGGTCCGTCGTGGTGCGCCCTGGGCTCGGTCAAGAGCAACATCGGGCACGCCAACTCGGCCGCCGGCATCGCCGGTTTCGCCAAGACCGTACTGGCCCTGCACCACGGCGTGCTGCCGCCCACCCTGGACGCGCTGCCGCTCAACCCCGACCTCGGCCTGGACGGCTCGCCGTTCGCCGTCGTCCACGAGGCCACCGACTGGGCCGGGCACCGGTACGCGGGCGTCAGCTCCTTCGGCATCGGCGGCACCAACTGCCACGTCGTCCTCGGCAGCGCACCCGTCCGCCCGGCCCCGCCCGCCGACCCGCGGCCCCAGCTCGCCCTGCTCAGCGCGCACCGCGACGACGCGCTCGCCCGCCTCGCCGAGACCACCGCGACCGCCCTGTCCACCACCCCGCTCGACCCCGCCGACGCGGCCCACACCCTGCACACCGGCCGCACCGCGCTGCCGTACCGGGCCGCCGCCGTCCTCACCGGAGCGGCGGAGGCCGACACCCGCGCGCTGCGCACCGCGCCCCGGCGCCGCACCGGACCCACCGCGCCCCGCGTGGTGCTGGCGTTCCCGGGCGGCGGCGCCCAGTACGCGGGCATGGGCCGTGACCTGTGCGACCAGGAGGAGGAGTTCGCGCGCACCGTGCGCGAGTGCGCCGAGCTGTTCGACGACGGCACGGGACCCGGCCTCACCGCGCTCGTCACCGCCGGCCCGTCCGACGAGCGGGCCCGCCGCCTGCTGCGCGACCCCGCCCACGGGCTGCCCGCCCTGTTCACCGTCTCCCTCGCCGCCGCGCGCACCCTGCGCTCCTGGGGCGTGGAACCGGACGCCGTGGTGGGCCACAGCCTCGGCGAGTACGTCGCCGCCGTCGTCTCCGGCGCCCTGTCCCTGCCCGACGCGGCGACGCTGGTGGCGGTCCGCTCGCGCGGCATGTCCCGGGCGGCCGGGGGAGGGGTGATGCTGACCGTGCCGCTGGCCGAGCGGCACACCCTCGACCTGCTCGCCGACCACCCGGAACTCGACCTCGCCGCGGTCAACGGCCCCCGCTCCTGCGTCGTCTCGGGACCCGCCGAGGCCGTCGCCGCGCTGGAACGGCTGCTGGCGGCGCGCGGCGAACGCACCGTACGGCTCTCCCTCGACGCCGCCGCCCACTCCCGGCTGGTCGACCCGGTGCTGCCCGAACTGCGCGCCGCCGCCGGGGCCGTCCGCCCGGACGTCCCGCGGATCCCGCTCGCCACCACGCTCACCGGCGAACTGCTGCGCACCGCTCCCGGCGCCGACCACTGGGTGGCGCACCTGCGTTCCACGGTGCGCTTCTCCGACGCGCTGGCCGCGGCCCTGGGCGACGGGCCGGCCGTGCTGGTCCAGGCGGGCCCCGGCAGCGGACTGCTGCAACTCGCCCGACGGCAGGAGGACAGGCGGCCCGCCGCCACCCTCGCGACCTTCCCCGACCGGGACGAGCCGCACGGCGGGCGCGCCGCGCTGCTCGCGGCGGCCGGTGAACTGTGGACGTACGGCGTGCCGTTGGACGCCGCCGCCCTGCACCGCCCCGGACGGCGCCGTGTCACCCTGCCGGGGCTGCCGCTGAGCCCGCGCCGGCTGTGGATCGACCCGCCCGCCCCCACCGCCGCGGCGGACGGCCATCCCTCCGGGGCCGCCCCCGACGAGACCGAACCCCTCCAACTGCCCGTCTGGCGGCGCACACCCCCGCTCGACACCGACCGCCCGGCGTCGCCGGGCCGCTGGCTCGTGGACGGCCCGCCGGACTCCCCGCTGCCCGCACGGGTACGCGCCGCGCTCACCGCCGCCGGGGCCACCACCGTCACCCTCGACGAGGCGGCACGGCACCCGGACACCCCGTGCGACGGCATCGTCGTCACCGGCCCGCACCACGGCACCGGCGACGACACCGACCCGGCCGGCACCGTCACCGCCTCGCTCCTGCGGTACGCGGACGTCGCCCGCGCCGCCGCCCCCTGGGCGCACGGCGCCTGCCTGCTCCACCTCAGCCACCACGCCCAGCAGGTGGAGAGCGCCGACCGGCCCGCCGCCCACGCCGCCGCCACCCTCGCCGTACCGCGCGTGCTCGCCCAGGAGTTCCCGGGCCTGCGCTGGCGCGCCCTCGACCTGCCGGCCGGACCGCCGGACGCCGTCGCGCTCGACGCCGTGCTCGCGGAGGCCGCCGACCTGCTGTCCGGCGGCCCCAACGGCACCGAGTGCGCCCTGCGCGGCGGGGACCGCTGGCAGCGCGGCATCACCCCGTGGCGCCCGTCCGCACCCACCACCGGCACCACCCGCACTACCGGCACCACCGGCACCACCGGCACGGACGCCGCGGACGGCGCGACAGGTACCGGTACGGCCGTCGTGCTCGGCGGGCTCGGTGACGTGGGTCTCGCCCTCGCCGGGCACCTCGCCCGCTCCGGACGCCGTGTCGTGGTGACCGGCCGCACCGGCCTCCACCCGGACCCCGAGCCCGGCAGCGGCGACGCCGAACGGGCCGAGACCGTACGGCAGTTGCGCGCCTCCGGCGCCGACATCGAGGTCCGTGCCGCGGACGCCGCGGACACCGCCGCCACCACGGAACTGCTGCGCGAACTCACCGACCGGGACGGCCCGCTGGACCTGGTCGTGCACGCCGCCGGCGTGGTCGCCTCCGCCGCCGTCGCCCCGCTGCGCGCCACCGGGGAGCCGGCCGTACGCGCACACGTCCACGCCAAGGTCACCGCCGCCCTCGCCCTGCGCACCGCCGTGCACGGCCTGCCGCCGGGCCGCCGCCCGGCCACCGTCCTGCTGATGTCCTCGGCCACCGCGTTCGTCGGCGGCCTGGGCCTGGCCCCGTACGCGGCCGTCAACCGCTTCCTGGACGCGCTCGCCGAACACGAGCGCACCACGGGCACCAACGGCGCGCCCCGCTGGCTCAGCGTCGCCTGGGACGGCTGGCGCGTCGGACCCGGCCGCAGCGAACGCACCGTGGCCTCACGGCACTCCATCGGCCTCGACGACGGCATGCGCACCGTGGACCGGCTGCTCGCCCTCGCGGACGCCGGCCGCGCCCCCGCCTCGGTCGCGGTCTCCCCGGCCGACCTCGCGCCCCGCACCGCGGGCACCCCCACCGCCGTACCGGGCCCCGCTCCCACCACGTCGTCGGAAGCGGGCGACGCACCCGGCGGTGGCGCGGAGGCCGAACTGGCGCGGGTGTGGTCGGAGCTGCTCGGCTTCCCCGTCACCGACCGCGACGCCGACTTCTTCGCGCTCGGCGGCCACTCCCTGCTGGCGACGCGGATGCTCGCCCGGCTGCGCGACGACCACGGCGCCGACCTGCGGCTGCAGGACCTGCTGGCCCGGCCCACCATCGCGTCCCTGGCCCCGCTGCTCCCCGCCCGCGAACCCCGGCCCGCCCCCGCCCCGGCCGGCACCACCACCACCGCCGCACCGGCCGGCGACGGCCCCCGCGAGTTCCCCCTCACCCGTGTCCAGCACGCCTACTGGGTCGGCGGATCCGGCGGCTACCGCCTCGGCGACGTCCCGTGCTCCTTCCACCTGGAGTACGACTGCGCCGGCCTGGACACCGACCGCTACGAGGCGGCGTGGAACGCGGTCGTCGCCCGCCACCCCATGCTGCGCGCGGTCGTCTCCCCGGAGGGCCGCAACCGGGTGCTCGACAAGGTCCCCCACTACCGCATCCGCGTCCAGGACCTGACCGAGGACGACGACACCGAGCGCGCCCGCAAGCTGGACCGCGTCCGTGACCGCATGGTCCGCCGCGAACCCCGCCCGGGCCGCTGGCCCCTGGTCGACATCCGGGCCGCCCGGCTGCCCGGCGACATCGTGCGCCTGTTCGTCAACGTCGACGTGCTGGTGTGCGACACCGCCAGCTACCTCGTCTGGGACCGCGAACTGCGCACCCTCTACCAGAACCCCGACGCGCACCTGCCGCCGCTGGAGACGACGTTCGCGGACTGCGTGGCCGCGCTCCAGGAACGCGCCCAGGGCCCCGAGCACGCCCGGGCCGCCGCCTACTGGCGCGCCCGCCTGGACGACCTGCCCGGCGCGCCCGCCCTGCCCGTACGCACCCGGGACCTCGGTGAACGCCCGCGCTTCGCCCGCCGCACCGCCCGTCTGGAGCCGCCCCACTGGGACGCCCTCAAGGCGGAGGCCGCCCGCCGCGGACTCACCCCCACGGCCGTCCTGCTGGCGGCCTACGGGGAGGCCCTCGCCGAATGGTCGGGGCAGGACCGGTTCGCCGTCACGCTCACCCTGTTCGACCGGCCCGCCCACCTCCCCGGAGCGGACGCCGTGGTCGGCGACTTCACCTCGCTGATGCTGCACGAGGTGGACCGCACCGACACGCCCAACTTCGCCGACGCCGCCGCCCGCGCCCAGCGCACCCTCTTCGAGGACCTGGACCACCGGGAGTTCTCCGCGCTCGACCTGCTCGCCGAGAAGTCCTCCCGCACCGGCCGCACCGCGTCCGTGCCCGTCGTCTTCACCAGCGCCCTGGGCCTGTCCGGCCCGCTCGGCGGCGGCCACGACCTGGACTGGGCGGGCACACCCGTCCACGGCGTGAGCAGCACCCCGCAGACCTGGCTCGACCACCAGGTGATCGAACAGCACGGCGCGCTGCTGCTCCAGTGGGACGTCCTGGAGAACGCCCTGCCCGCCGAGGAGGCGGACGCCGCGTTCGCCGCGTACACCGCGCGGGTGCGCCGGCTGGCCGAGGCGCCCCACACGTGGGACGACCGGGAGGACCCCCGCCCCGCGCCCGCCGCCCGGGACAGCCGCCCGGCCCCCGCGCCGGAGGACACCCCCTCCGACCGCGACGCCGTCATGCTGCTGCGCGACGGCACCGACGACCGCCCGCTGTTCCTGATGCACCCCTCCGGCGGCGACGTCCTGTGCTACGGCGAACTGGCCCGCCTCCTCACCGACGGCCGGCCCGTGGTGGCCCTCACCGACCCCGCCCTGACCGGCGGCACCGGCCCGTCCACCATCCCCGAGATGACGGACCGCTACCTCGCCGCGCTGCGCACCCACCAGCCGCACGGCCCCTACCTCCTGGGCGGCTGGTCGATGGGCGGCACGGTCGCCCACCAGATGGCCGTGGAACTGCAGCGGCGCGGTGAACGCACCGACCTCCTGGTGATGATCGACTCCAACACCCCCGACCGCATCCGCGCGCTGGGCGGCGCCGACGGCGCCGAGGACACCGCGTTCGCCGCCGTCCGCTACCTGCGCTCCCTGGAGGCGTTCCTCGACCTCGACCTGGAACTGGGCGCGGACGCGGCGGCGATCCGCGAGGCCCCGACGCCGGAAGCGGTGCGCGGCGCCGTCACCGAGCGGCTCCGGTCGGCCGGCCTGCTCGGCCCGCGCGACACCGCCGACGCCCGGCTGGAGGTCTTCGAACGCCATCTGCGGGCGCTCGCCGGCCACCGGGCCGGACACCTCACCGACCCGGCCACCCGGCTGCTGCTCATCGCCGCCTCCACCCCCTCGCCGCACAACGCCGGCGTCGGCATGGGCGTCGACGACGCCGGCGACCTGCCCGCCCTGGGCTGGCTGCCGCACGTCAGCGGCCCCGTCGACGCCCACACCGTCGACGGCCACCACTACTCCCTGCTGCACGACCCCGCCGTACGCCGGACCGCCGCCCTCGTCGACCGCGCGCTGGCCGCCGTGCGCGCCGCCGGCTGACACCCGGCACCCCACCACCCCGACCCTCGACCGACCTCGCGGAAAGCCACCATGCACCAGCACCCGACCCCCCGTTCCCTCCCGTCCCGCAGATCCGCCGCCACCGCCCTGGCCGCCGTCGGCGCCCTCCTGCTGAGCGCCTGCTCCAGCACGCCCGCCAAGGACACCCCGGCGGCCTCCGACAGCACCCCCGTGGACGGCGGCACCCTGCGCTACGCCGTCGCCGGCTCACCCGCCACCGCCAGTGGCGACCCGCACGGCGGCCTCGGCAACGAGTCCGACGTCCTGCGGTTCGCCCTCACCTACGACGTCCTGACCGTCCCGGGAGCGGACGGCAGGACCCGCCCCCGGCTCGCCACTTCGTGGAAGCCCGACGCGGACATGGACCGCTGGACCCTCACCCTGCGCGACGACGCCCGCTTCACCGACGGCCGCCCGGTGCGCGCCGCCGACGTGCTGTACTCCCTGCGCCGCATCGCCGGCAAGGCCGCCGAGAACTACGGCCGACTCGCCGACTTCGACCTGGCGAAGTCCACCGCCCCCGACGCCCACACCGTCGTCCTGGCCACCCGCGCCCCCATGGCCGACGCGCCCAGGGCTCTGGAGTCCGTCACCTTCGTCGTCCCGGAGGGCAGCGAGGACTTCTCCCGCCCGGTCACCGGCTCGGGCCCGTACCGGGTGGAGCGCACCGGCGCCCAGACCGCCGTCCTCACCCGCAACGAGAAGTGGTGGGGCGAGCGGCCGCACCTGGACCGGATCGAGATCCAGGCCGTCGCCGACCCGCAGGCGCGGGCGAGCGCCGTCGCCTCCGGTCAGGCCGACGTCGCCGGCAGCGTCAGCCCCGCCGCCGTCAAGAGCGCCGGCTCCTCGGCCCGGACCCAGGTGATCCGGCGCGACGGCGTCACCGAGTACCCGTTCGTCATGCGCCTGGACACCGCGCCGTTCGACGACCCCCGGGTCCGTGAGGCCTTCCGTCTGGCGGCCGACCGCAAGGCCCTGGTCGACACCGTCTTCCTCGGCTACGGCAAGGTCGCCAACGACCTCCCCACCCCCTACGACCCCTCCACCCCGAAGGACCTGCCGCAGCGCACCCGCGACGTCGAGAAGGCCAAGCGGCTGCTGGCCCAGGCGGGCCACGCCGACGGACTGACCGTCACCCTGCACACCACCACCTCCTATCCCGGCATGGACACCGCGGCCACCCTGTACGCGCAGCAGCTCGCCGACATCGGTGTGGACGCCGAGGTGAAGGTCGAACCCGCGGACACCTACTGGACCGCCGTCTACGCCAAGAAGGCCTTCTACACCGGCTACTACGGCGGCATCTCCTTCCCCGACCTCACCCGCGTCGGTCTGCTGTCCGACTCCCCGACCAACGAGACCGCCTGGCGCAGCAGGTCGTTCGACGAGGGCTTCGCCGAGGCCATGGCCACCGCGAACGAGGCGCGCCGCCAGGACCTGCTCGCCGGCATCCAGCGCGACCTGTGGAAGGACGGCGGATACGTCGTCTGGGGCACCGGCGACGGCCTGGACCTCGCCGCGCCCGGTGTGCGCGGACTGCCCGACGGCCCCGGTTTCCAGCGCATGTTCATCGACCAGGTGTGGATGGCGAAGTGACCGGGCGTTCCGCCGGCCGGGGCGGGGGCGTGCGCCGCGCCGGCCGGGCGCTGCGTCCGGTGGGGCGGGCCGCCGCGCTGACCGCGGCCGCCACGGCCGTGGTCTTCACGGCCACCGAACTGCTCCCCGGTGACGCGGGGGAGCTGAGGACGGCGGGACGCGCCTCCGCGGCGGACATCGCGGCGGAACGCGACCGGCTCGGCCTGGACCGGCCCGCCGCGGTGCGCTACGCCGACTGGCTGTACGGCCTGGTCCGCGGCGACCTGGGCCGCTCCCTGGTGAGCGGCCGCCCGGTGGCGGACCTGTTCACGGAACGGCTGCCCGCCACCGCCGTCCTGGTCGCGGTGGCCCTGGCCGGCACCGTGCTGCTGACCGTGACCGCCCTGGCCGTCACCGGTCTGCGGGGCGGCCGGGGCGGTTCGGCCGCCACCGGCCTGGCCGCCGTGCCGCAGCCGGTGTACGCGGCGGTGCTCGGCGCGGTCCTGGCCGGCCTGCTCGGCTGGCTGCCCGCCGTCTCCCTGCTCCCGCCCGGCGGTTCGCCCCTGGCCGATCCGCGCGTCCTGGTGCTGCCCGCCCTCACCCTGGCCCTGCCCTCGGCCGCGTTCGCCACGGCCCTGCTGCGCGGGGCGCTGGGCGACGCCCTGCGCCGGCCGCACGTGACGGACGCGCGGCTGCGCGGCCTGCCGGCGCCGCTGGTGCTGCACCGGCACGTCCTGCCCTTCCTGTACGCGCCCGCGCTCCAGGTCACGGCCCTGCTGGCGGGCGGACTCGTCGCCGGAACCGCCCTGGCGGAGACCCTGTTCGGCTATCCCGGCACCGGGCAGCTGCTGGTGTCCGCCGTCGCGGTGCGGGACGTCCCCGTCATCCAGGCCGCGGCGCTCCTCCCGGCCGCCGTCCTGCTGCTGGGCATGCTCCTGGCCGACCTGGCGGCCCGCCGCACCACGGCCCCGGACCAGGCTCGGGACGCCGCCCCCGGCCTCACCGGGAGGCCCGTGTGAAGGCCCGCTCGCCCCTCCGCCCGCCCCGTACCGTCCGCCGCGCCGCGCCCGCCGCCCTGGCCGCCGCCCTGCTGGTGTGCGTGCCACTGGGCCGGTACGCCGCCCCGCACCCGCCGGAACGCACGGTCGCCGCACCCTGGACGCCGCCCGGCGGACCGCACCCGCTGGGCACCGACGTCCTCGGCCGCGACGTCCTGTCCCGCGTCCTCGCCGGCGGGACCCAGCTGCTCACCGTGTCCCTGCTCGCGGCCGCCGCCGCCGTCGTCTGCGGTACGGCCCTCGGTCTCGCCGCGGGCTGGACGGGCGGCCGCACCTCCCGCGCCGTACGCGCCCTGAGCGACCTGCTGCTCGCGGTGCCCGCCCTCGTCCTCGCGCTGGTGCTGGCCACCGCGCTGCCCGGCAGCGCGGCGGTCGTGGTGGCGGCGGTGCTCGCCGGTGCGCCGCTGACCGCGCGGGTCGTCGCCACCCAGTGCGCCCACCTGCGGGACAGCGGACACGTGCACGCCGCCGTCGAACGGGGCGAGCGCACCCCCGCCGTCCTCCTCCACGAGGTGCTGCCCGCACTGCGCCGCCTGGTCGCCGCCGACGCCGGGCTGCGCCTGGTCACGGCGCTGCAGATCGCGGCGACGCTGGCCGTACTCGGCCTCGGTCCGCGACCGCCCGCGCCCGACTGGGCGTTGATGCTCAGCGAGAACCTGCCCGGCGCCGCGCTCAACCCGTCGGCGCTGCTCGCCCCGGCCGTCCCGCTGGCGCTGTGCGCCTGGGCGTTCGCGGCGGCGGCCCGCTCCGCCGCCCGCACCCCGGAGGAGACGGCATGACGACCCCCGCCCCGCCCCGCTCCGTGCCCCTGCTCGCCGCCGAAGGACTGGCCGTCCACCGCACCCTCGACGGCGTCACCGTGCTGCCGCCGGTCGACCTGAGCGTCGGTGACGGCCAGGTCCTCGCCGTCACCGGCCCGTCCGGCGCGGGCAAGTCCACGCTGCTGCGCGCCCTGCTCGACGTCCTCCCGGACGGGCTGGACCGCTCGGCGGGCACCGTGCGCCGGCGCGGTACGGCGGTGCCGCCGGGCCGGGCGGCACGGCGCTGGCGGCGCACCCGCACCGGCTGGCTGGGACAGGACCCCGCCGCCGCGCTCAACCCGCTCTGGCGGGTCGACCGGCTCATCGGCGAGGGCTTCACCGGCGATCCGGCCGCCCGCGCGCACCGGGTCGGCGACCTGATGGAACGGCTGGGTCTGCCGCCCGGGCTCGCCGCGCGGCGCGCGGGGGAGCTGTCGGGAGGACAGGCCCAGCGGGTCGCCCTGGCCCGCGCGCTGTGCGCCGACCCCGAACTCCTCGTGCTGGACGAACCCACCTCGGCACTCGACCGCGCCGCCGCCGGCCTGGTCGCCGACGCGGTGCGGTCACGGCGCGGCGTCCCCGGCCGGGGCGTCGTCCTGGTCACTCACGACACCGGCCTCGCCACCGAACTGGCCGACATGACGCTGACCTTGGGCACGGACCCGCACGCCGGGGAACCGCTCCCGCTCCTTCCCGCCCGCGACACCGGCCGGCACCTCCCCGCCCCGCCTCCGCCGGCGCGGGACGGGACCGGCCGCGCGACCGCCTCTCCCACGCCGCCGGGGAAGAGCCCGCACCACCCCGCCACCCCCGCGCTCGCCGCCCGTTCCCTCACCCTCCGCACCCCGGACGGCACCCCCCTGCTCGACCCCTGCGACCTGGAACTGCCGACAGGCGGCTGGCTGGCCGTCACCGGACCGTCCGGCAGCGGCAAGACGACCCTGCTGCACGCCCTGGCCGGCCGCCGCCCCCCGGCCGGCGGCCATCTGCTGCTGCACGGACGCCCGCTGCCCGCCGCGACCCGCGCCCGCGACCGACGGACGCTCCGCTCCGTGCAGCTGGCCGGCCAGGACACCGCGACGGAACTCAACCCGGCGCACACCGCCGCCCGTTCGGTCACCCGCCCGCTGAAGGTGTTCCACGGCATGACCGCGGCCGCCCGCCGGGACCGGGTCCAGGAACTCCTGGCAGCCGTCGGGCTCCCGGCCGAACTGGCGTCCCGCAGACCGCCCGCGCTCTCCGGCGGCCAGCGCCGCCGGGTCGTCCTCGCCCGGGCCCTCGCCGCCGGCCCGGACGTGCTGCTCCTGGACGAGCCCACCGCGGGCCTGGACCACGCGTCGGCGCGGACCGTCCTCGACCTGCTCGACCGCCTGCGCGCGGAGGGAACGGCCGTCCTGACCGTCACCCACGACCCCCGCACGGCCGCCCGGGCCGACCACGTCCTGCACCTGACCGGCCGCCGCCTCACCCCGGTGCCACCCGCGACCGCACCCACCGACCAGCCCCACGCACCACGAACGGAGCACACCGGTGTCCGACCACACCACGACTGAACAGACCGCCCGCACGGCGGAGTTGCTGGCCGCCCACCCCTGGGTGGCGCGCGCCCGCCCGGCACCCGACGGCGGCCTCCACGTCGTACCGCACCCGGACGCCGTGGCCGCCGCACCCGACCACGGCCCCCTGCTGCGCGAACACCTCGAACAGTGGGCCGAGGTCTACGAGTGGGTGTACGAGACGGGGGAGGGCCGGCACGCCGACGACCTGGACCTCTCCGGCTGGCGGTCCTCCGACACCGGGGCGCCGCTGCCCGAGGCCCACATGCGCGACTGGGTGGACCGCACCGTCGACCTCGTCCTCGCGCAGCGCCCGTCGCGCCTGCTCGAACTGGGCTGCGGCACCGGCCTGCTCGCCCACCGCCTGCACCCGCGCCTGGACGGCTACGTCGGCACCGACGTCGCCCAGGTCGCCGTGGACCGGCTCACCGCCGCCGGCCTGCCCCGCACCGCGTTCGTACGGGCCGCCGCCCACGAGACGGACGCCCCCCGCGTACGGGACGCCATGGACCACGTCTTCGGGCCGCAAGTCCGCCCCGACTGCGTGCTGTTCAACTCCGTCACCCAGTGCTTCCCCGACCTGGCCTACCTGACGGCCGTCCTGCACGGCGCGCTGGCCGCCGTCGCCGACGGCAGCACCGTGATCGTCGGGGACATCCGCCACTCCGGGCTGGTCCTGGACCACTTCACCCGGCTGGAGCGGGCCCGCGACCCCGAGGCGGACGACGCGACGGTCACCGCCCGGGCCACTGCCGCCGCCGCCTCCGACGAGGAACTGTCCTTCGCGCCCGCCGCCGTCGTCACGGCGCTCGTCGGCCAGCCGCGCCCGGTCCGCATGAGCGTCCACGCCCGCACCATGGCCGAGGACACCGAACTCACCCGCTACCGCTACGACATCGTCCTGCACGTCGGCCCCCACACCCCCGCCCCGGACACCCCGCGGGTGCGCCGCACCCCGTGGGACGCCCACCGGGGGAGCGGCACCCGGGAGGCGCTGCGCGCGGCCCTCGACGGCGACGGCCCCGTCGTCGTCCACGGCATCCCCAACGCCCTGCTCGCCGACGCGCCCGGGGCCGTCACCCCGTACGCCCTGCGCGAGGCCCTGGACGGCACGGACGCCGCCGTGCTGCTCGACGCGGCCGACCCGCGCCTGCTGGCCGTGGTGTCCCCGGCGCACCGCGCGCCCGCCGCCACCGAGCAGGCCCCGGACCCCGTCGGCCCGGCCGCCCACGAGCCGTTCCCCCTGTTCGTGCGGCGCCGCCTGCCCGAGGTGCTGCGCGACCACCTGCGCCGGGCCGACCCGGGCGCCGCGCTCCCGGCGATCACCGTGGTGGACGGCACCGGGGACGGCCCCTCATGACCGGAGCCCGCACCGACCCCGCCCTCACCGGTCTGCCCGGCGTCACCGACCACCACCTCCTGCCCGGCGACCCGCGGAACACCCTCCTCGTCGCCGGACCACCCCCGCAGGCGCGGGAGATCCCGGCTGCGGACGCCGACGCCGCGGACCGGGCCGCGGACGCGGGCGACGCCTCCGTACGGGGCACCGACCTCGCGGCGCTCCCGGCGGCCATGCGGCAACTGGACGAGACGGCGCTGCTCACCATGGCCCGCGTCCTGGACCGCACCCGCCTCTTCCGCGACGGCGGCCGCCCCTCCACCGACGACGTCCTCGCGGCCCTCGCGGTCGCACCCCGGCACGCCTGGATCGTCCGCCGCTGGCTGCGCACCCTCGCCGCCGAGGACCGCCTCGTCACCGACCCGGCGACCGGCCGCCACCACTGCCTGGAGGTGCCCGACCGCCGCGACCACGCACGCGCCCTGCGCGCACTGGACGCCCCCTGCCGGGACCTGGGCTACCCGCCCGCCATGACCCGCTTCTTCCGGGCCGCCGCCGAACGCCTCCCGCTGCTCCTCCAGGACCGCGCGTCGCTCCAGGAGGTGCTCTTCCCCGACGGGGAGACGGACACCGCGACCGGCAACTACCGTGACAGCGCGCCCAGCCGCTGGGCCAACCACGCCGCCGCCTCCCTGGTCGCCACCGAGGCCCGACACCGGGCGGAGGCGGGTGGCTTGAGGGTGCTGGAGGTGGGCGCCGGAGTGGGCGGCACCACCGGCACCGTCCTGGACGCCCTCGGCGACACCCCCGTCGACTACCTGTTCACCGACGTCTCCCCGTTCTTCCTGCGGGCGGCCAAGGACGCCTTCACCGGCCGGCCGGGACTGCGCACCGCCCTGTTCGACATCCAGGCGGACCCGCTCCCGCAGGGCTTGGAGCCGGGCTCCCAGGACGTCGTCCTGGCCGCGAACGTGCTGCACAACGCCCGGCACGCCGGCCGGTGCCTGGCCGCCCTGCGCGAACTCCTCGCACCCGGCGGGCTGCTGGTCGTGGTCGAGTCCTGCCGGGAGCACTACCAGGCCCTCACCTCCATGTACCTGCTGATGTCGCCCGCACCCGACGAGCGGGCCTGGTTCACGGACCTGCGCGCGGGCCAGGACCGGGTCTTCCTCACCGCGGCGGAGTGGGCACGGCAGCTCGACGCGGCCGGCTTCGACCCGCTGCCCGTCCTGCCGCCCGACGGGCATCCCCTCACCACGGCCGCCGGCCAGCGCGTCATCGCCGGCCGCGTCCGCCACCACGACCACCGGCCCGACCCGGCGGCGGTCCGCGCCGCGCTCGCCGACCGGCTGCCGCCCACCGCCGTCCTCCCCCGGATCCACACCGTGGACCACATCATCCGCACCGACACGCCGACTGGAGCGACCCGTTGACCCCCACCACCGCACCCGACGACACCGCAGGCGCGCAGACGGCCCCGGCCGACCTGGTCGACGCCGTCCGCGCCGTCTGGGCCGACGCCCTGGAGACCGACCTCGCCCACGTCCCGGCGGACGCCAGCTTCCTCAGCCTGGGCGGTGACTCGGTGCTGGCCGTGCGCATGGCGGCGATGCTCCGCAAGCGGCTCGGCACCCCGCTGGCCCTCGCGGACGTCCGCGTCGAGCAGAACGCGGCACAGCTCGCCGCCCTCGTCCACGAGCGCAGCACCGGCGGCGGCTCCGGCGCCCTGCGCCCGCTCCCCCTCGACCTGCGCCGGCGGGACGACCCGGACGCGCCGTTCCCCCTGCTGCCGCTCCAGCAGGGCTACTTCGTGGGCCAGCAGGACGCCTGGGAGCTGTCCTACCGCTCCGCCCACCACTACGTGGACATCGGTCTGGAGGACATCGACGCCGACGAGGCCCCCGAAGCCCTCCAGGACGCCCTGGAGCGCCTGGCCGAGCACCAGGCCGTGCTGCGGGCCCGCATCCTGCCCGACGGCCGGCAGCACATCCTGCCCCTGGACGACCCGGAGGCGGTACCGCGGCTGCGGGTCACCGACCTGCGCGGCGCCGACGAGGAGACGGCCGCCGCACGGCTCGCGGAGATCCGGCACGAGATGAGCACCGAGGGCCCCGACCCGTCCCGGGGCTGCGGCCTGGACATGCGTCTGACCCTGATGCCCGGCGACCGAGCGCGGCTGCACTCCTCCACCAGCCTGCTCATCATCGACGGCTGGTCCTCCGGCGTCTTCTACCGCGACCTGTTCGCGCTGGTCTCCGACTACAACGCCGTCCTCGCGCCCCTGGACATCGACTACGGCGACTACGTCACGACCCTGCGCGACCTGCCCGGCACCGAGGCGTGGCAGCAGGACCGCGACTGGTGGTGGGACCGCCTCGACGGCTTCCCGCTGCCGCCCGCCCTGCCCCTGGTGGCCGACCCCGGGGAGGTCCGCCCCACCCTGATGGGCACCCGGCAGGCCGTGCTGGACCCGGCGCGCTGGGAGGCGCTGCGCCGGCTGTGCACCGAGCACGGGGTGACCCCGTCCGCGGCGATGTTCGCGGCGTTCGCGGCGGCGGTCGCCCGCGCCTGCGGCCACCGCCGGTTCCTGCTCAACACCCTCCAGCTGAACCGGCTGCCGCTCCACCCCGACGTGTCCCGCCTGGTGGGCGCGTTCTCCTCCACCATGCTGCTGCCCGTGGACCTGCCCGCCGCCCCGGTCTTCGCGGACCTCGCCACGCGCGCCCAGCGGGACATCGGCGACGCGCTCGCGCACAACCTGATCACCGGTGTGGAGGTCTCCCGCGAGCTGGGCCGCCGCCGCGGCACCCACCGCCCGGTGGCCCCGGTCGTCTTCCAGTCCACCCTGGGCGTGGACGCGGCGCTGGGCAGCGAGGTGCCCCAGGAGGCGGGCCCGCTGGGCGAGATCGACCTGCTGAGCCACCACCAGCAGCTGCGCACGCCCCAGGTCGCCCTGGAGGTGCGGCTGTTCGAGCTGCGCGGCGAACTCGTCGTCGTGTTCTCGCTGGTGGAGGAGTTGTTCGCGGGCGCGGACGTCGACCGGATGTTCGCCGACGTGATGGCCACCGTGGAGTCGCTGGTCGAGCCGGACGGCTGGTCGGCCGTGGTGGCACTGCCCGAGGCGGTGGACGCCGAACAGGCGGGCGCCGACGAGCGGGCCCCCGGCGGACGCCTGTCCGTCCCGGTGAAGGCGGCCGACGGCGCGGAGCCGGGCCCGCCCCGGGACGACACCGAGCGTGCCGTCGCCGCGCACTGGCAGACGCTGCTGGACCGTCCGGTGGAGGAGCGCACCGCCGACTTCTTCGCGCTCGGCGGCGACTCCCTGCTCGCGGTGCGGATGCTCGCCCACCTCGCCCGCGAGGGCGTCGGCCGGGTGACGCCGCGCCGCTTCCTGCGGCAGCCGACGGTGGCGGGGCTGGCCGCCGCGCTCCGCGCGCCCGCCGGGGAGTGAGCGGTGTGCGGCGGGGACGGATCCCGCCCCCGCCGCACCGGCGCCGCTCAGCCGCCCAGGCCGGCGTCCTCGCGGAACAGTTCCTGGTCCAGCCAGACCGCGGCCCGGGCGCCGTCCGCGGCACCGGTGACCACGAACGTGAGGGCGTCCGGCAGGGCCTCCAGCCGGGCGGTGTCGCCGGCCGCGTACACACCGGGCACGGAGGTGCGCTGGAACTCGTCCACCCGCACGCACCCGTCCGGCAGGATGTGGCAGCCCAGCCCCTCGGCCAGCGCGGAGTGCTGACGGGTGGGCGCCCGGTGGTAGACGGCCTGCCGCTCCAGCACCCGGCCGTCGGCGAGGACGAGGCGCAGCGCCCCGGCCTCGCCCTCGATGCGGTCGACGGCCGTCTCCTCCACGGCGATCCCGGCGGCGGCGAGCCGGCCCGCGGCCTGCTCGGGCACCGGATGGCCGTCGGTGCACACGATCACGTCGTCGCTGAAGCGGTCGGCCACGTACAGCGCCTGCATGACCTGCGGCAGTTCGTGACCGAGGACGGCCAGGCTCATCCCGCCGGTCTCCCAGCCGTGGCAGAACGGGCAGTGGTACACGCCCCGCCCGAACAGCGCGGACAGGCCCTCCACCCGCTCGTCGAGCAGATCGACCTGTCCGGTGGCCAGGACCAGCTTGCGGGTCCGCTCCACCGTGCCGTCGGCCAGCGTCAGGGCGAACCCCGGCGCCTCGGCCGCGGCGTCGGTGACGGTGGCCTCGCGCACCTCCACGTTCGGGTAGGCGCCGAGCTGTTCGCGGCCGATGCGGCGCAGTTCGGCGGGCGGGAACCCGTCGCGGCTGAGGAACATGTGCATCTCCTCGGCGGGCGCGTTGCGCGGGCTGCCCGAGTCGAGCAGCAGCACCCGCCGGCGCTGACGCCCGGACACCAGGGCCGCGTTGAGGCCCGCGGGCCCGCCGCCCACCACGATCACGTCGTACATCGTCAGTCACTTCTTCCGTAGCACGTCACTGGATAGCTACGATAATAATTATCATTTTCAATAGACCCTCGACGGGAAACAGCGAGGAACACTGGTGCACCACACTGCAGCCATCGGCGTGATCGGCGGTTACGGGGCCGTCGGCAGCGCGGTCGTACGGCGGCTCCACCGGGCGGGCGCGCACCCGCTGCTGGTGGGCGGCCGCGACCCGGACCGGGCGGCGGCCCTGGCCGCCGGGCTCCCCGCAGGGGGTCAGGTGGACGGCACGGCCGTCGACCTGACCGACCCCGACTCCCTGGACCGGTTCGTGGCGCGCTGCCGGCTGGTCGTCAACTGCGCGGGGCCCTCCTACCGGGTCCTGGACGCGGTGGCGCGGGCCGCGCTGCGGCACGGCGTGGACTACGTCGACGCGGCCGGCGACGACCCCGTGCACAACCTGCTGTGCGCGGACGGCGGTTCGGCGCGCTGGGTGACGTCCGGCCGCACGGCGGTGCTCTCCGCCGGCGCCCTGCCGGGCCTGTCGTCGCTGCTGCCCCGCGCCCTCGCCGCCCGCACCCCCGGCGCCACCGCGCTGGACGCGTACGTCGGCGGCGTCGCGCCCCTCACCCCGGCCGCCGCCGGTGACGTACTGCTCGCCAGGGGGCCGGAACACGGCACGCCGGGGGCGGCCTGGCAGGACGGCCGGACGCGGGAACGGGCGCTCGCGCCCCGCCGGGGCGTGCGCGTCGACGCCTTCCCGGCCGCCGTCGACGCCTTCCCGTTCCTGTCCACCGAGGCCGTCCGGCTGGCCCGCGCCACCGGCCTCGAACAGGTGCGCTGGTACACGGTGTTCGGCGGTGAGCGCCTGGCCGAGGAACTGGCGATGGCGTGGGCGCTGGAGACCACGGACACCGCCGACCTGGTGACGGCGGCGGAGGAGGACGTACGCCGCCACGGGGCCTGGTACGGGCAGGAGTTCCGCCTGTGGACCGGCGCGGCGGACGGCGCGCCGGCCGCGCGACTCGTCCTGCGCACCGCCGACTCCTACGAACTCAGCGGCTTCCTCGCCGCAGCCGCCGCGCTGCGCACCCTGCGCGGCGAGCTGCCGCCCGGCGTGCACTACGCCGCCGATGTGCTCGAACCGACGGCTACAACACAAGAGTTGGCGGCCGACGGGGCGGCGGAGCTGCGCTTCTCGTGAGCGGTCAGCGGTGCGCGCCCCGGCCCGCGGGGACGTCGGGGCGGCACCGCTCGCACACCCCCGTCAGCTCGACGGTGTGGTCCACCGCGTGGAACCCGATGTCCCGCGCGATCCTCGCCACCCACCGTTCGACCTCCTCCGAGTCGACCGCCAGGCTCAGACCGCACTCCCGGCAGACGACGTAGTGACGGTGACCGTCGTCCGGCCGGGGCCGGTACAGGCGCTCACCGTCACCGTCGCGCACCACGTCCACGTGGCCGCCGGCCACCAGCAGCCGGAGGGTGCGGTAGACGGTGGTCAGACCCACCGTCACCCCGTCCGCCGTCAGCGCGGCGTGCAGGGCCTGGGCCGAGACGAAGGTGTCACAGGCGTGCAGGGCCCGCAGGACGGCGGCCCGCTGCCGGGTCGCCCGCCACTCGGCCCGGGTCCTCTCGTGCATGAGTGTGCCTCCTGTCGCCCCGGGGACCGCCATGACGACACCGCTCAGGAGACCGTCGCCGGACCGCGGTGGTCGTGTTCGAGGTCGCAGACGTCACCGGTGTCCCAGGCGGGGAAGGGATCGTCGGCCGGGACCGGCTCGCCCTCGGCCATCAGACAGCGGGACAGCGCCTCGCGCAGGTCCGCCTCGCGCAGCCCGACCCCGATGAACACGATCTCCTGCGCGTGCGGCGCGTCGGCGTCCCGCACGCCGGACGGCTCGAACCGGCCGACGGAACCGGCCTGCGACCACAGGCCCGTCACGCCCGCCCGCCCGGCCAGGGTGAAGAACCCCTTGGAGCGCAGCACCCGTCCGTGCCGCCCGCTGTCCAGCTCCCCGGTGACGAAGTCCCACAGCCGTCCGGGATGGAAGGCGGCGGGGGAGCGGAACACCAGCGAGGAGATGCCGTACTCCTCGGTCTCCGGGACGTGGTCGCCGTTCAGCTCCCGCACCCAGCCCGGCGCCTGCTGCGCGCGCTCCAGGTCGAACCGTCCGGTCTCCAGGACGGCGCGGGCCTCCACCCGTCCCCGTACGGCGGGAATCAGACGGGCCGTCGGGTTGAGCCGGGTGAGCACCCCGCGCAGCCGGTCCGCGTCGGCCTCGCCGACCAGGTCCAGCTTGTTGAGCACCAGCACGTCGGCGAACTCGACCTGGTCGACCAGCAGGTCGCTGACGGTCCGCTCGTCGTCCTCGTAGGGCGCCAGACCGCGTTCGGCGAGGTCGTCGCCGGTGCCCAGCTCGGTGAGGAAGTTGGCGGCGTCGACGACGGTCACCATGGTGTCCAGGCGGGCCACGTCACCCAGGACGGCGCCGTCGTCGCGGGCGAAGGCGAACGTCGCGGCGACCGGCATGGGCTCGGAGATGCCGCTGGACTCGATGAGCAGGTAGTCGAACCGGCCCTCCAGGGCCAGGCGTTCGACCTCCTCCAGCAGATCGTCCCGCAGCGTGCAGCAGATGCAGCCGTTGGTCATCTCCACCAGGCGCTCCTCGGTGCGGGCGAGGGCGGCCTCGCCCCCGCGCACCAGGGCGGCGTCGATGTTGACCTCGCTCATGTCGTTGACGATCACCGCCACGCGCAGCCCCTCGCGGTTGGAGAGGACGTGGTTGAGCAGCGTGGTCTTGCCGGCGCCCAGGAAGCCCGACAGTACGGTGACGGGCAGCCGTCGGGAGGGCATCCGCGTCAGCCCTCGGGGCGCAGCAGGCCGCGCTGGTAGGCGCGCACGAGGTGCTGCGGGACGCGGTAGGTGACGCCGTCCACGGTGACGGGGACCAGGTTCGGCGTGCTCGCCTTCCACTGCGCGCGGCGGTGGCGGGTGTTGCTGCGGGACATCTTGCGCTTGGGTACGGCCATGGCGGCTTCCTTCCGGAAAGGGGGGAACGGTCGTAGCGGGGCGTGCGGCCGGTGAGGCCGGGGAGCCCGTACGGGAGCGCGGCGGAGGTGCCGCGCGGGTGCGGGCCTCGCGTCCGTCCGGCCAGCATAAGACAACGGTTTTCATTTGCGGTAGCCGGGAGGTCGCGGGGGCGTGGCGTGGTGCGCCGGTCGTGGCCGGATCCGGACCCCGGGCGGCCGTCCGGTCGTTTCCGGCGGGGCGGCCGGTCCGATTCCGGTGGGCCGTCCGGCCCGTTTGCGGGCGGTTGTCCGGCCCGTTTCCGGCGGGGCGTCCGGTCCGTCTCAGGCCGGCTGCCAGATCTGGGTGAGTGTCTCGGTGGTGATCACCCGCTCCGGGCGTCCCCGGGCGGCCAGTCGTCCCTCGCGGAGGAGGAGGCACGCGTCCGCCGTGCGTGCCGCGCCCAGGTCGTGGGTGGCCTGGACGACGGTCACCCCGTCGGCGACCAGCTCCGTCAGCAATGCCGCGATCTGCTCCCGCGCCTCGGGGTCGAGCCCGGTCGTCGGCTCGTCCAGGAGCAGCAGGTCCGACTCCTGGGTGAGCCCCTGGGCGATGAGCGCCCGCTGCCGCTGTCCGCCGGACAGTTCGCCCAGTTGGCGCGCGGCGAGGTGGCCGATGCCCAGCCGTTCGAGCGCCGTGTCCACCAGGGTGTGGTCCCGGCGGGTCAGTCGGCGCCACGGTCCGCGGTCGCCCCAGCGTCCCATCTCCACCGTCTGCCGGACCGTCAGCGGCAGTGCGTCCCCGACGGCGCCGCGCTGCGGGACGAACGCCGGGGACCGGTCACCGGCGTGGTGGACCTCGCCCGCTGTGGGGCGGATCACGCCGGCCAGCACTCCGAGCAGCGTGGACTTCCCGCTTCCGTTCGGGCCGACGAGTGCGGTGACCGCCAATGCCGGTATGTCGGCGTCCAGTTGATGCAGGACCGGGCGCCCTGGATAGCCGGCGGACAGACCGGTGAAACGGATGCGAGGCGTCCGTTCTTCCGCGGGGGCGGGGGAGGGGCGCGGTGTTTTGAACATGGTTTTCATTGTAGTGTGCTCGCCATGGAGTGGTTGACAGGCCCCTTCGAGGTGACCTTCGTGCAAAGGGCCTTGTGGGGCGGAATGTTGGTGTCGGCGATCTGTGCCCTGGCCGGCACCTGGGTGGTGCTCAGAGGCATGGCCTTCCTCGGTGACGCCATGTCCCACGGACTGCTGCCGGGCGTCGCGCTCGCCGCGCTGTTCGGCGGCAACCTGCTGGTGGGGGCGCTGCTGAGCGCGGCCGTCATGACCGCGGGCGTCACCGCCCTCGGCCGGACCCCGAGGCTGTCCCAGGACACCGGCATCGGCCTGCTGTTCGTGGGCATGCTGTCGCTGGGCGTGATCATCGTGTCGCGGTCGCAGTCCTTCGCGGTCGACCTCACCGGCTTCCTCTTCGGCGACGTCCTCGCCGTCCGGGAACAGGACCTGGTGCTGCTGGCCGTGGCGCTGCTGCTGGCCCTCGCCGTCTCGGTTCTCGGCCACCGCGCCTTCCTCGCCCTGGCGTTCGACCCGCGCAAGGCCCGCACCCTCGGCCTGCGCCCCCGCCTCGCCCACGCCGTCCTGCTCGGTCTGCTCGCCCTGGCCATCGTCGCCTCCTTCCACATCGTGGGCACGCTGCTGGTCCTGGGCCTGCTCATCGCACCGCCCGCCGCCGCACTGCCCTGGGCGCGCAGCGTGCGGGGCGTCATGGCCCTCGCGACCGTCCTGGGCGTCGCCGCGACCTTCGGCGGACTGCTGCTGTCCTGGCACCTGGGCACCGCCGCCGGCGCGACCGTCTCGGCCCTCGCCGTCGTCCTGTTCTTCCTCTCCCACCTGGCATCCGGACTGCGCCACCGCCGCCGTGCCCGCCCCGGCGGCGCCCCCGCCGCGGCCACCGACTGAACGAAATCCGAGGCGATCGTCTTGTCTGCCCGCATACCCGCCCGCCGGGCCACCGCCCGCACACCGGCCGCGCTGCTGGCCGCCGCCCTGCTCGTCACCGGCTGCTCCGCCCAGGACGACGACGCGTTCGCCCCGGCGGGCAGCCCCTCCGCCACCACCCCGCACGGATACGTCGAAGGCGCCAAGGAGAGCGCCGAGCAGCAGTCCCGGCTGCTGCTCAACGACCCGGGCACCGGGGACACCCGGGTCCTGGACCTGATCACCGGCACGACGCACAAGGTGTCCGGCACGAAGGACACCGCACGCCTCACCACGGACGGCCGGTTCGGCTTCCTCCACACCGCCGACGGCACCCGGGTCCTCGACGCCGGCTCCTGGATGGTGGACCACGGCGACCACGTGCACTACTACCGCGCGGCGATCCGCACCGTCGGCGATCTTCCGGCCGGCTCCGGCGCACAGGTCCGCAGCGACGCCGCCGTGACCGCGGTGACCGACGAGGACGGCCGGACCGCGCTCTACGACCGCACCGCACTGGAGAAGGGCCGGACCGGCTCCCCGACCACGCTGCCCGGAACGCACACGGCGGCCGTGGTCCCCTACGCGGAGCACCTGCTCGCCCTCACGGACGACGGCGAGGGAACCGCCGAACTCACGGTGTACGACCGCGACGGCAAGCGCGTCGCCACCCCCGGCGCCCGCTGCGAGGACCCGCGCGGCGACGCCGTCACCCGGCGCGGAGTCGTCCTCGGCTGCGCCGACGGCGCCCTGCTCGTCCGCGAGGACGACGGCGAGTTCACCGCCGAACGCATCCCCTACGACGACGACGTCCCCGCGAAGGAACGCGCCACCGCCTTCCACCACCGCGCCGGCAGCGACACCCTCACCGCACCCGCCGGCGACCGGGCCGTCTGGGTCCTGGACGTCACCGACCGGACCTGGACGCGCGTGCCCACCGGGCCCGTCGTCGCCGCCAACACCGCCGGCGAGGGCTCCCCGCTGCTCGTCCTGCAAGCCGACGGATCCCTGCACGGCTACGACATCGCCACCGGCAAGCACCTGACCCGCACCGAGCGGCTGCTGGAGGACGCCACCGCGCGGGGCGGGACCGGCCCGGTCATCGAGGTCGACCGCAGCCGCGCCTACCTCAACGACCCCGAGGGCCGACGCGTGTACGAGATCGACTACAACGACAACCTGCGCATCGCCCGCACCTTCGACCTGGACATCGAGCCGGCCCTGATGGTGGAGACCGGACGATGACGACACCGAAGCGCACCACGCCGCGCCTGCGCCGCCTGCTCGTCACCCTCGTCGCCTTCGCCTCCCTCACCACCGCCACCGCCTGCGCGAGCGGCGAGGAGCAGGCCCGCGTGGTCGTGACGACCAACATCCTCGGCGACATCACCCGCGAGATCGTCGGCGACCAGGCCGACATCACCGTCCTGATGAAGCCCAACGCCGACCCGCACTCCTTCGGCCTGTCGGCCGTGCAGGCCGCCGAACTCGAACAGGCCGACCTCGTCGTCTACAACGGGCTCGGCCTGGAGGAGAACGTGCTGCGCCACGTCGACGCCGCCCGGGAGTCCGGCGTCGCCACCTTCGGGGCCGGCGAGGCGGTGGACCCCCTCACCTTCCAGGCGCACGACGACGGCGGCCCCGAGGACGGGGCCGGACAGCCCGACCCGCACTTCTGGACCGACCCCGACCGGGTGCGCAAGGCCGCCGGCCTGATCGCCGACCAGGTCGTCGAACACGTCGACGGCGTCGACGAGAAGACCGTCCGCGCCAACGCCGACCGCTACGACCGCCGACTCGCCGACCTCACCACGTGGATGGAGGACACCTTCGGCACCGTCCCCGAGGAACGGCGCGCCCTGGTCACCAACCACCACGTCTTCGGCTACCTCGCCGACCGCTTCGGCTTCCGCGTGATCGGCGCGGTCATCCCCAGCGGCACGACCCTCGCCTCGCCCAGCTCCTCCGATCTGCGCTCGCTCACCGAGGCCATGCGGGAGGCCGGTGTGCGCACCGTCTTCGCCGACTCCTCCCAGCCCAAGCGGCTGGCCGAGGTCCTGCGCAAGGAACTGGGCGGCCAGGTGCGGGTCGTCGAGCTCTACTCCGAGTCCCTGACCGAGCCGGGCAAGGGTGCCGCCACCTACCTGCAGATGATGCGCGCCAACACCACGGCCATGACCGACGGCCTCACCGGCGCCTGAAACCCCGACCACGAAAGAGGAACACCATGAACAAGCCGACCCGCACCAGAGCCCTCACCGGCACCGCCCTCGCCCTGGCCGTCGCCACCGTCCTGACCGCCTGCGGCGGCGGGGACGACTCCCCGGCCGACACCGCGGCACCGGAGAAGTCGCCGGCGGCCAAGGCCGTGCCGGTGAAGGACCCGCTGGTCGCCACCTTCGACGGCGGCCTGTACGTCCTGGACGGCGAGAGCCTGAAGGTCGCCAAGACCATCGAACTGCCCGGCTTCAACCGCGTGAACCCCGCCGGCGACGCCTCCCACGTCATCGTCTCCACCGACGCCGGGTTCCGCGTACTCAACGCCGACGAGCAGTCCTTCACCGGCGTCGAGTACCCCGGCGCCAAGCCCGGCCACGTCGTCCGCCACGCCGGCAAGACCGTCCTGTTCACCGACGGCACCGGCGAGGTCAACGTCTTCGACCCCGACGACCTGGCCGGCGGCAAGAAGCCCCAGGGACGCACCTACGCCTCCGCCGAGGCCCACCACGGCGTCGCCATCGAACTGAGCAACGGCGAACTCCTCAGCACCCTGGGCACCGAGGAGAAGCGCACCGGCGCCCTCGTCCTCGACAAGGACAACAAGGAGATCGAACGCGCCGAGAACTGCCCCGGCGTCCACGGCGAGGCCGCCGCGAAGGGCGAGGCCGTCGCCGTCGGCTGCGAGGACGGCGTACTGATCTACAAGGACGGCGAGTTCACCAAGGTCGAGGCGCCCGACGACTACGGCCGCATCGGCAACCAGGCGGGCAGCGAGGAGTCCCCGGTCCTTCTCGGCGACTACAAGACCGACCCCGAGGCCGAACTGGAGCGGCCCACGCGCATCTCCCTCATCGACACCCGGACCGCGAAGCTGCGCCTGGTCGACCTGGGCACCAGCTACTCGTTCCGCTCGCTGGGCCGCGGCCCGCACGGTGAGGCGCTCGTCCTCGGCACCAACGGCGTCCTGCACGTCATCGACCCCGAGACGGGCAAGATCGAGAAGAAGATCTCCGTGGTCGGCGAGTGGCAGGAGCCCCTGGACTGGCAGCAGCCCCGGCCCACCCTGTTCGTCCGCGACCACACGGCGTACGTCTCCGAGCCGGGCAAGCGGGCGCTGCACGCCGTCGACATCGAGTCCGGTGAGAAGCTGAAGTCCGTGACCCTGCCGAAGAGCAGCAACGAGCTCTCGGGCGTCACCGCGGGCCACTGACGAACCGAACCCCCGGGTGCACCCGGCCGACATGGTGCGGCCGGGTGCACCCGGGGGTTCGCTCAGCGGGTGACCAGCAGGCCCCGGCCGCGCAGCACCCACCGCTCCAGCGGACTGAAGACCAGCAGGTCGACGGCGATGCCCACGAGCAGGATCAGGAAGATCGCCAGGAACACCTGGGACATGCTCGAGTTGTTCCGCCCGTTCTCCAGCAACTGCCCCAGCCCGATGCCCAGATCCGGCGAGGAGGCGATGATCTCGGCGGCCATCAGCGACCGCCAGGAGAACGCCCAGCCCTGCTTCAGCCCCGCCAGATAGCCGGGCAGCGCCGCCGGCATCACGATGTGCCGGGCCCCGCGCAGCCCCGTGGCGCCCAGCGTCCGGCCGGCCCGCAGGAACAGCGGCGGGATCTGGTCGATGCCCGCGACCAGGCCGTTCGCGATCGACGGCACCGCGCCGAGCAGGATCACGGCGTACATCATCGAGTCGTTCAGACCCAGCCAGATCACGGCGGGCGGCACCCACGCCACGGACGGCAGGGACTGCAGTCCGGACAGGATCGGCCCGAGGGCCGCCCGCACGAACGGGACCCGCGCGACCAGCAGGCCGAGCGGCGTGCCGATGACGAGCGCCAGCAGGAACCCGAGCAGGCCGCGGGAGACGCTGGTCCAGATGTAGTCGAAGAGCGTGCCCTGCAACCAGGCGGCGCGCATCTCGTCCGCCACCGCGGACGGCGCGGGCAGCTTGTAGTCGGGCGCGGCCCCCGCCCACACCAGCAGCTGCCAGACGGCCAGCACCAGCGCGACGGCGGTGACCGGCGGCAGCACCTTGCGGACCAGGGTCTCGCGCAGCGGCGTACGGACGGCCCGCACCGCGTCCAGCGCGTCGAGCCCGGCCTCCAGCCCCGCGAGATCCTCGGCGCCGTCCTTCTTGGTGTCGACGTCGACGCCGACGGCGTCGTCAGTGCCGGCCATGGCGGCGGATCTCCTCACGCAGTTCCTCGGTGATCTCGGCGGACAGTTCCGCCACCGCGCCGTCCTCGATGCGGCGCGGCTGCGGGATGCCGACCGTCCACTCCCGGGCGATCCGGCCCGGCCGGGACGACAGCAGCACCACGCGCTGGGCGAGCTTGACCGCCTCGCGCACGTTGTGCGTCACGAACAGCACCGACAGCCCCGTCTCCTGCCAGATGCGGGCCAGTTCGTCGTGCAGCACGTCGCGGGTGATCGCGTCGAGCGCGGCGAACGGCTCGTCCATCAGCAGCAGCCGGCTGTCCTGGGCCAGCGCCCGCGCCAGCGCGACGCGCTGCCGCATGCCGCCGGACAGTTCGTGCACCCGCTTGCCGTGCGCGCCCCGCAGCCGGACGAGGTCCAGCAGCCGTTCCGCCTCCTGCCGGCGTTCCGGCTTGGCGACCCCGCGCAGTCTCAGGGCGAGTTCGATGTTCCTGCCCGCGGTCAGCCACGGGAACAGGGCGTGCTCCTGGAACATCAGGGCGGGCCGGCCGTCCATGGCGACCGAGCCGGCCGACGGCCGGTCCAGGCCCGCCACCAGGTTGAGCAGTGTGGACTTGCCGCACCCGGAGGCCCCCAGGAGGGTGACGAACTCGCCGGGCGCGACATCGAGGGTGATGTCGTCCAGCACCAGTTGCCGTCCCCCGGGCGCACCTGGCGCGGGAAAGGACTTCGAGACGTGCTCGACACGGGCGGAGTACGTCACCGCCGTGGAGTCCTCGGTGGCCTGGGTGAGGGTCGTGGCCACGGTCGTCACCTCCTGGGAACTCATCGGGTCCGGTTCCTGGTCACTCGGCGCCGAGTCCGGCGTCGTCCACCGGCTTCCCGCCCTCGGACCTCAGGACCTCGTTGAGCGGCGCGAGGTCGTAGATGCCCTTCAGGTCGGGCTTCTCCAGCAGGCCCGCCCTGACCGCGTGGTCGGCCTGGCTGCCGAGGGTGGCGGCCAGCGGGTCGTCCAGGAAGGTGATGGACTTCCAGGCGGGGTCGAGGACTTCGGCGGGCAGCGCCTTGCCCGACAGTTCCTCGAGCGCCGCGTTCGCGGACTCCTTCGCCTTCTCCGGGTGGGCGTTGATCCACCGGTTGGTCCGCACCGATCCGCGCAGCACGGCCTCGACGACGTCCGGGTGTTCCTCGAGGAACGTCTGCGACACGATGATGTTCGTGATGACGAACTTGTCGTCGGGCCACAGCGCCGACTCGTCGAGCAGCACCTTCGCGCCCTCGGCGACCAGCTTGGACGCGGTCGGCTCCGGCACCCAGGCGCCGTCCACGGACCCGGACCTGTAGGCGTCCGGGGTGACCTTGTTGTCGGTGCGGACGACGGAGACGTCGCCCTTGCCGCTCTGGGCGTCGACCGTCCAGCCCTGGTCCGCAATCCAGTTGAGGAACGCGACGTCCTGGGTGTTGCCGAGCTGCGGCGTGGCGATCTTCTTGCCCTTGACGTCCTTCAGGGACCGGATCTTCTCCGGGTTCACGACGAGTTTCACCCCGCCGGAGGCGGAGCCGCCGATGATGCGCAGGTTCCTGCCGCCGGACTTGGTGTAGCCGTTGATGGCGGGGGAGGGGCCGATCCAGCCGATGTCGATGGAACCGGCGTTGAGCGCCTCGATCTCGGACGGCCCGGCGTTGAACGTGGAGGTCTTGACGGTGGTGCCGCCGAGTTCCTTCTGGAACAGGCCCTCCTCGACGCCCACCAGCGCGGTGGCGTGGGTGAGGTTGGGGAAGTAGCCGATCCTCACCTCGGCGGCGGAGAGCTTCTCGGCGCCCGCCGCGACCTCGGTCCGCCGGTCGTCGTCGGTGGCCTGGGAGCCGTATCCGCAGGCGGTCAGCAGGAGGGGGAGCGCCGCGAGGGCGGCGAGGGTGCGCGGGGCGGTGCGGGGTCGTGCGGCAGACACGGAGGTGTCCTCTCAGGGATGAACGGTCGGGAGGTACGCGGACGGGCCGTCCGGCCCGTGGGATCGCACCGGTGCCGAGCCGGCCGGCCGGCGGCCTCGGCCGTCGGTGGCGGGGCGGGGCAGGGCGGAGGCTTCCCGGGCCGGGGCAGGGCGGATCCCAGCGGCTCGCGGGGTGGTGCGGCGGCGAGTGCTCAGACGGCCCGACAGAGGGCGGTGGACGTACGGCCGTAGTCGATGTGGCGGCGCGAGGTCAGCGGGGGCAGCGGCCGGATCCCGTGGTCGAGCGTGCGCATGGCCGTGTCCCCCCCCGGATCCCTAGTTTTCCTACCTGGATGGTAGGGATCGTGTCAGAAGAAGACGCCCGCCCCAAGGGGGTGTTCAGATGCTGGACGAGGCCGTCTCGGCCTTCGGGATCGGGATCAGGGGTTCACCCAGGCGTCCGGTGCCTCGGTCAGCGCGGACACCCCGGCGGGCAGCCGGGCGGACGCGACGTCGGCGAGCGACACCCCGTCGAGGATCTCGCGCACATTCGACCGCAGCGCGATCCACAGCGGGAGCAGCGACTCGGCGGGCCCGCTGTAGGACAGCTCCGGCGGGCGGACGCCGCGCACCGAGACCAGCGGTCCGTCCACCACGCGGATGACGTCGGCGATGCTGATGGAGTCCGCGGGCCGGGCCAGCCGGTAGCCGCCGTTGCCGCCGCGCTGGCTGAGGACGAGACCGCCCCTGCGCATGTCGTTGAGGATGCTCTCCAGGAACTTGTGCGGGATGGCCTGGGCGTCGGCGATGGCCTCGGCCTTGAGTGGCTCGTCGTCCCGGGACGCGGCGAGTTGCAGCGCGGCACGTACCGCGTAGTCCGCCCTGGCTGAGATCCGCATGGGCCCATTATCCCGTAACCCGGTGGACGGCACCGCCGCGGGCGGCCGCCGGGGCCGTGTGCCGGGCCGGGCGCCCGGTGACCGCCCGGGCCGGGGCGGGGCGGGGCCCGGCTCCGGGGTCAGGCCGGTGAGGGGCCGAACGGGGGGTGCGCGCCGTTGAGGAAGTAGTCGCCGACATCACGGAGCCGGTGGGTGACGGGCTCGTACAGGGTGTGGGTGCGGGCGTTGCGCCAGAAGCGGTCGAGGCCCAGCGGCACGGAGGCGGAGCGGGGGCCGACGATGTCGAGGGCGCGGGTGGTGGACTCCTGCGCCGCCCTGGAGGCGGCGGTCTCCGCGAGGGCGACGAGGACGGAGATCTCCGCGTGCTCGTCGTGGGTGAGGGCCTCGCCGCGCCCCAGCCCGTCGCGCAGGGCCTCCAGCGCCTGGCCGGTGAGTGCGGACGCGGAACGGGTGAGGAGGGTGAGTTCGCCGTAGGAGGCCAGGACCTGCGGGTCGTGGGGTGAGCCGGCCGGCCAGGCGGGGGGCCGGGGCGCGTGGCCCGCCCTGCTGTACTCCCGGGCCTCGGAGAGCACGCCCTCGGCCATGCCGAGCAGGAGGTGCGCGGAGACGAGCCGGCCGACCGGGGACGCCAGGGCGGCGGCGGGCGACTGCGCGTCCTCGTCCGACGGCAGGGTGCCCAGCACCTCGTCGTCGGCGACCGTCACCGCGTCGAACTCCACGCTGCCGCCCGCCGCGAGCCGCTGGCCGAAGGTGCCGGGGCCGTCGCCGGTCCGCACCCCGGAACGGGCCGGGTCCACGACGACGGCGACCGCCTCGCCGGTACCGGCCCGCACCGCCCGTACGGCGAGACGGTCGGCGACGAGCACTCCGGTGGCGTACCCCTGCCGTCCGGTGAGGACCTGCCCGCCGGCCGTCCCGGTGAGCGTCGGCAGCGGTTCCCGGCCGGTGAGATCCCCGCCCCAGCACCACTGCCCGGCCGTGGACCGCCGCACCATGGGCGCGGCGAGCGCCGGTTCGGCGAGCGACCCGGCGCTCCACGACAGGAAGTAGTGGCCACCCAGCAGTTGGCCGATCGCGCCGTCGGCGGCGCCGATCTCGCGCACCACGGCGTAGGCCGTCGGCCAGTCCGCGCCGCCGCCCCCGGCACCGGCCGGTGCCAGGAGCGTCAGCAGTCCCGCCTCGCGCAGCCGGGCCACCTCGTCGAAGGGGACCTTGCCCGCCTGCTCCCGGGCCACCGCGTCCGTGGCCAGGTCGTCCGCCACGTCGCGGGCCACGCGCAGCCAGTGCGCGCGCCCGGGCCCGTACGGTGCGCACGGCGGGGCGGGAGCGGACGGCGCGACGGGAGCGGACGGCGCGGTGGCAACGCCCATGGCGGGGTCTCCTCAAGGTCGGTGGCAGGCCGCGGCTTCGGGCACGTACTTGTAACCGACCCGCCGCACGGTGACGATCCGCTGCCGGTGGGCCCGGCCCAGCTTGCGGCGCAGACGGGCGATGTGGACGTCGACGGTGCGCCCGTCGCCGATGTGGTCGTAGCCCCAGACGGCGGTCACCAGCCGGTCGCGCGAGTGCACCTGGTGCGGATGGCGGACGAGGTGCGCGAGCAGCTCGAACTCCAGGTAGGTGAGGTCGAGTTCCCGTCCGGCCACCTCGGCGACGTGACGTACGGGATCGATGCGTACGACGTCGTCCCCCGCGGGCCGGCCGGCAGCGGGTGCGGCAGCCGGTGCGGCGGTCGCGGGCGGGACCGGCCTGATCCGGGGCCGGGGGCGGTCCTTGGCGAAGAGCTCCCCGAGGTCGGTGCCCTCGGGGACGAGCAGCAGATAGCCGACGAGCGGCGCGGAGGCGGCGTCGCCCGGCGCCCCCTCGCCCACCAGACGGAGGTGGCGGGCATCGGCGGACGGCGGATCGAGCGGGGCGGGCTGGGCAGGAAGTGCCGTGGTCATGAGTATGTCCCTCAGGAAGTGTGCCGGGCCGTCAGGAGCCGTGCGTGCGGGCGCGTCCGGCGACCGGGAGGTGCGGGGGCGGGGCGGAGGTGTGGACCGCGTGCCTCAGGCGTGACAGCAGGCGGCGCTGACGACGTGACCGAAGTCGACATGCCGACGGCGAACGAGTCGCTGCTGTGTGCGGGACATGCACATCATCCTGCGCACCCCGCCACGCCCCGTCAAGGCTTTCCTAGTAATTCGATAGGAAACATGGGGAAGGGTGGGCCGGGGCAGCGCCCGGCGTCACCCCTCGGGGTGCGCCGCGGCGTCTGCCCGTACGCGAAGTCCACCCCCGTGCCCGGTCGTAGGGCGGCGGCAGGGGTTCCGGCGGGGCGAGGGCCCGGTCGAAGTGCGCGCGGGCAGGACGGGCCGGGGCCGCCATGACCTCGAAGTGGTGCGGCTCCGGGCGCCCGCCGCGACCCCGTCGGCGGCGAACGCGCCCGGACTCTCCGTGCCGGTGGGGTCAACTGGGGGTGGGCAGGAGGGCGATGCCGTCGTCGTCGGCGTGGAGGATGTCGCCGGGGTGGAAGGTGATGCCGCCGAAGGTGACGGGGGCGTCGACGGAGCCCGTGCCGGTCTTGGCGCTCTTGCGCGGGATGGTGCCCAGCGCCTTCACGCCGAGCCGGAGATCCGCGAGGGCGGCGCTGTCGCGGACGGCGCCGTGGAGGACGAGGCCGGCCCAGCCGTTGTCCTGGGCGGCGCCCGCGATGAGGTCGCCGACCAGGGCGGTGCGCAGGGAGCCGCCGCCGTCGACGACGAGGACGGCGCCGTCGCCCGGGGTGCGCAGCAGGTCACGGAGCAGGCCGTTGTCCTCGTGGCAGGACACCGTGCGCACCCGGCCGGCGAAACCGCGGTGGCCGCCGAACTGACGGAACTGCACGTCGCAGACGCGCAGTTCGGTGCCGTAGCGGTCGACGAGGTCGGCGGTGGGGACCGGGGTGACGGTCTCGGGCATGGTGGGTTCCTTCGCTGTGGGTTCCTTCGTCGGGGGCTGCCGCGCCGGCCCTGGTCCGGCCGTCAGGGGGATGCGGGCGCGAGCGCGGCAGCCTGTTCGGGGGTGAGGGGACGTGTGGCGTGTCCCCGCAGGAGGAGGTGCAGCCTGGCGGTCTCCTCCAGTTCCTCGATCGCGTCGGCGGCCTGCTCCAGGGAGGCGCCGGCGACGACGGGACCGTGGTTGGCGAGGAGGACGGCGTGGTGGGAGCGGGCCGTCCGCTCGGCGAGCGGCTCCAACGCGTCGTCGCCGGGGGCGTGGTAGGGCAGCAGGGGCAGGGTGCCGACGCGCATCGCGTAGTAGGCGGTGAGCGGCGGAAGAGCGTTGGCGGGGTCGAGTCCGTCGAGGCAGGAGACGGCGGCGGCGTGGGTGGAGTGCAGATGGACGACCGCCTGGGCGCCGGGCCGGGACCGGTAGAAGGCGGCGTGCAGGAACGCCTCCTTGGTGGGACGCGGGCCGTCCAGGTGGCGGCCGTCCGGGCCGGTGCGGGACAGCTCGGCCTCCTCGACCGTGCCCAGGCTGGACCCGGTCGGGGTGAGGAGCAGACTGCCGTCGGCCAGACGGACGGACAGGTTGCCGGTGGAGCCGTGGGTGAGGCCGCGGCCGAACAGGGAGCGGGCGGTGCGCACGATCAGGGTGCGGGCGGCCGACTCGTCGGTGTAGGAGGTCACTTGGCTTCCTCGGTGTCGGTGCGCAGGGCCCGGGTGAACAGGTCGGGGGCGCCGAAGTTCCCGGACTTCAGCATCAGGGCCAGCTCGCCGTGTCCGGTGGTGGCGTACGTCCAGGGCACGCCGGGGTCGGCCTCCTCGCCGACCAGGACGGCGCGGATCCCGAGCGCGGTGGTGACGGCGCCGGAGGTCTCCCCGCCCGCGACGAGCAGTCTGCGCACGCCGCGTCCCACCAGGTGGGAGGCGAGGGCGCCGAGCAGTTCCTCCACCCGGGCGGCGGCTTCCGCGACCCCCAACTGTGCCTGGACGGCGGCCAGTTCCTCCGGTGAGGCGGAGGCGTAGACGAGGACGGGGAGGGCGGGGTCCTGTTCGTCGTACCAGGCCAGCGCCTCGCCGGTGACGTCCCGGCCGGCGGTGGCCGCGAGGACGTCGAGGTGGAGGCAGGGCAGGCCCGCGGCGTAGAACTGGGCGATCTGCTCCAGGGTGCGGGCCGAGCAGCTGCCGGCCAGGACGGCGGCGCGGCCCGCGCGCGGCCACGGCTCGGCGGCGGCCGGTCCGGTGGCGGGGTAGGCGTGCCCGAGCCCTTCGGCCAGGCCCGCGGCACCGGCAACGACCGGCAGTTCGAGGGCGGCGGCGCCGAGCACGGCGAGGTCCTCGTCGGTGAGCGCGTCGGCGACGACGTGCCGGACACCGTCCTGCTGGTGCGCGGTCACGGCGTCGCGCACGGCCTCGACCCCACGGCGCACGGTGGTCCAGTCGACCAGGCCCACCCGGTGACGGGTCTGCGCGGACAGCAGGCGCACCAGGGACGGGTCCGTCATGGGGGTGAGGGGGTGGTGGCGCAGTGGGGAGTCGGACAGCAGCTGGTCGTGGACGAACAGGTGACCTTGGTAGACGGTGCGGCCGTTGGGTGGGGAGGCCGGGCAGTGCAGGGTGACCGTGGCGCCCGCGGCGTCCATGAGGGCGTCGGTGACCGGCCCGATGTTGCCCCGCGGGGTGGAGTCGAAGGTGGAGCAGTACTTGAAGTAGACCTGTGCCGCGCCCTTCGCCCACAGCCAGCGCTGGGCGGCGAGGGAGTCGGCGACGGCCTCCTCGGCGGGCGTGGACCGGGACTTGAGGGCGACCACGGCGGCATCGCAGTCGGCCGGGAGCGCGGTGGTGTCGTCGGGGGTGCCGAAGACCAGGGCGGTGCGCAGACCGGCCCGCCGGAAGGCGGCGGCGACATCGGTGCCGCCGGTGAAGTCGTCGGCTGTGCAGCCGATGCGCAGGGTCATGGTCGGGGTCTCTCCTCGGGCTGTGCGTGGTGCGGCTCATCGGATCCGGGGCGGGCGGCCATCGGGGGATCCCTCCTGCTCGGGTGGAGCCGGGAGCGCGGAGGGGCCGCCCGCCCCGGACGACCGGGGGAGTGCTACCGGCCGGAGCCGGTGCCGATGGCCTCGATGACGGCGGCGGTGAACTCGGTGGTGGTGGCGGAGCCGCCGAGGTCGCGGGTGGAGGTGCCGGAGGCGATCGCGTCCGCCACGCCCTTCTCGATGACCTTCGCGACCGTGGCCAGGGCGTCGTCGCCGTGCTGGGCGGCCAGCCACTCGAAGAGCATCGCGCCCGAGAGGATCATGGCGACCGGGTTGGCGATGTTCCGTCCCGCGATGTCGGGGGCGGAGCCGTGCGAGGCCTGCGCCATGGCGGTGGTGGCGGAGGCGTTGATGGACGGGGCGGTGCCCAGCGAGCCGGAGATCTCGCCGGCCAGGTCGGAGAGGATGTCGCCGAACATGTTCTCGGTGACGATGACGTCGAAGTCCTGGGCGCGGCGCACCAGATGCACGGTCATGGCGTCGATGTGGAAGTCGTCCACCGTCACGTCCGGGTAGTCGGCGGCGACTTCCTGGCAGACGGTGCGGAACAGGCCGGTGGTCAGCTTGAGGACGTTGGCCTTGTGGACGATGGTCAGCTTCTTGCGGCGCGAGCGGGCCAGGTCGAAGGCGACGCGGGCGACGCGCTCGGTGGCCTCCCGGGTGATGATGCCCAGCATGATCGCGGTGTCCGGGGTGGGCATGAACTCGCCGGTGCCGGCGAAGGTGTTGCGGTCGGCGTAGAAGCCCTCGGTGTTCTCACGGACGATGACCAGGTCGGCGTCGTCGCAGACGGCCTTCGCGCCGGGGAAGCTCTTGGCGGGGCGGATGTTGGCGAAGAGCCGGAAGTGCTTGCGCAGGGTGCCCGAGGGGTTGAGGGCGGACTTGTGCGGCTCGGGGTAGCTGACGGAGTCGTGCGGGCCGAGGTACCAGCCGTCCAGGCCGGCCAGGGCTTCCTTGGTCTCCTCGGGGACCGGGGTGCCGTGGGTCTCGATCGCGGTGGCGCACAGCGGCAGGGTCACCCAGTCGACGGAGACGCCGGCCGTCCGGGCGGCGGCGGTGGCGATCTCGACGGCGGACGGGACGATCTCGGGGCCGATGCCGTCGCCCTCGAGGACGCCGCGGCGGTAGGTGGTGGAGCTCATGGTGCGGGTTCCTCTCAGAACAGGGGTGGGGAGTCGGGGGGAGGGGGACGGGTCAGGTCGGGCCGGCCGCCGCGGTGGTGAGCGCGGCGCGGGAGCGGGCGGCGGCCGCGCGGCTGTCGCCGTCCTGGGTGTGTTCCAGGGTCAGCCAGCCGGTGAAGCCGCCCGAGCGCAACGCCGTGAGCAGCGCGGGGAGCCGCTGGTCGCCCGTGGCCAGCGGGCCCCTGGTGCCGGGTGCGGCGAGTTGCAGGCAGCCGGTGACACGGGCGTGGTCCGCGACGGCCCGTACGGCGTCGACACCCTCGGCGTCCAGGTGGTGGGTGTCCAGCACCAGCCCGGCCGGAGCGTCGAGCGAGCCGACGACGGCGAGGGCTTCCTCCGGGGTGTGCCACAGCGAGGTGTTGGCGCGCGACTGCGGTTCCAGCAGCAGGCGGCTGCCGTGGTCGGCCGCCTCCTCGGCCAGCTGCCGCACGGAACGCTCGGCCCACGCGCGCTGGACGTCCTCCAGTCCCGGCAGGAAGGTGCCGCGGGTCTGCCCGAGGGTGACCGGCACGCCGAGTGCGCCGGCCAGCCGGGCCGCGCCCGACAGCCGGGACAGGGCGTGCCGGCGCACGTCCGGCGACGGGTCGGTCAGCGTCAGGCGGTCCTGCGCGGCGACCGGCCCGGTGCCGATGCCCAGGACCTGCAGACCGGCCGCCTCGACGGTGCGGGCCAGCGCCTCGGCGGCGTGCGCGCCGCTCTCCCGCACCTGCACCTCCACGCCGTGGTAGCCCAGCTCGGCCAGGTGGCGGACGGCTTCGGCGAGCGGCGCGGCGTAGCCGAGCGGCACGGGTGCGGCGCAGTCGTCGCCGGAGACGGTGTAGGCGAGCGGCCAGGGCAGCGCGGCGGTCACGGGGCGACTGCCGCGGTGCGTCCCCCGGGGGAGGTGAGCAGGCCGCGCAGTTCCCGGGCGGCGGCGCCGGCCCCGTCCAGCACCGGCACCCCCGCCAGGGCGGCGAGGGCGTCGCCCGCCGGGGTGAGCGAGTACTGCGCGAGCAGCACCGCGTCCACGTCGGTGCCGCCGGCGGCGCGCAGGGCGTCGGCCAGGTGGCGGGCGGCCGCGTCGGGGTCGTCGGCCGTGGCCGCCTCCTCGCTGAGGGCGGTCACGATGTCCAGCGGACGGTCCGGGCGGACCTGCGGGACGAGCGCCTCCAGCTGGGCGACGGCGGCCGGGACGGCGGGCGCGGTGGAGGCGACGACGGCGATGCGCCGGTACGGGCCGGCCAGGGCGGCCTGGAACATCGCCTCGTCGGACTTCAGGACGGGCACGTTCCACAGCACGCGGGCGGTGTCCACGACCTCCCCGTAGGAGGAGCAGGTCAGCAGCAGGGCCCGGGCACCGCCGTCCAGTACGTGCCCGATCAGACGGAGCATGCGCCGGCGCAGCGCGTCGGTGAGACCGCCGGCCGCGCGGGCGTCGTCCAGCAGGCGGTCGTCCAGCACGTTCCAGACCGTGGCCTGCGGGAACTCCCGCGCGAACGCCGCCTCGGCGGTGCGCTGCGCGGCGGGCACGGCGTGGATCATGGCGACCAGGGGATGGGGTTCGATCACCGGGTTTCTTCCTCTTCCGGTAGGAGGGGACCGGCAAGGGTCCCGACCGCGGGTCCGCTCCGGTCGGCGTGCGAACGCTCGATGACAGCAGGGAACGGGCCCGGGATGGGGGACGGCAGCGTTTCGTCGCGTTGCCGCGCCGCCACTGTAGGCCCGACCGGTCAACCGGTCAACCGGTTGTGCTGGTGAGGACGCGCTGGGGGCCGCGGGGGCGGCGTGCTGGGCGCCGTAGGTGGCGGTCCGCCGGGCACTTCAGGGGCGGCCTGCTGGGCACCCTAGGTGGCCATGGACCCCGGTGGGTGGCCCGGCGGCTTCCGTAGGCGGCCATCGGCCCGCGTCGGCGGCCCGGGGGTCCGGCGGCTTCCATGGGCGGTCACCGCCCGCCGGTGACTCCCGTAGGGGCCGGGTGACTTCCGCAAGGGGGCCGCCGGTCGTCGCAGGCGGCCCGCCTTACGGCGCCCTGCCGCGTCCGGGCTTTGTCCGGCCCGTGGTGTCCTGCCGTGCCTCGCTTTCGGCCTCCCTCGGCGACGACGCCCCGCCGCGCCTCGGCGACGGCCAACCCCGGCGGCCCTGCCGAGCCCCGGGCCCCCGATGTCCTGCCGTGCCCGGCGCCCTACTGCGCCTCGAACGCCCCCCGGCGCTCCGCCGCATCCCGGCGCCTCACCGCGCCTCGGCCGCCCCCGCCACCCCAGGCGCCACCCCGCCGCCCCCGGCGCCAGCCGCCCCCGGCCCCTAGGCGCCAGCCGCCCACAGCCCCCAGGGGCCGACCGCAGCCGCCCCCCGTCTACGCCTCCCGCTGTTCCAGGGCCTGCATCAGGCGGCGGGACGCGCCCTCCATGTGGCGGGCCATCGCCGCCCGGGCGGCCTCGGGGTCACCGGCGGCGACCGCCTCGTAGACCGGGACGTGGTCGTCGTAGGCCACCTCGCGGGAGCGGACGGTGCCGGTGCGCTCCACCCAGCCGCGCTGGATCATCGCCCGCATGCCCTTGAGCATGTCCCGCAGCACCGTGTTGCCGGCCAGTTCGCCGAGGGCCGCGTGGAAGGCGGTGTCCGCCTCGGGGAACTCCTCGTCCGGGCACTCCCGCATCGCCGTCAGCCGGGCCCGCAGCAGCTCGACGCCCGCCTCGTCACGCGCCTGCGCGGCCAGGCCGGCGACGATCACCTCCAGCTCCGCCCGGGCCTGCACCATGTCCCGGGCGCCCTGCTCGCCCAGCACCAGCCCCAGTTCGAACAGGCGGTAGAGCACGTCGGAGTCCGCGCCGCGGAAGTACGTCCCGCTGGACTGGCGGATCTCCAGCAGGCCGAGGAAGCCGAGCGACTTGATCGCCTCGCGCACGGTCGGCCGGTTCACCCCCAGCATCTCGGTCAGCCGCCGCTCCGACGGGATGCGCTCGCCGGGCTGGACCTCGCCGGACATCAGGTAGTCGATCAGGCGGCGGGAGACCTCCGAGGCCAGCGGCTCGCGCGGCTCGACGGTGATTCTGGCGAGTTCGGCCATCGAATTCCTCACTTCGGTATTGACGCGATGGCTGGATTCTAGTTACCTACCGGCAATCCGGTAAACCGGTTGTCCGGTCCTGTGGTGGGTGGAGCCGCCCCCTCCCGGAGCAGCCGTCCCGGAGGACCGAGCCACCTCCCCGCCATGTCAGGCGCACTCCTGACCGCCCCCACCGGGCCGCCGCCCGCCGCGACCGTGCGCCCGCCGAACCGCCGTACAGGAGCCGCACGCACCATGACCCATCCCACGCACGAGCCGGGGACGGCCACGCGTGCGCTGCCGGTCACCCCCCGAACCGACAGGCACTGATCCCCACGCGTCCCGCGCCGCCGTCCGACCGGCGGCCGACAGCCCTGCCCCAAGGAGCAACGATGCTCGCCGTCCTCGGCTTCGCCACCCTGGGCAGCTTCATGCTGCTCGTGATGCGGAAGCACCTCTCCGCGTTCACCGCCATCATGCTCACCCCGATCGCCGCCGCCCTCGTCGCGGGCAAGGGCGCGAAGCTCGGCGACATGATCATGAACGGTCTGGACACCGTCGCGCCCACCGCGGCCCTGCTCCTCTTCGCCGTCCTCTACTTCGGCCTGATGATGGAGGTCAAGCTCTTCGAGCCGGTCTGCCAGGCCATCATCCGCCTGTCCAAGGGCGACCCGGTCAAGATCGTCGTAGGCACCGCCGTACTCGCCCTGCTCGTCGCCCTGGACGGCGACGGCACCACCAGCTACATGATCATCTGCTCCGCGTTCCTGCCCATCTACCGGCGCCTGGGCATGAACCCCCTCGTCCTCGCCACGCTCGCCACCATGGCGCTCGGCACCATCTCCGGCACCACCCCCTGGGGCGGCGCCGCCACCCGGGGCATCAGCGTCCTGCACCTGAGCGCCACCGAGTACTTCGTCCACATGATCGGCCCCATGGCCCTCACCAGCCTGGCCATCATCGCCGTCGCCTACTGGCTCGGCCTGCGCGAGCGCCGCACCATCGACCCGGAGAAGCTCGCCGCCTACAAGCTGGAGATCGCCTCCGGCGAGGCGTTCGAACCGGTCAAGGCCGACTGGCGCCTGTGGTTCAACGCCGCCCTGACCCTGCTGCTGATGGTGCTGCTCATCCTCGAAGTAGCCGACCTGCTGGTGCTCTTCATGGTCGCCTTCGTCATCGCGCTGCTCGTCAACATCCGCGCCATCGGCGACCAGCAGGACCTCATCAAGCGCCAGGCCGCCAACGCCGTCCCGGTGATGATCCTCGTCCTGGCCGCCGGCGTCTTTACCGGCATCATGACCGACTCCGGCATGATCAAGGCGATGGCGGACGCGGCCCTGGCGATCGTCCCGGAGTCCTGGGGCAGCACCATCCCGCTGTTCACCGCGGTCCTCGCCCTCCCGCTCGGCTTCTTCATGTCGAACGACGCCTACTGGTTCGGCGTCGTCCCCGTCCTCGCCGAGTCCGCCGCCCACTACGGCATCGACGCCAACCAGGTCGCGCGCGCCGGCGCCATCGGCCAGATCCTCCACAGCATGGGCCCGACCAGCGCACCCCTGTGGGTCCTGCTCGGACTGGTCAAGGCCGAACTCGGCGACTTCCAGAAGCTCGCCCTGCGCTGGGGCGTCCCCGTCTCCCTCGCCTACATCGTCTTCGCCGTCGTCACCGGCGCCATCAGCGTCACCTGAGCGGCGCCCCCGCACGGAAACCCCGAGCACACCGGAGAAACACCCTCATGATCCTTTCCACCGACCCGGCCACCGGCACCGAACTCGCCCGCTACAGCCCCCAGTCGCCGCAGGAGGTCGACGGCGTCCTCGACGCCGCGGCCGAGGCCCAGGCCGCCTGGCGCCGGCGTGACATCACCGAGCGCACGCCGCTGCTGCGGGAGATGGCGCGCGTCCTGCGCGAGGGCCGGGACACCTACGCGGCGCTGATCACCGCCGAGATGGGCAAGCCGATCACCGAGGCCCGTGCCGAGATCGACAAGTGCGCCCTGACCTGCGAGTACTACGCCGAACACGCTCCGGAGCAGCTCGCCGACCGGCCGGTCGCCTCCGACGCCGCCGAAAGCGCCGTCGTCTACGACCCGTTGGGCGTGGTCCTCGCGGTGATGCCGTGGAACTACCCGTTCTGGCAGTTCTTCCGCTTCGCCGCCCCCGCCCTGGCCGCCGGCAACGGCGCCCTGCTCAAGCACGCCAACAACGTGCCGCAGTGCGCCCTCGCCGTCGAGGAGGTCGTCCGCGCGGCGGGCGCCCCCGAGGGCCTGTGCCGGACCCTGTTGATCGAGGTGGACCAGGTGGCCGGCCTCATCGCCGACCCGCGCGTCGCCGCGGTCACCCTCACCGGGTCCACCGAGGTCGGCGCGATCGTCGCCGCCCAGGCCGCGGCCGTACTGAAGAAGCAGGTCCTCGAACTCGGCGGCTCCGACCCGTTCGTCGTCCTCGCCGACGCCGACGTCGAGGCGGCCGCCGCCACCGCGGTCAGGGCCCGGTACACCAACGCCGGACAGTCCTGCGTCAACGCCAAGCGGTTCATCGTCGAGGAGGCCGTGGCCGACCGGTTCGTGGCGGCGTTCACCGCCGCGGCGGCGGCCCTGAGGACCGGCGACCCGACCGACCCGGAGACCGCGATCGGCCCCATGGCCCGCGCGAACCTCCGCGACACGCTGCACGACCAGGTGCGGCGCAGCGTCGACGCCGGTGCCGTCCTCGCCCTCGGCGGCGAGGTGCCGGACGGCCCCGGCTGCCACTACCCGCCCACCGTCCTCGACCACGTCCGCCCCGGCATGGCCGCCTTCGACGAGGAGACCTTCGGACCCGTCGCCGCCATCACCCGCGTCGCCGACGCCGACGAGGCGATCGCCCTGGCCAACCGCACCGAGTACGGCCTCGGCGCCGCCCTGTGGACCGGCGACCTCGACCGGGCCCGCCGGCTCACCCGCGTCCTCGACGCCGGTGCCGTCTTCGTCAACGGCATGGTCGCCTCCGACCCGCGCCTGCCCTTCGGCGGCATCAAGAGGTCCGGCTACGGCCGGGAACTCGGCGCCGAGGGCATCCGCGAGTTCGTCAACACCAAGACCGTCTGGATCGGCCCGGCCGCCTGACCACCCCGCTACCTGGAGAACACAGCGTGAACTGCCCCACCGACGAGCCCTGCTTCGCCTCCTTCCCGCCCGCCGTCCTGCGGCCCGCCGAACTGACCGCGTTCAGCCGGGGCGGCGGCGCCCGCACCATCCCCCTGGTCACCCGGGCCGTCGGCGCCGAGGTCTTCCTCACCGGCCAGACCCTCTTCGAGGGCGGCGCCGGCATCGCCCTGCACACCCACAACTGCCCGGAGAGCGTCACCATCCTCGAAGGCGACGCCATCGTCGAGATCGACGGCACCGAGCACCGCGTGACCCGCTTCGACACCACCTACGTCCCCGCCGGCACGCCCCACCGCTTCCGCAACGCCTCCGCCACCGAGCCGATGCGGATCCTGTGGATCTACGCCTCCGTCGACGCCACCCGCACCCTCGTGGAGACCGGCGTCACCGCGCGCGTCGACGCCGAGCACGCCAGGGCCGCGGCCGAGCCCCGCGACTGAACCGCACCACAGCACCCCGACGCCCCGACGCCCCGAGAAGCAGGAGAGCAGCACCACCGTGATCACCGAGATCGCCCGGATCGAGATCCGCCCGGGCCAGGAGGAGGAGTTCGAGCGGGCCGTCGCCGAGGCGGTGCCGCACTTCCTCGCGGCCGACGGCTGCCACGGGGTCGACCTGCTCCGCAGTGTCGAACACCCCTCCCGCTACCGGCTGACGGTCCGGTGGGAGACGGTCGAGCACCACATCGTCACCTTCCGCGCCTCCGAGGGCTTCGCCCGCTGGCGGGCCCTGGCCGGACCGCACTTCGCCGCACCGCCGCAGGTCGAACACGTCGTCTCCGTCCTCGCACCGTGAGGTGAGACGCACGAAGGGGGGCGGTTCCCGCACGGGAACCGCCCCCTACCTGCGCTTCGCCGTGACCCTCCTCGACCACGCCGTCCTCACCGACCCGTCCGGCACCCGGGCGAAGCACCAACTCGCCCGGCTCCACGTCCGTATGGGACGGGCCGCCGAGGCCGCCGGACGCCGCCGACGCGGTGGAGGCCCGGTGGTGCGGCCGGAGCCCGTGATGGGAGGATGTCGGGCGACAGGGCGACGGCGGACGAGGAAGCCGGTGCGAATCCGGCGCGGTCCCGCCACTGTGATCGGCGAGCGGATCCCGACGCGCCACCGCCCGGGGCACCGGCGGGAAGGCCGGGACGAGCATCGACCCGAGAGCCAGGAGACTCACGCGGTCGCCTCCTCGACGGACCACCGGGGCGGATCTCCCCGGAGAGAGGAGCGGCGCCCCATGCCCGCGCCACAGCCCGGAGCAACGCCGGACGCCCGGATGACCGACGGAACGATGACCGACGGAACGATGACCGACGGAACCGTGGCCGGCGGACCGTTGGCCGGCGGACCGTTGGCCGGCGGACCGGTGGCCCGCGGCACGGACACCGGTGAGGTGACGACCGGTTCGGTGCCGTGCCGCATCGTCGTGTGCCGGGACTGCTGCTGCGGCAGCCCCAAGGTGACCGGCGTCGACCACACGGCCCAGACGGACCGTCTGCGCGAGGCGGCACCGGTACGGGTCTCCGACTGCCTCGACGTCTGCGAGCAGGCCAACGTCGTCGTCGTACAGCCCTCCACCGAGGGCCGTGCCGCCGGTGGCCGGCCGGTGTGGCTGGGGCTGGTCAACGACCCGGACGCCACCGAGGACATCGCCGCCTGGGTCCGCGCGGGAGGCCCCGGCATCGCGCCCCTGCCGGACATCCTCGACCTCTACACCCTGTCACCGGCACAGCGCCGCACCCCCGGACGACCGCTGCCCTGATCCGCGTCCCGTCCCGGCGGCGGTCCGGCGCACCGCCGGGCATGCCCGCCCCGGCGACGGGTACGACCCTCCCGTACGGGGGCCGCGGAAGCGGCCGGAGAGCGAGGAGTGGCGGAAGTGATTCGGAAGATGCAGGCGGTCGCGCTCGACTGCGCCGATCCGGTACGGCTCGCGCGGTTCTACGCGGATCTGCTCGGTGGCCGGGCGGTCCCGCACCCGGAGGATCCCGACTGGGTCGAGGTGCACGGGTTCGAGGGGACACCGCTGGCCTGCCAGCGGGTGGACGGCTACCGACCGCCCGAATGGCCCGGTCAGGAGCGCCCGCAGCAACTGCACCTGGACTTCGACGTGGACGATCTCGACGGCGAGGAGAAGCGGGCGCTCGCCCTCGGCGCGACCGTGCTGGAGCGGACGGACCAGATCCGCCCGGGGACCAACTGGCGCGTGTACGCGGACCCGGCCGGCCACCCGTTCTGCCTCTGCCTCCACTGAGCGGGCCTACTTGGAGGTGACCCGTCCCACCGGATCGGGGTCGGCCGCCAGAGCCTCGCACATGGCCTGCCAGGTGGGGTCGCCGGGACGGAGTCGGGTACGGAGGTAGGCCGCCGTGAGCCGGGCGAGGGCGGCGACCCGTCCGGGGTTCTCGTCGGTGGTCTCGGCGGCGTCGTATCCGGCGATCCCGCCGAGCCCGTGCTCCGCGCCGAACAGGGTGAGCAGGCTCTTGGGCCCGGGGGCCAGGGTGTAGGGGTCGACGTGCCAGTCCGGCCCCCTGTCCGTGAAGTGCCGGGAGTCGTCCTCGTCGCCGGCGACGACCAGCGCGGGCGTGGTCATCGTGGAGAAGTCGATGGTCCGGAAGATCGGCAGCGAGTCGGCCATGGGTCCGTTCAGGACGTCACCCCTGCCGGGTGCGGCGAGCAGCACGCCCGCCGTGATCCGGGGGTCGCGGAGGCTCACCGTTCCCCCCTCGTCGGGGTCGGTGACCCGGGCGCCGAGCAGGAGGCTGGAGGTGAAGCCGCCGAACGAGTGCCCGGCGACCGCGACCCGGGTGTGGTCGATCCGCCCGGCGAGCAGCGGCACGGCCTTCTCGATCACGTCGAGCCGGTCGAGGATGTGCGACATGTCCTCGGAGCGCGAGCGCCAGAAGAACGGCGCTCCGGGGGCGTCGGCGACCAGGTGGCTCAGCGTCCTGGAGGTGAGGTGGGTCGGCTGGACGACCACGAATCCGTGGGCGGCCCAGACGTCGACGAGCGGTGCGTAGCCGTGGAGCGAGGAGAGGTGGTTCGAGGGGCCGTGGCCGTGGGAGAGGAGGATGACGGGGAGGTCCGTTCCGGTCGCCGGCGCGGAGACCCGCACCTCGAGGTCGACGGGACGTCCGGGTACGGAGAGGACCACGGGGCTGTAGGACAGGACCGGGGCCGGTGCGCCCAGGGGGCCGGCGCCGGTGGTGGTGGATGTGCTCATGATGAGGGGTTCCCTTTCGGTGGCACCTGCTGCCCGCCGGTCTCCCGCGACCGGCGAAGGGCGAGGTGGTCAGAGGTGTGCCGCTTCGACTAACCTGAAGCGGAGCGTTGCTCCATTTAGTATCCGGAGCGCTGCTCCGTTTTGTCAACCGGCGCAGGAGGAATGCGTGATGGCCCCCGACAGCACGGCAGGGCAGTCGTCGTCCCGAGGCAAGCGGGCCGACGCGCAGCGCAACCGGCAGACGGTGCTCGCCGCCGCCGCCGAGGTGTTCGTCACCTCCGGGGTCGACGCGCCCATCCGCCAGATCGCGGCCCGGGCGGGCGTCGGGATGGCCACGATCTACCGCCACTTCCCGACCCGGGCGGACCTCGTCACCGCCGTCTACCGCCACCAGATCGAGGCGTGCGCCGAAGCCGGCCCGAAGCTGCTGGCCGACGCCGACTCCCCGTTCGCCGCCCTGAGCCGGTGGATCGACCTCTTCGTCGACTTCCTCGTCACCAAGCACGGACTCGCCGACGCCCTGCAGTCCGACGACGACCGCTTCGCCGCGCTGCACACCTACTTCCTCGACCGCCTGCTGCCCGTCTGCGCCCAGCTGCTCGACGCCGCGGTCGAGGCCGGCGACATCCGGCCCGGTACGCAGCCGTACGAGCTGATGCGCGGCATCGGCAACCTCTGCATCGGACGCGACGACGACCCCCGCTACGACCCCCGACGCCTGATCGCCCTCCTCCTCCGAGGACTCCAGCGGTCCCCCGCCACCTGACCCAATTCGTTTGCCGCGGTCCGGTCCGCTCGGATAGGAAGCGTGCATGCTGAAGGGCGACAAGGTCGGGCTGAGGGCCCGGCACGAGGACGACATCCCGGTCCTGCGAACCGAGCTCTACGACGACGTCGTCAACTCCGCGCGGGCCGAGGCCGGACCGTGGCGGCCGATCGCACCGGGCTCCAAGGACCCACGGCTCGTGGTGGACGACGAGGCGGACGGACGCGTCCCGTTCTCCGTGGTGGAGCTGGCCGGCGGCACACTGATCGGCACCGCGACGCTGTGGGGCATCGACACGCACAACCGGTGCGCGCACATCGGGCTGGGACTGCTGCCGTCCTCGCGCGGCCAGGGCTACGGCACCGACGTGGTCGCGGTGCTGTGCCACTACGGTTTCGTCGTGCGCGGCCTGCACCGGCTGCAGATCGAGACGCTGGCGGACAACTCCGCGATGCTGCGCTCCGCCGAGCGCAACGGCTTCGTCCGCGAGGGCGTACTGCGCTCCTCGGCCTGGGTGATGGGCGAGTTCCTGGACGAGGTGCTGCTCGGACTGCTCGCCCAGGACTGGAAGCCCGCATCGAAGGGCTAGCGGGACCGGGCGGGCCGCGCCGGGCCCGGCGGTGCCGTCGGGGTGAACGCCGCGCGATAGGCGGTGGGTGTCGTCCCGAGGGTGCGCCGGAAGTGCAGCCGGAGGTTCGAGGGGCTGCCCAGACCGCACCGGTCGGCTATCTGGTCCACGGCGAGTCCGGTGCCCTCCAGCAGCTCCCGGGCGCGGTCGAGCCGGGCGGCGAGCAGCCACCGCAGGGGGGTCGTGCCGGTCTCGGCGACGAACCGCCGGGCGAAGGTCCGCGGCGCCATGTGCGCGTGCGCGGCGAGCAGGGGAACCGTCAGCGGCTCGTGCAGCCGGGCCAGGGCCCACGCCCGGGTGGGCGCGAGGGTGACACCACGGGTGTCGGGGGCCAGCGGCCGTTTGATGTACTGCGCCTGCCCGCCGTCGCGGTGGGGAGCGGACACCAGGGCGCGCGCCACCTGGTTGGCCGTCCGCGAGCCCAGGTCGCGTCGCACCAGGTGCAGGCAGAGGTCGATGCCGGCGGCGACGCCCGCCGAGGTCAGCACCTGCCCCTCGTCCACGTAGAGCACGCGCGGGTCCACCGACACCCTCGGATACCGTGCCGCCAGTTCGCCGGCGTACTGCCAATGGGTGGTGGCCGTACGGCCGTCCAGGATTCCGGCTGCCGCCAGCGCGAACGCGCCCGTGCAGATGGACACCGTCCGCCGGCCCCGGGCGTGGGCCCCGGCCAGCGCGGCGAGCACGTCGCCCGGGAGCTCCCGCAGGTGCCGTGCGTACCCGGGGACCACCACGGTGTCCGCGTCGCGCACCGCTTCCAGCCCGGCCGCCACCGTCACGTCGAACCCCGCCGCGGTCGGGATCGACCCCGCCGTCCGCCCGCACAGGGTCAGCTCGTAGGGGCCGCCGGGCACGGCGATGAAGACCTGGGCCGGGATGCCCAGGTCCAGGGGCAGCACGTCGTCCAGGACCAGGACGGCCACCCGGTGCGGTGCGGCGGGGATGGCAGCTTCCTCTCGCATACGGGCAAGTCTGCCACTGTCACCGGCAGTTGGCGCGGCCGATCATCGATGCCATGAACGACGAGACGACCACCGGCGTTCCGCCGCTCCCCGACACTCCCGTCGCGCGCCGCGCGCTGGCCCTGGTGCGCGAGACGGAGTCCACCGCGACGGCCAACCACAGTGTCCGCAGCGCCCTGTTCGCCCGCCTGCGCGCCGACCACCGAGGCGCGGAGGCGGGACGCGACTACGACCCGGAACTGCTGTTCCTGGCCTGCGTCCTGCACGACATCGGCCTGACGCGGGCGGGCGACCGCCATCAGCGCTTCGAGGTGGACGGCGCCGACACGGCCGCCGAGTTCCTCACCGCGCAGGGCCTGCCCGCCGCCGACGTCGACGCCGTGTGGGAGGCCATCGCCCTGCACACCACGCCGGGCATCGCCGAACGCCGCGGCATGCTGTGCGCCCTGGTGCACCAGGGGACCGGCATGGACTTCGGCTGGGACACGGACTGCGTCGACGACGCCACCGGGGCCGCGATCCACGCCGCCCATCCCCGGCTGTCCATGGCCACCACCCTCACCGACGAGATCGTCGCCCAGGCCCGCCACCGCCCGGAGAAGGCCCCGCTCTTCTCCCTCGCGTCCGAACTGCTGCGGGAGAGGTCCGTGCCGCCGCACCGGACCCGGATGGAGACCATGGCCGACACCGCGCGCTGGGGCAACTGACCCCACGGGACGCCCGTACGACCCGGCACCCGCGTACGCCACGGACGAGCCCGCCTCCCACCCACGACCGACCGAGAAGTGGAGCACCGGCCGAGATGAACCGCCGTACCCTCCTGCACGCCACCACCGCCCTCGGCGCCGCCACGCTGACGGCCGCGACCGCCACCCGGGCCGACGCGGCGCCCACCGCGGCTCCCGCGCCCGGCCGTCCCTTGCACGTGCACGTCGTCCTCTTCGACGGCGTGGAGGAACTCGACTACACCGCCCCTTACGAGGTGTTCGCCGCCTCCGGCTACTTCACCGACCGGGACGTGGAGGTCCGCTACGTCACCCTCGACGGCCCCCGCACCGTCAGGGCCGCCTACGGCACCAGGCTGCGCGTCGACCACGAGTGGGCCCCGGAGGAGGCGGACCTCCTCGTCGTCCCCGGCGGGGGCTACGCGCGCCGCGAGGACCCCGGGGTGTGGGCGGAGATCGGGCGGGGCTCCCTGCCGCGCGCGCTGGCCGCCGCGGCCCGCCCCGGCCTGACCGTCAGCGCCCTGTGCACGGGCGTGATGCTGCTCTCCGCCGCCGGGCTGACCTCCGGACGCCCCTGCACCACCCATCACCGGGCCCGGGCCGACCTGGAACGGCAGGGCGGTGTGCTGAAGAACGCCCGCGTGGTCGACGACGGCGACCTGGTCACCGCCGGCGGGGTGACCTCCGGGCTGGACCTCGCCCTGTGGCTGGTGCGCCGGGAGCTAGGCGCGGACGCCGCGGTCGGTCTGGAAGCCATGCTCGAGTACGAGGCCCGCGGCACGGTGTGGACGGCGCGGGCCGGCCGCTGACCGGGGCCCGGCGGCACCGTGAGCGGGACGGGGCCCGCCGGGTGCCGGTGTGAGAACTGCGGGCCCCGGCGCGGGTGCGCCGGGGCCCGCCGGCCAGGTCATGGCCGAGTGGACCACGCGGATCATGCGGACCACGCGGATCATGCGGACTATGCGGATCGCGCGGATCGGGTGGGCGGGCGGCTCAAGCGGTGTGGATCTCCAGGGCGGCCCGCACGGCGGACTCCACCGCGCCCTCGATCCACGCCGGTTTGACGGACGTGTGGTCCCCGGCGAAGTGCAACGGCCCCTCGCGCACGGGGACGGCGGGCAGCAACTCCGTGTGCTGCCCGGGCAGGAGCACGGACGCCTCCCCGTAGGCGTACGGGTCGCGCAGCCAGCTCTGGGTGCGGCCCGCGCCGGTGTAGAACACCTCGATGCGCTGGCCGTAGACCTGCTGGAGGCCGCACAGCGCGTGCGGGTACCGCGCGTCGTCGTCCAGGGAGTCCCAGCGCAGGGCGTCGTCCGCCCAGCTGTAGGAGGCCAGGACCACACCTCCCGCGCTGCCCGGAATCCGGTGGGAGGGGTGGAACATGAACCGGTTGGCGTTGTCCGACACCGAGCCGCCGCCCACGACGTCGACCGCCTCCGGCTGGTCCCGGGCGCTCGGGCGGTTGGCGGCATAGTGCGTGCGCTGGCCCGGTGTGATGTGCCCGGCGGGCACGGAGGGGTGGGCGCCGAGCAGGCTGCCGTCCGCCGCGGCGCGGCCGGTGCGGTAGGCGTCGTACAGACCCGGGTCGACGGCCCCCAGCTCCCGCTTCCAGTCGGCCTCGTCGAACTCCCACCAGCGACGGCTGAACTCCAGCAGCACCTTGGTCGCGCTGTCGTAGTGCATCTCGGCGACCGCCCGGCGCTTGCGGTACGACAGGGGCGGGTCGATCTGCACGTGGCGCAGACCGGAGAACGGCACCGTGACCACGGCGACGTCGGCGGTGAACTGCTCCCGTACGACGGGGCCGCCGCGGCCCTCCGACACGGTGTCCACCCACACGTGCGGACCCTTGCCCCGGACGTGCCCGGTGTCCGGCGCGGGCCGGTCCGGGTGGTGGTACTCGACGCGTGTGACACGGCGGTCGAACCGCACCTCCTTGCGCACCCGTTCCAGCAGTGCGTCCGGCAGTACGGCCGTGCCGCCCTCCAGCTCGTAGAAGGGCGTGTCGGGGCTGATGAGGGAGGAGCCGATGAAGCTGTGGATGAAGGACAGGGGCAGGCGTGAGGTGAGGTTCTCCAGGGTGCCGATCAGGTCGATGGTCCGTTCGTCCAGCCCGGCGTGCTCGGTCAGGAAGCGGAACATCGACCAGTCACCGAACCGCTGCACCACACGGGCCCAGCCCTTCAGCCGCTCCGGGAGCGGCTTCTCGACCCGCTTGCCGTCGCGGCCGACATGACTGAACTCGTCGCGCACCGGATCCAGGACGGAGCGCAGGATGGTGCCGGCGGGAGTGTCCCAGTGGGCCCGGGGGACACCGAACGACCGGTTCACGCGCCGGGGCGCGCGGGCGTAGTCGGCGCGCCGCACGCGGACACCGTTGACGTGGATCCAGGTGCGGTTGGCGGGGCGTCCCTCGCCGTCGACGTCGACGTAGTGGAAGCGCCGCTTCTCCAGCCCGAACTGGTCGATCAGCTCCATCACCAGGGGGTGGCTGCCCGGGATGCGCATCGCGCCCGCCTCGGCGTACTGGCGGGGATCGGCGAAGGGCTGTTCGGCGCCTTCGTGGCCACCGCTGCGGAAGGTCTTGATGCGTCCGCCCGCCCGGTTGCCGTTGGCCTCCAGCACCGTCACCCGGTGGCCCGCCCTCTTCAGCAGCCAGGCGGTCACGAGGCCGGCCGGTCCGGCGCCGATCACCAGGACGTCCTTGGGCCGGGTCCGGCGCTGGGCCGGCAGCCCTTCGCGCAGGACGCTGTGGTACCGCGGGACGAGGGGACGGTCGTCGGCGTCCAGGACGAGGAGGGCGCGGGCGACGGCCAGGCACCGGTCGAAGTCGGTGCCGCGTTTGTCGGCCGGAGCGGCCGGAGCGGCCGGGGCCGGCAGGGCGTCGGCGACACCGCCGGTCAGGGCCGTCGCCAGCGTGGCCGTGCCGGCCGCCGCCGCGAAGCTCCGCCGGGAGAAACCGCCGTCCGAGCGCCCCACTGCGTGATCATCAGTCATGGCGGTCTTTGTACCGGCGGACGTGACCGGCCGCCCGCCTTCGCCGCGGCGTTGACCCGAAGGAGCTAAGGGGCCACGAACCCTGACGTCACGGCGGATGCGGCAGGCGCAGCCGCCGGGGGAACGGACGGCCCGTCCGCCGACGCGGGCGACGAGCGCTCCGTCACCACCATTGCCGACAGCAACGCACCTCGCTATGTTAATCGAAAATCACATCTGTGCGACGGGATCCAGCACCCATCGGTCGCGCAACTGGCAAGTCTGCGAAGGCATCTGAAACCCCTCTGACCCATCAGGGAAGCAGGTAAGTCAATGGAGAACCTCAGCAGGCGAAAGGCACTGTCACTGGGTGTCGCGCTCGGCCTCGTGGGCGTGACGAGCCCCGCGATGGCGTCGGCGTCGACGGGACCGGTGACCGGAGCCGCCGCGGGCACCGGTCCGGAGTGGATCTGGGACGACGCGGCGGACCCCCTGATGGCGTCCATGCTCGACAACGGACACGTGCCGGCCATCAACACCGCCTGGGCGTCGTGGGTGAACAACAACGACCCGCTGCCCAGCGGCCTGCCGGCCGACTTCACCGCGTACCTGCGGCAGGTCAACCGGCTGCCCTCCTGGGCCGACCCCGCCAAGCTGACCCGCGCCGCCGACTTCAACCGGCGCAGGGACACCTACCTCTTCATGCTGTACGGCCTCGGCAGCGGCATCATGAGCACCGTGATCCCGCGCGAGGCCAAGAGCGTCTACTGGTCCGCGGGCGGCGCCGACATGCAGGACCGCGCGGCCAAGACCTTCACCTTCGGCTACGACCTGTCCGAGCTGGGCGCCTTCGAGCCGTCGGGACAGTTCGTCGTCACCGCCAACAAGACCCGCGTGGTGCACGCCGCGGTACGTCACCTGCTGCCGCGGTCCCCGCACTGGCGGGCGGTCGCCGACGAGACCATCCCGATCAGCGCCGCCGACATCCTCGTCACCTTCCACAGCCTGGGCACCTACGTGCACCGCAGGCTGCTCGACTGGAGGATCCCGTACCCGGCCGCGGACCAGGAGGCGTTCCTGCACTCCTGGCAGGTCGCCGTCCACCTGCTCGGTGTGCCGTACGAGCACATCCCCCGCACCTGGGCGGCCGCCGAGAAGCAGTCCGAGCAGCTGCTCACCCCGGTCCTCAGCCCGTCGACCGAGGGCATCGCCCTGGCCGAGGAACTGCTCGGCCTGACCGCGCAGATCGACCTCGGCGTCACGCGCGGGTTCCTCAACGAGTTCGTGCGCTACGTGCTCAGCGACGAGGTCGGCGACTGGCTGGGACTGAAGCGCGACTACGCGGCGGCGGCCCTGGTCCGCACCGCATGGCCGGCCTACATCCTGTTCCGCGAGGGACTGTCACCCGTCATGCCCGGCACCTTCTACATGGTCGACCAGTTCGTGCGCGCCCTGGCCATGCTGTTCCTCAACAAGGGTTCCTCCGGGACCACCACCCCCATCACGATCCCCACCGGCAACAGGCCGGCCTGAGCCGTCGCCCCGCTCCCGCTCGCCCGCCCCGCGGCAGACGGTCCGAGGGGCGGGCGCCAGGGGGGACCCGCGCACCCGAACCCCACGAGGGCCGGGGCCCGCCCGTCACAGCCCCAGGGCACCCACGACCAGCGCGGTCACGGCCTCACGATGGCCGGGACGGTCCTGCCACCGCAGCCGGCGTCCCGCCTCGACCACCACACCGAACCCCGCGTGCACCAGCACCCGCACCTGTCGCGGGTCCAGCTCCGGACGGGCCAGCCGCAACTGCTGCTCCCAGACGGCGATGTACTCCCGCTGCGCGAGCACCACGGGACGCCGCAGACCGGGCGGAAGACCGGCCAGCTCGGCCTCGGCGACGCCGGTGAGCTCGGTGTACTCGAAGCTGTACGCCACATGCGTCGCCGCCAGCGCCACGAGGGCGTCGTGCGGGCCGGACACCCCGTGCAGACTCCGCTCCACCCCCTGCGCCAGCAACCCCGCCGCCTGCAAACACGCCGCCGCCAGGATGTCGATCTTGCCGGGGTAGTGGCGGTAGAGGGCGGACGGGGTCAGCCCCACCGCCTCCGCGATCTGCCCGTTCGTGACGTTGGCGAACCCGTCCCGGGCGAACAGCGGGATGGCGGCCGCGAGGATCTCCGCGCGCCGGGTGCGCGGCACCGGGTGGGCGGGCAGCTCGACGGGGTGCGCGGCCGGCCGCCCCGCCGCGGGATCGGTCGCGGCCACGCGCAGGGCGGACGCCAGCAGCAGGTCCTCCGCCCGCCGCTGGGCGATGGAGGTGTGGTGCATCGTGATGGACCCGATCGCACCGAGGGCCGCCATGGCCCGCAGACGCTCGTCGGGCAGCGGGTGCTCGCGCTGCACCGCCTCGTCGACCCGCCCCACCAGGCGGGCGAACTTCACCCCGAGACGCCGGCGGTCCTCGCGGTCGAGGTACCGGGCCTCCCACCGGTACACGCCGCCCGCCGCGCGATGGGCGGTGGTGACCCGGGTGACGGCGGCGAGGACGTCCGTCAGGGACGCCCCGGACGGCACCTCGTCCAGCGCGGCGACCAGCCCGTCCACCATGACGTGGGCGCACTCGGCGAACAGCGCGTACTTGTTCGGGAAGTGCCGGTACAGGGCGGCCGCGGTGATGCCCACGCCGGCCGCGACCTCCTCCATCGACGCCTTGTGGTAGCCGCGCTCGCTGAAGACCCGCCCGGCCGCCTCGACGATGAGCTGCTTGCGGTTGCGCGGTCGCGTGGCCGCGGCCGGCCCGGTGGTCGCGGCCGGACGGGCGGACGGGGAGGCGGGGGCCATGCGCATCAGTCAACCACAGGCCGTCAGGACGCCGGACTGTCTCGGCACGGACCCGCGCGGGCCCCTGACTTCCGCGGCGCACCGCCGTTCCCGGTGCCGGAGCGGACGGTCAGGGGAAGGTGAGGACCGGCTTGACGACGCCGCCGTCCGCCATGGCCGCCACGGCCGCGCCGATGTCCTCGAACGGGAACGTGGTGACCAGCCGGTCGAGCGGGAAGAGCCCACGCCCGTACAGGCCGATCAGCTCGGGCAGGAACCGGCCGGGAACGGAGTCCCCCTCGATCACCCCGTGGACGCGGACCCCCTTGGCGAGCAGGCCCATCACGTCGAACGTCACCTCGCCCCCCAGTCCCAGGAGGGCGAGGTCACCGCGCGGGCGCAGCGCGCCGACACCTCGGCGGGCCATCTCCGGACGGCCGGTGGTCTCGACGACATGGTGCGCACCACCGCCGGTGAGGTCGCGCAGCGCCGCCACCAGGCCGTCCCCGGGCGGCAGGGCCGCCCGAGCGCCGAGTGCGGTGGCCAGGGCACGGCGGGAGCCGACCGGGTCGACGGCCACCACCGGGTCGCAGCCCACGGCCACCGCCGCCATCAGCGCGCTCAGCCCGACCCCGCCCGCGCCCAGGACGACCAGCGAGGAGCCCGGTACGGGGCGCAGGCGGTTGAGCACGGTGCCCGCGCCCGTCTGACCGCTGCAGCCCAACGGGGCGGCGACCGCGGCCGGCAGGTCCGGGGGCACCTTGACCACACCGCGCTCATGGACGACGGCGTGCGTGGCGAAGCTGGACTGGCCGAAGAAGCCGGCGTGGAGGGGCCCGCCGTCGAGGGACAGGGGAGTGGTGCCGTCGGCGCGGCCACCGGAGAAGTTGAGGGCCTGCGCGGAGCGGCAGTACGCCGGGTGGCCCGCCGCGCACTGCTCGCAGACGCCGCAACTGGCGAAGGTGAGGCAGACGGGGTCGCCCGGAGCGACACCGGTCACCTCCGCGCCCACCGCCTCCACCCTCCCGGCGCCCTCGTGGCCGAAGACCATCGGGGTGAGCCGCCGCGGCCAGGTGTCCCGCATCCCCAGGTCGGTGTGACAGACGCCGACCGCGGTCATCCGCACCAGCACCTCGTACGGCCGCGGCTCCTCGATGCCGGCGTCCCGGACGGTGAACGGGGCGCCCGGCGCCTCGGTGACCGCGGCGCGGACGTGCCTCACGAGTCCTCTCCGCCGCGCGGGCCGCCGTGCGGGGACCCGGGGACGCGCTCGAGGAAGAAGTAGAAGAAGGGCCCCTCTGCGGGGACCCCCTTGACGTTCATGATGCCCATCAGCGTGGTGTCGTCCACCTGCTTGAAGTGGTCGAGGACCGGCTGGCCGTCATAGACCATGGTGGCCGTCGACTCGCCGCGGAACTCGACGGTCCACAGACTGGCCTCGCCCTTGCCGAGCTCCCGGTCGGAGTACAGCTCGCCCTGCGCGTCACGGCAGATCAACGGCTTGGCGTCGTGCACGGCGGTGAACGTCTTGCCGTACCAACCGGCCTTCTCCAGCGTGCCGTTGAGCGGATGACCGGTGCGGAACTCGCCGCCCTTCCACTCGCCGAGGATGTCCTCCGGCCGGACGGTGGCCAACGCGGCCCAGATCTCGTCGAGTTCGTGAGGGTCGACCGGGCCGTCCTCCTCCTTCAGCTCCTGGAACCGGGCGCGGGCCTGCGGCACGTCCATGGGGGTCTCCTCTCGTCGGTGCCGACACCGTGGAAGTGGAACGTCGGGGTGGTGCGGAAGCGCGGCGCCCCGTCCCGTCACCGGGAGGCGCGCGGAGCGGAACCCCCGGGCGCGGAGGTGCGCACCGGGGAGGGCGACCGGTGGGAGACGAGCCGCGGGAACGGCGGAGGGTCACCGGTGACCGCGCCGGGGTGGCCCACGGTGCCGAGGCTCAGCAGCACGTGGCGTTCGGCGACCTCCTCCGCGGTGAGCGGGCCGTCCTCACGGAACCAGTTGGCGACCCCCTGGCACATGACGAGCACCGAACGCACCGCGTCGGCCGGGATCGGCGTGGTGAAGACGCCCTGGGCGCGGCCCGCCTCGACCGTGTCGAGCAGCATGTGTTCCAGGTAGTCGCGCAGGGCGACGTACCGCGCCCGGTTCTGGGGCTCCAGGCTGCGTATCTCCGTGTCGAGAAAGGCCAGTTGGCGCCGGTGGGCCATGTAGAGCACGATCGACTCGACCATTCCGCAGAACCGTGCCAGCGGCTCGTCCCCGGTCTCCCCGGCCGCGGCCCGGCAGCGGTCCAGGACGTCCTTGATGGACGTCTCCAGGAGCGTGGCCAGCAGCGCCTGCTTGTTCTCGTAGTGGTAGTACAGCGCGGGCACGGTGACGCCGACCCGGCCCGCGATGTCCCGGACCGAAGTGCCGTGGTAGCCGTGCTCGTTGAAGGCCGCCATGGCGTGCATCAGGATCGGGTGCAGGTCGAGCGGCCCGTAGGAGCGCCAGTGCTCCGCCGGTGGTGTGGTGTCCTGGCTCGGCGCGGTGTTCAACGACTCTCCTCGGGGCGGGCGACGATCGGCGACACCGTACGGCCGTGAGCACGGCGGACCTCCTTCGAGCCGCTTAGCGATCGTTCAGGAAACCCGGCGTCCGGTGTCCGCTCCGATGTCACTTTCCCGGTCCCGGCCCACAAAAACAAGTGCCGCACGGGGAGTTGACCCCCCGGCGTGGCACTCCTACGTTTTAGCGAACGCTCAGTAAGCCCCCGTTGGGGGGCGGCGGGACCGCCTCGTGCCGAGCAGAGGAACCCATGAGCCGGCACCCCCCACCGACCCTCCCGACGCGGTGCGCGCGCACCGCCCGGTCTCCCCGACGTTCTCCTCCGCCCCGCAAGGAGGCCCCGATGACACCGGCACCCCCGACCACGGGTGACCTGCCCGACGACCCGGCCGACCGGACCCTGCCGCAGCTGCTGGCCCGCAACGCACACGACCACCCCCGGCTCCCCGGCCTCTCCTGGCAGCCGCCGGACCGGGACGGCGACTGGACGACGCTCAGCTGGGCGGAGATCCACGAGCACACCCGGAGCCTCGCCGCCGGTTACCGGGCCCTCGGTGTCGGACGCGGCGACCACGTCCTGCTGATGATGTCCAACCGGCCCGAACACTGGCTGTCCGACCTGGCGCTGGTCCGTCTCGGCGCCGTCCCGGTCAGCGTCTACGGCACCGCGGCCCGCGAGCAGATCACCCACATCGCCCGCAACTGCCGGGCCCGCCTCGCCGTCGTCGAGGTGGCGGCCCAGGTGGCGGTGTGGGAGCCGCTGCTGTCCGACGCCGACACCCCGCTGGAGCGGCTGGTGGTGGCCGAGGAGGGCGCGCCGGGCGGCCACCTCCCGTACGCCGCCCTGCTCGGCGAGCCGGTCCCGGAGCAGTTCGGCAAGGAACTGGACACCGCCCGCCCCGACGACCCGCTGACCGTCGTTTACACCTCCGGCACCACCGGCGAGCCCAAGGGCGTCGTCCTCACCCACCGCGCGGTGATGTCCAACGCCCTGGCCCTGGACGCCGTGGTGGAGCTGCCCCCGCACGTCGAGCACATCTGCTACCTGCCCTTCGCCCACATCGCCGAGCGGATGCTGGGCATCTACCTGCCCTGCCACCGCGCCTCGCACGTGTACCTCTGCGCCGACCCGACGCGCGTCGGCGAGACGGTGCGCACGGTGCGCCCCGCGCAGTTCTTCGGGGTGCCGAGGATCTGGGAGAAGCTGTCCGCCGCCGTGCGGGCCGTCCTGTCGCTGATGCCGGCCGAGCAACGGGCGGTCATCGACGCGGCGTCCGAGGTCGCCCGCGAGCACGTCGGGTACCGCGAGCGGGGCGGCACGCCGCCCGCGGAACTGGAGGAGCGCTACGCCCGCGCCCGTAAGGACGTGCTGCTGCCCCTCCTGGCCGCGGGCGGCCTGGACCGGGTGACCTGGGCGGCCAGCGCGTCCGCGCCGATGCCGGTCGACGTGGTGCGGTTCTGGGCCGGTTTCGGCATCGTCGTCATGGACGCGTGGGGACTGACCGAGACCACCGGCGTGGCCACCAGCAACAGCCCGAGGACCGGCTTCCGGCTGGGATCGGTGGGACGCCCCGTGGAGTCCGTGGAGATCCGGGCCGCCGAGGACGGCGAGATCCTGGTGCGCGGCTCGTCCGTCTTCTCCGGCTATCTCCAGCCGGACGGCTCGGTACGGTCCGCCCTGGACGCCGACGGCTGGCTGGCCACCGGTGACATCGGCCGGATCGACGAGGACGGCTACCTCTGGCTCACCGACCGGAAGAAGGAGATGATCATCACCTCCACCGGCAAGAACGTCTCGCCGGCCCTGGTGGAGAACGCGCTCAAGGCACACCCGCTGATCGGCCAGGCGATGGTGCACGGCGACAACCGCTCCTACCTGGTCGCGCTGCTGGTGCTCGACGCGGAGGCCGCCCCGGCCTGGGCCGCGGCCCACGGCGTCGAGACGGACGGGGGACCGGCCGGGCTGGCCCGGCACCCCGCCGTCCGGGCGGAGGTGGACCGCGCGGTGGCCGCCGCCAACACCCGGCTCAACCGCACCGAGCAGGTCAAGCGGTACGCGCTGCTGTCCGAGGAGTGGGGCCCGGCGACCGGCGAGCTGACGCCGTCGCTGAAGATGCGGCGCCGGGTGATACGGGACAAGTACGCCGACGCACTGTCCCGGCTCTACCAGGACTGACCCGGCCGCCCGGACCGCTCCCGTGCCCCGCCCCACCCGCGCCCCACCACGTGCCGCAGGGTCCCGGCCGGGTGGCGAGCGACAATGAGATGTCGGATGTCTCAGGGCCTCCCGGGGAGTGGTGCGCCGGTATCGTGAACGGCACCATGAGAACTGACACGAACGACGCGTGGCTCGCCCGGGTCCTCGCCCGGCCGGAGCCGGAGGATCCCGTGGCGCGGCGGATCCTCGACGCGGCACTGGAGCAGTTCACCCTGCTGGGCCTGCGCCGCTCCTCCGTGGACGACGTCGCCAAACGGGCCGGCGTCTCCCGGGTCACCGTCTACCGGCGCTTCCAGACCAAGGACAAACTGGTCGAGGACACGCTGCTGCGCGAACTCGCCCGGTTCTTCGAGCAGTTGGACGCGGTGGTCGCGCCGCTGCCGACCATGAGGGAGCGGGTCGTCGAGGGCTTCGTGGTCGCCCTGCGCCACACCCGCGCCCATCCGCTCTTCGGCGGACTGCTGCGCCTCGAACCCGAGGTGGTGCTGCCCTACCTGACCGTGCAGGGCAGCCCCTCGCTCTTCGCCACCGTCGACTACCTGACGGCCCATCTGCGCCGCGCGCAACAGGTCGAGGGCCGGCCCGACGAGGACCCGCGTCCGGTCGCCGAGCTGATGGTGCGCGTCGCCGTGTCCTTCCTGCTCAACCCCGCCGGCTGCATCGAGATGGAGGACGAGGACCAGGCCCGGGCCTTCGCCCGCCGCTACCTGGCCCCGCTGCTGGACGCCTGATCGGCCGGACCGTCCACGCGAACGGTCCGGCCGGGCGCGCCCCGGGCGCCCGGCTCAGCGGCGCCGGTGCAGGGCCCGGGCCAGCCGCACGGCGCGCTCCCGCGTGGCGGCCGGAACCCCGAACGAGGTCAGCGCGACCGGCGGGGAGAACCGCTGCACCGTCACCGACTGCACGGAGGTGAAGGCCCGCAGCCCCTCCTCGCCGTGGATCCGCCCGAAACCGGAGTCCTGCGAACCGCCGAACGGCAGCGCCGGCACCGCCGCGAAGCCCAGCACCGAGTTCACCGACACCGCCCCCGCGCGCAGGCGCGCCGCGATCGCCGCACCGGCGCGCCCGCCCCGGCAGAACACCGCGGCCCCCAGGGCGTAACGCGAGGCGTTGGCCCGCTCCACCGCCTCGTCCACGTCGGCCACCGGGTTGATCGCGACGACGGGCCCGAAGGTCTCCTCCGCCATCGCCGCCGCGTCCTCCGGTACGCCGGTCAGCACGACCGGAGCGACGTACGGAGGGCGGACCGACCCGGGCCCGCCCAGCAGGGCCCGCCCGCCCGCCGCGACCGCACCGGTGACATGCCGCTCGACGACCGCGACCTGGTCCGGCAGCGTCATCGGACCGTAGGACGCGTCCGCCTCCGCACCCGGGCGCAACGACTCCGCCCGCTCGACCACGCGTGCGCACAGCTCCTCGTGGATCTCCCGCACCGCGTAGACGCGCTCCACCCCCGCGCAGGTCTGCCCCGCGTTGCTCAGCGCGCCCCACGCGATCGCGTCGGCGGCCGCGTCCAGGTCCGCGTCCGCGGTGACGATCACCGCGTCCTTCCCGCCGCATTCGGCGAGGAACGGCGTCAGCGTCCCCGCGCACACCGCCATCACCTTGCGGGCGGTCCCCGGCGAACCGGTGAACGCCAGCTTGTCGACCCCGGACCGGGCCAGGGCGTCCCCGGTGGGCGCCGCGCCGGTGACGGTGGTGAGCAGCCCGGCGTGCCCGGGGACGGCGGCGTCGAAGAGCTCGGCCAGCAGGACCCCGGTGCCCGGGGTCAGCTCGGACGGCTTGAAGACCACGCCGTTCCCCGCGGCCAGGGCGTAACCGATGGAGCCCATCGGGGTGTAGAGGGGGTAGTTCCAGGGGCCGATCACACCGACCACCCCCAGCGGCCGGTGCACCAGCGAGGCCCGCTGGTGGGCGGTGAACAGCCCCGTGCCCACCCTCCGCCGGCGCAGCACGCGCCAGGCGTGGCGGGCGGCCCAGCCCAGGTGCTCCAGCGTGAGCACGACCTCCATCGCGGCGTCACCGGCCGGCTTGCCGGTCTCCTCGGCGATGGTGCGGGCCACGGCGTCCAGCTCGGTGGCGAGGGCCTTCTTCCAGCCCAGCAGCAGGGCACGGCGCCGGGACGCGGGCAGCGCCGCCCAGCCGGCCTGGGCGGCCCGGGCCCGGGCCACGGCACGGGAGACCTCCTCCGGTCCGTGCACCGGGTGTTCGGCGAGCGGCTCGCCGGTCGCGGGGGAGTACGTGGTGAAGGTCGTGGCGTGGGGTGCGGCGGCCGGGACGGTGCCGGTCATGGGCTCTCCTGACGGGGATGTCGGGGGGCGGACGGCCGCGCCGGAACGGAGTCCCCTTCCGGCGGTGTCTCGCCCGGGAGCGGGGTCGGCGGGCGGGAGTGCGCCCAGTGCGGACCCAGGTCGTCCAGGGTCCAGCCGAAGGGGTAGGTGCGCGCCCTGGGCCTGCGCGGGAACCGCTCCGGCCGTCCGGGCAGCAGGCGGATCAGCGCGGCCCTGGTCCGGAACGCGCGGTGCGCGGCGGCCCGCAGCGGGCGCGGCTGCGGGCGGAAACCGAGCGCCTCCAGCAGCGGTTCGTCCAGGACGGCGAGCAGGATCCGGGTCACCGGCCGCCGGACCGCGGCCGGATACCAGGACGCCATGACCCGCAGGGTGGCCGCGGCGACCCTGCGGTTGGCGGGGTCGTAGGCGAACATCTCCCGCTCGTAGTCGTCGTGCAGCCGCTCGAACGCGGCGTAGGTGTCCGGCACACCGGAGATGCCCATCATCTCGCCCATCCGCCGCCCCACCAGCGCCAGACTTTCGGTCTCCTGCGCGGACAGGCGCCGCCAGCCGAACCGGTCGATCCACCGCTTCGGCCCCACCACCGTGGTGGCCAGCACGTAGAGGAAGTCCTCGTTGGGGATCCGGTAACGGCCGTGTATGCGGTTCAGGTGCCGGGCGGCCGCCCGGCCGTGCTCCGAGTCCATTCCCTCGCGCACCATCTCGTACGTGATCAGCACCGTGTCGTCGTACCGCTTCTGACCGGCGCGTTCGAACTCCTGGGTGCGGTCCAGGAGCCGGGAGATGCGCGGGACGCCGAAGTCGCGCAGGAACGCGGTCGACGTCCCGTGGAGGTAGTCGCGGGGGAACTCGTAGTGGGTGATCCAACGGTAGATCTGCTCGAAGTCCCGCTGCGGATCCAGCTGCTGGATGCGGTGGAGCCGGCTGTAGCGGCCCATGGGTGGTCCCTCCTGTCGGAATCGCGGCCACCGGCCTCCCGGCCGCATCGCGCGCCGCGAGACCGACGCGCACGACGTCGGAGCCCGGACAGACCCGCGGAGTGCTGACGGACCCTCACATCGGCAGGACACCGCCCCCGGCGAGCCGGCCGACGCGGCCGGTCCTCGAAGGCGGCCCCATGGCACTCCCTGTGAGTCGAAGATACTGAAATTATTGAGTTGTTTCACGGACCGTCAATACTCCGGACACGACGGAGGTGAGAGACACCTTGCGGGCCGCCTCCCGCCGGATCGGCCGCCCACCTCCACGTCGGGGCCGGTGAGCAGCGAACCGTGGCGCGCGAGCGGCCGAGTACGAGCCGTCCCGGCCGGCCGCGCACAGAGAACCTGTGAGGATGCGCAGCAGGCTCACCACAGGAGCGGCCGACGAAGGCGAGGACGTGTCGGCCTCGCGCTCGTAGCGGCGGTGGAGCCGTCGGCCGCCCGCCGGGCAGGACACGGTTCGACCGACCGACCGACCGACCGACCGGCGAAGCGAGGCGAGTGGTGTCGGCCCGCCCGGTTCTACGGAGAGGTGGGCAGGTCGGGGGAGCGGAGGACGAGCAGGGTGATCTCGCTGGGCGCGAAGACGCGGAACGGCGGGCCCCAGAAGCCGGTGCCGCGGCTGGTGTAGAGGAGGGTGCGGGGACCGTGGTGGCTGAGTCCGGCGAGGGCGGGCTGGTCGAGGCGGACCAGGTGGTGGAAGGGCCAGATCTGGCCGCCGTGGGTGTGCCCGGAGAGCTGGAGGTCGATGCCGGCTGCCGCCGCCCGGTCGATGAACTTGGGCTGGTGGGCCAGGAGCAGGACGGGCAGGTCGGGGTCGGCGCCGTCCAGGGCTCCGGCGAGGTGGGCGCGGTGGCCCGCCAGGCCGGAGGACTCGGCGGTGACGTCGTCCACGCCCGCGACCACGAGGGTGTCGCCTCCGCGTTCCAGCAGCAGATGGCGGTTGCGCAGCGGCTTCCAGCCCAGCTCGTCCATCAGGTCGACCCAGCCCTGGGCCTCGCTGTAGTACTCGTGGTTGCCGGTGACGTACACGCGGGCACGGGTGGCCCGCACGGTACCGAGCGGGACGGCCTGGGCGCGGCGGCGTTCGGCCGTGCCGTCCGCGATGTCGCCGGTGTGGCAGACCAGGTCGGCTTCCAGGGTGTTCACCGTCTCGCACACCCGTGCCGACCAGCGGGCGCGGTCGAGTGGGCCGTAGTGGGTGTCGGTGATGAGGACGACGCGGAGGCCGTCCAGCCCGGCGCCCAGGCGCGGGAGTCGCACGTCGAGTCGGCGCACGCGGGGCACGCGTCGGGCCTCGGTGTACCCCCAGGCGAGCAGTACGGCGGTCACGCCGAGGACGGCCCAGGTGACGATGCGGGCCCGGTCCTGACCCTCGCCGACGCCGGCCACGGTCAGCGCGAGCCGCAGCAGGACGCCGAACACGACGGACCAGGTGAACAGGACCCAGCCGGCGCCCAGCAGGGTGTCACCGATGATCGCCGCCCGGTCCTGCTGGCGCCGGCCGTGGCCGCGCGCCATCGCGAGCGGCATCCCGACGAGGCCGAGGGCGAACAGGGCGGTGCCGACCAGTGCGACGGGCAGCGGCCAGTGCTGGCCGCTGTGCAGGAGCACCCAGCAGGGCACGGCCCACAGCAGGACGGGAGCGATCAGGGGGACGTAGCGCATCAGGCGGTGCAGCCGGCTCTGCCGCGGCGCTCGCGCCCCATCCTCGGCGGGCCGGGCGTTGCTGGTGTCGGTCACGCTTCCCCTCCCTGACCGGACTGCCGTCCGGCGCACTGTATCCGGTCGCCCTCGGGCCGGCCGCCCCGGCGTTCGGGCCCGGCCCCCTGGGAAGCCCCCCCCGCCCGGTCAGTCCGGCTGCTTCTCCATGTGGTCCAGGACGCGCTTGCTGAGCCGGGCGAGTGTGCTGAGCTGGTTCGGGGTCAGGGCATCGATGAAGAGGCGGCGGACGTGCTCGACGTGCTGGGGTGCGGCCTCTTGGATCGCCCGGTAACCGGCCGGGGTGGCGACGATGAATGCTCCGCGTCCGTCGTCGGGGCATTCCTCCCTGGCCACGAGCCCGCGTTTCGCCATCCGCGTGACCTGATGGGACATGCGGCTCTTTTCCCACTCCACGAGTTTGGCCAGGTCCAGGAAGCGCATCCGCCCGTCGCCCCGCTCGGTGAGGCTGACGAGCACGATGTAGTCGGCGGCGGACATTCCGGAGTCGGCCTGCAGATGGCGGGACAACCGTCCGATGAGTTGCTCCTGCATGCGGATGAAGTTGTCCCAGGCGGCCTTCTCTTCGTGGTCGAGCCAGCGCGGCGGAGCGTCCATGAGGGCAGTCTAACGAGATTGTTGACACCTCATCCACTCGGTTGATGCATCAACATGATGGGGCTAGGCTGCTGTCCCGGTCGCGGGATTCCGTCGAGTCGAGCGGGACCGGACCCCACGAGGAGGACACATGACGGTCGAAGTGAGCCACGTGCCCGAGGCGAAGCGCTACGAGGCCCGTGTCGACGGAGCGTCCAAGGTGGCGGGCGTCGCGGAATACATCCGTACGACGGAGCTCGTCGCGTTCGTGCACACCGAGGTCGAGACGGAGTACGAGGGTTTGGGTGTCGGGTCCGCGCTGGTCCGCACCGCCCTCGACGAGGCACGCGCCGCGAACCTGCGGGTGCTGGCCACCTGCCCCTTCTTCGCGGGCTGGATCGGCCGGCACCCCGAGTACCAGGACCTGCTGTACCAGTCCCGCAGCAGGGTCAGTGACTGACGAGCCGGGCACGGCGGCGAGGGAGGCGGGCATGAGCGGCGCATCCGACCGGAAGGCGTACCGCACGGAGTCGATCACGGTGACCTTCGAGGCCGGGCGCTGCCTCCATGCCGCCGCATGCGTCCACGGCCTGCCCGAGGTGTTCGACACGACGAGACGACCGTGGATCCAGCCGGACAGGGCCGCGGCCGATCGTCTGGCGGAAGTGGTGCGGCGCTGTCCCTCGGGCGCGCTCCAGTACGAACGCGCGGACGGCGGGACGGAAGCCGCTGACGGGCCCACCACGATCACCCGCGGCTCCACCGGGCAGCTGACCGTGCGCGGCGAGCTGCGTGTGGACACGCCGCACGGCCCGCGCGCCGAGACCAGGGTCGTGCTGTGCGGCTGCGGACAGAGCCGCCTCCAGCCGTACTGCGACCACGCGGGGCCCTGCGGCCGGTGACACCCTCGCCCCCGTCGAGGCGGGGCGGGAGCACGCGCCTGGCGCGGGTGCCCGCCCCTTGACGAGGTGGCGGGGGCGCCGGGGGTGTGCCGGTCCGGGCACCTGAGCGGCGAGCGACCGGTCCGCTGACCTCCCTTGCGAAGGGCACACCATGAGCGAGCCCTCCGGCGCCACGGTCGTCGAGCGTGCGGACGCCGGTCGCCGGTACGAGATCCTGGTCGACGGCCAACGCGCAGGACTGACCGCCTACCGCGACCGGGGCGTGCGACGGGTCTTCTTCCACACGGAGATCGACGAGGCTTTCGCCGGCCAAGGGCTGGCCTCGCGACTGGTCCGGCAGGCGCTGGCCGACGTGCGCGCGTCCGGAATGCGGATCGTCGCGGTCTGCCCCTACGTCGCCCAGTCCCTCCAGCGCGACGACGAGTTCGCGGACATCACGGACCCGGTGACGCCTGATGTCCTGCGGTGGCTGAAGACACGGCTCGGCTGACTCGCCCGGCCGTTCCTCCCACTCCTGCTCCTGGCAGAGACCACCCCAGGCTCGCCCACGTCACTCACTTCGCCCACTTCTGAAGCCGGCCTGCCCGGACGCCGCCCGGCACCGTACGCCGGGCCGACGGAGACGATCGCCCACCGCGACCAGTCGCGCGTGCGTCGGGACGGCCTGGTCGCGCCGGCTCGGCGCGGGTGGTCAACTGCCGCGTGCAGCAACGGTGTTGGATTACTCATCTAGTTGACACGTCAATCGTCGATGCTAATGTAGATGACACGTCATCAACTTGTTCGGACGGCCCCGTCACCGAGTCCGCGGACGGTCTTCATGCGGGGGGTGTGGGGGATGCGGGGGCCGAGCCCGTTCGTGACGCGATGTCAGCCGACGCGGCGTGATGACCGGCCGAACCGACCTGAGGGGCGACCGCGCGAACGCGTACGGCCGCTGCCCGGCATCGCCGTCGACGGCGTCCGTCCGAGCGCTCCGCACACGCGGATACACAGACCCGGAGAGGGATCCCATGAGCAACGAGACGAAGTCCGGACTGCAGGCGCTGCTGACGCCCGAGGAGAGCGTCGTCGTCCTGATCGACCACCAGCCGTTCCAGTTCGCCAACCTGCACAGCCACGAACCCACGGTGATCGTGAACAACGCGGTCGGTCTGGCCAAGGCCGCCAAGCTGTTCGACGTGCCGACCGTCCTGACGACCGTGCTGGAGGAGCGCGGCGGCTACCTCATCAAGGGGCTCCAGGACGTGTTCCCGGAGCAGAAGCCGATCGACCGCACGTGGGTCAACACCTGGCAGGACGAGCGCGTCGTCGACGCCGTCAAGGCGACCGGCCGCAAGAAGCTGATCATCGCCGGCCTCTGGACGGAGGTCTGTGTCGCGATGCCGGCGATACAGGCGGCGGGTGAGGGCTTCGAGGTCTTCGTCGTCACCGACGCCTCGGGCGGTGCCTCGGCGGAATCCCATGACATGGCCGTGCGGCGCATGGTCCAGGCGGGTGTGGTGCCGATCACCTGGCTGGCCGTGGTGAGCGAGTGGCAGCGCGACTACGCGCGGGAGGAGACCCTCCCGGGCCTGACCGAGCTTCTGCTCCAGCACGGGGGCGCCACCGGCGTCGCCTACGGCTGGGAGACGCAGCTGCTCGCCGCGGGACGCGCCGGAAGCGACGCCTGACACGGCTGAGGAGCAGGCGCCCGTCGGTATCGGTACCGCCCGTCGCTGACCGGCCACCGCGCGGACAACGGCCGGGCCCGCCTCGCCCACGAGCACGGCGTGGCGGGCCCGGCCTTCCGCCGGGCCCGCGTCCCGCCGTCAGCGTCGCAGGGTCAGCAGACCCGGACGGTAGGGCAGGAGGCCGTAGTCACCGCCGGAGTTGGGGCTGCGTCCCTGGTAGAGCAACTGCAGATTGCAGGGATCGACGGTCATGGTCTGATCGGCGCTGGTGCGGATCAGTTCGCCGTGGCTGATGTCGTTGGTCCACGTGGCGCCGCTGTTGGCCTTGCCGGCGAAGGGATTGCTCTCGGTCGCGGCCTGGGGCGTCCAGGAGCCGTTCAGGCTCGTGGCCGTGAACGAGCGGAAGTACCGGCCCTGCGAGCCGATCGCCTCGACGATCATGAGGTACTTGTTCTGGCCCTGCAGCTTGTAGACCTGCGGGGCTTCGAACAGGTTGTTCGTCGTATCGCTCATGACCACCGTCGAGGTCGAGCCGAAGCTGCCCGGGAAGTTCCCGATCGGCATGGAGGCCCGGTAGATCTTGCCGTTGTCGCCGGCGAAGAACAGGTACATGTTCGTGCCGTCACCGATGAGGGTCTGGTCGATGGGACCCGTTTTGGAGTCGGAGATGCTTCCGGAGAAGAGCACCTGCTCGGACGACCAGCCGTTCGGGTTGGTGGGGTCGCTCGACGTCCGGTAGGAGAACGCGGTCCGGCCCCACTGGTAGGCGAGCACCCAGATGTTCTTGGGCGCGAAGTAGAAGAGCGTGGGTGCGACGGTCGAGTTGGACATCGTGTTCTGGCCGGCCGAGGCCATCTCCGACCAGTTGGTGAACAGGCCGAAGTTCATCGAACCCCACCGCGTCCCCGTGTCGTGCGTGGTGGCGTAGACGAGTTGCCTGCCGTTGTAGGGGGCGACGGTGAAGTCCTTGAGCGAGACCCACCCCTGCTTGGGCTGCGCCAGCGCGCCCGTCGACGTCCAGCGGTAGGCCGACGGGAGATCACACGAGCCGGGGGTGTCGGCGCCGGCCTTGACGAGCTGCCACTGCTGGTTGGTGCCGCCCCAGTCGTCGTACTGCACGACGTTCGCGTTGTCGGCGGTGGAACCGCCCTGTACTTCGAGGGCCTTGTTGCTGTGGCGCGAGACGAGCCGCACGTAGCCGTCCGAGCTGTCGGCCAGCCGCCACTGCTGGTTGGTGGCGTTCAGGTCGGTCCACTGGACGATCGAGCCGCCGTTCGCGGTGGACCAGTTGTGGACGTCCAGCACCTTGCCCGAATGGCGGGACTTGACGCGGTAGTAGCCGTCTCCGGAGTCGACGAACTGCCACTGCTGCTGGCTCTGGTCGTTCCTGGTCCACTGGGTGACGCGGGCGCCGTCGTCGGTCGCCAGGTTGTAGACGTCCAGGGCCTTGCCGCTGTTGCGGTTGACCAGCACGTACGAGGCGTTGGGGTCGACGGTCGCGGCCTCGGCGGGCTGGGCACCGAGGAAGGTGGCCAGCAGCAGCAAGGGCGCGAGGACGCCGAGTAAGCGTCTGGGGCGGACCGGGGACGGGTGACGAAGCCACATCGGAGGGCCTCCTTGGGGGCGGGGTGGGGTGCCGCGCCGAAGAACCGCGGAGCGGCAACCGCGCCGGGGCAGGGATGCGAAAGTTTCGAACCGATCTCGGATCTGTGACGCCACAAGCTAGGAAGGCGGCGCCCTCCGGTCAAGGCCTGTCGTCGAACTGTCCGCAAACAGATCCTCCCCGCAGGGCAGACCTCCAGGTGGTTCGGCGATGGTGGCTCGCCGACTCAGGGTCTCGTTCACCTCGACGCAGCATCGAAACTTGCGAGACGGCAGCGGAAACTTTTTCTGCCGCGAGGGTTGACGAGTCCTCATCAACTCTCAATCATCTGTCTGGTAACCCGACCGCAGACCGAGATGTCGAACAACGCGGGTCCTGGACAGACTTGCGCCGCACTGCAGAGCCGTGCACGGCTGCCCGGCGGATCCGCGCGCCGAAGCGCCGGCGTCACACCGTTTCTCGTCCCGGCTCCCGGACGGGCCGCGATGCAGTACCCGCGTGCCGTGCCGGAAGACCGCTGCCGCCCGGCGTACGCCACTCGGCGGCCGGCCGGGCTCGTCCGTGCCGGTCGAGATTCGTCCGGATCCCCATGACCGCGGTGTCCGGTGATCCCGTCATCCCTACCTTGGAGGCACAGCCATGGGCTCATACGCCCTTCCCAGACCCGTCGTCCGGCGGAAGATCCGCGTTCTGCTGCTGGCGGTGGTCGCCGGCGTCCTGGGTATGGTCGCGGCCCTGGTCGCGCCGCCGCCCGCTCAGGCCGCCGAGAGCACGCTCGGCGCCGCGGCGGCGCAGAGCGGCCGCTACTTCGGCGTCGCCATCGCCGCGAACAGGCTGAGCGACTCGACGTACGCGACGATCGCGGCCCGTGAGTTCAACTCGGTGACGGCCGAGAACGAGATGAAGATCGACGCCACCCAGCCGCAGCGGGGCCAGTTCAACTTCACCGCCGCCGACCGCGTCTACAACTGGGCGGTGCAGAACGGCAAGGAGGTGCGCGGCCACACCCTGGCCTGGCACTCCCAGCAGCCCGGCTGGATGCAGAGCCTCAGCGGCAACGCGCTGCGCCAGGCGATGATCGACCACATCAACGGCGTGATGAGCCACTACAAGGGCAAGATCGCGCAGTGGGACGTCGTGAACGAGGCCTTCGCCGACGGAAGTTCGGGAGCCCGGCGCGACTCCAACCTGCAGCGCACCGGCAACGACTGGATCGAGGTCGCCTTCCGCACCGCGCGCGCCGCCGACCCGTCCGCCAAGCTCTGCTACAACGACTACAACGTCGAGAACTGGACCTGGGCCAAGACCCAGGCCATGTACAACATGGTCCGGGACTTCAAGCAGCGCGGTGTGCCGATCGACTGCGTCGGCTTCCAGTCGCACTTCAACAGCGGCAGCCCCTACAACAGCAACTTCCGCACCACCCTGCAGAACTTCGCCGCCCTCGGCGTCGACGTGGCCGTCACCGAACTCGACATCCAGGGTGCCTCGCCCACGACCTACGCCAACGTGGTCAACGACTGCCTGGCCGTCTCGCGCTGCCTCGGCGTCACCGTCTGGGGTGTCCGGGACAGCGACTCCTGGCGAGCGGGGGACACGCCGCTGCTGTTCAACAACGACGGCAGCAAGAAGCCCGCCTACACCGCTGTCCTCAACGCACTCAACGGCGGCTCCACGACGCCGCCCGGGGACGGCCAAACGATCAAGGGCGTCGCTTCGGGCCGCTGCCTGGACGTGCCCAGCAGCAGCACCACCGACGGCACCCAGGTCCAGCTGTGGGACTGCCACGACGGCACCAACCAGCAGTGGACGTACACCGACGCCGGTGAGCTCCGGGTCTACGGCGACAAGTGCCTGGACGCCGCCGGCACCGGCAACGGTGCCAAGGTCCAGATCTACAGCTGCTGGGGCGGCGACAACCAGAAGTGGCGCCTCAACTCCGACGGATCCGTCGTCGGCGTCCAGTCCGGCCTCTGCCTCGACGCCGTCGGCAGCGGCACCGCCAACGGCACGCTGATCCAGCTCTACTCCTGCTCGAACGGCAACAACCAGCGCTGGACCCGCGCCTGACCTCGCCCGTACCAGGACATCACCGATGATCGCGAGGGCCGCCGCCACGGTGGCGGTCCTCGCGAAGCCGAGCGGCCCACGGGAGCGGTGCGGGGATCCCGCCCGAGCAGTGACCCGCCGCATGTCGGCATGCCCCTGTGCGAGACTTGACCGATGAGTCCACGCACTTCCCCGGCCGGCGGGCCGATCAGGATACGGAGGGCCGAGGCGCGGGATGCCAAACGGCTCACGCGGCTCGTGCGTGGCTCGGGCGCCTACGCGGGCAAGTACGCAGCCGCAGTCGCGGGCTACCGGGTCGGTCCCGATTACATCGAGGCCCACCGCACCTTCGTGGCCGTCGACGCCGACGAGCACGGAGGCCGGGTCCTCGGGTTCTACGCGCTCGTCCTCGCTCCACCGGAACTCGACCTGCTGTTCGTCGCCGACGAGGCGCAGGGACGGGGCATCGGACGGCTGCTCGTCGCCCACATGCGGTCCGAGGCCCGTGCCGCCGGGCTCGACCGTGTCAAGGTCGTGTCGCATCGTCCGGCCGAGGGCTTCTACCACCGCGCGGGTGCGGTGCGGACCGGGACCGCGCTCGCGAACCCGCCCGCCGTGCCGTGGGACCGTCCCGAATTCGAGTTCCGCATTCCCCCGGCATGACGCGGTGCGCCGGTTAAGAAGGTCACACCGAGGTCCGGCGCACGGTGCGCGGCACGCACGGACTCCCCGGCGTCGACCGTGCCCCAGCCGAGCGGGCTCCCGTCGGGGCCCTGCCATTCCCCGCCGATGGCCGGCAGCCAGAACCGAGGGCGCTCACCTCGATCCCGCTTCGTCCAAGGGTCCTGGTGTACGGCGCGTGCCTACCGGCGGTCGTCCCCTGCGTCGTCTTCGTACTGGTCGTCCAGGACGTCACGCAGTGCCCAGTAGGCGGGCTTCGCCTCGTACGTCGCGTCCCAGGGAAGAGCGTTTCCCGGACTCGGCGGATAGTGCCGCAGGTCAGCCGTGGAGCCGTACTTGTCGGTGAAACCCCAGGTCGAGAACGAGGTGCAGTTGGGTTCTTCGCCGCAGACCGCGAGTTTCCCCGCCAACTGGCGGGCCTGGATGTCCTCTTCGTCCTCGTCGACGAGGACGTCCGCCTCCGAGACCCGGGCCTTCAGGCCGAGTCCGGCCAAAGCCCTGACCTTGCGTCGGAAGACCTCGGGGTCGGTACGGTCGCTGACGGCGTAGTCGTGGTTCTGGAAACCGACGCCATCGATCGGAACGCCCCGCTCCTTCAACCGGACCAGCAGCGCGTAGAGGGCGTCCCAGCGTGGACCGTCCTCCTCCACCCCGTACTCGTTGAGGTACAGCACCGCGTGCGGGTCGGCCTCGCGGGCAGCATGGAAGGCGATGTCGATGTACTCCTCACCCATCGCTTCGAACCACAACTGCGGCCGCACGCCCCGGTTGCCGTTGAAGTAGTCCTCGTCCTCGTCGGACATGGGCTCGTTCACCACGTCCCATTCCGCCACCTTCCCCCGGAAATGGCCCGCTACCGCGCGTATGTGCTCCACCATGACGCGCCTGCGCTGCTCGTCCGTCATCTCGGCGCGCATCCATGCGGGCAGGGCTTCGAACCAGACGAGGGTGTGGGCGTGCACCTTCATGCTGTTGGCCTCGGCGAAGTCCACCAAGGTATCGCCTTCCGCGAACGCGAACACGCCGCGTCGAGGCTGGACGAACTGCGGCTTGAAGTCGTTCTCCGGCGTAAGCATGGAGAACTCCTCACCCGCCGTCCGGCGGTAGGCGCTGTCGGTCAGCAAGGGGCCCGCGGCCAGGGCGGTTCCCATATGGATCGGGCGTGGGAGATCCGCCGCCAGATCACGCATCGCATCGCTGGACCGGGGCACTCGCAGGCCGGGCGCGTCCACGACGGACATCCGGCCCCGTCCCAGTGACCGCGCGTGGAGATCGCTGAGGGTCCAGCCCTTCCCGCGGGCTCCGGCGTCCGCGCCGAACCAGATGCGGCCACTGCCGAAGACGTCCCGCGCGGGAACGGTTCCCACGACCCTGCCGTCGGCCTCCAGTACAAGCCTGTTCGCGCGGACTTCGACGGCGAGGCGGACTTCGAGCCCCAGGCCGCTCCCGAAGGTCCGGGTCGTCGCAGGTCTGTCGGAGTCCCCGTCCCAGCGGTCGATCCGGAGCCTCCCGCCGACCACGCCGATGCGCACGCCGCGCCGTTCGTAGCGCCATTCGTCGTAGATGACCGGCGTCTCACCGTACAGATGCAGGTAGGCATCCGTGTCATCCGTGCGCCGCAGGCCGGCTTCGATCCGGATATCCCCTCGGAACACCAGGTGGGGACCGCGCAGGTTCACCGGTGGGTTCGGCTGTCCGCCGGTACCGTCCTGGCGTGTGATGCGCCGGTCGAGGGGTGTGACCCGTACCCCTGTGCGTGTGGGCTTCCCGCCGGCGAAGTGAGCCCAGTCCCTGCCGTTCAGGAGGTCCTCCACAGGTCCCCCCGCGGGCGCGGAGGTGCCGGCACGGTCCCCCGAGACACCAGCGGCCAAGGCACACACAACCGCGATGACAGCGCTCTTTCGAAACCGCATGAACAGCAGCACTCCGTATTCTCTGCCCGTCTGTCGACGGCATCGCCGCCCTCAGCCACACCGTCGCCGAGCACCGTCGTCCCCCGCCGCGGCAAGAACGGTGCGCAACCGATCGCGCCGCCCCGCCGTGACTGATCACCATTGTTCCAGGTGCGAGTGAGGGGCCGTCGGCCGAGGACCGTTCGGGAACGACGGCCGGAGACCGATCCGCTCAGCGGCCGTTTCCTCGTCACCGATCCGGACACCGGCGAGGAGTGCGAGGCCGACGTCTTCACTACGAGGACGAGGACCGCACCGCGTACGGGCTCACTCCCGGCAGATCGGAGAACTCGAGGTGTGGGCGCTGAAGTGCGCGGAGGATCTGGGTGCGCGCGGATCCACGACGGCAACGCCTGGGGCGAGGGCGAGGGCGAGGGCGAGGGCGCGGGCGCGGAAACAGGATCGGTCCGGGTCAGCGGGCGTTGCTCCAGCCGCCTGCGCCGGCGGAGTACGAGTCGAGCAGGTCCACCACGAAGACCAGGGTCGAGCCCGGCGGGATCAACGGCGAGGGCGACTGGTTGCCGTAGCCGAGACGCGGGGGAACGACGATCTCGCGCCGACCGCCGACCTTCATCCCCCTCAACCCCCGGTCCCAGCCCTTGATGACCCTGCCGCTGCCCAGTGCGAACTTGAAGGGCTGGTCACGGTCCCAGGAGGAGTCGAACTCCTTCCCGGTCTCGAAGGTCACCCCGACGTAGTGGACCCTGACCACCGTGCCCGGCTTCACCTCGGGTCCGTCCCCGACGACCAGGTCCCGGACGGTCAGTTCGGCAGGCGCGGCACCCTCCGGGACGTCGACCTCGGGCTTCGTCAGTTCACTCATCGCAGTTCCGTCACTCTCCGTCGCGGACCCTCGTGCGGGCCGACCCGGCCCATGGACACTCCATGCGGCAGAGGGTCACGCTAACGCGCACGCCGGTTTCCCGAGCGCACCGGATCAGTGGCCGCGCAGGGCGGTCCGTCGCACGGCCGGCGCACGAGCCCCCGCACACTCGGGCGGGACGCGGTGGCTCGGGTTGGTGCCTTCAGACGTGTGGCTCTTCGGGGAGGAACGTCACCTGCGGGGCGCCCGTGCGCGGATGGATGGTGACTTCCGTCTCCACTCCGTAGACCTCGGCCAGGAGGTGGGGGGTGAGGATCTCGGCGGGTGGGCCGGAGGCGGTGACCTCACCGGCGTGCAGGACGTAGAGGCGGTCGCAGTAGTAGGCGGCCAGGTTGAGGTCGTGCAGGGCCAGCAGGACGGTCGTGGGCAGGCGGCGCAGGGTGCCGAGCACGGACAGTTGGTGGCGGATGTCGAGGTGGTTGGTGGGTTCGTCGAGGACGAGGAGCGTGGGCTGCTGGGCGAGGGCGCGGGCGATGAGGACGCGCTGGCGCTCGCCGCCGGAGAGCCGGTCGAAGGGGCGGTCGGCCAGGTGGACGGCGTCGACCGCCAGGAGTGCGGAGTCGATGAGGTCGGCGTCCTCGGGGGTGTCACCGGCGAGGAGTCGTTTGTGTGGGGTGCGGCCCATGGCGACGACCTCGCGGACGGCGAGGTCGAAGTCGGCCGCCGAGTCCTGGACCACCGCTGCCACGGTGCGGGCCAGTTGCCGCACCGACAGTGACCAGGCGTCGCCGCCGTCGACGCGGACCTGACCGGTGTCGGGGCGCAGGACGCGGTAGACGGTGCGCAGGAGGCTGGACTTGCCGCTGCCGTTGGGGCCGACGAGCCCGATGGTCTCACCCGGACGGGCGGTCAGGGAGACGTCACGCACCAGGTGACGGGCTCCGGCGCTGAGCGTGACGCCGTCGACGCTCAGTTCGGTCGCGGTCATGCCACTCCTCGGTCGGTGCCGCGCCGGGCGTCCCGGCGCATCAGCCACAGGAAGAACGGCCCGCCGCACAGGGCCGTGAGTACGCCGACGGGTATCTCCATCGGCGCGGCGATCGTCCGCGCGGCGATGTCGGCCCAGATGAGGAAGACCGCTCCGCCGAGTGCCGCCGTCGGCAGGACCCGGCGGTGGTCGCCGCCGACGAACAGGCGCACGATGTGCGGCATCATCAGGCCGACGAAGCCGATGGGTCCGGCCGCCGCGACCAGCACGCCCGTGACGAGGGAGAGCACGACGAACAGACGAGCACGGAACCGGGCCACGTCCAGACCCATCGTGGTCGCCGCCTCCTCGCCGGCCAGCAGCAGGTTCAGGTTGCGGGCCTGCGCCATGAGGACGCCGACACCGAGCAGCAGGGCCGTGCTCGGCAGCCACAGGGTGCCCCAGTTGACCCCGCCGAGGCCGCCGAGGGTCCAGGCGAGAACCGCGCGGGCCTCGTTGCCCCGGTCGGTGGTGAGCAGCAGCAGATCGAGGACCGCGGTGAGTACCGCCGCGATCGCCACCCCGGACAGCACCAGCCGTGCCGAGGTGATGCGGCCGCCGGTGCGGGCGGTGGCGTACACGAGCAGGAGCGCGCCCAGGGCGCCCACGAAGGCGGCCACCGACAGGGAGGCCGGCCCGAAGAGGGTGACCCCGAACACGATCACGGAGACCGCGCCGAGGGACGCCCCGGAGGAGACGCCGAGCAGGTACGGCTCGGCGAGCGGGTTGCGCACCAGGGCCTGCAACGCGGTACCGATCACCGCCAGACCGGCCCCGGTGACCGCACCGAGCAGCACCCGCGGCGCCCGCACGTCCACCACAATGGTCTCCCGGGCCCGCGACCAGTCCGGATCCTGCCAGTCGGCACCCAGCGCGTGCGTCACGATGCCCCACACCTGGCCGGGCGGCACCTGGACGGAGCCGATGGCGAGGCCGGCCGTGGCGGAGACGACGAGCAGAGCGGCGAGTACGAGCAGCGTGACCGCCGGCCTCGTACGGCCCGCCCCGGGCCCGGTGGTCTTGTGCGGCTGAACCGTCCGCTCGGTGGACGCGCCGGTGGCGGCCTGGGTCACCGGAAGCTCTCGGGGTGCAGCCCGCGGGCCAGGTCCTCGACCGCGTAGGCCGAGCGGATGCCGACCAGGGTGGCGGTCAGCGGCAGGACGACGAACCGCTTGTTCCTGATGGCGGGTACGTCGGCGAGCGCGGGCTGGGAGAGCAGGAACTTCTTCTTCTCCCCCACGCTTCCGGCGCCGGCGTAGTCGTAGATGGCGATGACCTCCGGCTTGCGCTCGACGACCTGCTCCCAGGAGACGTCACCGAAGACGTCGTCGAGGTCGGTGAAGACGTTCTCGCCGCCGGCCAGCCGGATCAGCTCGGTGCCCAGGCTCTTGCCGCCCGCGGTGAAGGCGCTCTTGTCGCCGCTGTCGTAGACGAAGACGGGCAGCTCGGGCTCGCCCTCGACCGTGGCGGCGGCTTTGCCGACGCGGTCCTCGAGGTCGGCGACCAGTTCGTCGGCCCGGTCCGGGACGCCGAAGATCTTGCCGATGGTGCGGATCTCGTCGTAGGTGTCCTTCATCGTCACCGTCTTCTCGCCGCAGTACTCGCGGTTGAGGTAGCTGTCGATGCCGGCGTCGGCGAACGCCTTGCGGGAGCGGCCCTCCTTCTCGTCGAAGGCGCTGCCGTAGCCGCCGTAGACGAGGTCGGGTTCGGCGTCCAGGACGGTCTCGAAGGACGGTTCCCTCTCCGCCAGTTCCGGTACGGACTCGTAGTCCTTCTTCAGCTCGGGCAGGACGGCGGAGTCGGGGAAGGCCGTTCCGGCCATGCGGTCCTTCAGACCGAGGGCGAGCATGAGCTCCGCCGGGTGCTGGTGGATGGTGACCACCCGCGACGGCGGCTTGTCGTACGTCGTCTTCACGCCGCAGTTGTCGATGGTGACCGGGAAGCCCTCGGGCGCGGCCGCGGTGGCCTCTGCGTCGGCGCCGCTCTCGTCGGACGCACCGCAGCCGGTGGTCAGCAGCACGGACGAGAGAACCATGGCAGCGGCCGTGGAACGAAGGAACCCGCGCGTGCGGGCAGGGGTGAACAATTGGGACACGTGAAGCCTCCTGGAGTCCGCGCTCCTCGGATCGGGCCCGCGACGGACCAGTGTCCTGACTCCCGGATCGACGTTCCCTCCGCCTTCCCGCGCACAGCGCAGTGGCATGTCGGAGGGGCGCTCCCCGGTCACAGTGGCGGGACCGTGCCGGATTCGCACCGGCTTCCTGTCTCCCGTCGCGGCGATGACCAGGTGATCCTACGGCTTCCCGAGCCGACGGCACATGGGCGTGCGGACCCGGCCGCACGCCCCGCCTTTCCTCACGCCTCGCGCACAGCCCGAAGGACGAGCCGCTCGGCACTCTCGTCGTAGGGGCGCCCGTCGAACCCGCCGAAGACCTGCACGCGGCCGAACCCCGCCTCCTCGGCCATCCGCCGCAGCTCCACCGCGCTGTACACGAACCACGTCAAGGTGGCCCGCGTCACCCGCTCGCCCCGGACCAGCACCCACTCGCTGCGCAGCCGCGCCCACTCGTCCAGCACGGTGTCGGTCTGCACCATCACGTCGTCGCCCCGCCGCACCACCTTGGGCGGGGTGACCCTGCGGGCCAGGAGCTCCTTCCCGGCGAGGTCGAGGACGAGGGTGCCGCCGGGTGCCAGGCAGGTGTACATGGTGCGCAGCACGCGCGCGTTGTCGGCGGGGTCCTCGAAGTACCCGAAGGAGGTGAACATGTTGAGGACGACGTCGAAGCCGCCCGGTGCCTCGTACTCGCGGGCGTCGGCCCGCACGTACGTCACCTCGACACCGGCGTCGGCCGATCGCTTGTGTGCCCGGTCCAGCATGGCCGGGCTCAGGTCCACTCCGGTCACGCGGTGACCGCGGCGGGCGAGCGGCACGGTGAACACCCCCGGCCCGCAGCACAGGTCCAGCACGCGCGACCCCTGTGGGAAGACCAGCAGGGGGGAGTTGTCGAGCAGTTCACCGGCCTGCTCGTAGCGCTGCTCGGAGAAGAGGAAGTCGTGGAACTCGGTCCAGAAGTCATCGTCCTGGAATCCGCCCGTCCGTGTCATCGCGCGTCAGTGCTCCTTCATGGTCGCCGTCGGGGACAGGACGCCGCGCCGTGCGACGGCGCAGCACCAGCAGAAGAGGGGGAAGCAACAGACACTGGGCGGCTGCCAGCAGCCAGAACCAGCCGGTGTGTCCGGCCCGTTCGCCGAGGCCGTACAACTGCCCGCCCAGCATGCCGCTCGCGCAGGCGCCCAGGCCCGCGGCCAGCCGCTGCTGGCCGAAGACCACGGCGTCGGAGCGAGGGCTGCGGCGCAGCGCCTCCAGGTCGTTCTTGAGGAACAGCACGATGTCGCCCAGCGTGATCAGCGCCCCGCCCATGAGCAGCGCCGCCCGCGTACCGGCCGCCAGCACGGCCAGGCCCGCCGCCAGGCCCGTGAAGCCGACCGCGAGGGCGACGGCGTACGGCATGCGCCGGATCAGGCCGGAAGCGAGCGGCTGTACGACGATGACCAGCGTGAAGCAGAGCAGCAGCACCACGCTGTAGAACGCGCTGGAGGCGCGCTCGACGGCGTACACCGCCAGGAAGTGCTGGAAGTGGAAGTAGAGGTAGAAGGCCAGCGCGTTGGCGGCGAACGGCAGGAGTGCCACGCCGGCCAGGAGGCTCGGTCGGGCCGTATCCTTGGCTTCGGCGGGGTGCGTTCCGTCGGTTCCGGGCAGCCGTGCGTGTCCCGCCGTGACCGCGAGGAACAACGTCGTGACGGCCGCGAACAGCCAGCCGGGCGAGGACAGGACGAACGGTCCGGCGATGAGCGGGCCCACAGCCATGCCGGCGTTGAGTGCCGCGTTGCCCGCCGACAGGAACGCCGGGCGGCGCTCGTCGTCGACGCCGTGCACCAGGTACGCCTTGTTCGCGGGCAGGTAGAGCGCGGCACCGCAGCACGTCAGGACCAGCGCCCAGATCGCGAGGGGCGGCCAGCGCAGGGCCGGCAGGAGCCCGGCGAAACCGGCGGTGCGTAGGGCGAGTGCCCACAGCATCGTGCGGCGCAGTCCGATCCGGTCCGCGAGGGCGCCGCCGACGATGCCGCCGGAGAACTGCACGAGGGACGCCACGGCCAGGACGACCCCGACTGTGCCGAGCCCCATCCCGAGCCGTTCGTGGAGGAACACCGACATGAACGGCAGGACCATGAAGCTGCCGAGCGGGATGAGGAACGAGCTGAGCAGGAGGAACCGCAGCGGGCTGGTGAGCGGGAACAGCGAGGCCCGCAGGCCCGGTCCCCGGGTGGTGCGCTCACCCACCGGGCGCCCTCAGGCCGACCGGGTCAGTGAGTACACGCAGGGCGCCTGCGGCGGCCACCGCGCGGTGGGTGGCGAGTTCGGCGGTCTCCGCCTCGGCGTACACGATGCCCGCGTATCCACGGCTGTCGCCCAGGTGCTCGATGAGGTCGCCGGTCTGCTTGACCGGGTACCAGGCGGGCGTCCCCGGCATGTCGGTGAGCCGGTCGAGCCCGGCGACCCCGGTGAACACGCCGGGCGCGGCCGGATAGCCGAGAACGAAGGCGACGGCCGGACCACCGGGAAGGGCCGCGTCCATGAGACGGGGACGGCGGCCGAGCGCGGCCTCGATCATCGCCTCGTACACGTTGACGCCGAGCGCCCGGCACATGCCCTCTCCGACCAGCGCGCCCCCGATCCGGGGATTGACCTCCACCACCTCCGGGCCGTCGGCGGTCAGCACGAACTCCACATGTGCGAACCGGTCGGTGTACCCGATGGCGGCGAGCACCCGGTCGAGCCAACGCTCCAACGATGTCCGCTGCGGGTCCGGGAAGGCGACGGGAAAGGCGGTGATCTCCTCCCGGAAGTGCGGCTCCGGTGACATGAGCCGGCTGGAGACGCCCAGCAGCCGGGTGCGGCCGTCCCAGGTGAGCGTCTCGGCGCTGTACACCGGGCCGCTGAAATAGGGCTCGGCGAACAACCGTCCTCTCAGGTCCCGACCGGACGCCTCCGCCAGCGCCGCGTCGAGTTCGCCCTCGTCACGGACCAACCACACGTTCTGGCTTCCCGTGCCCGCGGTGTCCTTGAGCACGAGCGGCAGTCCCGCCTCCTTGAGCAGCAGCCCGCGTGGCTCGCGGTCCGGGTCGGCGTTCTCGACGGCCCTTGCGCGGGTGAGGCCCGCGCGGTGCAGTCTGTTGCGTACGGCGGCCTTGTCCCGGGTCAGTCGCAGTACGGCTGGATCGAGACCGGGCAGGCCGAGGCGTTCGGTGAGGGAGGCGCCGGCCAGGGTCCAGGTGTCGGTGGAACTGATCAGGCCGCGCAGCCCCGGGGTGCGCCGGAGCAGATCGGCGACCCGCTCCACGTCGAAGGTGTCGGTCACGACGACGTCGAGGGCGTCGGCGGGCAGCCGGTCCAGTTCGTAGGCGTAGTAGGCGGGGTCCCGGGTGAGGAGCAGCAGGCGCTCGCCGAGCCGGTCGGCCGCGCGGACCAGATGGCCGAGGCCGAAGGTCAGTGACTCCAGGCAGGCCACGGTCATGCCGCCCGCTCCTTCCAGTGGGCCGGGCAGGGAGTGCGCCGCCACGTCATTCTCGACCACGGCATGGTCATCTCCTCCGGACCGCGGACCTCGACGGGCTTCAGCGCGGCCGGATCCAGGGCCTCGGCGTGCCGGGCGAACACACGCTCCACGTAGCGGTGTCCGGTGTCGGCCCCTACCACCAGGTGCAGTCGGTCGGGGTGACGGCGGGCCTCGTACAGCGCCGTCAAGAAGCCGGCACCGGTGGACAGCCCGGCGAACACCGCGTGCTCGCGCAGCAGGGCGACCGCGCCGGACATGGCGTGGGTGAAGTCCAGCCAGTGCACGGTGTCGTAGAGATGGTGGCGGACGTTGTCGAAGACGATCGACGAGCCGATGCCGGCGATGATCGCCTCGGGATCGTGATGGTCCTGGCTGCCGAAGGTGACGCTCCCGAAGGGCTGGACGCCGACCAGACGCACCGAGGGGTCCGTAACGCGCAGGTGTTCCACGATGCCGCCGGTCGAGGCTCCGGAACCCACCCCGCCGACGACGGTCAGCGGTGTCGCCGGGAACTCCGCCGCGATCCGGTCGGCGACCTCTTGGTAGCCGAGGTAGTGGACGTCGTCGTGGTACTGGCGCATCCAGTGGTGCCCGGGATCCTCGGCGAGGATCTCGCGCACCCGCCGCACCCTCAGTTCCTGGTCGAGCCGGAGGTTTTGCGACGGTCTGACCTGTTCCACCGTAGCGCCGAGGATCTCCAGCTGAGCGAGGGTGGTGGCGTCGACAGTGGTGGACGCGACGATGCGGCACCGCATGCCGTAGCGGTGGCAGGCCAGTGCGAGGGCGTAGGCGTAGATGCCGCTGGAGCTGTCGATCAGGGTCTGGCCCGGACGGACCGTGCCCCGTTCCAGCAGATGACGGACGGCGGCCAGGGCCGAGTAGATCTTCATCGACTCGAACCGCAGCAGGACCAGGCCGTCGGTGAGCCGGACGAGGTCCGGGACTTTCAGGGCGTCGGCGATGTGGGGGTGGATCACCCGTAGCCTCCTTGGGCGAAGGTGCACTGGTGGCCGAGCGAGTGGAGGAACGCGGAGAGTTCGGACTTGACCTCGGCCGGTGGGCGTGAGGCGAAGAGATAGCCGGCCAGGCAGCCGGTGTGGGCGACGAAGATGCCGTCGGCACCGAACCGTTCACGATGGGCTCGCAGGCTGCCGAAGGTCGCCTTGGGCAGTACCTCCTGGGACAACGCGGCGCTGACCGTCGCGGCACGCGCTACGGCGGCCGGGTCGCCCGAATCGAAGCCCTTCACCAGATCGGTCAGGCACCGCTGGTACTCCTCGCTGCGGCGCCGGTAGTGGTCCAGCAGCAGGGGAGTGACGGCGGCGGTGTCCACCGTGCCGGGTTCCGTGACGTAGGCGGTGTGGAAGCCGATGTCCGGGCCCAGTCGCCGCACCACCCGGTGCCGGCCGCTGAGGTACAGGGCGAACTCGTCGAGGAAGACGCTGTCGGCGCGCTCGATGCCCGCCAGGACGCCGAGGACCACGTCCGTGTCGTACGGCAGGGAGAAGACACGGAACAGGCAGCGCAGCGTCGCCACGATGTCCGCCGTGGAACTGGCCATCCCCACGCCCACCGGCAGTTCGGAGTGGGTGTGCCAGTCGCCCGGTGGCAGGGTGAGGCCGTAGTGGTCCAGGAAGAGCCGGGCCGCTGTCGCCGACTTCTCACCGAGTGCCGACGGACGCGGCGAGCCGGCCGTCGTCCTCGGTGTGAAGTACACCCAGGAGTGACGGTCCACGGGGAAGGACACCACCGCGATCTCAGGATCGGTGCCCGCTCGCAACGGGCCCTGGTACAACTCGCCCAGAGTGCCGTGGCAGACACCGGACACCGTGCCGCCGGACACGCCCGGTTCCTGGAGGACGCCCGCGACGGGTTGGAGAATCGTCGGCCCCGGTCCGTCGGACGACACGTCGCCCCGGGGTCGGTACGGCCGACGCGAACCGGCTGGGTCCCGCACACCATCCTCCTCCGTACCGGGCCTTGAACACCGACAGGGAAGGAGGCGCAGCCACACGCACGACGGACGACCGCCCGTACCGCCGACCCGGTCCACGAGGTCACGAGCACAGCCCGCGCGGGACGCGGGCGCAGTGGCAGGTCCTCGGACTCGCGGGCACGTCCGCCGAAAGGGCCGACACCTACCGGCCGTCTCTTCCCCGGCCCTGACGTGGACCCCGTGACATCGACGGCTTTCGTTCCCACTCACCGCTGTGGGACAGCCCCGGATTCGCACCGGGTTCCCTCTTGTGCCGCGCCACCGGGCGTCCGGGTGGACGGGAGGCGCGAACCGACTGCGTGCATCAGCGTAGAGGCGCTCGTATTCCTGCGACAGTGGGGCTTCGGCGGTTGTCTTGAATGTGGAGGGGAGGCGGAGACCAGGTGTGCCCCGTGCGGTTCCCGTGGTGGCTCTGGCCGGATAACGCCTCTGAGGATCACTGCCCCGTCAGTCAGACTTGTTGCCTCACGCCACATGCGCACCGTTGCTGCGGTGGCCCGTGCCCGGAGGCCCCTGATGACGTCAGACGCGAGGCCGGACGAAGACGGGGCAACAGCCCCGCCCGAACGGCGACAGCCTCCCGGTGACCGCGTCGCGCTGCGCGGCGACCTGCGGGCCGCCCTGCCCGACGCCACCGCGGCGATGGTGGTCACGGCGCTCGTGTTCGCGTTCCTGTGGGCGCGCATGGAGTCCGGCGCGTCGGACACGGTCGCGGTCATGCCGTTCATGGACGACCCCGGCACCTACTGGATGTACCTGCTCAGTCAGGCGTTCGGGTGGTCGGGCCTGCTGTGGGCCTGGGGCACGGTCATGCTCGGTCTGCTGCTGTCGGGGCCGCGCCCCGCCCGGCTGCCGGTCTCCCGGCAGGTGCTGGAGCGCTGGCACCGCACCACGAGCCTGACGACGACGGCGCTGATGTTCGCCCACGCGCTGATGTTCGCGGCGGAACTCGTGCGCTACGAGACGAAGGTGGACTGGGCGGAACGGTTGTGGGTGGCCTTCGCCGACAGCTTCGTGCCCGGTTGGTACGACTCCGGGACCGGCCGGATCGCCATCCCGATCGGCCAGGGTGCCCTGTACCTGGCGATTCCGCTGGGACTGTTGTTCTACGTCCGGCACCGCATCGGAGCGAACACCTGGCGACGGCTGCACCGTTTCGTGATCGTCGTCTACGTGCTCAGCGTGTGGCACACCCTGCTGTACGGAACCAACGTCTGGTACGGGGAGTGGCCGCGCACCGTGCTGTGGCTACTGCAACTCCCGGTCGGGGTACTGCTGTTGCTGCGTCTGCTGAGACCTGCCCGGCGGGCCGAACGGCTGGGTGCGCCGAAGGGCGGCGTGGGCGCGGCCCGTCCGGCCTGGTGGGCGCGCGCGGCAGGACGGGCCGCCGTCGCAGCCGTGCTTGTCGGGCTGGTCATCGTGGTGGTGTCCGGCCGTGACGGCGGACGGGACCGTCCGACTCATCCGCCCGCGACGGCCCCCCACACCCAGGAGACGGACTGACGACCGGCACGGCGTCCCGGGAGGGGATGCTGGCCGACGACAGGGCTTCCTGGATCTCCGCCCTGCTCCGCTCCTCGTAGCCGGCCGTGTCGATCCGCCCGGAGCGCGGGTCGGCGCGGGCGGTGCGCAGTTCGCCGGTCTGCGGTAAGGAGCCGATGCTCGTGGTCGGCAGCAGTATCAGCCCGAGGTGGGCGCGCTGGGCGGTGGCGCGCTCCGCATACAAGGCAGGGCCGTCCGCCTGATAGGTACGCCGACCCGCCCCCGAGGCCACCGGGATGTCCGCGCACAAATGGTTCGCGCACGGGCAGTCGGCCCGTCAAGAACGCGGACGCTCCTGATCCGGGCGGTGACCATGTCACGCGCCCCGAACGGTGCCAGGACCCCGCCGTCTCGGGCCAGTACTTCACGAACGGCAGGGGCGGGGCAGGGGTCGGCAGTGGAGCGCCGGGGACCACGTTGTGGCGGGCTCGGTGACGATGTCGGGGAAATGGCGGCGGATTTCAGCGGTGTGCGAGGCGGGGCGCCGAAGGCTCACAGGGGGAACGGGGCGAGGGAACGGGCGGGGTGGCGCGGACCGAGGAAGACGACGATGCCCTTGCCGCCGGGGGAAGGGCGGGTGGCCTGCGTCCAGCCGTGGCGGCGGTAGAAGGCCAGGGCCCGCCCGTTACGGACCGAGGTGAGCAGCCATGCCCGCCCCTCGGGCGCGTCTGCGGTCACCGCGTCGAGGAGGCGGGCGGCGAGGCCGGTACCGCGGGCGGTGGGCCTGACGGCGAGTTCGTCGATCTCCCGGGCTCCGCACAGCCAGTCGGCGGTGCGGTCGTTGCCGAGGCCGGCGGCCGCCTGGGGATAGCAGCGGTCGGTGGGGAAGGGGGCCGGAGTGGTCATCGCGGTGGCGAAGCCGACGACCTCTCCGTCGCGCACGGCGGTCGCGGCGGTGAACCCGGCACGCCGTACGCTCACCGGCAGCCGGGAGACGAACTCGGTTGCCTGCGCCTCGTCCTCGTTCCAGGGCGGGGTGCAGAAGGCGTCGACGTACACCGAACGCAGTGACTCGGTGTGCGCGAGTATCCCGGCGTCCCGGTACACACGGATGTCGGTGGTCATGAGGCGGCCACCGCCTTCCCCATGACGACGGGATGCAGTGCGGCGTACTCCAGCGGTGCCGGCGCGGAGCCCACCCGTACCAGAAGGTCGCCGACGGGGGCGGTCCTCGCGCCGCTGCCAGTGCACAGCCGCAGCGGCGGCAGTCGCAGTTCGACGCCCGCCGCCAGACGGTGCTCCTCGGCCGGCGACCGTACCCGCGAGTCCGCGGCGACACCGCCGATCACGACAGGGTGCCCACGCCGTGCTCGGCGCAGGCCGTGACCGCATCGATGGCCGGACCGTCCGGATACGGCAGCCCGAAGACCCGTGCCGCCTCGTCGAACCACTCCGCGACCGCGTCGTCCAGCGTGTTCCCGAGGCGTGTGATCAGGTCCCGGGCCAGGTCCGCTCCCGTCTTGTCGCAGGACGACTCGATGCCCGGCGCCATCGCAGACCCTCACGGCCAACCTTTCTGTCACAGATAAGTTGTTGCAATTATTATGCAATAAGGTCTCCGACGATGTGTACCAAACCGGCTCCGCACACATGGCCGCCCCCGGAGGGTGCGGCCTGGACTCCTCCGGCGCTGCCCCAGATCCCGAGGTGCGCAGCAGTGACCCGCGCCCGGCTGCCATGGGCCACCGCGGCGAAAGTCGTCCGGGCCGGCGCCGACGGCTGGGGCGGCCCGCCGGATGCCGCACGGTCCGTCCCGCTCAAGGCCCTCGGCCGCGACGAGTCCGCCGCCCTTCGCGCCATGGCCGACGGAACCTGCGTCCAGGTGATGGAGGCGTCGGCTGGGGCTCGTCCGCCATCCGTACCGAACGCGGCGTTCGGCCGTCGACCTCTCCCTACGTACGACAGGGGGACCCCGTATCCGCCATGCCGCCGCCTCCCAGCAGTGATACTGGATGCATGGACACGACGACCACCGAGCCCCGCGCCGAGGTGCTGCGGGACCGCTATCGCAGCCGACTGCCCGAGCGCTTGCAGGAGCTGGCCGGCCCCATCGAGGGCAACGTGGACCTGCCGCTCCACATCGTCTGGTCCGGGCGGACGAGCTACAGCCTGGACCGTCCGAAGTCCCGCATGACGCTCTACCGGACCGTCCTCGCCGAAGGACTGCGCCAGGACCTGGTGACCCTCCTGCACCACCGGCTGCTCGCCGATCAGTGGCCCGTGCTGCGGCGCTTGATCAGTCCCTACATCCGCGAGGTCTGGGAGGACGCCTTCCCCGAGCTGCTCCGCACCGCTCCGGCCGACACGACCGCCGCATGAAGCTCACTCCGCTCCACGAGCGCCTCCTCGCCGACATCCTCGACCTTGGCTCCCCCTACCCTCTGGTCCTCACCGGCGGATACGCCGTGCAGGCTCACGGCCTGGTCGAACGCATCAGTCGTGACCTCGACGTCGCCACCGAGAACCCCGCTCCGATGCAGGAGATCGTCGCCTCACTCACAGCTGGCCTCAGCGCGCGCGGATGGCGGACCACGCACGTCCAGACCGATCCGCTCAGCGGCCGGTTCCTCGTCACCGATCCGGACAGCGGCGAGGAGTGTGAGGTCGACGTCCTCAAGGAGGCGTTCTGGGCTCCGCCCGCCCAGACCCCCTACGGCCCCGTTCTTTCCCTTGAGGACGTGATCGGCACCAAGGTCCGCGCCCTCGCCGACCGCGGCACCGTCCGCGACCTCATCGACGTCCAGGCTGCCTCCCGCCACCGCTCCACCGCCGACCTCGAATCCCTGGGCCGCCGTCGCGCCCACAACGAGTTCAGCCTCGAAGACCTCCGGGACCGGCTCATCGGCGCGGACTGGTACGAGGATGAGGACTACACCGCGTACGGGCTCACTTCCCGGCAAATCGAGGAACTCAAGGCGTGGGCGCTGGAGTGGGCGGAGGATCTGGGTGCGCGGATCCATGACGAGAACGCCTGAGAGGCGGTCATCGCGTCCATCCTCTCCAGCGCCGTTGCAACGACAGGATGCGGTGTAGCCAGCAGGTTCCAACGCGAAGCCGTCCACGGTGGTGGCTACCTGCACGGCGGATGTGCAGGGTAGCCGAGCGATACCCGGCAGTGGCCATCGTGCTTGATGCCGTGAGCCTCGGCGTATTCGTCAGATCGTCGATCACGCGAAGGCGGCTGGACTACTCCCCGGGCGAAACGGCGTACAACGTGGACTCGCTGACCATTGCCCGCTCGTACGCCGCTCGGTCACTGCCGTGGGTGACGCTGCCGTCCTTCGGGGCGGGGGAGCAAGGCCATGCTCTGCATCGCCCGCGCCTACACCGTCACCGCGAGTCGGGGCCCACGCTCCTGGCCGTATGTGGTTTGGTCGTCCGCCCAGAGGCCGTCCGGACGGACCTGTCGTCTCAGCGGTGCGTCAGCGAGACGAGCACGCGCAGGGTTCCTCGTTCTGCCCCGGCAGCAGCCGCAGGGCGAAGACGGAGCCGTCGGCGTGGACGGAGACCGGACCGCCCCAGTCCTTGTCGAAGGTGAGGCGGGGGCGGACGTGGCGGCTCGCGTGGACGAGGGCGCGGTACTCCTCGATGTCGCCCCTGGCGAGGAGTCGGAAGACCTCCTTGTCCACGCCGGAGAACGCCTCGACGCGGGGGCCGTTGAGGCGGAAGACGTGGTCGGTGCCGACGTACTCGTTGCCGAAGAGGGTGTGGGCGGCGTCCTGGATGCTCATGCTGGCCGCGTGTTCGAGACCGGTGAAGCGTTTGCGGCCCTGCCGGTCGGTCAGGTGGCGGGCGGTGGCGTGGCCGGAGCCGGTGAAGGCCATGAGGCCCGCTGCCGTGGTGTGAGCCAGGGATTCCTGGAACCAGGCGTAGTCCTTCGGCTGCACGTGGCAGCCCCGTACGGGCTCCCGTGCCACCAGGCCCTCGGCCGGCGGATGGATGTCCGGCATCACGTTCGCCTGGAACGGCGGGGCGTTCCGGTTCGCTTCCCGGCCCTCTGCCGGGGACAGACGACCGCTGCTGCCCGGCGCTTGGAGGGCGTGGACGGTCATCGTGGCGCCGTCCGTCGGGAGTTGTGTGCTGAACAGCAGGCCGGGGGTCTCGTTCCACGTGCCGATGTGGACCGCTTCAGAGTGGGCCGAGGCGGATGCCAGTTGCTCGGCGGAGGTGGCGGAGTCGCTGTGGTTGCCCTTGCAGGCGAGGGTGATGGCAAGGGACGGCTCGCCCGGCCGCCAGACCTCGGCGAAGTACTGGGGACGATAGCGATACCTCACCTTCTCGCCGTTGTCCCTGCTGGTGAGGGCCCAGCCCGCGCGTAACGCCGTGTCTGCGGGGACCATCGTCACCGAATGGTCGGGGAAACGGCTGCGCAGCATGTGCTCGCTGAGCGTGAGCGCGAAGCCGATGCCGAGCTCCCTGGACTGCAGCGACTTGTAGTGGTCCGCGATGCGGTGGCCTTCGTCGGTGAGGCCGAGGAAGGAGTCACGACCGCCGGCCAGGGCCTGGGTGTACTTGAGTGCGCCCCAGTGCTCCGCCAGCCCTCGGCCCGCACCGCGCCACGACAGGGCAGTGGCCCGGGCGAGGGTGTGGAGCACGTCCCAGAGGGTCACTTCGAACTGCCGGGGCAGCTCTGTCGGCAGGATCGGGACGAGGGCGGGCTTCCGGCGGAGCGGCTCGTCCTCGTTCTCCTTCCGCTTCTCGTCGTCCGCCGTGATGGCGGCCTTCACCTTCCCGACGAGCGCGTCGTCGGAGTGGACGGAGACGTTCGAGGGCCGGGTCAGGTCCTGGAGCACTTCCTCGGTCGGCTTCAACAGCTCTCCTTCACCGTGTGCGTGGGCGGTTCGCCATCGGCTGGACCGTACGGAAGGGAGGAGCGGCGCACGCAAGTGGGCAGGGGCGCGTGAGCCGGACTTCGGCCCGGGCGGTCGGTGTCAGCGCCTCGACCCCGCCTCGATCGCGAGTTCCACGCTGCCGAGGGCCTCGGGCGGGCGGCAGGCAGCGAGCCGGTTTCCGGGCGGAAGAGCGACCCGAGATAGACCAGTAATGGCAGACGCGCAAATCCGAACACGCTCAGATGCTGCACGGATTCCCGCTCTGTCCCTGGTCGCAGCCGGTTTCGGACCACGTCATCGATGACCTTGGTCGCCTGCCGATAGTAGTGACGGCTGGCCTCGGCGGCAGGCGTCCCAGGCAGCGGCTGCCTGCTCGCCGGGAATGTGCCGCAGATCTATCTCCACACCGTGCCGTGAGTAGGACTCCAGATACAAAGGAAACCGGCGGCCTGCCGTCACAGCGTTCGCAGCGGTCTCCCGCGACAGCTCGACGGCATTTCCGTGCACCGACCCCACCATCCGCACCACCGTGGTGGCCCTCTCCGGCCCCAACGCGGTCAGGTGCCTGACACGGTCCTCATGCTCCTGCTTCACACGGCGCAGCCACTCGACGGTGAAGACGTCCAGCGCGACCTTCGCATCGATCTCCATATGTTGCTGGGCACACAGCAGCATCAGATTGTCCGATGTGCGCAACCTCCCCCAAAGGAAGCGTCCGTCCCGACATCGCCCCCTCCAGCAGGTACGCGTTGCACAGCATGCACCTGCCTCCACTGCGCACCCACACGGCGAGAACCGCCTTGGATGAAAGACGGCTCCGTTTCCCACCGCTCCCGCTCATCAGCGCTGCCTCCATCCCTTCGCGACAGACCAGACGCTAGACGACACCTCCCCTGACACCAGGGGGATCACCAGGGGGATTTGACAAAGCGCGGCGCACCCTGGAAATGCGGCTCCGCACGAGGGCGTGTCCGTGGCGGACCGATATGCGCCCGCAGTGGGCGTCGTCGAAAGCCTCAGCAGAGCTGCCGGCGTATCCAGTCCCTGCTGCACCTGCGAGTCATGCGGGCGGTTGGACGCCAGCTGCGCCTCGACTTCACCGGGGCCCGGGGTGCCGGTCCTCATCGCGTCCGCGGCGCTCACTGACACCGATCACCTCGTGGCCGTGCCCTCACGCGCCTGATATGCCGTCAGGTAAGTCAGCGTTTCGTCAGCATCGGTCCTGGCGCGTTCGCGAAGAGTGTTCGGGTAGGGGCGTGTTCGACGAGCCACAACAGCCTGGTTCATACGGAAGCCCATGCAGGGAGCCGGCTCACCGAAAGTGAAGCGATGTTCCTCACAATCTTCGACTCAGGCGCGCGCCAATTGTAGAGTGATACCGCCCTTGACCTGCAGAAAGCGGGCAGGGAGCCGTCTTCCGGGAGTCCAAGATGCTGCGTACTCTGTTCAAGTCCAAGATCCACCGCGCCACCGTCACCCAGGCCGACCTGCACTACGTGGGATCCGTGACCATCGACGCCGAGTTGCTCGACGCCGCGGACCTGCTGCCCGGTGAGCTGGTGCACATCGTCGACGTCACCAACGGGGCCCGGCTGGAGACCTACGTCATCGAGGGTGAGCGCGGGTCCGGGGTGATCGGGATCAACGGGGCGGCGGCCCATCTCGTGCACCCCGGGGATCTGGTGATCATCATCAGTTACGCTCAGGTGACCGACGCCGAGGCGCGGGCGATGGAACCCCGGGTCGTCCACGTGGACGGCGCCAACCGCATCGTGGCTCTGGGGGCCGACCCGTCCGAGCCGGTACCGGGGTCGGACCAGGAGCGCAGCCCGCAGGCCGTCACGGCCTGACCGGCGCAGACCGAGGCAGGAGCAGACGTGGGCATGGGTGACTTCGAGATCCGTGACGACCGGGCGGCGGGCCGGCTCGAGGCGGTGACGGACGGCGAGGTCGTCGGACGGATCGAGTACTTCGTCCTCGACGAGCCCGAGCACGCGCTCGTGCCGGTGCACACCATCGTGGAGCCCGCCCACGAGGGCAAGGGCATCGCGGGCTCCCTCGCCCGCGAGTTCTACGCCGTCGCCGCCCGTGAGGACGGTGCCGTCGCTCCGCTCTGCCCGTACGTCGCCAAGTGGGCCGAACGCCATCCCGAGGAAGCGCCGGCCGCCGGTCCGGAGCTGATGCGGGCGGCGAAGCAGTGGCTGGCGGCGCATCCCGAGCGGTTCTGACGGCGGGGTCCGCTGCTCATGCTCGCCCTCCTGCACACCTCACCCGTCCACGTACCCGTCTTCGACGCCCTGCGCGACGAAGACCATCCCGGCCTGGCACTACGGCACGTCGTCGCCGAGGAACTGCTGGAGCGGGCCCGCGCCACGACTCCCGCCGCCGTCGCCGACGACGTACGGGCGACGGTGCGGGAGGCCGTCGACGCGGGTGCCCGGGCCGTGCTGTGCACCTGCTCGACGATCGGCCACCTCGCGGAGCGGGCCGCCGCAGTGGCGGGCGTCCCCGTGCTGCGCGTCGACCGGCCGATGGCGGCCGCCGCCGTGGCCGCCGGGCCGCGTGTCGTCGTCCTCGCCGCGCTGGAGAGCACCCTCCGGCCGACGACGGCGCTGATCGAGGAGGAGGCCAGGCGGGCCGACCGGCCCGTCGAGGTGCGGACCGTGCTGGTGGAGCGGGCCTGGGAGCACTTCGAGGCGGGGCACACGGACGGGTACGTACGCCGGGTCGCGGACGCGGCCGACGCCGTCACCGGCGCCGATGTGATCGTCCTCGCCCAGGCGTCGATGGCCGCGGCCGAGCGGCTCACCGCGACCGCGGTCCCGGTGCTGTCCAGCCCGCGTCCGGGACTCGCGGCGGGTGCGGCGGCGGCAGCGGGCGGCCCGCGACCGAGGCCGGCGGAGAAAAGGCCTGACGGCGGCGGAGAAAAGGCCTGAGGTGGGGGAGAAGAGGCCTGACGGTGGAGAAGGTCTGACGGCGGGAGCCCGCGACCACGGCGTGCTCTGACGGTGAACCCGTCCACGCGGTGCGCCACCTGGGCGGCGAGCCGTCACGCGGGCGGGTGACTGGAGAGGCGGCCGTCGGGTAGGCGGGGGAGTAGTCCAGAGCCGACGTCGACCGACTGGCCGGAGGACATCCGTCATGACGAACCCGTATCCGGATCCTGTGCCGCCGGGCCCCACCCCGGGACCCACCCCGGGCCCGGACCCCGCCCACCCCGAGCCCTACCCCGACCCGGCGCGCCCCCCGGCGCCGCCCCCGGGGCCGGAACCCGCACCATCTCCGGAGCCCACGCCCCCGCCTCCCGCTCCGGGGCCGCCGCCCGCGCCTGGGCCGCCCGAGCCGTCGCCCTCACCGATCCCGCCCGGCCCCGAGCCGGTACCGAACCCGGAGCCCGGCCCACCCCTGAGCTGACGCGCCCATACGGGACCGACAGCGGCCGCCGAGCCGAACGGACGGCAAACGACGGCACAGGATCGCAGCGGGGGACAGCGGGGGACAGCGGGGGACAGCGGCGACAAGCAACGGAGAAGTACGAACGCGGGAAAGCGAGAGGGCGGTGGGCCACCCCGGAGGTGGTCCACCGCCCTCTCGGCGGCAGGTCACGGGGCCACGAGCCCCCGCACGGTGCCTACGCGGACACCTCCGAGCGGTCCCCGCCCCACAGCGTGTGGAACGAGCCGTCGCGGTCCGTGCGCCGGTAGGTGTGCGCGCCGAAGTAGTCGCGCTGGCCCTGCGTCAGCGCGGCCGGCAGACGCTCCGCGCGCAGGGCGTCGTAGTACGCCAGCGCCGCGGCGAAACCGGGCGTGGCCACGCCCTGGCGGGTCGCCGCGACCAGCACCTCGCGCCAGTCGTCCTGCGCGTCGGCGATCTCCCGCGCGAAGGTCTCGTCCGAGAGCAGGCTCGGCAGGTCGGCCCGTGCGTCGTAGGCGGCGCGGATACGGTCCAGGAAGGCCGCCCGGATGATGCAGCCCCCGCGCCAGAGCGCGGAGACCGCGCCCAGGTCGATGTCCCAGCCGTACTCCTCGCTGCCCGCGGCGATCTTGTGGAAGCCCTGCGTGTACGACACGATCTTCGACGCGTACAGCGCCTGCTCCACCCGGTCGGCGAACGCCGCGGCCTCCGACTCGCTCATCGGCGTCGGCTTCGGTCCGGCGAGGCCGCGCGAGGCCTCGCGCAGCGCCGCGTGGCCGGAGAGGGAGCGGGCGAACACCGCCTCGGCGATGCCGGACACCGGCACGCCCAGGTCGAGCGCGATCTGCACGGTCCAGCGGCCCGTGCCCTTCTGCTCCGCCTGGTCCACCACCACGTCCACGAACGGCTTGCCCGTGGCCGCGTCCACGTGCGACAGCACCTCGGCCGTGATCTCGATCAGGTACGAGTCCAGCCGGCCGGTGTTCCAGGTGCGGAAGATCTCCGCGATCTGCGCGGGGGAGTACCCGGCGACATCGCGCAGCAACTGGTACGCCTCACCGATCAGCTGCATGTCGGCGTACTCGATGCCGTTGTGGACCATCTTCACGAAGTGGCCGGCGCCGTCCGGGCCGACGTGCGTGACACAGGGCGCGCCGTCGGCGGCCTTGGCGGAGATCTTCTCCAGCATCGGGCCGAGCGACTCGTACGACTCGGCGGAACCACCCGGCATGATGCTCGGTCCGAGCAGGGCGCCCTCCTCGCCGCCGGAGATACCGGTACCGACGAAGTGGATGCCCTTCTCGCGCAGCTCGCGCTCCCGGCGCCGGGTGTCCGCGAAGTGGGCGTTGCCACCGTCGATGATCATGTCGCCGGGCTCGAGCAGCGGGGCGAACTCCTCGATCACCGCGTCCGTCGGCTCACCGGCCTTCACCATGATGACCAGCCGCCGCGGCCGCTCCAGCGCCGCCACGAACTCCTTGGCCGTCTCGGCCGCCACGAAGCTGCCCTCGTGCCCGAACTCCTCCACCAGCGCGTGCGTGCGGGCCGCCGTCCGGTTGTGCACCGCGACCGTGTAGCCGTTGCGGGCGAAGTTGCGTGCGAGGTTGCGGCCCATGACCGCGAGCCCCGTGACGCCGATCTGCGCTGAACTGCTCATTGGGGTGGCTCCTAGTGACCTTGGTATCGGTACCGCCGGGCTGGCGGTGCTGCCGCGCGGTGCCCGCCAGTCCCGCCGTCGCCCATCCTGACGTGCCGCACTCGCGTGCGCACGCGCGGGTCCCACGACACCGCGCAGGCACATACGGGCGAAGGTACCCGCCGCACTCACCCCGTGGTCACCACAGGGCAACTCCGCGGTCACGCCGTACTCACGCCGCGCGCCGGCCCGGCGCACACACCCGCGCGCCCCCGCGGACGGGCACACCCGCCCGCGCACGTTCCTCCCCGGGGGCGAAAGGGGGCGCAACGGGGCGGCTGTTCCTGGCCACTTGGCGCATCCGTGCGGCCGATAGCCGTCTTGTCACGGCCAGTTCGCAGCGCTTACTTTTGCCCCTCCTGACGCAGTGTCGAGGGGGATTCCATGGCCGTGCGCGGCCGGCACCGCCGGTATCAGCCGAACAGGATCAACCGGGCCTCACTGACCGTGACCGCGGGCGGTGCGGGGATGGCGCTCCCGTTCCTGGGCGCGGGAGCCGCCGAGGCGGCCGACGTGAGCACCTGGGACAAGGTCGCCGCGTGCGAGTCCAGCAACGACTGGAACATCAACACGGGCAACGGGTACTATGGAGGGCTTCAGTTCACCCAGTCCACCTGGGAGGCGTACGGCGGTACCCGCTACGCTCCGCGCGCGGACCTGGCCTCCAAGGACCAGCAGATCGCCGTGGCCGAGAAGGTCCTGGACGGGCAGGGCCCCGGTGCCTGGCCGGTGTGTTCGGAACGGGCCGGACTGACCCGGGGCGGCGACGCCCCCGACATCCGGCCCGCCACCGAGCGGACCAAGAGCGGGAAGACCGGGAGCGGCCAGGGGGGCGGCAGCGGCAAGGGCGACGGCCGGACGGCCGGGCGCTCCTCCGTCGAGGACGTCGCACCGGACGCCACCCCCCAGTCGCGTGCCGGCCGCGCCGAGATGTACACCGTGGTCCGCGGCGACACCCTCTCCGGGATCGCCGCCGACGAGCGGCTCCGGGGCGGCTGGCGGGGGCTGTACGACGCCAACCGCTCGACCGTCGGCGCGGACCCGGACCTCATCGTGCCGGGCCAGCGGCTCGCCCTTCCCGACGGGACGGGCAAGGCACCCGGGAGCGCGTCGCAGTCGTCCGGGAGGGCCGGGAAGAAGCCTCCCGCGTCGCCCGACAAGCCGACCAACAGCGACAAGAAGACCGACAGGAATCACACCGACAGGAACAAGGCCGACGGCAGGAAGGCCGACGGGAAGAAGAGCGACGGCAAGAAGGCCGACGGGCAAGACGCTCCGCAGCGCACCGAGGACCGCGCCGACCGCGCGGCCCAGACCGGCGCCGGCCTGGTCGCCCCCGTCAGCGCCTCCCTCGGCACGCCCTACCACCAGGCCGGATCCGCCTGGTCGAAGGGCTACCACACCGGCGTCGACTTCCCCGTCCCCACCGGCACGTCCGTGAAGTCGGTCGCCACGGGCACCGTCGTCAGCGCGGGCTGGGAGGGGTCGTTCGGCTACCAGGTGGTGGTCCGGCACGCCGACGGCCGCTACAGCCAGTACGCGCACCTGTCGGCGATCTCGGTGAGGAACGGCCAGTCCGTCACCGCCGGCCAGCGCATCGGCCGCTCGGGCTCCACCGGCAACAGCTCGGGCCCGCATCTGCACTTCGAGGTGCGGACGGGGCCCGGTTTCGGGTCGGACGTCGACCCGGTCGCCTACCTCAGGGCGGGCGGCGTCAGGATGTGACGCGGGTCCGGTGCCGGTCCGCCACCGCGACCGGCACCGGCACGTACGGGCCGCCGTAGAACGGCGCGTACGACACCAGCGGCATCGGGACGGCGTCCATGCCGGCCGGTGCGCCGACCGGCGGCTCGGCCGGTGACGGCAGGGGGACCGGCATCCGCACGTCGGCGGGAAGCTCGGGGAGCGTGAGTCCGGCCAGCAGCCGCTCGGCGGGGTCGCCGGCCGGCGGCTCGGCCACCGCGGCGGCAGCGGCGGCCGGCACCGCCTCGGAGGCGGCGGCCGGGACCGCCTCGGAGGCGGCACCCGGCAACGACACGGAACCCGGCACGAGCGGCTCGCCGTCCTCCGTCCCGGCCCCGGTTCCCGCCTCCCGCTGCTCCCGGGCCAGCCGCTCCGTCGTGAGCAGGATCAGTCCGCCGGCCGCGACCACGCCACAGCTCAGGGCGAGCGCCGTGCCGGTCGTGCCGTAGCGGAAGGTTTCGCCGAACATCGTGATGCCGACCGCGGCCGCCACCACCGGGTTCACCACCGTCAGCGTGGCCAGCGGGGCGGCGAGTCCGGCGCCCCGGTAGGACGCCTGGGACAGCAGCATGCCCGCCGTGGCGAGGACGCCGATCACCGCGAGGGAGGGCAGGTCGGCCGCCGTGACCCCGCCCGTCCAGTCGACCGCGACGGTCTTGGTGAAGACGGAGGACATGCCGAACGCGACACCCGACGCGATGGCCAGGAGGATGCTGCGCACCGCGGGGTGACGGTGCACGGCCCGGGCCGCGACCATCAGCGCCACGACCGCCCCGGCCGTCCCCAGCGCCGCCGCCACCCGCTGCGCGGTGTCCAGCGACTGCGCCTCGGACGCGCCGACCAATGAGAGCAGACCCGCGAGCCCGACCGTCGCCATGAGGGCGCCCCGCCACGCCGTCGCCCCGGCCCGGCGCCCCACGAACAGGGCGGCCATGGGCAGCGCGAACACGATGGTCAGCGCGCCCAGCGGCTGCACCAGGCTCAGCGGGCCGTAGGCGAGCGCGACCACGTGCAGCAGTCCGCCGAGGCCGTTGAGCGCGACCGCCGCCCACCAGCCCGGCCGGCGCAGCGGTGCGTACTGCGCGCCGGACGAGGACACCGCGACCTGCTCCTGCACGATCGCCCCGCCGGCGTACGCCACGGCAGAGACGAACGACAGCAGCACGGACAACGCGAGGGCGCTCATCGGCTGCTCCTCTGCGTGAGGCCGGGGCGGTGGGCCCGGCGCGGCGAACGGTCGGCTTCCATAACCAACACGATGCCGCGTCAGGCTGTTCCCGTCGTCGTCCCTGAGCACTCAATGAGTCCTACTGCCGATGGAGTACGACGACGGCCCCGTCATCCCCAGGGTGGGTGCCCCTCGGGCCGGGGGCCCTGGTTGTTCCCCCTAGGGGACTTGCTACTACTGCACCTCGTGGACCTCGATCCGTCTCTCACCGCCCTTCACCGGCCCGGTGGCTTCTTCGTCCTGCGCACGGCGGGAGCGCCGGGCCGCCGCCTGCCCACCCTCGCCCAGGCATACGGACCCGGCGGCCCGGACGTTCACGGCGACGCCCTGGCCGCGCGGGTCCGCCGGGTCGCCGACGCGCTGCGCACCCCCGAACCGCGGGTCGCCGCGTCGGTGGCCCAGCAGGGGCTCGCCGCCCGGCTGTGGTCCGTGGCCCTGGGCAACGCCGCCCTGTACGGGGCCGTCCCCGACCTCGCTCCGCGGCTGCTGCTGTGGGACCCCGAGGGCAGCGCCCCCGACGACCTGTGGCTGACCGGGGTACGGCCGCTGCCCGGTGACGCGGCGACCCTCGCGGAGCTGGTGCTGCGCGGGCACCTCGAACCCCTCGCCGGGGCCCTGCGCGCCCGCCACCGCCTCGCGCCCGGCCTGCTGCGCGGCAACGCCGCCTCCGCGCTGGCGGGCGCCGCCCGCGAACTGGACCGCTGGGGACGCGGCCACGGCCGTACGGACGTCGCCGCCCGGGCCACCGCCCTGGCCCGCGAACTCCTCGCCCACCCCCTGCTGTCCGGCACCGGAACGCTCACCGGCACCGCCTTCCGGCGCCGCAGTTGCTGCCTGTACTACCGGGTGCCCGGTGGGGGCGTCTGCGGCGACTGCTGCTTCCCACGGCCGCCCCGCTCTTCCCCACGCGCCCCATCTGCGTGACCATGGAGGGGACGTCCGCCGAGACAGGGGGTTCACGGGTGCGAGTGGGACTGCTGACCCGGGAGTACCCCCCGGACGTGTACGGCGGCGCCGGGGTCCATGTGGAGTTCCTGGCCCGGGAACTGCGCCCCCTGGTCGATCTGGAGGTGCACTGCTGGGGCGAGGGCGGTGCCGACGGCGTGCTGCGCCACCGCCCCTGGTCCGCGCTCGACGGCGCCAACGACGCGCTGCGCACCTTCTCCGTGGACCTCGCCATGGCCGCCGCCCTCCAGGGCCGCGACCTCGTCCACTCCCACACCTGGTACGCCAACCTCGGCGGCCACCTCGCCAAGCTGCTGTACGGCATCCCGCACGTGGTGACCGCCCACTCGCTGGAGCCGCTGCGCCCCTGGAAGGCCGAGCAGCTGGGTGGCGGCTACGCCCTGTCGAGCTGGGCCGAGCGCACCGCGGTCGAGGCCGCCGACGCGGTGGTCGCCGTCTCCGGCGCCATGCGCGACGACATCCTCGGCTGCTACCCGGCCCTCGACCCCGGCCGGGTGCACGTGGTGCACAACGGCATCGACACCGGCCTCTACCGCCCCGACCCCGGCACCGACGTCCTGGACCGGATCGGCCTCGACCGCTCCCGCCCGTACGTGCTGTTCGTCGGCCGGATCACCCGGCAGAAGGGCGTGCCCCAGCTGCTGCGGGCGGTGCGCGGCCTCGACCCGGCCGCGCAGGTCGTGCTGTGCGCGGGCGCCCCGGACACGCCCGAGATCGACCGGGAGTTCCGCGAGCTGTACCAGGAGCTGAGCGGGGCCCGCGAGGGCGTGCACTGGATCCCGCGGATGCTGCCGCGCCCGGAGGTGATCCAGCTGCTGACGCACGCCGCCGTGTTCGTCTGCCCCTCGGTGTACGAGCCGCTGGGCATCGTCAACCTGGAGGCGATGGCGTGCGGCACCGCGGTGGTCGCCTCCCGCGTCGGCGGCATCCCGGAGGTCGTGGCGGACGGCTCGACCGGGGTACTCGTCGACCTCGACGACGACTTCGAGGCGGGCCTCGCACGGGCCCTCGACTCCGTCCTCGGCGACCCGGCGACGGCACGGCGGATGGGCGAGGCGGGACGGGAGCGGGCGGTGTCGCAGTTCGGCTGGGACGCGGTGGCCCGCCGTACGGCCGGGCTCTACGAGGAGATCCTCGGACAGGCTTAGCCCGGCCCGTCCGGGGCAGTCTTGGGGAAATTCGGCGTGAGGGGAGCGGCCATGCGTCGTGGTGGTCCTTCGGTCCTGGGAATCGTGCTGGCGGGCGGGGAGGGCAAGCGTCTGATGCCCCTCACGGCGGACCGCGCCAAACCGGCGGTCACCTTCGGCGGGACGTACCGCCTGGTCGACTTCGTCCTGTCCAACCTGGTCAACGGCGACATCCTGCGCATCTGCGTGCTCACCCAGTACAAGTCGCACTCGCTGGACCGGCACGTCACCACCACCTGGCGGATGTCCAGCCTGCTCGGGAACTACGTCACGCCCGTGCCCGCCCAGCAGCGCCTCGGCCCGCGCTGGTACCTGGGCAGCGCCGACGCCATCCTGCAGTCGCTGAACCTGATCTACGACGAACGGCCCGAGTACGTGGCGGTGTTCGGCGCCGACCACGTCTACCGCATGGACCCGCGCCAGATGCTCGCCCAGCACATCGAGAGCGGCGCCGGGGTCACCGTGGCCGGCATCCGGGTGCCGCGCACGGAGTCCTCCTCCTTCGGTGTGATCACGCCCGGCCCGGACGGCCGGACCGTCGAGGGCTTCCTGGAGAAGCCCAGCGACCCTCCGGGCCTCGCCGACGACCCCGAGTGCGTGTTTGCCTCCATGGGCAACTACCTCTTCACCACCAAGGCCCTCATCGAGGCGCTCCAGCGGGACGCCGAGGACGAGGACTCGGTGCACGACATGGGCGGCTCGATCCTGCCCCGGCTCACCGAGCGGGGCGAGGCGCACCTGTACGACTTCAGCTCCAACCACGTGCCCGGCGAGACCAGCCGGGACCAGGGCTACTGGCGGGACGTGGGGACGCTGGACGCCTACTACGACGCGCACATGGACCTGATCGCCGAGCGCCCCGCGTTCAACCTGTACAACCGGCAGTGGCCCATCTACACCCACTCCGGCCAGCTCTCGCCGGCCCGGTTCAACGCGGGCGGCATGGCGAGCGAGTCGATCATCAGCGCCGGCTGTCTGATCCGGGGCCAGGTCAGCCGGTCCGTGCTGTCGCCGGGCGTGGTGGTCGACCCGGGGGCCGTGGTGCAGGGCTCGGTGCTGCACGACAACGTGCACATCGGGCGGGGCGCGGTGGTGCGCGGCGCGGTGCTGGACAAGAACGTCGAGGTGCCGCCGGGCGCGACGATCGGTGTCAACCCGGAGCGGGACGCGGACCTGTACACGGTGTCCAAGGGCGGGGTGATCGCGCTGGGCAAGGGGCAGCGCGTGCTGTAGGGACGTCTGCGGGGCCCCGGTCGGCCGTGACCACCGGGGCCTTTGTCATGTCCCTGGACGTGTGACGGAATCCGTGCTGTTATGCCAACTACTGTTCATGACAACGTTGTACGGACCAGTGCAACGCACAGAACAGCACACCGAACACCCGTACCCGTACCTGTACACGCACTGAGCAGCGAGCCGTCACCTTCCTCACCGACGGAGGATCCGTGCGCATCAGACGACTCAGAAACCGTTTCGCCCTGTTCCTGGCCGCCGCCCTGGGAGTCACCGGACTCACGGCCGCCGGCCCGGCCGCGACCGCCGCGGAGGACGCCCCGGCGGAGATCCACGGCCTGAAGGGCGAGTACCACACCCAGTCCGCACCCGGCGCCTTCGACTTCCACGAGCTCAAGGCCACCGCCTTCGACACCGACCTCGACTTCGACAACCTGGAACCGCGGCTGGCCTTCACCACCGGCCGCTCCGACGACGTCAGCGTCCGCTGGACCGGGAAGATCGTGCCGGAGACGACCGGCGCCCACACCTTCTCGGTCAGCGCCGACAACGGCTTCCGGCTCTGGATCGACGGCCGCCTCGCCATCGACCACTGGGTCGACGACTGGGACCGCGAACAGACCGCCGAGCCGGTCGACCTGACCGCGGGCACCGCCTACGACATCAAGGTCGAGTACTTCGAGCACTACGGCGGCTCCAACTTCCACCTGCGCTGGACCGAGCCAGGAGGCGCCAAGGAACCCGTACCGCAGTCGGCGTTCCGCCTCCCCGAGGGCTTCACCTACGACGGCGCGCTCTCCGCCACCGTCCTCGCCTCCGGCCGCACCCTCAAGCTCGACTTCCCGCAGCCCCTGGCCACGCCCCCGGCCGGTCTCACCGACCACATCGACGCCGTCATCGGCGGCGCCGACTGGCCCCTGACGTCGGCGCGGCCCGACCCGGACGACCCCCGGGCCCTGCTGGTCGGCCTCGCCGAGCCCGTCGTCGGCAACAAGACCGGCACCGCCCGCGGCAGCGCCGACATCCGCTACGACGGACAGGGCGGCCTCACCGCCGCCGACGGCGACCCGGTCGACGCCTTCCTCAGCAGCGGCCCCAACCGCTCCACCCACGAACTGCGCACCGAGTGGGCCGACGAGGTGGGCCCCGACAACGCGCTGCCCGAGTACCCGCGCCCCCAGCTCACCCGCGACGACTGGCGGAACCTCAACGGCCGCTGGCAGTTCGCCGCCGCCGAGGAGGGCGAGCGGCCGCCCGTCGGCAGGACGCTGAAGGAGCGCATCCTCGTCCCGTACCCGGTGGAGTCCCAGCTCTCCGGGATCCAGCGGCACGAGGACCGCATGTGGTACCGCCGCACGTTCACCGTGCCCCGCGACTGGGAGATCGGCTCTGGCAAGCGGCTGCGGCTGAACTTCGGCGCCGTCGACTGGCGCGCCGAGGTGTACGTCAACGGCAGCAAGGTCGCCGCGCACGAGGGCGGCTACGACAAGTTCGGCGCCGACATCACCGACGCCCTGAAGCCCGGCCGCACCCAGGAACTCATCGTCGGCGTGTACGACCCGACCGACGCGGCCGGCGGCGAGAACCCGCCGCTCGGCAAACAGCGCCTCGACCCCAGCGGCATCTGGTACACGCCCAGCTCCGGCATCTGGCAGACCGTCTGGATGGAACCCGTCGCCCGCGACCACGTCGACTCCCTGAAGCTCGTCCCGGACGTGCCCGGCGAGCGGCTCACCGTGGAGGCGAAGGGCGTCCGCGACGGCGTACCGGTCAGGGCCACCGCGTACGACGGACGGCGCAAGGTCGCCACGGCGACCGGCCGGACCGGCGAACCGCTCACCCTGAGGATCCACGACCCGCACCTGTGGTCGCCCGACGACCCGTTCCTCTACCGCCTCACGGTGACCGTCGGCGCCGACCGGGTCGGCAGCTACTTCGGGATGCGCTCCATCGCCGTCGAGCAGATCGACGGGGTGCCGCGCACGGTCCTCAACGGCGAGCCGGTCTTCCTGATGGCCACCCTCGACCAGGGCTTCTGGCCCGACGGACTGCACACCGCGCCCACCGACGAGGCCCTCGCGTACGACCTGCGGGCGCACAAGGAACTCGGCTACAACTCCGTGCGCAAGCACATCAAGGTCGAGCCCGACCGCTGGTTCTACTGGGCCGACCGGCTCGGACTGCTGGTGTGGCAGGACATGCCCGCCATGACGGCCGGGGTGAACCCGAGCCCCGACTCCCGCGCGCGCTACGAGCGCGAGATGAAGCAGATGATCGACGAGCACATCAGCAGCCCGTCGGTCGTCATGTGGGTCACCTTCAACGAGGGCTGGGGCCAGTACGACATCGGCCGGATCGCGGAACAGGCCAAGGCCTGGGACCCGACCCGGCTGGTCAACAACCAGTCCGGGCTCAACCTCGGCGCGGACGGCGGCGCCGGCGACCTCATGGACGAGCACGGCTATCCCAGCCCGGCGCTCCCGCCCCGCCCGGACGGCAAGCGCGCCCTGGTCAGCGGCGAGTACGGCGGCCTCGGCCTCGCGGTGCCCGGACACGCCTGGCCGGTGCAGCAGTCCTACGTCGACGTCGACCCGGCGACCTACACCGAGGACTACCTCACCAAGCTCGACGAGGTACGGGCGCTGGTCTGCCGGGGCGGCAACGGCGCCGTCTACACCCAGATCTCGGACGTGGAGGGCGAGCTCAACGGTCTGCTCACCTACGACCGGCGCGTGATGAAGCCGGACGTGGCCCGGGTGAAGGCCGCGCACGAGGCGCTGATCCGGGACGCCTCCCGGGCGCGGCCCGCGGGCTGTGCCACCGGGGGCGCCGCGCGCTGAACGGTTCCTCCGGCGGGCGGCGCCCGTCCGGGTGGCGTCCGTCACCCGGTATCCCGGTGACCACGCCGCTCCCGCCCCGTCCGTCCCCCGAGTCCGCCCCTCCCGCCGCACCGGCGGGAGGGGCGGACCGCGTCACTTGTTGTTAACTATGAGTAGCCAGATCGTACTTGACCGTAATCGGCCGGGAGCGATTGACTGCTGATCCGTCCCGTCGTCGACGCGAGGCCCCGCCATGACCGCAGACCCGCTCGCCCCTCTCGACCTCGCCTTCTGGAACATCGAGTCCACCGGTCACCCGATGCACCTCGCGGCGCTCGGCGTCTTCTCGGCCCGCTCACCCTCCGCGGCGGCCCACGCGGCCGATCTGCTGGCCGCCCGGGCCGCCGCCGTACCCGGACTGCGCATGCGCATCCGCGACACCTGGCAGCCGCTGGGCCTGCGGGAGTCCCTGTCGGCGCTGCGCCGACCCTGGCCGGCGCCCGGCGAACCGCTCACCGCCGCCCTGCGGCAGCCGCTCGCCTCCGCGCTGCGCCGCTCGCTCGCCTTCGGCGGCGCCACCCGGGAGCCCGACCCCCGCTTCGACCCCCTCGACCACATCCGGCTGCACGCTGCGGCCGTCGACTTCCACACCGCCGCCGGCCGGCTCATGGGGCGCCCGCTGGAGCGCACCCGGCCGCCCTGGGAGGCCCATGTGCTGCCGGGGGAGGACGGCGCCTCCTTCGCCGTGCTGTTCAAGTTCCACCACGCCCTCGCCGACGGGCTGCGCGCCCTGACCCTCGCCGCCGCGCTGATGGACCCCACCGACCTGCCCACCCCCCGCCCCCGCCCCGCCGGACCCCCGCGCGGTCCGCTCCCGGGCGTGCGGGAGGTGCCCGGCCTGGTGCGGGAGGCCCTGTCGGACGCGGGCCGCGCCCTGGACATCGGTGCCGCCGTCGCCCGGTCCACCCTCGACATGCGCTCCTCGCCCGCGCTGACCTGCGCCCCCAGCGGCACCCGCCGAACCGCCGGCGTGGTGATCGACCTCGACGACGTGCACCGGATCCGCAAGAGCGTCGGCGGCACCGTCAACGACGTACTGATCGCGGTCGTCGCCGGCGCGCTGCGCCGCTGGCTCGACGAGCGCGGCGACGGCAGCGAGGGCGTCGCGCCCCGCGCCCTGGTCCCCGTCTCCCGGCGCCGTCCGCGCACCGCCCACCCGCAGGGCAACCGGCTCTCCGGGTACCTGACCAGGCTCCCCGTCGGTGAGCGGGACCCGCTCGTGCGCCTCGCCCTGGTGCGCACCGCCATGGACCGCAACAAGGACGCCGGCCCGCACCGGGGCGCGGGCGCCGTCGCCCTGCTCGCCGACCACGTGCCGGCGCTCGGCCACCGGCTCGGCGGGCCGCTGCTCGGCCAGGCGGCCCGGCTCTGGTTCGACGTGCTGGTCACCAGCGTGCCGCTGCCGGGCTTCGGCCTGAGGCTCGGCGGCGACCCGCTCGGCGCCGTCTTCCCGCTCGCCCCGCTGGCCCCCGGACACTCCCTCGCGGTCGCGGTCTCCACCTACCGCGGACGCGTCCACTACGGGCTGGTCGCCGACGGCGCGGCCGTCCCGGACCTGGACCGGCTGGCCCACGCGGTGACCGAGGAGGTGGGCACACTGATCACCGCCTGCGACCACCCGTAGACGCGGGTTTGGTACTGCGGCCCGGCGCTCCGTAAAATCCCCCGTTCGACAGCGGATGCGAACGGAGCGCCGCGAGGCAGAGCGGGAACGGCAGCGGCGATGACGGTGACAGAGGACGGCCCCCAGGCCACGGACGCGGTGGCCCACGGGCCCGGCATCGACCCGGAGCGGCTCGCCGTCTGCCTCAGCGTGCTCGAGGAACTCGACACGATCGACGTGGACCACCCCGACGCGATACTGGTGCGCCGGGCCACCTCGCACATCTACCGCACGGTCAAGCAGCGCCGCCGCCAGGAGCGCCGGGCCGCCAAGACCGCCCACGACAAGGCCGTCACCGAGGCCACCGCGACCGGCTCCGCCGAGCGCATCGACGACGAGACCGAGGGCATCCTGCCCTCCTCCCGCGTCGAGACCGGCGCGATCGCGGGGATACTCCAGCGCCCCCGCTCCTGCTACGTCTGCAAGACCCGCTACGTCGAGGTCGACTACTTCTACCACCAGCTCTGCCAGAAGTGCGCCGCCGAGAACCGCACCCGGCGCGACGCCCGCGCCGACCTCACCGGCAAGCGCGCCCTGCTCACCGGTGGACGCGCCAAGATCGGCATGTACATCGCGCTGCGGCTGCTGCGCGACGGCGCCCACACCACGATCACCACGCGGTTCCCCAAGGACGCCATCCGCCGCTTCAAGGCGATGGACGACTCCGCGGACTGGATCCACCGCCTGGAGGTCGTCGGCATCGACCTGCGCGACCCGGCCCAGGCCGTCGCGCTGGCCGAACAGGTCGCGGAGCAGGGCCCCCTCGACATCCTGATCAACAACGCCACCCAGACCGTACGGCGCCTGCCGTCCGCGTACGCCGCGCTCGTCGAGGGCGAGAGCGCCCCGCTGCCGGCCGGTGAGCTGCCCGCCCACCACGTCATCGGCGCCTTCAACTCCGGCGCGGTCGACGGACTGGCCGCGCTGCCCGTCGGCGTCAGCGGACTCGACGCGCAGAAGGTGGCCGACCTCGCCCTGGTCGCGGGCAACGCCAGCGTGGAGCGGCACCGTGACGGGACCGCCATCGACGCCGGTGGCCTGGTCCCCGACGTCGTGGACACCAACACCTGGGTGCAGAGCATCGAGCAGATCTCCCCGGTGGAGCTGCTGGAGACCCAGCTGTGCAACTACACGGCGCCGTTCATCCTGATCAGCAAGCTGCGCCCGGCGATGGCCGAGGCCGCGCGCCGGGCCTCCGCGGGACGCGCCTACGTCGTCAACGTCTCCGCCATGGAAGGCGTGTTCGCCCGCGGCTACAAGGGTGCCGGCCACCCCAACACCAACGCGGCCAAGGCGGCCATGAACATGGTGACGCGGACCAGCGCGCAGGAGATGTTCGACACCGACCGCATCCTGATGACCTCGGTCGACACCGGCTGGATCACCGACGAGCGGCCCCACTTCGACAAGCTGCGCCTCGCCGACGCCGGCTTCCACGCACCGCTCGACCTGGTCGACGGCGCGGCCCGCGTCTACGACCCGATCGTGCGCGGCGAGGCGGGCGAGGACCTGTACGGCGTCTTCCTGAAGGACTACGCGCCCGGCAAGTGGTGACCGCGGCCCGACGGGCCGTCAGTCCACCATGCCGAACCGGGAGTCGCGCGCCGCGAGCAGTTCGAGCACGGTGCGCCAGTCCTCCAGGACGCCGGCGTCGAACGCGGCGGTGCGGGCCTCCTCGTCGGCCGCGCGCAGGGTGAGGAGGTCGTCGTCGGCCGGAAGGTCGTGCCGGGGGCACCGGCGGACCAGATCGGCGACCCGCTCACCCAGCAGCGGCCGTATCGCCTCCGCCGATCGGTCGGCCCGCGACGCCGGCTCGCCCGGCCACAGCAGCCGGCCGACGGGCAGCACCAGGCCCGCCACCTGGAGCTCCTTGTCGGCGGGCCGGGCCCGCCGCAGCAGCGCGGCGGTCCGCAGGGCGTGGCCGTGCGCGTCGTCCGGGCCGTCACCGCCGCCCCGGACGTCCCGCGTGCCCCGGCACGCGTACAGCAGGTCCATCAGCTCCTCGACGGTGCGCAGCTCCATGCGCCGGTCCTCCCGGGAGTAGGCCGTTGCCGTGCGGCAGCAGATCATGCCGAGCTTGCGGGCCGGCCAACGGGACCTGAACTGCGCCGGGACCATGCGGCCTGGTCGGAGACGCCGACGCCCGCGTACGCCGAACGAGTGAGGCGAGCGCATCACACACATGCCGAGATAGGCGCATATGTGGGCTGATCGGGCACCCTCCGTCGCATGATTGTTACCGACGGTTTTGAGCCCCATCGAGCGGGGGGCCGCTCATTTGGTTACTCTGATGCGGACGGACAGCAGCAAGGGGTCCAACCCGCACCCACGGTCCGTCATGGGACCAGCCGGTTCACAACGGCCTGCTCTCCCTCGAGTTACCGGCGCCACCGCGTCCGAACGGCATACGACTGGACCCGAGCGGACGCCAGACGCCAGGCACAGGGCCGACGTGGCGCGTCCCGAGGGTGACCGACACATAAGGAGTGCGCGGTGACACCGGAGAAGACCGAACGCGAACCACGCCCGCAGGAGCGCGCGGAGCGCGTCCCCCGCCGGCCCGGAGAACTCGGCAGCCTGGACGTGTGGGCCCGCTCGGCCCCGATCCGCCTCGCGGGCTACGAGGACGACCTGGCCGAGCCGCACATCCTGCCCAGCGTCGACTGACACGAGCCACCCCCTCCGTGACCACCGCACGCGCGCACGTGCCAGACTCGCGTCCATGCTGATCAGGGAAGCGAGCCGCGACGACTGGCCGGACATCTGGCCGTTCTGGCACCGCATCGTCGCCGCGGGCGAGACCTACGCCTGGGACCCGGGGACCTCCGAGGAGGTCGCCCGGGCCCTGTGGATGAACCCGGCGAAACAGGTGTACGTCGTCGAGGACGACACCTCCGCCGTCGTCGCCTCCGCCTATCTCACGCCGAACTACGGCGGCCCCGCCGCGGGGATCGCCAACGCCGGTTTCATGGTCGACCCCGAGCGGGCCGGCCGGGGTGTGGGCCGCCGCCTCGCCGAACACGTCCTGGCCGAGGCGCGGGCCGCCGGCTACCGGGGCATGGTGTTCAACGCCGTCGTCGAGACCAACCCGGCCGTGGGGCTGTGGACTTCACTCGGCTTCACGGTCCTCGGCACGGTGCCCGAGGCCTTCGACCACCCCCGGCACGGCCTAGTCGGACTGCACATCATGTACAGGGCGCTCTGACCGGACGGCGTGGCCTCAGGGCCGCGCGTAGGGGCGCGTCATGATCTCCATGTTGTGGCCGTCCGGGTCGTCGAAGTAGGCGCCGCGACCGCCGAACAGGTCGTTGACCCTGCCCGGCTCCGTGTGGCCGGGGTCCGCGAAATAGGTCACCCCGGCCGCCTCCAGGCGCGCGATCATGGCGTCGAACCGCTCCTCGGGCACCAGGAACGCGTAGTGCTGGCCCTGGATCGGCTCGTCCCTCTTCTCGTAGTAGTCGAGGGTCACGCCGTTGCCGAGGTCGACCGGCAGGAACGGACCGAAGGGGGCGCCGACCTCCAGTCCGAGGATCCCGGCGAGGAACTCGGCGGAGAGCCTGCGGTCACTGGCGTAGACGGCGGTGTGGTTCAACTGGACGTGCTGTGCTGCGGACATGGCTGTTCTCGGTCTCCGGTGTCGGTTTCCATGGATGTCCACGGCCCCGTGGATGCCCATGGATTGCCAGGGATGGGGACGCGCGAGGGCGCGCGCGGGGAAGGGGGCGCGGAGAGGTGGGGCGGGCCACGGGCTCGCGCCCGGCCGTACCGCGCGGGCGGGGGCGAGCCCCGCCCGGGCCTCACTCGGAGGCCGGGAGCGCCTTGCGTTCTTGGCCCACGGCCGACCCGGCAGTCACCCGGCCGACCTTAGGCCCTGGCGGTCCGTCAGGGCAACGCCGTTACCGGTCGCGCCCCTCCGGTGGTGCCGGGCGGGCGGCCGGTCCTTCCCCCGTGTGGCGTGCCGTGGACTCGTTCTCCTGCGCGAGCCGGCGCAGTGCCATCAGCGCCGGTTCCAGCAGGAAGGTCAGGAGCACCGCGTGCTCGGCCTTCTCCAGCGGGTCGGTGATCGCCGCGATCCGGTCGAGGTCGTGGCGGGCCGTCCGTTCGGCGAGTTCGGCGTAGGGGAGGAGCGCCCGCCAGTCGTAGTCGATGTCCAGCGAGCGCAGTGTCTCCAGGGTCCGGTCGATGGTCTGCCGCGCCGGGTTGCCCGCGGAGACCGACCAGCCCATCGCGTCGACCAGGGCGGCGGCCTCGGGATGCGCCTCGGCGGCGTCCGGCGCGCCGGTACCGGCCGGCCGGATGCCGAAGGCGATGCCGAGCAGTTCGTGGGTGTCGTTCCGGTGCTCGGTCATGGCGTCCAGCACCTGCTTGGCCTCCGCGACGGACAGTCCGCGCACACCGGTCAGCGCGCGGATCAGGCGCAGCCTCCTGAGGTGGGTCTCGTCGTACTCGGCCTGGGTGGCCGCGGTGGCCCGGCCGGGCGGCAGCAGGCCCTCGCGCAGGTAGTACTTGATCGTCGCGTTGGGCACCCCGCTCCGACGGCTGAGTTCCGAGATCCTCACGCGCCCCGCCCCTTCTTCGCCGGCCTCTTCCGGTATCCCACTGGCATTGGGTAGCTCCACTGTCTAATCTGGATAGTGCCACTCACCAACTGTGGAGGCGAGACTATCGTGCCTACTCTTCCCTGGGTCACGCCGAACCCGGCCCGGCCCGACACCCATGCCTTCGTCATGGCCTCCCGTTTCGAGGTGCGGTCGCTGAAGGACGTCCCCCGCTTCTTCCTGAAGTCCCTCTCCGCCTGGGGCCAGGTCCGCAAGGCGCCCGGAGCGCTCGGCGCCTCCCTGGAGGCCAGGCCGTTCGGCAAGGTCTTCTACACGCTGTCCGCGTGGGAGAGCCGCGACGCGCTCCACACCTACGCCAGGACCGACCCCCACAAGAGCGTGATGACCGGGCTGCGCAGCACGATGCGCGGCTCGACGTTCACCTTCTGGGAGGTGCCCGTCGACCGGCTCCCCATCGACTGGGGCGACGCCAAGCGCCGCATCGAGGACCAGGCCCGGGCCGACGCCACGGGCGGGCGGGGCGCCGCCCACTGACCGGGGGCGTGGTTCGAACGGGTTCGGGGCGGGGGAGTGGTACCCCTGGTGACCGCCCGCCCCCAACCCTGGAGCGCCCCGCATGCATGACGACCGCACCCTGGTCGAAGCCCGCCTCGCGCGCGTCCTCGACGAGCGCATCCGCCCCGCCGTGTACCCCGAGTCCGTACCGCTCGAGGTCGCGGTGTGGCACGCGCCCGGGGAGCCCGTCCCCGTCGCCGAGGGCCTCGCGGCCGCACCCGAGCCCGTCGGGGTGGGCGCCCGCTGGGGCGCGCCCTGGGGCACCAGCTGGTTCCGGGTCACCGGATCCGTCCCCGAGCGGTGGGCCGGCAGGACCGTGGAGGCGGTCCTCGACCTCGGCTTCGACGAGAACATGCCCGGCTTCCAGTGCGAGGGACTGGTCTACCGCCCGGACGGCACCCCCGTGAAGGGCCTCAACCCGCGCAACCAGTGGGTGCGGATCGGCGCGCCCGTCGAGGGAGGGGAGGAGGTCCGCCTGCACATCGAGGCCGCCTCCAACCCCGTCATCCTGGGCTACCACCCCTTCCGGCCGACCCCGCTCGGCGACAAGGAGACCGCGGGCAGCGCACCGCAGTACACGCTCGCCCGCATGGACCTCGCCGTGTTCGACGAGACCGTGTGGCAGCTGGTCGCCGACCTGGAGGTGCTCGGCGAGCTGATGGCCGAGCTGCCGGTGGACGCGCCCCGCCGCTGGGAGATCCTGCGGGCGGTGGAGCGGGCCCTGGACGCCGTCGACCTCCAGGACGTGGGCGGCACCGCGCGACGGGCCCGCTCCTGTCTCGCCGACGTCCTCGCCGCGCCCGCCGCGCCCTCCGCGCACCGCATCAGCGCCGTCGGGCACGCGCACATCGACTCGGCGTGGCTGTGGCCGCTGCGCGAGACCGTGCGCAAGGTCGCCCGTACGACCGCCAACATGACCGCCCTGCTCGACGACGAACCCGACTTCGTGTTCGCCATGTCCCAGGCCCAGCAGTGGGCGTGGGTCAAGGAACACCGGCCCGAGGTGTGGGCCCGGGTGAAGAAGGCGGTCGCCGACGGGCGGTTCGTGCCGGCCGGCGGCATGTGGGTGGAGTCCGACACCAACATGCCCGGATCGGAGGCGATGGCCCGGCAGTTCGTCCACGGCAAGCGGTTCTTCCTCGACGAGTTCGGCATCGAGAACGAGGAGGCGTGGCTGCCGGACACCTTCGGCTTCGCCGCCGGACTGCCGCAGATCATCAAGGCCGCGGGCTCCAAGTACCTGCTGACGCAGAAGATCTCCTGGTCCCGCACCAACAGCTTCCCGCACCACACCTTCCGCTGGGAGGGCCTCGACGGCACCCGGATCTTCACCCACTTCCCGCCCGTCGACACCTACAACTGCTCCATGAAGGGCGCCGAGATCGCCCACGCGGTGCGCAACTTCAAGGACAAGGGCGTCGCCCGGCGCTCCCTCGCACCCACCGGATGGGGCGACGGAGGCGGCGGCACCACCCGCGAGATGGTCGCCAGGGCGGCCCGGCTCAGGAACCTGGAGGGTTCGGCGACGGTCACCTGGGAGACGCCGTCCGCCTTCTTCGCCAAGGCCGAGGCCGAGTACCCCGAGCCGCCCGTCTGGGTCGGCGAGCTCTACCTCGAACTGCACCGTGCCACCCTCACCAGCCAGGCCGGCACCAAGCAGGGCAACCGCCGCAGCGAGCACCTGCTGCGCGAGGCCGAGCTGTGGGCCGCCACGGCCGCCGTGCGCACGGGATTCCCCTACCCCTACGAGGAACTGGACCGGATCTGGAAGACGGTGCTGCTGCACCAGTTCCACGACATCCTGCCCGGCTCCTCCATCGCCTGGGTGCACCGCGAGGCCCGCGCCACCTACGCGCGGATCGCCGGGGAACTGGACGGCATCATCGGCCGCGCCCAGCGCGCCCTGGCCGGCGAGGGGACGGTCCCGTTGGTGTTCAACTCCGCCCCGCACACCCGCGCGGGCGTCCCGGCGGGCGGCGCCCGGACGGCGGCCGCCGACGGCCGTACGGCTCTCGACGCGCGCCCCGGCGGCGGGTACGTCCTCGACAACGGTCTGCTCCGCACCGAGATCGACGCGCGCGGGCTGCTGGTCTCCGTCCACGACACCGAGGCCGACCGCGAGGCCCTCGCCCCCGGCCGGCCGGGCAACCTCCTCCAGCTCCACCCGGACCTGCCGAACATGTGGGACGCCTGGGACGTCGACGCGTTCTACCGCAACACGGTCACCGATCTGACCGACGCGCAGGAGGTCACGGCGGGGGAGGACGGCGCCTCGGTGCGCGTCGTCCGCTCCTTCGGCGCCTCCCGGGTCACCCAGGTGCTGTCGCTGGCGCCCGGGGAGCGGCGGCTCGTGGTGGACACCGAGGTCGACTGGCACGAGACGGAGAAGTTCCTCAAACTCGCCTTCCCGCTCGACCTGCACGCCGAACGCTACGCGTCCGAGACGCAGTTCGGGCACTTCTTCCGGCCCACCCACACCAACACCTCCTGGGAGGCCGCCAAGTTCGAGGCCTGCAACCACCGCTTCGTCCACCTCCAGGAGCCGGACTGGGGCGTCGCCGTCGTCAACGACTCGACGTACGGCCACGACGTGACCCGCACGGTCCGTGACGACGGCGGTACGACCACCACCGTCCGCGTCTCCCTGCTGCGCGCCCCGCGCTTCCCCGACCCCGAGACCGACCAGGGCGTGCACCGCTTCCGGCACGCGCTGGTGCCGGGCGCGGCCATCGGCGACGCGGTGCGCGAGGGCTGGCGGATCAACCTGCCCGAGCGGCACCTCACCGGGGCGGGCGAGGTCGCCCCGCTGGTGACGGCCGACCGGGACGCGGTCGTGGTCACCGCCGTCAAACTGGCCGACGACGGCAGCGGCGACGTCGTCGTCCGCTTCCACGAGGCCCACGGTGCCCGCGCCCGCGCCACGCTCACCACCGGGTTCACGGCGACCGGCGTCGAGGTGACCGACCTGCTGGAACGCCCGCTGGCCGACACACCGGCGCCCCCGCTCGACGGCGACCGGATCACCGTGCGGCTGCGCCCGTTCCAGCTGATGACGCTGCGGCTGAAGCGCGCCTGACCGCTCAGTCCTCCGGCCGGGTGCGCAGCCACTCCTCCACCGCGCCCACGTGCGCGGCCGCCGCCGCCCGCGCCGCCTCCGGGTCGCGGGCGGCCAGCGCGCGGTGGATCGCGGCGTGTTCGCGCCGGGTGCGGTCGAAGGCGCCCTCCTCCTGGTGGCCGCGCCGCACCCGGGCCCGGAAGGTCCGCGAGGACAGGCCCTCCAGGATCGCGGCCATCGTCTCGTTGCCGGCGGCGGCCGCGATCGCGCGGTGGAAGGCGAGGTCGTGGGCGAGGATCTCCTCCGGGCCGTCGCTGGCGTCCATCGCCGCCAGGTGCGTGCCGACGAGGGCCAGAGCCTCCGGCGTGATCCGCGCGGCGGCCAGCGCGGTCGCCGTCGACTCCAGGACGCGGCGCACCTCCAGCAGTTCGGCCAGCTGCCGCCCCCGGGACAGATCGGCGACGACCCCGAACGTCTCCAGCAGGTCCCCGGCCTCCAGGCGGGTGACGTAGATGCCCGAACCGTGCCGGGCCTCCAGCACGCCCAGCACCGTCAGCGCGCGGATCGCCTCCCGCATCGAACTGCGGGAGATGCCCAGCCGCACGGCGAGGTCCCGTTCGGTGGGCAGCCGCTCGCCGGGCTCCAGCTCGCCCTCGCGGATCATCGCCGTGATCCGCTCGATGGCGCGCTGCGTCACCGTGCCCTTCCGCGGGGCCGTCTCCTCCACGCACTCCTCCACTCACCGGGTCCGCCGCAGTCTAACGACGGAAGTGGTCCGACCACTACGGGTGAGATAGCCGGGAAATTCCGGTCCGAAGGGTGTCGGGGCCGCCAAGTGGTCTGATAAATATGCCAGTCATCCGCGACGGACGCCGTACTCGCCCGGCCACCCACGGAAAGGCCCGCCGTGCCCCCGAAACCCGCCCGCATCACCGCCGTCGACACCTACGACGTCCGGTTCCCCACCTCGCGCGAACTCGACGGCTCCGACGCCATGAACCCCGACCCCGACTACTCGGCGGCCTACGTCGTCCTGCGCACCGACGCCGCCGACGGACACGAGGGGCACGGCTTCGCGTTCACCATCGGGCGGGGCAACGACGTCCAGGTCGCCGCGATCGACGCGCTCCGCGGCCATCTGCTCGGCCGGTCCGCCGACGAGCTGTGCGCCGACCCCTCCGTCCTCAACCGGGACCTGACCGGCGACAGCCAGCTGCGCTGGCTCGGCCCCGAGAAGGGCGTGATGCACATGGCGGTCGGGGCCGTCCTCAACGCCCTGTGGGACCTGACCGCCAAGCGCGCCGGCAAGCCCCTGTGGCGGCTGCTCGCCGAGGCCGACCCCGCCTGGCTGGTGCGGCAGATCGACTTCCGCTACCTCACCGACGCCCTCACCCCCGAGGAGGCCCTCACCCTGCTGCGCCGCGGCCGGGAAGGCGCCGAGGAGCGCACCGCCCTGCTGCTGGAGCGCGGCTACCCCGCCTACACCACCTCCCCCGGCTGGCTCGGCTACGACGACGAGAAGCTGACCCGGCTCGCCACCCGGGCGGTCGCCGACGGCTTCCGGCAGATCAAGCTCAAGGTCGGCGCCGACCTCGACGACGACATCCGGCGCTGCCGGGCCGCCCGCGCCGCCGTCGGGCCGGACGTGCGCCTGGCGATCGACGCCAACCAGCGCTGGGACGTCGCCGAGGCGATCCGCTGGACCAGGGCACTCGCCGAGTTCGACCCGTACTGGATCGAGGAACCCACCAGCCCCGACGACATCCTCGGCCACGCGGCCGTCCGCCGCGCCGTCGCCCCGGTGAAGGTGGCCACCGGCGAACACGTGCAGAACCGGATCGTGTTCAAACAGTTCCTCCAGGCCGGCGCCCTCGACGTGGTGCAGATCGACGCGGCCCGCGTCGGCGGCGTCCCCGAGAACCTCGCGATCCTGCTGCTGGCCGCCCGGTCCGGCGTCCCGGTGTGCCCGCACGCCGGCGGGGTCGGCCTGTGCGAACTCGTCCAGCACCTGTCGATGTTCGACTACGTGGCGCTCACCGGCACCACCGAGGACCGGGTCATCGAGTACGTCGACCATCTGCACGACCACTTCCTCGACCCGGTGGTGATCCGCGAGGGCCACTACACGGCACCCCTCGCGCCGGGCTTCTCCGCCGCCCTGCGGCCGGAGTCCCTGGCCCGCTACACCTATCCAGACGGCGGCTACTGGGCCGCCGCCCCGGACCCGCAGAAGGACAAGGGGCAGGCGGAATGAGCGACTTCGAGGGCCTGAGGGCCCTGGTGACCGGCGGCGCCTCCGGAATCGGCCGGGCCACCGCCGACCTCCTCGCGGAGCGCGGCGCCGAGGTGGCCGTCCTCGACCTGGACCCGTCACCGGTCCGCCCGCCCCTCACCGGCCACGCGGCCGACGTCACCGACGACACCGCGGTGCGCGCGGCGGTCGCCGCCGCCGTCCGCGCACTGGGCGGCCTCGACATTCTGGTCAACAACGCCGGCATCGGCGCGCGGGGCACCGTGGAGACCAACTCCGACGAGGAGTGGCACCACGTCTTCGACGTCAACGTCCTCGGCATGGTCCGCACCACCCGCGCCTGCCTGCCCCACCTGCGCGCCTCCGCGCACGCGGCGATCGTCAACACCTGCTCCGTCGCCGCCACCGCCGGGCTGCCGCAGCGTGCCCTCTACAGCGCCACCAAGGGCGCGGTGCACTCCCTCACCCTGGCGATGGCCGCCGACCACGTCCGCGAGGGCATCCGCGTCAACTGCGTCAACCCCGGCACGGTGGACACCCCGTGGGTCGGCCGGCTGCTCGACGCCGCCGATGACCCGGCCGCCGAACGCGCCGCCCTGGAGGCCCGCCAGCCCACCGGCCGCCTGGTCTCGGCCGCCGAGGTCGCGCACGCCATCGCCCACCTCGCGAGCCCCCTGTCCGGCGCCACCACCGGCACGGCGCTCGCCGTCGACGGCGGCATGCAGGGGCTGCGCCCGCGCCCGGCGGGCCGGTGAACCGGCACCGGCTCGGCCGCGGCGACGTCGAGGTCACCGGCCTGGCCTTCGGCACCTCCGGCATCGGCAACCTCTACACCGAGGTCGGCGAGGAGGCGGCCCGCGAGGCGGTGCGGGCCGCCTGGCAGCGCGGCATCCGCCACTTCGACACCGCCCCGCACTACGGCCTCGGCCTGGCCGAACGCCGCCTCGGCGCGGCGCTGCGCGAGCACCCCCGCGACCGGTACACGGTGTCCACGAAGGTGGGCCGCCGCCTCGAACCCGCCGACGCCGGCGGTGACGACCTCGCCCACGGCTTCGCCGTGCCCGCCACCCACCGCCGCGTCTGGGACTTCACCGCCGACGGCGTACGGCGCACCCTGGAGGCGAGCCTGGAACGCCTCGGCCTCGACCGCGTCGACGTCGTCCACCTCCACGACCCCGACGACCACGCCGAACAGGCCTTCCGCGAGGCCTACCCGGCCCTGGAACGGCTCCGCTCGGAAGGCGTCGTCCGCGCGATCGGCGCCGGCATGAACCAGACCGCGATGCTCACCCGCTTCGTCCGCGACACCGACGTCGACGTGGTGCTGTGCGCCGGACGCCACACCCTGCTCGACCAGAGCGCCCTGGCCGACCTGCTGCCCGCCGCCCTGGAACGCGGCACCTCGGTCGTCGTCGGCGGCGCCTTCAACTCCGGTCTGCTCGCCGACCCGGGGCCGGGCGCCACGTACGACTACGGGCGGGCGCCCGCCGGGCTGCTGGAGCGCGCCCTGCGGATGAAGGACGCCGCCGAGCGCCACGGCACCACCCTGCGGGCCGCCGCGCTGGCGTTCAGCGCCACCCACCCGGCCGTCGCGAGCGTCCTGGTCGGCGCCCGCTCGGCGGCCGAGGTCCACGACTGCGCCGACCAGTTCGCCGCCCCGCCGCCCGCCGCCCTCTGGCAGGAGCTGCGCGACAGCGGACTGCTGCCGCCCGACGCCCCCGTCCCCGCCGAGGAGCCGTCATGAGAGTCGCCCTGCACACCACCGTCCGCCCCGACGCGATCGCCGCGTACGAGGCCGCCCACCGCGAGGTCCCCGGGGAACTCACCGCCGCGATCCGCGCCGCCGGGGCCACCTCGTGGACCATCCACCGCAGCGGCACGCACCTCTTCCACGTGCTGGAGTGCGAGGACTACGCCCGGCTGCTCGCCGAACTGGAGCGGCTGCCGGTCAACGTCGCCTGGCAGTCCCGGATGGCCGCGCTCCTGGACACCGTCCACGACTACTCGGGCGCGGGCGCCGACGCGGGCCTGCCCGTCGTGTGGGAGCTGCCGTGACCGTCGACGCGCACCACCACGTGTGGGACCTGGCCGTCCGCGACCAGGACTGGATCACCGGGCCCCGACTGGCGGCCCTGCGACGGGACTTCACCCTCGCCGACCTGGCCCCCGAGGCGGCCGCGGCCGGCGTCGACCGCACCGTCCTGGTGCAGACCGTCACCGTCCCCGGGGAGACCCCCGAACTGCTCGCCCTCGCCGAGGACCACTCCCTGGTCGCCGGCGTCGTCGGATGGGCCGACCTCACCCGCCCCGACCTCGCCGACGAACTGGCCCGGCTGCGGGACCTGCCCGGCGGACGGTATCTGAAGGGCGTCCGCCACCAGGTCCAGGGCGAAGCGGACCCCCGCTGGCTGCTGCGCCCCGACGTGCGGCGCGGGCTGGCCGCCGTCGCCGCCGCGGGACTCGTGTACGACCTGGTGGTGCTGCCGCACCAGCTCCCGGCGTGCGCCGCGGCGGCCGCCGCGCTGCCCGGCCTCACCTTCGTCCTCGACCACGCCGGCAAACCCCCCGTCGCCTCGGGCGCGCTCGAACCGTGGGCGTCCGCCGTCCGTGCCCTCGCCGCCCTGCCCAACACGGTGTGCAAGCTCTCCGGCCTGGTCACCGAGGCCGACCCGGTCGCCTGGAGCGTCGACGGCCTGCGCCCGTACGCCGACGTCGTGCTGGACGCCTTCGGGCCCGGCCGGCTGATGTTCGGCTCCGACTGGCCGGTGTGCACCCTGGCGGCGGGCTACGGCGACGTCCTCGCCGCCGCCCGAGAGCTGACCGGGCAGCTCTCCGGCCCCGAACGCCGCCGGCTCTTCGAGACCACCGCCACCCGCGTCTACCGCCTCTGAGCCGCCCCCGCCAGCCGGGTCGGCGGCAGGAACTCCCGCACGTACGTCCGCTCCCAGCACGCGCCCGTCTCCCGCAGCTCCCGCCACGTCGTGTAGCGGTAGCGGAACAGGCGGGCGCGGATGTGCCGGGGCGGCGCGTCCGCGGGGAACGGGGAGCGGCGCAGCAGCCGCAGCGTGTCGCGGTCGTTCTCCAGCAGCCGCTCCACCAGCGCGCCGAACCACGGCCCGGCGTAGGCCGGTGACAGCGCGGCGAACCACATCAGCCAGTCCAGCCGCAGATGGTACGGCGCGAACTGGCGCGGCCAGCGCCGCGGATCACCCGGCTTGCCCTTGAACTCGTACTCCCGCCAGTCGGAGTCCTTCCGGGGCGCCTCGTCCGCCGTGCCCTCGACGACCACCTCGTACCGGATCCGGCTGACGCTGCCGAACGCGCCGTAGGTGTTCACCAGGTGCAGCGGGTCGAAGGAGCGGTTCATCACCTGCCGGCGGGAGAGCATGTTGCGGACCGGCCGGTGGGACAGGGCCAGCAGCAGCGCGGACACCGCGAGGACGACCACCACGTACCACAGCGGCGCCCCGGGCACCGCGGGCGGATCGGCCGGGAACCGGACCGCCGACAGGGCCAGCACGATCGTGATCCAGTTCAGCCAGGCGAAGTTCCCGGAGAGCACCAGCCACAGCTGGGTGACGATCATCAGCGAGGCGGCGGCCGTGGCGACCGGCTGCGGGGTGAACAGCAGGAACGGGAGCACGAGCTGGGTGACGTGGTTCGCGGCCACCTCGACCCGGTGCAGCGGCTTCGGCAGATGGTGGAAGAACCAGCTCAGCGGTCCGGGCATCGGCTGCGTCTCGTGGTGGTGGTCCAGGCAGGTCAGCTTCCGCCAGCACTCGTCGCCGCGCATCTTGATCAGCCCCGCCCCGAACTCCACCCGGAACAGGATCCACCGCAGCAGGAACAGCACGACGACCGGCGGGCCCACCTCGTCGTTGCCGAGGAACACGGCGAGGAAACCGACCTCCAGCAGCAGCGACTCCCAGCCGAACGCGTACCAGGTCTGCCCGACGTTCACGATCGACAGGTACAGCGCCCACGGCACCAGCCACAGCAGCATCCCGCCCCACAGCGGCAGCAGCGAGTCCAGCCCCGCGAGCAGCGCCGCCGACACCGCGCAGCCCGCCCAGGCGCAGCCCGCGAAGAACCGGTCGGAGTAGTGCAGCTGGAACAGGCTCGGCGACCGCCGCAGCGGCACCCGCTCCACGAACCGCGGCACCGGCAGCATGCCGCGCTCGCCGATCAGCGCACGGAACTGCAGCGCCGCCGTCAGGAAGCCGACCAGGTACAGGCCGGCCAGCGCCCGCTGGAAGACCAGCCGGCTCAGCCAGTAGTCGGATGCGGTGAACCACTCCACGGCCGTGCGCTCCCTCCTCCGGACGTCCCGGCCGGACCCCGTGACTCTCCGTGTACCACCGGGCGGCGCCCGTGCAACCCCGGCGCGGAAGCGGGCAGGGATCGGCTCCAGCGGTCGAGGAATCACGCGAATCCTGGCATGGTGAAGCCATGGCTGATCGGGGAGCGAGCCCCCTGTCACTCCCGGACGACTGGCCGGACCACCCGGATCCGATCCTGGCGCTCAACCGCATGGGCAGCTTCGACTGGGACCTGGACGCCGGGGTGATGCAGATGGACGCGCAGGCGCACGAGATCTTCGACCTGCGCCCCGACGAGTACGACGACCACCCCGAGAGCCTGGGGAGCCGGGTGCCGTCCGGCGAGGCCCGGCGCCTGGACACCGTGGTCTCGAACGCGCTGAAGGACGGCAGCGAGAACTACGGCGCCTACTTCCGCGTCCGCTGCCGCGACGGCACCCTGCGCTGGACCCACACCCAGGGGTACATCCGCCGGGACGAGACCGGGAAGCCCTGCCGCATCATCGGCATCGTCCGGGACGCCACCGAGGAACTGGACGACAGCGAGGCCCGGCGCGAGCAGGCCGCCCGCCGCCAGCAGACCAACGTCGTCCAGCTCACCACCGCCGCCCTGGCCCACGCCCGGACCGTGCAGGACGTCATCGACGTCCTCAAGGACACCCACGGCCTCACCCATCTGGGCGCCACCAGCCTCGTCATGGGGCTGGTCGAGGCCGGGCGGATCCGGCTCATCGCCGAGGGACCCGAGGACAGCTTCGTGCCGGGCACCGAAGTCACCGGGATCGACGAGGCGTACCCGATGAGCGAGGCGGTGCGCACCCTCAGCCCCTGCTTCATCGAGTCCCCGGAGGAGTTCGCCGAGCGCTACCCGAAGCTGTGGCAGGGCATCACGGGACTGGACATCACCTCGGCGGCCTATCTGCCGCTCATCGTCCAGGCCCGCCCCATCGGCGCCATGGGCCTGCTCTACAACGACCGGCGCGGCTTCTCCGCCGAGGAGCGCAACATCCTGGTCGCCCTGGGCAGCAGCATCTCCCAGAGCCTCCAGCGCGCGATGTTCTACGAGCAGGAGATGGACCTCGCCCAGGGCCTGCAGCAGGCCATGCTGCCGCGCACCATCCCCAGCGTCTCCGGCGCCGACCTCGCCGTGCGCTACCGGGCCGCCACCATCGGCGGCTCCGTCGGCCGGGACATCGGCGGTGACTGGTACGACCTGATCCCGCTGCCCGGGGGCCGGGTCGGCGCCGTCATCGGTGACGTCCAGGGCCACGACACGCACGCCGCCGCCGTCATGGGGCAGCTGCGCATCGTGCTGCGCGCCTACGCCGCCGAGGGCCACCCGCCCGCCACCGTGATGGCCCGCGCCTCCGTCTTCCTGCACGAACTCGACACCGACCGCTCCGCGACCTGCCTCTACGCCGAGGCAGACCTGGCCACCGGTGTGCTCCAGACGGTCCGGGCCGGTCACATCGACCCGCTGGTGCGCCGCACCGACGGCTCCTGCCACCGGGTCCTCGTGCCCGGCGGACTGCCGCTCGGCCTGTCGGCGGACTTCGGCCGGCTCGACTACCCGGTCGGCACGATAGAGCTCGACCCCGGCGACACCCTGCTGCTGTGCACCGACGGCCTCGTCGAGCGGCCCGGCGCCGACCTCGACGACGGCATGGAGGCCCTGTCCGCGCTGGTCGAGGCCGGCCCCGACGACGTGCGTGACCTCGCCGACCGGCTCATCGAGGTGGCCGAGGAGCGGGGCTGCGACGACGACGTGGCGCTGCTCGTGCTGCGCCGCCGCGTCTCGGACAGCCCGCGTCCGGGCGGCCGGCTCACGCGGCACGTCCCTCCCGGTGACCCCGAGGCGCTCTCCGACACCCGCCGGCTGATCCGCACCGCGGTCGCGGGCTGGGGCGCGGCGGACCGGGCCGACGAGATCGTGCTGGTCGCCGACGAGATGATCACCAACGTCCTGATGCACACCGAGGGATCCGCGGTGGTCACCCTCAGGGTCACCACCGGCAGCGAGCGGCGCGTGCGGGTGGAGGTCGAGGACTCCTCCAGCGCCCTGCCGCGACGCCGTGAGGCGGGGGAGTCGGGCGTCTCCGGCCGGGGCCTGCTGCTGGTCGAGACGCTCACCGACGCGTGGGGCGTGGAGGCGCGCGGCGGCGGCAAGTGCGTGTGGAGCGAGTTCCTGGTCGCCAAGGGGTCCGACACGGCCTGACCGCGTGGGCACCCGGTGGCACTCTGGACGTATGCCGGAACTCCCCGAGGTCGAGGCGCTCAAGGACTTCCTCTCCGAGCACCTGGCCGGCCACGAGATCGTCCGGGTGCTGCCCGTGGCGATCAGCGTTCTGAAGACCTACGACCCGCCGCTCACGGCCGTCGAGGGCCGCGAGGTGACCGCCGTGCGCCGGTACGGCAAGTTCCTCGGCCTGGAGACGGACGGCGGGCCGCACCTCGTCACCCATCTGGCCCGGGCGGGCTGGCTGCACTGGAAGGACCGGCTGCCCAGCGGACCGCCCCGCCCCGGCAAGGGCCCGCTCGCCCTGCGCGTCGCCCTGGAGACCGGCGCGGGCTTCGACCTGACCGAGGCCGGCACGCAGAAGCGGCTCGCGGTGTACGTCGTGGCGGATCCGAAGGAGGTCCCGGGCGTCGCCCGGCTGGGCCCGGACCCGCTGGCCGACGACTTCGACGAGCGGCGCCTGGCCGAGCTGCTGTCGGGGGAGCGGCGGCAGCTCAAGGGCGCCCTGCGCGACCAGGGCCTGATCGCGGGTGTGGGGAACGCCTACAGCGACGAGATCCTCCACGCGGCCCGCATGTCCCCCTTCGCACGCGCCGCCTCCCTCACCCCGGAGGAGACCGCACGGCTGTACCGGGCCCTGCGCGGCACGCTCACCGAGGCGGTGGAACGCTCCCGCGGGCTCGCGGCGGGACGGCTGAAGGCCGAGAAGAAGAGCGGACTGCGGGTGCACGGCCGCACCGGCGAGGCCTGCCCGGTGTGCGGGGACACCGTCCGCGAGGTCTCCTTCAGCGACTCCTCGCTGCAGTACTGCCCGACCTGCCAGACCGGCGGGAAGCCCCTCGCCGACCGCAGGCTCTCCCGCCTGCTGAAGTGACTTCGGCGGTCCCTTCCGGTTCACGGCGGTGTCAGCGTCACCAGGTGCTCGCCGTCCGCCGTGCGCACCTCGAAGCGGGCGATCCTGTCGGTGTGCAGGGCGGATCCGCCCAGCATCGTGTGGGGGCGGGCGTCGTGACGGGGCACGCCCCAGGTGGTCACGGTCTCCTCGGACCCGTCACGGCCGACCACCACCAGCCGGCAGGCGCGCGGACCGGCGCCGTCCTTGACCTTCAGCTCCACCAGGGTGCCCCAGGCCGCGTCCTCGGTGGTCACCTGCGCCCACACCCCGGACCACTCGTCGGTCGCCGCGATGCTCACGGCGCCCGTGCCGCCGTCCTCGGCCACCAGCGCGACCGCCGACGCGGACACCGCGAGCACCACCGAGGCGGCCAGCGCCGACAGCAGCCGGCGGCGCCCCGCGCGACGGCGGGCGGCCACCTGCGACAGCAGCCGGTCCAGCATCCGCGGACCGGGCTCGGCCAGCGGCTGCACCAGCCGTGGGGTGGAGCTGCGGTACAGCATCAACTGCCGTGCCGCAGGGCCGAATTCGGTCACCTGGACGGTGCAGCGAGGGCACTCCGTGAGGTGGTCCTCGAAGCGGAAGGCGTCCGCCTCGTCCAGCACGCCGAGCGCGTACGCGCCGACGTCGCGGTGCCTTTCCAGGGACCTCATGCCGCATCCTCGTGCCGTTGGGTGTGGGTGGGGTTACTCCTTGCTCCCACCGGTACGCACCAGGCAGCCGATTCACTCAAGCCACGTGCCGAATCGTGACCAAAGGATTCGGAGCCCTCCGGCCCGCGGATTGGTCCGGGTTCCGCGAAGGATCAGAAGAGGTGGATGGCGAGGTGGCCGAGCGGCAGCCCGAGCTGCCAGGCCGGTGTCCACACCTTGGGTCCCTCGTCCTCGCCGCCCGGCGCGCCGCCGCCCGGCACCGCGTTCAGATCGGGTGCCAGCAGCTCCGTCTCGCGCAGCCAGCGCCATGCCCCGCGGGCCAGTTCCAGGTCCGGGTCCGGCGCGGTCCGGCCGGCCGCGGCGGCGTCCGCGGCGAGACCGGCCAGGCGCTGCTCCACCCACTCCTGCCACGGCTGGTCGTACGCGGTCAGGGACAGCCAGGTCTCCAGCTGGGTGACCACCCGGATGCCGGACAGCTCGCCGTCGGTGTCGGACAGGAAGACGGTCAGCGCCAGCGCGTCCCGTCCGGCGCGGAACTCGAAGGACGTCGGCGGCATGAGGTCGCCGCTGCGCAGCAGCTCGTCCGCGATGTACTCGGCGTACAACCAGGCCATGGGGACGGTCAGTTCACCGTCACCGGTGCCGTCCGTGCTCTCTCGACCTCTGTGCAGCATCCCTTCCTGCCTTCCTCCGGTGCGTGCGTCGCCCGAACCCGGGCCCCCGGTCCGGAACACGGATGAGGACAGCCGATTACTCAACCGGGGTGGTCGGCAAGGCGCTTTACGGAGGTTTGACCCGGCGGTCGGTTTCACCGCATGTCGGAGGCGTATCCGGGAAGCACCCGGCGCAGGGCGCGCAGCGCGTAGAACGCGCGGGACTTCACGGTACCGGGCGGAATGCCGAGGGCTGTCGCCGCTTCCGCCACACTCGCCCCCTGGAAGTACACGAGCACCAGGACTTCACGGTGTTCAGGCGTGAGGGTCTTCACAGCCTCGCGCACGTCGAGCATCGCGGCGGCCCGTTCGGCGTGGTCGGAGATCACCCGCGCGTTCTCCAGCACGGCGTCCCCGACCTCGGCCGGCCGCGCCTGCCGGGCCCGGCGCGCGTCGATCGCGAGCCGCCGCCCCACGGTGAGCAGCCAGGGCCGTACCGAGTCGAAGTCCTCGGCGCGCAGGGCCTCGGGGTGCTGCCAGGCGCGCACCAGCGTTTCCTGGACGAGATCCTCCGCGCGCTGCCGGTCTCCGTCGCAGAGCCGAAGCAGCAGCGCGAAGAGGGGCCGGCCGTGCTCGCGTTGCAGTGCGGCGAGCTCGTGCTCGGCGGTCGTCCCGTTCGTGAGTGTCATTCCGGCCGTCATGGCCGTATGGCAGCGCACGTCGTCACGCGGGGACAGGGCGTGCACAGGACCGTGCGGCGGACGGTCGATCGCGTCGACGAACGGTTCGACGAACGGTCGGGGAGGTCGTTCGCGCACGCCGGACGGCCTAAAGGGCGTGTCGGAACAGCGACGGACGGGACGGTGATTCTTACCTGTTTATCCATAAATACGACTACAGCGGAGTGGAGCGATGATCACACGCAGTCGGCAGGTGGCCCTGGCCCTGACCGTCGTCCTCGCCGCGGGCGCCGCCTGCCAGGCCCGTGACCACCGGCCACCGGAACCGGGGCGTCCGGCCCCCTCCGCCTCCGGGCCCCGCCCCTTCACCCTGGTCGCCTCCGGCGACGTGCTGCCCCACAGCTCGGTCATCGAACGCGCCCACTACGACGCGGGCGGCACCGGGTACGACTTCGCGCCGATGCTCTCCGGCGTCCGCTCCGTAGTCGCCTCCGCCGATGTGGCGCTGTGCCACATGGAGACCATCTACGGCACGGGCGGCGACTACACCGGCTACCCCCTCTTCAAGTCCCCGCCCGAGATCGCCCGCGCCCTCGCCGCCACCGGCTACGACGGCTGCTCCACCGCCTCCAACCACACCCTGGACGGCGGCACCGAGGGCATCCGCCGCACCCTGGACGCCCTCGACCGCGCGGGCGTGCGCCACGCGGGCTCGGCGCGCACCGAGGGTGAGGCCCGCACCCCGACCATGCTGCGCGCGGGCTCGGCGCGGGTCGCCCACCTCGCCTACACCTACGGCACCAACGGCAGTCCGCCGCCGCCGGACCGGTCCTGGGCCGTCGACCTGATCGACGAGGCGCGGATCGTCGCCGACGCGCGAGCGGCCCGCGAGGCCGGAGCGGACGTCGTCGTCGTGTCGCTGCACTGGGGCACCGAATGGCAGGAGGCCCCCGACCGGCAGCAGCTCGCGCTGGCCCGCTCGCTCACTGCCTCGGCCACCGGGGGCCGCCCCGACATCGACCTGATCCTCGGCACCCACGCCCACGTCCCGCAGGCCTACGAGAAGGTCAACGACACCTGGGTGGTCTACGGCATGGGCGACCAGATCGCCGGCGCGATGACCAACCACGAGGGCCTCCCGGACCCGCGCGGCAACCAGTCCACCCTGGCCCGCTTCACCTTCGCCCCGCCGTCCCGCCCCGGCGGACGCTGGGAGGTGAGCCGGGCCGAGTTCGTCCCGCAGCTCTTCGACGTGGACGCCGGGCGGGCGCTCGACCTCAACCGGGCGCTCGCCCTCGGCGCCGAGGTGCGGGCCGTCCGCGACCGCATCCGGGACGTGGTGCTGAGCCGGGGCGCGGCGCAGGACGGCCTCGTGATGGGGGAGTGAGGCGCGTCAGCCGAGGTCGACGTGGTCCAGGGCCTGCAGCAGTTCTCCGAGCACCCGCAGACAGGCCGTCACCTCGACGTCCGTGAGGTCTCCGCCGACCTCCCGCAGCAGCAGGTGCTCACGCTCGAGGACGGCGGCGATCGCCGCCGAGCCCTCCGGCGTCGGACGGATGAGCGAGGACCGCCGGTGGGCGGGGTTGGGGATGCTCTCCACCAGACCCCGCGCCGCCGCGTCGTTCACCATGCGCTGCACGAACTGCCGGCTGATCGCCTGTGCCCTGCCCATCTGCGGCACGGTCATCGGCCCGTTGCGGTGCAGCAGGGTCAGGACGGCACGCACGCCCAGCGACAGGCCGTCGTCGGGGGCCAGGCCCTGCTCCACGCTGCGCTGGGCGCGCCGGTACAGGGGGCCGACCAGGTCGTACACCTCGGTGAGGCGGCGGCCGAGCTCGTCCGGGGGAAGGGGCTTGTCCATCTCATTCACTCCCTCATCATGACACCCTGGTTGCCAAAGTCGCCCCAAGATGACACCTTGGTTGTCATGACTGGTGCTTCGGATCTGCGTTTCTTCCCCTCCGCCGACGGCGATCTCGCCTACCTCGACACCGGCTCCGGCGACCCCGTGGTCCTGATCCACTCCGGGTACGTCGACCACCGGGTCTGGGACGCCCAGATCCCGGCGCTCGCCGCGCACCACCGGGTGATCGCCCCGGACGTGCGCGGCCACGGCTTCTCGGCCAACGCCACCGGGCCGTTCCGCTGGGCCGACGACCTGGCCGGACTGCTGCGCCACCTCGACGCGGGGCCCGCGGTCCTCGTCGGCCTCTCGATGGGCGGCGTGATCGCCACCGACACGGTGCTCGAACACCCCGGACTGGTCCGCGCGGTGGTCACCTGCGGCGCCGCGACCGGGGACTTCCGGTACACCGACCCCTGGCACCAGGAGGTCCAGGCCGAGAGCAACCGGGCGCTGGCCGCCGGCGAGGTGGAGGCCTGGCTCAAGGCCTTCCTCCGCGTCCTGCCCGGCCCCCAGCGGACCACCGACGACGTCGACCCCGACATCCTGCGCCGGCTGCGGGAGATGGCGCTCCACACCCTCTCCAAGCACACGCCGGACGAGAAGGACCTGCTCGTGCGTGTGACCGGCTCCTGGCCCCGCCTGGCGGAGATCGCTGTCCCGGTGCTCGCCGTCAACGGCGCCCTCGAACCCGCCGAACTGCACGACGCGGCCCGGCGCCTCGCCGGGGCCGTCCCCGACGGCCGGGCCGTCACCCTCGACGGCACCGGCCACTACCCGAACATGGAGCGGCCGGAACCGTTCAACCGGATCCTGCTGGACTTCCTCCGCGGGCTCTAACGCCGCGCCAGCTCCGAACGGCGGTAGGAGTAGGCGAAGTAGATCACCAGTCCCAGTGCGAACCACACGGCGAACCGCGCCCAGGTCTGCCACTGCAGGAACGTGATCAGCCAGATCGAGAAGACCACGCCCAGCGCCGGCACCACCGGCATCCACGGCGTGCGGAAGGTGCGCGGCAGCTCCGGCTGCCGGTAGCGCAGCACGATCACCGCCGTGCACACCACGACGAACGCCAGCAGGATCCCGATGTTGGTCAGTTCGGCCGCCTCGCCGATCGGCAGGAACCCGGCGATGGCGGCCGACGCCACCCCGACGATCCAGGTGACCCGCGTCGGCACGTGCCGGGTCGGGTGGGTCTTGGCGAACCAGCGGGGCAGCAGCCCGTCGCGCGACATGGCGAACCACACCCGTGTGACGCCCAGCATGAACGTGAACATCACCGTGAGGATGCCGATGATGGCGCCCACCGCGATCACGTCCGCGAGCCCGCTCAGCCCGACCGACTTGAACGCCGTGGAGAAGCCGCTCTCCGGGTCGATGTCCTTGTGGTTCTGCATGCCCGTCAGCACCAGGCACGCCGCCACGTACAGGACCATCGAGATGATCAGCGAGTAGATGATCGCCTTCGGCATGTGCCGCTGCGCGTCCTTCGACTCCTCGGCCGCCGTCGACATCGCGTCGTAGCCGAACACCGCGAAGAACACCGTCGCCGCGCCGGTGAACGCGCCGCCCACGCCGTACGGGAAGAACGGGTTGTAGTTCGCGGTGTCGATGTGGAACACGCCGACCGCGATCACCAGCAGCACGACCAGCACCTTCAGCACCACGACGACCGTCTCGAAACGGGCCGCGTTCTTGATGCCGAGGTTCAGCAGGAAGGCGATCAGCAGACACAGCAGGGCCGCGAACAGGTCGACGCGGTGGCCGTCACCGGTGCCGGGCGCGCCGAGCATCCAGTTCGGCAGGTCGGCGCCCATCTCGTTCACCAGGAAGCTGAAGTAGCCGGAGATGCCGATCGCCACCACCGCCACGATCGCCGTGTACTCCAGCAGCAGGTCCCAGCCGATGAACCAGCCCGCCAGCTCGCCGAGCACCGCGTACCCGTACGTGTAGGCCGAACCGGCCTTCGGGATCATCCCCGCGAACTCCGCGTACGACAGCGCGGCGGCGGCGCTGGCGACACCGGCGACGAGGAACGAGATCAGCACCGCGGGCCCCGCCGTGCCGTTGGCGACCGTTCCCGCGAGGGTGAAGATGCCGGCGCCGATGATGCCGCCCACGCCGATCGCGGTCAGCTGCCACAGGCCGAGGGTGCGCTCCAGCCGCGTACCCTCGCCGACTTCCGTCTCCTCGATGTGCTCGATGGGTTTGCGGCGGAGAATGCCCTCACCCGTCCGGAGCCCGGCCATGCGCCTCACCTCTTCGCGATCGGCAAACGGCTGACGGCGGATCATGATGCCCCCGCGACGCCCCCGAAGGAAGACACCACGCATGTCCGGCCCCGGATCACCGCCCGACGTCCGGCGGCACCGGGGTGGCCTGGTGGTAGTACATGCGCCAGTCCGACCTCTCGTCGCGCCTGCGCCACAGCGAACTGCGCCGCGCCCGCCGCCCGTCGAACCACGTCTCGTACGTGAGGTGCACCAGACCGGGCGCGAGGAGGACACCGGTGAAGCCGGACGGCTCGTAGACCGGGCCGTCCGCCGAACCGCCCGGGTGGTCGGGCAGCTCGGCGACCATCTCCGCGTACGTGTACCGCCTGCCGGACGCGCCGACCTCGGTGAACTCGGGGTCCAGCAGGCGTACGGCCTCCGCGCGTGAGGACCGGACGGCCGGGTCCATGAGGCGCAGCTCGCCCTCGATCGCCGCGCGCACCGCGTCTGTCTCGTCGGTCATCCGCGCATGATCGCACGCACCCCGGCCCCTCCAGGGGCGCGGGGAACGGCGCGACCGGCCGCCGGGCACCCGCAGGCGCGTACGAGCCGCGTGCCCAGGATTGTCAGGCGACCGGGTGACCTGATCAGCCCGTCGCGTCCACCAGGGCCAGTTCGTGGAGCCGCTCCGGTGGGCCCGGGCGGGCGTAGTACCAGCCCTGGGCCGTGTCGCAGCCGAGGATGCGCAGTTGCTCGGCCTGGGCCCCCGTCTCCACGCCCTCCACCGTGACCGCCAGGTCGAGGCTGTGGGCCAGGGAGACGATCCCCTCGACGATCTTCAGGTCGACCGGGTCGGCGGGGAACTGCTGCATGCTCTGGGTGAAGGAGCGGTCCAGCTTCAGGACGCTCACCGGCAGGCGGCGCAGATTGGCCAGGTTGGAGTAGCCGGTGCCGAAGTCGTCCAGCGCGATGTCGACGCCCATCTCCGCCAGCCGGCGCAGCGGCTTCAGCAGATCGTCGTCCGCGCCGATCAGCGCCGACTCCGTCACCTCCAGGCACAGCGCGTCCGGCGCCACACCCGTGCGCTCCAGGATGTCGACGGTGTCCTGGACCAGCCCGGGGTGGGTCAGCTGGCAGGGCGAGAGGTTCACGTTGATGCGCAGCGGACCCAGCGACTCCGCGCCCCCGTGCCGCTCCCGCCACTCACGGGCCTGGCGCACCGACTGCTCCAGCACCCAGCGGCCCAGCGGAACGATCAGCCCGGTGTGCTCGGCGAGCGGGATGAACCGGTCCGGGGACAGCACCCCGTGCTGCGGGTGCAGCCACCGCACCAGCGCCTCCGCGCCCCGGACACTGCCGTCCCCGAGATGCACCAGCGGCTGGTACTCGATGAAGAACTCGCCCCGGTCCAGGGCCGTCGGCAGCGCCGTGGTGAGACCGTGCCGGGTGATCGCGCGGGCGTCGGCCTCCGGATCGGCGAGCTCGAACCGGTTGCCGCCCGCCGACTTGGCCCGGTACATGGTGATGTCGGCGCTGCGCAGCACCTCCGCCGCGCTGCGCTCCCCGGCCGGCCCCTCGACGATGCCGATGCTGCCGCGCACGGTCAGTTCCCGGCCGTCGACGCTGATCGGGGCGAGCAGCGCGTTCATGATGCGGCCGGCCAGCTCGTCCACGGCGCGCTCGGTGCCGGGGCCGGTGGTCAGCGCCACGAACTCGTCGCCGCCGAGCCGGGCCACCATCTCGCCGGAGGCGGTGGCGCAGGCCTGCAGCCGGTCGGCGACCTCGACGAGCAGCCGGTCACCGGCCGCGTGCCCGAGGCTGTCGTTGACGGTCTTGAAACCGTCCAGGTCCAGGTAGCACAGGCCGAAGCGCTGGCCCTCCCCGGCGTTCAGCGCCTTCTCCAGGCGCTCGAAGAAGAACGTGCGGTTGGGCAGCCCGGTCAGCGCGTCGTGGGTGGCCTCGTAGCGCAGGCGGAGGTTGAGCAGCCGGCGCTCGGTGGTGTCCTCCATGAGGGCGAGCTGGTACTGCGGGTCGCCGTCGGCGTCGCGCAGCAGGGACACCGTCAGATTGGTCCACAGGACCGTTCCGTCGGGGCGGTAGAACGCCTTCTCGAGGTGGTAGTGCTCGCGCTCGCCGCTCACCAGCTCCTCGTAGAGCCGCCAGGTCTGCGGGGCGTCGTCGGGGTGGACCCACTCCCTGACCTTGCGGCCGCGCAGGGACTGCTCGGACAGGCCGAACATGCGCCGCAGCGCGCCGTTGACCTGAAGGACGTTGCCCTCCAGGTCGGCGATGCCGATGCCTATGGCGGCGCCCTCGAACACCGCGCGGAACCGGGCCTCGGTGGCGTGCAGGGCCCGCGCCACCACGCCCTGCGCCTCCAGCGCGGCCTGGGCGATGGCCTCCTGCTCGGCCAGGGTCCGCTCGCGCAGCGCCTGCGCGAACCCGGCGGCCATGGCGTGCTGGAGCCTGGCGCTGCGCGCCCGCAGGTCCTCGCGGTCGCCGTCCTCGCCGCAGTACAGCACGAGATAGGCGTCCACGCAGTCGAGCGTGCGGCTGAGCGCCTCCGGGTCGGTGCAGTGCGCCCGCACCAGGGCGGCCCCGACGGCCTTGCCCGCGTCCGCGTCGAACGACCTGGCCCGCAGCGCCTCGCTCAGCAGGCGGGCCAGCGGCAGCAGGAGCTCCTCGAACTCCGGCCGGGTCGACGACGTCGAGGTCACCGGGAAGACCGCCCGGCTCCAGATCGTCGCGAAGCGGCGCAGTCTGCCCTCCGGCCCGTCCGGCTCCGCGCTCACGCCGTACGCCCCACGCCCGCGAAACCGGAGAAGGCGTAGGGATCCTCGTCCTCCGGTGCGGTGTCCGGCCGCCACTGCGGCATCGGCACCAGTCCGGGTTCCACCATGTCGTACCCCTCGAAGAACCGCGCGATCTCCTCGCGCGTGCGCATGATCAGCGGGTTGCGAATGTCCTGGTACACGTCCACCGCACCCTCGGCCCGCTCCGGCGGCAGCGGGATCCCCTCGTACGAGGCATGGGTGAGCACGAGCATGCTGCCGGGCGCCAGGGCCTCGCGCAGTCCGGCCACCGCCGCATACGGGTCGTCCGCGTCTTCCACGAAGTGCAGTATGGCAACGAGCAGCAGGGCCACTGGCCGATTCAGGTCGATCAGGCCCAGCACCTCGGGACTGTTCAGGATCTCCTGCGGCTTGCGGAGGTCCGCGGCGACGATGTCCGCGCCGTCGTTGCCCTCGAGGACGGCCTGGCTGTGCGCCACGGCCACCGGGTCGTGGTCCACGTACATCACGCGTGCGTCCGGGTCGGCCGCCTGGGCCACTTCGTGCACGTTGCCGAACGTGGGAATGCCGGAGCCGATGTCCAGAAACTGGGTGACGCCCTCGTCGACCGCGAAACGCACCGCCCGGCGCATGAAGGCACGGTTCGCCTGCATGATCTTGGGCAGGCCCGGCATGAACTCCATGGCCCTGCGGGCCGCTTCCCGGTCGACCTCGAAGTTGTGCGAACCGCCCAGGTAGTAGTCGTACATCCGGGAGACGCTGGGCACCGTGATGTCGATGCTCCGTGGGGCCCAGGCGGGACGCTCCATGTATCTCTCCAAGGCGTAGGCGATCCGGTGTTCGAGAGCAGAGGCTACTGATCGCCCGCCAAGGGAGCGACCCCAAACGGAAAATGACCATCCGTTCCCGGTCACTGCCAGTGGCACGTGCCGAATTGACGCCCTCAGGAACGCGTCACGAGAAGTGTCCGAGGCATTCCGGAGAGTTCCCTCACCCGTCGAGAAGTTGCGGGAGAAAAGCGCCGATCATTCCCCCGGGGTCGCGGTGGGTACCGGGGGGTTCCGGTGGAACACGCCACAACGGTCCGCCCCTCCGCGGGCTGCGGAGGGGCGGACCGGGGCCGGTGCGTCCGGAGGGGACGACAGCCTGAGAGGTTGCTACTTCTCCGGCGCGCCGACCGGCTTTCCGTCGGGCCGCACGGCGTACCAGGTACCGCCGACGCCCTGACCGTTGGTGTCGCCGGGAGCCTTGTCACCGGCGAAGGTGTAGATGGGCCAGCAGTCGATGGTCTGCTGGTCGGCGCCGTCCGGGCGGGTGAAGGTCATGTAGCCCTTCTTCTGGATGCCCTCGGTGTCCGCGAAGTCCACCGGCGACACCACGGGCCACTTCTCCAGGCAGGCGCCGGTGCAGGCGGAGACGGGTTTCGGCCAGGCCTCGTCCTTCATGAAGCGGTACACCGTCCGGCCGTTGCCGTCGACGACGATCTCGCCGAGCTTCGGGTCCTGCCGGGTGGACAGCCCCGGCTGGTCGGCCGCCTGCGCCTTCTTGCCCTCGGGGGTCAGCGCGTACCACTTGCCGCCCACACCCTGCCCCTTGACGTCACCGGCGTTGACGTCCTTGACGTAGCGGTAGGCCGGCCAGCCGCCGACGGTGAGCTGCTTGGTGCCGTCGGACCGGGTGACCTCCCCGAGCAGCGACTCGTCGATCCCCTCGCCGGCCGTGGCGTCGTCGGCGGGTACCGGCGGCCAGGTCTTGGCGCAGTCGTCCTCGCAGTTGGACGCGGGCGGCTCGGCCGTGTCCTGGTCGAAGCGGTACAGGGTCAGACCGAGGCTGTCGGTCACCACCTTGCCCAGTTCGGCGGTGGTGGAGGCGTTCAGCTCGCCCGCCGTGTTCGAGGGGCTCGACGATGCCTGGGCGCCGCCGGCCGCGGTGCCGGAACCACTGCCGCTGCCGATGGCGCCGTAGTCCCCGGCCGCGGCCGTGGCACCCACGTTCTGGCTGGAGGCGGGCGGCGCGGTGTCCTGACCGCAGGCCGTGGTCAGGCTCAGCACCGCCGCGGCGCTCGCCACCAGCGAGGCGGTCCGCCAGGAGGTCTTCATCGTCAACTCCACATGATCGCAAGGGGGTTGCAGCGCCCTGCTGTGCCGCCGCTCGACGATGGGTACGCATGGGAGCACGGGTCGTGTTCAACCGTGGCCCGGATTTCTTTCATTAACTCCTTCGGGGCAATCACCCGGCTCGGAGGCGTGACCGGACCGTCCGCGCCTCATGATCCTCGTCGTGCGAGCACTCCTGACGACCCAATCCCGCGCCGGCGTCCGCGCGTTGGCGGTGGCGACGCTCCTGTGGGCGCTCGTCGGCGCACCCGGCGCGGCGACGGCCGACGCCTGCGCGTACGCCTCGACGGGGCCGGGCGGCACGGAGGCGGTGGCGGCCGCGGGAAACCTCACCTGGACCGACCCCCCGCCCTGCGCACCGCCTCCACCGCCACCGACGCCCACCCCCACCCCGACCCCCACACCGCCACCGACGCCCACGCCCTCCCCGACGCCTCCGCCCGAACCCACGCCGCCCTCGCCCCCGACCCCCAGCCCCACCCCGGAACCGAAACCCCCGCCCCCGCCCGCGGCCCGTCCGGCGCCACCCGCCGCCCGGCCGGCCCCGGCCCCCACTCCGCCGCCCCCGCCACCCCGACCGTCACCTCCCGCGCCGCCGCCCCCACCGGCCCGCCCGCCGACACCGTCGGCCACGCCCGAGCCGCGCCCGTCCGCGGAGCCCGTGCGCTACCCGCGCCACCGCGCTGCCCCGGCGCGGACCGCGCGCGGCGGCACGTCGCCGCTCACCTTCGTCCTGCTCATCACGGTGCCCGCGGTGGTCGCCATCGCCGCGCTCCGTCCGCGCTGACGACCGCACCGCGCTGACGACCGACCCGATCCGACTCTCCGCCGGAGGCCCTCTTGCCGGAATGGCTTGTTCTCACCCTCGCGATGCTGGCCGCCTGTGCCGTCGTGGTGGTCATCACCCTCGTACGGCACCGCCGGGCGGCCGACGACGAGGATCCCAGCGAGACCCCGGACGTCATCGAGTACATGACGATGTGGATCGGCGTGGTGTACGCCATCGTCCTCGGTCTCGCCATCGCCGGCGTCTGGGAGGGACGCAGCGCCGCCCAGGAGCACGTACGGGCGGAGGCGGTGGCCCTGCACGAGATCACGGAGCGCGTACGGGTCTACCCGGCTGACGTGCGTGACCGCATCCGTGACGATGTCAACGCCTATGTCGGACACGTCGTGACCACCGAGTGGCGGACCATGGCCGACGACGGCCGGGTCACCGCACGCGGCACCGCGCTGCTCGACCGCGTCCGCCACCGCGTCACCGACTACGAGCCGCGCACGGACTTCGAGGCGCAGGCCTACCAGCCGCTCATGGACCAGGTGGCCGCCGCCGACCAGGCGCGCAGCGCCCGGGCGGAGTCGACCGGGCAGACCATGCCGGGCGTGGTGTGGTTCGGGCTGATCGCCGGGGCCGCGATCACCATCGGCATGATCTTCGCGCTCCAGATCCGCCGCACCAGCAGGGAGCTGGTCCTCGCCGGGCTGTTCTCCGCGCTGATCGCCTTCCTGCTCTTCCTGATCTGGGACTTCGACGCGCCCTACGGCCGGGGCATCGCCGCGTCGACGGACCCGTTCCTGCGGCTCTTCCCGCACCTCGGGGGCTGAGACCGCGCCGGGCAGGGCTTCGCCCCGGATCCCGTCGTGGGATCCGGGGCACGGTGCTGTCGGACAGATGCGAAACGGCGGCCCGCAGGGGACAGCCGCTCAGATCCGCTTCTCGGCGCGGCGGCGCATCCAGAAGACCCCGCTGCCGACGACCGCCGCGGTCACCAGCGCGCCGCCGATGGCGATGTCGGTCGGGGTCGCCCCGCTGGTGCTGCTGCCGCCGATACCGCCGCGGACACCGCCGATGACGGTGAAGGCGGCCGGACGGGTCAGGCTCCTGCCGGAGCAGTGGACCGTGATGTCGTACGGACCGGGGCGGGCGTCGGCGTCGACGGTCGCGGTCCCCTTCGACGTGTCGTTGGCCCCGTGGATGGGCGTCAGGTCGGTCTTGGGGAACGCGTTGGAGGTCGCCGTACCGCCGTGGGGGCAGCCGTCGACGGTGATGGTCAGCTGCCCGCCGGCGGCGATGACGCTGGGCAGGGCGACGATGTTGGACGGGTTGGGCACCCGACCGGAGTCCGCGACGGCCGCCGGGGCGGCGACCCCGAGGACGGCGACCGCGGCGCCGGCGGCCGCCAGGGCACGTGAGTTGCGCATGTGATCCTCCGCGGAAGGCGCCCCGGGTCCCGTCCCCGGTCGATCGGCGAGAAAGCGCCTCCCAGAAAGACCCTCAGTTGCCCTGCCCGCACCCGCATTTCGGCGATGGTCCGTACCGGTGAGGCCTCCCCCTCGCGGAAAACCGCGGGAGGGGATATCGCCGCAGGTCACGGACCGTCAGAAAATCTTCGTCGGGCTCCACCCCGGATGGCGCACCTCGTCCCGCCCGGGGCCACCCGTTCGCCGCCGCCCCGTCGCCGGTTGCGCACCCGCGATTTAGCGTTTTCGTCATGCGCGAGTGACACGGCGACGGCTGTGTCGAGAGGGGAAGGCGAATGTCTGCTTTCTGGCCGGCCGAAGCCGAAGAGGAGGCGCCGCGCAAGCGGCGCGCCCCGTGGGGCGTGATAGCGCTGGTCCTGCTCACCGGACTCGCGCTCATCCGGAACGGTTCGGGGGAGTTCGACGTGGGCCCGCCGCAGCCGGCCGGCGCGGCCGCCGCCGACAGCCGGGTGCCCGTCGACGTCCTGGCCGGGGCGGTGCAGCCGCTGCCGTACGCGGTGCCCGACCGGGTCCGGATCCCGGCGATCCAGGTGGACGCGCCGGTGATGCCGGTGGGGCTGGACGCGGAGGGCTGGGTGGACGCGCCACCGCCGCAGGACCCGAACCTGGCGGGCTGGTTCACGGGCGCCGTCTCGCCGGGCGAGAAGGGCACGGCCGTCGTCGTCGGCCACGTCGACAACGCGCAGGGGCCGGCGGTGTTCTACGGGCTCGGGGCGCTGAAGAAGGGACACCGGGTCGAGGTCGCGCGCCAGGACGCGAGGACCGCCGTGTTCGAGATCTACGGCGTCGAGGTCTTCGCGAAGAACGCCTTCCCCGGCGACCGGGTCTACGCCTCCAAGGGGGCAGCCGAGCTGCGGGTCATCACCTGCGGCGGCGGCTTCTCCCAGCAGAACGGCTACGACGGGAACGTCGTCGTCTTCGCCCGCCTGGTCGAGATCCGCTGAGCGGACCCCGACCGGGCGCGGGCGGCTCAGACGTACTGCCGGCGCGGCACCGTGACGTGGTAGCCGGAGTCCAGCAGCGCGGGCAGATAGCGGCGCAGGGCCCGCACGCTCTGCGAGCGTTCGCCGCCGGCGTCGTGGGAGAGCACCACGACGCCGGGGGCGGCACCGTCCGCGACCCGGCCGACGATGGTGCGGGTGCCGGGCGTCGTCCAGTCGAGCGTGTCGACCGTCCAGGCCAGCGGCTCCATGCCCAGTTCGGCACCGAGCCGGAAGGCGGCGCGGTTCCAGGCCCCGTAGGGCGCGCGGAACCATTCGGGGCGTGAGCCGTGGGCCTTCTCGATGACGTCGCTGGTGCGTTCCATCTCGGTGCGGATCCGGCGCCGGCCGAGTGCGGTGAGCAGGGGGTGGGACCAGGTGTGGTTGCCGACCACGTGCCCCTCGTCCGCCATCCGGGCCAGCAGGTCCGGGTTCTCGGCCGCCATCTCCCCGCACACGAAGAACATCGCGCGCGTCTCGTACCGGGCCAGGGTGTCCAGGATGTCCGGGGTGTAGCGGGGGTCCGGCCCGTCGTCGAAGGTCAGCACCATGGTGCGGCCGCGCCCGGACAGGCGCAGCAGCGGTTCGCGCCGCACCGGGGTCCTGCCGGGAGTGCTGGGCGGCGCGTCGTAGCCGGTCAGGGGCCTGAGCCGGTACTCGGAGGGCTTGAGCGGGCGGCGGGCGGCCGGGGCGCCCGCGGCGGGCGCCGACGCGGGGGCGGCCCGCTCCCCGGTGCCCGGCGCGAGTGCCGAGGCCACACCGGCGGCGCCGAGAGCGGCGGCGCCGGCGAGCACGGCCCGGCGCCGGATGAGCAACTGATCCTTCTGCATGACTCATCAGTCGCCCCACGGACGCCCGACGCACCTCAGCGACACCGGTGCGGCGGCACGATTTCACCCGATCGGCGCAGTGTGGGGCGACGGGTCCGCGGGGGACGGCTGCCGGCCGGGGCGGTGGGGTCCGCTAGCCTCGCTGCCGTGACGGAACAGCAGTCCCCCCGCTTCGAACGGGGCACCGACGGCCCGAAGGTGATCGTGGCCGGAGTGGACGGGTCCGACTCCTCGCTGCGTGCGGCGGCGTACGCCGCCGGTCTCGCCCGACGGCAGAACGCGCTGCTCGCCATCGTCTACGTGCAGCCGGTGCCGGCGGCGGGCGCGGTGCTCGGCGCGCCGGTGGCCGACGCGACCGAGGAGATCGCCGAGGACCTGGTCGCGCAGATCAGGGAGGCGATGGAGCGGATCAGGGGGATCTTCGACATCCGCTGGGAGTTCCACACGGTGCGCGGCGACCCCTACCACGCCCTGGTGAGGGCGGCGGACGACCTCACCGCGGACGCGGTGGTGGTGGGCGCCTCCGAGCAGGCCGGCCACCGGATCGTCGGGTCGGTCGCGGTGCGGCTGGTCAAGGCGGGGCGGTGGCCGGTGACGGTGGTGCCGTAGGCCGGCCTCGGGCGGCTCACCGCTCCAGCAGCATCCGCTGCAACTCCCGGGCCGCACGCGGCGGAGCCACGTCGCTGCGGTGCGCCAGGGCGATCGCGCGGTGCAGACCGGGACGGGCCAGCGGGGTCACCCGCAGCCCGTGTCCCGACCGCGCCGCCACCATGCGCGGCACGACGGCGACCCCGAGACCGGCCCGCACGAACCCCAGCACCGCGTCCATCTCGCCGCCCTCGACCGCGAATTCCGGCTCGAAGCCCTCCGCGCGGCACGCGGCCACGGTCAGCTCGCGCAGGTCGTAGCCGTGCCGGAACATCACCAGGCGCTCGCCCTCCAGATCGGCGATGCGCACGGCCCGCCGGCCGCGCCCCGGCCTCGGGGCGTCCGGCGAGGACACCACCACCAGGTCCTCGCGCAGCAGCTCCACCGTGGTGAGCGCGGGCGAGGGCGTCGGAAGGGGCAGCACCACCAGGGCGAGGTCCAGCGCGCCGCGGGCCAGCTGCCGCACCAGGTCGTGCGAGCCGCCCTCCTCGACCAGCAGCCGCACGCCCGGGTAGCGGTCGTGGAAGGCGCGCAGCACGTCCGGCAGCAGACCGGTGCACAGGCTCGGCGTCGCGCCCAGCCGGACCCGGCCGCTGCGCAGCTGCGCCACCTCCTGCACCTCGTGCCGGGCGGTGTCCGCGTCCGCCAGGATCCGCCGGGCCAGGGGCAGCAGCGCCTCCCCGGCGTCGGTCAGCGTGATGTTGCCGCGCGCCCGCCGGAACAGATCGGATCCCAGCTCCCGCTCGAGCGCCTTGATCTGCTGGGACAACGACGGCTGCGCGACATGGACCGTCTCGGCGGCCCGGGTGAAGTGCCGGGTCTCGGCGACGGCCACGAAGTACTGGAGCTGCTGGAACTGCACGCAGCCATCATAGGCCCGCCCTATCGAATCGAGCCGTTCCATGTCTTGGACCGATGGGCCCCCTCGGCCCTAGCGTCGGTGGCATGGCTCTGGCAACGCGGACGGACCGACGGCCGTCCATGGCACGCACCGTGTGGGACTCGACCGTCGGCAAGAAGACAGTGATGGCGGTCAGCGGCCTGATCATGCTGCTGTACCTGGTCGTCCACATGATCGGAAACCTGAAGATCTTCTTCGGGGCGGGCGAGTTCAACCACTACGCCCACTGGCTGCGCACCGTCGGTGAGCCGTTCATGCACTACGAGTGGACGCTGTGGCTCGTCCGCGTCGTGCTCGTGGCCGCCGTGGCCGCCCACGCCGTCTCCGCCTACCAGCTCAGCCGCCGCGACATCAGGGCGCGCCCCAGCAAGTACGTGCACCGGAAACCGCGCGCCAGTTACGCCACGCGCACCATGCGCTGGGGCGGGATCATCCTCGCCCTGTTCATCGTCTGGCACGTCCTGGACCTGACCACGGGCCATGTGCACTCCGGCGGCTTCGAGAGCGGCAAGCCCTACCAGAACGTCGTGGACACCTTCTCCACCTGGTACGGCAACGTCATCTACGTCGTCGCGATGCTCGCCGTCGGACTGCACATCCGGCACGGGTTCTGGAGCGCCGCCCAGACCCTCGGCGTCGGCAGCCGCACCCGCGACCGCGCCCTGAAGACCGTCGCCAATGTCCTCGCGCTGCTGCTCACGGCCGGCTTCCTCGCCGTCCCCGTGGGCGTGATGACCGGAGTGGTGAGCTGACCATGACTTCCTACACCGAGTACACGACCGGCGAGCCGGTCGCCGACACCAAGGCCCCCGCCGGCCCCGTCCACGAGCGCTGGGACAAGCGCCGCTTCGAGGCCAAGCTGGTCAACCCCGCCAACCGCCGCAAGCACACCGTCATCGTGGTCGGCACCGGCCTCGCGGGCGGCTCCGCCGGGGCCACCCTCGCCGAACAGGGCTACCACGTCGTCCAGTTCTGCTACCAGGACTCCCCGCGCCGCGCCCACTCCATCGCCGCGCAGGGCGGCATCAACGCCGCGAAGAACTACCGCAACGACGGCGACTCCGTGCACCGCCTGTTCTACGACACCGTCAAGGGCGGCGACTTCCGCGCCCGCGAGTCCAACGTGCACCGCCTGGCGCAGATCTCCGTCGAGATCATCGACCAGTGCGTGGCGCAGGGCGTGCCCTTCGCCCGCGAGTACGGCGGCCTGCTCGACACCCGCTCCTTCGGCGGCGTCCAGGTCTCCCGCACCTTCTACGCCCGCGGCCAGACGGGCCAGCAGCTCCTCCTCGGCGCCTACCAGGCGCTGTCGCGGCAGATCGCCGCCGGCAACGTCGAGATGCACCCGCGCACCGAGATGCTCGACCTGATCGTCGTCGACGGGCGGGCCCGCGGCATCGTCGCCCGGGACCTGATCACCGGGAGGATCGACACGTACTTCGCGGACGCCGTCGTCCTCGCCACCGGCGGCTACGGCAACGTCTTCTACCTGTCGACCAACGCCATGAACTCCAACGCGACCGCCGTCTGGCGGGCGCACCGGCGCGGCGCCCACTTCGCCAACCCCTGCTTCACCCAGATCCACCCCACCTGCATCCCGCGCACCGGCGACCACCAGTCCAAGCTGACGCTGATGAGCGAGTCGCTGCGCAACGACGGCCGGATCTGGGTGCCGAAGGCCAAGGGCGACGACCGGCCGCCGAACAGGATCCCCGAGGACGAGCGCGACTACTACCTGGAGCGCGTCTACCCCTCTTTCGGCAACCTGGTCCCGCGCGACATCGCCTCCCGCGCCGCCAAGAACGTCTGCGACGAGGGCAGGGGAGTGGGCCCCGGCGGCCAGGGCGTCTACCTGGACTTCGCCGACGCCATCAAGCGCATGGGCCGCAAGGCGGTCGAGGCCAGGTACGGCAACCTCTTCGACATGTACCAGCGGATCACCGACGAGGATCCGTACGAGGTGCCGATGCGGATCTACCCCGCCGTGCACTACACGATGGGCGGCCTGTGGGTCGACTACGACCTGCAGACCACCGTCCCGGGCCTGTTCGCGATCGGCGAGGCCAACTTCTCCGACCACGGCGCCAACCGGCTGGGCGCCTCCGCGCTGATGCAGGGCCTGGCCGACGGCTACTTCGTCATCCCGGCCACCGTCAACGACTACCTGGCCCGCACCCCGCACCGGGACGAGGTCACCGCCGAGCACCCGGTGGTGCAGGAGGTGCTGGCCGAGACCCAGGACCGGCTGAACCTGCTGCTGTCCGTCGACGGCGACCGCACGCCCGACTCCTTCCACCGCGAACTCGGCGAGCTGATGTGGGAGTTCTGCGGCATGGCCCGCACCGACGCCGGTCTGCGCAAGGCACTGGAACGCATCCCGCAGATCCGTGAGGAGTTCTGGCGGCGCGTCAAGGTCCCCGGTACCGGCGAGGAGTTCAACCAGTCGCTGGAGAAGGCCAACCGCGTCGTCGACTACCTGGAGCTCGCCGAGCTGATGTGCCTCGACGCGCTGCACCGCGAGGAGTCCTGCGGCGGCCACTTCCGCGAGGAGTCCCAGACCCCGGACGGCGAGGCCGCCCGCCGCGACGAGGCGTTCTCCTACGCGGCGGCCTGGGAGTTCACCGGCACCGGCGAGGCGCCCGTCCTGCACAAGGAAGACCTGGTCTTCGAGTACGTCCACCCCACCCAGCGGAGCTACGCATGAAGCTCACCCTGCGCGTCTGGCGGCAGAAGAACGCCGACGCCGACGGCACCATGTCCACGTACGAGGTGGACGGCATCTCGCCCGACATGTCCTTCCTGGAGATGCTCGACACGCTCAACGAGGGGCTCATCCTCAAGGGCGAGGACCCGGTCGCCTTCGACCACGACTGCCGCGAGGGCATCTGCGGCGCCTGCTCGCTGGTCATCAACGGCGACGCGCACGGGCCCGAGCGCACCACCACCTGCCAGCTGCACATGCGCTCCTTCCGGGACGGCGACACCATCGACGTCGAACCGTGGCGGGCCGCCGCCTTCCCGGTGGTGAAGGACCTGGTGGTCGACCGGTCGGCGTTCGACCGCATCATCCAGGCCGGCGGCTACATCACCGCGCCCACCGGCTCCGCCCCGGAGGCCCACGCCACGCCGGTGCCCAAGCCCGACGCGGACTTCGCCTTCGAGCACGCCGAGTGCATCGGCTGCGGCGCCTGCGTCGCCGCCTGCCCCAACGGCGCGGCGATGCTGTTCACCTCGGCGAAGATCAACCACCTCAACGTGCTGCCGCAGGGCGCCCCCGAGCGGGAGACCCGGGTGCTGGACATGGTGGCGCAGATGGACGAGGAGGGCTTCGGCGGCTGCACCCTCGCCGGCGAGTGCGCGACGGCGTGCCCCAAGGGCATCCCGCTCGTGTCCATCACCGGAATGAACAAGGAGTGGCTGCGGGCCACCCGCAGGGCGGCGAAGCGGTAGCCGTCCCACCGACGTTCGCCGCAGGCGCGAACGGACGGGGCCGGGACCGGTGCTCATCGCCCGGCCCCGTCTCGCTCCCGGCGCCCCCGGCATTCAACATCTCCACATCCGCGCTCCCGGCACAGGTCACGCGCGCGCCAACCGGCATCGGAAGAACAGGAGCGGCGGGCCGCACGACCCCGGCCCGCCGCCCCGCTCCGCCGTCCCCGGCCCGTGCCCAGGAGTCAGCCATGACCGGCGTCACCACGCTCCACCGTCCCCCGCAGCCCTCGGCGCCCACCCGCTACACCGTCACCCTCGCCCGCGACGAGGAGGACGTGCGTGCCGCGCAGCGGCTGCGCCACGACGTCTTCGCCGGGGAGATGGGCGCCCTGCTGTCCAGCCCGCAGCCGGGACTGGACGTCGACCCCTTCGACGCGTACTGCGACCACCTGCTCGTGCGCGAGGAGGTGAGCGGCCAGGTGGTGGGCACGTACCGCCTGCTGCCCCCGGAGCGCGCCGGGATCGCCGGACGGCTCTACGCGGAGAGCGAGTTCGACCTCGCGCCACTGGACCCGATACGCCCCTCGCTCGTCGAGGTCGGCCGCTCCTGTGTGCACCCCGACCACCGCGACGGCGCGGTCATCGGGCTCATCTGGGCCGGCATCGCCCGCTACATGACCGACCGCGGCCACGCCTGGCTGGCCGGCTGCTGCTCCATCCCGCTCGCCGACGGCGGCGCCCTCGCCTCCGCCGCCTGGGACCGGGTGCGCGACCGGCACCTCGCGCCGGAGGAGTACCGGGTCCGCCCGCTGCACCCCTGGCTGCCGCAGGCCGCCGTGCCCGCCGTGCCCGCCGCGGCCACCGAACTGCCCGCCCTGCTGCGCGGCTACATCCGGCTCGGCGCCTGGGTGTGCGGCGAGCCCGCGCACGACGCCGACTTCGGCGTCGCCGACCTCTACGTGCTGCTGCCGATGAACCGGGTCAACCCCCGCTACCTGCGCCACTTCCTCTCCCTCGTCCCCGCCTGATGAGCGTCTGGCTGCCCGGCGCGCCCTGCACCCCGCGGGGCTGTGTGGAACCGACGGCCCGCGCGGCGGCCGTACCGCTGGCGGTGCTGCGCCTGGCGACGGTCGGCCTCCTGCTGCTCGCCGGGATCGCCCTGCTGCCGCTCGGGCCGCGGATCCCGGCGGAACCGGTGCGCCGGTGGTGCCGCTGGATCGTGCGCGCCGCCGGGGTCCGGGTCCGCATCGCCGGGGCCGCCGCCCCCACCGGCGGGCTCCTGCTCGTCGCCAACCACATCTCCTGGCTGGACGTACCGCTGCTCGCGGCGGTCCGTCCGGCCCGCATGCTGGCCAAGTCCGAGATACGGCGCTGGCCCGTGGCGGGGGCGCTGGCGGCGCGCGGCGGCGTGCTGTTCATCGACCGTGACCGGCTGCGCGCCCTGCCGGAGACGGTCGCCGCCGTCGCCGGGGTGCTGCGCGGGGGCGCGGCGGTCGCGGCGTTCCCCGAGGGCAGCACCTGGTGCGGCCGCGCCCAGGGACACTTCCGCCGGGCGGTCTTCCAGGCGGCCCTGGACGCCGGGGTGCCGGTGCAGCCGGTCCGCATCCGCTACCGGTGCGCGGGCGGGGCCCCGGCGACCGCGCCGGCCTTCGTCGGCGACGACACGCTGCTCGCGTCCTTGTGGCGCGTGGCGTCCGCCCGGGGGGTGGTCGCCGAGGTCGAGGTGCGGGCGCCCCTCCCGCCGGGGTGCCACCGCGACCGCCGCACCCTGGCGCGCGCGGCGCAGCCGGAGGCCGACACGGGCCGACAGGACGGCCACCTCCGGTGAGCGCTGTCAAAAAATAAGTGACATTTGTTGCATTTGTTCCGTTTTCGCCGAGCTGATCGTGAGAACCGGAGAGGAGCGACCCCCGAAGGGAGGGTGATGGAAGATGATCACCCGCGAAGAGATCTCGATCCTGCTGGATCACCCCGTGTACGACGGGGACGGAAACAAGATCGGCGACGCGAAGCACGTCTTTCTCGACGACGCGAGCGGACGCCCCGAGTGGGTGACCGTCAAAACGGGCATGTTCGGCTCCAATGAGTCGTTCATCCCCATCCGCGACGCCTCTCTCGTACAGGACCACCTGGAAGTCCCCTACCGCAAGGACAAGGTCAAGGGCGCGCCCAACGTCGACATCGACGCGGGCGGGCACCTCTCGGTCGACGAGGAGCACCGGCTGTACGACTACTACGGCATCGACTGGGACAGCGTCCTGACGGAACCCGGCGAACGCGACCGGAGCCCCGGCATGGGCACGGCGGGCACGGCGGGTGCCGCGGGCGCGGCCGGAGCCGCCGGCATGGCGGGCCGCCGCGAGCGCGAGGACACCACCCGGGCGGCCGGCGCGCCGGGGACGACCGGCAAGGCGGACATGACCGGAGCACCGGGCACGACCGGCCGGGCCGGTATGGCCGGGACGGCCGGGACCGCGGGACGCCGGGGCGAGGCCCGCACCGGTGCGCGCGGTGACGACGCGATGACCCGCTCCGAGGAGCGGATGAGGGTCGGCGTCGAACGGCACGAGAGCGGACGGGCCAGGCTGCGCAAGTACGTCGTCACTGAAGAGGTGCAGCAGACCGTGCCGCTGCGCCACGAGGAAGTGCGCGTGGAGCGCGAGCCGATCACGGACGCCAACCGCGGCGACGCGATGTCGGGCCCGGACTTCACCGAGGACGAGTACGAGGTCACGCTGCACGAGGAACGCCCGGTCGTGGAGACCGAGTCGGTGCCGGTCGAGCGGGTCCGGCTGACCACGGAGGAGAAGACGACGGACGAGACCGTCCACGGGCGGGTCCGCAAGGAGCGCATCGAGGCCGAGACGGAGATGGAAGCCGACGAGAGGCGCCGCGGCCGCGGCGGCCCGGGCGGAGACGCCCGGGGCCGTGACGTTCCGGGACGCGGAAGTCCGGGCCGTGACGTCCCGCGGAGGGGCCGCGAGTAGGAGCGGCCCCGCCCACCCACCCCGCAGGCGACGCGCCGGTGCGATGTCACCGGCGCGTCGCGCTGCCGTCCAGCCCCGCGAGCGCGGCGAGCCGGCGGTAGGAGTCCAGCAGCGCCTCCCGGTCGTGGGTGCTGGTGGTGACCAGCACCTCCTGCGCCCCCGTCTCCTCCAGGACCGACTCCAGCGCGTGCGCCACCTCCTCCTCGGTGCCCGCCATCTGGCCGGTGAGCCCCGACGCGTAGAGGTCGCGCTCCCTGGCGGTCATGGACAGCGCCTCGACCCGCTCGGCGGGCGGCAGCGGCGGAAAGGTGCCGCGCGTCCGCGAGTACGCCATCGACCAGGCCTCCGGGATCAGCAGGCGGCGCGCCCGCTCGGGGGTGGAGGCCACCGCGACCGCGCCGGAGACGATGACGTACGGCTCGCTCGCCCACTCCGAGGGGCGGAACAGGTCGCGGTAGCGGTCGATGCCGCGCCGCATCCGGTCCCGGTCACGCAGGTCGCCGATGACCATCGGCAGGCCGGCGCGGGCCGCGACCGCGGCGCCCTCACCCATGGCCAGCACGAACGGCGGCACGGTCAGGCCCTCGGCCGGCCGGGCGTGCACACCGGTGGGGGAGGTGCCGCGGAACCAGCCGAGCAGTTCGTCGAGCTGCGCCGCGAAGTCCTCCGCGTCGCCCTTGTCGCGCCCCAGCGCCCTGCGGACCCCGTCGGTGAAGCCGACCGACCGGCCCAGGCCCATGTCGATCCGCCCCGGGAACAGCGATTCGAGGACCCCGAACTGCTCGGCCACGACCAGCGGCCGGTGGTTGGGCAGCATCACCCCGCCGGTGCCGACGCGGATCGTCCGGGTCGCCCCGGCGACGGCGGCGGCCAGCACGGTCGGCGCCGAACCGGCGACCCCCGGCACGCCGTGGTGCTCGGAGACCCAGAACCGGTGGTAGCCGAGCCGCTCCACCTCGCGCGCCAGGCGCACGGTGTCCCGCAGCGCCTCGGGGCCGGTGTGCCCCTCCCGGGTGCGCGAGCGGTCGAGGACGGAGAAACGGGCCGAGGCGATCACGGAACTCATACCAGTGCCAACACCTGACGGCCCACAGGATTCCGCGCGGCCGCGCCCGTCTAGGCTGTCCGGTGTGACCGACCGCAGCGAGCGGCCGCTGGCCGTGTTCGACCTCGACAACACCCTCGCCGACACGGCGCACCGGCAGCGGTTCCTCGAGCGCGCACCGCGAGACTGGGACGCCTTCTTCGCCGCCGCCCCGCACGACCCGCCGCTCGCCGAGGGTGTCGCGCTGGTCCGGGAGAGCGCCCGGGAGTGCGAGATCGTCTACCTCACCGGGCGCCCCGAGCGCTGCCGGCGCGACACGCTGGACTGGCTCGCCGCACAGGGGCTGCCCGAGGGCGAGGTGCACATGCGCGGCAACGCCGACCGTCGGCCCGCCCGCCACACCAAGCTGGCCATTCTGCGCCGGCTCGCCCGCACCCGGAAGATCCGCGTGCTGGTCGACGACGACGAGCTGGTCTGCCTGGACGCCCGGAAGGCGGGCTTCACCGTCGTCCAGGCCCGCTGGACGGCCCCGTCCGGGGAGCTGAAGGACGCCCAGGAGCGGGAAGGGCGGACCTGAGCCCCGGCCCGCCTCAGTCCGTCCCCTCCAGGCGGAAGCCGACCTTCAGTCCCACCTGCCAGTGCGCGATATGCCCTTCCTCGATCTGGCCGCGCACCTGGGTCACCTCGAACCAGTCCAGATTGCGCAGCGTCTGCGAGGCGCGCTCGATGCCGTTGCGTACGGCCTGGTCGACGCCCTCGGGCGAGGTCCCGACGATCTCCGTGACCCGGTAGGTGTGGTTCGACATGCGGGTGCTCCTCTCCCCGGCGGGAGGCCCCGGGCACGGGGCCGCCGCCTGTGTCACACGTCACTCCACCGTGCCCCACCGGGCGGCGGAGCGCGAGGCGTCGGCCCCGTTCGCCTGACGCGCTTGACCTACCGATTGGTCCATACCAAGATGCTGGGCACCCGCCCGAGCTTCCGCTCGCCCCCCACGTCGGGCCCCTCCCTGTCCGTTCAGACAGAAACAGGACCCCTCGTGAGACGCCGTCTGCTCGCCCTCGTCTGCGTGTCCGCCTCCCTGCTCGGCGGCTGCGGACTGTTGCCCGACAGTGGAACCGAACGGCGCACGGTCACCGTGTGGCTGATGCAGCACAGCGCCTCGCAGGAGTTCCTGGACCGCTTCACCGAGGAGTTCGAGCGCGAGCACCCCGGACTCGACGTCGACATCCGCGTCCAGGAGTGGACCGGCATCGGCGCGAAGGTGCAGAAGGCGCTGGACACGGACCGGACGGACGGCCCCGACGTCATCGAGGTCGGCAACACCCAGGTCACCCAGTACGCGGAGGGCGACGGGCTGCTCGACCTCACCCTGGAGTCCATGCGGGACTGGGGCCGCGACGCGTGGCTGCCCGGCCTCGCCGAACCCGGCCGGTGGGGCTCCCAGCAGTACGGCATCCCCTGGTACGCCGCCAACCGCGTCGTCATCTACCGCAAGGACCTCTTCCGGGAGGCCGGCGTCAGCGCCCCGCCGAAGACCCGCGACGACTGGCTCGACCTCACCGAGCAGCTCGACACCGGGGGCAACCAGGGGATCTACCTCGCGGGGCAGGACTGGTACACGCTCGCCGGGTTCATCTGGGAGGAGGGCGGGGAGCTCGCCAGGGAACGGGACGGCGTCTGGCGCGGCACGCTCGACAGCGCGGCGGCCCTGCGCGGCATGGACTTCTACCGCCGGCTCCAGGCACTCGGCGACGGCCCCGTCGACGCCGACGAGGAACACCCGCCGCAGGCGGGCGTGTTCGCACGGGGGCGCATCGCGCAGATCGTGGCCGTGCCCGGGACGGCCCAGGCCATCGTCAAGGAGAACCCGGATCTCAAGGGCGAGTTGGGCTACTTCCCGGTCCCCGGCAGGACCGCCGGCCGGCCCGGTGCCGTCTTCACCGGCGGCTCCGACCTCGTCGTCCCGGCGAACACCGACGCCAAGGAGGGCGCCGTCGAGGTCGTCGCCGCGCTCACCGGCGCCCGGTGGAACACCGAACTGGCCCGCACGATGAACTACGTCCCCAACAAGGCGGCCCTCGCCGACGCGGTGGCGGAGGAGGAGGGGGTCGCGGCCATGGCGGCCGGAGCCGCACGGGGACGCGCGACCCCCAGCACACCCCAGTGGGGCGCGGTCGAGGCGGACAACCCGATCAAGGAGTACATGACGAAGGTGCTCACCGGGTCCGACCCGGCGACGGAGGCCGCACGCGCGGCACGGCGCATCACCGAGGCCCTGGCCTTCGACTAGCTAGGGCCCCGGTGACCGGCGCGGTGCGGGTGTCAGCGAGCGAAGCTCAGGGACAGCGCGAACCGCCCTTCCCCGTCCGTCCACCACCGGGCCGGCTCCAGCCCCGCGGCGGCCAGCTCCTCACGCACCCCCTCCTGCCGGAACTTCGCCGACACCTCGGTGCGCAGTTCCTCGCCCGCCGCGAAGTCCACGGCGAGTCCCAGTGCCGGGATCTTCACCGACTGCGCGGTACGGGAGCGCAGCCGCATCTCGATCCACTCCCGCTCGGCGTCCCACAGCGCCACGTGCTCGAAGGCGGCCGGATCGAAGTCGGCGTCCAGCTCCCGGTTGATCACGGTCAGGACGTTCATGTTGAAGGCGGCCGTCACCCCGGCCGCGTCGTCGTACGCCCGGACCAGCACCCGCTCGTCCTTCACCAGGTCCGTGCCCAGCAGCAGGGCGTCGCCCGGGGCGAGCAGGGCACGGACGGAGGCGAGGAACGCGGCCCGTTCGGCGGGCAGCAGATTGCCCACGGTGCCGCCGAGGAACGCCACGAGGCGCGGTCCCGGCGTGTCGGGCAGCGTCAGCCGGGCGGTGAAGTCGGCGATCAGCGCGTGCACGTCCAGCCCCGGCCGCTCGGCGAGCAGCGCCCGCCCGGCCAGGGTGAGGGCGCTCTCGCTGACGTCGACGGGGACGTAGGTGCGCAGCCCGGTGAGGGCGTCGATCAGGTACCGGGTCTTCTCCGACGAACCGGAGCCCAGCTCGACCAGGGTGCGGGCGCCGGACGCGGCGGCGATCTCGTCCGCGCGGGTCAGCAGGATCTCGCGTTCGGCACGCGTCGGGTAGTACTCCGGCAGTGCGGTGATCCGCTCGAACAGCTCGCTGCCGTGGGCGTCGTAGAACCACTTCGGCGGCAGCGTCTTGGGACTGCCGGTCAGGCCCGCGCGGACGTCGGCGCGCAGGGCGGCGCCGGTGGCGTCCTCGGGCAGGGTGCGGGTGAGGAGGAACGGACTCACGTGAGGGGCTCCTTGGCAGGTGCGGGCGCGCCGGCGGACGTCACGGCGTCGCCGGGTTCCTTGAGCGGGGTCAGCAGGACGTCCGAGCGGCTCGCCGAGAGCAGGGTGCGGTCGGGGACCTCGCGCCAGTGCGGATCGTCGTCGTAGGGCTCGGAGGCCACGACGGTGCCGCCGCCGGGCCGGGTGAGGTACCACAGCGTGTCGCCCCAGGCGGTCGCGGTGACGGTGTCGCCGTCGGTGAGCAGCAGATTGAGCCGGGACCCGGGGGCCGCGTCGGCGACCTCCAGCACCGTGTCGGCCAGCGCCTGCCCCTGGGTGTCGCCGGCCCGCAGCCGGGCGAGCACCAGGGCCCACACGAACGCCGAGTCGTTGCGGGCCTCCAGCGACAGGACGTCCTCGGCGGACAGGCCGCCCACCAGCGGCGCGAGTGAGCCCGGCCAGCCCGGCACCGCGCCGTTGTGGCTGAACAGCCAGGTCCCGGCGGCGAACGGCGCCGCCGCGGCCTCCGCGTCGGCACCCGACAGGGTCGCGTCCCGTACGGCGGCGAGCAGCGCCCGGGTCCGCACCACACGGGCGAGATCGGCGAACGACAGGTCCGCCCAGACCGGCCCGGCCCGGCGGTACCGGGCCGGCACCGGATCGCCATCGGCGTACCAGCCCACCCCGAAACCGTCGGCGTTGACCGTGCCGTACCGCTGCCGCCGGGGCGCCCAGGACTGGCGGTACAGGGCGTGCGCGGGCTCCACGAGCAGACCGCCCAGCGGCTCCTCCGGCCCCACATAGGCCACGTGACGGCACATCAGACCGCCTCCGAGCGCGCCGTGCGGAACCCGGAGAAGATCTGCCGCCGGATCGGCAGGTCCCAGTTGCGGAACGTGCCCCGGCAGGCCACCTGGTCCACGGCGAACGAACCGCCGCGCAGCACCTTGTACTCCGGCCCGAAGAACACCTCCGAGTACTCCTTGTACGGGAACGCCCTGAAGCCCGGGTAGGGCAGGAAGTCGCTCGCCGTCCACTCCCACACGTCGCCGATCAGCTGCCGCACCCCGAGCGGCGACTCACCGGCCGGGTAGCTCCCGGCGGGCGCCGGACGCAGGTGCCGCTGGCCGAGGTTGGCGTGCTCGGGACCGGGGTCGGCGTCGCCCCACGGGTAGCGCATCGAACGGTCGCCGGCCGGGTCGTGCCGGGCGGCCTTCTCCCACTCGGCCTCGGTGGGCAGCCGGCGCCCGGCCCAGCGGGCGTAGGCGTCCGCCTCGTACCAGCACACGTGGAGCACCGGCTCGTCGGGCGGCACCACCTCGGTGACGCCGAACCGGCGCCGCAGCCACTGCCGTCCGTCACGGCGCCAGAACAGCGGCGCCGTGACGGAGTTGCGGCGGATGTGGGACCAGCCGTCGGCGGTCCACCAGCGCGGCTCGTCGTAGCCGCCGTCCTCGATGAACGCCTGGTAGGCGGCGTTCGTCACGGGCGTGGTGTCGATGAAGAAGGACGGCACCTCGCGCCGGTGCGCGGGGCGTTCGTTGTCCAGGGCCCACGGCTCGTCCGAGGTCCCCATGGTGAACGGGCCACCGGGGACGAGGACTTCGGAGGCGCCCGTGAACAGCGGCACCGGCTCCGGGTCGGGAGCGGTCAGGGCCTGCGGGCCCCGGCGCAGCTGATGGGTGATCAGCATGGTCTCGTCATGCTGCTGTTCGTGCTGCGCGATCATCCCGAAGGCGAAACCCGCCTCCGTCAGCCGCGTCCCGTGGAACGAGGCGCCCTCCAGCACGTCCAGCGCCCTGCCCCGCACGTCGGCGGCGTACCGGCGGGCCTCCTCGGGCGGCAGCAGCGGCAGGCTCGGGCGGGTGGCGCGCGGGTGCTCGAAGGCGTCGTAGAGGGTGTCGATCTCGGGCCGTATCGCCTCGTGGCCGGCGACGGCCCGCAGCAGCCACTGCTCCTCCTGGTTGCCGATGTGGGCGAGGTCCCACACCAGCGGGGACATCAGCGGGGAGTGCTGCGCGGTCAGGTCGGGCCCGTCGACGCAGCTGGTGAGCAGCGTGGTCCGGTCCCGGGCGGTGATCAGCGAGGCGACCGCGCGCTCGCGCAGGGCTTCGGCGTCGAGGGCGGGGTCGGTCATGAGGGGGTGTCCTTCCCGTGCGGATGCGGGTCGTCGGGGTGCGTGCCGGGGGCGTCCGGCGCGGCGGTGCCGCCGGCGGTGGTGCGCAGCTCGTCGAGCAGGTCGTCGGCGGGGCAGCGGCCCCGGGCGACGTAGCGGTCGGCGTACGCCGCGACGGCGTCGACGACGTCGGGGGTGGCGCCGAGCCGGGGCAGGGCGCGCAGCGCCGCCGCGAAACAGGTGACGGCCACCTCCCGCAGCTCCGGGTCGGCCAGCCCGTCACGGGCCGCGTCCCGCCAGAGCGGGTTATGCGGCGCGGGCATGCCGTGGGTGCGCTCGGCCAGCGGCTTGACCGCCCGGTAGGCGGTCTCGGCGGCCTCCGGGTCGTCGAACAGCGCCGCCGTCACGGCCAGCGGCACGATCCAGCCGTCGTCACCGGGCTGCGCGTCGATCATGCGCAGCTCCAAGTGGCCGCGGGGCCTGACCGGCGGGAACAGGGTGGTCGCGTGGTAGTCGAGATCCTCCCTGGTCGGCGGTCTGGGCGCATGGGACCGGGTCCACTCCCGGAACGTCAGCCCGTCCGGCACCTGCCACGGCCCGCTGTCGTGCCGTACGCACATGACGGGCGCGTCCAGCACGTGCCGCGCCCAGGCGGCGCGCGGGTCGGAGTCCAGTGCGGGGCCGCCCGCACGGGCGGTGCCGATCTGCACCCAGCGCAGCTGCCGCGTGGACAGCCAGCCGGTCGGCCGGTCACCGGCGACCGGCGAGTTGGCGAACGCGGCGACCAGGACCGCGCCCAGCTGGTGCGCCAGCCACCAGCGCCGTACGTGGCCGAGGGGGCCGGGCTCCTCGTACCCGGCGTCCAGGCACACCTGCACGGAGGCGGAGGTGCACATCATGGCCCGCCCGGCGGGGCCGGTGCGGTCCAGACAGGCCTCCATGGCGTCGTAGCGCGGCTCGCGCAGGAACCGGCGGGGCGTGTGCCACGGATCGTGGCCGAGGCCGACCAGTTCGAGACCGTCCCGGCGGAGCACCGCGCGGACGGCGTCGAGGTCGGCGGAGACGGTACCGATGCACTCCATCAGGGAGGCGGCGGGCGGCGAGCTCAGCTCCAGCTGGCCGCCGGGCTCGGTGGTGAGCGCCGACCTCAGGGGCACGGTCCGCAGGGCGGCGTAGGCCGCTCCGAGTCGTTCGGGTGTGACGGGGAGCCGCGGATCCCGCAGCTCGTGGACGAGCCATTCCACCTCGACACCGAGGCGGCGCGGCGGTCCGGTCTTGAAGCAGATGCCCCGCACCAGGGCTTCCACCTCGGCTTCTGTGACGGCGGTACGTGGCGGGATACAGCCACCTGCCGAATCGGACATGCGGGGATCCTCCTGAGATTCCACCATGTCGCCGGCCCGGGGATGCGATGGTCCCGGCCCGGCACCAACCCGTACACCCAAAACCTTCACGTCGCCCCGCACAAGGGCGCCTGGTGTGCCGTTCCGGGTCGGTCATCCTTTCGTCCGGCCTGTTCCTCGGGCGTTCCCCGCCCGTTTCCCGGGACTTCCGGGGGCGGCGAAACTCCGTTGCGCCGCATCACCAGCATCGCTCACGATGCCTGCATGAGCACGACGAGAGGGACCGCGCGGCCCGCGGTCACGGCGGCTACGGGGGTGGCGCCGTGAGCGCGCGCCTGCGGAGCATCGCCCGCGAGACCGAGCGGATCGTGGCGGTGGGTTCCTACCGCGCACCCGGCGGACACGAGGTGTCCGTCGCGGCGGCGGTCGAGGCCGCGGCCCGCGGCACGCGCACGCACGGCCCGGAACCGGTCGCGTTCCCGGATTTCCGTCCGGTGCGGACCCGGATCGAGGTCACCGGGGAGAGCAGCCTGGAGGCCGCGCGCCGCCTCACCGGCGAGGACGGCGCCCCCGCCGTGCTGAACTTCGCCTCCGCCCGCAACCCGGGCGGCGGATACCTCAACGGCGCCCAGGCCCAGGAGGAGGCCCTGTGCCGCGCCTCCGCGCTGTACGCCTGTCTGCTGCGCGCCGACGGCTTCTACGACCACCACCGCTCCCACCGCGACCCGTTCTACACGGACCGGGTCGTCCACTCACCCGCCGTGCCGGTCTTCCGCGACGACCGCGGCCGCCTCCTGGACCAGCCGTTCACGGCCGGTTTCCTCACCTCGGCCGCGCCCAACGCGGGCGTGATCCTCTCCAGGACGCCCGAGCGCGCACGGGAGCTGCCCCGCGCGCTGGCGGTCCGGTCCGAGCGGGTCCTGGAGACCGCCGTGGCCCACGGCTACCGCCGGCTGGTGCTGGGAGCCTGGGGCTGCGGGGTGTTCCGCAACGACCCGGTCCAGGTGGCGGAGGCGTTCCGGTCCCACCTCGCACCGGGCGGGCGCTTCTCGGGGGCCTTCGACCACGTGGTGTTCGGCGTCCTGGACCGCACCCGCGACGGCGCCGTCCGCGCCGCCTTCGCGCGGACCTTCGCGGACCTGCGGGCCGGAGCGGACCCGGCGGGGCTCAGTGCCAGCCGTAGCGCTCCCGCAGCCGCTGACGCACGAGGTTGAACCGCATCCGGTCCAGCGCGCACGCCTCCCGGCGCATGCCGTCCTCGTGCAGCCGCAGCACCCGGTCCACGTCGACCCACGAGTCCCGGCCCGAGCGGTCCCACGGCCCGCTGCCGATCGGTACCCACTCGCGGTCCCCGCTGTGCCGCTTGCTGGACAGCTGCACGGCGAGGAAGGTCCCGGCCGCCTCACGGGCGACGACCAGGACCGGACGGTCCTTGCCCCGGCCGTCGTTCTCCTCGAAGGGCACCCAGGTCCACACGATCTCCCCGGGATCGGGGTCGCCGTCGTGCGCGGGCGAGTACTCGGTGCGCACCCGGCCCACCTCGCGGGGCGAGGCCTCGACGGTGGCGGAAGGGCCGTGGCGGCCCGGGGCGTTCTCAGGGCTGTAGGCGGTCACAGGCGTACCGTACGGCACCCCCGCACCACCCTCCGGCGGGGCCTCCGACCCCGCCGGGGCCTCCACCGGCGGCCCCTCGCCCTCTCCCGCGCGCCCGGCGCCCGAGCGGCGTCGAACGGCCCCGGCGGACGACACCGATGATGTACGCGCGAGCAAACACGTCTGACCCGGCTTTGCGGGTGGAACCCTGGGGGCATGGGCAAGACCGCGCTGATCGTCATCGACATGATCAACACCTACGAGCATCCGGACGCCGAACTGCTGATCCCGTCCGCGGAGTCGGTCGTACCCGTCGTCTCCACCCTGCTGGAGCGGGCGCGACGACGGGACGTGCCGGTGATCTACGTCAACGACAACTTCGGCGAGTGGCGCTCCCACCACGGTGAGCTGGTGGACCGGGCCCTGTCGGGGCCGCACGCGCGGCTCGTGGAGCCGCTGCGGCCCGACGGGTCCTCCCTCTTCGTCGTCAAGGCCCGGCACTCGATCTTCTTCGAGACCCCGCTGGGCTACCTCCTCACCCAGCAGGGCATCGAGCGGCTGGTGCTGTGCGGCCAGGTGACGGAGCAGTGCGTCCTCTACTCCTCGCTCGACGCGCACATCCGCCACATCGACGTGGTCGTCCCGCGGGACGCCGTCGCCCACATCCACGCCGACCTGGCGGACGCCGCCCTGCGCATGATGGAACGCAACATGGGCGCGCGCGTGTGCGACAGCGACGAATTGTGGCGCTGAGGCGGCGGTGCGGGGCGCCCGCCGGGACACTGGTCCCATGAGCCGTCCCGACGACCTCCCGCCCCGTGAGCTGCGCCCCTACCTGGACGAGCTGGTCCGCCGCACCCGCGCCGTCTGCGGACCCCACCTGCTGAGCGTCCTCGCCGTCGGATCCCTCGCGCTCGGCGACTACCGCCACGGACGCAGCGACGTCGACGTGACGGTGGTGGTGGACCCCGCGCTGCCCCGGCCGGCGCTGCCCGACCTGGCCGCGGCACTGGCCCACCCCGCCCTGACCTGCCCCGCGGCCGGGCTGGAACTGGTCGCCTACCCCGCCGACTTCGCCGCCCGTCCGTCCGGCGGGGCCGGGTACCTGCTGGACCTCAACACCGGACCGTCCCTGCCCGGGCGGACCAGCTACGACCCGCGGGAGGCGCCGGCGTTCTGGTACGTCCTCGACCGGTCCCTCGCCCACCAGTCGGGCATCCCGCTGTTCGGCAGGCCGGTGCGGGAGGTGATCGCCGCCCCGGAGCGCTCCGACGTGCTGGCCGCGCTCCGCGCCTCGGTGCGCGAGCACACCGACGGCGAGGGGCACGTGGCCGACAACCGGGTGCTCAACGGCTGCCGCTCCGTGGTGTACTGCCGCACCGGCCGCTGGTTCGCCAAGCGCCGGGCCGCCGAGGTGATCGCCGCCTCCGAGGAGTCCTTCCGGCCGCTGGTCACCGACGCGCTGCGCAGCTTCGAGCGTCCCCGGGAGGCGGCGCTCACCCTGCCCGGGACGGCGGTGCGGGACTTCCTGGCGTGGGTGGCCGACCGCGTGGACGACGCCGTCGGGGCCGAGGCCGGGACGGACGGGGGTCCGGCGCAATAGCGCTCGACAGCCCCTCACCGCAGTGTCTAGGCTTCCGTGCGCGGCATCGCGTGTCGGTCACCGGCTGGGTGAGGCATGGAGGCGCCGCGGATGCCCATGGAGGCATTGACACCGTGTCAGTCGAGCTCAACCACACCATTGTCCTCTCCCGTGACCGGGAGGAGTCCGCCCGTTTCTTCGCCGACATCCTGGGGCTGGAGGTCGGGCAACCCGCCGGTGTGTTCCTGCCGGTGACCACCGCCAACGGAGTCACCCTGGACTTCGCGACCGTCGGCATCGACATCCCGGCGCAGCACTACGCGTTCCTCGTCTCCGAGGACGAGTTCGACGCGATCCTCGCCCGGCTCGTGGCCGCGGGGGTCCCCATCCAGGCGGACCCGCACGGCAGGCACCCGGGCCGGATCAACCGCAACGACGGCGGACGAGGCGTCTACTTCCATGACCCGGCCGGCCACGGCCTGGAAGCCCTCACCCGCCCCTACGGCACCGACCCCGCCTCGCCGCTGAACGGCGTCACGGAGGCGGTCCCCGGCGCCGTCTAGGCCGACGTCGTCCCGCTCGCAGATCGGCACGTACTCGGCCAAACCCGCGCGCGGGCGTCGATCGTCCTCGGAGCCCTCTCAAGATCCGTTCACACCCGCAACCACTCGGCCGCCCGCTCATGCCGACCATGGACCGGCCACTTCTCCTCCAGCACCACCGCGCTGCCCAACACGCCTCCTCAGTCCATGGAGACGCCGCAGGATACGAGAGGGCTCCTGCGACGCGTGATTCCATGTGACTGACAGGAAGTCGGACGGCGTCGCCCGCCACTTGATGCCGTTGTCGACAAGTAGCGGATCGCGTCGAGCATCTGCCGGTGCCAGTAACCCTCCGGCCGTCCGCCCCGGCCCGCCAGTCATCCCGGCACCGGCAGACTCACCCGGACCAGGCCGGTGTTCGAACCGCACCCGGCCACCCGAGCGGATAGAGAACAGTCAGCAGGAACATGCACTCACTTGATGAAGTCCTTGACGACCTTCGGCGGCCAGGTGCCGACCTTGAGCACGCCCATGGAGTAGGCGCGGGAGACGAGGGCGGCGCGGTTGGGGACCTTGAGCGCGCGGAGCAAGCCGGTGACGTGGTACTCGACGCCCTGACGGCTGAGGTGCAGACGGGAGGCGAGGGGGATCGTGGAGACTCCGGCCGCTATGCCTTCCAGGATGCGGGCGTCGATCTCGGTCAGGAGCTTCTTGCTCGGTGTCAGCACCTCAGTGGATCCGGTCTTCTCGTCCGCGGGGGACATCACAACGAGGATCGTCGCCACGTCTGGGATGTGGCCGCCACGGACCGCCATGGCGTTCAGTGGAAGCATGGAGGTGGTGTTCTCCCTGCCGCCCGTGATGATCTCCGTGGTGAACCGGTGCCGCTTGCCCTCCAGCATGCGCGAGAAGTGCACCATGAGGGGCTGTCGGACGCTGGGGTGGACCAGGCCGCAGAAGTGCTTGCCGCAGAGAGGGGACGCCGCTCCCCCGAAGCGGCGGTCGAACTCCCGGTTGACCAGCTGGATGGTGAGGGCAGGGTCCAGGCAGGCGACGTAGGCATCGGCCCGGTCGAACCCGTCGACGGGACCGCCCGCCGGCTCGGAGAGGCCGACCGGACCGACGACGGACGTACGGTCTATGAGTCTGCTGCGAGGGGTGGGCGACAAGAATCTCAGAACCTTTCCTGTTCTGGACGGTGTCTCGTACATCGGATGTGTCACGCGGGTCGACCTGCCTGTCTGCCCGTCATCCGGTGAGGGTTAGGTTGCGCAGGCGGGCGATGCCGAGCATGGTGCGGTGAACGCCGTCGCCTCTGAGGCGGCAGTCGTGCAGGCGCTTCCGCCGCACACCGTGGGTCCCGCGAGCTGGTGGTCCGCTGATCCGTCACGTCTGCGTACGTCGGAGTTCGGCGCTGCCACCGGAGAGGCTGGCCCGTAGACCGTCGTCCGTGACAGTGACCTTCGCCAGCCGGAGGCCGAGCGCGGCTCCGCCGCCCTGTCGCTCCGTCTCGTCCTGCGTGGGCAGAGCGTCGATGGCCGTCTGTACGCGGTCCAACAGAGCCTGCGGGGCGGCGGAGCCGAACACCTCGCCGCCGGTGACCGACAGGTGCAGCTTGCCGTCGGCCACGGTGGGCGCGACCTGGACCGTCGCCAGGCCGCCCCTGAGGGCCAGGACCAAGGTCCCCGCTGCGGGGTCGCTCGTGACGCCGGAGATCATGGCGGCATCCTTGCCGTCACCGGAAGCCATGCGCCGGGTCATGGCGTCGGTGGACACGTCGGCTGTGACACGGGAACCGGACACGTGGGTGGTGTGCCGATCCTCGTCGATGGTGACGTCGGACAGCCGGACGGAAACCGGTACGTCGGCGTAACCGGCGGTGTCCGCGTGTCCCGACATTGTTATCGAGGGGAGTGCGTCGTCGAGGGCCGCGAGCAGCACCGGACGTGAGCCGAATGACACCTCCGGTTCGGAGCCGAGGTTGCCGGCGAGAGCGGTGGTCACCCGTTCGGTCAGTGCCTGCCGGGCGACTGCCTCACTCACCCCGGCGCCGACGACCAGCACGGCCACGATGCCCACGGTGACGCGGAGCGGACGCCGGAGCCGGGTCCTCATCGGTCACCGTTCCTGTCCCGGGCCGACGTGGTCCTCGGCAACCGCACGTCGAAGAGGTCACCGCCGACCGGCTCGTGGACGCGGTGAAAGGGGTGACCGGTCTCGTCGTACGGCGGTCGCGGGCAGGCGACGCCGGTGTGGGGGAAACAGGTGTTCGTGGTGTCGATCGACACCCTCGGCCGCCGTCCACGGGCGGCGCCGGCCGCGCCGCCCGTCGCGGGCGTGCCCAAGGGCGCGACCGTCGTGGCCGGCGCAGGGACGGCCACCGTACGGGGTGCGGCAATCGTCGCCCCCGTCCGCATGACTTGCGTTGTCCTCATCGTTCTCAGTCTCTCCGTTCGGCTGTTCGTCTCTTCCTCTGCCGAGGGGCGGACGCGATGTGCGAGCCGGCCCCCGGCTCATTCCGCTCCGCCGCACGCCTCCGCGACCGTCCGGGAGCCGAGTCGGCGCACACGCGGCCGGAGCGCCGGGGCCGCGCGAGCCCACGCGGCCGTACCGAACGGACCGCGAGCGTGAGGATGCGGCCCCTGCCCCTCACACCCGGCCGTCGGCCCCTCAGGCCTGCCGTGGGCCGCTACGCCGCCGGATAGGGGAGAAGGCCCGCGTCCACCTTCTCCCAGGCCGCCTTGAGTTCGGCGAGCAGCTCCGGTTCGTGCGTCGCCCGGTTGACGCACTCGCCGGGGTCCTGCTCCAGGTCGAACAGGACGTCCTGGTCGTCGTAGGCCGGTATCCTCGCGTCGGCCGCGCGGTGGTACTTCCACTTGCCGCGGCGAAGGGCCCGCTCGGTCTCCTGCCGCCAGAACAGGTCCCGCTGCGGGACGCCCTCGCCGCGCACCAGGTAGCCGGCGAGACTCACGCCGTCCAGCGGTAAGGCCGGGTCGGGGCGCGTGCCGGCGACCTCCAGCAGGGTGGCGGTCCAGTCAGGGGTGAAGACCGGCACCTCGCTGACCTGAGCGCCGTCGATCCGAGCGGGCCACCGCACGATGGTCGGTACCCGGATGCCGCCCTCCTGCAGGGTGGACTTGCCACCCGCGAGCGGCCAGCTGTACGAGAAACGTTCGCCGCCGTTGTCGCTGGAGAACACGATGAGGGTGTTGTCCGCCTGCCCGGAGTCCTCCAGCGCCTGAAGGGCCTCGCCGACGGACCGGTCCAGTCCCTCCACCATCTGCCGGTACGTGTCCAGCGATCCGCCGTCGGTGTGCGCGAGGACGTACGTGGTCCGCTCCGGCGGCACTTCGCGCAGAAGCTTCTCCAGCCGGGCCGCTTCCTCCGTGTCGCCCTCGGCGATCCACGGCCAGTGCGGGGTGGTGAAGTTGAGGTTCAGCAGCCAGGGCTGCCGGTGGTCACGCCCGATGAACTCGGTCGCGCGCTCCGTGATGACCTGTGTGTAGTAGCGCAGGTCGCTGTAAGAGGTCTCACCTTCGTACAGGTCGTAGTGCCCGCCCTCGGCGATCTTCGAGTAGTACTCCAGGGATCCGCCGAAATTCCCGAAGAACTCGTCCCAGCCCGACTTCGTGGGTGAGTGGTCCGGCAGACTGCCGCAGTGCCACTTGCCGATCATCGCGGTCGTGTAGCCCGCGCGGCCCAGGAGCGAGGCGAGCGTGGGGTGGGTGGGTTCCAGACCTGCTCCGTCGCCCTGGATGGGTTCCTCGAGACCGGCCTTCACCCGCCCGGGGTAGCGGCCGGTGTAGAGGCTGATCCGGGTGGGGGAGCAGGTCGCCGAGCCCGCGTAGCCGTGGGTGAAGCGGACGCCCTGCGCGGCCAGCCGGTCGAGGTTCGGTGTCCTGATGTGCGGCGAGTCGTAGCACGAGAGGTCGGCCCAGCCGAGGTCGTCGCTGAGGATGAAGAGAATGTTCGGCCGTGTGGAATCCTGGTCCGCCGCGGCCCGGAACGGCTGCTCCGCGGAGTTCGCCGACGCCGCGGACATGGCGTGCGCCGCGGACGCGGACAACCCGACCGCTGCCGCGGCGACTCCCGCTCCGACGGCACCACCGAAAGCGCGGCGGGACAACTGGTTCTCGGATGTGGACACGTTCGCTCCTTGACCGGGCGGGTGCTGACACAGCGATGCCCGTGAGACTGAGGAAAGCCCGAGAGCCGAGGGAGGCCCGCACCGGTCACGGCACCCGGGCGCGGTGTGCAACGAGCCGCTGAGCACGGTCCCGCTGGTCGTTTGCCGGATCAGGCACACCCGAGGCGGTGTGCCGCGGCGCCTCGACGTCCTCCGGTCGACTGCTCTCGTCGTGGACGACGTTAGGACGGTTCACCGGCCGGTCGGTAGTCCATTCGGCCCTCCACCGCGAACCTTCAGGGAATCGTCAGTCAAAACGCAGCTTTCCGTCAGCTGCCCCGGTCGTCAGGAAACCGTCAGGTACAGCGTGGGTTTTCCGTCAGATTCCGCGGCTCGGATGAGGCCCAGTTGCCGATCCGACCGGAATGAGTGATGACCATGGCTGTGCTGCTTCATCGATGGGGGCTGTTCGCCGCGCGCCGACGCCGTGCGGTCCTGGCCGCATGGCTGCTCGTGGTGGCCGCCGTCGTCGCCCTGAGCGTCGGTTTCGCGGGGAACTTCACCTCCGAGACGGAGATCCCCGGCTCACAGGCCCAGAGCGCCCTCACCGAGATGGACCGTCACTTCCCCTCGTCCGAGAACCGCAGTGCCGACATCGTCTTCGAGGCGCCCGAGGGCGCCTCGTTCAAGGACCCGGCCACGGCCGGGGCGATGAAGGAGTCGTTGACCGCCGCTGCCACCGTGCCGGGTGTCACCTCGGTCACGGACCCGGTGGAGAGCGGAACGGTGTCACCGGACGGGCGCACGGCGGTGGCCCAGGTCCGGTTCTCCGCCGCGGAGCACGAGGAGGTCCCCGAGGCCGACCTCGACGCTCTGGAGGACACCGCCGACAGCAGCCGCGCCGCCGGTCTGGACGTCCTCTTCGGCGGTGACGCCTTCGAGGAGACCGGGCCGCCGGTCGGTCCGGCCGAGGCCCTCGGCGTACTGGTGGCCCTCGTGGTGCTGGCCGTCACGTTCGGTTCGCTGGTGAGCGCCGGCCTGCCACTGGTCACAGCCCTGCTCAGTGTGGGCACCAGCATGGCCGCCCTGATGGCGCTCGCTTCGGTGTTCGACATCTACGAGAAGACACCGTCCCTGTCGATCATGCTGGGACTGGCGGTCGGCATCGACTACGCCTTGTTCATCCTCGCGCGCCACCGGTCCGAGCTGCTGCAGGGCCGCACCGTGCGGGAGGCGGCCGCGCGAGCGACTGCCACCGCCGGCAGCGCGGTGTGCTTCGCCGGACTGACCGTGATCATCGCGCTGGTCGGGCTCACCGTCACCGGCGTTCCCGCACTCGTCTCCATGGGGTTCGGCGCCGCCGTCGCCGTGGCCGTCGCGGTGGCCATGTCCCTGTTCCTCCTGCCGGCGCTGCTGACGATGACGGGCGAGCGGCTGCGGCCGAAGCCGGACTCGCGGGCCGCGCGCCGGATGCGGCACGACAGTGACCCCGGGACGAAGCCTTCGGCGGGAGCGCGCTGGGTCGCAGCCGTCGTGCGCCGCCCCTGGCGTACGGTCGTGACCGTCACCGTGGCCATGGGCGCTCTCGCCCTGCCTGCCACTCAGCTCCAGCTCGCGCTGCCCGACGAAGGCAGCGAACCGACGTCGAGCGCGGTGCGGCAGACCTACGACAAGGTCGGTGAGGCCTTCGGGCCCGGAGCCAACGGCCCCCTGGTGGTCCTGGTCAGCGACGCGCCGTCCGGGACGTTGAAAACCACCGCCGAGGAGGTCGCCGATGAGCTGAACGGGGTCGACGGCATCGCCCGCACCTCACCCGTCGAGTACTCCGAGGACGGCGCCGCGGCCCGTGTACAGGTCGTTCCCTCGACCGGACCCCGCGACGCGGAGACCGGTGAGCTGGTCACCGACCTGCAGGACCGCCTGGTGCCACTGGCGGAGGAGAACGGCGGCGAGATCACGGTCACCGGGCAGACAGCCGTCAGTATCGAGGTCTCCGAGAAGCTCAGCGCCGCCCTGCTGCCGTTCGCCCTGGTGGTCGTCGGGCTGTCCCTGCTGCTGTTGCTGGCCGCCTTCCGCTCCGTCGCCGTTCCCGTCAAGGCGACCGCGGGGTTCCTGCTCTCGGTCGGTGCCTCGTTCGGGGTGATCGTCGCCGTGTTCCAGTGGGGATGGCTCGCCGAGGCGCTTGGCGTGCCCTCCATCGGGCCGGTCTCCAGTTTCGTTCCGATCATCGTGATGGCCATCCTGTTCGGCCTGGCCATGGACTACGAGGTCTTCCTGGTCTCCGCCGTGCGTGAGGAGTACGTACGGACCGGGGATCCTCGTGGCGCGCTCGTCGGCGGTGCCCGGAACGCCGCGCGGGTGGTGACCGCCGCCGCCCTGATCATGGTGGTGGTCTTCGCGAGTTTCCTGCTCGAACAGGATCCGGCCCTTATGCCGATCGCCCTGGCTCTGGCGGTGGGCGTCTTCCTGGACGCGTTCGTCGTACGGCTGACCCTGGTGCCGGCCGTCATGGCGCTGCTCGGCCGTGCGGCGTGGTGGCTGCCGAAGCGACTGGACAAGTGGCTGCCCGACCTGGATGTTGAGGGGGCACGCCTGGACCAGCCCCGCCAGGATCAGCCCGAACCGGTGCCCGCTCCGGCGGCGCATCCCACCAAGACCGAGCAGGACGTCCCCTCATGAACTCCCCGGACACGGTCCTCGTCGTCGAGGACGACGCCAACATCCGCGATCTGATGGACTCGGCCCTGCGCTTCGCGGGATTCGATGTCCGCTTCGCCGAGGATGTGCCGCAGGCTCTCACGAGCCTCGCCCGTGACATCCCGGACGTCATCGTCCTGGACGTCGGGCTTCCCGGCGGCAACGGCTTCGACATCCTGCAGCTGATCCGCGCGCGGGGCGTCACCGCACCTGTGCTGTTCCTGACCGCCAGGGACGCTGTGGAGGACCGTGTCCGGGGACTTCGGCTCGGGGGCGACGACTACGTCACCAAACCCTTCAGCGTCGTCGAGGTCGGCGCCCGCCTGCAGGCCCTGGTCCGCCGGGCGCGCGGAAACGTCGCTTCCACGGCCGACGACGGCGTTCTGCGCTACGCGGACCTCGCACTCGACGACCGGCGTCATACCGTCCACCGCGGCGGTGACGCGATCGACCTGTCGCCCACCGAGTACCGGCTGCTGCACTATCTGCTCTCCCACCCCGACCACGTCATGACTCGCTCCCAGATCCTGGAAGCGGTCTGGCAGTACGACTTCGGCGGCGACTCCGGCGTCGTGGAGCGCTTCGTGTCCAACCTGCGCCGCAAACTCGACCACGGCCGCGAGCCTCTGATCCACACGGTCCGCGGCATCGGCTACAGCCTGCGCCGCACCACCACATGAAGCTGCCACGTCTCGCCGCGCTGCGCCCGCCCCGGCCGGTCACCATCCGTGCCCGGATCCTGGCCGGTGTCCTCGTGCTGCTGGCCGCAGGACTTGTCGGCAACTCGATCGCCAGCGCCCTGACCCTGCGCGCCTACCTGGACCATCGGGCCGAGAGCGCCCTGAGGGACGCCGGCGACCGCATGCACGAGACGTTCGCCCATGAGCCGCGCACGGTCCGAAGCAGCCAGATCGCCGCCCTGGTCGCACCGGTCCTCGGCATCACCGTCATCGGCCCCGACGGGGAGGTCGCCGAGCAGGCCGGTGACGGGGTACCGGACGCGATCAACGGCCTGACCGCCGACCGGCTCGACCAGGTCGTCACGTTCAAGGACCACCCGTCCGTGCCCGACCTGATCGTCCGGCGCATCCCGACCAGCGGCCTGACCGTCATCACCCCGGCCGGGGAAGTGCGAGCGTCCGCCGTCATCCTGACCGTCCGCACGGACATCGACCGGGTGACCGTAGCGGACTTCATCTCCCGCCAGGCCGGCAGCGTCGCGATCACCCTCGTCGTGGCCTCCGTCACCGCTCTGCTGATACTGGAGTTCGGTCTGCGGCCGCTGAAACGGATGGCGGACGCCGCCGACGCGATCGCCTCCGGGGCCCGTGAGGAACGGTTGCCCACCTACGGCAGACACAGCGAGACCGACCGTCTCGCCGTCGCGGTCAACGACGCCTTCGACGTCCAGACCCGCGCGGAGGACCACATCAGAAGCTTCGCCGCCGACGCCTCGCACGAACTGCGTACCCCACTGTCGACCATCTCCGGATGGCTCGACCTCTATCACCAGGGCGGCCTGACCGCGCCCGCCGACCTCGACCGGGCACTGGAACGGGTGGACGGCGAGGTCGGCCGCATGCGTCTGCTCGTCGAGGAACTGTCCCTGCTCGCCCGGCTGGATGCCGGCCGTCCCCTGGAGTCCGACCAGGTGGACCTGCGCCGGCTGGCCACCGACGTGGTACAGGACGCCCGGGTCGTCGCCCCGGACCGCCCCGTCCGGCTGCATGCCCCCGTCCTCGTCCACGTGACCGGGGACGCCCCCCGGCTGCAGCAGATCCTCAACAACCTGATCGGCAACGCCATCCAGCACACCCCGGACGGCACCACGGTCGACGTCTGCCTGGAAGAGGCGGACGGCGCGGCCGTCGTGCGCGTGACCGACGACGGACCGGGGATCGCGCCGCGGGACCTGAGCCGGGTGTTCGACCGCTTCTGGCGGGCCGAGGCCAGCCGCAGCCGGGCCCGCGGCGGATCGGGCCTCGGCCTGCCGATCGTCCGAGCCGTGGTACACGCCCATCACGGAACCGTGGAGATCACTTCACCCCCCGGTGGCGGAACCACCGTCACGGTCGTTCTCCCCGTGTCGTCACCCCGGACCCGGCCGCCGGGCCCTGACAGCACCCCGTGACCTACCCCACCGAGCGCCGGGGGGTGCCTCTCTGTCCTTCGTCAAGCGAGTCGGGGGCTCCTCGGCTCGTGGAAAGTCCCGTCGCGGAGCATGGCGAACAAGACGCCGACGCGGTGGCGGGCGAGGCGGAGGAGGGCCTGGGTGGGAGTGCGGCGGTCCTGACGCCGATGCCGGGCATCGGGGGCAGGACCTGGGAAAGAGGGTGGGCCTCCAGCAGGGCCTCGATCCGGGTTTCCAGGGCCCGGCGCTGTTCGTGAACGGCGGCCGGCGATTTCGCCGGCGACGGGACGCATCGCCAGTCCGGGCAGGTGGGCGACCTGGCAGCCGGCGTCCCGGGCGACGGTCAGTGGGAGGGCGCCGATGGACGCGGGCTGGTCCACGACCACCAGCACGGTGCCGAACTTGGCGGTGAGCTTGGCGAAGACGGCCCGCAGCTTCGGTTCGCTGTTGGGCAGCTACTTGTCGAAGACCTTCTTGCCGGCCGGGGTCAGGCCGTGGCCGTGATGCGCCTGCTAGCCGACGTCCGGCCCCGGGAAGACGCCCACGTCGTTGATGCCGATCACGGTGCCCCCACACGCGTCGATGCGTGCCGGCCCCGAGCTCGGGGGCCGTTCTCGCGCATCCACGTCATGCAGACCTGCCGCCCGCGGACGGCCGGGCATTGCGCCCGGCCGGGCGGTGGTCGGACCTCTGATCAGCGTCTCCGACGGCACCCCTCGGACCCGGTGACACCACCCCCCAGGTGTCATCCCGTCGACGGGGGGCAACAGTCATGCCGGCCCGGAGGCCAGTGGCCCTCTTGCAGGACCGCGATAAGGATGACGGGGACGCCTGAGTCGGTCGGGTGACGCCGTGGGTTCAGAGGGTCGGCATCGCCGAGGTGAGTTCGGTCGTGGCGTCGGTGCCGGCGATCACACCTCGTGATTCAGCCTCGGCCCAGGTGAAGATGCCGGTCGACATGATGCTGCGTTCCTGAGCGGCACGTAGTGCGTAGACCTCGGCACGGGCAGTGTGAACGGTGGTGTCCGCGGGGGCGGCGTCTCCGGCGAGTTGGGCGAGATGGCACGCCAGACGGTGCGAGCCGGCACGCGCGAGCTCCAGTGCCCGGTCGGCGAGGACCTGAGCGCCTCCGCTCAGGGCTGCCAGTTCGGCCGCGAGCTGCTCGTCGGTGGCCGGCTTGAGGTGGGCCGGGTTGCCGTCGTACCAGCCCGCAAACTGCCGCCACACGGTGTGGACGACGAACTCGGGCTCGTCGTAGAGGGGTTGCAGGTAGTGCAGCGCCGCCAGGTCGTCCGGTACGCGCACCCGGAGAGGACTGGCGCGGGAAGGCGGCCGGGGCGGCCAATCCCGCCCCGGCCGTTCAGGCTTCCTCGGCGCGCAGCGGCGCGGGTTCCGGTTCGTGCGGGTGCCCGCCGTCGTGGTCGTGCCGGGGGAGCAGCAGCGGTGTGGCCAGCAGCAGGACACCGGCGACACCGATCGCGGTCCGCGGGCCGGTGAGGGCGGCCAGCAGCCCCCACAGGGCGGTCAGCGCGGCGACGACGGCCTTGCTCGTCGCCGACCACGCGGACAGCGTCCGCACCACGCGGTCCGCCGGAGTGCGTGCCAGCCGCCGGGTGGCGAACACCGGGTTGAACACGCCCATGCAGGTGATCAGCCCGAACTCGATCACCATGACGAGCACCAGCCCCGCCGTGCCCGGCCCGATGAACGCAAGTCCCAGCGACCAGCACGCCCGCAGGGTCCCCGCGACCCGCAGCACCCGCTGCGACCCGAACCGCACCACCAGCCGGCGGGACAGCCGGGAGCCGATCAGCCCGCCGACGCAGGGCACCGCGAAGGCGAGCCCGTACTGCCAGGGCGCGAACCCGAGCGGGCCCACCATCAGCACGACCAGCAGCGGCGAGGACGCCATGATCAGCCCGCTCACCAGGACCGTGTTGAGGAAAAGCGGCCGCAGCGCCGGACTGGCGAGGATGTACCGCCACCCGTCGAGGAGGTCGCCCGCCCGCAGCCGCGCACCCCTGCCGGGAGGCGCGGGAGGCACGCGAGGCACGGGACGCACCGGGCGGCGGTCCTCACCGCCGGCCGCGCCGAGCGCACCCGCCGACAGCAGATGGCTCACCGCGTCGGCCACCACCGTCGTCATCGGGCCCAGCCATCCGATCGCCGCCCCGCCGAGCGGCGGCCCCAGCATCGTCGCCGTCCACGTCGTCGCCTCGAACCGCCCGTTGGCGACGAGCAGTTCCTCCTTCGGCACGATCTCCTTGAGGTACGCCCCGACGGCCGCGTGGAAGGTGATGTCGGCCGCCGCGACCACGACCGACACGACCAGCAGCTGCGCCACGGTGAGCGCGCCGAGGGCGTACGCGGCCGGAACGCTGAGCAGGACCGCGCACCGCAGGAGGTCCGTCGCGATCATCACCGGGCGCTTGCGGCGGAACTCCACCCACGGCCCGAGCGGCACCGAGAGCACCGCGCCGACCGCCGGTCCCACCGCCGCCAGCAGCGACACCTCGACCGGGTGGGCGTCCAGCACCAGCACCGCGACCAGCGCGAACGCGTCGAACGCGAACCTGGTGCCGAACGTGCTGACCCCGTACGCCGCCCACAGCCACCCGAACCGCCCCGGCGTCCGTCCCGCCACCATGTCCCGCCCGCCCCCGTACCCCGCCGCCGGCCGCCGGCGACCGGCACATCCAAGCGGGTGACGGACCGGCCGGGCAAACCGCGGACGGCCGGGCGCGCGCAACCGGCCGGCGTGGCCGGTTTACCCGCCGCGCAGCGGGCTACGCGGCGGTCACGGGGGAATCCAGGCCGACCCACGACCGGGAGGTGCCCATGACCCGGCGCATACGGGACGTGATGTCGTCGGACACCGCGTCCGTGGAGCCCATGACCTCGGTGGCGCGGGCGGCGCGCCTGATGCGCGAGCAGGACATCGGCGACGTCCTCGTGGCGTACGACTGCGACCTGTTCGGGGTGCTCACCGACCGCGACATCGTGCTGCGGGCCGTCGCCGAGGGCAGCGACCCCGAGGCCACGACGGTCGGTTCGCTGTGCACGCGCCCGCCGCTGGTGACGCTCGACCCCGAGGACACCACCGACCACGCCGTCGAGCTGATGCGGCGGTACGCGGTCCGCCGGCTCCCCGTGGTCGAACACGGCGGCTGCCCCGTGGGCATGGTCAGCCTCGGCGACCTCGCCGCCACGGAGGACCCGCACTCGGCCCTGGCGGACATCAGCAGGGCGGACCCCACCCACTGAACACCGGGCCGCCGGTCAGCGTTGGTAGAGCCCCACCAGCGTGCCGCTCGCCAGCTGCTTCTCCTCGACCGCCTCGTGCACCTGCCGCGCACGGGGCGCGTCGGGCAGCACGCACGGCCCGGAGAGGGCGTACAGCCGGAACAGGTAGTGGTGCGCGTCGTCCCCCGGCGGCGGATGGGGACCGCCCCAGCCCCGTTCGCCGTAGCCGTTGACGAGTTCGGTCCCGCGCGGAGGGGTCTGCCCCGCCCCCACCCCGCCGCTGCGCGGGTCGATCCCCACCACGATCCAGTGCACGAAGCTGCCCGACGGCGCGTCCGGGTCCTCGCAGAGGAGCACCAGTTCCGACGCGTCGTCCGGTACACCGCTCCACTCCAGCGGCGGGGACACGTTGGCCCCCTCGTACGCGTGCCGGCGCGCGAGGAAGGCGTGGTCGTTGAAGGCGTCACTGCCGATGTCGATGCCGGTCATGTGGCCCGGAGTACCCCCGCGCCACCCCGGCCATGCGGTGCCTCAGCCGTCGACCGTGACCGCGCAGGACCAGCCGTAAGGGCCCGGCCCGATGCGCAGTTCCTCCCAGGCCACGGCCGTCGGCACCGGCCCGGTGACCCGTACGTCGTCCAGCCGCGCGACCGCCAGCCGCACGTCGAGTCCGCCCGCGGCCTCGTCCGCCTCGACGTCGACCGGCACCTGCCCGTCCTCCTGGAGCCGGTACAGGACCTCGTCCAGCAGACAGGCCAGCAGATCGTCGTCGCTGGCCTCGTACAGCCGGATGCGGCCGGCACCCGTCGGCCGCACCCCGGAGACGTCGGCGAAGCACTCCACCATCGCCACCACCGCCTCCGCCAGACAGTTCTCCCGGCTCGCCGCCCACGCCTCGATCCGGACCTCGTCCTCCTGCGCCACCGCCCGGTGCCCGCTCTCCGCCCGCCGCGCCTGCCCGTAGTCGCCCGTGTCACCGACCATGCACCACGCCTGCCCGACACCCGCCCGACCATGCCGGGCGGCGGGCGCTTCGAGCGACGGGAAGCGGGTACGCGGGTGCCGACCAGGTGCCTCAGGCGCCGTCCTCGGCGCGGAGGGAGTGCATCCGCCATGCGGTTCCGTGATCGCCGGCAGGCCGGCCGGGAACTGGCCGAGCGGCTGCGGGAGCGGCGGGACGAGGGCGCCCTGCCCGACCCGGTCGTGCTGGCACTGCCCCGCGGCGGTGTCGCCGTCGCCGCCGAGGTCGCCCGGGTGCTGGCCGCCCCCCTCGACGTCCTGGTCGTACGGAAGATCGGCGCCCCCTTCCACGAGGAGTTCGGCGTCGGCGCGATGGCCGGTGACGGCGTTCCGGTGTTCGACCGGGACGCGCTGTTCCGGCTGGGCCTGGACGAGGCCGACCTCGCGCCCGTCGTCGAGCGCGAACGCGCCGAACTGCGCCGCCGCGAGGAGCTCTACCGCCGGGGCCGGCCCGCTCCCGAAGTGCGCGGACGGACCGTGGTCGTCGTCGACGACGGACTGGCGACCGGCTCCACCGCCCGCGCCGCCCTGCGCGCCCTGCGCGCGCGGGCCCCCGGCCGGCTCGTGCTGGCCGCCCCGGTCGCCTCGCCGGAGGCCGCCGCGCTGATGCGGGGCGAGGCCGACGAGGTGGTGTGCCTCTACGAGCCGGCCGCGTTCATGGCCGTGGGCCAGTGGTACGAGGAGTTCGACCAGCTCACCGACGAGGACGTCCTGGAGGCGCTGCACCAGCGGCAGGCGTAGGCGCGGCGGCAGGCGTGGGCGCGGGGGCGGGCGTGGGCGCGGGGGCGGGCGTGGGGGCGAGGTCTCAGACGACGCGGTCCGCGCGCAGGGTCCCGATGTCCTCGGGGGAGTGGCCCAGTTCCGTCAGGATCGCCTCGGTGTGCTCGCCCACCGCCGGCACCGGGTCCATGCGCGCGGTCAGGCCCGCCAGGTCGGCGGGCGGCAGCAGCGCCTCCACGGTCGCGCCGGGCACCGCCACCTCGCGCCAGCGGCCGCGGGCGGCGAGCACCGGATGGTCGAGGAAGGCGGCGACGTCGTTGACGCCGGCGCACGCGATGCCGATCGCCTCCAGGTCCCCGAGCAGCTCCTCGGCGCTGTCGCGGGCGCAGCGGGCGGCGATGATCGCGTCCAGCTCCTCCCGGTGGGTCACGCGGTCGGAACCCGTGGCGAAGCGTGGATCGTCCGTCAGCTCGGGCCGGCCCAGGAACTCCGCGCACAGCACCGCCCACTCGCGCTCGTTCTGGACGGAGAACAGCACCTCGCGGCCGTCGGCCGTGCCGTAGGTCCCGTAGGGGGCGATCGTGGCGTGCCGGGTGCCCAGGCGCGGGGGCTGTTCGCCGCCGTGCCGGGTGTAGTAGGCGGGCTGGCCCATCCACTCGGCCAGCGCCTCGAACAGGGACACCTCCACGGCGTGGGCCGTGCCCCTGGTCGCGCGGGTGTAGAGGGCGGTGAGCACCCCGCTGTACGCGTACATCCCGGCCGCGATGTCGGCGACGGAGATCCCGGTGCGCGCGGTCGCCTCGGCGGTCCCGGTCAGCGACACCAGACCCGTCTGGCACTGCATCAGCAGGTCGTAGGCCTTGCGGTCCGCCCACGGGCCGCTCGTGCCGTAGCCGGAGATCGTGCACGGGATGAGCCGGGGGTGGCGGCGGGTGAGCGCGTCGTTGTCCAGACCGAGACGGCGGGCGGCGCCCGGCGCGAGGTTCTGCACGAACACGTCGGCGTCCCGGAGGAGCCGGTGCAGGATGGCGAGGCCCCTGGGGTCCTTCAGGTCGAGCGTGAGGGACTCCTTGGAGCGGTTGATCCACACGAAGTAGCTGGAGTGCCCGTGGACGGTCGTGTCGTAGCGCCGGGCGAAGTCCCCCTCGCCCGGCCGCTCCACCTTGATCACGCGGGCGCCGAGATCGGCCAGCTGCCGGGTGGCGTAGGGCGCGGCCACCGCCTGCTCCACGCTGACCACCGTCACCCCGGACAAAGGGAGTTCGCGCACGTCCCTGCCTCCTGTCTGCCGGCCTCGATCAGAACGGCGGGGCCGGCCGCCGGTCGACGGCCCCGTCCGCGCTCACTGGCCGGCCCGGCTGTACGGGAGGTCGGCGGGCCGGCTGCGGGAGACGATACGGGCGCCGCGCTCGTCGACGGCACGGACCTGCAACGAGCCGCAGCCGCAGCGGGTCCACACCGTGCTGCCCGCCGCGGTGCCGTGCCGGGAGACCACCTGGAACGGCTCGGCGTCGTCCGGCCACCCGCAGTACGGGCAGAAGGTGCCGGTGGTGCCCGCGGCGCCGGTCGTGCTGGTCATGATGACTCCTCGCTTGCTGGTACGTCGGGTTGTCGAACGTCGCGACACCAGCAAGGGTGCGTCGTCCGCTCCGTACACGTCCAGGTTGACTTTGTGCACACCACCGTGAAGCGTGGACTTCATGATTGACCTGCGCCGGCTGCACGTCCTCAGGGCGGTCGCCCACTACGGCACGGTCACCGCGGCCGCCCGCGCCCTGCACTTCACTCCGTCCGCCGCCTCCCAGCAGATCCGCCAGCTCGCCCGTGACCTGGACGTCGACCTGCTGGAGCCGCAGGGGCGCGGGGTCCGGCTGACCCCGGCCGCGGAGAGCCTGCTGGCCCATGCGGACGCGATCCAGGCGCGTTGGGAGCAGGCGGAGTTGGACCTGCGCGCCGACCGTGACGCCCCGGCGGGGGTGCTGCACGTCACAGGGTTCCCGGTGGCGATCTCGGTGCTGCTGGCGCCGATGGCCGCCCGGCTGGGCGAGCGTCATCCGCGGCTGTCGGTGCGGATCGCGGAGGCCGGGGTGCCGCGGAGCTTCGACCTGCTCTTCGAGGGGTCCACCGATCTGGCCGTGGTGGAGTCCACCCCGCTCAACCCGCCGCTGAGCGACGAGCGCTTCGACCAGCAGCCCCTGCTGGACGACCCGTTCGACCTGGTGGTCCCGACGGGGCATCCGCTGGCAGGGCGCGTGCGCGTCGACCTCGCCGAGGCGGCCCGCGAGCCGTGGATCGCGCCGGTACCGGAGAGCCCCTGCCGGCCGCATGTGATGGCCGCGTGCGGCGCCTCCGGCTTCGCCCCGGACATCGTCCACCACGCCCTCGACTGGAACGTCACCGCCCATCTCGTCGCCCACGGACTCGGGGTCGCCCTGATCCCGCGCCTGGCCCATCTGACCCCGGACCTGCCGATCACCCGGGTCCGCTGCACGGGCGACCCGCACCGCAGACTGCTGACCTGCACCCGGGGCGGCGGCCACGCCCGCCCGGCGGTGGCGGCCGCCCTGCGCGAACTGCGGGAACTGGCCCCGACGGCGGTCGCGTGAGGCCCCGGGGGCCCTTTGCCCCGGCGGCGCCGGCCGCGCGTGGGGCCGGTGGACACCCGCCGCGCCCCTAGGGTCCGGGTGCCCCCGCGCGCAGACCGTCCATGATCAGGTCCAGCAGCCGGGTGGCGCGCGGCTGCCAGTCGCCGGACGGGTCGATCTGCCAGAGGCCGCCGATGGCGAGGAAGAAGTCCTCCCCGGTCACCCCCGGGCGGATGAGTCCGGCCTCCTCGCAGGCGCGCAGCAGCATGTCGGCCGCGTCGGTCACGGGGCTGTGTCCCGGTTTGTCGGGGCTCCCCGGCCCGCTGGTCACCTGCCGGATGGCGTCGGCGAGCCCGGCCTTGGCCATGGCGAACCGGGCCAGCCGGTCCATCCACTCGCGCAGCGCGCGGTCGGGCTCCCGGGTGCGCAGCAGGTGCGCCGCGCTGTCGGCGACCTGGCGCATCTCGTACCGGTAGATCTCCAGGACCAGCGCCTCGCGGTTGGGGAAGTTCCGGTAGAACGTGCCCTGTCCGACGCACGCCTTCTTCGCGATCACGCTCAGCGGGGTGTCCGCCGAGCGCGTGAGTTCGGCCAGGGCCACCTCCAGGATGCGCTCGCGGTTGCGCTGCGCGTCGGCGCGCTGGGGTGCTTCCTTCTGGTGCCCCACTCGTCCTCCTCACACGGGTCTTGGCCGAAACCCGTCCTTGCTAACCGGACAGCTGTCCACTACGTTCGTGCGGGTAACGGACAGCTGTCCGCTTCGTTCGTTCCGATCGTATCGGCGGACACGGACGGCGTGGGGCGGCCCTTCGGCACGCCGTGCCCGGCCGGTCCCCCACCCTCCCGCACCCCACATGTTCCCGAACGCTCCCCGTTCCGTACAGCTCACCCCCCACATCAACCGATTCGTCCGCCTTCCAGATCCGTGAAAGAAGGCTGCTCATGGCCCCCTCGACGTCCAGCAGCGTCACCCTGAACATCAACGGCGAGAAGCACACGCTGTCCGTCGACCACCGCACCACCCTGCTCGACGCCCTGCGCGAGCGGCTCGACCTCACCGGCACCAAGAAGGGCTGCGACCAGGGACAGTGCGGCGCCTGCACGGTCCTGGTCGACGGCCGCCGCACCGTGTCCTGCCTGCAACTGGCCGTCGCGTCCGACGAACGCGAGATCACCACCGTGGAGGGCATGGCCGAGGGGGACCGGCTGCACCCGGTGCAGCAGGCCTTCCTCGACCTGGACGGCTTCCAGTGCGGCTACTGCACCCCCGGCCAGATCTGTTCGGCCATCGGCGTCATCGAGGAGCACGCCGCGGGCTGGCCCAGCGCCGTCACCGAGGACGTACGCCCCGAGGCGGGGCCCCCGCCCCTGACACCCGAGGAGATCAAGGAACGCATGAGCGGCAACCTGTGCCGCTGCGGCGCCTACGCGCAGATCGCCCAGGCGGTCGCCCGCGCCGCCGCCGAGACCCGCACCGAGACCGAGGGAGCCGCCGCATGAGGGAGTTCGACTACCGGCGCGCCGACGACGTCGCCGGCGCGGTGGCCCTGCTCGGCGCCGACCCCGACGCCCGCTACCTCGGCGGCGGCACCAACCTCGTCGACCTGATGAAGACCGGCGTGGAGCGCCCGGCCCGGCTCGTCGACGTCCGCTCCCTCCCGCTCGACCGGATCGAGCCGGCCGACGACGGCGGACTGCGCATCGGCGCCACCGTCACCAACAGCGACCTCGCCGCGCACCCCGAGGTCCGCCGCCGCTACCCGGCCCTCACCCAGGCCGTGCTCGCCGGCGCCTCCGGACAGTTGCGCAACATGGCCACCGTCGGCGGCAACCTGCTCCAGCGCACCCGCTGCGGTTACTTCACCGACCTCACCCGGCCCTGCAACAAGCGGGAGCCCGGCAGCGGCTGTTCCGCCGTCACCGGGGAGCACCACAACCACGCCGTCCTGGGCGCCTCCGACCACTGCGTGGCCGTCCACCCCTCCGACATGGGGGTGGCGCTGACCGCCTTCGACGCCGTCGTCTCCTACGAGACCGCCGACGGGCCGGGGGAGGTGCCGCTGGCCGACTTCTACCTCCCCGTGCGGGACACCCCGCACCGGGAGACCGCCCTGCCGCCCGGCGCGCTGATCACCGGCGTCACCCTGCCGCCGGCCCCGGTCGCCGCGCGCTCGCGCTACCGCAAGGTCCGCGAACGCGCCTCCTACGCCTTCGCGATCGGCTCGGTCGCCGCCGCCCTCGACGTCTCCGGCGGAGTCGTGCGCGACGCCCGCCTCGCCTTCGGAGCGGTCGCGTCCCGGCCCTGGCGGGCCCGCGCCGCCGAACGCGTGCTGACCGGCGCCCCGGCCACCGCCGAGAACTTCGCCGCGGCGGCGGACGCCGAACTCGCGGCCGCCAGGCCGCTGCCCCACAACGGATACAAGGTGACACTCATGCGCAACCTCGTGGTGGCCGTGCTCTCCGAACTCGCCGAGGAGGCCGCCCGATGACCACCGCCACCACCGGCCGGGCCACGGCGACGGGCGCCGTCGGCACCGCCCACACCCGCGTCGAGGGCCGCGACAAGGTCACCGGCGCCGCCCGCTACGCCGGCGAGATCCCCTTCGCCGGCCTCGCCCACGGCTGGCTGGTGCTGTCCGGGGTCGCCCGCGGCAGGATCCTCTCCGTCGAGACCGCCCCCGTGCTCGACATGCCGGGCGTGCTGACCGTCCTGCACCACGGCAACGCCCCGCGCCTGCACACCGACTACATAGGCAGTATGGGCGTACCGCCGGACCCGACGTGCGCGGTCTTCCAGAACGACCGCGTCCCGCACGCCGGATGGCCCGTCGCGCTCGTCGTCGCCGAGACGCCCGAGCAGGCCCGGGAGGCCGCCGAGGCGCTCGTCGTCACCTACGAGCGGGAGCCGCACGACATCGAACTCGCCGCCGACCGCCCGGACGCCTACCCGGTGGACGGGCACATGCCCGGGGTGACGCAGAAGGGCGACCTGGAGGCCGAACTCGCCGCCTCCGCCCACGTGGTGGACGTGGAGTACACCACGCCCGAGGAACACCACGCCATGATGGAGCCGCACGCGGCGACCGCCCGGTGGGACGGCGGCCGGCTCGAGGTCGTCGACTCCAACCAGGGCACGACCTGGGTCGCCGACGAACTCGCCCGGATGTTCTCCCTGGACGCCTCCGCGGTGCGGGTGCGCTCCGAGCACGTCGGCGGCGGCTTCGGCAGCAAGGGCATCCGGGCCCACCAGGTGTCCGCCGTGATGGCCGCGACCGTCCTGCGACGCCCGGTCCGCGTCGTCCTGACCCGCCGTCAGATGTTCTCGCTCACCGGCTACCGCAGCCCCACCACCCAGCGCGTCCGGCTCGGCGCCGGCCCCGACGGCCGGCTGCGCGCCCTGGACCACCGCTCGCTGAGCCGGACCTCGACGATCTGGGAGTTCGTCGAGCCGAGCGCCGGCGTGGCACGCGTGATGTACGACGCCGACGCCCACCGCACCGCGAACGAGGTCGTACGGCTCGACGTGCCGTCCCCGACGTGGATGCGCGGTCCGGGCGAGGCGCCCGGGTCGTTCGCGCTGGAGGCGGCGCTCGACGAACTGGCCGAGCGGTGCGGACTCGACCCGATCGAACTGCGGCTGCGCAACGAGCCCGAGGTGGGCCCCGTCTCCGGGCTGCCGTTCGCCGGCCGCAACCTCGCCGCCTGCTTCCGCGAGGGCGCCCGGCGCTTCGGCTGGGCCGACCGCGACCCGCGCCCCGGGGTGCGCCGCGAGGGGCGCTGGCTGCTCGGCACCGGCACGGCCGCGGCGTCCTTCCCGGCGGGCGCCCTCCCGTCGACGGCCGCGGTGACCGCCGAGGCGGACGGCACCTTCACGGTGCGCATCGCGGCGGCCGACATCGGCACCGGGGCCCGTACCGCGCTCACCCTGGTCGCCGCCGACGCCCTCGGTGTGGCCCCCGGCCGGGTCCGGGTGCGGATCGGCGACAGCGACTTCGGCCCGGCGGGGATCGCGGGCGGCTCCATGGGCACACGCTCCTGGTCCTGGGCGGTCACGGCCGCCGCCGAGGAACTGCGGGACCGGCTCGTCCCGTCGGGCACCGTGCCGCCGGAGGGCATCACGGTGCGCTCCGACACCACCGCCGCCATCGGCGCCCTCGCGCAGAAGGAACGGCACTCCTACGGGGCGCAGTTCGCCGAGGTCGCCGTGGACGTCACCACCGGCGAGGTGCGGGTGCGCCGGATGCTGGGCATCTTCGCGGCGGGCCGGATCGTCAACCCGCTCACCGCACGCGGCCAGCTCACCGGCGGCATGGTCTGGGGCATCTCCATGGCCCTGCACGAGGAGGCGGTCCGCGACCGTGCCTCGGGCGGCCTCTACGGCCCCGACCTGGCCGGATACCACGTCGCGACACACGCCGACGTGCCGCTGGTCGAGGCGGACTGGGTGGACGACCCGGACCCCGACGACCCGGTCGGCATCAAGGGCATCGGCGAGGTCGGCATCGTGGGCGCCGCGGCGGCCGTCGCCAACGCGGTCTGGCACGCGACCGGGGTGCGCCACCGCCACCTGCCCATCCGCCCGGACCGGGTCCTGGAGGCGGGAGGCCCCGGTGTTTGACATCGCCGGTGAGCTGCACCGCTGGCTGACCGAGGGCCGCGCCTTCGCGGTGGCCACGGTGGTGTCCGTGGGCGGCAGCGCACCGCGCGGCCCCGGCGCCGCCCTCGCCGTCGACAGTGAGGGCACGGCGATCGGCTCGGTCTCCGGCGGCTGCGTGGAGGGCGCGGTGTACGAGCTGTGCGGCCGGGCCCTCGAAGACGGCCTGACCCGCGTCGAGCGGTTCGGCTACAGCGACGAGGACGCCTTCGCGGTGGGCCTGACCTGCGGCGGGGTCATCGACATCATGGTGACCCCGGTCGGCGCGCAGGCCCCCGTCCGGCAGGTGCTGCGGACGGCGCTGTCCTCGGTCGTCCAGGGCGGTCCGACCGCACTCGCCCGGGTCGTCGAGGGCCCGGCGGATCTCCTCGGCGGCGCGCTCCTCGTCCGCCCGGACGGGACGTACGAGGGCGGCCTCGGCGGGCTCCCGGAGCTGGACCGGGCGGCGGCAGGGGAGGCCGGGGCCCTGCTGGACGCCGGACGCACCGGCACGGTCGCCCTCGCGGCGGACGGGTCGTACTGCCCGGGCGGGCTGACCCTGCTGGTGGAGTCGTCGGTGCCGCCGCCCCGCATGATCGTCTTCGGCGCGATCGACTTCGCGGCGGCGCTGGTGCGGGTGGGCAAGTTCCTCGGCCACCACGTCACGGTCTGCGACGCCCGGCCGGTCTTCGCCACCCGGGCCCGCTTCCCGGAGGCCGACGAGATCGTGGTCGACTGGCCGCACCGCTATCTGCGGAGCACCGCGACCGACGCCCGCACGGTGCTGTGCGTGCTCACTCACGACGCGAAGTTCGACGTGCCGCTGCTGGAGGTGGCCCTGGGGCTGCCGGTGGCGTTCGTGGGCGCGATGGGCTCGCGCCGCACCCATGCCGACCGCGAGCGGCGGCTGCGTGAGGCGGGCGTGAGCGAACGGGACCTGGCCCGCCTCAGGTCGCCGATCGGCCTCGACCTCGGCGCGCGCACACCGGAGGAGACGGCCCTGTCCATCGCCGCGGAGATCGTCGCGGCCCGCCGGGGCGGCACGGGCGTCCCGCTGACGGACACGGGAACACCGATCCACCACGACACGCGGGACACGGCGGCGGTCGCCTGAGCGGCTGCGGGGGAGGAGGGGCCGGGGGCCGGGCCGAGTGCCGGCTCCCGGCCCTTCCGGAGGGCCATGAGTCCCGCGGAAAGCGGGCGACCCTCACCTGGAGGGCGACCGTCTTGAGACGCCGTTCGGGCCAGGAAGTGTCCCGACTTCCGCTCGTAGCGGCGGTGCTGGGCGTCGACAGCCGGCGGGCCAGGACACGGTCCTCTCGACCACCCAGCGATGACGCCCGAGCTGCTGGGTCTGCGCGATGCCCTTACGGGCAAGGTCGTGCATCCGGCGCAGGCCGCGGACGACGAGTTCCGTACTCGGTTCCGGCGGGAGGTGCGGCTGTCACAGCGTGTTCCGCCCGCAGCATCCGCTACGTGGTTGTCGGTCCCGATGTAGGGCTGACGGGCGCGGCCACCTGAACAGGCGCAGCTGCGAACCGCGTTCGCCCGATCCGGGACACATCGGCGGCCGGTCTGCTCCGCGGCCCATGTCCGGTCAGGTGGCGCGCGACGCCCTCGCGGACGCCGCGTTGAAGCTCGTGCAGTGCCTGACCCGGCCGCCTCGGCCGGGTCAGGCACGTGCGCGCCCCCGCTCAGCGCAGTCGGCCGGGGCCGTTGAGTATGTCGCTCGGAGTGGGGACACCCACTTCATGGGGCGGGAAAGTCAGCAGCCGTGGTACCAGCCGTGCGACCTGCCGCCGTCGTTGGCGTAGGACAGGTGACTGACCTCCCGGCCGGGGGAGAGACAGATGGTGGACGCGCCCAGCTGGAAGTTGAGCGGGTAGACCTTGACCCAGGCGGGAATGCCCGGACCGGTGATTCCGGCGTTCGCCCAGGAAGAGTCCTTGCGGTTGATGTACTCGGGCCAGGAAGCGTCGGAACCTGCGGCCATGTAACCGGTGCCCGTGAAGTTCACGTGCTCGAAGGCGCAGAAATAGCCGGACGGGCAGTGAGGGGTGTCCGCAGACGCGCTGCCGGCACCCGCCACGGACGTACCGGTCAACGCCAGAGTGGCCATCGCCACCGCGGTCGCGGCCCTACGGAGTGATCGCACAATGCATCCCTTCCAGTGATCATTCTCCAGGAATGATCTTCTGTGACTTCTTCAAGGCCCCGTTCCACATGCTGCGGTAGGTGTGGAACAGGGCCTGCTTCTTTTTCTCCACCCTCTTCAGGTGGACTTCGTGCAGCTTCTTTCCTGTGCGTGCCAGTTCTGTCTGGCGAACACATGTCGCCTCGGCGACGGCGAGCGTCCGCTCCATTCGGACGCTGTCCTCTTTCGTCATGGCGGACCTGCGTTCTTCGAACGACTGTCGGAGCTGTTGAGGGCTGTCGGCTTCATGACCCAGGCCGGCCACGCATCTGGCCCAGGCGTGCGTCGCCCTGACATAGGCGGAATCCTTCATGGCAGCGGACAGCGCCGACGACTTGAGTTGGCTCGCCACCGTGCTGTGCGTGAACCACCGGGAGAAGTCGCCGTACAACTCCCGCTCCGCAGCGGCGCTACACCCTCGTCGGCTCGCACTCACGACTGCTCCGTTGTCGAGTTCTACCGAGACGAGGTCGCGGCGACCACCGTAAAGCGCCGCCATGTAGCGCGCCTGCTTCTCCTTGGTCAGTGTCTCGTAGTACCGCTGATTCGGATTTCCCGTCCGGGCACGCCCCTCCTGCACGGTGCCGGGGTCCGTGAAGCCGTACTTCTCGGCCCAGGCGACGCTCTCGATACCGAAAGGGAATCCGTCTCGGGCGGGCAGGCTTTTGCCGTTGTCGACCTCGTAGAAATACCCGCGCTCACGCATGCACTTCCCGACCAGGATCGACTGTGCCTGCCACAGGAGTGCATGCTGTTTCTTGGTCGGGTAAGCCGGGCCTTCCTGTACCCCTTTCGCGGCCTCGCCGCAGGCCGTGGACAGGAGCAGCAGAAGACTTGTGAGCACCGCTGTCCGGAGGGAGCGGTTCGCAGACCTGTTCATCGGCACGTCAGGTCTGTGAAGATGCCGTTCCGGCAGAGTACTTGTCCATTCCCGTCCAGGCTTTGCAGCGTTCTCACCTCTCCGAAATGCAACCCTTCGATCAGCTGCCGGAATCGTATGAGTGGTGCGAAGGCGGGCGCTCCTGACACATGTCAGGGTGCGGCTTTCCGCCGGTTCGGCTGCGCCTGGCCAGTGGGCTGAAGAGCAGCGAAGTGGTCGAGCGGCTCATGGTCTCCCAGCCCGAGATCAGTCACCTGGAGAACGGCCGCCAACTTCTTCGGGCCGGGCCCCGATCAGGTGACGCCCACCAAGCGCAACGAGCGAGGCCCCCGGGCAGTTGATCGTGTTCCGACTTCCGCTCGTAGCGGGCGGTGCGGGCGTCGACAGCCGGCGGGCCAGGACACGGTCCTCTCAACCACTCAGCGATGACGCCCAAGCTGCTGGGTCTACTCGATGCCCTTACGGGCAATGAGGCGGCGGATCCCCTTGCCGGGAGCCATTGGACGCTTCACCGATATCGGCGGCACCACCCGCCGGAACAGCACCCACCACTCATCCGGTACCAGCCGCTCAACCAGGTCCGTCAGGCGCAGCTCAACGAACGATCACTCCAAAGGAAGCGGCGTCTAAGGGTGTACGGCGGCGACCCGCCCCCGCTTCTTCGAGGCGGCGTAGGGGCGGGTCGTGGCGCGGTCCGGCCTGTGCTCAGGCGAGTGTGGTGACGACGTCGACCGGGCTGACCAGGGTGTCCCGGATGGGTGAGCGGCTTTCGACGAGAGAGACGAGTTCCTGGAGCCGCTCGCGGGAGGTGCCCGGGGCGTCGACGTCAAGGCGGACGCGCACCTGCTGAAGGCCGGGACGGACCGTGGGGTCGATGCCGAGGAAGCCCTGGAGGTCGATGTCGCCCTCCAGCTCCAGGCGGTACGCCTCGAGCTCGACGCCCTGCGCTGAGGCGAGGGCGGCAAGGGTGACGGTGTAGCAGCCGGCGAGTGCCTGCAGCAGGTACTCCGCGGGTGAGACGGCGGAGTCGGTGCCCAGCAGTGCGGTGGGTTCGTCGCTGCTCATCACGTATCGCGCGGTGCGTGTTTCGTCCCGCTCGCCGCCCTGGGTCAGCGCGCCGGTCCGTGCGGTAAGCCGGCAGCCGCCCTGCCAGGAGCCGTTGACGGAGAACGTGGCCTGGCCGAGCTGGGGGTTGGCCCGGACAGCGGCGGTGGTGTCCTTGAAAGCCTGGACGTCGATGTCGTTGATGACGGACATGGGTGGGGTTCCTTGTGAACGTAGAGGGTGCACCGTTTCGCCGTGTCTGACACGGGAGCCAGTGCCGCCCCGTCTGTGTGGGTCAGTTGCGTCCGGCCATGACGCCGCCGTCGACGTCCCAGATCGCGCCGGTGACCCAGTCGGTCCGGTCCGACAGAAGGAAGGCGACGGTGGCGGCGACGTCGTCGGCGGTGCCGGTGCGGCCGATCGGGTGGAAGGAGTCGAAGCCGTCCATCGTGGAGTCCATCTCCGCCTTGGGGATGAACTCCTCGTAGATCGGGGTGCGCACGACGGCGGGGGCGACGGCGTTGGCGCGGATGCCGTGCGGGGCGAGCTCCATCGCGAGGTGCTGGGTCAGGGAGTGCAGTGCGGCCTTGGCCATCGAGTACGCCGAGGAGGGGGTGGCGGCGATGGCCTGGTGGGCCCACATCGAGCCGATGTTGACGACGGCGCCCTTCGCGCCGCGCTCGATCATGTTGGCGGCGACAGTCTGGGTGAGGAAGAAGAAGGCGCGGTTGAGCTCCTGGTAGCGGTCGTAGTCCGCGGCCGTGTGCTCCAGGAACGGCTTGGGGGCGAAGACGCCGGCGGCGTTGACCAGCAGGGTGGCGTCGGCGTGCTCCTCGGTGAGGGTGGTGCGCAGGCGGTCGACGGCCGCGGGGTCGGTGAGGTCGGCGGCCAGGCCGACGACCTGGCCGTGGGAGGACAGGGCGGTGGCCGCCTGGTCGGCGCCGGACTGGGTGCGGCCGGTGACGACGGCGGTGCCGCCGGCGTCGAGGACGTGGCGGGCGACGGCCTGGCCCATGCCGCTGGTGCCGCCGATGACGATGACCTTCTGGCCGGTGAAGTCGAGGGTGGTGCTGGACATGTGGTGCTCCTGTTTCAGGTGGTGTCGTGCAGGGGGGAGGGTGGTCAGGGGGCAGGGGCAGACTCGGTAGCCGCGGTGTTCGGTCGGCTCACGGTCTCCCGCGCACGGGAGTGTCGGATGGCCGGCGCCACGAGGAAGCGCGAGACCATGTCAGCGGCAGGTCGAAATCGGCGCGGCCCCTGCCCAGCCCGTTCCATCCTGTTGCGAGCGGGAAGCTCTTCAGCAGGACACGGTCGATGCCGATCAGCTCACCGCCCGGCCTGCGGGCCTTCATTCCCGCGAGGAGTTCGGGCGAGGGCGCGGGGAAGCTGCCGTCCTGCCAGGGGGTCACGCGCACATCACTCACGTGGTGCTCCTTGACTTGGCACCGGCCCGCGTTGAGACCGGGTCGTTGCCGGTGGTGAATCGCCGCTGGCCTCGCCTGGGCGAAGGTGCAGGCGGTCAGGCGCAGGGGTTGCAGACCAGGTAGCCGTCGACACGGCTGAGCCAGTCCGACTCCGGGTCGGGCGGCAGCGCGTGGCCGAGGTTGTCGGCGCGGACCTCGCTGATCCACTGGTCGTGCTGGTACTCGTGGTTGATGAGCGCGAGCAGCAGGTGGTTGGCGACGATGGTCAGCTGGGTGGGGGCGCCGACCTTGCCGGCGGCGATGTCGCCGATGCGGGCGTGGACGCGTTCGGCGACGGTGTCGCGGAACGCTGTGAGCCGTTCGACGGTGGGCAGCGCGCCGCGGAACTTCTCCGGGTTCGCCGAGTCCATGAGTCCGTCGAGGTCCGGGTCGGGGCTGGGCTCGGCCGCGGTGAGGTTGCGGATCATGAAGTGGGCGACGTGGGCCTGGTGGCCGAGGTGCCAGCCGACGGCGCTGGAGTCCTCGTGCGGGCGCCAGGTCACCTCGTCCGGGCTGAGGTCCCGCCACAGATCGTCGGTGTAGGCGCGGGCGCGGTCGTATTCGCGCAGCAGCGCGGTGAGTTCGTGCACCACCGGGGCTCAGACGGTGTCGTAGACGCGTACGTCCTGGTCGGCCTTCAGCAGCGGGGACAGGCCGCCGACGACGTCACGGGTGAACAACTCGCTGGTCAGGTACGCCTCGGCGTCGGCGGTGGTCCCGAAGCCGTGGAGGACCTGGACGTCCTCGTCGCGGACGAGGAGTTCCTTACTGAGGGCGCCGAGGACGGTGTCGAGGAACGGCTGCTTGTACTGCTCGTACACGCCCGCGGCTGCGGCGCGGTAGGCCGGGTCCACTGGCAGTGTGATCTGGAGATACGCCATGGTTATGCCTCTCTCGATAGGCAGGAAGGGTGCGGAGTGGTGAGTTCCGCGACGTGCCTGCCACGTTAGGCATGTCCGGCAAGGTCCGGTAGGGGACCACATTGAATCAGGCTATAAGCAGTGCATATGGCCCCAGGGACTGCCACCAGACGAGGATCATGTGACGACAGACGCTAGTGGCGGGCGGCCGCGAGGCTGTCGGCGAGGCGGAGCAGGTCCGCGGCGAGCGGGGAGTCGGCGCTCCAGACGGCTTCGAAGGAGATCTGCACTTCGCGGCCCTGGTCGTGCAGGGGCCGGTGGCAGACGTCGGGCGAGGTGAGCTTGGAGCGGGGAACGATGGCCGAGCCCAGGCCGAGCTTCGTCCAGTCCTCCAGGACCCGGTAGCTGGCGGCCTCGCCCGGATAGGTGTGCAGAGGCATCTCGTGCGCCTGGAACAGTTGCGTGGTGAAGGTGGTCAGGCCGCAGGTGTCGGGGACGAGGATGAACTGCTCCTTGCCGGCCTCCGTAAGTTCGACGGGGGTCGCCTCCGCCGCGTCGGGAGTGACGACGACGATCGGCTCGACGTCGATGACCCGGTGCTCGAATCGGGGCATCGCGGCCACGGCCGGAATCAGGATGATGTCGAGCCGGCCGGCCAGCAGGCATTCCCGCAGCTCCTGCATGTTCGCCTCGCGCAGCACGAGGTCCCGCGGCGCGGGAAGGTCCTGGACCATGCTGAACGCCCGGGCGACCAGGTGCGAGCCGATCAGCGGTGACAGGCCCATGCGGATCTTCTGCTCACCGGATTCGGTCAGGCGCCGGGCCTCCGCCCCGACGGCGTCGAGCGCGGTCAGGGCCCGCTCGATCAGCGGCAGGATCCGGATGCCGAACGCGGTCTGCGTCACACCGCGCGGCGACCGCTCGAACAGCTTGCCGCCCAGGCGCTCCTCCAGCTTGGCGATCCCGTTCGACAGCGCGGGCTGCGTCACCCCGTACGCGCGTGCGGCGGCGCTGAACGACTTGGTCTCCGCCACCGCCTGCGCATAGCGGAGCCCTTCGAGATTCAGGCGGTCTGTTGTCATAGCCACGGCTTATCGCTCCATTCACTGATGTCCTCTACCCGGCTGGATTTCCTCTGCCTACGGTGAGAGTCCCACTGATGCAGCATAAACAGCAGCTATGAGTAGCGTCGCCGGAACGGAAGGCAGCATGTCGGACAGCGCCGTGACCATGGTCGTGACCGAGCCCCGCGGGCCTCTGCACCCCGTGGTGGCCGAGACGGTCCCGCCTCCCGCCGGGTGGGTCCGCGTGTCGGTGGTGGCGAGCGGCGTGTGCAACGCCGATATCGGTACGGCCGTCGCCACCGGCGAGGACACCGTCTTCCCCGTCACCCCCGGCCACGAGGTCGCCGGTGTCATCGCCGGGACCGGCGACGGGGTCGAGGGCTGGATGGCCGGTGACCGGGTGGCCGTCGGCTGGTTCGGCGGAAGTTGCGGACACTGCGCGCACTGTCGCACCGGCGATGTCGTCCACTGCGCCGAGCGGAAGATCCCCGGCCTGTCCTACCCGGGCGGCTGGGCGCAGAGCATGACCGTGCCCGCCGACGCGCTCGCCCGCATCCCCGACGGCCTCGACCTCTTCGATGCCGCCCCCTTCGGCTGCGCCGGGGTGACGACCTTCAACGCGATCAGCAAGGCCGGCATCCGCGCCGGGGGACGGGTCGCCGTCTTCGGGATCGGCGGCCTGGGACACCTCGCCCTCCAGTTCGCGGCCGCGCTCGGGTACGAGACCGTCGCCGTTGCCCGCGGCGGTGACCGCGAGCAGCAGGCACGCGGCCTGGGCGCCCACCACTACATCGACAGCGACGCCCAACCGCCCGGAGCCGCCCTCGACGAGCTCGGCGGTGCCGACCTCATCGTCTGCACCGCCTCCTCCACCGCCCCCGTGGACGAGCTGCTCACCGGCCTGGCCGTACACGGGCAGCTCACCCTCGTCGGCGTCGACGCAGGATCCGTGACCGTCCCGGCGGCCCGGCTGGTCATGAACGGCCACACCCTCACCGGGCACCTGACCGGCAGCCCGCGCGAGACGGAAGAGGCCATGGCCTTCGCCGTCACCACGGGTGTCCGGCCGATGATCGAGCGGATGCCGCTGGAGAAGGCCGACGACGCCGTCACCCGGCTGCGCGCAGCGGCTCCCCGCTTGCGCATCGTCCTCGACGCCGGCAGCGCGTAGCCCGCCCCCCTCGCCCCGCCGCGCTCCTCAGCCACGCAGCGGGCGGCACTCCACCCTGCCCTCCACCCGATGCCGCGACCACGGACGACCGCGGGGGTACAGCCTGCTCAGAACGGAGCCACACATGCCCCACCAGGAAACCCACGACGTCATCGTGATCGGCGCCGGCGCCTCCGGACTCACCGCGGCCACCGCTCTGCACGCCGCCGGCCGCGACGTCGTCGTCCTGGAGGCCCGCGACCGCGTCGGCGGGCGCCTGCTCTCCACCCCTGTCGAGCACTCGGGGCGGGCGCTCGATCTGGGAGCCACCTGGTTCTGGGACGGCGAGGAACGCGTACGGACCCTGGCCGTCCGCAGCGGCATCGCCACCTTCGAGCAGCACCTCGCCGGCGACACGATGCTCCAGGAGACCACCGGCATCCGCCGCCTCACCGGCAACCTGATCGACGCCCCCGCCCACCGCTTCGCCGCCGGGGCGCAGAGCCTCGCCGCCGCCCTCGCCGCCGCGCTGCCCACCGGCTCTCTTCGGCTGGACACGCCCGTCACCGCCGTCCACCCGACCGACCAGGGCGGCCTCGATGTGCTCACTCCGCCCGGCACCCTCCATGCCGGGCACGTCGTCCTGGCCGTTCCTCCGGCCCTGGCCCTGGAGCGCATCGACTTCCACGACGCCCTCCCCGCCGACCTCGCACGCCTGGCCCGGGCCACCCCGGTGTGGATGGGCGCCGCCGTCAAGGTCGTCGCCCACTACCCGAGCGCCTTCTGGCGCCAGGACGGGCTGGCGGGTGCCGCGTTCAGCAGGACCGGACCGCTCCAGGAGATCCACGACATGTCCGGGCCCGGTGGCGAACCCGCCGCGCTCTTCGGCTTCGCGCACGCCCGCACCGTCCGCCCCGGCTTCGAGCAGGCCGCCACCGCCCAGCTCACCCGGCTCTTCGGACCGACCGCCGGCTCCCCGGTCGCCCTGCACGTGCAGAACTGGAGCACCGAACGGTGGACCGCTCCGTCCACCGTGCAGCGCCTTGCCGACTACTCGCTCTTCGGCGACCGTCTTTTCCAGCGGCCCGCCTTCGGCGGGCGCCTGCACTGGGCGTCGACCGAGACGGCCACCGAGTACGCCGGACACATCGAAGGCGCCCTCGCCGCCGGCGAACGCGCGGCGCGGACCGTCCTCGCGGCGCCCGCCGAAGCGAGCGACACTGCTCCGGGCGTTACCGCCCCCAACAGGTGAGCCACCCGTCAGACGTTCACTGCGGCTGCGGCTCGGCGTACGGATTCCGTACGCCTCACCGCGCCCCGCACATCGCGCCTCCGCACCTCGACGGGCCCTGAGTACGTGCCGGCTCACGCCGCGAGGGCCCGCCCCTGCGCTCTTCGCTGTTCAGGAGTGCCGGCTGCTGAGCAGGCCCGGCCGCCGGTACGCGAACATGTCGGCCTGAAGCCGGGCCTGCCCGGCAAGAAGGGCCGCCGCGAGCGAGTCAGCGTCGGTCGCGGCTGTCCTCCCGGCTGCTCCTGATCATTACGACGCTGGCTCCCACCGCCACCGCGGCGGCCAGAGCGGCCCAGACGAGGTGCCCGGGGACGGCGGCGGCGAGAGCGGTGACCCGCTGCTCCCATGCGTACTCGGTGTCCACGTCCAGTGGCGACGGGAGCGCGGACGTCCCGTCGAAGGCCAGGAAGACCGCGCCGAGCGTCATGAAGAGCAGGCCGCCGATCACGGAGGTGCTGTGGAGGTGCAGGGGGCCGAGCCGGAACCCTCGTCCTCGCAGCCAAGCGCGTCGGCCCAGTCGCCAGCGGTCCCCCGCAAGGGCGAGGACGAACAGGGGAGCGGCCATGCCCAGGGCGTAGACCACCAGGAGGGAGCCGCCGCGCAGTGGACTGCCGCCGAGCGCGGCGACGGTGAGGATGCTGCCCAGGATGGGGCCCGCGCAGAATCCCGCGAGCCCGTACACCGCTCCCAGGGCGACGGTGGAGGAGGTCGAGCCGCTGGGGGCGCCGGCTCGCTGCTGGAGGCGGCGGGAGCCGAAGCCGAGCCCGAGAAGGTGCAGCACGCCCAGGCAGATCATGGTCCATCCGCCGACGAGGACGAGTGTGTCCCGGTGGCCGATGAACAGGCGGCTCGCGAAGGCCTCCGCCGCCCCGAGGGGGACGGGGGGCAGGCACAGCCCCGCGTAGAAGGCGGCGGTGTGCCGCAGCAGCCGCGTCCTGCTGGTGAAAGAGCAGGCGAAGAAGGCGGGCAGGAGGAGGGCACTGCAGGGACTGAGCAGGGCAAGCAGCCCGCCGAGGAAGGCGAGAAGAAAGCCGGCGTCGGTCACTTCGCCTCCTTCCCGCTCCGGGTCAGGGCGTCACGTACGGCCCGGTCGAAGACTTCGGTGGGCTGCGCGCCGAGAATGGGGATGCCGTTCACGAGGAAGGCCGGGGTGCTGGTGACGCCCAGGACATACCCCTCTTCACGGTCACGTTCCACGGCCTGGCGCGCCTGGTCCGATTCCATGTCCTCGCGGAAGCGGTCGAGGTCCGCGACGCCGGCCGCTTCCGCGTGGGCGATGAGCTCGCTCCGGGAGAACTCGCCGGTGTCGCGCTCACGTGGTGCGGCATACAGGCGGTCGTGGAACTTCCAGAACGCTCCCTGCCGGCCGGCGGCCCAGGCGGCGCGTGCGGCGTCTTCGGACTCCCTGCCGAAGATGGGGAAGTTGCGCCACTCGATGCGCAGTGACCCCTTCTTGACGTGTGTGCGCAACGGTTCCTGCTGGGTCTCGCGGGCGAAGCGCCCGTGGGAGCGGGCCCGCCCGCGGGTCCCCGGCCCCCGGCACGACGAAGGGGCCGGAGCCTGGTGGCTCCGGCCCCGCGGTCGTGCGGTCAGGCCGCCGTCGGCTCCGACGCGTGGCCGTGCAGCCGGGCGAGGACCTCGGTCAGCTGCTCGGCGACCTCGCTGTCGTCGGCCGGGTGGGTCTCGGCGAAGCGGGTCACGGAGCCGGCGATGGACAGCTTGATGTCCTCGATCACCTTGCCGCCGGCGATGCCCACGGACTTGCGGGCGTCGTCGTGCGCCCAGACACCGCCGTACTGGCCGAAGGCCGTACCGATCACGACGACCGGCTTGCCGGTGAGGGCGCCCGCGCCGTAGGGGCGGGACAGCCAGTCGATGGCGTTCTTCAGGACGGCCGGCATCGTGCCGTTGTACTCGGGCGTGAAGAGCAGCAGGGCGTCGGCGCCGGCGGCGGCCTCGCGCAGCGCGGCGGCGGCGGCCGGGACGCCGCCCTCGACGTCGATGTCCTCGTTGTAGAAGGGGATCTCCGCCAGGCCCTCGTACAGCGCCACCTCGGCGCCCGCGGGAGCGAGCTTCACCGCGGCCTCGGCGAGCTGGCGGTTGTGCGAGCCCGCGCGGAGGCTTCCGACGAGGGCGAGGATACGAACAGACATGACGGGACTCCAGGGGGGCTGAAACATGATCTGAATAATCCGGACCGAGGTCCGTTTTCTGTTGTAGCACTTCAACCGGACCGCGGTCCAGTTTCTTCCCGATGCTTTACGCTGGCTTCATGTCCGCAGTTCCGCCACCCGCCCCGACACCCCAGGAGCCCGTCGAGCCCCAGGAGTTGCTGCAACTGGGCATCGACGCCGACGAGCCCTGCCTGCGCGCCGACGCCGCCCGCAACCGTGCCCGGCTGCTGGAGGCGGCCGCGCGGCTCGTCGCCGAGCGCGGAGCGGACGGCATCACCATGGAGGAGGTGGCGGCAGCGGCCCGCGTGGGCAAGGGGACGGTCTTCCGCCGCTTCGGCGACCGCACCGGACTGCTCACGGCGCTCCTGGACCACTCCGAGAAGAAGTTCCAGGCCGCCTTCCTCACCGGCCCCCCACCGCTCGGTCCCGGCGCTGCCCCCGCCGAGCGGCTGCGCGCCTTCGGCCTCGCCATGCTCCGCAGGACCGTCGACGAACTGGAGCTGCAGCTGGCCGCCGAACCGCAGGCCGGCCGCCGCTTCACCAGCCCGCCGCGCCGCGTGCTGCGCCACCACGTCACCCTGCTGCTGCGCGAGGCGGTCCCGGACGCGGACTGCGAACTCCTCGCCCACACGCTGATGGCCCAGCTCGACCCCGCCCTGATCCACCACCTGATCCGGCAGTGCGGCATGCCGCCGCAGCGCCTGGAAGCCGCCTGGACGGACCTGGTCGACCGGGTGACGTCCACCCGGTGACGGGCCCCTCGCCCACCCGCCGGCGGGCTCAACTCACCCGGCGGACGGCCCCGTTGCGGCTTCTGCAAGGATGCCGTACGTCATGGTGCAGATAACGAACCCGCCCGCGTCCGCGCCCACCGCACCGACGCGCTCCGTCCCCACGAGCGCCGACGTGGCCCGCCTGGCCGGCGTCTCGCGCGCGACCGTCTCCTACGTCCTGAACAACGCCGGCTCCGTCCGGATCAGCGAACCCACCCGGCGCCGCGTCCGCGAGGCCGCGCGGGAACTCGGGTACGTGCCGCACGCGGCGGCCCGCAGCCTGCGCGCCGGGCACAGCCGCATGGTCCTGATGCCCGCGCCGTCCTTCCCGGTGGGCCCGCTCTACAGCCAGTTCATCAACGACCTTCAGGGCTCCCTCGGCCGCCTCGACTACACGGTCGTGCAGTACGGCACCGTCGGCGTGCACGACGACGAGGCCGCCCGCGCCTGGGCCGAACTGCGGCCCGTGGCCGTCCTGGTCCCCGGCTCCGGACTCGGCCCCCAGGGGGTCGAGGTGCTCAAACGCTCCGGTGCCCGGGCCGTCGTCACCCTCGGGCCCGAGTCCGTCGAGGGCGCGCACGCGCTGCTCATGGACCACGACGTCGTCGGCCACAGCGCCGGCGCCCACCTCTTCGACCGGGGCCACCGCCGGATCGGCGTGATCGTCCCGAAGGAACCGGGCCTCGCGGCGTTCTCCGCGCCCCGCCTGGCCGGTGTGCGCGCCGCCCTGCGCGGCACGGACGCCACGGTCACCGAACTGCCCCTCGCGTACGACGAGGGGGCCGCCGCACGGCTCGCCGCCCGCTGGCGCGACCTCGGCCTCGACGCCGTGTTCACGTACAACGACGAGTACGCCATGCTGCTGATGCGGGCGCTGCAGGACGAGGGCGTCCGCATCCCCGACGAGACCGCCCTGATCGGCGCCGACAACCTGATGCTGGGCCGGCTGCTGCGGCCCCGGCTCACCACCGTCCACCTGGAACTGCCCTCCGGCCGCGAGCTGGCCGAACTGGTCGACCGCGCGGTGCGCGACCCGGCCGCCGCACCCGAGGCGCACAAGGTGCTGGGGGCATCGGTGGTGCGACGCGAGTCCGCCTGACATCGTGGGAGACGGTGGCTGGTCCACGACCAGGAGGGTGCCCGCCCGGCCGTCCGGGCGGGCGCGGGGACAGCCGGGCCGCCGCCCACCCCACGGTGGGCCGGGACCGATCGGAGAGCCGTCATGACGTTGCTCGACCGCACGACCCGCCGGCTCGCGGGACCCGAGTACACCGTCACCGAACCCGCCACCGGCGACGGACTCGGCACCGTCACCCTGGCCACCGCGGAGGACGTCGCCGCCGCCGCGGAGGCCGGCAGCGCCGCCCGGACTGCCTGGGCGGCGGCGCCGCACCACGTCAGGGCCGCGACGCTCCGCAGGGCCGGCGACCTGTTCGCCGGCCACACCGAGCTGCGCGAATGGCTGATCCGCGAGGCCGGCAGCATCCCCGGCAAGGCCGACTTCGAACTGCACGTCGCCGCCCAGGAGTGCTACGAGGCCGCGGCCCTCGCCTCCCGCCCGGGCGGACAGGTGCTGCCCACCGAGCAACCCCGGCTGTCGTACACCCGGCGCGTACCGGTCGGCGTGGTGGGCGTGATCGCCCCGTTCAACGCCCCGCTGGTCCTGTCCGTCCGCTCCGTCGCCCCGGCCCTGGCGCTCGGCAACGCCGTCGTCCTCAAACCCGACCCGCGCACCGCCGTCTGCGGCGGGCTGGGGCTCGCCGCCGTCTTCGAGGACGCGGGACTGCCCGAGGGGCTGCTGCACGTGCTGCCGGGCGGGGCGGAGGCCGGTCAGGCCCTGGTCGCCGACCCGCGCGTCCCGGTGATCTCCTTCACCGGTTCCACCGCCGCGGGCCGCGCCGTCGGGGAGAACGCGGGCCGCCACCTGAAGCGGGCGCACCTGGAACTGGGCGGCAACTCGGCCCTGATCGTGCTGGAGGACGCCGACCTCGACGCGGTGATCTCCACGGCCGCCTGGGGTTCGTTCTTCCACCAGGGGCAGATCTGCATGACGGCGGGACGGCACCTGGTCCACGCCTCGCTGTACGGGGAGTACGTCGACCGGCTGGCCGCGAAGGCGGACTCGCTCGCCGTCGGCGACCCGCACCGCGAGAAGGTCCACCTGGGCCCGCTCATCGACCACGGCCAGCTCGCCAAGGTGCACGGCCTGGTCGGGGCGAGCACCGCGCACGGCGCCAGGCTCGCCGCGGGCGGCACCCACGACCGGCTCTTCTACCGGCCCACGGTCCTCGCCGACGTGGACGACCTCACTCCGGCCTACACCGAGGAGGTCTTCGGCCCGGTGGCCCCCGTCCGCTCCTTCACGACCGTCGACGAGGCCGTCGCCCTGGCCTCCGCGAGCTCCTACGGACTGGCGCTCGGCGTCGTCACCCGGGACCCGGCCCGCGGCCTGGACCTCGCCGAACGCGTCCCCACGGGGATCGTGCACATCAACGACCAGACCGTGAACGACGAGGCCGTCGCCCCCTTCGGCGGGGTCGCCGCGTCCGGCACCGGCTCCCGCTTCGGTGGCGACGCCAACCTGGAGGCCTTCACCGACCTGCGCTGGACGACGGTGCGCGCGGACGTCGCGCGCCACCCGTTCTAACCGCTGCCCGTTCCATCCGCTGCCCCCTCCCCGAGCCCGTTCCGAGCCCGGTCCCGGGGGTCGGTCGGCGGAGCCTAGGCGCTCGGCGCCTCGCCCTGCTGCGCCTGCTGCTCGGCGATCTGCTTGCGGACCTCGTCCATGTCCAGCTTCCGGGCCTGCCCGATCACGTCCGTCAGCGCCGCCTCGGGCAGCGCGCCCGGCTGCGCGAACACGGCGACCTGGTCGCGCACGATCATCAGGGTGGGGATCGACTGGATACCGAAGGCCGCGGCCAGCTCCGGCTGCGCCTCGGTGTCCACCTTGCCGAACACCAGGTCGGGGTTCTCCTCCGCCGCCTTCTCGTAGACGGGCGCGAACTGACGGCACGGACCGCACCAGGCCGCCCAGAAGTCGATCAGGACGAACTCGTTGTCCGTGACCGTCTGGTCGAAGTTCTCCTTGGTGAGCTCCACAGTGCTGCTCATGACGTGTGTCCCTCTTCCTGGTGTGGGGGTCGAGCCGTCGGCACAACACGGCCGGCCGGTCACGTATTCCGCGCCCCTACCCATGTGGCCACAGCGCACACCACCCACCAGACTGACGCCATGACGGAAACGCAATCGACGCACATGGAATCCACCGCCTACGACGTCGTGGTGCTCGGCGCCGGGCCCGTGGGCGAGAACGTCGCCGACCGCACCCGCGCCGCCGGACTCACCACCGCCGTCGTGGAGGGCGAACTGGTGGGCGGCGAGTGCTCGTACTGGGCCTGCATGCCCAGCAAGGCCCTGCTGCGCCCGGTCATCGCCCGGGCCGACGCCCGCCGCGTCCCCGGACTGAGGCAGTCGGTCCAGGGCCCGCTGGACGCCGCCGCGGTCCTGGCCCACCGGGACGAGTACACCTCCCACTGGAAGGACGACGGCCAGGTCGGATGGCTGGAGGGCATCGGCGCCGACCTGTACCGCGGCCACGGACGGCTCACCGGCCCGCGCACCGTCACCGTCACCGGCTCCGACGGCGGCCGCCGGGTGCTGACCGCCCGGCACGCGGTCGCCGTCTGCACCGGCAGCCGCGCCCAGTTGCCCGACCTGCCCGGACTCGCCGAGGTCGAGCCGTGGACCAGCCGGGAGGCCACCAGCGCCCGGTCGGTGCCCGGCCGGCTCGTCGTGGTCGGCGGCGGTGTCGTCGCCACCGAGATGGCCTGCGCCTGGCAGGCGCTCGGCTCCCGGGTGACCGTCCTGGTGCGCGGCAAGGGCCTGCTGAACCGCATGGAGCCGTTCGCCGGCGAACTGGTCGCCGAGGCCCTCACCGAGGCCGGCGCGGACATCCGCACCGGCACCTCCGTGAAGTCGGTGACCCGGGAGAACGGCACCGTCCTCGTCGTCACCGACGGCGGTGACCGGATCGAGGCCGACGAGATCCTCTTCGCCACCGGCCGCGCCCCGCGCACCGACGACATCGGGCTGGAGACCATCGGCATCGAGCCCGGCGCGTGGCTCGGCGTGGACGACAGCCTCCGCGTCACCGGCCACGACTGGCTGTACGCCGTCGGCGACGTCAACCACCGTGCCCTGCTCACCCACCAGGGCAAGTACCAGGCCCGCATCGCGGGCGCCGCCATCGCCGCCCGGGCCGCGGGCGAGCCGGTGCGCGCGGAGGACTGGGGCGCCCACGCCGCCAGCGCCGACCACTCCGCCGTCCCGCAGGTCGTCTTCACCGACCCCGAGGTGGCCGCCGTCGGCCTGTCGCTGGCCGAGGCGGAACAGGAGGGCCACCGGGTCCGTGCCGTCGACGTCGACCTGTCCTCCGTCGCGGGCGCCGGCCTGTACGGCGACGGCTACAAGGGCCGCGCCCGCATGGTCGTCGACCTCGAGGACGAGATCCTGCGCGGCCTCACCCTCGTCGGCCCCGGCGTCGGAGAACTCATCCACTCGGCGACCATCGCCGTGGCCGCCCGGGTGCCGGTCGCCCGCCTGTGGCACGCGGTCCCGTCCTACCCGACGATCAGCGAGGTGTGGCTGCGCCTGCTGGAGGCGTACCGGGACGCCTGAGCCGACGCGCCCCCGGCGGGCGCTCCCGGCCCCCGCTCCGGAGATCGACGGCGGGGGCGACCGCGGGTGGCCCGGACGGCCGCCGGTGCGCGTGGATCAGCCGCCGGTGCGCGCGGATCGGAAGCCGGTGCGCGCGGATCGGCCGCCGGCGGCGGGGAACGGCGGCCACGGTGATACGGCCGGCGGCCGAGCGGACAGTCGGCGGCGGCGGGTACGGACCGCAGCCCGCGCGGACGGGCTGCCGCGGCGGTGCGGACGGGCGGCCGCGGCGGTGCGGACGGGCTGCCGCGGCGATGCGGCTACGGCAGGTCGAAGCCCAGCTCCCGGGCCGCCCGCTCCGGTGTCGGCTGCGACCAGCGCTCCGCCACCGCCTGGTGGGTGGACAGCGAGCGCGGTTCCGCGCGGTCGAGGTACAGCGTGCCGTCGAGGTGGTCCGTCTCGTGCTGCACGATCCGCGCGGGCCACCCGGTGAACACCTCGTCCAGCGCCCGCCCGTGCTCGTCCTGCCCGGTCAGCCGTACCTCGGCGGGCCGGGCCACCACCGCCTGATACCCCGGCACGCTCAGACACCCCTCGAAGAACGCCGCACGCCGGGCCCCGACCGGCTCGTACACCGGATTGACCAGCACCCGGAACGGCTGCGGCACCCGCCCGCGTGCCAGCCGCACCTCCTCGGGAACGGGCGCGGGATCCTCGATCACCGCGATCCGCAGGCCCACCCCGACCTGCGGCGCGGCCAGCCCGACACCCGGCGCCGCGCGCATGGTGACCCGCAGCGCCTCCACGAACCGGGCCAGCAGAGCGGGCTCCAGCTGACCGTCGTACGGCTCGGTGCCGCGGCGCAGCACCGGATCACCGGCCGCCACGAGGGGCAACGGGCCGTCCACGGCGAGCAGTTGCCCGACCCGCTCGGCCAAGGGCGCGCGATCGTTCGGAGTTCCCATCCCGTCAGGATCGCACGCCCCTCACATGTGTCACAGCTCACACACAAGTCATGGGAACCCGGCGCCCCGCCACCCCGACTACTGCACCACCACCCCGCCCGCCGAGACGTCCCCGGGAGAACCCCACCGATGACCACCGCTCCCTCGACCACCACGGACGAGGCACCCCGACCACCCGCCCCCGCACCGGCGAAGAGCGCCTGGGCCGCCCTGCGCCCCCTCGTCCTGCGCCTGCACTTCTACGCGGGCGTGCTGGTGGCGCCGTTCCTCCTCGTCGCCGCCCTCACCGGCCTGCTGTACGCGGCCTCCTTCCAGGCCGAGAAGATCGTCTACGACCATGAGCTGACCGTCCCCGTGGGCGAGCGCGAGCTGCCCGTCTCCGCGCAGGTGGCCGCCGCCCGCGAGGCCCACCCCGAGGGCACGGTCGCCGCCGTACGCCCGTCCCCCGAACCGGACGCCACCACCAGGGTGTTGCTGTCCGGCATACCGGGCGTGGACCCGGACCACACCCTGGCCGTGTTCGTCGACCCGTACACCGGGACGGTGCGCGGCGCGCTGGAACAGTACGGTTCCACGGGCGCGTTGCCCCTGCGCACCTGGATCGACGAGTTCCACCGCGATCTCCACCTGGGCGAACCGGGCCGTCTCTACAGCGAGTTCGCGGCGAGCTGGCTGTGGGCCGTCGCCGGCGGGGGACTGGTGCTGTGGTTTTCCCGGCGCCGTGCCCTGCGCAAGCTGCGCGGCACCGGCGGACGGCGCCGCATCTTGGCCCTGCACGGCGGGGTGGGCGCCTGGGCCGCCGCCGGTTTCATCTTCCTGTCGGCGACCGGTCTGACCTGGTCCACCTACGCCGGTGCGAACATCGGCGAACTGCGCACCGCCCTCGGCCAGGAGACCCCCTCGGTGTCGGCCGCGGCGGCCGGTGAGCACGCCGGCCACGACGCGGCCGGCGCGGCGGCCGGTGACGCCGCGCACGGGGTGGGCCTGGACAAGGTCCTCACGGCGGCGCGGGCCGAGGGCCTGGGCGACCCGGTGGAGATCGTGCCGCCGGCCGACGCGACGTCCGCCTACGTGGTGCGGCAGATCCAGCGCAGCTGGCCCGAGAAGCAGGACTCCGTCGCCGTCGACCCCGCCACCGGCGAGGTCACCGACGTCCTGCGGTTCGCCGACTATCCGGTGCTCGCCAAGCTCACCCGGTGGGGCATCGACCTGCACACCGGCAATCTGTTCGGCCTGGTGAACCAGATCGCGCTGATGGCCCTCGCCCTCGCCCTGATCCTGCTGATCCTGTGGGGCTACCGCATGTGGTGGCAGCGGGGCCGCGGCAGCGCCTTCGGCAAACCGATCCCCCGGGGGGCCTGGCAGCACGTACCGCCCCAGGTACTGGTGCCGCTGCTGGCGCTGATCGCCGTACTGGGCTACTTCGTCCCGCTGCTCGGCATTCCGCTGGCGGCGTTCCTCGCCGTCGACATCGTGCTGGGGGAGATCGCCCATCGCCGGGGCCGGCGGACGTACGCCAGCGGCACACCGGGCCGCTGACGCGCGCCCTCACGCGCGGTGCCCGGTTCCCGAGGGGGGAACCGGGCACCGGTCGAGCACGCCGACGGCCTGCTCATCGCCGCTCGACGGCCTACTCCTCGTCGAAGGTGCCGCCGAGCGCGGCGGCGAGCCGCAGGTGCGGCCGGGCCTCGTCGTCCCGCCCCTGCCGCTGGAGGGTGCGCCCGAGCATCAGCCGGGCGTAGTGCTCCACCGGGTCGCGCTCCACGATGACCCGCAACTCGGATTCCGCGCGGCGCAGTTGGGCCGAGTGGTAGTAGGCGCGCGCCAGCAGCAGCCGCGGTCCGGTCTGCTCCGGCACCTCCTCGACCAGTGGGCCCAGGACGCGCGCGGCGGCGGCGTAGTCCTTGGCGTCGAAGAACATCCCGGCGCGCTCCCAGCGCTCGGCCGGCGTTCCGTGGTCGTAGTACGTGATGTCCACTCGTGACCTCCTTCGACGCCGTCAACCCACCCGGGTAGTTCAATATTCCACTACCTCGCGGGACGAGGGCGGGGAGGGTGGGGGGCTGTCGGGCACCTGGAATGGATGCCTTTCTCAAGTGAGCTCCCCCCTGTCGTCCCGCAACTCCGGCCACCCGGAAGGGTGTTCTGGATCACACGCCGGGGAATGAGTCGCGGGCGTGGGAGGAACCGTATATACGGGCGCACGGCTGGGGCCCGGATGCGACGATGAGGGGCCATGACTGCTGGACGGGGTGCTCGCACGGGACGGGCCGCGGTGTTCGCGGCCGTCTGCGTCGTGCTCGCCGCCCTGGGACACGTCATGATGTCCGGCGACGACGTCCCCCTCTGGACGCTCGCGGCCGGCTGGGCCGTGACCGGCGTCGTGGGCTGGGGACTCGCGGGGCGTGAGCGCGGACCGGTGCCGGTCACCGCCGTCGCCGTCGCCGCCCAGACGGTCCTGCACTCGGTCTTCTCCCTGGCGAGCCCCGCCGTCCACCACCCCATGGACCCGGGCGCGATGCAGCACGGCCCGCACACCATGCCCATGGCGCCCGTGACGGGCGCCGGCACGGTGGGGCACCCGCAACACCCCTCCGGTGACTCCTCGGTCGGCATGCTCGCCGCCCATCTGCTGGCCGCGCTGCTGTGCGGTCTGTGGCTCGGGCACGGGGAGCGGGCCGTCTTCCGTCTGCTGCGGGCCGTCGGCGGCCGGCTGGCCGCTCCGGTCCGGCTGCTGTTCCTCACTCCGGTGCCGCCGCACCGCCCGGTCCTCCGCGTCCGCCGGCGCCACCGCTCCGACCGGGCGCCGCGGCTGCTCTGCCTCGTATACGCGATCACCTCCCGCGGTCCGCCCGCGGGGGCCGCTGCCGTCTGACGGCAGCCGGTGCACCCGGGCCGCCCCAGTGCGCCCCGGGTTCCGGCCGTGTGCCGGGACACCCTGCCTTCCGTCCCGTACCGCACCCGGCCGTCCCCCGCTCACCGGACCGCGCACGTCCGCGGCCTCCGGCTTCCTCCGTGAAGGACACCAGGTGATCAGCCCTGCCCTGCCCGCTTCCCCCGCAAGACCCGCCGACGACGCCGCGACCGCCTGGGCGCTGGCCGCGCGCGGCGGTGACGCCGACGCCGTCGACCACTTCGTCCGGGCCCTGCACCGCGACGTCATCCGCTATGTCGCCCACCTGGGCGCCGACCCCCAGGCCGTGGACGACCTGACCCAGGACACCTTCCTGCGGGCGCTCGGCAGCCTCCACCGGTTCGAAGGCCGTTCCTCGGCCCGCACCTGGCTGCTCGCCATCGCCCGCCGCGCGGTGGCCGACAGCCACCGGCGCACGGCCGTACGGCCCCGGACGGCCGACGTGCCCGACTGGCAGCTGACCGTGGAGCGGGCGCAGCCGCGCGGGCTGCCCGGCTTCGACGACGGGATCGCCCTCCTCGAACTGCTGGACCAGCTGCCGGACGAGCGGCGCGAGGCGTTCGTCCTCACACAGCTCCTCGGACTGCCGTACACGGAGGCGGCCGCCCTCGGCGACTGCCCGGTCGGCACGGTCCGCTCCCGCGTGGCCCGCGCGCGCACGGCGCTCGTCGCCCTCATCACCGAGGCCGAGCAGGTCGGCGGGGCCGCCGGACGACGGCGCCCGGCCCCCGGATCCCGGCACCGTCACCCGAATGGCGCCCCCGAGTGGACAGGCGGACGATGAAGTGATGGGGCCCGGCCCCCGCCGGTGCCGTTCACGGCAGACGGAGGCCGGCCCCGACCGTGGGGAGCGCGGTCGGAAGGGAAAGGGTCATGCTCGAGATCAAGACGCTGGACAAGCCGGACGAGAGGCGCGACTTCCCCAGGGGACACCTGGAAGCCGTCCACATGTCAGGGCTGGACTTCGCCGTGGCCACCTTCGAACCCGGGTGGCGCTGGACCGAGTCCGTCGGCCCCATCGCGGGAACGGAGAGCTGCCAGATCCACCACAACGGCTATGTCGTCCAGGGCCGTCTGCACATCCGCATGGACGACGGAGGGGAGAGCGAGGTCGGCCCCGGCGACGTCTTCGTGTGCTCGCCCGGCCATGACGCGTGGGTCGCCGGCGACGAACAGGTCGTGGTGTACGACTTCGCGGGCGCCATGGCGCAGAAGTACGCGAAGGCGGACTAGCGGAGCGCGGGGGAGGGGCGACGGCCGCCCGGAGTCGTACCGCCGACCCGCCCGACGAGCGGCGGCGGTACGGCTCGGCCCGGCCGGCGCACCGCCCACCGCATCCGTCACGCGGTCGCGGACACCGCCCTCACCGCCGGTGTGCGCAGGACACGCCGGGCGGTGGCCAGGCTCGTCCCGAGCGTGGCCACCGCGCCGATCGAGGCCACCACCGCCCATACCCCGGCCGTCTGCTGCGGCAGCACCGCGTCACCGCGGACCACGGTGAACGGCACGATCCCCGCCAGCGCCGCCAGAGTGCCGAACAGCAGCCCGGTGACGGTGAGGACCAGACTCTCGGCGCCCACCACGCCCAGCACCTGCCCGGGCGTCGCCCCGGCGAGGCGCTGCTGCCCGAACTCCCGCTCACGGTAGGCCGTCGCCGCGTACAGCGAGTTGACCAGCATCACGCACACGAACACCACGATGATGCCGACCACCGTGAAGTTCAGCGTCTCCAGGTTCTTCGCGTCGACCGACTTCACCAGGCCCGAGGCCGCGACGGCCTCGCTCTCCACCGCCTGCATGGTCAGCGTCGCCGTCGACACCGCCGTGAACAGGATCAGCGACATCAGGATCCCGGCGAGCCGCCCGGAGCGCTGCCGCAGGTTCCGCACCGCCAGCCAGCCGCTCGCCCCGCCCGGCGCCAGCCGGCCGAGCACGCCCTTCAGCAGCCGCGGCGCCCTCAGCGCCAGCCCCACCGACAGCAGGATCGCCCCGTACGCGGGCGGCGCCATCAGCGCGGCGTCCGTCGCCGAGAACGCGAAGGTGGAGCACACGGCGGCGGCACCGGCCAGCAGCGCCGCGTACGCGAGGAACGCCCGCGCCCTGCCCCGCCGTTGCTCCCCCCGCGCCGCCCGGCGCAGCGCGAGGAACGCCGCGCCCGCCGCCGCGAGCAGGGTGATGCCGACCCCGGACGTCAGCGCGATGATCCCGAAGGAGTGGCCGACCGACCGGGCGACCTGCCCGCTGTCCTGGAACACCTCCAGCAGCAGCCGCCCGCCGAGCACCGCCGGGAGGACCGCCAGCGCCGCGCCCGCCAGGGCCACCACCGCCGCCTCACCCACGACCATCCGCTTCAGCTGCGCCGGGGTCGCCCCCGAGCAGCGCAGCAACTCCAGTTCGGCCGCCCGCTGCCGCACGTTCACCGTCAGCGTGGAGGCGACGGCGAAGAACACCAGCAGCGTGCCGTACCCGCCGACCACACCGGCCGCCGTGTGGAGCGTCTCGGAGCTGACCGGGTCCACGCCCGGCCGGCCGGCGGTGTCGTGCATCGAGTGGAAGGCCATGATGATCGCCGCGCCCAGGAAGGCGGACAGCAGCGTCGCGAGGAACCGTCCGGGCCGCTGCCGGACCGACCGCAGAGCCAGTACCAGCACGGCTCACACCCCCGCCGTCATGTCGTCGCCCAGGTGCGCCAGCCGCTCGGCCACCGCGTCCGCCGTCGGCGCGTCCAGCCGGCCCGCGAGCCGGCCGTCCGCGAGGAATAGCACACTGTCGGCGTAGGAGGCGGCGACCGGATCGTGCGTCACCATTACCACGGTCCGCCCGTGCACCCGCACCGACCGCTGCAGCAGCGCCAGCACCTCCCGCGCGCTGCGGAGGTCCAGGGCACCGGTCGGCTCGTCCGCGAAGACCACCCGGGGCTCGGTGACCAGCGCCCGCGCGATCGCCACCCGCTGCCGCTGACCACCCGACAGCCGGCCGGGCCGGTGCCCGAGCCGGTCGCCCAGACCGACGGCGGCCAGGACCTCCCGGACCCGCCCGCGGTCCACGCGCCGGCCCGCCAGCTTCAGCGGCAGCACCGTGTTCTGCTCGACGGTCAGCGTCTCCAGCAGGTTGTACTGCTGGAACACGAACCCGATCCGCCCCCGCCGGAACCTCGTCAGCTCCGCCTCACCGCCGCCGGTCAGCTCGGTCCCGTCGACCCGCACGATCCCGCTGTCCGGCCGGTCCAGACCCGCCGCGCACTGCAGCAGCGTCGACTTGCCCGAGCCCGACGGTCCCATCACCGCGGTGAACGTCCCCCGCGCCAGCCCCAGCGTCACCCCGTCCAGGGCGGTCACGGCGCCGTCCCCGGTGCCGTACGACTTGGTGACCTTCACCAGCCGCAGGGCCTCGGGGGCGGGCCCCGGGTCGTGGCCGCGTCGTGCCCCGTTGCGCACCATGGTCATGTCCTCCGTCCGGCACCCCCTGTGCCACGGGGAAGACGCTACGGAGCGGGCGGCGCCGCCACACGGGGCGCAGAACCCGTTTCCGGGGGTGTACCCACCGACACCCCCGGAGGGGGACTCAGCCGACCAGGACGACCTCCAGCGTGCGCGGTCCGTGCACGCCCTCCACCCGGTCCAGCTCGATGTCGCTGGTCGCCGACGGGCCGGAGATCCAGGTCAGCGGACGGGCCGCGTCGAGGCGTTCGAGCGCCTGGGGGACGGAGGAGACGACCTGGTCCGGGACCCGGACCACACAGATGTGGTGGTCGGGGACCAGGGTGATGCGGCGCCGGCCCTGGTCGGGGGAGCCGTCCAGCACGATCGTGCCCGTCTCCGCGACGGCGACCGCGCACGCGGTCACCACGCTGTCGAGCCGGTCCAGTTCGGCCGGGGTGCTCTCCGCCCGGTCCGCCACCCGGGTCACCCCGGCCGCCGCGAGCCAGCCCTCGTCCAGGCCGGGCGGCACCAGCACTGTCGACGCGCCGCGCGCCGCGAGCAGCCCGGCGAGCAGTCCCGGCAGCCCGTCGGCGTCGGTGCGGTGCACCACCGCCCGGTAGTCGGCCAGGTTCTCCGCGAGGAGGTCCACCGTCTGCTCGACGGTGCGCCCACCGTGCTCGCGCAGGTAGTCACGGACGACCGCCCGCTCGTACGGGGTGTCGTCCTCCGGGACGTCGGCGAGGGCGCGCCGCACCCGGCCCAGGATCCGTTCCCTGCTGCTCACCGGGCACCGCCCTTTCCGTTCCGTGTCCGCTGCCACCAGTCCCGGAACGGCTCCGCCGGCACCGGCGGCAGGTCCCGGGTCCCGCTCCACGCCCGGCCGGGGCCCGGCAGGGTGCGCGGATGGACGCGCCGGGTGCGCGAGGCGAGGCGCTGGCCGGCCCGCAGCACGCCCGGGCGGGTGAACGCCCAGCGCGCGGCGCGCATCGCGGCCCGCTCCGCGGCGTGGCCCTTGGCGGGTTGCAGCACCACCTTGTTGCCCGCCCGCGTCACCTGACCGCCCTCCACCACCCGCTCCCGCAGGTGCACCAGCACCTCGGGAATGTCGATGGCGACCGGGCAGACCTCGTAGCAGGCGCCGCACAGCGAGGAGGCGTACGGCAGGGAGGCGTCGATCTCGCTGCCGATGCCCCGCAGTTGGGGGCTGAGGATGGCGCCGATCGGGCCCGGGTAGACCGAGCCGTAGGCGTGGCCGCCGGCCCGCTCGTACACCGGGCACACGTTGAGGCAGGCCGAGCAGCGGATGCAGCGCAGCGCCTGCCGGCCCACCTCGTCGGCGAGGGTGTCGGTGCGGCCGTTGTCCAGCAGGACCAGGTGGAAGGTCCGAGGGCCGTCCCCGTCGGTGGTGCCGGTCCACGTGGAGGTGTACGGGTTCATCCGCTCGGCGGTCGAGGAGCGGGGCAGGGTCTGCAGGAACACCTCCAGGTCCTGCCAGGTCGGCACGATCTTCTCGATGCCGACGACGGAGATCAGCGTCTCGGGCAGGGTCAGGCACATCCGCCCGTTGCCCTCCGACTCGACCACCACCAGGGTGCCGGTCTCGGCCACCATGAAGTTGGCGCCGGAGATGCCGACCTTGGCGCGCAGGAACTTCTCCCGCAGGTGCAGCCGCGCCGCCTCGGCGAGTTCGGCGGGGGTGTCCGTCAGCCCGTCCGGGGCGGGGCGGCCCCACTCGCCCATCTCCCGGGCGAAGATCTCCCGGATCTCCCCGCGGTTGCGGTGGATCGCCGGGACGAGGATGTGCGAGGGCCGGTCCTTGCCCAACTGCACGATCAGTTCGGCCAGATCGGTCTCGTAGGCGCGGATGCCCTCCTCCTCCAGCGCCTCGTTGAGCCCGATCTCCTGCGTGGCCATCGACTTGACCTTGACGACCTCCGACTCGCCGGTCTCCTTGACCAGCCGGGTCACGATCCGGTTGGCCTCGTCGGCGTCGGCGGCCCAGTGCACGGTGCCGCCCGCCGCCGTCACCGACTCCTCCAACCGCACGAGGTAGTGGTCGAGATGACGCAGCGTGTGGTCCTTGATCCGCTTGCCGGCCTCCCGCAGCTCCGCCCAGTCGGCCAGCTCCGCGACGGCGTTCGCCCGCTTGGCCCGGATGGTGTGCGTGGCGTGCCGCAGGTTGCCGCGCAGGGTGGTGTCGCGCACGGCGTCCCGGGCGGCCGCCGGGAACGCCGGCATGCCCACGAACGTTCCGCTCATACGGCCGGTTCCTCCTCCGTGCTCGCCAGGATCTCCGCGATGTGCACCGGCCGCATGCCGGTCCGCAGCCTGGTCATCGTCCCGCCGATGTGCATCAGGCACGAGTTGTCCGCCGCGCACAGCACCTCGGCGCCGGTCGACTCGGCGTTGCGCACCTTGTCGGTGCCCATCGCCGCCGAGACGTCGGCGTTCTTCAGGGCGAAGGTGCCGCCGAAGCCGCAGCACTCCTCGGCGCCCGGCAGCTCGGCCAGCTCCAGCCCCTTCACCGCCCGCAGCAGCCGCAGCGGCCGCTCGCCCAGGCCCAGTCCGCGCAGCCCGTGACAGGTCGGGTGATAGGTCACCTTGTGCGGGTAGTACGCCCCGACGTCCGTCACCCCCAGCACGTCCACCAGGAACTCCGTGAGTTCGTACGTCTTGGGCACCACCGGCGCCAGCGTCGCCGCCAGGGTGTCCCCGCGGCCCTCCGCCCGGGCCCGCTCACCCATCCGCGGGTACAGCTCCCGCACCATCGCCCCGCACGAACCGGACGGGGTCACGATCGCCTCGTACTCCCCGAAGACTTCGGAGAAGTGCCGGGCGAGCGGCTCGGCCTCGTGCCGGTAGCCCGTGTTGTAGTGCGCCTGACCGCAACAGGTCTGCGCCATCGGGAAGTCGACCTCGACGCCCAGCCTGGTCAGCAGTTTCACCACCGCGCGGCCGGTGTCCGGATAGAGCGTGTCGTTGACACAGGTGAGGAACAGAGCGACACGCATCGCGGCTCCTTGCACATCGATCATCGGTCGTATGAACAGTAGTCCGGGGAGTGGGGCCCGGGGAGACCCCGTCAGTCCCGGGCGAGGCGGGCCTGGGCCGCCTGCCACCGCCGCGTCCCGCCGCGCGGTTCGTACCTGGTCAGCGGCTGCGTACGGACCAGCAGCCGCCGCATTCCGGCGAGGTCACCGAGCCGTCCGTGCGCCCGGGCCTGCACCAGCACGTTGCCCAGCGCCGCCGCCTCCGTCGGGCCGGCCACCACCGGCAGCCCGCAGGCGTCCGCGGTCAGCTGGCACAGCAGGGCGTTGCGGGTGCCGCCGCCCACGATGTGCACGACGTCGGCCGGCTGCCCGGCGAGCCGCTGCGCCTCCTCGACGGCCCTGCGGTGGGCCAGGGCGAGCGAGTCGAGGATGCAGCGCGTGACCTCGGCGGGGGAGACCGGCACCGGCTGCCCCGAGGCCCGGCAGGCGTCGGCGATCCGCTCCGGCATCCGCCCCGGCGCGAGGAACGACGCGTCCCCGGCGTCCACCACCGACCGCAGCGCCGGCACCTCGGCCGCCTCGCGGAGCAGGGCGCCCAGATCCGGTCCGCCCCACGCCCGCAGGCACTCCTGGAGCAGCCACAGGCCCATGATGTTGCGCAGGTAGCGGACCGTGCCGTCCAGCCCCAGCTCGTTGGTGAAGTTGGCGGCCCGGCTCTCCTCGGAGAGCACCGGTGCGTCCAGCTCCAGCCCGGCCAGCGACCAGGTGCCGGTGCAGATGTAGGCGAACCGCTCACCGTCGGCGGGCACCGCGGCGACCGCGGAGGCGGTGTCGTGCGACCCGACCGCCGTCACCGGCACCGGCCCGGACAGCCCGGTCTCCTCCAGCACCTCGGGCCGCAGCACCCCGGCCGGGTCCCCGGGCCGACGCAGCGGCGCGAACAGAGCGAGGTCGATGCCCAGCCGCCGCGCCACCCCGTGCGCCCAGTCCCGCGTGCGCGGGTCGACGAGCTGGGTGGTCGAGGCGTTGGTCAGCTCCGTGCCCTGCTCACCGGTGAGCCAGTACGTCAGCAGGTCCGGGATCAGCAACAGCCGCTCCGCCCGCGCCAGCTGGGCCGTGCCCTGGGCCGCAGCCAGCTGGTACAGGGTGTTGAACGGGGCGTACTGCAGCCCCGTGGCGGCGTACAGCTCCTCGGCGGGGACGGTCGCCCACACCTTCTCCGCGATCCCCTCGGTACGGCCGTCGCGGTAGTGCACGGGGTTGCCGAGCAGCGCCCCGTCCGCGTCCAGCAGCCCGTAGTCCACGGCCCAGCTGTCGATGCCGACCGAGTCGACCTGCCCTGCCCGCCTCAGCCCGTCCAGCACACCGGCGTACAGCCCCAGCACGTCCCAGCGCAGCCCTTCGGGCACGCGCACCGGCCGGTTGGGGAAGCGGTGGGCCTCGGTCAGCTCCAGGCTGTCGGGGCCGACGCGGCCGACCATGACGCGCCCGCTGGACGCGCCGAGGTCGACCGCGGCGTAGGACTGCACGGCGCTCATCGCAGGAACGCGGCGGCGACGCCGGCGTCGACCGGGACGTGCAGTCCGGTGGTGTGGGTGAGGTCGCCGCCGGTCAGCGCGAACACGGCGTTCGCCACGTGCTCGGGCAGCACCTCGCGCTTGAGCAGCGTCCGCTGGGCGTAGAACTCGCCCAGCTTCTCCTCCGGCACCCCGTACACGGCCGCGCGCTTGGCGCCCCAGCCGCCCGCGAAGATCCCGGAGCCGCGCACCACGCCGTCCGGGTTGACGCCGTTGACGCGGATGCCGTGCTCGCCCAGCTCGGCGGCGAGGAGGCGCACCTGGTGCGCCTGGTCGGCCTTGGTGGCCGAGTAGGCGATGTTGTTCGGGCCGGCGAACACCGCGTTCTTCGACGCGATGTAGACGATGTCCCCGCCCAGCTCCTGCGCGGTCATCACCCGGGCCGCCTCCCGCGAGACGAGGAAGGAACCGCGGGCCATGATGTCGTGCTGGAGGTCCCAGTCCTTCGCGGACGTCTCCAGGAGCGGCTTGGAGATCGAGATGCCGGCGTTGTTCACCACCAGGTCCACGCCGCCGAAGGCGAGCACGGCGGCCTTGAAGGCGTCCGCGATCTGCTCCTCCGACGTCACGTCGACGGTCACCGCGACGGCCTTGTCGGGCCCGCCCAGCTCCTCGGCGACCTGCGCGGCGTTCTCCCCGTTCAGGTCGGCCACCACGACACAGGCGCCCTCGGCCACCAGCCGCTGGGCGATCGCCCTGCCGATCCCGCTGCCCGCGCCGGTCACCAGCGCCACCCGGGTGGCGAGCGGCTTGGGCTTCGGCATCCGCTGGAGCTTGGCCTCCTCCAGCGCCCAGTACTCGATGCGGAACTTCTCCGACTCCTCGATCGGCGCGTACGTGGACACCGCCTCCGCCCCGCGCATCACGTTGATCGCGTTGAGGTAGAACTCGCCGGCCACCCGCGCGGTCTGCTTGTCCTTGCCGAAGCTGAACATGCCCACGCCCGGCACCAGCACGATCGCCGGGTCGGCACCGCGCATCGCGGGGGAGTCCGGCTCCGCGTGCCGCGCGTAGTAGGCGGCGTACTCCTCGCGGTAGGCCGCGTGCAGCTCCTTCAGCCGGGCGACCGCCTCGTCCAGCGGGGCGGCCGGCGGCAGGTCGAGGACCAGCGGGCGGACCTTGGTGCGCAGGAAGTGGTCCGGGCAGGAGGTGCCGAGCGCGGCCAGCCGCGGGTGCTCGGCCCGGGCCAGGAAGTCCAGTACGGCGTCGGAGTCGTCGAAGTGCCCGACCTGCGGCCGGTCCAGCGAGGCGACGGCCCGCACGTACGGCGCCAGGGCGGCGGCCCGCTCCCGGCGCTCGTCCTCGGACAGCGCCTGGTAGCCGTCGATCACCGGCCCGAAGGGCTCCGGCCGGCCGCGCTCGGCGAGGAACCGCTCGGCGGTGCGGATGATGTGCAGCGAGTTGCGCTCGCACTCCTCGGAGGTGTCGCCCCACGCGGTGATGCCGTGCCCGCCGAGCACACAGCCGATGGCCTGCGGGTTGGCCTCCTTCACGGCGGCGATGTCCAGGCCCAGCTGGAAGCCGGGCCGCCGCCACGGCACCCACACCACGGTGTCGCCGAAGCACTCGGCGGTGAGCTTCTCCCCGTCGGCCGCGCAGGCGAGCGCGATCCCGGAGTCGGGGTGGAGGTGGTCGACGTGCGCGGCGTCGACCAGGCCGTGCATCGCGGTGTCGATCGAGGGGGCGGCGCCGCCCTTGCCGTGCAGGCAGTAGTCGAACGCGGCGACCATCTCGTCCTCGCGCTCGACGCCCGGGTACACGCCGGTCAGCGCCCGCAGCCGGTCCAGCCGCAGCGCGGCCAGCCCCGCCCCGGTCAGCGTCCCGAGGTCGCCACCGGAGCCCTTGACCCACATCAGTTCCACGTCACCCCCGGTGACGGGGTCGGTCCCGGTGCCCTTGGCGGAGGTGTTGCCGCCGGCGTAGTTGGTGTTGCGGGGGTCGGCGCCGAGCCGGTGCGATCGAGCGAGCAGAGCGGCGGCTTCGGGATGGGTGGCCATGAACGTCCAGTCCTTACGTGAGAGAGAGTGAGTGCATATCCCTGGGGGCGCGGGGCCATGTCGAATGTGCGGCTACCGCCGCGCGGGCGCGACCAGCCACAACCGGCCCGCGGCCCGTGACGAACGGAAACCCGGCAGACGCCTACGCGCCCCACCCCGCCTGCTCCCCACCGACCCGCTCGGCGACGATCTTCTCCGCCCACCCGGACCGCCGGTAGGCGACAAGCGGCTCGGGGTCCAGCCCCATCTCCTCCCGCACCTCGCGCAGCAGCGGACGCACGTCCGTGTTGTACGCGTCCATCAGCACGGCGTTCGCCTCGAGGACGTCCCCGGCGGCCTGCGCCGCGGCCAGCGCCGCCCCGTCGACCAGCAGCGCCTTCGCCGTGGCCTCCTGGACGTTCATGACAGAACGGATGATCGCCGGGATCTTCGCCTCGATGTTGTGGCACTGGTCGAGCATGAACGCCACGCCGGGAGTGAACCCGCCGCCGCGGATCACCTCGTACATGATCCGGAACAGCTGGAACGGGTCGGCGGCACCGACCATCAGGTCGTCGTCCGCGTAGAACCGCGAGTTGAAGTCGAACCCACCGAGCTTCCCCTCGCGCAGCAGCGTCGCCACGATGAACTCGATGTTGGTCCCCGGGGCGTGGTGACCGGTGTCGACGACCACCTGCGCCTTCTCGCCCAGCTTCAGGCAGTGCGCGTAGGCGGTGCCCCAGTCCGGCACGTCCGTCGTGTAGAACGCCGGCTCGAAGAACTTGTACTCCAGCAGCATCCGCTGGTCGTCCCCGAGCCGCTCGTACACCTCGGCGAGCCCTTCGGCGAGCCGGTCCTGCCGCGCCCGGATGTCGTCCTGCCCGGGGTAGTTCGTCCCGTCGGCGAACCACAGCTTGAGGTCCTTGGAACCGGTGGCGTCCATGATGTCGACGCACTCCAGCAGGTGGTCGACGGCTTTCCGGCGCACGGCGGCGTCCGGGTGGCAGATGCTGCCCAGCCGGTAGTCGTCGTCCTGGAAGGTGTTGGAGTTGATCGCGCCGAGCCGCACGCCCCGGTCCTCGGCGTGCTGGGCCAGGGCCGCGTAGTCGGTGACCTTGTCCCACGGGATGTGCAGCGCCACGGTCGGCGCGACCCCCGTGAACGCGTGCACCTGGGCCGCGTCGTCCAGCTTCTCCTGCGGAGTGCGGGGGACGCCCTGCTGCGCGAACACCTTGAACCGGGTCCCGGAGTTCCCGTACGCCCACGACGGCGTCTCGACGGCCTGGGTCTTGAGAGCGGCCTTCGCCGCGGCGAGCTCGGTCACGTGGGGGCTCCTGTGACATCGGGTCGTATCGACCACAGAGTGAAACGATTCAGGACGGGAAGCTATGGCGCCCCCGAAGGGGTGTCAACCCCTTGAGCCAAGACCGTCCTCCGTGACCAGCGTGTGACCTGAAGCTGTCGAAAGTTTTTCGACCGGCACCCATTGACGTGACATGCGTCCCGCGCCTAACGTCCCGGCAACCCAGTTGAAACCTTTCACGACGTCGCGAGGGCAGCCCCCCGACGTCGTCGAGGAGCCCTCATGACCCACCCGTCCGACACGGGTCCGTCCCCGGTCCTCGCGCTGAGGGACATCTCCAAGTCCTTCGGCGCGGTCCGCGCACTGCGGGACGTCTCCCTGGAGCTGTTCCCCGGGGAGGTGCACGCCCTCGCCGGCGAGAACGGAGCCGGCAAGTCGACCCTCATCAAGACGCTGGCCGGAGTGCACCGGCCGGACGCCGGCCAGGTGCTGCTCGACGGCGCGCCCGTGGTCTTCCACGGCCCCGGCGACGCCCGCGACGCCGGCATCGCCGTGATCTACCAGGAGCCCACGCTCTTCCCCGACCTGTCGATCGCCGAGAACATCTTCATGGGCCGGCAGCCCCGGCGCGGCCTCGGCCGCATCGACCACAAGGCGGTGCACGCCGCGACCGCGGCCCTGATGCGGCGGCTCGGCGTCGAACTCGACCCGGACCGTCCGGCCCGCGGCCTGTCCATCGCCGACCAGCAGATCGTGGAGATCGCCAAGGCGCTCTCCTTCGACGCCCGCGTCCTGATCATGGACGAGCCGACCGCCGCGCTCACCGGCAGCGAGGTCGCCCGCCTCTTCGGCGTCGTGCGCACCCTGCGCGAGCAGGGCGCCGCCGTGCTGTTCATCTCCCACCGGCTGGAGGAGATCTTCGAGATCTGCCAGAAGGTCACCACCCTGCGCGACGGCGCCTGGATCGCCAGCGAGCCGCTCGCCGGCATGACCGAGGACGACCTGGTGCGCCGCATGGTCGGCCGCGACCTGGAAGAGCTCTACCCCAAGCAGGACGTGACCCCGGGCGAGGTCGCCCTGAGCGTGCGCCGGCTGACCCGCGAGGGCGTCTTCACCGACGTCTCCTTCGACGTGCGGCGCGGCGAGATCGTCGGACTGGCCGGACTGGTCGGCGCCGGCCGCACCGAGGTGGCCCGCGCCGTGTTCGGCATCGACCGCTGGGACGCGGGCGAGGTCGAGGTCGACGGACGCGGCCTCACCAACGGCGCCCCGTCCACCGCCATGGCGGCGGGCCTCGCCCTGGTCCCCGAGGACCGGCGCGCCCAGGGCCTGGTGATGGACATGTCCATCGAGCGCAACATCGGCCTCACCGGACTCCGTACCACCGTCAGGGCCGGTCTGATGGACCGCGGCGCCGAGCGCAGCCGCTCCCTCGACTGGGCGGTCAAGCTCCAGGTGAAGTACGCCCGGATCGCCGACACCGTGAACACCCTGTCCGGCGGCAACCAGCAGAAGGTCGTCCTCGCCAAGTGGCTCGCCACCGGGCCGAAGGTGCTGATCGTGGACGAACCCACGCGCGGCATCGACGTCGGCACCAAGGCCGAGGTGCACCGGCTGCTGTCCCAGCTGGCCGCCGACGGCGTGGCCGTCCTGATGATCTCCTCCGACCTGCCCGAGATCCTCGGCATGGCCGACCGCGTGCTGGTGATGCACGAGGGCCGGCTCACCGCCGAGATCTCCCGTACCGACGCCACCGAGGAAACCGTGATGGCCGCAGCAACGGGGAGGGCCGCCGCATGACGGTCGCCGCTCCCGAAGAAGCTCCCGTCGCCGAGGCGCCGAAGGCCGGCGCCACCCGGCTGGTCGACCGCGTCTTCAAGATGCGCGAACTCGCCATCCTGGTCGTCTTCCTGGTGATGATCGCCGTCACCCAGGCGGGCAACAGCGAGTTCCTGTCCGAGCAGGGCATCAAGGACCTGCTGCTGAACGCGACCATCCTGGTCCTGGTCGCCACCGGCCAGTCCCTTGTCGTCATCACCCGCAACGTCGACCTGTCCGTCGGCTCGACCCTCGGCATCAGCGCCTTCGCCGCCGGCACCTACCTCCAGGGCGGCGGCAACGCGGTCGTCGCCATCGCCCTGGCCGTCCTGCTCGGCATCGCCTTCGGACTGCTCAACGGCCTGCTCGTCAGCCCCGGCCAGGTGCCCGCCCTCGTGGTCACCCTCGGCACGCTCTACATCATCCGCGGCATCGACTCCATCTGGGTCGGCTCCCGCCAGATCACCGCGGCCGACCTGCCCGGCGGATTCGTAGACTTCGGCTCCGGCGGCATCTCCGCGGTGCCGTACCTGGCGCTCATCGCCCTCGCGGTGCTCGTGGCCACGGCGTACTACCTCAAGCACTTCGGCAGCGGCCGCGAGCTGTACGCGCTCGGCTCCAACCCGGAGGCGGCCCGCCTCGCCGGCATCCCCGTGCGCAAGCGGATCCTCGCCGCGTACACCTTCTGCGGCGCCCTCGCCGGTCTCGCCGGCGCCCTGTACCTGGCCCGGTTCGGCAACGTCGACTCCGGCACCGGCAACGGCTACGAACTCACCGTCGTCAGCGCGGTCGTGGTCGGCGGCGTGGTCTTCACCGGCGGCTCCGGCAGCGTCTACGGCGCGGCCCTCGGCGCGCTGCTGCTGACCTCCATCAACAGCGTGCTGCCCGCCCTCGGCGTCAGCTCCGTGTGGGTGCTCGCGATCAACGGCATCCTGCTCATCCTCGCCATCGCGGTCGACCGGATCGTCGCGCTGCGGGTGGCCTCCGCCCTGAAGAAGAGGAACGCCCGCCATGCCTGAGTCCCTCACGCGCGCGAGCCGCTGGTCCGCCTCGTTGAGGTGGGACACAGCCGTCGGCGCCCTGCTCGTCGTGGTCCTGCTGCTGTCCTTCACCACCGTCGACGGCTTCGGCAACGCGCTCAACCTGTCGTTCCTCATCGGCAACACCCTGCCGATCGCGCTGATCGCGCTGCCCATGACGCTGCTGGTGGTCTCCGGCGAGATCGACCTGTCCGTGGCCTCCACGGCCGGCCTGTCCGGCGCGGTGATGGGCGCCCTGTGGAACCAGGGCATGACCATCGAGGCGATCATCCCGATCTGCCTGCTGCTCGGCGTGGTCTGCGGCCTGATCAACGGCCTGCTGGTGACCCGGCTCGGACTGCCGTCCCTCGCCGTCACCATCGGCACCCTCGCCGCCTACCGGGGCATCGCGCAGATCGTGCTCGGCTCCGACGCGGTGACCGACTTCCCCGTCCAGTACCTGGACTTCGCGGCCGGACGCATCGGCGACACGTTCGTCCCGTACGCGCTCCTGCCCTTCCTGGTGCTGCTCGCCATCGCCGTCGTCGCCCTGCACGCCACCCCGTTCGGGCGGTCGCTGTTCGCGATCGGCGCCAGCGAGGAGGCCGCCCGGTTCGCCGGCATCCGCGTCAAGCGGCAGAAGCTGATCCTGTTCACCGTGACCGGCCTGATGGCCTCCCTCACCGGTGTCTTCTGGGCCCTGCACTACGCCAGCGCCCGCTACGACAACGCCACCGGCCTGGAACTGTCCGTCGTCGCGGCCGTCCTGCTCGGCGGCATCGACTTCGACGGCGGCAAGGGCACCCTCGGCGGCGCCGTCGCCGGTGTCTTCCTGCTCGGCGCGCTGCAGAACGTGATGAGCCTCCAGGACGTCTCCGCGCAGTCGCAGATCGTCGTCACCGGTGTGCTGCTGGTGCTGTCCGTGCTGGGGCCCCGCGTCGTCCGGCAGATCGCCGTCGCCCGGGCCGGACGGCGGGCAGCCGCGGCCCCACCGGGCACCAAGGCCCCCACTCCCACCCCCTGAACCCCCTCTCGTCCCTAAGGAACCCACCATGCGCAAGGCATCCATCCGCCGCACCTGCGCGGCCCTCGCCACCGTCACCTCGCTCGCCCTGGCCGCCACCGCCTGCGGTGGCACCACCAAGGAGGACGTGAAGAACGAGGGCGGCGGCGCGGCGGCCTCGGCCGGCAAGGCCGACCCGAACGCGGCCACCAAGAAGGGCCTGACCGTCGGCTTCCTGCCGAAGCAGGTCAACAACCCCTACTTCACCAGCGCCGACAAGGGCGGCGAGAAGGCCGTGAAGGAACTGGGCTCCACCTACAAGGAGGTCGGCCCGTCCAGCGCCACCGACACCGCCGGACAGGTCTCCTACGTCAACACCCTGACCCAGCAGCAGGTCGACGCCATGGCCGTGTCCGCGCAGGACCCCGGCGCCCTGTGCACGGCGCTCAAGCAGGCCATGAAGAACGACATCAAGGTCGTCACCTACGACTCCGACACCACCCCCGACTGCCGCAACGCCTTCGTCTCGCAGGCCAGCGGTGAGGACCTGGGCCGCACCGAGGTGCAGCTGCTCGCCGAGCAGATCGACTACAAGGGCGAGATCGCGATCCTGTCCGCCGCGCAGACCGCGACCAACCAGAACGCCTGGATCGAGTTCATGAAGGACGAACTCGAGAAGCCCGAGTACAAGGACATGAAGCTGGTCAAGGTCGCCTACGGCAACGACGACGCCCAGCAGTCCTTCCAGCAGACCCAGGGCCTGCTCCAGGAGTACCCGAACCTGAAGGGGATCATCTCCCCGACCACCGTCGGCATCAAGGCCGCCGCCCAGTACCTGTCCGGCTCCAAGTACAAGGGCAAGGTCAAGCTGACCGGCCTCGGCACCCCCAACGACATGCGCAAGTACGTCAAGAACGGCACCGTCGAGGCGTTCGAGCTGTGGGACCCGGCCAAGCTCGGCGAGCTGGCCGCCCGCACCGCGATCGCCCTGTCCTCCGGCCAGATCACCGGCAAGGAGGGCGAGACCTTCACGGCCGGCCCGATGGGCGAGTACACCATCGGCAAGGACGGCGTGATCAACCTCGGCAAGCCCACCGTCTTCAACGCCGAGAACATCGACCAGTTCGACTTCTGATCCCACCTCCCCCCACGAGGAGCGGTACCTCATGCAACGCGTCTGTTTCCTGCTCAAGGTCCGACAGGACCGGATCGCCGAGTACCGCGCACGCCATGCCGCCGTGTGGCCCGAGATGCGCGAGGCGCTCTCGGCCACCGGCTGGCACAACTACTCCCTCTTCCTGCGCGACGACGGCCTGCTCGTCGGCTACCTGGAGACCGAGGACTTCGAGGCCGCCAAGGCCGGCATGGAGGCCACCGACGTCAACGCCCGCTGGCAGGCCGAGATGGCGCCCTTCTTCGAGGCCCTCGACGGCTCCCGGCCCGACGAGGCGATGAAACCGCTGACCGAGGTCTTCCACCTCGCCTGACCCGGAGCCCGAGATGAGACGACGCACTCTGCTGACCGGAGCACTCCTCGGCACCCTCGCGGCACCCGCCCTCGCCACCGGCACCGCGCGGGCCGCCGCCCCCGGCCCGTCGGTCACCCGCACCGGCCGCACCACCCTCGACAGCCGGGCGATCGCCCACCGGTACGACACCCTCACCCCTGCACGTGGTCGACTTCCGTCCGCCTGCCCGACCGTGACCGCTCCGGGGGCGGCCGTACCGGTAATGTGATGGCCCGCCGCGCCGCCCCACCCGTCTATCAGGAGGTCCCTGCCCGATGGCCCAGTCGGTGGGTATCAAGGACGTCGCCCGCGTCGCCGGAGTCTCCGTCGGCACGGTCTCCAACGTGATCAACCGCCCGGACACGGTCGCCGCCGAGACCCGGGCACGGGTGCTGTCCGCCATAGACCGGCTCGGCTACGTCCGCAGCGAGTCGGCGCGGCAACTGCGCGCGGGCCGCAGCCGCATCATGGGGCTGCTCGTGCTGGACATGGGCAACCCCTTCTTCGTCGACGTCGCGCGCGGCGCCGAGCGCGCCGCCCGCGAGGCCGGGCTCGGCGTGATGGTCTGCAACAGCGCCCAGAACCCGGGCGAGGAGGCCGAGTACCTGTCCCTCTTCGCCGAACAGCGGGTGCGGGGCGTGCTGCTCACCCCGGCGGACGCCACCGGCCGCAACATCGAGGCGTTCCGCCGGCACGGCATCCCCTTCGTCCTGGTCGACCGGGTCGCCGAGGGCACCACCGAGTGCTCGGTCTCCGTGGACGACGTGGCCGGCGGCGCGCTGGCGGTGCGCCACCTCGTCGATGCCGGGCACCGCTCCATCGCCTACGTCTGCGGCCCGCCCGGACTGAACCAGGTCCGGGACCGCCGCACCGGCGCCCTCAACGCCCTCGCCGAGGCCGGGCTGGGACCGGACCGCCTGCGCGAGCTGCCCACCGAACGGCTCGACGTGGCCGCCGGCCGCGACGCGGGGGCCCGCCTGCTCGGCCTCGCCGACCGCCCCACCGCCGTGTTCTGCGCCAACGACCTGCTCGCCCTCGGCGTGCTCCAGGCGATGTACGCGGCCGGCGTCGGCGTCCCCGACGACCTGGCGATCGTCGGCTACGACGACATCGAGTTCGCCGCCGCCGCGGCGGTCCCCCTCACCTCGGTGCGGCAGCCCGCCGTCACCATGGGAGCCCTGGCGGCGGAACTGCTGCTGGAGGAGACCGAGAGCGAGAGCGCCGCCAAGCCGCACGAGCACCGGCGGGTCGTCCTGCGCCCGGAACTGGTGGTACGGCGGTCCAGCCTCGCGGCCCGCTGACCGGCGTTCAGCAAGATTTTCATGATCCCGGCCTCGTTGGCCGGACGAACATGTGCTGAACTGGGTCACGGTCCGACAATCCGTTCGTCCCAGGAGCCCCGTTGACCGTCAGCTACCGTCAGCCCGGACTGGTCCTCACCGACCGCCGGTTCACCGTGCCCCTCGACCACGACGACCCCTCGGGGGAGACGATCGAGCTGTACGCGCGCGAGGTCGTCGCCCGTGACAAGGCCGGCCAGGACCTGCCCTGGCTGCTCTACCTCCAGGGCGGCCCCGGCTTCGGGGCGAACCGTTTCCTCGGCAAGCAGGCCTGGCTCGGCCGGGCGGTCGAGGAGTACCGGGTCCTCCTGCTCGACCAGCGCGGCACCGGCGCCTCCACCCCGGCGAACCGGCAGACCCTCCCGCTGCGCGGCGGCCCGGCCGAACAGGCCGACTACCTGACCCGCTTCCGCGCCGACGCGATCGTGCGGGACTGCGAGGCCATCCGCCCCGAGGTGACCGGCGGCGCCCCCTGGACCGTGCTCGGCCAGAGCTTCGGCGGCTTCTGCACCGTCGCCTACCTGTCCCTCGCCCCCGAGGGCCTGGACACCGCGCTCGTCACCGGCGGACTGCCCTCCCTGCACGCCCACGCCGACGACGTCTACCGCGCCGCCTACCCGCGCATCGAACGCAAGGTCGCCGCGCACTACGCCCGCTACCCGCAGGACGTCGAACGCGCCCGCCGCATCGCCGACCACCTCCTCACCCACGACGTCGTCCTCCCCAACGGCTACCGGTTCACCGTCGAGGCGTTCCAGTCCCTCGGCATCCTGCTCGGCGGCAGCGAGGGCAGCCACCGGCTGCACTACCTCCTGGAGGACGCCTTCGTCCGCACCCCGGCGGGCCCAGCGCTCTCCGACGCCTTCCAGGAGGAGGCGCAGGGCCTGCTGTCGTACGCCGGCCACCCCCTGTACGCGCTCGTCCACGAGGCGATCTACGGCCAGGACGCCCGGCCCACCGACTGGTCCGCCGAACGCGTGCGCGCCGAGTTCCCGCGGTTCGACGCGGCCAAGACGCTCGCCGGCGACGAGCCGCTGCTGTTCACCGGCGAGAGCGTCCACCCGTGGATGTTCGACTGCGACCCCGCGCTGCGCCCGCTGCGCGAGACGGCCGCACTGCTCGCCGCCCGCACCGACTGGACGCCCCTGTACGACCCGGCACGCCTCGCCGCCAACGAGGTCCCGGTCGCGGCCGCCGTCTACCACGACGACATGTACGTCGACACGGCCCACTCCCTGGAGACGGCCCGCGCGATCCGCGGCCTGCGCACCTGGGTCACCGACGAGTTCGAGCACGACGGGGTGCGGGCCGGCGGCCCCCGTGTCCTGGACCGGCTGCTCGCCCTGGCCCGCGACGAGGCGTGAGCGCGGGCGCGCGCACCGCCCGGTGGGATGTCGGTGCCGGGGGTTAGTCTGCGGGCATGACCGAGCCGACGACCCGTCAACTCGACCCCATGCCCGGCGACTGGCAGCGCGCCCTGGCCGTGGTCGCCCATCCGGACGACCTCGAGTACGGATGCTCCGCGGCCGTCGCGTCCTGGACCGACGCCGGACGCGAGGTCGTCTACGTCCTCGCCACCCGTGGCGAGGCGGGCATCGACACCCTGGAGCCGGCGCGGTGCGGCCCGCTGCGGGAGCGGGAGCAGCGGGCGAGCGCGGCCGTGGTCGGCGTGTCGCGGGTCGACTTCCTCGACCACCGGGACGGAGTCGTCGAGTACGGCCCCGCGCTGCGCCGGGACATCGCCGCCGCCGTCCGCCGGTACCGGCCAGAACTGGTGATCACCCTCAACCACCGGGACAGCTGGGGCGGCACCTACTGGAACACCCCGGACCACGTGGCGGTGGGGCGGGCCACGCTCGACGCGGCCGGTGACGCCGGCAACCGGTGGATCTTCCCGGAACTGGCCGAGCAGGGCCTCGAACCGTGGGACGGGGTCCGCTGGGTGGCCGTCGCCGGCTCCAGCACCCCCACCCACGCCGTGGACGCGACGGACGGGCTGGAGCGCGCGGTGCGTTCCCTGCTCGAACACCGCGCGTACATCGAGGCGTTGACCGACGAGGACCCGGAGACCTACGCCCGCGGCTTCCTGACCCGGACCGCCGAGGAGACGGGACGACGGTTCGGCGGCCGGCCCGCGGTCGCCTTCGAGGTGTTCCCCCGGTGATGCCCGCGGACGACAGCGGGGAACTGCTGGCGCGACGCTTCGAGGAGCACCGCGGCCACCTCAGGGCGGTCGCCTACCGCATGCTCGGCTCACTGGCCGAGGCGGAGGACGCCGTCCAGGAGACCTGGCTGAGACTGGGCCGCACCGACACCGGCGCCGTCGACAACCTCGGCGGCTGGCTGACCACGGTGACCGGCCGGATCTGTCTCGACCTGCTGCGCTCGCGCACCGCGCGCCGGGAGCAGCCGATGGACGAGACCTTCGTACCGGACCCGGTGATCCGCCCCCTGACCCAGGCCGACCCCGAGCAGGAGGCGCTGCGCACCGACTCGGTGGGCGTGGCCCTGCTGGTGGTCATGGAGCGGCTGGAACCGGACGAGCGGCTGGCGTTCGTCCTGCACGACATGTTCGCCGTGCCGTTCGACGACATAGCCCCGGTCGTGGAGCGCAGCGCGGCCGCGACCCGGCAGCTCGCCAGCCGGGCCCGTCGCCGGGTGCGGGACGCGACCCCGCCGACCGAGCCCGACCCCGGACGGCAGAGGCAGGCCCTCGACGCCTTCATGGCCGCCGCGCGCGGCGGTGACTTCGAGGCGCTGGTCGCCGTGCTCCATCCCGACGTGGTGCTGCGGGCCGACGCGGGCGCCCTGGTCCGCGGCGCGGCGGTGTCCAAGACGCTGCGGGGTGCGCGGGCGGTGGCCGAGTCGGCGCTCATGTTCGCCCACTACACCGCGGTGGCCCGGGTGGTCCTGGTCAACGGCGAGCCGGGCCTGCTCAGCGTGGTGGACGGCACCATCCGGTCGGTCATGTCCGTCACCGTCACCGACGGCCGCATCACCGGCATGTACATCCTGGCCGACCCCGAGCGCCTCGCCCGTCTGGAGGCACCGGAGAACTGATCGCACCCGGCGCCGCCGCGCGGGTTCAGACGGGACCCGGTTCCGCCCGGACCCGCGCGGCGGTCCGGCGCTCCGGCCACAGCCGCAGGGCCTGTGGCATCAGCGTCAGCCGCTCGGTCACCCGCAGCCGGTAGTCGGCGTCGGGCCGCAGCTCGTAGCGGCGCAGCAGCAGCCCGAGCACCAGGGTCGCCTCGTGCAGCGCGAACTGCCGCCCGATGCAGGCCCGGGCCCCCGTCCCGAAGGGCTTGAAGGTGTGCGCCGGACGGGACCGGACCGCCCGCGCGTCGAAGCGGTCCGGGTCGAACCGCTCGGCGTCCGGGCCCCACACCTCGGGGTCCCGGTGCAGCATCGGCGTCAGTACCAGCGTCCAGGCACCGCGCCGCATGGGATGCTCCCCGGCCAGCACCGTGTCCTCGCGGGCCTCCCGGGCGAAGGCGGGCGCGGTCGGCCACAGCCGCAGCGACTCGTCGAGGACCCGGCGGACGTAACGGAGCCGGGCGACCTGCTCGTAACCGGGCGCCGCCGCGTCGCCCCACACGCGGTCCACCTCGGCGCGGGCCCGGGCGGCGACCTCGGGGTACCGGGCGAGGTAGTGCAGCGCGAAGGAGAGCGCGCCCGAGGTGGTCTCGTGTCCCGCCACCAGGAAGGTGATGACCTGGCGCCGCACGTTCTCGGGCGACAGCCGCTCGCCGGTCTCCGGGTGGGCGGTCTCCAGCATCCGGTCCAGCAGGTCCCCGTCCCCGCCGCCGTCGGCGCGCCGGATCCGCACCACCTCGTCGACGATGTGGTCGAGGCGGGCGATGTCGGCCGCGTTGCGGCGGCTCGCACGGCGCAGCAGCAGCGGGGTCAGGGGCGCGGGCACGCTGTTCAGCCGCTGGGCGTAGGTGAGGGTGCCGACCATCGCCGTGACGAACGGGTGCGGACGCGGCCGTTCGAAGGACCCGAAGTCGTGCCCGAACCCGGTGCGCGCGATCGTCTCCAGCGTCAGCTTGGTCATGTCCCCGGGCACGTCCACCGGGCGGCCCCCGGCCGCCGCGCGGTCCCAGTGCTCCGTCAGCCGCTCCGCCACGGCCAGCATCATCGCGTGGTAGCCGGCCATCGCCTCCCGGCTGAACCCGGGCGCCAGCACGTCGTGCGCCAGCTGCCAGTTCGGCTCGTGGTTGTAGGCGGTGAACAGCCCGTCCCCGGCGACCGGCCGCAGATTGGCCACGCCCAGCCCCACGTGCTTGGCGAACCGCGACTCGTCGGCCAGGTCCGCGACCAGCCGGGAGCCCCAGGTGAACACGAACTCCTTGCCGAACGCGTTGCGCCGGAAGATCGGCCCCAGCGTGCGGGCGTACTTCAGCGAGTCCTGCAGCGGCGTGCGCCTGCTCGCCCCGAGCACGTCGCCGAGCAGCGGCAGGCGGTACGGCGGGTGCGGGATGCGGTGCAGCGCGGGCCAGCCCAGCTCCGCGCTGCGAAATCCCTTCGGCAGTGCGGCCCTTGCCGTCGTCTCCGCCATGACGCGATCTCCTTCGACCCGGCGAGCGAGTGCGACGTGTTGTACGCGAGTTCAATAACGCGGCTCAGTCTGGTCCGGCTGTTGAACCGACGTCAAGTACAGTGCGGGGATGGCCGTGAACCAGGGCGGGCGCACGCGCCGCCGGCTCAGCACCGAGGAGCGCCGGGAGCAGCTTCTGTCGGTGGGCGCGCGGCTGTTCTCGGAGAGCCCCTACGACGAGGTGTGGATCGAGCAGGTCGCGGAGATCGCCGGGGTGTCGCGCGGGCTGCTGTACCACTACTTCCCGACCAAGCGGGACTTCTTCGCGGCCGTCGTGGAGCGCGAGAGCGGGCGGATGCTGCGCATGACGGCGGCGGTCCCCGGGGTCCCGGCGCGCGAACAGCTCACGGCGGGTCTCGACGCGTACCTGGAGTACGTGGAGGCCCACGCGCACGGGTACCGGGCCTTCCACCGGGCCGACGCGGCGGGGGACCAGGCGGTGCGCCGGGTCTACCGGCGGGCCCTGGCCGCGCAGGAACGGCAGATTTTGGCGGCGCTCGCCGCGGATCCCGAGTTCGGTCCGGTCTCCGGGACCCGGCCGGACACCCGCCTCGCCGTGCGCGGCTGGCTGGCGTTCACCACCGCGGTCTGTCTGGAGTGGCTGCGCGGCGCGGAGCTGACGCGCGAGCAGGTGCGCGACCTGTGCGCCCGCGCCCTGCTGGGCGTGCTCACGCCCTGAAAGGTCTCGTAAAGATCACGTCATCAGGTTGGCGCACACCCCGATCTTCGATAGGTTAGGCAAGGCTTACCTAAGAGGAGGTTCGGGATGGGTGACGACACGCACGGCTGGACGGCCACGCCCGGCGCGGCCGAGCGGGCCCGCTCGGTGCTCGCCACCGCGTGGTCCTGCGCGGTGACCGCGGAGGGCACCCGCGAGGAGCTCGTCGGCGCGCACGCGGTGACCGACGACGGACGGGTGCTGCTGCACGTGCCCGAGGACAGCGCCCTGCTCGCCGCCGCGATCTGCGCGCCCCGAGGTGAGCCGTCCGCCGTGCTGGAGTTCGCCGACGTCGCCCCCGTGCCGGTGCGCAACCGGATCCGTGCCCGGCTGTGGCTCGCCGGCTGGTTCTCCGTCCAGGACGGACACCTTCTTTTCCAGCCGACGCGCGTGGTGCTGCGGCAGCCGTCCGGCGCCGTGGTCGTCGACGTCGACGACTTCGCCGCCGCCGAGCCCGACCCGCTCGCGGGAGCCGAGGCCCGGCTGCTGACCCACCTCGCCGACTGCCACGCCGACGCGATCGAACGGCTGACCCGCCTGGTCGACACCGGCAGCCTGCACGGCGCGGTCCGCGTCCAGCCGCTCGCCGTCGACCGCCACGGGCTGACCCTGCGCATCGAACGCGTCCGCGCCGGCGGCGACGTACGGCTGCCGTTCCACGCGCCCGCCGACAGCGTCGGCCAGCTCACCGAACGCGTGCACGTGCTGCTCTCCCAGGCGGCCGCCGCGTCCTGCCCGCGGGCACTGCAGCGGCAGCGCGCGGACGGCGACCGGTGAGGCGAACGGCTCGCCCGCCTGCCGCAGTTCACTTCCGGATGCACCGCCGGATACGACGGATCGCCGACGCCGGTGAGCGTGCCGGTCCCGGTGATCCGCCCCGTCACGGGGTCGTACTCGGCCGGTCCCATGCCCTTGCCGCCGCCGTCGACCGAGGTGTACGCCTCCAGGAAGAGCGGGCGCGGACCGGAGGCCCGGCCGCTCTCGCGGTGCGGGCCCGTGCTCGTCCCGGCGGCCATCGGGGACGGCGGGCCGCCCGGTGACGGAGTGCCGTCGCACGCCGGGAGCGCGGCCCCGGCGGCCGGCCCCGTGACGGCCCCGACGAAACGGCGCCCGCTCCGGTCGGCCCTGCTCATCCACGCACCCCAGGTCGTCGCTCGTCCCCGTCGCCGCAGCCACCTCGGCGTCGCTCACCCACGGCGTGCAAGCGGTACCGCGTCGCCGCGCCGCCCGGCAGCCGCACCGGGTGCCCGGCGCCGCGTACGCCGGTGCCGCTCGTCCGCCCCTCCGGCGGGCCGTCTCACCGGGAACGTCCGGCGGCGGCACGACGCTTCCGGCGCAGCCGCTCCCACAGCCGGCCGATCCGCGGCATCCGTTCGCGCTGCTCCCGGGTGTGCAGGTCCAGTTCCTCCAGCAGCCGCCGCGAGCGGTGCTCGGTGTCCATCTCGTCCAGGATGCGGTTGACCTCGGTCAGCACCGCGCCCTGCAACTGCCACTCGCGGGCGTCCCGCTGCACGCCCTCCAGCAGCAGCTGCGCCAGCTTGTCGCGGGTGGTGGCGGCCTGCCGCAGCTGGGAGGAGAGACGTTCCTCCGCCGACTCGGCGCTCGTACTGACACTCGTGGTGACCAGTACCGCGAAGCTCACCACCGCGTCGGCGATCTCGGACAGCAGCTGTTCCAGCGTGGCGCCCGTCTCCGGCTCGAACAGCGGCTCCGACTTGCGCTCCTTGGCGAGGTCGGTCAGCGTGCGCGCCAGCACCCGCAGGACGACCGTGCAGATCTCCAGGGTGTCCAGGCCCGTGCGCAGCACCACCCGGTGCAGCAGGCCCTCCCGCACCCTCGGGTTGAGCCGCAGGCTGTCCTCCGCCTGCCGCAGGGCCGCGTCCACCTCGACGATGTCGTGGTCCAGGCGGCGGGCCTCGTGCAGCCGGGCCGCCGCGTGGTGCACGGGCGTCCGGACCGCGGCCTGTTCACCGACGCGCAGCATCAACTGCCGGACCCGGCGTGCCATTCCCTCGATCGACTCCCCGGCCTCCTCCACCCACACAGGCGGTGCCAGCAGCAGGTTGAAGCCGAGCCCGACGACCGCGCCGATCAGCGTCTCCAGGATCCGCGCCCAGGCCGTGTCCCCGACGGTGGTCACCCCGAGCACCAGCATGGCGCTGATCGCCACCTCCGGCACGAACTCGTGCACCCGGACGACATGCCCGACCACCAGTGACGCCAGGATCAGCAGCCCCAGGCTCCACCAGGTCAGGCCGACCAGCAGACTGAAGGCGATGGCGACGACGACGCCGGCCACCACCGAGTTCACCCGGCGCACACCGGTGGTGAGCGTGGAGTACAGGGTGACCTGGACGACGAGCAGCGCGGTCAGGGGCGCGGTGAGGGGGGCGGCCTCCGGACTGAGCCGCAACGCGATGACGTAGGCGACCGTCGCCGCGGCCGCCGACCGCACGGTCTGCACCGTCACCGGGTCCCGGCGTCGCTTGACGAACTGAAGGGCCGGCGCCGTCCACTCACGTACCACTCGCATCCTCCGACGGTTCCCCTTCCCCCGGCGCATCGAACGTTTCTCGGAGCGACGGTAGTCGGCCGGTGGGCAAATGGGGGCATATCTCGTCGCGGGTGCCGGGGTCCTGCTGGTCCGGGGCCGGTCCGGAGTGTGGCCGGGGGCGGGGCTAGAGCTTGTCGAGGAAGGCGAACAGGTTGCGCCGCATGCGGGCGATCTGCTCGTCCAGCGTGAGGCTCTCCTCGAAGCGGGCCCCGCTCTCCGGCACCTTCATGCCGCGCAGGTACAGGGAACAGGCCAGGTCGGTGCACATGTAGGCACCCACCGAGTTGCCCTCCCGCCCGGCCGGGCCCGCCTTGCGCGCGGTCATCAACGAGACGCCGCCACGCGGATGGGTCGTCAGGCACAGGGAGCACATGCTGCGGTGCAGGAACCCGCGCCGGGCCGGCTGGAAGCGCAGGGCCACCCCGACGAGCCGGTCCTGCCGCTCGGTGACCAGATGGCTGCGGTCGGGCGCCCCCGGATCGCGCCAGCCCAGGAAGTCGAGGTCGTCCCACGGCTGTTCACCCAGGTCACGGGGGATGGCCAGCCGCTTGGCCTCACCCTTCGAGCAGTTGATGAACGACGTGCGGATGTCCTGCTCGGTGAGTGCTCTCATGGGGGTGTCTCCTGGGCGTGCTGTCGAAACCTAGGGGGTCTAGGTTTCAGGGTCAGGGTAGGGAGGCGCGGGCCGGGCGAGCCAGTGGTTTTTCCCGGGACCGCGCCCCCGTCCGTTCCCTAGGCTGTACCGGCCGCGGTCGTCGAGAGAGAGGCGGACACGATGGGGGACTCCTGGGAGCGGGCCCGGCGCGTGCTGGCGGGGGCGGGGCTGTCGCCCGGCTCCCTGGCCCGGGTGCGTCCGCTGGGCGGAGGCACGTACAACACCGTGGAGGAGATCCTCCTCACCGACGGGCACCGCTACGTGCTCAAGATCCCGCCCGCGCCCGCCACCCCCGGCCTGCGGCACGAGCGCCGGCTGCTGGTCGCCGAGGCCGAGTTCTGCGTGCGCGCCGCCGAGGCCCGGGTGCCGGCGCCGCGTGCCGTGTCGGCCGGCGGGGACACCGCCCTGCCGTACCTGCTGATGACCGCCCGCCCCGGCTCGCCCTGGACGCAGGCGGCACCGGCCGGCGAGGAGCGGACGGAGCTGCGGACCGAGCTGGGCCGCCAGGTGGCCCGGCTGCACCGGGTGACCGGACCCGGGTTCGGCTACCCGTCCGGCGCCCTCGGCCCGCTCGCCCCCGACTGGCGCACGGCGTTCACCGCGATGACCGACGCCGTGCTCGCCGACGCCCGCCACTACGGGGCACGGCTGCCCCGCCCCGTGGACGAGGTGGCCGGCGTGCTCGCCACCGCCGCCCCGGCACTCGACGAGGTCACCGTCCCGGCCCTGGTCCACTTCGACCTGTGGCCGGGCAACATCCTGGTGGAGCGCCCGGCGCGGGGGCCCGCCCGGATCGGCGGGCTCATCGACGGGGAGCGCATGCTCTGGGGCGACCCGCTCGCCGACTTCGTCTCCCTGGCCCTGCTCGGCGACATCAGGGAGGACGAGGCGTTCCTCGCCGGATACGAGGAGGCCGGGGGCCGCGCCGTGTTCGACCGGGCGGCCCGTCTCCGCCTCGCCCTCTACCGCGCCTACCTCTACCTGATCATGCTCACCGAGACCGTCCCGCGGGCGTCCGGGGCCGATCACGACCGCTGGCTCCAGGAGGCGGTCGCACCGGAACTGGGGGCCGCCCTGGACGAGATCACCGCGCTCCGCTGATCACCCTCGCCGGGCCCTGTTAGTTCACAACATGAAATAAGGGTGCGAGAAAGTCGCGCCGATCCGGGCCCCGACGGTATGTTGCAGGTCGGGCACGGGAGCGGAGGGAGCCACATGGCGGGGCGGAACGGGCGCACGGTACGCGACCTCAGGCGGGCCAACCGCACGGCCGTGCTGCAACGGCTGTACTTCGACGGCCCGCTCAGCCGCTTCGAGCTCGGCCCCGCAACCGGGCTCAGCTCGGGCTCCGTGAGCAACGTCGTCGCCGACCTGGTCGCCGACGGCCTGGTGGAGGAGGCCGGCAGCGTCGACTCCGACGGCGGCCGCCCGCGCACCCTGCTGCGGGTGGCGCCGGTCAGCGGCCACATGATCGGCGTCGACGTCGGCGAGACCCGGGTGCGCGTCGAACTGTTCGACCTGACCCTCACCGAGCTCGCCCGCGCGGAACTGCCCCTGGAGCAGCAGCGCTACGAGGTCGAGGTCATCGTCGACCACATCCGCTCCGGCATCGACGAGGTGCTCGCCACCGCCGGCCTCGACCCCGCGCGGCTCCTCGGCGTCGGCATCGGCGTCCCCGGCATCGTCGAGCGCACCCCCGACCGGGGCGCGGTGGTGCACGGGCAGACCATCGGCTGGAACGCGATCCCGCTGGAGTCCCTGCTGCGCACCGGCTCCCCCCTGCCCGACGCGGTGCCCTACTTCATCGACAACGGCGCCAAGACCCTCGGGCAGGCCGAGATGTGGTTCGGCGCCGGACGCGGCGCGCGCAACGCCCTCGTGGTGCTCTTCGGCTCGGGCGTCGGCGCCTGCCTGGTCACGCCCGAGGCCGAACACGGCCGGGCGGTCGAATGGGGACACCTGACGGTACGGGTGCGGGGACGCCGCTGCCGCTGCGGCGCCCTCGGCTGCCTGGAGGCCTACGCGGGCGCCGAGTCACTGCTGGCCCGGTGGCGCGAGGAGGGCGGCCGGGTGCCCGGGGGCACCGACGAGGAGACGGCGCTGACGACGATGCTCGCCGCCGCCTACCCGGCCGACGGCACACCCGCCGACCCGGTCGCGCTCGCGGTGCTGGAGGAGACCGCCGAGTACCTCGGCGCCGGTCTCTCCGACCTGATCAACCTCTTCCAGCCGGAGCGCATCCTGATGGGCGGCTGGGCGGGCCTCCAGCTCGGCTCCCGCTTCCTGCCCGCCGTGCGCAAGCACGCCCTGTCGTACGCGCTGCGCCATCCGGCCGAGAAGGTGACGATCGAACTGGGCCGCCTGGGACCCGACGCCGTCACCGTCGGCGCCGCGATCCTGCCGCTCGCCGACTTCTTCTCCCGGGGCGGCCGGCGCCCCGACCCGGACCCGCAGGCACCACCGCCCGCCTGGCACACGGCGCTCCAGGACCGCGCCCCGCGCTGACACCGTTCCCGGCGCGCGAGCCGTCCTTGCCTCCGCGTCACGCGGAGGATTCGTCCGGCACCGGCTGCTCGGGGTTGCCGGACGCCGAGTGCGGGGCACCCTGCCGGCCGGTGCCGGCCTCGTCCGTGTCGGGGACGTCGGGCTCGCTCCCGCCCGATTCCGGCTGCTCCCGCGCCCCGCCCTGCTCGGGCGACTCCTCCGGCTCGCGGGACTCGCTCTCCCGCTCCGCGGCGGCGGGCGCGACCTCCCAGGGGTCCTCGCCCGCCCCGGCCTGCTGGTCGGGCAGGTCGCGGGGGACGCCGACGCCGTTCTCACCGGGTCCTTCGAGGCGGTGGTCGGTCACGGCGCTCTCCCTTCGTTCGTACCTGGGCCCTCGCGGGTACCTCCCACCGGGCCGGGGAAACCCGCCGCTCAGCCCACCTTGCGTCCGCGCAGCGGTTCCGTGCGTTCCCCCGCCCCCTCCCGCATGCCCTCCAGGAACTCCTCCACCACCTGAGTCGCCATGCGCACCGGCCGCCAGCCCAGCTCCACCCGGGCACGCGTGCAGTCCATCAGCGGCAGCCTCAGCACCGCGTCGAACAGGTGCGGGGAGGCGGGCAGCAGACGCAGCCCCCAGGCGGCGGCGACCGCCGAGCGGGCCGCGGTGCGGGGCAGCCGCACCCGGCGGGTTCCGAGCATCTCGCCGAGCAGCTCCGCGTCGACGGCCGGCTCGGTGGCGAGGTTGAAGGCACCGCGCGCGTCGGGGGACAGCACGGCCAGCCGGTAGGCGTGGGCGGCGTCGTCGGTGTGCAGCACCTGCGCCCGCAGCCCCGGGATGTCGGGGAGGAAGGGCAGCAGGCCGGGCCGCGCCAGCGGACCGGGCAGGAAGCGGCCGCCGAAGATGCGGCGCTGCTCGCTCGCCGACTCCCGCTTGAACAGGAACGCGGGCCGCATCCGCACCACCCGCGTCTCCGGGTTGTCCCGCTCGAACGTGTCCAGCGCCCGTTCGAGGTAGGCCTTCTCCCGGCAGTACGCGGCGTCCGGCCAGCCGTGCGTCGGCCACGACTCGGTCACCGACCGGTCCTTCGGGCCCGGCGAGTACGCCCCGACCGACGAGGCGTGCACCAGCGCCGGCACCCGCGCCTCGGCCACCGCGTCGAACACCCGCATGCTGCCGAGCACATTGGTGCGCCAGGTGGTCGCCGGGTCGTGCGTCGGCTGGAACGCCCAGGCCAGATGGACGACCGCGTCCGCGCCGGCGAACTCCTCGACCAGATCGGCCCGGTCCGAGGCCAGGTCGACGGCCGACCACTCGGTCTTCGGCGGCGACCACTCGGGGATCCGCCGGGCCAGACCCCGTACGGAGGCGACCTCCGTCTCCTCCGAGAGGACCCGCACCACGCTGGTCCCGACATTGCCGGTGGCGCCCGTGACGACGACCCTCATGCCCGTTCCGCTGTTCACCTTCCGCTCCTCTCGGCCGCATGCTCCGCGGAGCCGACCGAGTACCCCGGGATCCGCGGACCGACCGCGTGCGTAGGGGAGGGGGAGCGGGGGCCGGTCCGGGGGCGGTGCGGACACACCGTGCGGCGGCATGGGGAAGCCCCGACCGCGACGGGGGAATCACGGCCGGGGCGGCCAAGTGGTGGGCACGGATGGCGGTCGCCTCTCGGCGAAAGGCTCCACAGGGCTTCAGCCGAACGATCGTCCCTGTGGGCGAATGGTGAGGCCCGGGGACACTGTCCCATCCGCACCCACGGTCTGTTCAACGGGCGACCGGCTCCTCCTGTTCCGCGCCGGCCGTGGCGTGGAGGTGATGTGTGTCACCGGCACCTGCCCGCCGCTGTCCCGGTGGCCGTCACCGCCCTTGCGCGCCGGGGTCGAGGTCGGCCCAGAGGTTCTCGGCCTGGAGCAGCAGGGTGCCCAGGACCGCCGTCCGCGCGGCACCCTGCCCGGCGTGCTCCCGCAAGCCCTCCTGGAGCCTCGCGTGCAGGTCACGCATCACCGCGTCGGTCCGCTCGTCCAGGAGGGGATCCGTCCGCGCACCGGCGTCCAGCAGCCGGTCGGCCTCCGCACGGCAACTGTCACCGATCAGCTCCAGCAGTTCCGCGTAGCAGCGCAGGACCTCGGCGTCCGGTGCGGCGGGCGTGCGGTCCTCGTCGGCGGCCACCGCCAGCGTGCGGGTCAGCGCCGTGACGTGTCCGGTGACGCGGCCGAAGCGGTCGTCCTCCTCCTCCGGTGGTACGGCCTTCGTCGGGAGCCGGTGCAGGGCGCGCAGGGCGCCCGAGGTCAGCCGCAGGCTCTCCCTGCTCCAGCCCCGGGCCGAGCGCAGGGCGTCCACGCGGTTGCGCAGCCGGGCCGACGCGTCGAGCCAGCGGGCGGCGGTCTGCGCGTCCCACTCGCCCTCGCGCAGGTCCCCGGCGACGGCGTGCAGCACGTCGCCCGCCTCCCGGGCGAGCGCCGCCAGGTTCTCCCGTACGTCCCGCAGGTGGATGGGGGGCAGCACGAGCGCGTTCACGGCGACGCCGATGACCGCGCCGAGCGCCGCCTGCCCCAGCCGGTGTCCGACGGCGACCGCGCTCACCGTTCCCGAGGCGATGGTGAACACCGCCGTGGTGGCGGCGAAGATGCCCTGGTCACCGAAGCGGGGCCAGTTCGACAGCAGGACCAGCACCGGTACGGACAGCGCGAGGGCGCCCGTCGTGTCGCCGGTGACCGCCTGCGCCCCCGACGCCACCAGGGCCCCGACGCAGATGGCGGTGAACTGCCGTGCCGCCTGGAGCAGCGAGCTGTAGACGGTGGCCTGTACCAGGACCAGCGCCACCCAGGGCGCCATCAGGGCCATCGGGTCGTCGAGCCAGACCCGCGCCACCAGCCAGGCCAGCAGTGCCGCCGCGGCCGCCTTCAGCGACTGGACCAGCAGATCCCGTTCCCGTCCCGGCCCGCGCCACGCGGCCCGTGCCGCCCGGCCGCAGGACCGCGCGTCCCGTCGCACGGCGTCCGCCAGCCGCGCGGGCGAGGCCACTCGCCCGACGGTGCCCCGCTGCCCCAGTTCTTCCCTCGCACGTGTCATGCGCTGCGGGTATCCCGGCCGTACGGGATCTCATGCCACCGGGTCTCATCCTGTCCCGTCCGGGGCGACCGGCTCTTCCGCGCTCCGGCCATCGTCCTCGCGCACTGACCGCTTCAACTGGGCTGCCCGCCAACGGACTTCGAGCCACCGCACCCCATGCGCCGGACGGGAGGCGCCGGGCCCTGAGGTGCCGGAGGGCAAGCGCAGCGTCTCAAGCACCGGACACCGAGCACCGGACACCAAGCATCGGACACCGGGCACCGAACTCCGCGCACCGGACACCAAGCGCCGGCCCTCACGAGCCGGCCGGCAAGCACCGGCCCTTGAGCCCCGGCCCTCAAGCACCGGCCCCCAACCCCCAGCCCCCAACCTCCAACCCCCGGCCCCCAGCTCCCAGCCCTCAAGCCCACCCCCTCACGCCAGCGGACCGTCCGCCAGCGTCGCCAGCAGGTGGGCCGGGTCGTCGTAGACCGCGTCCGCGCCGGCCTCCTCCAGGTCGGTGCGCGGGATGCCCCCGCACAACACGCCCACGCAGCGCACGCCGGCGCGGCTGCCCGCCCGCATGTCCCACACCGTGTCCCCGACGAACACCGCCCGCTCGGCCGGGACCCCGGCCAGCTCCAGGGCGTGCTCGACGGGCTCAGGGGAGGGCTTGCCCTCCTCGACGTCGTCGGCGCTCGCCGTCGCGCCGATGGCCTCGTCCGCGTCGATCGCGCGGCGCAGCGCGCTCAGTTCGGCGCCGCCGGCCGAGGTGGCGAGCACCACGGCCCAGCCGTCCCGGTGCAATCGTTTCAGCAGCCGGCCGGCGTCCGGGAGCGCGGGCAGCCGGTCGAAGAACTGACCGTACAACGCCTTGTGCGCGGCGCTCAGTTCGGCGTCGCGGGCGGGGTCGCGGTCCGCGCCGAGCAGATGGGCGACCAGGTCGGTGGAGGGCAGGCCCACGGCCCGGTGGACGGCGTGCATCGGCACCCGGTGGCCGGCCTGCCGCAACGCCTCCCACCAAGCCGTCACGTGCAGATGGTTGGTGTCGACGAGAGTGCCGTCGACGTCGAACACGGCCGCCCGTTCCATAGGTGGTCCCTCCGTTTCCTCGCGTCCGGTACGGGTACCACCCCGGCCGTCCGTCACTCCGGACGGCCCCTCGCGGAAAACAGCTGGTGTCCAACACCTTGACCTGCCCGAGCCGCGCGGTTTAGCGTTCCCGCGCTTGGCAGCGATTGAAACGATTCAATCCTCTGAACTTCCCTGAGGTGCACTCATGTACGAAACCGTCTCGCAGCGTGGCGGGATGTCCAGGCGCACGGTCCTGGCCGCGGCAGTGACCGTGGGAGCCGCGGCCGCCCTCGGAGCGGCCGCGCCCGGCGCCGTCGCACGTCCCGGCGCCGGCGGCGCCAAGCCCACCGCCGACTGGTTCGCCGCCCCCGGCCGGTCGGTGCGCCCGAAGTTCCGGTGGTGGTGGCCGGACGGTCTGGTGGACACCGACGAGATAGCCCGCGAGATCGACCAGATCGCGGACGCGGGCTTCGGCGGCGTCGAGATCGCCGCCGTCCACCACAGCATCAAGGACAAGTCGCTGCTGGACACCGCCCGGCACGGCTGGGGCAGCGGACCCTGGCGCGACGGCGTCGAGGCGGCGCTGCGCCGGGCCGCGAGACGCGGCCTGAGCGTGGACATCACCCTCGGCCCGAGCTGGCCCGTGGCTGTGCCCGGTGTCACCCCCGACGACGGGGCCGCGGCCAAGGAACTCGTCCACGGACGCGTCGCGCTGGCCGGCGGCGCCACCTACAGCGGACCGGTCCCCCCGCCCGTGCACGAGGCCGCCCCCGGTGTCACCCGTGCGCGTCTCGTCGCCGTCCAGGCGGCCCGCGTCGCCACGGCCAACTCCACGCGCAAGGAGACCGGGCTCGACCCGGACAGCGTCCGCGACCTCACCGCCGCCGTCACCGGTTCCACCCTGACCTGGACGGCGCCCGCCGAGGGCGAATGGGTGCTGCTCTCCTACTGGCAGCGGGGTTCCGGACAGCAGCCGGAATCCGGACCGCACTCCGCCCCGGCGGCCTACGTGGTCGACCACCTCAGCCGGGCCGGCACCACCGCCGTCACCGACTACTGGGAGAGCCGGATCCTGACCGACTCCCTGCGGCGCCTGCTGGAAGTGGCGGGCGGCGCCTTCTTCGAGGACTCCGTGGAACTGGAGACCGAGGGGCTGGTCTGGACGGAGCGGCTGCCGGAGGAGTTCGAGAAGCGCACGGGCCGTCCCCTGCTGCCCCACCTGCCGGCCCTGATCCTGGACGACAGCAACCAGGTGTTCGCCTTCGAGGCCCAGCTCACCCGGCAGATCAGACACGACTTCTGGGCCACCGTGTCCGACCTGTTCAACCGTCACCACACCCGCGCCCTCCGGGACTGGGCACACACCCTGGACATGACCCTGCGCGCCCAGCCCTACGGCCTGCAGACGGACGCCATCGAGTCCGCCGCGATCCTCGACATCGCCGAGGGCGAGTCCCTCGGCTTCAAGAACCTGGACGACTACCGCTGCCTGGCCGGCGGCCGGGACATGGCCGGACACACGGTGCTGTCCTGCGAGTCGGGCGCCTACAACGGCTCGGCCTACAGCACGACCTGGGACCGCGTACTGCGCACCATGGGAGGCGCCTACGCGGCGGGCGTCAACCAGACCGTCCTGCACGGGTTCTCCTACGCGAAGGCCCCCGAGGCGCAGTGGCCCGGCTTCGCCGCCTTCAGCCCCTACAACGGCAGCCCCGGCTACGGCGAGTCGTGGGGGCCCCGGCAGCCGACCTGGCGGCACGCCGAGGACATCTCCGGCTACCTCGGCCGGGTGCACCAGGTCCTCCAGGCCGGCACGGTCCGCGCCGACGTCGCGGTCTTCCGGCAGACCGGCTACACCGCCACCGGCATCGGCGCGTCCTGGTTCACCTCGACCGGCGTCCCGCTCGGCTGGACCCACCAGTTCATCAGCGGCCCCCTCCTCGACCTGCCGAACGCCAGGGTGGCCGGCGGCCGGCTGGCCCCCGACGGCCCCGCCTACAAGGCGCTGTTCGTCGAGGGCGACTTCTTCCACGGCTCCACCCCGACCCTCGCCCTGGCCGACGCGCGCAAGCTGCTGCGCTTCGCCGAGGACGGGCTGCCCACGGTGCTCCTCGGATCCTTCGACCAGGCGCTCACACCGGGCGTGCCGGCGCCGGGCGAGACCGGGTCGCTGCGCGAGGTCCTGGCCCGCCTGCTCGCCCTGCCCAACGTCGTCCGGGTCACCGAGAAGACGGCGGTCGGCGAGGCGCTGACGGCCCTCGGCGTCACCCCCGACGTCCGCCACGCCTCCGCCTCCACGCTCCTCAACGCGCACCGCGTGACACGGGAGGCGGACTTCTACTACCTCTGCAACGGCAAGCACGCCGAGACCGTCAAGCCGCCCGTGGCCGCGATCGACCACGACGTCACCCTGCGCTGCACCCGTGGACGCGCGTTCGTGCCGTACCTGCTGGACCCCTGGACCGGCAGGGCCGAGCGGGTCGGGGCGTACACGCGGGAGGGCGACGAGGTCACGCTGCGCGTCGCGCTGCGGCCGGGCCAGACGACCATCGTCGCGCTGGGCCGTCCGGGCCTCTTCGGCAACGGCCACGGCGACCGTCCGCACGCCGTCGCCACGGACGCCGACGAGGTGCTGTTCACCCGTGACGGGCTCACCGTACGGGCCGGCGCGGCGGGCACGTACCGGACCCGCCTCTCGCGGGGCCGTACGGTCACCACCGTGCTGCCGTCCGTACCCGCCCCGATCGAACCGGAGCGGTGGCACCTCGAGGTGGAGGACTGGTTCCCGGGCCCGGACGTGACCCGGACCGAGACCGTGCGCCGGACCCTGGAGCTGGACGCGCTGCTGCCCTGGTCGCGCATCCCCGAGCTGGCGGACTCGGCCGGTGTCGGCCGGTACCGCACCACCGTCGTGCTCCCGGACGACTGGACCCCCTCGCACGGCGCCCACCTGGACCTGGGGCAGGTCAGCGACACCTTCCGGGTCACGGTCAACGGCGAGGACCCGGGCCCGGCGGACCGCATGTGCCCGGTGATCGACGTGGGCCCGCTGCTGCGGCGGGGCGAGAACACCGTCGAGATCGAGGTGGCCACCCCCCTCGTGAACCGCCTCAGGACGACCCGTCCGCAGGTCTTCGGCAACCTCGCCCGCCAGGACCACGGACTCGTGGGTCCGGTCCGGCTGGTGCCGTACGCCCAGGCCGCCCTCTGATTGAACGTTTCAACGCCCCTTGATCCCGCCGGATTTCTCCGGCGGTCGTGAGACAGCCGCCGCGCGGACGGTGTACCGGCCCGTCCGCGCGGTGGCATGCCCGCGTGCAGGTGAGCGGTGCACGTCACGGGGCTGATCGTCGCCCTGTTCGCATCCTGTGAGAAGTCTTGACGCTCGCTACGGCGGCGCTTAGCGTCTGCGCCGAGTCGAGTAAAACGATTCAATTCCCGTTGGTCTCCCCGTTCCTGACCCACCCTCCGCCGTTGCCAGTGAAGGGAGCCCCGTGCCATGCCCGCAGATTCCGGCAGGCCCGCCCCGTCCAGACGTCAGATCCTCCTCACCGCGTCCGCCGCGACCGCCGTGACCCTCGCGACACCGACGGCCACGGCCACGGCCGCACCCGCGGCCGCCGGACCGGCCGGCGCGACCGCCACCGCGACCGCGGCCGCCGCCGGCCCGCGGCCGCAGCTGGAGGAGTTCGCCCTCTCCGAGGTCCGGCTGCTCGACAGCCCCTTCCTCGCCAACATGCGCCGCACCTGCGCCTACCTGCTGTTCGTCGACATCGACCGGCTGCTGCACACCTTCCGCCTGAACGTCGGCCTGCCGTCGGACGCGGAGCCCTGCGGCGGCTGGGAGGCGCCCGGCATCCAGCTGCGCGGCCACACCACCGGACACCTCCTCAGCGCCCTGGCCCAGGCCCACGCGGCCACCGGTGACCGGGCCTACGCGGACAAGGCCCGTGCGCTCGTCTCGGCGCTGGCCGAGTGCCAGCGGGCGGCGCCGTCGGCCGGCTTCCACCGGGGCTACCTCTCCGCCTTCCCGGAGACCGTCTTCGACCAGCTGGAGGCCGGAGGGAAGCCGTGGGCGCCGTACTACACCCTGCACAAGATCATGGCCGGTCTGCTGGACCAGTACCGGCTGGCCGGTGACCGGCAGGCGCTGGACGTCCTGCTGGAAATGGCCGCCTGGGCCGACGCCCGTACGGCACCGCTGTCCCGCGAGCGGATGCAGACCGTGCTGAAGGTCGAGTTCGGCGGCATGAACGACGTCCTCACCCAGCTGTACCTGGTGACCGGCGACCCGGCGCACCTGCGCACCGCGCGGCGCTTCGACCACGACGAGCTGTACGCGCCGCTGGCCGCCGGCCGCGACGAACTCGCCGGCCGCCACGCCAACACCGAGATCGCCAAGGTGGTCGGCGCCGTGCCCGGCTACGAGGCCACCGGCGAGCGGCGGTACCTCGACATCGCCGACACCTTCTGGACCACCGTCGTACGCCACCACTCGTACGCCATCGGAGGCAACTCCGACAAGGAACTCTTCGGCCCTCCCGGCGAGATCGTCAGCCGCCTGTCGACGGTCACCTGCGAGAACTGCAACAGCTACAACATGCTCAAGCTCGGCCGGCACCTCTTCCGCCACCGGCCGGAGCGCGCCGAGTACCTGGACCACTACGAGTGGACCCTCTACAACCAGATGCTCGCCGAGCAGGACCCCGACTCCGCACACGGCTTCGTCACCTACTACACCGGGCTGTGGGCGGGTTCGCGGCGGGAGCCCAAGGGCGGACTGGGCGCCGCCCCCGGCAGCTACAGCGGCGACTACGACAACTTCTCCTGCGACCACGGCACCGGCCTGGAGACCCACACCAAGTTCGCCGACACCATCTACTTCCGCGGCCGCGGCACCCGCCGGCCCGAGCTGTACGTCAACCTGTTCATCCCCTCCGAGGTCCACTGGAGCCAGACGGGCGTGACGATCCGCCAGGAGACGGAGTACCCGGCCGGCGACCGCACCCGGCTCACCGTCACCGGCGGACAGGCGCGCTTCACCCTGCGCCTCCGCGTCCCCGGATGGGTGGCCGACGGCGACGAGCGCGCCGTGCTGAAGGTCAACGGCCGCACCGCCGGGGCACCGCTGGAACCGGGCACCTACGCCGGCGTCACCCGCCACTGGCGCACCGGGGACACCGTGGAACTCGTCCTGCCGCGCGTCCCGGTCTGGCGCCCCGCGCCCGACAACCCGCAGGTGGCATCGTTGTCCTACGGTCCGCTGGTGCTGGCCGGCACCTACGGCGACACCGGCCTGGCGACCCTGCCCGTCATCCGCCCCGACACCCTGCGCCGGACCCCCGGCGAGCGCACCGCGTTCAGCGCGGTCGCGGACGGCGCCCGCGTCTCCCTGCGCCCCTTCCACGAGGTCCACCACCAGCACTACAACGTGTACTGGGCCGTCCCGCCGAGGCCCGCGCCCGCACGGGACGTGGCCCGCTACCCCCTCGACGAGGGCAGCGGCACCTCGGCCGCCGACCGCACCGGAACCTTCGCCGCCGCCTCCCTCGCGGGCGGCGCCGCCTGGAGCACCGACGGCGGCGTGACCGCCGTGACCCTCGACGGACGCGACGGCCACATCGCGCTCCCCGCCGGACTGCCCAGCGGACTCGACGAGCTGACCGTGTCCGTACGCGTCCGGGTGGACGCCCTCGTCCCGTCCGCGCGCGTCTTCGACCTCGGCTACCACAAGGACACCTACCTCTTCCTCGCCGCCACCACGGGTGCCGGCCGCGCCCGCGCGGCGCTGAAGATCTCCGGCATGGAGCGCGAGGACGTCATCGACGCCACCGGCCCGCTGCCCACCGGCCGGTGGGTCCACGTCGCCCTCACCCTCGGCGGCGGCACCGGCGTCCTCTACCTCGACGGGACCGAGGCGGGCCGCAACACGGCCATGGTGGCGAGCCCCCTGCTGCTCGGCCGCACCAGCCGCAACTTCCTCGGCCGCTCGCAGAACAGCACCCACCCCTGCCTGCGCGGGGCGTTCCGCGACTTCCGGCTGCGCAACCGGGCCCTCACCGCCGACGAGGTACGGCAGCTCGCCCAGGGCTGAACGACGCCCGCCCGCCCCACCACCACCCACTCCAGGAGCTGCGCCATGCCCGAAGAGGCGACACCCCGACCCACCGAAAGCCCCCTGTCCAGACGCCGGTTCGTGGCCGCCGCCGGAGCAACCGGCGCCCTGGTCGCCGTGGGCCTGCCCGAGGCCGCCCACGCCGCCGGGACGTCCCCCACCTCCGCGGGACCCGACCGGGGGGCCTTCTCGCCCCGGCACTTCGCCGACCCGCGCCGCGACAGCCGCCCCACCGTCTACTGGTACTGGAACGGCCCCGTCACCCCCGACCTGGTCGACCGCCAGATGGCGGACCTCCGGGACAAGGGCATGTACGAGGTGATCCTCTTCTCCTTCGACAACGCCGAGATGACCCCGGTGTTCTTCACCGAGGAGTGGTTCGACATCGTCGGCCACGTCCTGCGCACCGCCGAACGCACCGGCATGCGCGTCTGGCTCTTCAACGACGACCACTTCCCCAGCGGTCGCGCCGGGGAGTACATCGTCAAGGGCGGACAGGTCGGCGGCCGCACCTACGCCCCCCGCCCCGAGCTGCGCCTGAAGGCACTGGCCCGCTCCACCACCGTGGTGCGCGGCCCCGCCGCCGTGGACCTGCGGCGCAGCACCGGGGTCGGCGTGGAGGCGGGACGCCTGGTGGCCGACGCCGCGGTCCTCGACGGCGCCACCGTCCTGCGCGACAGCGCCGGCTGGGGCGACTACACCGTCACCGGCAGCGCCAAGGCCGAACACGGCGCGGCCGGCCTCGTCGTCCGCGGCTCGGCCGACGCGCGCGCCGGGTACGCCGTCACCTTCGACCAGACCGGCGTGGTCACCGTCCACCGCCTCACCCCCGGCGCCGAACCGGCCGAACTGCTGCGCAGCACCCGCACCGACGGCTTCAACCGGACCAAGTACCACACCCTGCGGGTCACCGTCCGCGCCGACAGCGTGCACGTCACGCTCGACGGCCGGGACAAGGGCACCGTCCAGGACTCCGCCCATGCCACGGGCGGCGCCGGTGTGCGCGCCGTCGACGACCAGCGCGCCCTCTGGGAGAACCTCACCGTCGAAGGCGCCGACGGCACCGTCCTGTACGACTCGGCCTTCGACGAGCCCTCCGCCGCCCGCGTCTTCCCCGAGAAGGACCTGTCCACCGAGCACTTCACCCTCGCCGCCGCGGCGGCACGCCCCGTGGGCGCGGCCGGCCCGGCCGACGTGGCCGACCTCACGGGCCGGCTGACGGGCGACCACACCTGGCAGGTACCGGCGGGGGAGTGGCAGGTGGACCTCTTCGGCGGGGTCGCCCTCGTCGACGACTCCCAGGGCTACAGCCGCAGTTACATCGACCTGCTCGACGACGAACCGGTCGAGCTGTTCCTGGACATCGTCCCCGCCGAGTACCACCGCCGCTTCGGACGGTACTTCGGCACGGTCGTCCCCGGCTTCTGGGACGACGAGCCCTTCTTCGCCTCCGCCGAGGCCCACTTCAAGCGCCTGCCGTGGTCGCCCTCCCTCGACCGGGCCCTGCGCTCGGTCGGCGTCACCCCCGGAACCGCCTACGCCGCCGCGTTCGACGACCTCGGCCGGGCGGGCCGCACCGTCCGCGGCCGCTACTGGCAGGCCGTCTCCAACCGCTTCGCCCGGGCCTTCGAGAAGCAGGCACGCCTCTACGACGAGTGGGGCGTCTCCCTCATCACCAACCCCCTCTACGACGAGACGTCCCCCGCCAAGCGCATCGTCACCACCGGCGACCTGCACAAGGTCAACCAGTGGGCGCAGGTGCCCGGCGGCGACATCATCACCGCCGAGTACAAGGCCGGCGAGCCCACGATGATCCCCCGCAACCCGGTCTCCGTCGCCCACCAGATGGGACGCGAACGGGCCCTGCTGGAGATGTTCGGCAACATGGGCTGGCAGGTCACCCCCGCCTTCGTGCACGCCACCGTGGGCGCGCAGGCAGCCCGCGGCGTCAACCTGACGGTGCTGCACGCGCTGTGGACCGACGAGACCCGCGTCTACTTCCCGCCGCCGTTCGGCCCGCGCGCCCCCTGGTGGTGGGCGATGCGCCCGCTCGCCGAGTGGATCGGACGGCTCATGGAGGCCGGCCGCGGCACCTCCGCCGCCCGCACCGCGCTGCTCCAGCCGCAGCGCGCCGCCGAGCAGGCGACGGGCACCGACCGGCAGGGAGCCGTCGACGGCCCGCTCTCCGACGCCGCCTACGCCCTGGAACGCTCCCAGGTCGACTTCGACCTGCTGCACGAGGGCGCCCTCACCGGCGACCCGGCGCTGCGCGCCCACGCCGACGTCCGCGGAGGCCGGCTCGTGGTCGGCGCCGCCGCCTACGACCTCGTCGTCGTTCCCGCCACACCGACCCTGGACGTGGCCGGCCTGCGGGTGCTGCGCGAGTTCGTCCGCGCGGGCGGCACCGTGATCGCGGTGGGCGCCCTGGACACCGACGAGGCCGACGGCAGCGACCGCAGCCTCGCGCACGGTCTGGCCGGCCTCTTCGGCGACCGCGTACCCGGCAGCCGCACCCTCGGGCGCGGACACGCCGTACGGGTCGCGGACACCGGCGCGCTGGGCGCCGCCGCGATCGACGCCGGAGCGGCCGCCGCCGTCCTCGACCCGCCCCGGGGCGCCCTCCGGGTGCTGCGCGTGCGGCAGGGCGCGGACACCGTCTTCCTGCTCAACAACGAGAGCGGCGAGCGGATCACGACCGTCGCCGACCTGCCCGCGGCCGGCGTCCCCGAGATCTGGGACCCGGAGACCGGCACCGGCGGCCCGGCCCCGCTGCACCGCGGCACCAAGGACGGGGTACGGCTCCCGCTGGACCTCGATCCCTACCAGAGCCTCGTCGTCGTGGTGCGCCCCGGCGTCCGGCACGAACCCCACCTCACGGACTCGCCCCTGCCGGTCCTGGCCGTGGAACGCCACGGCACGGTGCTCAGGGCCACCGTGGAGGCCGCCGCGCCCGGCACGCACACCCTCACCGGCACCGACGGCCGCCACCTGCACCGCGGTACCGTACGCGTCGACGACCCGCTCGAACCGGTCCCGGTGACCGGCGACTGGACGTTCACCTTCGCCCGCGAGGGCGCCACCCCCGTCACCGCGCCCCTGGGCAGCTGGACGGCGCACGACTCGCTGTTCTCCGGCAGCGGCACCTACACCACCGACCTCGACGTCGACGCCGACCGGTTGCGCGGCCGCCGGGTCCTGCTGGACCTCGGGGACGTGCGCGACGTCGCCGAGGTCACCGTCAACGGCACCGCGCTGCCGCCGCTGCTGTGGGCGCCGTTCGTCGCCGACGTCACCGAGCGGCTGCGCCCCGGGCGCAACACGCTGAGCGTGCGCGTCTCCAACACGCTGTCCAACGAACGCAGGAAGCCCCTGCCGTCCGGCCTGCTCGGCCCGGTGACCCTCCGGTTCCGGCGCCGCGCGACGGTCGAACTGCCCCGCGTCTGACCCCTGGTCCCGGGACCGCGCCCAGCCCGGCCGGTCCCGGGACCGCGCCCCCCTCCGTCCCCGACCGCCCACTCACCCGGCAGGAAGCCACATGCCCATACCGCAACCGCACCGCAGACCCGGCCGCTGGTCCGCCGCCCTGGCCGCCGCCACCGCCTTCGTGACCGTGCTGTCCGGAGCGGTCACCGCCGACGCCGCCACCGGCACCGCCTCCCCGACCCGGCTGCGCACCCAGCACCTCACCGAGGCCCTGGGCATCGACGACACCACCCCCGACCTCAGCTGGGAGATCGACGCCGACCAGCCCGGCACCCGGCAGTCCGCCTACCGGGTGCAGGCCGCCACCTCGCCCCGGCTGCTCAGCTCCTCCCGCCCCGACCTGTGGGACTCCGGCCGCGTCGCCTCGTCGGTACCGGCGACGACGTACGCCGGCCGGGAACTCACCTCCCGGACCCGGGTCTACTGGCGCGTCATGCTCTGGTCCGGGCCCGGACAGCGCCACGGCGGCTGGAGCCGGACCGCCGTCTTCGAGACCGGCCTGACCCGGCAGTCGGACTGGGGCGCGGACTGGATCACCCACCCCGACTGGCAGCTGAGCAGGCGCACGGTCGAGCCCGTCGTCGTCCGGCTCCCCCGGACCACCGCCCGCTACGTGCGCCTGGACGTCACCCGGCTCGGGCTGCCCCTCGCCGAGTCCTTCCCCGACCGCACCTGGCGGCTCCAGCTCGGTGAGATCGACCTGCGCGACTCCGGCACCTCCGCCACCGGCCTCGCCCGCGGCGCCACGGTGACCGCGTCCGAGACCGAAACGCTCCGCAAGACCTGGGAGCCCGCGCTGACGGTGGACGGCCTGCCCAACAGCGCCCTGCAGACCGCGGCCGGCTACCGCAGCGCCGCGCACACCGGACCGGACGTCTCCGCCACCCCGGTCACCCTCACCCTCGACCTGAAGTCCGTGAAGACCTTCGACGAGCTGGCCCTGTACCCGCGCGCCGACGTCCTCACCGACGACGGCAGGGTCCCCAACTTCCCCGTCGACTACGCCGTGTCCTCCGCCGACAACGCGACCGGCCCGTTCACCCCGCTCACCGAGGTCACCGGGCAGCGGCCGCCCGCCCCCTACCTGCCGGCCGGACTGCCCCTGCTCGCCGACGACTTCACCCTCCCCAAGGCGGTGCGCAGCGCCCGCCTCTACATCGCCGGACTCGGCATCCACGACGCGAGCATCAACGGCGAGCCCGTCGGCGACGCGGTCCTCGAACCCGCCAACACCGACTACGCCGAGCGCGTCCAGTACGCCACCTACGACGTCACCGACCGGCTGCGGCCCGGCGCCAACACCATCGGCGTGGCCCTCGGCAACGGCATGTCCAACGTCGTCAGCACCGCCGACCGCTACCGCAAGCTCTACGGCAACCTCAGCGACCCCAAGCTGATCGCCCGGCTGGAGGTCACCCTGGCCGACGGCCGGGTCCGCACCCTGACCAGCGGCGACGACTGGCGCACCACCCTGGGGCCCACCACCTCCTCCAACTGGTACGGCGGCGAGGACTACGACGCCCGCCGGGAGATCCCCCACTGGGACGAGCCCGCCGGCGACCGCGCCGACTGGCGGCACGCCACCGAGGTCCGGGGTCCCGGCACCGCCGAGCGGCCCGCCGTGCTCAGCGCCCGCGAGACCGAACCCATCCGGGTGATCGAGACGCTCCCGGGCCGGGAGGTGGACGGCGCCGACGGCAGCCGCGTCTTCGACCTCGGCCGCAACATCGCCGGCTGGCCCGAGATCACCGTGAGCGCGCCCGAGGGCACCGCGATCCGCGTCTACCCCGCGGAGAGCCTGAAGGACGGCCACGCCTTCCAGTCCATCAGCAACGTCGGCGCCCCGCTGTGGGACTCCTACACCGCCCGGGGCCGCGGCGACGAGACCTGGCACCCGCGCTTCAGCTACCACGGCTTCCGCTACCTCGAACTCAGGGGGGTGCCCGAGGACGCGACGGTGAGCGTGCGCGGACACGTCCTGCACACCGACAACACCTCGGCCGGTGACTTCACCAGCTCCGACCCGCTGATCAACGACATCCACTCGCTCATCCGCCGCTCCATCGAGGGCAACATGATGAGCGTCCTCACCGACTGCCCGAGCCGCGAGAAGCTGGGCTGGCTGGAACAGAACCAGCTGGTCTTCCCGGCCCTCGCCGGCAACTACGACATGCAGTCCTACCTGCGCAAGATCGTCCGCGACATGGCGGACGCGCAGACCACCGAGGGCCTGATCCCGAGCACCGTGCCGGAGTACACCAGCCTGCCCGGCGGCTACCGCAACGACTCCAACTGGGGCGGCGCCTTCGTCCTCGTCCCCTGGCAGCTCTACACCACCTACGGCGACCAGCAGACCCTCGAGACGTACTACCCGCGCATGCGGCAGTACGCGGCCTTCCTGGAGACCCAGGTCAAGGACGGCATCCTCGACTACGGCCTCGGCGACTGGTTCACCCCCGACCGGACCTTCCCGCGCGCCGTGGCCGGCACCTACGGCTACTGGCGGGTCGCCGACGCCCTCAGCCGCATCGCCACCGTCCTCGGCGACGAGGACGCCGCCGACACCTACCGCGCCAAGGCCGACGCCAGCGCCAAGGCCCTGTCCGCGAAGTACTACGACGCGACCACCGGCACCTTCGGCGGCGGCGGTCACGGGGCCGAGGCGCTCGCCCTCGACATGGGCGCCTACCCGGCGGGGGAGCGGGACCGCCTGCTCACCCACTTCACCACCGCGATCAAGGACGCGGGCCACCACCTGATCCTCGGCGAGATCTCCCTGCCCGCCGCCTTCCGGGTGCTGAGCGGCGAGGGACGCGACGACATCGTGCACGCCATCGCCACGCGGACCACCAGCCCCAGCTACGGCTACCAGGTGCGCGCCGGCAACACCACGCTCGGCGAGTCCTGGGACGGGGGCCCGGGCCAGTCGCAGAACCACTTCATGCTCGGCGCCATCGACTCCTGGTTCACCACCCGCGTCGCCGGCATCTCCCAGACCGCCGACTCGATCGGTTACGCCGAGCTGCTGATCGACCCGGCCGTCGAGGGCGACATGACCTCGGCGTCCGGCTCCTACCGCACCCCGTACGGCACGGCCCGCACCGACTGGGTGCGCACGGCCGACACCTTCCGGCTGACCGTGGACGTCCCGGCCGGCAGCACCGCGGAGGTGCACGTGCCCGCGGCCGGCGGACGCGCCGAGGCACCCGAGGGAGCACGGCTGCTGCGCGTGACCGGTGAGGAGGCCGTCTACCAGGTGGGTTCGGGGCACTGGACCTTCGACTCGGCCCCGCCGCGGTCCTGAGGGACACCCGTCCCACGAGCCCCGGCCGTGCCCCTCGCAGGGGTGCGGCCGGGGCCTCACCGCGTCCGGCCGCGCCTGCGGCCGTACGGCGGACACGGGGTTGGCCGCGGCCGCACCGGGGTACTGCGATGCGTCGTCCCCGGTGTTCCGCCGTTCCGCCGTTCCGCCGTTCCGCCGTTCCGGCCAGGAGGTCCGCATGTCCGTCCCCACCGCCCCCAGCAGCAAGGCCGCCGTCGTCACCGGCGCCGACTCCGGCATCGGCCGGGCCACCGCCGTACGCCTGGCCGCCGCGGGCATGGACGTGGGCATCACCTGGCACAGTGACCGGGAGGGGGCCGAGGAGACGGCACGGGAGGTCCGGGCGCACGGACGCCGGGCCGAGGTGGCCCCCATGGACCTCACCCGGCTGCCCGAGGCCGCGGACACGGTGGACGAGCTGTGCGACCGGCTGGGCCGCGTCGACGTGCTGGTCAACAACGCCGGCACCGGCACGATGACGCCCTTCCTCGACCTCGATCCGGGCACGGTCCGCGAGGTCCTGGACGTCGATCTGATCGGCCCGTTCCTGTGCGGCCAGAAGGCGGCCCGGCACATGATCCGGCAGGGCGACGGGGGCCGCATCGTCAACGTGACGTCCGTGCACGAGCACCAGCCCCGCGTGGGCGCCGCGCCCTACTGCGCCGCCAAGGGCGGCCTCGGGCTGCTCACCCAGGTCATGGCGCTGGAGCTCGCCGAGTACGGCATCACCGTCAACGCGGTCGCCCCCGGAGAGATCGCCACGCCGATGACCGGACAGGAGGACGTCGATCCGCACACCGAGAGCCGTCCCGGCGTCCCGCTCGGCCGGCCCGGCGACGCCCGCGAGGTCGCCGCGGTGATCGCCTTCCTCGCCGGCCCCGACGCCTCGTACGTCACCGGCGCCTCCTGGAGCGTGGACGGCGGAATGCTCCGGATGGGCCCGCAGGCCGGGTCGCACCTGACGAGTGACGACTGGCGGCGGCCCTGATCGGAGGCGCCCGGGACGCCCTGGACACCCCGTTCGTCCCGTTTGCGCTCTACCCTCGATGCATGACCGAAAGCGCGAGCCCGTACATGTCGCACCCGCGGATCATGGTGCTCGGGGTACAGCCCGGGACTCCGCCGTTCCGCATCGTGGAGATCGACGGACAGGTGGTCGGCGAGGCCAGGACCGTCACCGACGTGCTGCACGCCGCGGCCGCGTTCGGGATCACGGTCCATGACCTGGACGATCCGGACGTGGTCCGCTGGGTGGGCGGGGACAAGTTCACCTGGACCGTACGCCGGGCCCCACGGGTCCGCCGCGAAGGGAGCCGCCGGCACTGAGCACCTGCCCGGCCGGGCGTCCGGCCGCCGGGCCGGACCCACGGGCGGTGACGTCCGCGCACCGCTTCCGGAGGCCGGCCCGCGCGGCGCGGTGGCGCCGTGTCCCGCGGGACACCGCTCAGGGCTCGCGCTGTCGCGCGTGCACGGTGCGGCCGAGGCGCCGGCCCAGCAGCAGATAGCCGATCAGCGCCCCGCCGGTGTTCAGGATGACGTCGTCGATGTCGAAGGCGCGTCCGGTCACCAGGGCGCCCTGTGCCACTTCCACCAGCAGCATCACACCGGCCGTCAGCAGCAGGATCCGCAGGAACCCGCGGGTGCGCGGGGCGACGACCGGCGCGAGCACGCCGAAGGGCACGCCGAGCACGATGTTGCCGCCGATCTGGCGCACGGCGTCGCGCAGGGCGGGCTGGTCGAGATAGGCCCGCAGCGAGCGGCCCGGCCGCAGATTGGTGTGGGTCAGCGCCTCCGAGGCGGGGGAGGGCACCAGGGTGAGCCGGGCCAGGACCACGGCGAAGACGACCATGAACACGAAGGCGCACAGCATCGCCAGCAGCCGCAGGGGCAGGGGGAGCGGGCGGGGGGCGGCGCGGGCCATGCGATCCTCCAGTCGTCAACTGCCGTGTGGTGACTGCCGGTTACCCGCTGACGGGCCGGTCACGCCGGTCCCTGACACACCGGTCAGTCGCCGTAGGTGACCCGCACCTTCTCGAACCCGAGGGAGCGCAGCAGGCCTTCGAGCATGTCCGTGGTGTTCGTCTCGGCCCGCGCGGTCAGTCCGCTCTCCTTCGCCGCGTCGCCGATGTGCCGCACCGCCAGCTTCTGCACCGCCTGTTCACTGTTGGGGTTGTCCGAGAACAGGTCACCGAGGCGGTTGAGCAGCCCGCGCTGCTTGGACACGGCGTACGAGCGCCCGGGGTCGAGGGCCGGCGTGCCCAGCCGGGCGTGCGGCAGCCGCAGCGTGGCGGACGTACGGTCCTCGTCGACCCGTACGTCTCCCTCGTCCAGCGCGCCGAGGTCGACATAGGCGTCGACGGTGCCCGCGCCCACGTACAGCGTGCGGCTGCCGCGGACCGCGTCGGGCAGGAACCTCGCGTCCTTCTCCAGGTCCACCACCACCTGGAAGTTGCCCGAGGCGGCCTCGTAGCGGCTGATGTCCTGGATGGACTCCAGGAGCGCCGGTCCGGAACGGTCCCTGGTCTCCGTGCCGAACAGGTCCTTCAGTCCCGGCAGCACGCTCAGCCGGAGCCCGGCGAACAGCACGGCGAGCAGCAGCACCACCGCACCGAGCACCTTCAGCCAACCCGGTACGCGTCGGGCCGGTTCCTTCACGGGAGCGGTCATGGCGACGGCCCTCCTTCCTTACGACCGGATGCCCCTCGGTTCCCCGTCCAAGACAGGGCGGTCGAGGAACGGACGGGCCGCACCGGAGGCACGGAGGGGGCGCACGGCACCCGTCACACGGCGCCGGGGGGTGCCGTCACACCGGGCCGGAGGTGGACTCGGGCTGGTCCAGGGCCGCGTCCAGCGTCGGCCACGGGGGCAGCAGCCGCGACAGGCCGGTGATCCGGAGCATGCGCAGGGTCATCGGATGGGCGCAGACCAGGGAGAGGCGGCCGGGCCCGTCCGTGACGCGGTGCCGGGCCCGGTACAGCAGGCGCAGGCCGGAGAGGTCGAAGAACTCGACGCGGGTCAGGTCGATGACGATCCGGGCGTCCGGTGCGGCGGTCGCCATGTCCAGATGGGGCACGATCTCGGCCTCCGCGGCGATGTCGATCTCACCGCGGAACTCCAGCACCGTGTGTCCCCGGTCCTGGCGGACGCGCAGATGCCGGGTCAGCGGCGCAGGTTCGTACCGCACGACGCCATCGCCTCCAGCCTGCTCCGTGCAACGGGGGAGGGGATCGGCTCCAACACCGGTTCCCTCCCTGCAAGTTACCTTCGGTCGAGTGCATTTGAGCATGTTCGATTGACATATGTCTTCGAATTGCGACCGAGTTCTTCCGAACCGGTCCGGCGGGCCGGGCGGACCCTCTTCGGAGCGTGACGGGATCCTCACGTCCGGCAGCGGCCGGAGTTGATCCGCAATGCATCCAACCGGATAAGCTCCTTACCAGCGCTGCGAGTTGGCCCCGGTCGCGACGGGTCGCTTCGCGGTGCGCAGTCATGAGTGCGGTCCCTTGCACACCCCCCATGTCGATCGTGTCGCCTCGAAGGATGCAGATGGAACTCGCCACTCCGCCACCGGCGGCGCGGCCCCCCGTCGCCTGGCACAGCTGGTGGCTGATGCCGCTCGGCCTCGGCGGCGGGACGATCGCCGCCACGTCGATGAGCTCGGACCGGATCACCACGGCCGTCCTCGGCGCCGCCGCGACGGCCGCCTGCGCCGTGTGCGTGCGGCTGCTGCTCCGCAGCCGGGTCCACCTGCTGAGGGCCGAGGCCGGCTTCCGGGCGTCGCAGGCCGAGCTGACACAGCAGTGGCAGCAGCACATGGCGGGCCAGGAGCGGAAGTTCGCCGCCGAACGCGCCGCACAGGAGGACGCGTTCACCGAGCAGGGCGCCGCCTGGGAACGGCGGCTCGCGGAGCAGGCCGCCGCCTGCGAGGACCGGCTCGCGGACCACTCCCAGGCGTTCGAGGAGCGGCTGGCCGAGCAGGCCGGGGCCCACGCGGCACAGCTCGCCGAACGGGAGGAGGCATGGGAGGCGCGGCTCTCCCATCAGCTCGCCGCCGTCACCCGCCTCGCCGACGAGCAGCTGCCGGAGGCGATCGCCCGGCTGCGCTCCGGTGACGCCATCGACGACCTGCTGCCGAGCGTCGAGCGGTGCGCGGAGGTCGGCGCCGACCTCCAGGCCCAGCTCCGCAGGATCCTGCGCACCGCCCTCATCGGCCTGGAGGAGGAGTTCGACCGCTCCACCTCCGCCGAACAGGCCGTCATCAGCATCGGCAACCGCATCCATGTACTGACCAGCAAGCTTCGCGGCCGACTGCACGAGATGCAGGGCGAACACGGCCGGCTGCCGGCCGTCGCGCGGGGGCTGATGGAGCTCGACCAGGAGATCGGCCCCGCCGACTGCCTGGCCGCCAGCATCGGCGTCCTGGGCGGCTCCGACCGGCCCGGGCGGCAGTGGCAGGAACCGCAGCGACTGCTCAGCGTGGTGCGCGGCGGCATCGGCCGGATCAAGGACTTCCACCGCATCCAGCTGAGCCGGCTGCCCGAACTCGGCGTCGACGGCGGCCTGGTGGACCACCTCACCCTGATCTTCGCCCACCTCCTCGACAACGCGGCCCGCTACTCGCCGCCCACCGAACCCGTGGTGATCTCCGGCCGGGAGGTCCCCAACGGTGTCGGCATCGAGATCCAGGACTCCGGCAAGGGGCTGAGCGAGGAGAAGAAGCGCGAGGCCGAACACGCCCTCGCGGGCACCGCGCCCGGCGCCGGCATCGGCGGCATCACCGAGGACGCCAACATCGGCCTCCGGGTCGTCGGCATCCTCGCCCGCCGCTACGGCATCCGGGTCACCTTCGCGGACTCGCCGTGGCTCGGTACCTCCGTGGTGGTCGTCGTACCGCACAAGTACTTCAGCCCGCTGCCCACCGCCACGGCCACCGCGGCGGAATCCCGCACCGCGGAGCCGGCCGTCGTCACCGAGCCGCCCGCGGACGATCCCGCCGGGCCGGCCGACACCACCCCCGGCGGACTGCCCCGCCGCCGCAGCGGCCGGCGGACCGGGACGGACGCCGCGCGGCCCGCCGCGCGGACCGCGCCGGGGGAGCCCGGCACGGTGTCCGTCGTACCGCCGGACGCCTCCTTCACCGGCCTCGCCGCCTTCGCCACCGCCGGACGCGCCACCGACCCGGCGCCCCGGACGGACGGCGACCCCGCCACCCCCGCCGGACGTGAGTCCACCGAGCACCGCACCGAAGAGAGCGACCAGACCACATGACGCACCAGGGAACCGACGTGAGCTGGGCGCTCCGCGATCTCGTCGAGAGCATCCAGGAGATCCGCTTCGCCCTCGTGGCCTCCAGCGACGGCAAGGCCATCACCTCCTACGGAGCCGACGACCCCGACGACGTGGACCGCTTCGCGGCCGTGGTGGCGGGGCTTCAGGCCCTGGCCCAGCCGGTCGCCGAGCAGTTCCCCGCCTACGCGGGACAGCTGCGCCTGGCGATGATCGAGGTCGACGGCGGCCACCTCTTCGTGGTCCGGGCGGGAGTGGAGACCTACCTCGGCGTCCTCGCCCGGGAGGGCCTGGACCAGGGGCTGCTCGGACACCAGATGAGGGACCTCGCCCGCAGGATGGGCGAGCTCCTCGGCACCACTCCGCGCCTGGAGGAGCACTCTGGATGAGTGCTCCCCGCCGACCCGTGGACCCGTCCGGTCTCGAGCGCTACTACGTCCTGACCCAGGGGCGCAGCGGACCGGGCGAGTCGGCGGCCGGCCTCGACGTGGCGACCCTCGTCGTCTCCCGTTCCGCCCCCGTCCCGGGGCTCCAGCACGAGCACGAGGAGATCATCAGGCGCTGCCGGGAACCGCTCTCGGTCGCCGAACTCGGCGCCCACCTCGGGCTGCCGTTCAACATTCTCGCGGTGCTGCTGTCCGACCTGCTGGACGCAGGCCGTGTGGAGGCCCGTGACCCCATCCCGGCACACGTCGCCGGCCGCGGGCCCGACCTCGCGCTCCTTGAGGAGGTACTCAGTGGACTTGAAAGGCTTTGACGGACCCGGTCGGCGGGCCAACGGCAGTATCCGCTCGGTGAAGGTGATGATCGCCGGCGGCTTCGGCACCGGCAAGACCACCATGGTCCGCTCGGTCAGCGACATCAGGCCGCTCACCACCGAGGAGACCCTGACCGCGGCCAGCGTCGGCGTCGACGACCTGATCGGGGTCGCCGAGAAGTCGCAGACGACCGTCAGCCTGGACTTCGGCAAGATCGGCCTCAACGACGGCCTGGTGCTGTACCTGTTCGGCACCCCCGGACAGGAACGGTTCTGGTTCCTGTGGAACGGGCTGTTCAAGGGGGCGCTCGGCGCGGTCGTCCTGGTGGACACCAGGCGGCTGGCCTCCAGCTTCCGGGCGATCGAGGAGATGGAGCGGCAGAACGTGCCGTTCGTCATCGCCCTCAACGTCTTCCCCGACTCCCAGCACTACCCGGAGGAGGAGGTCCGGGACGCGCTGGACATCCCCGCGCACATCCCGGTCGTGTCCTTCGACGCCCGTGACCGCGCCGCCAGCCGTGACGTGCTCCTCGCCCTCATCCGGCACCTGAAGGACCGCTCGGCCGCCGTGGCGGAGTCCCGATGAGCGCCTCCGACACCCCGCGCGGCTGTCCCGTCGCCCACCACGGCGCGGAACTCACCCGGCTGTACGGGCCGGAGGCGGCCACCGACCCGGCCGCCGTCTACGAACGGCTGCGCAAGGAACACGGCTCGGTGGCGCCGGTGCTGCTGGAGGGCGAGGTGCCGGCCTGGCTGGTGCTCGGCTACCGGGACGCCCGGCGGGTGCTGGACAACCCCCGCCAGTTCAGCCGGGACGCCCGGATCTGGCGGGACTGGCTGGACGGCCGCGTCGACGAGGCCTCACCGCTGATCCCGATGATCGGCTGGCGCCCCGACTGCGTCTCCCAGGACGGCGAACCGCACCGCCGGCTCCGCGGGGCCGTCACCGACGGTCTCCAGGCGGCGGCCGGGCGGGGCATCCGCCGGCACGTGACGCACTACGCCAACAAGCAGATCGACGCCTTCGCCGACGCCGGACACGCCGACCTGGTCGCCGACTACGCCGAGTACCTTCCGATGCTCGTCCTCAGCCGCGTCCTGGGGCTGCCCGAGGGGGAGGGACGCGATCTGGTCGAATCCTGCGCCCAGGTCCTCAAGGGCGGCGAGGACGCCGTCACGCACAACGCGCGCATCCAGGACATCCTCGGCGAACTCGTCGTCCGCAAGCGCTCCGAGCCCGGCGGCGACCTCGCCACCGCCCTGCTGGAGCACCGCGCCGGGCTCGACGAGGACGAGATCGTCAGCCATCTGCGTCTGGTGCTGATCGCCGCGCACACCACCACCAGCAATCTGCTGGCCCGGGTGCTGCAACTGCTCCTGACAGACACCTCCCGGCTCTCCGGCCTGATCAGCGGCCAGCTGAACGTCTCCGCGGTGGTGGAGGAGGTCATGTGGGACAGCCCGCCGCTTGCCGTCCTGCCGGCCCGCTTCGCCGCCAGCGACCTGGAACTGGGCGGTCACCGCGTCCAGGAGGGCGACCTGCTGGTGCTGGGCCTCGCCGCGGGCAACCGGGACCCCGAGATCCGTCCGGACACCGCCGTCTCCGTCCAGGGCAACCAGGCGCACCTGGCCTTCAGTTCGGGCCCCCACGAGTGCCCCGGGCAGAACATCGGCCAGGCGGTCATCGAGATAGCCGTCGACGTCCTGCTGCACCGGCTGCCGGGACTGCGGCTGGCGGTGCCGCCGGAGGAGCTCAGCTCCACCGCCTCCACCTGGGAGTCCCGGCTGGACCGCCTGCCCGTCGAGTTCGGCGGGTGAGGCCGCTGCCCGGCCCGTGCGGCCGGGCAGCACCGCCGGTCACACCGTCAGCAGATCGTCCACCGAGCCCCGCCCGGCCTGTTCGGCGGTGGCCACCGGGCCCTCCTTCGCGTCCGCGTACCGGCCGCTGGTCAGCGCCCACTCGTAATTGCCGTTGATCCAGTGCTGGATGGCCTCCACGCCCCGGCGCACCCGGTCGCGCTCGTCCGCGTCGAGACCCAGCTCGTCGCACATCTGCGGCACCCGCGCCTCGAGTTCGAGGTACTCCTCCAGGCACGCGGACGTCATGCGGTACGCCTCGGCGGTGGCCTCCTCCCAGGAGCAGCCGCGCTCGCGGTGCAGCACGGCGATCAGGTTGTGGCCGTCACCGCGGCGCCGCTCCCGCTCGAAGGAGTGGATGTCGTTCATGAACCCGATGGTGTCCGCGCCCAGATCGCGCAGACGCTCCATCAGCGGGTGCGCCATCGCCTGCGGCGGGACCTCGAAGCCGCGGCTGCGTTCGCCCGCGTCGATGCTGTGGTGGATGCCGACGGTACGGCGGCGGAAGGCGGCGTACTCCTCCAGGTCCAGCGTCCCGGCCAGCCCGCGGGCCGCCAGGTCGACCTCCTCGCAGTGCGCCACCAGGAACCGGCCCCAGGAGGCCGCGAACCGGGTCCTCCACGTCAGGGACATGCCATCGGAGAGGTGTTCCCAGACCTGGGCCCAGGCCAGGGTGATGGGGCAGGTGACCCTGGGCGTGCTCCCCGCGGGCCGCAGCGGGGTCACGATGAGCTCCCGGGCCACCTCGGCTATGCGCTCCGCGCGGTCCGGCCGCCCCGCGTCGAACTGGTCGTCGAACAGGAAGGCCAGGGAGAACCAGTTCATCAGGACGACCATGTCCTCCGCCGAGGCGTGCGGATAGGTACGGGCGGCGGCCTGGGGCAGATCCCACGAGCGGTACTCCTCGAACCCGGCCCGGCTGCGGACCAGCCCCATATCCCACACCCAGCGCAGATGCCGCGCCCGGGCGTACTCCAGATGGTCGCTGACGGGGGTGTCGAAGGGGAGGTCGAACCGGACGTCCTGAGGCATGAGCTTCCTTTCGGGAGACGGAACGCAGAGTCCCCCGGCCCTGCGGACGGGCGGCCGTGGCGGCCACCCGCGCCCTCGAACTCGCCCTCCGTCAACGGAAGTTGAACCGAAAAGCGCTACGAGGCTGCCCCGAGCATAAATGATCTACACAGTGGACCCTCATGATGTCCGCCATTCCGCCGGCCACGTGAGGGACGGACCGTCCCACGCCGCTCAGGAGCCGTCCGCCCGGGAACCCGACTGAAACCGGCGAGCGGGGACAGGTGTTCACCTACCGGGCGGGGCACGAGCGCCCCGCGCCCCGGACCGAGGAGGAGACATGGCACTGGTGACTGCGGGCGTCGTGGTGCTCGACTGCGCCGAACCCGAGAAACTCGCCCAGTTCTACACGGAGTTGCTGGGGGCGAGCCAGGTCGACGCCCACGCCAACCGGGTGGAGATCCGGGCCGACGACGGCTTCCGCCTCGCCCTGCGCCGCGATGTCAACGCGACCGCGCCGAGCTGGCCCCGCCCCGAGAACTCCCTCCAGGCGCACCTGGAGTTCGTGGTGGACGACCTCGACGCGGTGGAACGCCGGATCGTGAGCCTCGGCGGCCGTCCGATGGAGGCGGGCGACGCCTCGGGCCCCACCGAGGAACGCGGCTACGCCGACCCGGCGGCCACTCCTTCACCGTCCGCCGGGGCGCGCCCACGGCCCCCAAACAGGGGTGACCCCGCCGCGCCGGGCGGCGGGGCGGGCGTACGGACACCGCTGAGGCGGGCGGTGTCCGTACCGGCGGATCAGTCGCGGCCGCCCTTCTCGGGAACCGGCCAGGTTCCCGTGGAGCGCTCGATGGCCTTGGCGCCCGCACGGTCCACCGCGCTGCGCACCACCGCGAAGATGGCGCCCTGGATCGCCGCGGCCAGCAGGATCTCGCCCCAACGGCGGTCCCGGTCCAGCGCGTCCGGGGCGTCGTCCTCGTGCCGGACCACCTTCCAGACCTTCTGGAAGGCCATCCCCGCCACGGTTCCGCTGGTCCAGCCCAGCGCGAATCCGATGGGCTTGTACGCCATGGGCAGCTTCTTCTTGGCCTTCTTGCTCTTCTTCGCCACGTGGATCTCCTGGGTTCGGATTCGATGGATGGAACGGGTGCCCGGACGGGCGGTCAGGGGAGGCCGCGTGCCGGCACCTCCTCGCCGGCCGGCACCGGCCCCGGTGGTGTGCCGTCGCCGAACGGCCGGCCGCCCAGCTCCTCACGGTGATGGGGCGTCGTCCAGCCGGACAGGTCGGGACCGAGGGGCACGATGCCGGTCGGGTTGATGCCGGTGTGCACCCCGTAGTAGTGCCGCTTGACGTGGTCGAAGTCCACGGTGTCGCCGAAACCGGGCGTCTGGTACAGGTCACGGACGTACGCCCACAGCACCCGGTTCTCCGTCAGTTTCCACCGGTTGCACTTGAAGTGGCCGTGGTACACCGCGTCGAACCGCACCAGCGTGGTGAACAGCCGGATGTCCGCCTCGGTGAGGGTGTCCCCGACGAGGTACCGCTGCCGCTCCAGCCGCCGGGCCAGCAGCTCCAGCCGCCGGAACAGCGCCGTGCACGCGGCCTCGTACTCCTCCTGGCCGGTGGCGAAACCCGCCCGGTACACACCGTTGTTGACGTCCTGGAAGACGTCCTCCATCAGCGCGTCGATCTCGTCGCGCCGTGCCCGCGGGTACAGGTCGGGCGCCCCCTCGCGGTGCAGCGCCGTCCACTCGGTGGCGAGGTCCAGGGTGATCTGCTGGTAGTCGTTGGTGACCAGCTGCCCGCTGGGCACGTCCACCACCGCGGGAACGCTCACCCCGCCCGGGTAGTCCGTCTCCCGCCGGTCGTACGCCTCGCTCAGATACCGGATGCCGAGAACCGGGTCGCGGCCGTCCGGATCCAGCGTGAAGCGCCAGCTGCGGTCGTCCTGAAGGGGGTCGGCGACGGCCAGCGACAGCGCGTCCTCGAGTCCGAGCAGTCGGCGCGACACCAGCGCCCGGCTCGCCCACGGGCAGGCGCGGCTCACCACGAGCCGGTACCGGCCGGCCGTCACCGGCCACCCGTCCCGGCCGTCCGCGGTGATCCGGTCCGCGAAGTGCGCCCTCGACCTCTTGAACGCCTTCCTGCCGTACGCGCTGTTGCCGCCGCCCCCGTCGTCGCGGCCCATGGTGCTCTCCTTGTCGCCGTCGGGATGTCCCTGTGACCGCGTTCCCCGTTTTCCGCCGACGGCACGGTGTGACCTAGGCCGACCGGGGCAATCGCCGGACGTGAGTACACGATCGGATCGCAGAACCCGCGTCACCGTGCTGGTGGCGCTCGCAGCCAATCTGGTGATCGCGGTGGCCAAGGCCGTCGGCGGTGTGCTGGCGTCCTCGCCCGCGCTGCTGTCGGAGGCGGCGCACTCGGTGGCCGACAGCCTCAACGAGGTGTTCCTGCTCGCCGCGCTGCGGCGCAGCCGGCGCCCGGCCGACCGGCGTCACCCCTTCGGATACGGCAAGGAGCGGTTCTTCTGGGCCCTGCTGGCAGCCGTCGGCATCTTCGTGATGGGTGGCTGCTTCTCCTTCTTCCAGGGCGTCGAGGCCCTGACGAGCGGCGGCGGGGAGGACCGCGAGGGTTATGTGGCCGGTCTGATCGTGCTCGGTGTCGCCCTGCTCGCCGAGGGGGGTTCACTGCTGCGGGCCCTGTACCAGGTGCGCCGGCAGGGCGGCAGCATCACCGCGGTGCGCGATCCGGCGCTGCGCACGGTGGTCGCCGAGGACGGCACCGCGGTGCTGGGCGTCACCCTGGCCATGGCGGGCATGGCGCTGCACATGATCACCGGAGAGGTGGTGTGGGAGGCGGGCGCCTCGCTCGCCATCGGCGCCCTGCTGGTCTACGTCGCCTACCGGCTCGGGCGGGACGCCCGGGACCAGCTGATCGGCGAGGCCGCCGACCCGGAGTCGAGCGGGCGGATCCGCGAGCTGCTGCGCGCACAGCCCGAGATCGACAGCGTGGAGGCGCTCCTGACGATGAAGACGGGACTGGACACCGTCCTGGTCGCCGCCCGCGTCGACCTGGTGCCCGGACTGGAGAGCGAGCGGCTGGAGCAGGTCGCCATACGCATCAAGCGGTCCATCGCCCACTGCGTGCCCGAGGCGCGGCAGATCTTCCTCGACATCACCGAACGCGGCTCCGCGGACGCGCGGGAGGCATGGGAAAGCCCCGCCGCGACGGGGGAACGCGGCGGGGCCTGACTGACGGCTGCCCGGCGGCCGGCACTTCATGCGCGCCGGCCGGAGGAAATGCCGCGGGCGGGCGTCTAGGCGGGAGTCAGTGCCATCCGTACCGCGAGCGCCGTCATCACCCCGCTCGCCACCAGCGCGGTCACCAGCCGGCCCCGGTGACCGGTCAGTGCCCGGCCCAGCAGGGCGCCGCCCCCGGCGAGCAGCACCTGCCAGCTCGCGGACGCGGCGAACGCCGCCGTCACGAACACGGCCCGCTGCGCGAACCCCGCCGCGGCCCCACCCCCGGAGCCGAGCACGAGCGCCGCGAAGTAGAGCACGGTGGTGGGGTTGAGCAGGGTGATGCCGAGCAGCGCCAGATACGCCCGGGCGGCGCTCGACGGGACGGCCCCGGCGCGGCCGGCGGGCCTGCGGCCCCGGTACCGCCGTACGGCCGTGGCCGCGCCCCACGCCGCCAGCGCGAGCAGCACCAGGACGCAGACCCAGCGCAGCGGCGCCAGCACCGGCCGCAGCACCGACGCCAGGGCCGAACCGCCGGCCGTGGCCGCGAGGGCGTAGAGCCCGTCGGCGGTGGCGACCCCGAGGGCCGCGCCGATCCCGGTGCGCAGGCAGGTGCGGGCGGTCAGGGAGACGAGGTACGTCCCGACGGCACCCACGGGGACGGCGATGCCGTAGCCGGCGAGCAGCCCGGCCAGCAGGGCCGCCGTCACGGGCGGGGAGGTGTCGGTCCTCCGTGCGGTGCGGAGCGCTGCTGTCGTCCCGCGGCGGGTGCGGTGACGGACGGCGGCACGGTGAGGGAGCGGATACGCATGGCAGGATCCTGGGGCCTTCCTTCCGTGACGGGCAATCGGTTTATCCGCACGGGTGACTAGGGTTCCCCGGGTGACCCAACAGGCCGAACAGCACGAACAGCACCGGGCGAGCGGGACGGACGGGACGCGCGACCGGCGCCCCGCGCGCGGGAAGCCCTTCCTCTACGTCGTCGTCTGCGCCGCCGGTGTCGCCGCGGACGTCAGCAAGCTGATCACCTCCGCACAGGAACGGGACTGGGAGGTCGGTGTCATCGCGACACCGCTCGCCATGAACGGTTTCTTCGACCCGGCCGCCGTCGAGGCCCTGACCGGCCGTCCGATCCGGTCCGCCTGGCGCACCCCGGGCGAGCCCCGCCCCTTCCCGGCGCCCGACGCCGTGGTGGTCGCGCCCGCCACCTTCAACACCGTCAACAAGTGGGCCGCGGGCATCGCGGACACCCTCGCCCTGGGCACCCTGTGCGAGGCCGCCGGTCTCGGCGTACCGATCGCCGTCCTGCCGTGCGTGGCCGAGGCGTTGGCCGCCCATCCGGCCTACCGGGACAGCCTCATCCGGCTGCGCGGCATGGGGGTGCGGATCGGCGAACCGTACGCGGGGGAGGCCGATCCGCACGGCGGGCGGCCGGAGTTCGGCTGGGAGCGGGCGCTCGACCTCCTGGGACCGCCTCCGGCCGCGGGCACCTGACCACTCGCCCCCGCGGCCCGTCCTGCCGAGCCGTCCCCGGTCGCGCCGGCTCCCCGCGGGGCGACGGACGGGCGGCCGGGCGCCGCCCCGGGGCGGCGGACGCGGGCCGCCGGACCTGCCGGCGACGCGCCCGCCGCCGGCCGGTCAGGGCCCGCTGCCCGGCTGGAGCACCGTGAGGAACACCGACGACGAGTCGCCGGACACCGGGACCGCGCCGGCCCGCCACGGCACCTCCAACGGGTCCCGTTCGTCCGGTGGGGTGACGAGGAGGGCCGCCGGGGTGGCCGTACGGGCGCCGCTGACACCGGGGCTCGCGTACCGCAGCCCCGCCCAGGCGCTCTCGCCGGGCGCCAGCGTGACGGTCGCCGGGTCGCCGGGGGTGCGCTTCGGGTCCCGGCCCAGCTGCCCGCCCGCCGCGTCCACGAACGCGGCGCCCGGATAGCCGTACAGGGTGCAGGTGCGCGAGGACACGTTCGTCAGCACGACGGGGAAGTTGCGCTGCCCCGCCCCCGGGTCCATGCGGCCGACGGCCGCGCTCAGCTCGGCGGTGCGGCACCGGGTCCCCGGGCGGTCCGTCCGCCCGGCCGCCGTCGTGGCCCGGTCGGCGGTGGAACCGGCGTCCTCGCTCGGGACGGCGCCGCGCGGGGAGTCCGCGACCGTCCGGTCGGCCGAGGCCGGGGAGCGCGGGGACGCGCCCGCGCCGCCGCCCTCCGTGCCGCACGACGCCAGCGCGCCGAGTACGGCGAGCGTGCTCACCACCGACGCGGCCGTCCGCCGTGACCTGCTGCTCCTCATGCCCGCCCTCCGTCTCACAGCTCGTCGCCCAGCGCCAGTTCCGCCCAGATGGTCTTGCCGTCGGCCGTGTGCCTGCTGCCCCAGCGCTGGGTGAGCTGGGCGACCAGCAGCAGACCCCGGCCGCCCTCGTCCCAGGTCTTGGCCCGCCGCAGGTGCGGCGCCGTGTGGCTGGTGTCGGACACCTCGCAGATCAGCGTCGAGGCGTCGTGGATCAGCCGCAGCCGGATGGGCGGGGCGCCGTACCGGATGGCGTTGGTGACCAGCTCGCTCACCACCAGCTCCGCCGTGAACGACGCCTCGGTCAGCGCCCACGTGGCCAGCTGGTCGACGACCTGCTTGCGGATGGGCGCGACCAGCGCCGGGTCGGGGGGGATGTCCCAGGTGGCGACCTGCGCGGACGGCAGCCCGTGGGTCCGGGCCAGCAGCAGGGCCACGTCGTCCGTCGCGCCGCCCGGGGTGAGCACGGTGTGCAGCACCCGGTCGCAGGTCTCGTCGAGCGGCCCCTCGGCGTGCGACAGCGCCTCCAGCAGCAGGACGTGACCGGCCTCGGTGTCCCGGCCCCGGGACTCCACGAGCCCGTCGGTGTAGAACGCCAGCACCGCGTCGTCCGGCAGCTCCAGCTCCACCGACTCGAACGGCAGTCCGCCCAGGCCCAGCGGTGGCCCGGAGGGCAGGTCCAGATGCCGGGCAGGGCCGCCCGGCGCGATCAGCACCGGCGGCGGATGCCCCGCCCGGGACAGGGTGCAGCGCCGCGACACCGGGTCGTACACCGCGTACAGACAGGTCGCGCCGACCTCGCCCGGGCCGGTGTCGCCGGCCGACTCCTGCGACAGGTGCAGGACCAGGTCGTCGAGGTGGGTCAGCAGTTCGTCGGGGGCCAGGTCGATGTCGGCGAGGGTGCGGACCGCGGTGCGCAGCCGTCCCATGGTCGCCGAGGCCTGGATGCCGTGGCCGACGACGTCCCCGACCACCATGGCCACCCGCATCCCGGACAGCGGGATCACGTCGAACCAGTCGCCGCCCACCCCGGAGCGGGCGGCCGGCAGATAGCGGGTGGCCGCCTCCACGGCGGCCGTACGGGGCAGTGTGCGGGGGAGCAGGCTGCGCTGGAGCGTGAGGGTGGTCTCGCGTTCGCGCGAGTAACGGCGGGCGTTGTCGATGCAGACGGCGGCGCGCGCGGTGACGTCCTCGGCCAGCAGCACGTCGTCGTGGGTGAACGCCTCCGGGCGGCTGAAGCGGGTGAAGGCGGCGACGCCGAGGGTGACGCCGCGCGCCTGGAGCGGCACGGACAGCATGGAGTGCACGCCGTACTCCCGGACCTGCCGGGCGCGCGCCTCGTCCACCGCCAGCCACGGGTCGAGATCACCGGAGGGCACCGAGGCGACGATGCTGTGCCCCGCCATCAGCGAGTCGGCCTGGGGCGCGGCCGCCGGGTAGACGACCAGTTCGCCCACCTCGGCGACCGACTCGGGACTGCCCGGCATCAGGGACTGGTGGGCGACCCGGCGCAGCGCGACCGGCGTGGTCAGCGGGCCGGCGGGCTCGCCCCCGGGCTCCTCCGGCTCCAGCAGGTCCACGCTGACGAAGTCGGCGAGCGCGGGCACGCACACCTCGGCCAGCTCCTGCGCCGTACGGGTGACGTCCAGGGTGGTGCCGATGTGGATGCTGGCCTCGTTGACCAGTTGCAGCCGCTCCCGCGCCCGGTACTGCTCGGTGAAGTCGTGGGCCGTCGCGCACACGCCCCGCACCCGGCCGGACTGGTCGGTGAGCGGCGCCAGCCGGGCCAGCCAGGCGTGCGCGCGGCTCTCCCCGGTGGCCTTCATGTACGTCTGCATCTCGGTCGGCCGGCCGGTGCGCAGCACCTGGCGCAGCTGCCGCTCCAGTTCGGTGTGCTGGGGCCGGCCGCCGATGTCGGTGGGCCTGAGCCCCCGCAGGTGGTTGGCGGGCAGTCCGAGGAGGTGGGCCATGGCGTCGTTGACGCCGCGCAGCCGCAGCCCTTCGTCGAAGACCATCGCCGCGCACGGTGACTGGAACACGGCGGTCCGGACCAGTGGGTCGTCGGGCAGTTCGTGGTCCGTGGCCTCCAGCGGGGTGACGGCGAGCCATTCGCCGGGGCCGCCGTCGGCCGGCTGTCTGTGGTGGGCGAGCACCCACACGGTGACGGTGGTGCCGTCACGGTGCCGCAGCGCGAGGGTGCCGCTCCAGCGGGCCGCCGGGAGCCGGGGCGGCCCCGCACCGTCGGCCAGCAGGTCGGCGGCGGGGCGGCCGACGACCTCCTCGGCCCGGTGTCCCAGCAGCAGGCGAGCCCCCTCGCTCCACCGCGCGAGCACACCGTCGGGGGCGATGACGGCCCGCGCCGTCACGGCATCGTCGAACGGGTCGTCCGGCCTCATCGTCGCCACTCCATCGCGCACACTCACCGTGAACCGGTGCATCGCCTGAGTTCCAGCCTAGTGGCTCCGAGCCCGCCGCGACCGGTGACCGCCCTCCCGTCCGGGCGCCCGGAGGCCGTCCCGTCGGACGCGGGACGGAACGGCGGCTCGCCGTCACCAGTCCTGTCCCAACCGTTGACGGGCCGTCACATCTGCCACAACCATGGTCCGCGTACGGAAATGGGAGCGCTCCCATAAACCGCCCACATCACCCCGCACCTCCCCAAGAGGAGCCCAGACGTGAACAGACGCAGAACCGCTCTGCTGTCCCTGACCGGCCTCCTGGCGACCGCGCTCACCGCGCTGCCCGCCGCGCCGGCCGGGGCGGACGAGGTCGAGCAGGTCCGCAACGGAACCTTCGACACCGGCACCGACTCCTGGTGGGCCTCCGCCAACGTCACGGCGGGCGCGTCCGACGGCCGGCTGTGCGCCGACGTCCCCGGCGGCACCGCCAACCGCTGGGACGCGTCCGTCGGCCAGAACGACATCACCCTGGTGAAGGGGGAGTCGTACCGCTTCTCCTTCAGCGCGACCGGCTCGCCCGCGGGCCACGTCGTGCGGGCGATCGTCGGCCTCCAGGTGGAGCCGTACGACACCTACTACGAGGTGTCCCCGCAGCTCAGCGTCTCCGGCGACACCTACTCGTACACCTTCACCTCGCCCGTGGACACCGCCCGGGGGCAGGTCGGTTTCCAGCTCGGCGGCAGCGCGGACCCCTGGCGGTTCTGCGCGGACGACGTGTCCCTGCTGGGCGGGGTCGCCTCCGAGCCGTACGAGCCCGACACCGGCCCCCGGGTCCGCGTCAACCAGGTCGGCTACCTGCCCGCCGGGCCGAAGAACGCCACCCTGGTCACCGACGCCACCGCACGCCTGCCCTGGCAGCTGAAGGACGCCGACGGGCGGGTGGTCCGGCAGGGCTGGACCGTGCCGCGCGGCGTCGACGGCTCCTCCGGGCAGAACGTCCACTCCGTCGACTTCGGCGCCCACCGCACCCGCGGCACGGGCTACACCCTGGTCGCGGACGGCGAGACCAGCCGGCCCTTCGACATCGACGCGGCCGCCTACGAGCGGCTGCGGCTGGACTCGGCGAAGTACTACTACACCCAGCGCAGCGGCACCGAGATCCGCGACGACCTGCGCCCGGGCTACGGCCGCCCGGCCGGACACGTGGGCGTGGCCCCCAACCAGGGCGACGGCGAGGTGCCCTGTCAGCCCGGCGTCTGCGACTACACCCTCGACGTGACCGGCGGCTGGTACGACGCCGGCGACCACGGCAAGTACGTCGTCAACGGCGGCATCAGCACCTGGGAGGTGCTCAGCACCTACGAGCGCGCCCGGCACGCCCGCACCGGCGAGGCCGACAAGCTCGGCGACGGCACGCTGGACATCCCGGAGAGCGGCAACGGCGTCCCCGACATCCTGGACGAGGCCCGCTGGGAACTGGAGTTCCTGCTGAAGATGCAGGTCCCCCAGGGTGAACCGCTGGCCGGCATGGCCCACCACAAGATCCACGACGAGCAGTGGACCGGGCTGCCCCTGCTGCCGAGCGCCGACCCGCAGAAGCGGGAGCTGCACCCGCCGACCACCGCCGCCACCCTGAACCTCGCGGCCACGGCCGCCCAGGCGGCCCGCCTGTACCGCTCCTACGACAAGGAGTTCGCGGCCCGGACCCTGGCGGCGGCGCGCACGGCCTGGACGGCCGCCCTCGCCCACCCGGACGTCCTCGCCGACCCGGACGACGGCATCGGCGGCGGCGCCTACCCCGACGACACCGTGGCCGACGAGTTCTACTGGGCGGCCGCCGAGCTGTACCTCACCACGGGGGAGCGGCAGTTCAGGGACCACGTCCTGAACTCGCCGGTGCACACCGCCGACATCTTCGGCCCCACCGGCTTCGACTGGGCCCGCACCGCGGCGGCCGGCCGCCTCGACCTCGCGACGGTGCCGAACGGGCTGCCGGGCCGGGACAAGGTGCGCGCCTCCGTCGTCAAGGGCGCCGACCGCTACCTGGCCACCCTCAGGGCCCACCCGTACGGCATGCCCTACGCGCCCGACGGCAACGTCTACGACTGGGGCTCGAGCCACCAGGTGCTGAACAACGCGGTCGTCCTCGCCACCGCCCACGACCTCACCGGCGCCGCCAAGTACCGCGACGGCGCGTTGCAGAGCATGGACTACGTCCTGGGCCGCAACGCCCTGAACATGTCGTACGTCACCGGCTACGGCGAGGTCAACGCGCACAACCAGCACAGCCGCTGGTACGCCCGCCAGCTCGACCCGAACCTGCCGAACCCGCCGGCCGGCACGCTCTCCGGCGGACCCAACTCCAGCATCCAGGACCCCTTCGCCCAGTCGAAGCTCCAGGGCTGCGTCGGCCAGTTCTGCTTCATCGACGACATCCAGTCCTGGTCCACCAACGAGCACACCATCAACTGGAACGCCGCACTGACCCGTATGGCCTCCTTCGTGGCGGACCAGGGTTAGGGTCTGTTGTTCGGCTCAGGCCGGCTGGGAGGGACTGCGCCTCTGAGCCCGCCCGAGCGGGGTGTGGTGCGGCGGATGTGCGTGCCACGCCCCGCGACGCCGTCACGCTCCGAACGACAGGCCCCAGCGTCGTCCCGCCGGGCCGGCGGCCGCTCGGCCGCCGGCCCGTACGCGTGGGCGCCGAACCGGTCGGACACGTCCGCCCCGGCGACGCCCGGGCCTCGACCGCCCGGCGTGGGCGTTGTCATGTCAGTTCGCGGGCGTCCGTGACCAGGCGGACGAGGGTGTCGACGAGTTCGTCGGCGGTGGTGTGCCACTTGTCCGTGTCGAGGTGGCCGCTCAGCTCCATGCCCGCGATGCCGTGGGCGCTGGTCAGCAGCAGGGCGCCGTAGTGCCGTGCGCTCCGCTCTCCCGTGAGGGCGGCCACGATGTCCAGGAACTCGTCCTGAAAGCGTTCGGCCGCGCGGTCGGCCACGGCCGGGTCGCCTTCCGGCCCGCAGAGCTGACGCCGGATGCGGTCCATCCCGTCACCGAGTTGCCCAGGAAGGTTCGCGCGCCGCCTGAACAGCACCTGGTACAGGTGCGGCTGGTTCCGGCCGACGTCGATGAGGACGCGGAGAGCGCCGCGCAGCTTCTCGGAGGCGGACAGGGCCGGGTCGGTCCGAAGGGCGTGCACCTGGTCGCCGATCCGCTCCCAGCTCTCGGCCGCGACGGCGGTCAGCAGGCTGTCCTTGCCCGTGAAGTGCCGGTACGGCGCTCCCCGGGTCACGCCCGCCCGCGCGCCCACCTCGCGCAGGGTGACCGCTTCGGGGCCACCGAGGTCGAGGAGCTCGGCGGCCGCGTCGAGCAGAGCGCGGCGGGTGGCGGCGGCGGACTCGGCACGGGTGGTCATGACACCCATCATACAGTTGACAGCGTCATCTGAACCGGTACCGTAACCAAGGTGACAACGTCATCTGAAACCCAGAAGTTGATCGTCGTAACCGGAGCCTCCACGGGCATGGGGGCGTCAGCCGCCCGCGAACTGGCTCGCCGGGGATTCCACGTCCTGGCCGGCGTGCGACGCGACCGTGACGCCGACGCCATCCGGTCGACCGGCATCGAGCCGGTCATCCTCGACATCACCCGGTCCGAGCAGGTGGAGGCACTCGCCGCGCGGGTCGCCGACGACCCGCGCGCGCTGCACGCGCTCGTCAACAACGCCGGCGTCCAGGTGAACGCCCCGGTCGAAGCCCTGCCGATGACGGAGTGGCGGCGGGTGTTCGACGTCAACCTCTTCGGCCACATCGCCGTCACCCAAGCGCTCCTCCCCGCGCTGCTGCGCAGCAAGGGCCGTGTGATCAACATCAGCTCGGTCGGCGGCAAGTTCGCCATGGCCACATACGGCGCTTACGCCGGCGCGAAGTTCGCCCTGGAGGCGGTCAGCGACTCGCTCCGCCGCGAGGTCGCTCCGCTGGGCGTCCAGGTGGTCGTGGTGGAGCCCGGCGGCGTCCGCACGGAGATGGCCGCCCGCGGGGTCGAGACGGCGAACCGCCTGGCTGCCCGGATGACGCCGGAGCAGGACGAGCGCTACGGCAGCCTGGTCCGGGCGAACAACGAGTTGATGACCTCGGGCACTGCTTCAGGCCTGACCGCCGACGCCGCCGCCCGGGTCATCGCGAGGGCCGTGACGGCGCGTAGACCGCGCACCCGCTACACCGCCGGCCGGGATGCCGCCCTGATCGTGCGCCTGGGCCCGATGCTGTCCGACCGCACGCTCGACCGCGTCCTCGCCGCCAACCTGCGCCGCCACCAGCCGAAGCGAGCCGTTGGCCGACGAGGACTCCACGAACGGCTCCGTCCCCAGTGGTGCGGCCAGCGGTGAGTTCACGGCAGGTGTCGGGGGGACGAGGTCAGGCAGCCGCGCGCCGTATGTGCACATGACCGTCGAGAGGACAGGAAGGAGGAGCCGATGGCAGGATCCTGTCGAACCGGTAGCCGCTCTTCTCGGCGACGCGGCAGGATCCCAGGGTGTCGACCTGATGCCCGTCCTCTTCGCTCTCTGTGCGAGAGCTCGTCCAACGCCGCGGGCCGGCGACCCGTCATCCCCGTGTCCGAGCCCGCAGAGCATGGACGGCCCAGTCGAGCACCGGCCGCAGGCTCTCCGGACCCGGCCAGCCGTTGATCACCGCGAGCAGCGAGGAGTACCGCTCCCTCCGAGGGTCGTTCATACGCTCCAGCCGGACCAGGAGCTGCCCCCGCGACGTGGCATCGTCACCGCAGTCGAGGAGATGTGCGCAGCGGGTCATGAGCACCGCGACGACCGGATCGGCCTGCGGCGAAGCCGGTTCGACACCCGCTGCCACGGCCGGCGTGACCTGGTCACGGACGATCGCGGCCACGTCGTTGTGCAGCGCGGGCGGACGGCCCGGGACGTACCTGGCCGTCCGCTCCTGGGCCAGGTCTCGTACAAGGGCGCGGAAGTCCGGGTCCTGCGACAGCTCGGCCAGTTCCACCCACGCCTGGACCTGCTTCGTATCGGGGTTCTCCGGCAGTTCCGGAGTCATCGAGCGCATGATTCCCGCGACCATGGAGCTGGTACCCACGCCACCGAACGCGGCGTCGAGGAAGTCGCCGACCAGCTGTCGGCGTTCGACTTCGGACAGCTTGGCCAGTTTGTGCATCAGGTGTGTCTCCTCAGGGGTGGCCCCGCGGCTCGCCACCGCGGTCAGCACTGCGCGCCGCAGCCGCAGAATGCGGATCTGCACGTCCAACGCGTCGGCATGGACCGCGGCGACCTCCGGCAGCGCGAGTTCCCGGTCCATGACCTTCCGGATGGCTACGAGGTCCAGTCCCAGGTCGCGCAGGGTTCGCACGAGATCCAGGCGTGTGACGGCGTCGTGGTCGTAGAGGCGGTAGCCGGCTGGGCTGCGGTCGGCGGGCGGTAGGAGTCCGGAGTCGGAGTAGAACCGGATGGTCTTGACCGTGCTACCGGTCCGACGGGCCAGTTCGCCGATCGAGTAGAGCGTGCGGCCGTTCATGTCCCCACCCTCTGGTCTCCCCCCGCTGGAGACTCAAGCTCGTGCACTCGCGACGGTTCTCACGAACGATCGTCCAGGAGAGTTCGGGCCACGTCAGGAGAGTGGCCGCGCCATGCGCGGATGTGACCCACGTCTCGGGGATCCGGCGGTCCCTGATGCGGTCGGTACCCCTGGAGAGCCCACTTGACCTGTGGGTATTTACGATGCAGTACCCGAGCGGTACCGTGAGGTCATGCCAGCTCTCAACGTGGAGTTCAGTGACCGTGAACTCGAGGACCTGCGGCAGATCGCCAAGGAACGCGGCACGTCCATGAAGGCGCTCGTGCGCGAGGCGGCCGCGGCCGACATCGCCCGCCACCGTGCCCTCCAGGAGGGCGCGGAGGCCTTCCGCCGCTTCTTCGCCACCCACGCCGACGAGTTCGCCGCCGCCTTCCCGGACGACGAACCGTCCGTCAAGGGCGCGGGGCAGGCCGCCTGACCGATGGCATCCGTGCTCCACATCGACGTGCCCTGGCTGCTCCAGCGGCACGAGGAGGTCCTTCCGGACCAGCCCACCATCAACGACTTCTCCGCCCTGGTCGCTGCCGTGGCCCGGCACCGCGTCGACCCGCCCCGGCTGGGCGTCGACTCCGACCCGGCCTGGCGGGCGGCCGCGCTGCTGCACACCCTGGCCGTGCTGCGGCCGCTGCCCGCGGCCAACGCCCGGTTCGCCTGTGCCACGGCGGTCGCCTACATGTTCGTCAGCGGCGTCGGCATCGACCCGCCCTACGGGGCGCTGGTCGACCTCGCGCGCGACCTGATCGCCGGCGGGACCGACGTCTACGGTGCGGCCGACCGCCTGCGTTCCTGGCAGATCTGACCAGGTGACCGCGCCCCCGATGTGAACCACGGGAAAACCCTGGTCGAAAGCCGGAACGAGGGCGGCGGTCCGCCTTCCCTTTCTGACTTTCTGTCAACGCCCGGATCCTGCCCGGGCGCCTTGTTGGCCCCGTGCCGGTTGTGCGAGAGTGAGCCACCCGTGCGGGGGGTAAAGGCCGGGACCGCACACGCGAGTTGAGGAACCGGGTCGGAATCGCCGACGACGAATTCACACCCCCCGCGCCACGCCAAAGAGGTACGCACCAACGGGGCTCCTTTTTCGGCGTCGGAAAACGCTCGAATGGCACATGCGCTGTGGGAAGGAACCATCTCAGTGCACACCCCCCACCCCCCTCGACCTCCGTATCCCCCGCCCGGCGGGGACCCGGGGGAATCCGACGAGTTCCTCGCCGCCCGGCTGCGGGGCCGTCCGGAGGGCGAGGCCGCTCACTCCGTCGCACTGCTCACCGCGCGGCACTGGCCTTCCCTGCACGACTACGCGGCCGTCTGCCTCGCTTCGTCGGGACAGGCCGCCGCCATGGTCACCGCGGCCGCCCTGCACCGGGTCCTGGACCGGGTCGCCGCCGGGGAATCGGCCGTCGCGCTGAGGCCCGCGCTGCTGGTGGGCGTACGGGACACGGTCCGGGAGTGGGCCGCCGACGACCGAATAACCGGAGTTCTCCGGGAGTTGCAGAAACCGGCCGGGGGACGCGGCATGCGCGCGGCGACCACCATGACTCCGGAAAACCGCGCACTCGCTCAACGGGCATTCCGGTCCCTGCCCGCACTCGCGCGCTGTTTGCTCTGGCACGTCGAGGTCGAGGCCGAGCCGATTTCCGTGCCGGCCGGTCTGCTCGGCATGGATCCCGACATCGCGTCGGGCGCACTCGAACAGGCACGTGACACATTCCGACAGGCTTGTGTCCACGCGCATCAGGAACTGGCACCCACGAAGGACTGCCGCTTCTACAACCGCCTGCTCGACGTCCCCATCCGCCGGGGCGGGACCCTGCTGCCGGACGTCCGGCAGCATCTGTCGGAGTGCCGCCACTGCCGGTACGCGGCGGAACAACTCAGCCATTTCGAAGGCGCGTTGGGGACGCTGATCGCGGAGGCGGTGCTCGGGTGGGGAGCCAGACGCTATCTCGACTCCCGCCCGGGACGCGCGACGGCCGGTTCCCGCACGGGCCGCGCCGCCCGCCGCCGCGGCCGGGGCGGGAACGGGCCGTCCGGCAGCGGCCGGCACCGCCTGCTGTCCCGGATCCCCGTTCCCGACCGGCTCACGGGCCTCGCGCTCCCCGACCCGGTGCGCTCCACCAGGACCCTGCTCACCGGCATCGGCGCCGTCTCGGCGGGGGTGCTCGTGAGCATGCTCATCGCCTCGTCCTCCGCCCCGGACGGCGGCGCGGCCGACCCGACGGGCTCCACCGGAGCGGGACGCGCCGCCGTGCCGTCCGCGACCCCGCCCGGCGCCGCCGGCCTGCCCACCGCACCGGGCCGGACGCGACTGCGCAACGTCGCCTCCGGCCTCTGCCTCGACACCCGGGGCGAGCCCCGGGACGGCTCCGGGACACGGCTGGCCGAGTGCTCCTCGGCGTGGACCCAGCAGTGGACCTACGAGGACGACGGGCTGCTGCGCAGCGTGGCCGACCCGGGACTGTGCCTGGACTCGCACAAGGACGCGGGTGTCGTCGTCCTCGGCACCTGCGCCGACGCCGGTGACCAGCGGGTCGACGACGTGCGCTACGACCTCACCGTCCAGGGGGAACTGCTGCCCCGCTGGGACGAACAGCTGGCCCTCACCCCGGCCACCCCTGACGCGAACGCCGACATCGTCGTCAAGGTGCGGGACCGGACCGTGAACCAGCGCTGGGGGGCCGAACCGGTCAGGAGCGCCACCGGCACCCTGTCCATCAGCGGGACCGGCACCCCGGCGGCCCGCCACGCGCGCCTGTCCGAGCCGGTGACCTGACGCGCGCGGCCGGGGCGGGGGACCCGCCGGAAGGCGGTCCCGTCCCGGCCCGTGCGGGGCGCCGCACGCGTCAGGCGCCCGGCTCCGCGAGATCGCCGGGACCGACGGTGGCCGGGGTGGCGTGGCCCGACAGGGCGAGGGTGAGGTCCAGTTCGGCGAGGAGACAGCGGATGACGTGCTCCACACCCTGCTGCCCGTCGAGACCGAGCCCGTAGACGTAGGGGCGCCCCAGGAGGACCGCCCGCGCCCCGAGGGCGAGCGCCTTGAAGACGTCGTCGCCGGTGCGGACACCGCTGTCGAACAGCACGGTGAGCCGGTCGCCGACGGCCGCCGCCACGCCGGGCAGCGCGTCCGCCGCCGCGATCGCCCCGGCCACCTGGCGGCCGCCGTGGTTGGACACCACCACCCCGTCCATCCCGGCGTCCGCGGCGAGCCGGGCGTCGTCGGGGTGGAGCACGCCCTTGAGGACGATCGGGCCGTCCCAGTTCTCCCGCAGGAACGCCAGATCCGGCCAGGTCTTCGCGGGGTCGGCGAACATGCCGACGAAATGCATCACCGCCGCGTCGGGATCCTCGTGCACCGGCTTGGCCAGACCCGCCCGGAACGCCGGGTCGGAGAAGTAGTTGGCCGTGCCCACCCCGCGCAGGAACGGCAGATACGCCTGGTCGAGGTCGCGGGGGCGCCAGGACAGCAGGGGAGTGTCCAGCGTGACGACGAGCGCCGTGAACCCGGCCGCCCTCGCCCGGTTCAGGAAGCTGCGGGCCACCTCCACGTCCTTCGGCCAGTACAGCTGGAACCAGCGCTCCCCGTCGCCCATCGCCTCGGCGACCTGCTCCATCGGGGTGCTCGACGCGGAGGACAGGACGAACGGCACGCCCTGCGCGGCCGCCGCCCGGGCGGCGGCCGGCTCGGCGTCCGGATGCATGATCGACAGCACCCCGACCGGCGCCAGCGCCAACGGCGCCGGCAGCGCGCGGCCCAGCACCTCCACCGACAGGTCACGCGCGTGCACGTCCCGCAGCATCCGGGGCACGATCCTGCGGCGTTCCAGCGCGGCCCGGTTGGCGCGGGCGGTGCTGCCGTCGCCCGCGCTGCCCGCGACGTACCCGGCCGGGCCGGGACCGAGGCGCCGCTCGGTCAGCTCCTCCAGCCGGGTCAGATCGGTCGGCAGCCGGGGCACGGCACCCGTCATCCCGTTCAGGTAGATCTCGTACTGGAAGTCGGCCCAGTGCCCGGCCATCCGTCCCCGCCTCTCCTCGTCACGCCGTCCCGACGCCTCGCATACTGGCGAGTGCGCGCGGGCCCGTCCAGCGCCGGGCGGCGGGGGGATCAGCCGGCGTCCGCCTCGTGCGGGATCCGGACCAGTGCGCGCGGGCGGGAGAACATCGGCCAGGGCGGCCGCAGGCACTGCGCGACGGTGACCGCATCCACGCAGGTGGTCATCGTGTCTGCTCGCGCAGGTACTCGGTGAGGGCCACGCCCGGCCGGAACGTGGCCACGCCGTCAGCGGCCTGGAAACTTCCGAAGCTGCCGAGGGCGACGGACTCCCGGGCCTTGAGCGCCTCGGCGATGGTGCCCGCCTGCTCGACGGTGCCGAAGAGCACGTCGAGGATCCGGCCGATGTCGTCCGCGGTGAGCTGCCGGCCCTCCGGTCCGTCGGCGGCACGGCGAGCGGTCATCTCGATGAGCTGCGACTTGTCCACGTGAACGCTTCCCTCGCCTCTTCAACGACACAGTGATGCGTCGAGGCTTCCACCATCGTGGCAGGCTGCTCCGGCCGCATCTCCTGCCGCTCGCCTCCGCGCGAGGCCGGGCTGCCGCCGTCGGACCGCCGCAGTGCGGAAGCACCGGAATCACCTGTCAGGAAGGCCGACAGCCCGACGGGAGGGATGCGCCGCCGCGGTCTGCCGTTCGGGTGGTGCTCGCCGCCGTGGCGGCGGCACTCCGCGTCCCGTTCCCGGTGCTGTTCTCGTGGTGCGGGGCGGCTGAGGTGATTCCGGACGTCCGCGTGCGCCCTGATCCGTGGGTGGTTCCCGGCCCGCTGGGTGCGGGATCCCGCCGGCCGGCGGCGCCCGGCGGGGCTCGCGTCGTCGCGGGCCCCGCCGGGATCGTGCCACTGGTCAGGAGGGTGTGGGTCGTGCCCGGTCGGGGGTGGGTTCGAGGCGGACGACGATGCCCTTGGAGGTGGGTTGGTTGCTGATGTCGGCGACGCTGTCCAGTGGTACGAGGACGTTCGTCTCGGGGTAGTAGGCGGCGGCCGAGCCTTTGGCAGCCGGGTAGGGCACGACCTCGAAGTTCGCGGCCCGGCGTTCGGTGCCGTCCGCCCAGACGCTCACGAGGTCGACGCGGTCGCCCTGCGCCAGACCGAGCTCGGTGAGGTCGGCCGGGTTGACGAGCACGACGTGGCGGCTGCCGTGGATGCCGCGGTAGCGGTCGTTGTCGGTGTAGGGGACGGTGTTCCACTGGTCGTGCGAGCGCAGTGTCTGCAGCAGCAGGTGACCCTCGGGTGCCCGGGGGACGACGCGCTCGTTGCAGGTGAACTGGGCTTTGCCGGTCTTCGTCCGGAAAACGCCCTCGTTGACGGGATTGGGGAGGTGGATGCCTCCGGGGCGGGTCACACGCGCGTTGAAGTCGTGGAAGCCGGGCACGATGCGGGAGATGCGGTCGCGGATGGTGCCGTAGTCGCCTTCGAACGCGTCCCAGGCGATGTCCGCCTTGCCGTCCAGGGTGCGGCGGGCGAGCCGGCACAGGATGGCGACTTCACTGAGCAGCAGCGGGGAGGCGGGGTCGAGGCGGCCCTGGGAGGTGTGCACCTCGCTCATGGAGTTCTCGACGGTGACGAACTGTTCGCCGGCGGCCTGGACGTCGCGCTCCGTGCGGCCGAGGGTGGGCAGGATCAGCGCGGTCTCACCGCAGACGGTGTGCGAGCGGTTGAGTTTGGTCGAGATGTGGGCGGTGAGCCGGCAGGAGCGCATCGCCTGCTCGGTGACCTCGCTGTCGGGAGCGGCGCGGACGAAGTTGCCGGCCAGGGCGAGGAAGACCTTGACGCGGCCCTCACGCATCGCCTTGATCGAGTTCACCGAGTCCAGGCCGTGCCGGCGCGGCGGATCGAAGCCGAACTCCTTCCGCAAGGCGTCGAGAAAGGTGTCCGGCATCTGCTCCCAGATGCCCATGGTGCGGTCGCCCTGGACGTTGCTGTGGCCGCGCACCGGGCAGGCGCCGGTGCCGGCGCGTCCCAGATTGCCGCGCAGCATCAGGAAGTTGACGATCTCCCGGACGGTGGGCACGCCGTGTTTGTGCTGAGTGATGCCCATGGCCCAGCAGACGATGACGCGTTCGCTCCGGAGGACCTCGTCGCGGACCTTCTCGATCTCTTCGAGGGTGAGCCCGGTCGCCGCGCGCACGTCGTCCCACTCGACGGTCCTGGCATGCCGGGCGAATTCCTCGAAGCCGGAGGTGTGGGCGTTGATGAAGTCGTGGTCCAGGACGGTGCCGGGCCGGGCGTCCTCGGCTTCCAGGAGCAGGCGGTTGAGGCCCTGGAAGAGGGCGAGGTCACCGCCTGGTTTGATGTGCAGGAAGCGGTCGGCGATCTGAGTGCCGCGCCCGGCGATCCCGCGTGGTTTCTGCGGGTTCTTGAAGCGCCGCAGCCCGGCCTCCGGCAGTGGGTTGACCGCTACGATCCGGCCGCCGTTGCGTTTGGCCTCCTCCAAGGCGGTCAGCTGGCGCGGATGGTTGCTGCCGGGGTTCTGTCCGACCAGGAAGATCAGGTCGGCGTGGTGGAGGTCGTCGAGGCTGACGGTGCCCTTGCCGGTGCCCAGGGTCTCGCTCAGGGCGAAGCCGCTCGACTCGTGACACATGTTGCTGCAGTCGGGCAGGTTGTTGGTGCCGAAGGCGCGGGCGAAGAGCTGCAGAACGAAGGCGGCCTCGTTTCCGGCGCGGCCGGAGGTGTAGAAGACGGCCTCGTCGGGTGTGGCCAGCGCTGTGAGTTCCTGCGCGAGCACGCCCAGGGCGTCGTTCCAGCCGATGGGCTCGTAGTGTTCGGAGCCGGGCCGCTTGATCATCGGTTCGGTGAGCCGGCCCTGCTGGTTGAGCCACATGTCCGAGCGGGCGGCGAGGTCGGCGACGCTGTGCTCACGGAAGAAGTCGGCGGTGATCCGGCGCGTGGTGGCTTCGTCGTTGATGTGCTTCGCGCCGTTCTCGCAGTACTCGTTGCGGTGACGCCGGCCCGGGGCCGGGTCCGCCCACGCGCAGCCGGGGCAGTCGATTCCGCCGACCTGGTTCATGGCCAGCAGGTCCACCCCGGTCCTGCGCGGGGAGGTCTGCTCCAGGGAGTACTCCAGCGCGTGCACGACCGCCGGGAGGCCGGCCGCCCACTTCTTCGGCGGTGTCACGGAGAGAGCGGTCTCCGGCTCCTCGTCGGGCGGGTTCTGCATGGGTTCGCCTTTCTCTTGCCGTGTCCGGCACGCCGGTCAGCCGACGGGCCACCGAGCCACGCGGCTCCTGGGCGGTTCCGGGTGCTCGTGCTGCACGCGGCCGTTGCGGACGGTGCCGCGCCAGGCCCCGCTCTCCTGTCCCAGTCCCTCGATGAACCGCTTGAAACTCATGAGTTCGCCGCGCACCAGCCGGGCGGTCAGCCGGGCGGTCAGGCGGGCGGTCCCGGACGAGAGGGTGAGGATCCGCGCGGCTCCCCGCGGTTCCAGCAGCATGCGGACGGTGATCGCGGTGCCGCCGGACTCCGTCGGCCTGAACTCGACCTCGCCCTGGTGGGAGGGGTTCTGCTCCAGACCGCGCCAGGCCAGGTAGGCGTCGGGGTCCTGCTCGACGATCTCGACCGCGAAGCGGTGGCGCAGCAGGCCGTAGCCGATGGTCCAGGCGATCACGGTGGGCCTGAGCTGCTCGACGCCGTGCACCACGGACGAGAAGCGCGGGAAGGTCTTGAACTGGGTCCACTGGTTGTACGCCGTCCGCACCGGTACCGCGACCCGGACCGTCTCCTCGACATGCTGCTCCCGCAGCGGACGGCGGCGCGTGACACCGTCCGTGCGCGTCCCCGGCGTGTTCGGCACGGCCCGCCGGGCGTCGTCTTCGTGCGCCATCGTCGTCTCTCCTCGGGTGAGGGAGCCGGGCGTCCGGTCTCCCTTCGTGCGTCAGCTTGTCTTCCGGTTCCCGCTCCGAGCACTTCGAGTCACCCCGGGTGCCCTCGTGTCGCGTCTCGTGCGGTCCCGGCCACGGGGATGTGCGGCGGCCGGCGCAGCCGGTCAACGGTGGCCCTGCGGACGGTGCGGTCCGGGGAGCCGCTCGCGCGCATTCGTCCCGGATGGTGCGGCGCAGCGGGCGGGCGCCGCATACCGGCCGGTGGCCGCGGGCGGCCAGAAGCGTCTCGGGCGCCCGTCACCTCCAGTCTCATCCCGCGCGCGTCCACCCGCCACTCACTCTGCTGCGACGTGCGCGATCAGCGGGCGACGACGCCCGGCGCGGAGCCGACGGTCGTGACGGTGCGCGGGCCGCGTGCCGGGCGAGGACGCGCCCGACGCGGATTCCAGCGGGGGCGGAGACGGCGGCATCGAGGGGGGAACGCCCGCGATGCGCCGGCCGGCCGGAACGAGGTCGGCGGTCCGCCGCCGCACGGCGGCGGTACCGCCGATCCCGGGGTCCGCGTTCAGCGGATCGCCGGCTCGGTTCAGCAGGGGCTGCGCCACACCCCGAGGGCCGGCTCCTTCACCATGGACGACAGCCTCAGCCGCCGGGACTCGGCGCAGAAGCTGCTCCGTGGCTCCGTGTACTCCACATGGAACACCGCCTTGCCGGCCTCGATGAACGGGGCGAGTTCGCCGCACTCGTCGTACTGGGCGCACTCCTCGTTGACCGCGAAGTCGAAGTGGTCCACGAGCTGGGGGATCTGAGGAAGGTCGTTCTTCAGTCCCACCGACAACCCCCGCTCGTGGGCGATGGCCGCGATCACGCGGTTGTACCTGAGCTGGTCACGCGCGGTCAGCGGGAAACCGGTGTCGTTGCCGTAGCCCTCGACGAGATCGGGTTCCACCGCGTCGAAGCCCTTGTCACGGCACATGTCGAAGCGGCGTTCCATGATCGGTCGCAGGATGTCCACCTGCCGGATGTCCAGCCACCGTTCGCCCTTCCAGCCGTTGGGCCGGCCGAGCACGGAGCGCGGGAAGGCCTCCTGGTCCGGCCGGAACTCCTCCCACGCGCCGACGTTGACGTAACAGATGACCTTCCGGCCCGCACGGTGCAGCCGGGCCACGTCCGCGGCGGAGTTCTCGAAGCCGTCGATGTCGTAGACGGGCACGTCGGCCGACGGGTCCACCCTGCCGTCGAGTTGCCACTGCCAGGTGAGGCCCGGACGCGGCTTCCAGTGTGGCCCGGTCGCCGTCGCGTGCGGCGCTGCCGGTGTCGTGCCGTGCCGGTCGGAAGGGCGCTCCCCACCGTCGGAGCAGCTCGTCAGTGCCGTGGCCACCAGTGCGGTCAGCAGTGCGGCGCGGGACCACGCCCGTGTCACCGCTCCGCCCCGCTGAGAGCCGGCGTCAACTGGGCCCAGGGGTTGGGCGGTTCGCCCGTCACCGGGCCGCAGACCGCCGCCCCGCGTTCGTGAGCGGTGCGCACGGCGAGGGGGACGAGGGCATCGGGTACGCCGTAGACCAGGTGGCAGAGCCGCTCGGGCGGCCGGCGAGCGGCCCAGGCCGGACGGCTGAACGCGGAGACGTACGTCGACCAGTGGCCCTCGAACGTGACGGTCAGGTCGGCGAGCCGGACGTAGCCCGGCTCCGGGTGGACGCCGGGGTTGAGGACGACGGTCCCCGCACCCAGCCTGCGCAGCGTCCGCACGAGTCGCCGGCAGGTCGCGAGCCCGTCCGCGTTCGCGGTCACGCGGTCCAGGAAGCAGCCGTCCGCCGCGTACCACTCCCGGTGGCGGCGCAGGTCCTCGACGACGTCCTCGGGGGCGCGCATGCCGTAGTCGGTGTCGACGTAGCCCAGCAGGCGTGCGCCCGCGTCCCGCAGGGCGCCGGCCGCGGCGGTGAAGGCCGGGTCGGGGGCTTCGCCCGGGCCGCTCGCGGGGTTGAGGACGACTCCGTAGGTGCGGGGCGCGGCAGTGATGAGCCGGTGCCAGGCTCCCGGATCCTCGGCCGGGTGGACGTACAGCGGGATCAGCAGGTTCATGGCGTGCGGCCGCCTTCCCACAGTGCGGTCAGTGCGTCGTCGAGGGTGTGGGACGGGCGCCAGCCCAGGGCCTCCTCGGCGGCGGTGATGTCGGAACACTGCCACGACACCTGCGCGGAGCGGGCCGGGTTCCCCGCCGCGGTCTCCTCGGTCCGGCCGCGGAAGCCGGCCAGGGCCGTCAGGTTCCGCACCAGGTCGCGCACCGGGACGGCCCGGCCCCCGCTGATGTTGAGGACCGGCGGCAGTGGGTGCGGGGCCGTGGCCGCGAGGACCGCGGCCCGTGCCACGTCGCGTACGTCGACGAAGTCGCGGTGGGCGGACAGGTCCCCCATGCGCAGCACCGCCTCCGGGCCGGGCCCGGCCTCGCGCAGCAGGGCGGCGATCCGGCCGGGGAGCGAGGTGGGCGGCGCTCCCGTGCCCACCGGATTGCCCACCCGCAGCACCACCGCGTCCAGGCCGGAGGTGGTCACGGCGACCGTGCCCGCGAGCTTGGTCGCGCCGTAGGAGCCGACGGGGCGGGTCGCCGCCGACTCCGTGACCCGCGTGCCGGGCGCTCCCGGGCCGTACTCGGCGGCCGAGCCGAGGTGCACCAGCCGGGCCGTGGGGGCCGCCTCGCGCAGGGCGGCGCACAGCACCGCGGGGGCGCGGGCGTTGACCTCGGCCATCGTGACGGGGTCACCGCCGGTCGCGCCCGCGCAGTTGACCACGGCGTCGGGCGCGGCGGAAGCGAGGGCCTTCGCCAGGTGCTCCGGGCGGACGCGGGCCAGGTCGACGTCGACGTCGGCGGCCGGTGACCGGCCGCCGCCGAGGACCAGCGCGCCCGGCAGGCCGCGCAGCCCCTCGGCGACGTGAGCGCCCAGGTAGCCGGTGAAACCCAGGACGAGAATGCGCATGAGGTGCTCAGGCTCCCTTGAGCAGTAGCGACTTGCGGGTGGTGAACTCGGCGTTGGCCCGGTCGTAGTCGTCGGGGCGGCCGATGTCCAGCCAGTAACCGGCGAACTCGTAGGCGTGCGGCTGGTTGTCCGACTCCAGCAGGTCGAGGACCAGCTCGTCGAAACCCAGGGGCAGCCCGGGCATGTAGCCGTCCAGCGTGGAGCGGGACAGGCCGTAGACCCCCATGGAGACGCGGTAGTCCATGCTCGGCTTCTCGGTGAACGCCACGACCTTGCTGGCGTCGGTGGTCAGCACCCCGAAGTCGATGTGCACCTTGCGGGCGTAGGTGGCGATGGTCAGCGGCGCGCCGGAGGCGCGGTGCCGGGCCAGGACGTCGGCGTAGTCGAGGTCGGTGAGGACGTCACCGTTCATCACCAGGAACGTCTCGGGAAGGCGGTCGCGCAGGGTGAGCAGGGGGCCCATCGTGCCCAGCGGGCTCTCCTCGCTGGCGTAGTCGACGGCCAGGCCCCATTGCGAACCGTCGCCGACGTAGGCGCGGATGATCTCGCCGAGGTGGCCGATCGCGATGGTGCAGCTGGTGAAGCCGGCGGCGGAGAGCTGGCGCAGCACGATCTCCAGGATCGCGTGCTGGTCGCCGATGGGGACGAGCGGTTTGGGCAGCGCCGTGGTGTACGGCCGCAGCCGGACGCCCTTGCCTCCGGCCAGGATCACTGCGTGCATCGTGGGCTCCTCCTTCGGGAACGCTTCGTGACGTGCGCGGACGGGACGGACGAGGTCCGAGGGGTCAGATGTTGTAGATGCCGGTCTTGTAACGGGCGAGGTTGGCCGGGTCGCGGAAGAACTCCACGGTGTGGGCGAGGCCCTCCTCCAGGGTGTGGGCGGGCCGCCAGCCGGTCGCCGACGCGAGCCGGCTCGCGTCGGCGACCAGGCGCATCACCTCGGAGTTGGCCGGGCGGATGCGGGACTCGTCCGCGCGCACGTCGAGCGGGGTGTCCATCACCTTGCCGATCAGCGCGACGAGGTCGCCGACCGATATCTCGCCGCCGGTACCGGCGTTGAAGGTGCGGCCCACGACCTTCTCGGAAGGCGCCGTGCCGACGGCGAGGAACGCCCGGGCGGTGTCCTTGACGAAGGTGAAGTCCCGGGTGGGGCGCAGGTCTCCGAGCGTGATGGTGCGTTCGCCGGCGGCCACCTGGCCGATGACGGTGGGGATGACCGCCCGCATCGACTGGCGCGGTCCGAAGGTGTTGAAGGGGCGCAGCGTGACGACCGGGGTGTCGAAGCTGGCGTGGTAGCTGTCGGCGAGCCGGTCGCCTCCGGCCTTCGAGGCGGCGTACGGGGACTGGGTGTGGATGGGGTGGTCCTCGGTGATGGGCACGGTCCGCGCGGTGCCGTACGTCTCGCTGGTGGAGGTGTGCACCAGCCGGGGTGTGCCCAGGGCCCGTACGGCCTCCAGCACGTTGAGGGTCCCGGTGACGTTGGTGTCCACGTAACTGTGCGGGGCCCGGTACGAGTAGGGGATCGCGATGAGGGCGGCCAGGTGGTAGGCGGTGTCGGCGCCTTCGAGGAGACCGCGGACGGAGCCGGGGTCCCGGACGTCGCCGAGGACGATCTCCACCTGGTCCAGGACGTCGGGGTGCAGGGTCTCCAGCCAGCCGTAGAAGGAGAAGGAGTTGTACTGGGCCATGGCCCTCACGCGGTGTCCGGAGGCAACCAGGGCCTCGGTGAGGTGGGAGCCGATGAAGCCCTCGGCTCCGGTGACGGCGGCGAGCGGTGCGGAGGTCAACTGGGTTGTCCCTTCGGTTGTTCGGAGGTGAGCGGCAAGGGGCCGGAGATCAGACGTGCGGGGAGGGCCGGCCGAGCAGCCGCAGTGCGCACGCCGAGAGGCACAGGGCGGCGGCGGCGCAGCTGAGCGGCAGGGCCAGGGCGGTGCCCGGTGGCAGCCGGAAGAACACGACGGCCGCGGCAGCGGCGGCTGCGGCCAGGCAGATACCGGCCGACGGCCAGGCCGCTCCGAAGGCCTGCAGCAGCAGTGCGGTCCACAGGACGGCCGCGAGGAGCAACAGGCCGACGGGGTCGGCACCGATGAGCAGGGCCGCGGGCAGCAGCGGCGCGAGATACGCGAGCAGACAGAGGCCGAGGATGCCGGCCGAGCGCAGCAGGAATCCGGCGGGGGTCGCGGTGGCGCGCAGCGCGGCGACCGACAGTCCGCGGTAGCGGTACAGCAGCCATTCCGCGGGCCCCATGCTGAGCGTCAGCACGATCACCGCGTACGGCTCCTGCCGCCCCTGGAGCAGCACCAGCACCGCGGCGGCCAGCCCGAAGAGGCCGTACGGAAGCGACCACAGCAGACGCGGCCTGCCCGCACCGGTGACGGCCGGGACGGAGAGGGTGCCGCGCAGGACCCGTCCGGTGACGGCGAGCGTGGCGAGCAGCGCCAGCGCGGGCAGACCGCTGCGGAGCACGGGCCCGGGCTCCCACCAGGGCAGCACGGCGGCACCCGCGAGCAGCGGACCGAGCGCGGCCAGCAGCAGCCGCTCCCGGCCCAGCACCAGCAGCACACCGGCGGCGGCCAGATAGGCGGACTGCGCCGCGGCCACCCACGTCACCGGTCCGCCCTCCGCGGGCAGCGCGGCGATCGCCGTCGCCACCACCGCTCCCGCGGGGGCACCGGCCAGCAGGGTACGGCCCGCCTCCCGGCGTCCGGTCGCCATCCGCAGGTGGGCGCGGTGGCCGAGGGCCTGCCCCCATGCCCAGGAGACGACCCCGGCCACGACGAGGGCGGGAGCGTGCCCGCCCGCGTCCCACAGGGGAGCGGCCAGCAGATAGGCGAGCCCCGGCAGGGCGAACAGCACGCCGCGCAGCAGACAGCGCACGGTGTCGGGACGCCAGGGATCGGCCGCCGGAGCAGGTTCGGGGAAGGTGCGCGGAACGCGTTCGTACAGCGCGGAGGCGAGCGAGAACAGGTTCGGGTGTCCGTACCGTTCGTTGATCACGGAGGCGGACAGCCCTTCCGCCTCCAGGAGCGCGGCCACCTCGTAGGGGTGAACGGCAGGGCCTATGCGGTCGGCGAGTTCGGCGGCGAGTTCACTGACCGCCCGCTCGTCGGGGCCGCTGCGGGGGAGCCGGACGGTGAGTGTGGCCTCGTCGAGGGCCCAGCGGGGACGGCGTCGGAGCGGGCGGGTGCCGGCCAGCCGGATGGCCAGCGTGTCCTCCTCGGAGCCCCCGGGTTCGAGGGATATCGGCCCGCTCACAGGGCGAGGCTTCCGGTGCTGTCGACGGCCGGTGCGGAGGCCCTGACCCCGGTGGGCACGACCGTCGGCTCCTGTTCGGGGTGGGCCAGTTCCAGGTAGACGGAGCGAAACGTGTCGATGGTCCGGCGGAGGGTGAACTGCTCGATGACCCGCGACCGCGCCGCCTCGCCCATGGCCCTGCGCCGGGCGGCGTCGCCCAGCAGCTCCAGCGCGGCGCCGGCCATCGCCTGCGGATCGCGCGGCGGCACCACGAGCCCGGTGTCCCCGACGGCCTCGCGCACTCCGCCCACATCGGTGGAGACGGTCGCGCGGCCGCAGGACATGGCCTCGATCAGCGTGAACGGGAAGCCCTCGCTGATGCTGGAGAGCATCACCACGTTCCCCGCGGCGTACGCGTCCCTGATGTCCTCGACGCGCCCTTCGAAGGTGACGGCGTCGGCGTGCCCGAGTTCGGCGGCCAGGGCCTCGCAGCGTTCCCGGTAGGCCTCTCCACCGCGCGGTGTCCCGCCGAACAACCGCAGCCGCGTCCGCGGGAGGCGGGCCCGGACGAGGGCGAAGGCGCGAATCAGGGTCTCCAGGTCCTTGATGGGGTCGACACGGCCCGCCCAGCTGAGCGTGGGCACCTCGGGTTCCGGCCCGGCCGCCGGGAACGCGGCGGGGTCGACGCCGTTGTAGACCGTACGGATCGACCGCGGGTCGGCGCCGCCCTCCTCCTCCCACAGCCGGTTGTAGCGGTTGCCCGGTGTGATCAGGGCGGCCCGGAGGTAGCTCTCCCGCGCGAGCAGCCGGAAGAACCCGAGGACGACCGCCTTCACCGGCCACCGGTAGGGCGCGGTGCGGTAACCGAGGTAGCGCTCGCGCAGGTAGACCCCGTGCTCGGTCAGCAGCAGGGGGACGCCGTGGTCTTCCAGGGCGGCGAGCCCCGGCAGCACGGCGACCCCGCCGCTCACCGCGTGCGCGACCCCGCTCTCGGGCGCCGGGGCGGCCAGCGGGCGCAGGGCGTGCTCGAGCAGCGCGGTCGCGGTGAGCGCGTCGTGCAGGGTCGGCCGGGCCTCGCGGACGGCGAGACCGGGGCGGTTCCAGAGCGCGGTGAGCAGCGTGACGGCCCGGTCCCCGCGCAGGAAGGCGCTGAGCGTCCCGTCCGACGCCGCCCGTGCCAGCGCGTACAGGGCGGGCGCGAACCCGTCCTCGGCGCGCGGGTCGAGCAGCGCGGTCAGGAACCGCTCGTAGGCGGCGGCGAGTTGGTTGCGCGTCCGGCCCCGGGGAGGACGGCCCTCGGGCGGGGCGCCCCACATGGGGACGGACAGCACGCTCGTCACGTGCGCGGGCAGGTCCCACACGACCGGCTCACGTCCGGTGCCGGTGACGGCGATGACGTCGAAGGTGAGGTCGGGCATGCCCTGGACGAGTTGGTCGCACCAGACGCTGACACCGCCGTGGCTGTGCGGGTAGGTACCTTCGGTGAGCAGGGTGACGCGCGTCGCTCCGGTGTGTCGCGCGCCCTGGGGAAAGGGCATCGGTGTGCTCCACGACTGAGGTGTGGGGTGCTTCGAGCCGGTCCCGGCCGCCGCCTGGGGGGCGGCCGGGACCTTCGGTCGGTGCGGGGCGCGTGCGCGCCGTTCAGCCGTCCGAGGTGTGGCCCACCGGTTCGGTGATGCCCGCGGCGGCACGGGTCCGCGGATCGGTGACACCCGCCGGGACACGGGTGCGCGGCGCGGGGCGGGTGGCCGGAGCTGCTTCGGTGGCGTCGTCGGCGGCCGGAGCCGTGGCAGACGCCGGCAGGGTGAAGGCGAGCGGGGTACCCGCGGCAGGGACCCAGCCGGACACGGCCCCCGCGTACGCCTCGCCGAACGCGGTTCCGCCCAGGGTGGTGCCGGTCGGCAGCGTCGCGGTGACCGCCAGTCCGGCCGGGGCGTCGACACGCACGGTGCCGCCGATGCGGTGCGCGGTGACGTCCCCGGCGCGGAGCGCGGCCTGCCAGTCGGCACGGCGCTCCAGCTCGGCGCCGATGTCACGCATCCGCGGGTTCACCACGGGGGTGTCCTCGGCGAACAGCGCCGCGTAGCCGTCCAGTACGCCGTCGAGGACGGGGTAGGCGATGCGGTCCTCGGCGAGGTTGGACTGGTGGATGAAGTGCGGCTTGGGGTCGTTGGACAGGACGTGCCCGAGGGCGATCCGGGTCTCCAGCGGCACGATGTGGTCGGCGTACCCGGTGGCGGTGTCCAGGGGTGCCGTGAGGCAGGTGGTGGTGTCCGGGTTGTCCTCGCAGATGCCGCTGCCTCCCTGGGCGCGGCTGGTGTAGATCCAGTTGTACTCGTCGACCTGCTCGGCCGCCCGGCCGGCGTTGTAGAAGACGTTCATCGGGTAGCGCGGCACGGTCGTGGCGCCGCCGACCGGGCGCTGGGCGGGCTCCCGGGAGTTGTCGGAGCCGAGCCAGGCGATGTCGTTGTCGTCCAGGGCGGGAGCCAGGTTGGGGTTGTCCTCGGGCTGCTGCGGGAGGACCTTCATGCCCGAGTGCTCACCCGTGACCAACTCGTCGTTCTTCAGCGGCAGTCCGGCGACCAGACCCCAGACCCGGTTGAGGGCGATCTCGTCGGAGATGTCGTCGCGGCTCATCCACCGGGTGCTGCCGTCGGCGTTGGTGGCGCACTTCCACGGCACCACCGAGACGTCCTGCACACAGCCGAGGAAGGGATGCGAGTAGGTGTGGTTGATCCAGCGGAACTCGCCCCGCCGCGCGATCAGCCGGTCGGCGAGCGCGTCGACGCCGTTGTTGTCCGTGCGGTGGTCGACGCTGCCGGCGCCGTTGTAGGCGAAGTCGAGAGTGAGGTTCTTGCCGTTCTGCCACGCGACGGCGTGGTCCACGTCGGCGGCCGTCATCCGGATCGGGTCGGGCGTCACGTCGGGGTCCGCGCAGTCGACGTCGCCCGGCGTGCAGTTGAGCGCGCTGTTCCACCGGTCGTCGGCGGCGAAGACGTCGTCGACGTGCACGGAGAAGTAGTTGCGTGAGGCGCCCAGGTGCACACCGTCGGTCATCCACTCCACGATGCCGCGGGCCAGGAGCCGGAACTGCTGCTGGTACCGGTTGTAGACGAACGTGACCACCAGCTCGCGCCGGCCGTCGTGCCGGTACTCGCCCACCAGGGTGCCCTTGCCGGACCGCCCCGGGATCGCGGCCTCGACGTACGGAGTGAAGTCGGCCCCCGCCACGGGCTTCGACAGGTAGGCGTAACTCTCGCCGACGGCCGTGTCGTTGTCCTCGAAGGGCACCGCCCCGTCGAGATAACCGAAGGGGCCCGACTTGCCCGCGGCCGTCACCTGGGCCTCCTTGCCGTCGAGGCTGCCGGCGTACCCCCCGAGGACCGGGTCCTGCAGACCGGCCTCGGGGCGCGCGTAGGTGTAGGCGTCGACCTGGGGGATGTCGTACGTCCGCTCGTACGCCGCGAGTGCGGCCATCTCGGCGGAACCGGCCGGGAACGGATTGTCGTTGGGCAGCACCACGGCCTGGAATCTGGCGCGCGGCCGGCCGTCCACGGTGTCCGCGAGGAAGCGGGCGTCGATCACGGCCCGGCCGGACCGCGTGAGGTCGACCTCGGTGTACGGCGTGCCCGCCGCGGCCAGTTCGGCGGCGATCGCGTCGGTGGACGGGCCGCCGTCGCTCACCACCAGCACCCGCAGATCGATGCGGGGCGTGGGATCGGCGTGGGCCGCGCCGGCCGGCAGACCCAGTGCGGCGATGAGCGCGCCCACCGTGACCACGGTGGTGCGTATGGTCCGCTTCATGCGGTGAAGTCCCCTCCCGGGCAGGGATGAGCACGGCTCCCGTGGAGCGGACGCACCCCCTTGCGTGCCGCCGGCGTCCCCCTCAGAAGCCGGTTCGTCACACATCCGTCGCGTCACATGGTGGGGTCTGTGTGAGGGTTTCGAGGTCGTGTTGTGAAACGTGACGAAAAAGCGCAGGTGCCGAACGGGGTGATTCCGGAGGGTGGATGGAATCGCTGCCGGGCGCCGGGCGGTCCGGGCGTGGCGGGTGCGAGGGCTTCGTCGCTGGCCCGGGCCGCTGCGCCGCGCACCGGCGGGCCGCTGGGGCCCGCCGGTTGTCGTGACAGTGGTCCAGGCGGTGGGAGAAGCGGGGCAGGGCGACTTTCAGGTCACGTGTGCCCGGCTCCTCGGGGGCGCGTCAGGCGCAGAGCACGCGTGTCACGGGCGTGTGGACCGGGCCGCCGCTGATGTTCGTGGAGTCGCTGAACTCGGCGTAGAAGTACGAGTAGAAACCGATGTTGCCGTTGCAGCCGGAGTCGGCGGAGATGTCCAGCTTCAGGGTGACCGTACGGCTCTGGCCGGGCGGGACGGTGGTGCCGTAGTTGCCGCCGAGGTCGGCCGGGCCGGTCCCCGAACAGGGCGTGGCGCCGTTCGCGGTGGCCAGGGTGCAGCCGGAGAAGCCGTACTTCAGGTCGGGGCGCTGCGTGGTCAGCCAGGTCGGCTCGATCGTCTGGTACACGAACCAGATGTCGTAGGTGTTGTTGTTCGTGAGGGTCATCGACAGGTTGACCGTGCCGCCGGGCGTGGTGGTGGCGCTGTCGGTGGCGAAGGTCAGTTCGGCCGGCGCCGGGTCGGCCGCGCTCGCGCTGGGGGCCAGGCCGAACACGGCGAGGAAGAGGGCGAGGACGGCACCGAGACCGAAACGTCTCATCAGGGGTGATCGCATGGCCAGGGAGGCTAGGCAGGGCCCGGGCGCAGCGTCTGCCCCACGGGGCCGGGGGTGAGGGGTGCTCGGCTGGAAGTATGCGCGACGTGATGGAAGCGTGGTGGAAGTGTGAAGGTCTGGCGGGATGTGCAATCGCCCAGGTGATCGGCGCGGGTGAAGGCACTGCTGTGGGCCGGAGGACGCCGACCGCCTCCACGGCGCCCGAAGCCGACATTGGCGCGTATGCGACCCGGTGCGCCTCACCGCTCCCCGCGCAGATCACGGAAGTCTCGGCCCATCCGTCCGGCAATGCCCCAGCAGAGCGGTGAACAGGTGCCGAGCGTGCATCCCGTGGTTCGGGGGACACGAGGCGGTATGGCGAGAGACGGCGGGAACAGGGCGTTGACGGAATCGTCGGGCCGGGGAGCGGCGCCGGAGGGCACGGCGCTCAAGCGCGCGCTGACGACCCCGCTGCTGTACTTCTTCATCCTGGGCGACGTGCTCGGCGCCGGTGTCTACGTCCTGGTCGGGCAGGTCGCGGCCGACGCCGGGGGAGCGGTGTGGCTCCCGCTGGTCGTCGCGCTGCTGCTGGCGCTGCTGACCGCCGCCTCCTACGCCGAGCTGGCGACGAAGTACCCGCGCGCCGGCGGAGCCTCCCACTACACCACCCGCGCGTTCGGGCCGTTCGCCGGATTCGTCGCGGGCTTCTGCATGCTGGCCGCCGGCATCGTGTCCGTGGCCGCACTCGCCCGCGGCTTCGGCGGCGACTACCTGTCCGCCTTCGTGACCCTGCCCGTGGGGTTCGTCGCCGTCCTGTTCCTGGCCCTGCTCGCCCTGGTCAACGCGCGGGGCATCAAGGAGTCGACCCGCGCCAACGTCGTCGCCACCGTCGTCGAGGTGGGCGGACTGATCGTCGTCGTCGCCCTCGGCGCGTGGCTGCTGCTGCGCGGCGACGGCGACGTCGGGCGGCTCACGCAGCTGGGCACGCCGGAGAAGGGCGCGTCCGCGGCCGTGCTGAGCGGCTCGGTACTGGCCTACTACTCCTTCGTCGGGTTCGAGACCTCCGTCAACGTCGCCGAGGAGACCCGCGACCCGCGGCGCTCCTACCCGCGCGCCCTGTTCGGCGCCCTCGCCACCGCCGGGGCCGTGTACGTCCTGGTGGGCATCGCCGCGTCCGCCGCGGTACCGACCGCCCGGCTGGCCGAGTCGAGCGGCCCCCTGCTGGAGGTCGTGGAGGAGGCGGGCGGCGTGCCGACCCGCCTGTTCAGCGCCATAGCACTCGTAGCCGTGGCCAACGGCGCGCTGCTCACCGGCATCATGTCCTCCCGCCTGGCCTACGGCATGGCGAGGGACGGGCTGCTGCCCGCCGCACTGACCGAGGTCCTGCCGGGCCGCCGTACGCCGTGGGCCGCGATCGCGGTCACCACGCTGCCGGCGATGCTCCTCGCACTCACCGGCAGCGTCGCCACCCTCGCGTCCACCCTGGTGCTGTTGCTGCTGATCGTCTTCCTCATGGTCAACACGGCGGTGCTGGTACTGCGCCGCGACGCCGGCGAAGCCGACCACTTCCGGACGCCGACCGTACTGCCGGTACTGGGCATCGCCTCCTGCGTCCTGCTGGCCACGCAGATCGAGGCGGAGGTGTGGTTGCGCGGACTGATGATCGTGGCCGTCGGCATGGTGCTCGGCGCGGTCGGCGCCGCGCGGCGAAGCGGGCGGACGGACGCGGGCGTGCGGGACCCCGGCTGAGCGGGGCGCGGCTGCTCCGGGCGGCGCGTCGCCAAGGGGCATTCGGGCGTGTGCACCGGCTTCGCCCAGGAAGCGAGCGCAGGCAGTGGCGGCCGGCGCGGCGCCGGTCATCGCGGTCGGAGACGGGCTCGGCAGGCACGGTCTCGGTCACCTCGACCTCAACGGTCCACTGACAGCGCGGCTCACCCGCCGTCGGCGGATCCGTCCTCCCGCGGCTCGCCGTCCGGCCCCTGGGCCCGCACCCGCTGGACGTGCTCCAGGGACTCGCGCAGTTCGGTGAGCCAGTCGTCGGTGTGCCGCTGGACCAGCCGCACGCACCAGGCCAGCGCGTCGCTGCGGCTGCGGGCCACCCCGCCGGCGATGAGGGTGTCGAGGACCTGGCGCTCCGGCTGCCGCAGCCGGGTCATGACGGGCGCGGCCACGTGCGTGAACAGGGCGCGTCGGCCCTCGCACTCCACGCCCCAGGAGACCTTCCGCCCGAAGCGGTGCTCGGCGTCCCGGGCGACCGCGATCCGGTCGTCCCGGGTGCGCTCCCGGAACTCCTGGATGCGGCCCTCGACCGCCGCTTCCCGTTCGGCCGCCGAGGCGCCCTCGGCCGGCCGGGGACCGGGGATCCGGCCGATCACCGTGATCTCCTCGCGGTCGACGGTGAGTTCGGCCAGTTCCTCGAAGAGACCGTCGGGGAGCCGGCCCGCGAACCAGCCCCGCAGCTGCTCCCTCTGTTCGCTCGTAATCATGTAATGACCATTACCCGTGCATTCCATGAACGCAAGGGATCGTCGAACGGTCTGCCCACAGCAGAATCGGAATGTTTCAGGCCGATTGCCGAGCAGGGGGTTTTCGGCCATCTGGCCACTTCGCATATGCGGCCGCCGCCCAGTTGCCGGGCCGTGGGCCCCTCGTTCCGTCACTTCGCGCCACTGATTCAACACGCAAGGTTACTGAAATCCGCAGGGTCGACGTGTGTTTCCGGCGCGGACTCGGCAGACTCCCGCTCGCCGGTTCGGCACCGACCGAGCACGGGCCGGCGACTCGTCTTCACGAGCGGAAGGATGCACACAATGCGGAACACCGCGCGCTGGGCCACCACCCTCGGCCTCACGGCCGCAGCCGTCTGCGCACCCCTGTACGGGGCCACGGCGTCGGCCACCCCGGGCACCGCCCCGTCAGCGCTCTACGCCCCCTCGGCCCTGGTGCTCACCCTGGCCCACGGCGACAGCGCGGCCACCGCCGCGCCCGAACGGGCGGTCACCCTGGCCTGCGCCCCGGGGCCCTCGGGCACCCACCCGGCCGCCGCGTCGGCCTGCGCGGACCTGAACGGCGTCGACGGCGACCTGGAGGCCCTGACCATGAGAGAGGGCGTCTTCTGCACCAAGCAGTACGACCCGGTCGTCGTCACGGTCGACGGCGTGTGGCAGGGGCAGCGCGTGTCCTACGAGCGGATCTTCTCCAACACGTGCGTGATGAACGCTCACGGTTCGAGCGTCTTCACGTTCTGAGACCGGGATCGCACGGTTCCCGTGACCGCGCGGCGGCTCGCAGACTTGGGGAGTGCGAGCCCTCTCGCGGAACGTGCGGTCCCGCACAGGGAGGCCGGCGGGCGGAGTGGGGCCGCCCGCCGGCCTCCGGGCTTCCCGGCCTCCCGCTCCGGCGGGAGGCCGGTCTCACGCCCGGTCGCGGTGACTCGTGTCGCACCAGGGGTAGCGCCGGCTGCGGCGACAGGTGCACAGGGCCACCCGGAAGCGGTCGCAGGACACCACCGAGCCGTCCTCCAGCTCCACCTCCACCGGCCCCTCCACCAGCAGGGGCCCCTTGCGCCGGAGGGTGACGCGTCGAGGGGTGTCAGACGGGGAGTTCGGCACGGACCACCACCAGCTCTTCCCTGTTCTCCGTCGCGGTCAGCAGCCCGCGCTCCCGCAGCCAGCGTTCCCGGCTCCGCAGCACCGGACCGAACGCGATGCGGCGGCGCCGCGTCACCGCGGCCTTCATCCCCGCCTCCCGCAGCCGGGCGAGCGTCAGCTCGGGATCGCTGAGGGCCGACTGCACCAGCAGCAGCACACCACCGGGCCGCAGCAGCGCGGGAGCCTCCCGGCAGATCCGGTCCAGCACCAGCCGCCCGTCACCGCCCGCGTCCCAGGCCCGGGCCGGGCCCCGCGGCAGCCCGTGCGCACCGGGGGCGGGGACGTACGGGGGATTGGCGAGGATCAGGTCGAACGACCGGCCCCGCACCGGGGCGAACAGGTTCCCGCGCCGCACCTGGACGGTCACTCCGGCCCGCAGCGCGTTCAGCCGTGCCGCGCACACCGCCCGGCGCGAGACGTCGACCGCGGTGACGCGGGCGCCCTGCCGGGCGGCCGCCACGGCCAGGGCACCCGACCCGGTTCCGACGTCGAGAACCTCGGCGCCCGGCGGGACCGGCTCCTCGAACAGGGCACCGGCCAGCAGCTCGGTGTCTTCCTGGGGGGCGTACACGCCCGGTGGTACCAGCGATTTCACAGACCACCGGGTACCCCCGAGTTCAGGAGGTATGAGTGAACTCCCGGGCCTCGGGTGTACGCAGGGACGACCGGCCCGCGTTCCAGTCGGCGAGCAGCCGGTCGCCGAGCCGGTCCTCGACGAACACCGTGGCGTCCACGCCGAAGGCGATGTCCGCCTCCAGGTGCGGCTCCGCCTCCAGCAGGCCGCCGATGACGTCGTGGCGCACCACCTGCTCGTGCACGGCGTCCGCCTCGACGTGCTCGTCGTAGAAGTGCACGGCCGCGGGCCCCGCGCCCGTCCGCCGCATCGCCTCCGCGAGCCGCCGGGAACCGGGGGAGGAGGTGATCTCGACCGTGGCGAAGTGGCCCACCAGAGCGCCCCGGAGGGAGCGGTGCAGCCCGAACAGGGACATGAGGTTCACCGTGACCAGCAGCTCGGCGCAGGCCGCGTCCAGGTAGCGGCCGTACGTCGTGTCCAGCCCCAGGTCCCTCATCAGGCCGGCGAACAGCTCGGCGTGGACGCGGTCGGCCCGTCCGCCGCCGTACTCGTCGAACTCCACCGCCGCCATCGCAGCCTTCGCCCGCCCCCACAGGCGGGGCAGCACCCAGGCGTGCGGGTCGGCCTCCTTGAGGTGGTACAGGGAGCGCTGGGCGGCGTACTCGCGCAGGTGCCACAGCTCGCCCTTGTCGCGCAGGAAGTGGCTGACACCGGTGCCGTCCACCGGCTCCACCAGGATGTCGGCCAGCGCGTCGTCGAGCCGGTCGTGCCGGTGCGCGTCCGCGCGGAGCGCGGCGAGGAAGCGCCGCTCCAGGGCGCCGCGGACGCGCAGCAGCTCCGGGTCCCATTCCAGCTCCGGGGCCACGCCCGCGAACCCGCGGTAGTGCAGCTCGTAGCAGAGGTACAGGGCGAGCTGGAGGTCGTCGCCGTAGACGGGGGCGGCGGCGATCTCGTCGTCGGACGGCAGGGGGCCGGTGCCCCGCAGCCGGTCCGTGACGGCGCCGCTGAGGGGACCGCGCGGTGCGGGCAGGCTGGGTTCCTCACTGGGGTGCTTCATGCGCCCCGTGTACCCGGACGGCCCACGGACACCCCCGTCCGCGTGGCATCCGCCCGTCCGCGGGGTACCCCATGTCGGCATGAAGGCACTGGCGATCAACTGCACCCTCAAGAAGTCACCGGAGACATCGAACACCGAGGCACTCCTGCGGACCGTCACCGAACGGCTGGAGGGGGACGGCGTGGAGGTCGACGTCGTGCGCGCGGTGGACCTGGACATCGCGCCGGGCGTGGTCAGCGAGGCCGTGCACGCGGGCGACGCCTGGCCGGACGTCCACGCGAAGCTCCTCGCCTCGGAGATCCTCGTCGTGGCCTCGCCGACCTGGCTCGGCCAGCCGTCGTCGGTCGCTGGGGGTGCCCCCTCCGGGGGAGGGTCCTGGAGCGGATGGACGCGATGCTGTCCGAGACGGACGACGAGGGGCGGCCGGTGGCCTACAACCGGGTGGCGGGGGTCGTCGTCACCGGCAACGAGGACGGCGCGCACCATGTGATCAGCGAGATCACCGGCGCTCTGCAGGACATCGGCTACACCATCCCGGGTCAGGCGTGGACCTACTGGAACCAGGGGACCGGCCCGGGACCCAGCTTCCTCGAGGGCGGCAGCGGCCACGACTGGTCCCGCAGGACCGGCCGGGCCATGGCCGCCAACCTGCTGGGCGTCGCCCGGGCCCTGGCGGCCCGCCCCCTCGGCCCTCCGCCGCGAGGAGCCGGCACCTCCCCCGCGCCGGCGGCAGGCGCTCCTCGTGGGCGCGCGGTCCACGGCTTTGTTGCCGTAACGGCAACACGGCGTGCCGGATCACAGGGGACCGGGCGAGACTCGGACGCGTTTCCCCTCCGAGGAAGAAGGAGCCCTTGATGGGTACCACCGACGCGCTCGAATTCTGGGACGGCGTGTACGCGGCCCGGCCCGCGGCCACCGATCCGCGGCCGAACGCCCGCCTCACCGAGACCGTCGCGGACCTGCCGCCCGGCGAGGTGCTGGACCTCGGCTGCGGCGCCGGCGGCGACGCGCTGTGGCTCGCCCGCCAGGGGTGGCGGGTCACCGCCGTCGACGTCTCGTCCGTCGCCGTCGAGCGCCTCACCGCCCTCGCCGCCGCCCACGGCCTGGCCGACCGGATCACCGCCCGGCGGCACGACCTCGGCGACTCCTTCCCGGACGGCGCGTTCGACCTGGTCAGCGCCCACTACCTGCACACCCCCCTGGACCTGGACAGGGCGGCCGCGCTGCGTACGGCCGCGCGGTCCCTGCGGCCGGGCGGGCGGCTGCTGGTCGTCGACCACGGCTCGACCGCCCCCTGGTCGTGGAACCAGGACCCCGACGTCCGGTACCCGAGCCCGCGGGAGGTCGCCGACGACCTCGCCCTGGACCCGGCGGCCTGGACGGTCGAGCGGACCGACTCGCCCCGCCGGACGGCGACAGGACCGGACGGGACCACCGCCGAGGTCACCGACCACGTCCTGATCGTCCGCCGCACGGCCTGAACCACCCGGAGGTCTAGTCCCCCCGGGACTGCTCCTGTGCCTCGGTGTTCGGGGTGATGGCCTCGCCGGCCTCACCCCGGTGGCGGCGGCGTTCGGCGGACTCCTCCTCCCGCCGTTCGGCCTCCTGGACCTCGCGCACCACCTCTTCGACGGCCGTCGAGGGCTCCTCGCGCTCGTCGTGCTCGCTGTGCTCGTCGTGCTCGGACACGGGGGTCTCCCTTCGTCGGTACGTCCGCGTCAGCCGCGCGGGGTGGCGATGTGCAGGGGCACGGGGCCGGGGTCGGCCGTCTCCTTCAGGTTGAGGCGGGTGACCTCCGCCCACCAGGACGGACCGTCCTCGATGTGGCGCAACAGCACCCCCTCGCGCAGGGCCCAGGGGCAGATGGTGACCGTCCGCAGTCCGGTCAGCTTCATGGCCGTGTGCGCCACCACCGCGCCCGCCAGGCTCTGCACGGAACGCGGGGCGGAGATCCCGGGCAGCCGGGCGCGTTCGGTGGCGGGCAGGACGGCCAGCCGGTCGATCGCCCCCCGCAGGTCGGCGCAGGACAACTGCCGCTCCACGAACGGTCCCTGACGGCCGGGGGCGGCCCCGCACAGCCGCCCCAGCTGCTGGAAGGTGCGCGAGGTGGCCACCGCCGTACGGGGCCCCTCCCAGCGGATCCGCGCCGCCACGTCCCGCAGCTGGTGCCGCACCCGGCGGCGCAGCGCCCGCACCTGCTCCGGGGAGGGAGGGTCCTGGCCCTCGAAGTACTCGTGGGTGAGCCGGGCCGCGCCCAGCGGCAGCGACGCCGCGAAGTCGGGCAGCCGGCCGCGCCCGAAGGCGGCCTCCAGCGATCCCCCGCCGATGTCCAGCAGGGCCAGCGGTCCCGAGCGCCAGCCCATCCAGCGGCGCGCCGCGAGGAAGGTGAGCTCGGCCTCGACGTCACCCGGCAGGGTGCACAGGTCGACGCCCGTCCGCGCCCGGACCGTGCGCAGGACGTCCTGCCGGTTGGGGGCGCCGCGCACCACGGCGGTCGCGAAGGCCAGCGGCCCGGAGGCACCCCATCGCGCGGCGGTGCCGTTCGCCGCGGCGACGGCCTCCACCAGGTCCTCGATGGCCTGATCCGGCACCGGCGCCCCCGGCGTGACCTGCTCGGACAGCCGGAGGGGCCACTTGGCCGTGTGCACCGGAAGCGGAGCACCGCCCTCGGTGTCCGACACGACGAGTCTGACGGTCTTCGATCCGACATCCACCACGCTGGTCCGCATGGACCGTGGGTACCCACTTACCGGGCCCGCCAACGGTCGGGGCCCGGTGGACGGCGAAGACCGGCCGGAGGTGTGACCGAACAGCGACCTTCCGTCGACCTCTCGCATTCCTTGACGGGCATATAACCGTCGAGGCATATTGGGTCCATGTCCGACGCAGCCCTCTGGGCCGCCCTCGCCGATCCGCACCGGCGGGCCATCGTCGCCCTGCTCCTGGAGCGGCCCCGGTCCGTGGGCGAGATCACCCGGGAGTGCGGCCTGAGCCAGCCGGGCACCTCCAAGCACCTCAAGGTGCTCCGCGACGCCGGCCTGGTCCGCGTACGACAGGACGCGCAGCGTCGGGTCTACGCCCTCGACCCCGCCCCCATCGCCGCGCTCGACGCCTGGCTCGCCCCGTACCGCACGCTGTGGAACGAGAGCCTGGACGCGCTGGGCCGCCGGCTGGACGGGGCGCCGGACACCACCGCACCTCCCGCACCGAAGGACTGATCCCCATGGCCGCCGAGACCACCGGCACCTTCGTCACCCTGGACGACGGCCGCCCGGCCGTCCGTTTCCGCCGCGAGTACGACCACCCCGTCGACCGGGTCTGGCGGTTCGTCACCGACCCGGACGAGCTGGCCCACTGGTTCCCCTCCCGCGCCGAGATCGACCTGCGCCCCGGAGGCACCGTCGCCTTCAGCGGCGACCCCGCCCTGGAGGACTCCACCGGCCGGGTCATCGCCGTCGACGCGCCCCGGCACCTGTCCTTCGAGTGGGACGGCGACGAACTCCACTTCGACCTGGAGGCGCTGGCGGACGAGCGCACCCGCTTCACCCTCACCAACGTCCTCGGCGCCGAGAACACCGCCGCCCGCAACAGCGCCGGCTGGGAGATGTGCCTCGCCGCGCTGGACGCGCGGGCGCGCGGCGCGCGGTTCGAGGGGCCGCACGCGGGCGCCCGGGCACCGTGGCAGGAGCTGTACGCGGCCTACGTCGCGGCCGGCCTGCCCTCCGGGGCACCGGTGCCCGGCACGGACGCCTGACCCTCAGGCCAGCTGCCGCCGCACCAGCTCGTGCAGCCGCCCGCCGGTGTCGGCGAGCAACCGGTCCGGGGGACCCTGCTGCACCACCCTGCCGCCCTCCATCACCACCACCCGGTCCGCGTCCAGCACCGTCGACAGCCGGTGCGCGATGACGATCCGGGTCGCCTCCAGCGCCTTGGTGCTCTCGATCACCGTGCGCTGCGTCTCGTTGTCCAGGGCGCTGGTCGCCTCGTCGAAGAAGAGGATCCGCGGCCGGCGGATCAGCGCCTGGGCGATCATCAGCCGCTGCCGCTGGCCGCCGGAGACCGCGCCGCTGCCCGAGACGAGGGTGTGCAGCCCCATCGGCATCCGCTTGATGTCCTCGGCCAGCCCCGCCATCTCCGCCGCCGCCATCGCCTCCTCCGGCGTGTACGGCTCGGACCCGCAGATGACGTCCAGGATGGAGCCGGTGAACGGCTGGGCGTGCTGGAGCACCACACCGCACTGGCGGCGCACCGCCGACTGGTCCAGGGCGGCCAGGTCCTGCCCGTCGTAGAGCACACTGCCGGACACCGGCCTGTCGAAGCCGATGAGCAGCCGCAGCAGCGTGGACTTGCCGCAGCCGCTCGGGCCGACGATCGCCACGAACTCTCCCGGCCGCACCTCGAAGGACACGTCGTCCAGGACCAGCGGCCCGTCGTCGGAGTAGCGGAAGGACAGCCGCCGCGCCTCGATCGCCCCGGACAGCGGGCCCGGCCGGGTGCTCGCCGCACGCACCTCGGGCGTGGCGTCCAGCACCGGCTTGATCTGCTCGAACAGCGGCAGCGCCGCGACCGCCGACACGAACGCACCGGTCAGCTGGGTGACCGAGGTCAGCACCATCGTCACCGACGTGTTGAAGGCGAGGAACTCCGCCGCCGTCATCGAGCCGCGGGCCGGCCCGGCCAGCAGCATGAACATCGCCAGCGTGCACAGCGGCAGGTAGACCGCGCCCAGCACCGCCGTGAGGTTCTTGATCCGGCCGGCCTTCTGCTGCAGCTCACGGCTGCGGGCGAACTCCGACGCCCAGGCGGCGTAGGCGTAGTTCTCCGCCGCCGCCACCCGCAGCTTCGGCAGCCCCCGCAGGGTCTGGAAGGCCTGGTTGTTGAGCTTGTTGGTGAGCACCACCAGCCGTCGCTGCCAGCGCACCTGCCACAGCCCGAGCCCGAGGAAGACGGCCGCGATGACGACCAGCATCCCGATCGCGGCCAGCGCCATCGGCACGCTGAACCACAGCAGCAGCCCCAGGTTCATGGCGCCCACGGTGACCGACTGCGCCACCGTGGGACCGACCCCGGCCAGCAGCCGGCGGATCGCGCTGATGCCCATCGCGGCGCTCGCCAGCTCACCCGTGGACCGCTCGGTGAAGAAGCCGGTCGGCAGCCGCAGCAGCCGGTCCCACACGGCCGGCTGGAGGGTCGCCTCCACCCGGCCCTCCAGCCGCAGCAGGGTGAGGTTCTGCAGCAGCATGAAGGCGGCGGCCACCACACTGCTGAGGATCACCGCGAGACACACCTGCACGATCAGCCCGGTCTGCGCCTTCGGCACGTACTCGCCGAGCACCTTCCCGGTCGCCAGCGGCACCAGGGCCCCGATCGCCACGGTCACCAGACCGCTCAGCAGCAGACCGGTCAGATCACCCCGCGTCCCCGTCATGCAGAACCGCAGCAGCCGCAGGGGACTCAGCCGGCGCTCGGGCAGCGGACGGTAGAACATCACCGCGCGGGGCTCGAACTCCTCCGCGTTCGCCTTCTCGACCGGAGTCTCCCGCCCGGTCGAGGGATGCACCGCCACGTACCCGCCGCGCCGCCACAGCAGCGCCACCGGGGCGCCCGACAGGGCCCGGTGACCGACCAGCGGGCCGGCGTTCTCCCGCCACCAGCGGCCGGACAGCCGTACGACGCGGGTGCGGACCCGGGACGCCAGGGCGACCTGCTCGACCGGATCGAGCCGGTCCCCGCCGGTGCCGGACTGCGCGGGCGCGGCGAGCGGGATCCCGGCCGCCCGGGCGACCAGCTTGCACGCCGCGTACGTGGCGTCCGCGTCGGCGGCCGTCGTGCGCTGCCCCGACCGCTTGCCGATGGCGGCGAGCAGCGTCCGGTCGGCCTGCGCCCGCACCGCCTCGCCGGCCTTGATGCCCTCGGCGGTGCGCGTCTCGTGGGTGTGCTCCAGCTGCTCGATCCACCGGTCCAGCGTCGTCATCAGCCGGTACTGCTGGTCGACCATGCTCTGCCACAGCGCCGGGTCCATCAACAGATCGGCCGCGGCCTCCGCGCCGTACAGCGAGCCGTACTGCACGCTGCCCGGCGGCACCTGCATCCAGAACACGTCGTCGTCGGTGGGCGTGGCGGCCCGGTCGGTGGCCATCGGCGCCTGGAACAGCACCGACAGGCCGCGGCCCACACCGAGCGCGAGCGCGTACTCCAGCGGACTCGTCGTCGGCGGCACGTACTGCGGGTTGCCGTACTCGTCGTACGACCAGGTCTGGGTGCTCGCCGGCTGGTACAGCTCGCGCAGGCCGATGCGGTGCACCACGCAGTCCCGCAGCGGACGCGCCACCAGCGTGTGGGCGGGGCCCGTCACCGGGCCCAGCACCAGCGAGCCCGCCTCCAGCCGGCCCAGGTGGTGCCAGTGGCCCTGCTGCTCGGCGTCGACCGCGAACAGGTCCACGGCGCCGGACGCGATCAGCCACAGCACCTGCGGCCCCTCTAGGTCCAGGCGGTTGAACCCGGCGCAGTCGACCGGCGTGCCCAGCGACCCCAGCGCGCCCAGGACGAGGTCGCCGCCCGGTCCGTCGTGCACGGCTGTCATCTCATCGCTCCCTGACCAGCGCCGCGTACGCGCCGCCGCGCGCCACCAGCTCCTCGTGCCGTCCGCGCTCCACGACCGTGCCGTGGTCCAGGACCACGATCTCGTCGCTGTCGCGCACCGTGCTCAGCCGGTGCGCGATCACCACACAGGCGCAGCCCCGTCGGCGCAGGTTGTCCATCACGACCAGTTCCGTCTCGGCGTCCAGCGCGCTGGTCACCTCGTCGAGCACCAGGATGCTCGGCCGGCGCACCAGCGCCCGCGCGATCTCCAGGCGCTGGCGCTGACCGCCGGAGAAGTTCCGGCCGTCCTGCTCCACCGGGCTGTGGATGCCGCCCGGCCGGCGCACGATCACGTCGTACAGCGCCGCGTCCTTGAGCGCCTCCACCACGGCCTCGTCCGGGACCGACGGGTCCCACAGCGCCACGTTGTCGCGGACGGTGCCCTCGAACAGGAACACATCCTGGTCGACGAAGGAGACGGAGGCGGCCAGCGCCCCGCGCGGGATGTCCTCGATGCGCTGCCCGTCGATCCGGATCACCCCCTCCCAGGGCGCGTACAGGCCCGAGATCAGCCGGGACACCGTGGACTTTCCGCTGCCGGAGCCGCCGACCAGCGCCACCTGCTGTCCCGGTCCGACGGTCAGGTCGAACCCGGTCAGCAGCGGCTTGTCCAGCGGGTTGTAGCCGAAGGAGAGGTTCTGCAGCTCGACGTGCCCGTGCAGCCGGCGGGTCGACTCACCGGCGCCGGGACGGCCGTAGAGCGGATCCGCCTTGAAGTTCTCCACGTCCTTCAGCCGGGCCACGTCGGCGGCGAAGTCCTGGATCCGGCCCGCGACGCCGTTGAGCCGGGTCAGCGGGGCGGTGAAGCGGGTGACCAGCGCCTGGAAGGCGACCAGCAGACCGACCGAGATGTGGCCCTCCACCGCCCGCATGCCGCCGATCCACAGGATCAGCGCGCTGTTGAGCGTGGCGAGCGTCGGCGCGACGACGCCGAGCCAGGCGCTGGGCACGCCGAGCCGCTGCTGCTCCTCCAGGGTGGTGGCGTGCTGCCCGGCCCACTTGCGGAAGTAGCCGTCCTCCCCGCCGGTCGCCTTCAGCGTCTCGATCAACTGCAGCCCGGTGTACGCCGTGTTGGTGAGCCGGGCGTTGTCCGCGCGCAGCTTCGCCGTACGGGTGGCGCGCAGCCGGATGACGATCCGCATCGCCACGATGTTCAGCAGCGCCACACCGATGCCGATGAACGTCAGCTGCGGGTCGTAGGTGTACAGCAGCACCGCGTACAGCACGACCACCACCGCGTCCACGCCCGCCGCCGACAGGTCGCGGGCCAGGGTCTCGGCCACCGCGTCGTTGGACTGCAGCCGCTGCACCAGGTCGGCCGGGCTGCGCTGGGAGAAGAACGTCACCGGCAGCCGCAGCAGATGGCGCAGGAAGCGGGCGCTGGACAGGGTGGAGGAGATCAGCCGGCCGCGCAGCAGGTTGGCCTGCTGGAGCCAGGTCAGCACCAGCGTGAGCAGCACGCAGGCGCCCATGGCGGTGAACAGCACGCCCAGCGTCGAGGTGTGGCCGCCGATCAGGAAGTCGTCGATGTAGGTGCGGCTGAGCCCGGGCACCGCCGCGCCGACCGCGACCAGCAGCAGGCTGGAAAGCACCACGGCGGGCATGGTGCCCGCGGTGCCGCGCAGCCGGGCCGGCATCGCGCCGAGCACGCCCGGCCTGCGCCCGCCCCGGCTGAAGTCCGGGCCGGGCTCCATGACCAGGACGACACCGGTGAAGCTGCCGTCGAACTCCTCCAGGGGCACGAACCGCCGCCCCTTGCCGGGGTCGTTGATGTACACCCCGCGGCGGCCGAACCTGCGGCCCATGCCGTCGTAGACGACGTAGTGGTTGAACTCCCAGAACAGGATGGCCGGAGCGGTCACCTCGGCGAGGGCGGCCAGGTCCATCTGCATGCCCTTGGCGGTCAGCCCGTAACCGCGGGCCGCCTTCAGCAGGTTGCTGGCGCGTGAGCCGTCCCGGGAGACGCCGCAGGCGATGCGCAGTTCCTCCAGCGGGACGTGGCGGCCGTAGTGGGCGAGCACCATGGCCAGTGAGGCGGCACCGCACTCCACGGCCTCCATCTGGAGCACGGTGGGCGTACGGACCGTCTTCGCGCGGGACGTGGGCACCTTGCGCCGGGGCGGTGCGGCGCGGCGTCTGCCGCGGGTCTCCTGTGCGGTGGTCACGGCAGCAGCCAATCGACGGGACGCCGGTCGGCCAGCCGGATCGAGCCCGTGGCCAGGGTCATGGAGGTGAGCGCGAAGGGCGGTCCGTCCGCGCTGGACCACTCGTAACCGCTCTCGGTGGTGGGGGACCTCACCAGTTCCACCGTGACGGCCACCGGCCGGCCCTGCTCGGTGAACTGCTCGCCGAGCTGGCTGTCGCCGAGGAACGCGGCGATCTGCTGGGCGGACTGGGCCGAGCGGTCGACGGACTTCACCTTGCCGTGCAGCACCCCGTACTCCTGGCTGGGCACCGACTGCACGGTCAGGTCGACGGGGGCACGGGCGGGGATGCCTGCCGCGTCCTGGGCGGGGACGTACACCGTCGCGTACAGCGGGGCCTTCGGGTCGGCGACCTTCTCCACGGCGGCGACGTTCGCTCCGGTGCTGATGATCTGTCCGACGCTGGCGGCGAGCGCGGTGATCCGGCCGGCGTCGAGGGAGCGCACGACGGTGTCGCCCCGGTCGGTGCGGACCTTCAGGACGGAGGAGCCGGCGGGCAGCCGCTCGCCCTGCTTCGCCAGTACGGCGGTGACCTGGCCCGCGACCGGGCTCTGCAGGACGTAACTGCCCTGCCCGTACGTGAGGATGGCGGGCGCGCCGACCGTGGACGCAACCGATCCGGTCACCGCCCACACCGAGGCGGCGGCCATCACGATCACCGTCACGGACAGCACCAGCCAGCCCTGGGGGCGGGCGAAACGCACCGGGAGGTCGAGCTCCTCCGGTGACTGGAGCCTGGCGAGGGCCTGTTGGCGGAACTGCACGGATCTTCCCTCACCTGCGTGAGCTGTGCGACGTCACTCTGGGACGGGGACGCATCACAGAGTCCCGGAGCCGGGGTGCGGCTCCGGGACTCGGCGACGAGAGGGCGCGATCAGAGACCGGCGACCAGGTTCGTGACCGGGGCGGTGTTCAGGCCGGTGACACCCTCGACGGTGCCGACAGCCGTGTTCACCAGGCCGGAGACGGGGGCGATGCTGTCCACCGCGCCGGTGAGGGAGTTCACGGCGTTCACGGACAGACCGCCGGAGACGGTGTCGAGGTCGGCGTCGGAGATCTCGACGGTCTCAACCTGGGGGGTGGAGTTCATGATGGAACTTCCCTTCGTATGGATATTTCACAAGGGGGGAGCGGCCCCCTCTGGGGACAGTGAAGGCCGCGACCGCGGGCGCCGAACGCCCGTCGCCGGGAGCCCGGAACGGCCTTGCGGTGCGATGGATCAAAGCACGCCGCGGGCGCGGTCTTCCAATCAATCAAACGTCTCACCAGGCCGTTTGCGGCCGGCGGGCGTCCAAGCGTGCAGACGCGGGCACGGCTCGGCGGCGACTTCTTCACATGCCCCACCGCATCGGCTCATCCCCTCACTTGCGGTCCCCGGAGCGGATTCCGGCACACCGCACCAAAGGCGTGACCCGGCCGGTCGGCCGGTGGACGAACCCCGGATCCGGTGACCGGGTTGGGCATTCGATGTGCAGATTCACTGAAGCCCGCATTCCGCTCCGTGACCGCGACCGACCGTACCGGACCGGTCGCTCAACGTGATGGCGAACCGGGATTGAACGCACCCCGCGGCACACGCGTACCAACAGCCATCCGGGCGCCCCCGACAGCCGCCGCACGGCGGCACGACTCCGGTCCTTCCAGGAGGTCGAGAAGTTTGAGTCACCAGCGAATTCCGAAGCGCAGGGCCGCGGTTGCCGCGGGCGGCGTGGTGGCGCTCGGCGCCGCCGCGATCCTGCTCCCGAACGCCAACGCGTCGCAGGACGGCACGACGGACGACGCCGCGGCGGCGCCGAGGACCCTCCGGGCGACGGACGCCCCGGACCTCGCCTCGCGGCTCGCCGGGCTCCTCGGCGACGCGTTCGCCGGCTCCTACTACGACAGCGGGGCGCGACGGCTCGTCGTCAACGTCGTACCGGGCGACGACGACAGCGTGATCGCGCGGGCCGAGCGGGCGGGCGCGACCGTCCGCCAGGTCGACAACAGCATGACCGAACTGGAGGACGGGGCACGGACCCTGACGGCGCGGGCGACCATCCCGGGCACCTCGTGGGCCGTCGACCCGCGCACCAACAAGATCCTCGTCACCGCGGACAGCACCGTGACCGGGGACGCGTGGAACAGGCTGGAGTCCACCGTCCGCGGCCTCGGCTCCGGCATGGCGACCCTCGAGAAGTCCGCGGGCACCTTCAGGACGTTCGCCTCCGGCGGCGACGCCATCTTCGGCGGCGGTTCGCGCTGCTCGCTGGGCTTCAACGTCACCGCGGGCGACGGCGCCCCGGCCTTCCTGACGGCCGGTCACTGCGGTGTCGCGGCCGAGCAGTGGTCCGACGCGCAGGGCGGACAGCCGGTCGCCACGGTCGACCAGGCGGTCTTCCCCGGCGCGGGCGACTTCGCCCTCGTCCGGTACGACGACCCCGCCACCCGGGCACCGAGCGAGGTCGACGTCGGTGAGCAGACCGTCGCGATCAATGGGGCCGCGGAGGCCACCGTCGGGCAGCAGGTGTTCCGGATGGGCAGCACCACCGGGCTCGCCGACGGCCAGGTCCTCGGTCTCAACGCCACGGTGAACTACCCGGAGGGCACGGTCACCGGCCTCATCCAGACGGACGTCTGCGCCGAACCCGGTGACAGCGGCGGCTCGATGTTCACCCAGGACGGTCTCGCCATCGGCCTGACCTCGGGCGGCAGCGGGGACTGCGCCTCCGGCGGCGAGACGTTCTTCCAGCCGGTCACCACGGCCCTGGAAGCGGTGGGCGCGACCCTCGGCGACGGCGCGGGCGAAGGCGCGGGCGCCGGTGACCAGGCGGGCGGCACGGAGCCGGGCGGCGGCCAGGGGATCGGCGGCGAGGAGCCCGGCGGTCAGGAAGCCGACGGCCAGGGCGCCGGAGGGGAGGAGGCCGGCGCCGGCACCGGGCAGGGCGCCGACGACGGATCCGGTCCGGCCCGGACCCACTGACGCCCCCTCAGCACCTGGACCACGGCACCGGTCCGGCCCCGCCACCCGGACGACGGGGCGGGGCCGGACCACCGCCTGCCGGGGCCGGCCGGCCCGCTCACAGAGCCCTGAGCAGCAGCAGCGCGATGTCGTCCAGACGGCCCTCCGCGTCCGCGCCGGGCCGCACCAGGGCGTCGGCGAGGTCGTCCAGCGGCCGGTCGCCGAGGTCGGTCAGCCGCCGGCACAGGTCGGCCAGCGCGTCCTCGAAGTCGGTGCCGGGGGACTCGACCAGGCCGTCGGTGTACAGCACGAGCAGCGAACCCGACGGCAGCGCCACCTCCGTCGACGGATAGGCCGCCGAGCCGTCGATGCCCAGCAGCGGCCCGCCCGCCAGGTCCAGCACCCGCACCCGCCCGTCCGGCCTGCGCAGCAACGGCGGCGGATGACCCGCGCGGGACATCACGGCCCGCCCGTGCGCCGGATCCAGCCGCAGGTACAGACAGCTCGCGAACAGCTCCGAACCCAGGTCCAGCAGCAGCCGGTTGGTGCTGCGCATGACCTCCTCCGGCGCCTGCCCGACGGCCGTGTACGCGCGTACGGCGGTGCGGACCTGGCCCATCAGGCCCGCCGCCGTGACGTTGTGCCCCTGCACGTCCCCGATCACCGCCGCCGCCATCCCCTGGGTCGGCACCAGATCGTAGAAGTCGCCCCCGATCTCCATGCCCTGGGTGGCCGGCAGATAGCGGGCCGCGGCCTCGATCCCGGTGAGCACCGGCAGCGTGTGCGGCAGCAGCGCCTCCTGCAGCCCGTGCGCGAGCCGGTGCTTGGCGTCGTAGAGCAGCGCCCGCTCCAGCGCCTGCGCGATCAGCCCCGCCAGACTGGTCATCACCGCCCGTTCGTCCGTCGCGAAGTGGTGCGGCGCCGCATAGGACAGCACCAGCGTCCCCACCGGGCGCCCCGAGGCGATCAGCGGCAGGTACGCCCACGCCGAGAACTCGGAGGGGTCCACCAGCAGCGCCGGATACAGGCGTTCGATCTCCGCCCGGCTCTCGAAGAAGGCGGGCACCCCCGTACGCAGCACCTGGCTGCCGGGAATCGGCTCCGACAGCGGCACCCCGTCGAACCGCTCCACGACCCGCGGATCGGCGTACCTGTGGTGCCCCAGCACGCGCAGCCGCCCCGCCCGGGAACCGAGGAGCACCAGCCCCTGGCTGCCCACCGCCGGCGCGATCTCGTCCGCGACCAGGTGCACCACGTCCTGCACCCCGACCGCCTCGGTCAGCGCGCCGGCCAGGCTCAGCACCTGCGAGATGGTGACCAGCCGCCTCGGGGTGTGCCCGGGACGCGGCGCCGCGCGGTCCATCTCCGCCACCGCGCGCGCCCGGCTGATCCGGACGCTGAGCCCGCTGGTGCTCGGATACAGCCGGAACGAGAGCCACTCGCCGGGCGGCCGCAGCGCGACGAACGAGGTGACGTGCTGGCTGAACAGCGCGGCCCGGTAGCGGTCCTCGTACACGGGGTCGTTCAGCCAGGGCACCGACGCCCACAGGTGGGCGCCGAGCAGCCGGTTGACCGGGACGTCCAGCAGTTCCGCCGCCGCGGCGTTGGCGAAGCCGACCCGGCCGTGCAGGTCGAGCGAGCACAGGCCGTACGGCAGCCGGCCCACCATCCGCGCCGCCTCCACCGTGCCGAGCGTGCCGGCCATGCCCCCCACCAGCGGGGCGGCCAGCAGATCCGGCTCGGGCGGCAGGGGCAGGCTCTGCTCGGCCGCCCGCTCCAGCCGCACCGCCAGCCGGTCGCAGGCCGCGGTGAGGTGATCGCGTTCCCAGTCGGACAGCTCCGGCGGATGGGCGCCGGGCCAGGTCACGAAGACCGCGCCGTACGCCCGGGTCGAGGTCGCCACCGGCAGCGCGGCCAGGGAGAACGGGTACGGCAGCACCATGGCGATGCGGGGGTAGTGGCGGGCCATCTCCTCCTCGCCGCCCACCCACACGAGCCGCTTCTCGCGCACCGCGTCGGAGACCGGGATCGGCGCGCTCACCCCCACCCGCTCCCACGGAGCGGCGAAGGCGCGGGGCAGCCCTGCCATCACCGCCATCTCCAGCACCGCCCGGTCCTGCGAGAGCAGGTACACCGCCCCGGAGTGGGCATGCACCTCGTCCATCATCGAGGCCAGTGTCAGCGACAGCATCGGACGGCCGACCGGTGCCCGCGCACCCGACGGCGCCCGCGCGGACGACTGCCCCTCGGACACGCCGACCACCTCCTCGCACGGCCGCGCCACCGACCCCGGGACCCAATCTCCCCCCTCCCGGGCCGTCGCGCACGACGAGCGGCGGGGGAGTGGGCCGGATGCCCGGATGCCCGGATGCCCGGACGGGCCGCCACCCGGCCCCACGACGCCCCCCTCCCGTTTACCCCGCGCCCGGCGCACTACGCGACGACCGCCCGCGCCCGGCGCAGGACGCGGGGGCGGCCCTCCGCGACGGCCCGCGCCCCCACGCGCCCGGTTCACCGCGCCGCGACCGTCTGCGCCCCTGCCGCCGCACCTCCGCCCACCCCCGTCCCCGCCCGGCCCGGGTCTCACCGCCGAACGCTCACAGGGGCTGCGCAGGTGTTCCATAAGCGCTGTAATGGCCAACGTGGTCAGTGAGGGCGCTGCGGGACGCAGCACGAGAACGCTGCGTGCGGAAGCTGCCCTGAGGACGATCACGGCCGACCGGGAGTCGCCCGAACGGGTGCGCAGGATCCTGGAGCAGGCCCTCGTCTTCGCCGGCGCCGCATTCGCCGCCGTGTACACGCCCAGCGCGGACGGAGAGCTGCTGTACCTGGCGGAGTCCGCCGGCGTGCCCAGAACGCTGTGCGGGGTGCGCGACAGCTACCCCGCCGCCGGGCGCGCCCCCGTCGCCGAGGCCCACCGCGGCCGGCCGGTGTGGCTGGGCCCCAAGGACCTCGCCGCGCAGGCCCAGTCGCGGCGCGTGCCCAGCCGCGACTTCTTCCTGGCCGCCCTTCCCCTGCGCCACGACGGCGGCGGCTGCCTGCTCGCCGTGAGTGAGCGCGCCCACGGGTTCGACGCCGACGACCGCGTCTGCCTCGGCCTCGTCGCCGACGCCATCGCCTTCCCGGCGCCGTCCTCGGCCGCCGACGGCGCCGACCTGCCGCCGGGCGGCTTCAGCCTCGCCATGGACACCGGCCGGGTCCGGGTGGACCAGCAGATCCTGGACCTGTTCGGACTCGACCCGGACGACTTCGACGGGCGGGTGGAGACCCTGCTGAGCCTGACGGTGCCGGAGGACCTGCCCTCGCTGATGTCCGCCGTCGAGGCCGACCACATGACGATCGGCGACCGCGAACTGGAGTTCCGGGTGCTCCAGCCCACCGGCCCGCCCAAGTGGCTCCGGCTGAGCGGCCGGCTGGTGCCCGGCGGCGAGGGGCGCCCGGCGCGCCTCGTGGGCACCGTCGTCGACGCCTCCACCCTGCGCTCCGACATCACCGACGTGGCCCGCGTCCAGCGGCTCGCCGCGGCACTGGCCACGGCCGTCACGGTCCGCGACGTCGGCAAGGCGGTGGTCGCCGCGCTGCGCCGGCCGCTGCGGGCCGACCGGATCGCGCTCGCCGAGCTGGAGAACGACCGGCTCGTCGTCACCGTCCTCGACCCGCCCGAACCGGAGGCATGGCCCGCGCTGTGGCGCGCGGAGTGGCGCACCGAGTGGCCCGACGCGCCCGTGCGCACCATGCCCACCCTCGCCGCGGCCCTGCGCGAGGGCCGGTCCCGGATCTGGCCGGCGGGCTCCCCGCTGGAGGACACCCTCGCCGAGGTCGGCCCCGGCGGCCTCGCCATGCTGCCGCTGCCCGCCGGGAACCGCATGGCCGGCGCCTGCCTGATCGGCTGGGACACCCCGCACGACTTCGGCGCCGACGAACGCGCCCTGCTCACCGCCGCCGCCGGCCTCGCCGGACAGGCCCTGATGCGGGCCCGCGCCTTCGACGCCGAACACGAGCTGGTCGGCATGCTCCAGCGCCAGCTGCTGCCGCGCCGCCTGCCCCGCCTGCCGGGAGCGGTCGCCGTCGCCCGCTACCTCCCCAGCACCGCCGGCCTGGAACTCGGCGGCGACTGGTACGACGTGATCCCGCTGCCGGACAACCACGTCGCCCTCGTCATCGGCGACGTCCAGGGCCACAGCGCCGGCGCCGCCACCCTGATGGGGCAGATGCGCACCGCGCTGCGCGCCTACGCCGTCGAGGGACACCCGCCGGACGTCGTGGTCTCCCACGCCAACCGGCTCCTCATGGACATGGAGACCGACCTCTTCGCCACCTGCTGCTATGTCGACGTCGACATGGAGGAGGGCTTCGCCTGGTGCGTGCGCGCGGGTCACCTGCCGCCGGTGCTGCGTCACCCGGACGGCCGCACCGACATCGCGGAGGCCGAGGGCGGCCCGCCGCTCGGGGTGGTGCGGCAGAGCGACTTCCCCATGAGCCCGCTCCGGCTGCAGCCCGGCACCATGATCGCGCTCACCACGGACGGCCTGGTCGAGTCCCACGAGGCCGACATCGACGAGGGCATGGACCGCTTCGCCCGGCAGCTGTCCACCGCCGACCCCGCCCACCTCGGGCAGGTCGCGGACGCCCTGCTCGGCAAGGCACCGCGCAGCGACGACGTCGCCCTGCTGCTGATGCGCTACGACGGCATGGCCGCACGTCCGCTGCGCGAGAGCTGGACCGTGTGGCGGGTGCCCCAGGCGGTCGGGCACGCCCGCCGCTTCACCCGGCGCACCCTGCGCTCCTGGGGCGTGACCGAGAACATCGACGCGGCCCTGCTGGTCGTCTCGGAGCTGGTCACCAACGCCCTGGTGCACACCGACGGCAAGGTCCGCCTCGACCTCACGCTGGTCAACGACCGGCTGCGGCTCGCCGTCGCCGACGCCTCGCCCCGCACCCCCGTGAAGCCCACCAGCATCGGCTGGGAGGCCACCGGGGGCCGGGGCATCCTGCTTGTCGAGGCCGTGTCGGCGGCCTGGGGCACACTCCCGGTCAGCGGGGGCAAGCAGGTGTGGGCGGAGTTCGCGCTCCGGCACTGACCGGGCACCGCGGAGGGGCGCCGCCCGCACCCGGTGACCGTACGGCTCCACCGGGTACCCGTACGCCCGTACACCGGCAGGGCGCCGGAGGACACCGGCGGAGGAGGAGGACGTCATGACCCAGCACGTCCGCGACATCATGACCGGCGCGCCGGTCACCGTGGGACCGCAGACCTCCGTCGCGGAGGTGGCCCGCGTCATGCGCGACCGCGACCTCGGGGCCGTCCTGGTCACCGACGGCGACCGGCTGCGCGGAATGGTCACCGACCGCGACCTGGTGGTGCGGTCGCTCGCGACGGGCGGTGACCCCGAGGAGACCACCGTGGCCGGCGCGTGCAGCGAGGACCTGGTCACGGTGGGACCGGACGACGACCTGGACCGGGCGGTGCGGCTGATGCGCGAGCACGCCGTGCGCCGCGTCCCCGTCGTCGAGGACGGACGCCCGGTCGGCGTCGTCTCGCTGGGCGACGTCGCGATGGAGCGCGACCCGGAGTCGGCCCTCGGCGACATCAGCGTGGCCCGGCCCCACACCTGAGTCCCCAACGCCCCCGTCCGCGCGGGGGTGTTGGCCGCCGGCGTTTGCCCCGCGGCGGCCCGGGGACCCGGACGGCAGCGGATGCAGAAGGAAGATCACGTGTCGTGATCCCCGAGACGACCGGAGAACCCGGGTCCCGCCGAACGGAGACCGGCTGGGCGCGAGCCCGGCGACTGCGCGGCAGGGAGCCGCTGCGGACCTGCCTGCCCGCCGTGGACCGCGGTACGGGTTCCACCCCCTCGAACGCGGGTGCGGAGTGGAATATCGTGCGGGGCGAGGACTAGGGCCTGTTGTGAAAGTGCTGGTCACAGCCACTCGTTGATGGCTGCGACCAGCACTGTCGCTTCGTAGCGGACGGCGAGTTTGTCGTACCGAGTGGCGACGGCCCGGTGGCGCTTGAGCCGGTTGATCCCGCACTCGACCGCGTGCCGTTGCTTGTAGTCGTCTTTGTCGAACTTTGGCGGGCGCCCGCCCTGCGATCCACGCTTGAGGCGGTTGCGGACTCGGTCCGCCGGAACCGGAATGGTGGCCTTGATGCCGCGTCTGCGCAGGTAGGAGCGATTGCCGCGGGAGTCGTACGCCTTGTCGGCCCGCACTCGGTCCGGGCGCTTGCGCGGCCTGCCGGGCCCCAGCCTCGGAACCCGGACGGCTTCCAGGACCGCTTCGAACTGCGGGGAGTCGCCCCGCTGCCCGGCCGTGATCACGACGGACAAGGGCTTCTGCCCTTGCTCGACCGCGATGTGGATCTTGCTGGTCAGTCCGCCGCGGGAGCGTCCGAGGCCGTGATCGGCTGGCTCGACGAAGATCCCGCCGGGCGGCTCCTTCTGGAGGTCCCCCTTTTCGCCGCTCCGGCGGCGTACTGGTGGGCCCGGCAGACGGTGGAGTCGACGTTGACCTCCCAGGTGATCAGGCCCTTCGCGTCCGCCTCGGCCTGGAGCTTGGTGAGGATCCTCGCCCAGGTGCCGTCCCGCTGCCAGCGTCGGAACAGGTCATAGACCCGATCCCAGGGCCCGTAGCGTTCGGGCACGTCCCGCCAGGGAGCACCGGTCCGGGTCCGCCACCGTATGCCGTCTATCAGCTGCCGCCGCGTCCACACCTGCGGCCGACCCGGCTTGATGCCCGTCGGCAGCAGAGGCTCCAGCCGGGCCCACTGGCCGTTCGTCAGATCCCCACGTCCCACAGGACGTGATCATCAACGAACAAGATCTACTTCCGCAACAGACCCTAGACCCTCCCCACAGGACGACGGGAAGCGCCGGGCAGGCTCGTCGGCCGTCCCGGTGACCCACCGGTCGTCTCCCACGATTTCGCGATAACGCGAAGCATGTGATGTTCCGCACGCCGGAACGGCACTATGGTGAGTCGGATGAAGGCTCTCGTGCTGTCCGGCGGTGCCGGAACCCGGCTGAGGCCGATCACCCACACCTCGGCCAAGCAGTTGGTGCCCGTGGCCAACAAGCCCGTCCTCTTCTACGGGTTGGAGTCCCTCGCGGACGCGGGGATCACCGACGTCGGGATGATCGTGGGCGACACGGCCGCGGAGATCGAGGACGCGGTCGGCGACGGATCGAAGTTCGGCCTGCGGGTCACGTACATACCCCAGGAACAGCCCCTCGGCCTCGCGCACGCGGTGCGCGTCGCCCGCGACTGGCTCGGCGACGACGACTTCGTGATGTACCTCGGCGACAACTTCGTCGTCGGAGGCATCCGCGGCCTCGTCGAGGAGTTCCGCCGCCGCCGGCCCGACGCGCAGATCCTGCTCACCCGCGTCGCCGACCCCCGGTCCTTCGGAGTCGCCGAACTCGACCCGTCCGGACGGGTGATCGGCCTGGAGGAGAAGCCGGACGACCCCAAGAGCGACCTCGCGCTCGTCGGCGTCTACCTGTTCACCCCCGCCGTGCACGAGGCGGTGCGCGCCGTCACACCCTCCTGGCGCGGCGAACTCGAGATCACCCACGCCATCCAGCATCTGATCGACACCCACGCCGACGTGCGCTGCACCGTCATCCAGGGCTACTGGAAGGACACCGGCAACGTCGTCGACATGCTGGAGGTCAACCGCACCGTCCTCGAAGGCGTCGAACGCCGCATCGACGGCGACGTCGACGACCGGTCCGAGACCATCGGCCGGGTGGTCGTGGAGGAGGGCGCGCGGATCGTCCACTCACGCATCGTCGGTCCCGCCGTCATCGGCGCCGGAACGGTCGTCCGTGACTCCTACGTCGGACCCTTCACCTCCGTCGCGGAGAACTGCCGCATCACCGACAGCGAACTCGAGTTCTCCATCGTGCTGCGGGACTCCTCGATCGACGGCGTCGGCCGCATCGAGTCCTCGCTGATCGGCCGTCATGTCGAGGTGACCCCCGCGCCCGGCGTCCCCAGCGCCCACCGATTCGTCCTCGGCGACCACAGCAAGGTGCAGATCCATTCATGAACCTCCTCGCCACCGGTCCCGAGGCCCGCGCCGCGCCCGGCGCGCCGCCGCCGGCAGGAGACCGGCCCGCCCGCGCCGCGTGAGAGGCGCGCGTACCGCACCGAGCACCGCCCCCGTATCCGCAAGGAGAGTCCCGTCCGTGAAACGCCATGAGTTCCTGCGGGAACTGCACAAGGTCAGCGCCAACCGCAACTACCTGGAGATCGGTGTCAACGACGGCCGCAGCCTGCGCCTGTCACGCGTCCCCAGCATCGCGGTCGACCCCGCCTTCAAGGTGGTCTCGGAACTGAAGTGCGACGTCCACCTGGTGAAGGCCACCAGCGACGACTTCTTCGCCCGTGACAACCCGCTGGCCCACCTCAAGGGCGGCCGGCACCCGCTGCGCAACCTGCGCCGGGGCCGCAGCCCGATCGGCCACTGGCGGCGCACCACGCTCGACCTGTCGTTCATCGACGGCATGCACCTGTTCGAGTACGCCCTGCGCGACTTCATGAACGTCGAGAAGCACTCCGACTGGTCCAGCGTGATCGTCCTCGACGACATGCTGCCGCGCAGCGTGGACGAGGCCGCCCGGGACCGGCACACCACCGCCTGGACCGGCGACGTCTACAAGATCACCGAGGTGCTGGCGCGCCACCGGCCCGACCTCGTCACCATCCTGGTGGACACCCAGCCCACCGGCCAGCTCGTCATCTTCGGCGCGGACCCGGAGAACACGGTGCTGCACGACAAGTACGACGAGATCATGGCCGAGTACAAGGTGCCCGACCCGCAGAAGGTCCCCGAGGCGATCCTGGAGCGGGCAGGGGCTGTGCCGCCCGAGGCGCTGCTGCAGGCCGGGTTCTGGCGCGCGCTCGCCCAGGCCCGCAACCGCGGCCTGCCCCGGCGCGTGGGCTGGGAGCCCCTGCGCCGCGCCCTGGAACAGGTCGGCGTCAGCCGCTGAGCACCCGGCCTGCCGCGTGACGTGCGCGGCAGGCCCCGCACGAGGCCAGTGTGCCGGGGAGTGGACGGCCCCCGCCCGCGTGCCCGCCGCCCGGCCCGCAGGGGAAGCCCGAGGACCGCCCGCGCGGTGCGCAGGTGGAGCGCACCCCGCGCGGCACACGGCCCGGGCCGGCCCCGGCGTCCCCCTTCGCCGTCACCGCCCGCCCCGGACCAGGGCACGCGCCTTCGCGCGGGCGGCGCCGAGCACGCGCCGCACCCGGCGCGCCAGCCTCCGTACCGCACGCGGGCGCGGAACGGGCACCACCAGCACCCCGCCACCGCCCGCGCGCAGCGCGAACGGCAGACCCGTCCACCGGGGCCGAGCGGCATCGGGGTCCGGGCTCAGCGCGACCCGCCAGATCCCCCGGGGGAGCCCGGACGGCAGGGCGGCCTCCAGCAGGGACCCCGGCCGCCCGTCCGGTACGCCGGTCAGGGTGCCGGACGCGTGCAGGGTCCGGCCGGCGGCGGTGAACCGGAGCCCCACCGGGGTGCCGTCCGCGGCGTGCAGCGGGACCCGGGCGCGCAGCCGGGCCCCCGAGACGGCGACCTCGGTGCGGCGCACCCCGTCGAGCCCGAGCCGCCTGCCCTTGACGGCCGTGTCCAGCGCGAGGTTCCCGTGCGGCTCGGTCCAGTACGGCAGGACCGCCCGGTGGCCGACGACGCCCGCGGACGGCTCGGGGCGGGTGGCGCGCGGGGCGGGGCCCAGCCGGCACTCCTTGGTCCACCCGCCGAGCCTGACCCGGACCACGGCGTCCCAGACCCCGCCGCCCGGCAGGCCGGCGGGGTCCACGGTCGCGGCCGCCCGCAGCACCAGCCGGACCCGCTCGCCGTCCCCGACGGCGACGGTCTCCCGGGTGAACTCCACCGGCTGGAAGTACTGGGCGCCGCCCGCCCGTTCCCGCAGCAGCAGGTCCGCGGTGGCCTGGCCGGAGCGCGCCGCGGTCTCCGCGCCGACCCACGCCACCGCCTCCTCGACCCCCTTCGGCGAGTCGGCCAAGGGGGTGCGGACGGCGTCCGCGGGGAACGTCATCGGCTCGCCGGCGGAGGTGAACTCCGCGGTGAAGCCGATGTGCAGCGAGCCGTCCCGCCACTCCACGCCCGTGGGCGCCGCGGCCGGCGCGACACCGGCCTCCCACTCGGCGAAGGCCACCACGTCGTCGTACCGGCCGGCCTCCGCCAGCGCGGCGACCACCTGCTGCGTGGGCTGCAACCCGGCCGCGACACCCGGACCGAACCGTTCGACGACGACCTTGTGGATCTCCGCGAACAGCTCCCGGCGGTAGTCGTCCGGCAGCGCCAGCAGCCGCCGGGCCCGCAGCCGCTCCACCATCTCCACCCGCAGCCAGCGGCGGAACAGCCGGTCCCGCACCGCTCCCGGCTCGGTGTACCGCTCGACCACGTCGAGCGCCTCCCGCAGGTTCGCGAAGTACCCCACCGGGTCGAAGCGCTGGAAGCCGGCGTTGGAGGCGTCGTCGCGCCTGATGTGGTAGTAGCAGACGTAGTCGCTGAGCACGGACACGTTGTCCGCCCGCAGATACGCCTCGGTGACGAAGACGTGGTCCTCCAGCCGCCGCCGGCCCTCCGGGAAGCGCAGCCCGATGCGGTCGAGGAACGCGCGGCGGAACATCTTGTGCGGGGTGAGGCTGTCGATCAGCGGGGCGTTCCCGACGGTCGCCCGCGGGTGGTTGCGGCGGAACAGCTCCACGGGCACCCCGCGGTTCTTGCCGGCCATCTTGCCCACGACCACGTCGGCGCCGTTGGCCACGCCGTACGCGTACATCCGCTCCAGGGCCTCGTCGCCCAGGTAGTCGTCGTTGTCGACGAACATCACGTACTCGCCCCGCGCGGCGTCGATCCCCACGTTGCGCGGCTTGCCCGACCAGCCGGAGTTCTCCTGGTGGATCACCCGCATCCGGGGGTCCTCGGCGGCCAGCCGGTCGAGCCGGGCCGGGGTGCCGTCGGTGGAACCGTCGTCGACGAAGACCGCCTCGTACGCGTCGGGGGGCAGCGACTGGCGCTGCAGGGAGGCGATGCAGTCCTCGATGTAGGGACCCGGGTTGTACACGGGGACGATGACGCTGACCTTGACCGGCATCTGGCTGTACGGCCCTTCGGGTGTCCTGCGGTCGAATGGGAGGGCTTGGGATGCGCGGACCGATCGTAGTCCTCCGGCACGCGCGGTCCCCTCCGCGCCCCGCCGAACGGCCTGCCCCGGGCGCCACTTGGGGCGCGGCCCGGGGCGCGCCGCGCCGCCGGGAGGCCGCACGCACCCCTAGGCTGCGGTGCGTGCGCCTGCTGCTGATGTCCGACACCCACCTGCCGAAGCGTGCCGCACGGCTGCCCGCACCGCTGCTGGACGAGATCCCTCGTGCGGACGTCGTGTTCCACGCCGGGGACTGGGTCGACACCGCCACCCTCGATCTCCTGGAGAGCCGCAGCCGCCGGCTCGTCGCCGTGTACGGCAACAACGACGGGCCCGAGCTGCGCGCCCGGCTGCCGGAGATCGCCCACGCGGACCTCGGCGGGCTGCGCTTCGGCGTGATCCACGAGACGGGGCCGGCGAAGGGCCGGGAGACCCGGTGCGCCGCGCGCTTCCCCGACCTCGACGTGCTGGTGTTCGGGCACAGCCACATCCCGTGGGACACCACCGCTCCCACGGGACTCCGCCTGCTCAACCCGGGCTCGCCCACGGACCGCCGCCGCCAGCCCCACTGCACCTACATGACCGCGACGGTCACCGGGGCGCGGCTCACCGGGGTGGAACTCCACCGGCTTCCGCCGCGCTGACGGTCCGGGCCGCTTCGTGTCGGTGGAAGCGGCCCGGGCGCTGCGAGTAGATGCGCTTTCACGGACCTCCTTCCCACGATCGGAGGTGATACCGGGCGACTACCCACCCCGGCCGCATGCACACACCCGTTCGTCCGGGCGTTCCCGAGGCCGCGGGTGGACCGCTCCCCGCGCCATGGGCGGCGGGGCGCTCCCGGCGGCCACGGACACGGCCACCTCCCCGGGCGTACGGGCGCCCGGACCACGGCCGACCGGTGAGCGCGCCCGGGACGGCTCCCGCCGGGCTCACCCGCCGGACGGGCCGCTCCAGCCGGCCTCCACGTGACCGAGGCGCACCCGCTGGGGGTGGTCCCCGACGGGTACGGAGACGGTCTTCTCGCCGGTCGCGAAGTCGATCGCGGTGACCTGGTCGGCGCCGGACTCGGAGACCACGCAGGACTTCCCGTCACCGCTGACGGTCGCCCAGTACGGCTTGGACGCGGTGACGAGCGGGCCCTGCTCCAGGGTGGCGCGGTCGACGACCGTCGCGTAGTCGTCCATGGTGCCCGCGACGCACAGTTTGCTGCCGTCGGGCTTCATGGTGATGCCGTGGTGGCGCGAGTCGTTGACCCAGGTGGTGCGGTCGTCGCTGGTGGCCGGGTTCTTCGGCAGGGTCTTGGTGCGGGTGATCCGGTCGGTGGCGACGTCGTACTCGAAGAAGCCGTTGAAGAAGGACACCTGGAAGTACAGCTTCGACTCGTCCGGGGAGAAGGCGGCCGGGCGCACCGCGTCCGAGTGCTCCTTCAGGCCGACGGCGTCCAGCCGGTCGCGCATGTCGACCACCTTGACCTGCTCGAAGGTGGTGGCGTCCACGACCGTGATGCGGCGGTCGCCCTTCGTCCAGTCCAGCCAGGTCGCGTCGAGGGCGGTGTTCACCTCGCCGATGGCCATGTTCCAGATGTACTTGCCGTCACGGCTGAAGACGTTCTCGTGCGGCTTGTCGCCCGTCTTGAACGAGCCGGCTTCCTCACCGGTCTCGATGTCCAGGACGTGCACGGTGTTGGAGGTCGACGCCGAGACGGCGACCCGCTTGCCGTCGGGGGAGACGGCCATGTGGTCGGAGCGGTAACCGGACACGGGGAAACGCCAGTTGACCCGCCCGGTGGCGAGGTCGAGGGAGACGACGTCGGCGAAGCTCGGCCGGGAGACCACCACCGAGGTGCCGTCCGGCGTGGAGTACATGTCGTCGACGAACTGGTCGTGTCCCTCGCCGACGCTGTTGCGGATCGCCATGAAGTAGATCCAGTGGATCGGGTCGGCGTTGATCTCGGCCATCCGCTCGGCCTTGTCGGGGACGACGTCGATCCGGCCGATCCGCCCGAAGTCACCGCTGGACTCGATGACATCGGCGGTGCCGTCCCAGTTGTTGCCCACGAAGAGCACCTCGCGCAGCGCGGCGGACGCGTCCGGGGCGGGGCCGGCGGCGGTGGCCACGGCGGCGGGCGCGGTGACGGTCAGGACGAGGGCGGCGGCGAGGGTGCACAGGGGCCTGGTTCTGCGGATCGGCATGGGGGGTTCCTTAAGAATGTTGGGCGGTCCGGGAGGACTGGGTGTGGCTGATGGGGTGTTTGCCGTTGATGGCTCCCGGAGAATGGCCGCCCGGTCCTCCGGGACGCTCCGACTGCTGATTGAGAACTGCGGGCATCGCTGGTTAAGGACCTGTCGGCGGAGTGTTCCCCGGGCCACAGAAGTGCTGGTCACGGTGGAACGGAGCGACGGGCTTGAGCAGGGCTCACGCGCGGATATGGGTCGGCATCGACGCAGGCAAGGGGCATCACTGGGCGGTGGCGGTGAACGCCGACGGTGAGACACTGTTCTCGACGAAGGTGCTCAACGATGAGGCCCAGATCCTGACGCTGATCGACACGGCCCGGGAGAAGGCCGACGAGGTGCGGTGGGCGGTGGACATCTCCGGCCGTGCCTCCGCCCTGCTGCTGGCCCTGCTGATCGCGCACGGTCAGCAGGTGGTCTACGTGCCCGGTCGCACTGTCAACCGGATGACCGGCGCCTACCGCGGTGAGGGCAAGACCGACGCCAAGGACGCCCTGGTCATCGCCGACCAGGCCCGCATGCGCCGGGACTTCGCCCCGATCGGGACTCCGCCAGAGCTGGTTTCCACACTGCAGCTGCTGACCGGCTACCGGCGGGACCTGATCGCCGACCGGGTCCGGCTCATCAACCGGCTGCGCGACCTGCTGGTCGGCATCTGCCCGGCCCTGGAGCGGGCATTCGACTACTCCGCCTCCAAGGGCCCGGTCGTCATGCTCACCGAGTACCAGACCCCGGCCGCCCTGCGGCGGATCGGCGTCAAGCGGCTGACCACCTGGCTGGAACGACGCAAGGTCCGCAGCGCCGACACCGTCGCGGCCAAGGCCGTCGAGGCCGCCCAGTCCCAGACCACCGCCCTGCCCGGCGAGGCACGGGCCGCCAAGCTGGTGCGCGACCTGGCCCACCAGCTCCTGGCCCTGGACGAACGAATCAAGGACAACGACCAGGAGATCCGCGAGACCTTCCGCACCGACGACCGCGCCGAGATCATCGAGTCCCTGCCCGGCATGGGCCCGATCCTGGGTGCCGAGTTCGTCGCAATCGTCGGGGACCTCTCCGGCTACCGCGACGCCGGACGCCTGGCCTCGCACGCCGGCCTGGCGCCGGTGCCTCGCGACTCCGGCCGCCGCACCGGCAACTACCACCGGCCCAAACGCTACAACCGGCGCCTGCGCTGGCTGTTCTACATGTCCGCGCAGTCCGCGATGATGCGACCGGGACCTTCGAGGGACTACTACCTCAAGAAACGCGCCCAGGGCCTGATCCACACGCAGGCATTGCTCGCACTCGCCCGCCGACGGGTCAACGTGCTGTGGGCGATGCTGCGTGACAAGAGGCTGTTCACCTCCGTCCCGCCAGTCACGCAGGCGGCTTGACACGATCATTGAGATTCTCCTCTGCGGACGGCGTGCGGGTGAGTAGGACATGCCAAAGCAGGGAACTCGATCCGGTACACGTGTGCTTCCGGAATCAACTTACTGAAAAGTAAGGAAGCCGCGCCCACTCCACAAGGGTGCGCACACCCGAACCCGCCGTCACCGGCCACCGGCCACCGGCCACCGGCCGGAGACGCTCCTCGCCCGCCGCCCGCGTCGTCGCCTGCCGTCACGGGCGGGCGCGTCCGTGATCCTGACGCGGCGTCATGCCGCCGCGCGGGGACGCGCCCGCCCGTGACGCGGGTCTGCTGCCGGTCCTACTCGTCCCAGGCCTGGATCATCGTCTGCTCGGTGATCCTGCCGTCCCGCAGGGTGAGCATCGACTCCGAGAGGACCCGGACACCGTCCGCGTACCGACAGCTCTCGCTGTAGGCGGCCCGGTCGCCCTGGACCACGCACTCCTCGAGCTTGTGCGTCATGTCACGGCCGTAGACGTCGTCGAGCACGGCGGCGATCTCGTCCCGGCCGTGCAGGACCTTGGGGTGACTGGGCTGGGTGTTGCGGTCCACGATGCGCAGTTCCGCGTCGTCCGCGTAGAGCGACACCAGCATCGCCGACGTGTCCGCCTCTATGCCCCGGCGCAGGGTGTCGGTGCCGAAGACCGGCTGTGCCGCGGTTCCCATGATGACCTACCTCCTCCGAGGCGGCGGCCCGGTCCCTCGGCGGGCCGAGACGGCCTCACCTACGAGCGTCCTCCGGCCCGCCGGGCACGGCAAGCCAGGCCCGCCCGCCCCGCGCGGCGCTCACTCGGCCGTCGCCAGGAACTGCGTCGCCGCCAGCTCCGCGTACAGCGGGTCGGCGGTCACCAGCTCCCGGTGCGTACCGACGGCACGCACCCGGCCCGCGTCCATCACCACGATCCGGTCGGCCGTCGTCACCGTGGACAGCCGGTGCGCGACGACCAGGACCGTCGTCGTACGGGCCACATCGGCGACGGTGTCGCGCAGCGCCGCCTCGTTCACCGCGTCGAGCTGGGAGGTGGCCTCGTCGAGCAGCAGCAGCCGGGGCCGGCGCAGCAGCGCGCGGGCGATGGCCACGCGCTGCCGCTCGCCGCCCGACAGCTTGGTGCCGCGGTGCCCGACGAGGGTGCCGAGACCGTCCGGCAGCCTGGCCACCAGACCGTCGAGCCGCGTCGTCTTCAGCACCCGCGTCAGGGTCGCCTCGTCCGCCTCCGGATTGCCCAGCAGCAGGTTGTCCCGCAGGGAGCCCGACAGCACGGGCGCGTCCTGCTCCACGTAGCCGATGGCGGCCCGCAGCTGCGACAGGTCCCAGTCGGCGAGGTCCCGGCCGTCGAACGTGATCACGCCGGAGTCCGGGTCGTAGAACCGTTCGATGAGGGAGAACACGGTGGTCTTGCCGGCGCCGGACGGGCCGACGAACGCGGTCATGCCCTGCGCGGGCACGGTGAACGTCACCCCGTGGTGGATGTACGGCAGGTCGTCGGCGTACCGGAAGCGGACGTCGTCGAAGGCGAGCGCCGCCGGCGCCGTGCCCGGCTGGGGCAACGGCGCGGGGACAGTGGCCGGTTCGGCGGGCAGCCGCAGCGCCTCCTGGATCCGGGCGAGGGCCGCGCTGCCCGTCTGGTACTGCGTGATCGCGCCGACGACCTCCTGGATCGGCGACATGAGGTAGAAGACGAACAACAGGAACGCCACCAGCGTCCCGATGTCGATGGCGCCCGTCGCCACCCGCGCGCCGCCCACCGCGAGCACGGTGATGAACGCGATCTGCATCGCCAGCCCGGCCGTGTTGCCCGCCGCCGCCGACCACTTGGCGGCGCGCACGCTCTGCCGCCACGACTCCTGCGCCGCCTCGTGCAGCGTGCGCTCCTCCCGCGGCTCGGCACCCGACGCCTTCACGGTCCGCAGCGCGCCCAGCACCCGCTCCAGCGAGGCCCCCATCACACCGACCGCGTCCTGCGCCCGCCGGGAGGCCCGGTTGATGCGCGGGACGATCACACCGAGCACCGTGCCCGCGAGCGCGATCACCCCCAGGGTGACGCCGAGCAGCACCGGGTCCACGAACCCCATCAGCGCGACCGTCGCGACCAGGGTGAGCCCGCCCGTGCCGAGACCGACCAGCGAGTCGGTGGTCACCTCGCGCAGCAGCGTGGTGTCGGAGGTGATGCGCGCCATCAGGTCACCCGGCTCGCTGCGGTCCACCGCGCCGATCCGCAGCCGCAGCAGATACGACGACAGCGACCGCCGCGCCCCGAGCACCACCGACTCGGCGGTGCGCCGCAGCACGTAGGAACCCAGCCCGCCCAGCACCGCGTTGGCGATCACGAGGGCCGACATCAGCAGCAGCGCGCCGGTGATCGCCCGGTCGTCCGAGAGGTCGCCGATCAGGTCCCGGGCCACCAGCGGCAGCATCAGCCCCGTCGCGCCGGTCATCAGGGAGAGCAGGGCACCGCCCAGCAGGGCCCAGCGGTGCGGCCGTACGTACCCGAGGAGCAGCCGCCAGGCGGGCGGGCCGGATTCCTGCGCTGCGCTGCTCACGTCGCTGCTCACGTCGCTCCCTCACCGGTCGGAGCGTTCAGGCTACGTCGCCGGAGGGGGCGCGCGGCACGGTGGTCGGCGGAATGGATCATTCGAGCGTAGGGTCGAGGACGGACGGACTCCGGCCGACGAAGGGATCAGCGCGATGGCGCAGGAAGTACGCGGTGTGATCGCACCCGGCAAGGACCAGGCGGTACGGATCGAGACGATCGTCGTACCCGACCCGGGACCGGGCGAGGCGGTCGTACGGATCCAGGCGTGCGGTGTGTGCCACACCGATCTGCACTACAAGCAGGGTGGCATCAGCGACGACTTCCCCTTCCTGCTCGGCCACGAGGCCGCGGGCGTGGTCGAGTCGGTCGGCGACGGTGTCACCGACGTCGCGCCCGGTGACTTCGTGATCCTCAACTGGCGTGCGGTGTGCGGCACGTGCCGGGCCTGTCTGCGCGGACGCCCCTGGTACTGCTTCGACACCCACAACGCGCGGCAGAAGATGACCCTCACCGACGGCACCGAGCTCTCCCCGGCCCTGGGCATCGGCGCCTTCGCCGAGAAGACCCTGGTCGCCGCCGGACAGTGCACCAAGGTCGACCCGGCCGTCGCCCCCGAGGTCGCCGGGCTGCTCGGCTGCGGTGTGATGGCCGGCATCGGCGCCGCGATCAACACCGGGAACGTGGGCAGGGGCGACTCGGTCGCCGTCATCGGCTGCGGCGGCGTCGGGGACGCGGCCGTCGCCGGGTCCCGGCTCGCCGGAGCGGCGAAGATCATTGCCGTCGACATCGACGACCGCAAGCTCGAGACCGCCCGCTCCATGGGCGCCACCCACACCGTCAACTCGCGCGAGACCGACCCGGTCGAGGCGATCCGGGAGCTCACCGGCGGCTTCGGCGCCGACGTCGTCATCGAGGCCGTCGGCCGCCCCGAGACCTACCAGCAGGCCTTCTACGCCCGCGACCTGGCCGGCACCGTCGTCCTGGTCGGCGTGCCCACCCCCGAGATGAAGCTCGAACTGCCGCTGCTGGACGTCTTCGGCCGGGGCGGCTCCCTGAAGTCCTCCTGGTACGGCGACTGCCTGCCCTCCCGCGACTTCCCGATGCTGATCGACCTCCACCTCCAGGGCCGCCTGGACCTGGCGGCGTTCGTCACCGAGACGATCCGACTGGACGAGGTGGAGCAGGCGTTCGAGCGGATGCACCACGGCGACGTGCTGCGTTCGGTGGTGGTGCTGTGATGGCCGCCCGCATCGAACGACTCGTCACCTCCGGGCAGTTCAGCCTCGACGGCGGCACCTGGGACGTCGACAACAACGTGTGGATCGTCGGCGACGACCACGAGGCGATCGTCATCGACGCCGCCCACGACGCCGACGCCATCGCCGAGGCGGTGGGCGACCGGCGCCTCACCGCGATCGTGTGCACCCACGCCCACAACGACCACATCGACGCCGCGCCCGCCCTCGCGGAGCGCACCGGCGCCACCATCTGGCTGCACCACGACGACCTGCCGCTGTGGAAGCAGACCCACCCCGACCGCGACCCCGACTCCTGGCTGGTCGACGGCCAGGTGATCGAGGCGGGCGGCGCCGACCTGAGGGTGCTGCACACCCCGGGGCACGCGCCCGGCGCGGTCTGCCTGTACGACCCGGGCCTCGCCACCGTGTTCACCGGCGACACCCTGTTCCAGGGCGGCCCCGGCGCCACCGGCCGCTCCTTCTCCCACTTCCCGACGATCATCGACTCGATCCGGGAGCGGCTGCTGAGCCTGCCGCCCGGCACCAAGGTCCTCACCGGTCACGGCGACCCGACCACCATCGGCGCGGAGGCCCCGCACCTGGACGAATGGATCGCCCGCGGCCACTGAGCCGACCGCCCGACCGCCCGACCGCCCGGGTGACCGACCGCCCGGGTGACCGGCGCGGAAAGGCGACAGAAGATGTCCGGCTTACCCGTCACCCTGGAAGGGACAGCACAGAACCGGTGACGGGAGGCCGTACATGTCGGGGCAGTTGAAGGGCAGGGTCGCGCTGGTGGCCGGGGCGACCCGGGGCGCCGGACGGGGCATCGCCGTGGAGCTGGGGGCGGCGGGCGCGACCGTGTACGTCACGGGCCGTTCCACCCGCGGGCGCCGCTCCGAGTACGGCCGCCCCGAGACCGTCGAGGACACCGCCGACCTGGTCACCGGGGCGGGCGGCCGGGGCATCGCGGTGCCCACGGACCACCTGGTACCGGAGCAGGTGAAGGCGCTGGTCGACCGGATCGCCGCCGAACAGGGCCGTCTGGACGTCCTCGTCAACGACGTCTGGGGCGGCGAGCACCTCTTCGAGTGGGAGGCACCCGTCTGGGAGCACGACCTGGACAACGGGCTGCGGCTGCTCCGGCTCGCCGTGGAGACCCACGCGATCACCAGCCACCACGCCCTCCCGCTGCTGCTGCGCCACCCCGGCGGACTGGTCGTGGAGGTCACCGACGGCACCGCCGACTACAACCGCGGCACCTACCGCAACTCCTTCTTCTACGACCTCGCCAAGTCCTCCGTCCTGCGCATGGCCTTCGCCCTCGGCCACGAACTGGGGCCGCGCGGCGCCACCGCCCTCGCCCTGACACCGGGCTGGCTGCGCTCGGAGATGATGCTCGACCACTTCGGGGTGCGGGAGGAGAACTGGCGCGACGCCTTGGAGAGCGTCCCGCACTTCGCCATCTCGGAGACCCCGCGCTACGTCGGACGGGCGGTCGCCGCGCTCGCCGCCGACCCGGACGTGGCCCGCTTCAACGGCACGTCGCTGTCCAGCGGCGGCCTCGCCCGGGAGTACGGCTTCACCGACCTCGACGGCAGCCGCCCGGACGCCTGGCGCTACATCGTCGAGGTCCAGGACGCGGGCAGGCCGGCGGACACGACCGGCTACCGCTGATCCCGTCCGGCCCCTGCCGCCGTGATCGCCCCGGCCGCTACCGTCACCCCATGACGACGGACACGGGACGCTTCGCGGGGTACGGGGTTCTCATCACCGGCGCGGCACGCGGCATCGGCGCCGCCACCGCCCGGCGGTTCGCACAGGAGGGAGCCCGGGTCCTCGTGGTCGACGCGGACCCGGACGCGGCGGAGGCGACGGCGGCTGGGCTGCGGGACCGGGGCCCGGGCGCCGAGGCCTTCGCCGCGGACGTCACCGACCGGGCGTCGGTCGAGGCCGCCGTCGCCCACGCCGTGACCGCCTTCGGCTCGCTCGACGTCCTGGTCAACAACGCCGCCCACTGCACCCCGGACGCGCCCCGCTTCGAGGACGAGCCGGACGAGGAGTGGGCCCGCGACCTCGACGTCACCCTCACCGGCGCCTACCGCTGCTGCCGCGCCGCACTCCCGCACCTCGCCGCCTCCGGCCGGGGCGCCATCGTCTCGGTGGGCTCCGTCAACGGCCTCCAGGACTTCGGCAACCACGCCTACAGCGCGGCCAAGGCGGGCCTGGTCTCCCTCACCCGCACCCTCGCCGGGCACGCCGCGCCGCGCGGGGTCCGCGTGAACCTCGTGGCGCCGGGCACCGTCCGCACCCGTGCCTGGGAGGGCAGGTCCGACGACCTGGAGGCGGCCCGGCGCCTCTACCCGCTGGGCCGGGTCGGCGAACCCGAGGACATCGCGGCCGCGATCGCCTTCCTCGCCTCCCGCGACGCGTCCTGGATCACCGGCACCACCCTCGTCGTCGACGGCGGCATCACGGCCGTGAACGCCGGATTCCGGCAGGCGGTCGCGGGGCCGGGAGACGGCGGGCCGACGCCGTAGCCGGCTGGTCACCGTTCGGTCCCGGCCGGCCCGCGCGTACAACCGAACTTCCCCCTGGACCGTCTACCTGGCAGAGTGCGCAGGCCAGCGCTCACTTCCGCGGGAAAGGCAAAACGGACCATGGGGGACATACGTAGACGCACTGTCGTCGCCCTCGGGGTCACCTCGCTGGTGGCCCCGCTCACACTCGCGCTCGGCGCCACGCCGGCCCAGGCCGCGAGCTGCACCACCACGGCGGGCCCGTACCAGAAGCAGGTGGAGAAGTTCCTCGGCCGCCCGGTCGACGGCAAGCAGTCCTCCGCCGACTGCAAGGCCATCCGCGCCTTCCAGACCAAGCACGGCATCACGCCGAACATCGGGTACGCCGGCCCCGTCACCTGGGGCGTGATGAACCTGATGAACAAGCAGAAGGCCGTCGGAAAGAACCCGAACAAATCGGGCAAATGCCCGGTGAACAAGGGTCGGATCGCCTGCGTGGACCTCACGCTCCAGCTCAGCTGGATCCAGGACGGCAAGAAGCTGGTCTTCGGTCCGGTGCCGGTCCGCACCGGCCGCGACGGCTACGAGACCCGCACCGGCCTGAAGAAGATCTACTGGCGCAACATCGACCACGTCTCGACCATCTACGACGTGCCGATGCCCTACAGCCAGTTCTTCGACGGTGGCCAGGCCTTCCACTCGGCGGGGGTCAGCATGTGGAACCCGCCCGGCTCGCACGGCTGCGTCAACATGACGAAGACCGACGCCAAGAAGTACTGGTCGCTGCTGAAGAACGGCGACGACGTCTACGTGTACGGCCGCAAGCCCGGCACCTGATCCGTCCGGGCGGTCACCCGCGCGCACGCCGGCGTGCGGGTGCCTGCCGTGCCCACGGGAAGCCGGGTCCGCCGGGGTGTCCGACCTTCACGGCCGAGCCCGAGGTGCGGCCCTCCCGGCGGTGGCCGGGGTGTGAACTCGCCCACGTTGCTTGGCAGATGGACGTGATCAGCAACACTGTCGGAAATGTCCGATGAGCGTGCGATTACTCACAGCGCCTTCACCTCTCGCGCCGTATGCTTCACGGCATGTCCACCAGTGTTGAATCCTCCTCCGAGCGATCGGCTGCCGAGGTCAACGAGGAGATCCGAGCCCTGTGGCTCCGGTCGGGCGGGACACTCAGCGTCGAACAGCGCGAGGAGTACCAGCGCCTGGTCCAGGAGTGGGCGTCGGCCCTCACCCAGCCGGCCAGGGCGGCCTGACCGCCGCCGCGCGGGCCACCTCGCCATCGCCCCGTCCGATCGGGCACCCGTGACCTACGGGTGCCCTCCTCGTACCAGCCCCACCGCACCCTCAACCCCACGTCGCCGAGTAATGGCGCCGGTACGCCTTGCGGTCCTGTTCCGCCCGGATCCAGCGCGTCGCCACCAGGGCGACCAGACTGCCCCCGATCACCAGCAGACCGGGACCGACGTTGCGCGGGTCGGCCAGCCGCGACAGCAGGGTCGACGGGTCCGGCAGGATGCCCCGCACCGGAGCCGACGACCCCGGCGAGGCCGCGTCCGGAGCCACCGCGCCCTGTGTCCGGGACGGAGCCGGGGACGGCGCCGCCGCCCCGCCGTCGGCCCCGGGTGCCACGATCAGCCGCACCCCGAGCCGCGCCAGCGCCTTCGTCACCGGCTGGAAGTACGTCGTACCGCCCGACCGGCAGTCACCGCTGCCGCCCGACGTCACACCGAGCGCGATGCCCTCGGAGAACATCGGACCGCCGCTGTCCCCGGGCTCCGCGCACACATCGGACTCGATGAGACCGCTGACCGTGCCCTCGGGGTAGTTCACCGTCGCGTCGAGCGCGGTCACCTCGCCGTCGCGCAGCCCGCTGGTACTGCCGCTGCGGAACACCCGCTGGCCGACCGCCGGATCCGCCACCCCCGTGATCCGTACGCCCCTGCCGTCGCCGATCGCCACCACGCCGGCCCCCTCGCCCGCCCGGCCGCCCGCGTACGCGATCAGCGAGTAGTCGTCGCCGGGGAAGCTGCCGCCGACCGTGGTGCCGACCTCCTGCCGGCCCCGGTCGTCGGCGAACCACACCGACCCCTCGGGCCCGCAGTGCCCGGCCGTCAGGACGAAGTCCCGTTCGCCGTCGGTCACGTTGAAGCCCGCCGAACAGCGGCCGGCCGTCGACAGGATGGGCCGCGCCCCGTTGAGACGGGTGGTGAACGTGCCCCCGGTGCGCTCCATGCGGACGAAACCGCCGATGCCGTCGGCCACTTCGGTCAGCTCCGACCAGTCCTCCGCGGACACCGTGCTGTCGCCGCGCACCACCACCTCGTTGGACCGGTAGTCCAGGGCCCACGCCGTCCCCGGCACGCGCGGCGCCGCCCGCAGCGTCGCGGTGGCCGACCTCAGGTCGTCCATGCTGCGTTCCACCCTCCTGGGTTCGGCCCCGGCCGCCCGTACGTCCTCCGCCGCCGCCTCGTCGGTGACCGCGACCACCGTCCGCCCCTCGGCGTCGGTCCAGCTGCCCGCCGTACGGGACGTGCCGAGCCGCGCCACGAGGCCGGCGCCCGGGCGGGCCCCGGCCTCCCCGGCGGTCGCGTACGGCACCGCGTCGGGCACCCGGGGCTCACCGGCGACGGCGTGGGTGACCATCGTCGCCCCCAGCAGAAGCCCTCCGACGGCCGCCAGCCGTGTCACTCGCCGGACGACCCGTCGTGCGTGCCTCATGCGTGACTCCCGAACCGGAACAGCGCGGTGCGCACACCGCGGGGGCCTCCCTGACGCGAGCGCCCTCCCTCCATACGGGTCCGGCACGCGGCGCGTTCAGGGCGGATCCGATCCCGTGCGCACGGCCGCGCCCAACCGGCCGTACGGGCACCCCCGTTGGGGACGGCCCCGCCCCGCCGGGGCGTCCGGCGGCGGAACGGCGCGGCCGCCGCCGCGGGGCACGCCCGCCTATCGTGTGGTCATGACCAGGATCCCGCACGAGACGTCCGGTGAACCGAACCCCCTGCACGCCCTCACCCTCGACCGCCTGCGCCGCCGCACCAGCATGAAATGGCGTACCCACCCCGAGGACGTGCTGCCCGTGTGGGTGGCCGAGATGGACGTCCCCCTCGCCGCACCGGTCGTCCGTGCCGTGACCGAGGCGATGGAGCTCGGTGACACCGGCTACCCCGCGGGCACCGCGTACGCCGAGGCGCTCGCCGCCTTCGCGGACGAGCGGTGGGGCTGGGACGGACCGGCCGTCGAGCGCACCGCGATCGTGCCCGACGTCATGCTCGGCGTGGTCGAGATGCTGAAACTGGTCACCGGGTACGGCGATCCGGTCGTGGTGAACCCGCCGGTGTACCCGCCCTTCCACGACTTCGTCCGGCATATGGACCGCCGGGTCGTCGAGGCCCCGCTCGGCCCGGACGCACGGCTCGACCTCGACGTCCTGGAGGACACCTTCCGCCGGGTGACGGCCGGCCGGGAGCGGGCCGCCTACCTGCTGTGCAGCCCGCACAACCCCACCGGCACCGTGCACACCGCCGAGGAGTTGTCCGCCGTGGCCGCCCTCGCCGAGCGGTACGGCGTACGCGTCGTCGCCGACGAGATCCACGCGCCGCTGGTCGTGGGGGAGGCGCGGTTCGTGCCGTACCTGAGCGTGCCCGGCGGCGAGCGCGGGCTGTCGCTCATGTCGGCGTCCAAGGGCTGGAACCTGGCCGGGCTCAAGGCGGCCCTCGCCCTCGCCGGCCCGGAGGCGGCCGGGGACCTGGCACGGATGCCCGAGGAGGTGGGGCACGGACCCAGCCACGTCGGCGTCCTCGCCCACACCGCCGCCCTGCGCGACGGCACCGCCTGGCTGGACGCCCTGCTCGCGGGCCTGGACGCCAACCGCCGGCTGCTCGCCGCCCTCCTGGCCGAGCACCTGCCCGACATCCGCCACCGCCCCGGCGAGGCCACCTACCTGGCCTGGCTCGACTGCCGGGCCCTGGGCCTCGGCGACGACCCGGCAGACGCGTTCCTGCGGCACGGCCGAGTGGCCCTCACCTCCGGACTGCCCTTCGGCACCGGCGGCACCGGTCACGCCCGCCTGAACCTCGCCACCTCGCCCGAGGTGCTCGAGGAGGCGGTACGGCGGATGGCGGTGGCCGTGGAGCGGCGGCCGGGGCGATGAATCGTGCGGTGGCGCGGGCCCCCGGCCCGTACCCTCCAGGGCATGGCTGACGAGTGTTACGCGCATCCACGACTGGCCGCCGTCTACGACCCGCTCGACCCCGACCGCAGCGATCTCGACGCGTATCTGCGCATGGCCGAGGAGTTCGGCGCCCGGTGGGTGCTGGACATCGGCTGCGGGACCGGGGTGTTCGCCCTGCTCCTGGCCGGCCGGGGGATCGAGGTGACCGGTGTCGATCCCGCCGGGGCGTCCCTCGAAGTGGCCCGGGGCAAGCCGGGCGGCGACCGGGTCCGCTGGATCCACGGCGACGCGACGGCGCTGCCGCCGCTGCGGGTCGACCTGGCGACCATGACGGCGAACGTCGCCCAGGCCATCGCCGATCCGGACCTCTGGCACGGCACCCTGCGGGGCGCCCACGCGGCCCTGCGGCCCGGTGGCCGCCTGGTGTTCGAGACCCGGGACCCGGCCCGGCGCGCCTGGGAGGAGTGGACCCGGGAGAAGTCGTACGGCAGGACGCGGGTGCCGGGCGTCGGCACGGTCGAGCACTGGGTCGAGGTGACGGGGGTGGATGGGCCGCTGGTGACGTTCCGGTCGACGTACGTCTTCGCGGCGGATGCGGCAGACGCGGCGGACGCGGCGGGCCCCGAGGTGCTGACGTCGGACTCGACGCTGCGTTTCCGTGAGCGGCAGGAGGTGGAGGCCGACCTCGCCGGGCACGGCTACGTGGTGGAGGAGGTGCGGGACGCCCCCGACCGGCCGGGACGGGAGTTCGTCTTCGTGGCGCGGCGTACCGACTGACCCCGCGGCCGCGCCCGGCGGTCCGTCAGGTCCAGGCCCGGTACGGCTCGTCGACGAGCTGGAAGACCGGCTCGCCCCGCACCGGGTCCTTCGCCGTCGACAGTCGCACCCGGTCGCCGCTGTGGATGCCGATGGGCGGCCCCATGACCCTGCCCCGCACCACGAACCCCTCGGCCATCTCGATCAGGGAGACGTTGCGGGCCGCGGGGGTGTTGCGGTGGAGCACCGTGGAATGGCGGACCGTGCCGACGCCCTCGCTGCGCTCCGTACGCAGGTCGCTGCCCTGGCAGACCGGGCACAGCAGCCGGTGGTACATGGCGGTGCCGCACCAGGTGCAGCGCTGGAAGAGCATGGCCTCCGCGTGGTCGGTCCCCTTGGCTTCGAGGACGCCGGTCGCGGAGCCGGCTGCCTGCTGAGCGACGCTTCCTGAGTGGTGGTACACGCTGGTCAACTCCCTGCACTCGGCCGGAATCCCACGTGCGCGGTCGCCCGGGCACGCCCGTGCCCGGTGGGCCGTGCCACCGTGCACAGCGACAGGGTATGGCACTCAGTGTCACGCGTAAAGGCACTCCGTACCCTCAAAATCGGGGCCGGGGCGTCTCGTCCCAGCCGCGCCCTAGCGCGGACTCCAGTTCCTGCACCACCCGCCACAACGGTGCCCCGCGCCGCGTCACGACCACCACCACGTCCTCGGGCCCCTCGGCCGCCGGGGGGACCGGCGTGGCTCCGAACGCCGCCTGCACCTGCCCCAGCGCATGGTCCACCGCGGCCTCCGCGTCCCCCTTCCCGTCCGAACGCAGCCAGGACCGCAGCGCGTTGTTGTGCGCCGCGACCACCGCGGCGGCGATCACGTCGGCCCGCAGACCGCCGTCCCGGAGGCCGGCGAACCGGGTCCGCAGATACCCGGCCAGGGCACGCTCGTACCGCCAGACCACCGACAGCTCGTACGCCCGCAGCCCCGGCACCTTCTTGGTGAGGTGATAGCGCTGCACGGAGAACGCCGGGTTCTCGGCGTACATCCGCACGACCAGGCGGGCCGCGTCGCAGACCCTGCGCACCGGATCGTCGTCGGCCGCGCCCGCGGCCAGGAAGGCCGTCATCTCGTCCAGGCACTGCTCGTGGTCGGGGAAGACCACGTCCTCCTTGGACGGGAAGTAGCGGAAGAAGGAACGCCGCCCCACCCCGGCGAGCGCCACGATGTCGTCGACCGTGGTCTGTTCGTAGCCCCGCTCCAGGAACAGCCGGAACGCCGCCGCGACCAGGGCGTCCCGCATCGGCGGCTTCACGGCCCTGTCACCGCGGCCGGGAGCCGCACTGCTCGCGCTCATGACCGGAACGTAGCACCGGCACGCCCCTCCTGGCACTCGGTGCACATCGGTGACGGAACTCAGTACCACCGCGGCCCCTTCCCGCCGGTCGTTCCTATGATCGGTCCACCGTCGTCCCCGAGGAGCCCGCATGCCGCCCGCCCGCCCCCGCGTCCTGTACGTCACCGACCTGGCCTACCCGGCCCGCGGGCGCCGCTACGGCGACGAGGACGTCTTCCTCACCTCCCGGCTGCGCGAGCACCTGGACCTGGCCCTGTGCCACCCGCGGGACGCCGCCGCCCTGCTGGACGGCTTCGACGCCGTCGTGGTCCGCAACAGCGGCCCGGTGCTGGCGTACCAGGCCGCCTACGACGCCTTCCGCGAACGCGCCGCGCGGACCGGCACACCGGTCTACAACCCGCTGACCGGCAGGGGGGACATGGCCGGCAAGCAGTACCTGCTCGACCTGAGCGCCGCCGGGCACCCGGTGATCCCCACCGTCGACCGGGCGGAGGACCTGCACCGGCTGCCCACGACGGAGCGGTACGTGGTCAAGCCGCGGCTCGGCGCCGACTCCATCGGGCTGCGCGTCGTCCCCGCGGACGAGGTGCTCGGTCTCGTCGACGGCGACGTCCTGGTGCAGCCGCACATCGACTTCGCCTACGAGGTCTCCTTCTACTTCGTCGACCACGACTTCCAGTACGCCCTGCACGCCCCGCGCCCGGAGAGCCGCTGGGAGCTGGAGCCGTACGAAGCCACCCCGGCCGACCTCGACTTCGCCCGCGGCTTCGTCGACTGGAACACCCTCGGCCACGGCATCCAGCGCGTCGACGCCTGCCGCGCACCGGACGGCGCACTGCTGCTGGTCGAGCTGGAGGACCTCAATCCGTACCTGTCGCTGGACGCCCTCGACGACGCCGGCCGGGAGGCGTTCGTGTCCGCCCTGACGGCCTCCCTGCGGCGCTTCCTCCGTGACGCGGGCGTGACGGACGGCTGAACCCGCGGGGCCCGCGGCGCGTATCCCCTCCCGACCGCCTCGCGCGGGACGGAAGGAGAGCACCGTGACGACACCGTCCGGGCCCGGGCGGCCGCCCCAGGGGCCGCCCCTCGAACCGGTGCGCGTCCTGCGCCCGCGCCGTACCGACGCGCTCGCCGAGCTGTTCCGGGAGTTCGAGCAGGACGACCGGGGCGGCTACGAGTCGGTGCCGCTGCCCCGGGCGCCGGCCGGGTCGGAGGACAGCACGCGGGAACTGCCGCCCGTCCCCGCCGCCCGTCCGCCGACGGCCCCGCACGCCGCCGGGTCCCGCCGCACCGCGTGGGCGCTCGCCCTGGCCGGGGCGGCGGTCGCCGGCCTCGGCGGCGCGCTCCTGCTCACGGAGCGGAACGCCGGGGACCGTACGGCACCCGCTCCCGCTCCCGCCACGACGGCTCCCGCCGTTCCCGCCGGCCCGGGGTTCCTCCGCGAGGGCGACGCGGGCAGCGAGGTGACCGAACTCCAGCGGCGGCTGCTGCGCGTCCCGGACGTCTACCGGGGCGGCGCCACCGACGGCCGCTACGACGCCGCCCTCTCCGAGGCCGTCGCCCGCTTCCAGCTCTGGTACGGCGTCAGGGGCGACGAGACCGGCGTCTACGGCGACGACACCCGCCGCGCCCTGGAGTCCCGCACCGGCTCTCCGGGATCCTGACACCCGCCCGGCGCCGCCCCCACCGCCCGTCCGTTACCGCTCCCGCGGCATCCGGATGTCGAGCACGCACACGTCGTCCCGGCGCTCCTCCTCCAGCATCGCCTCCAGCAGCGTCCCCAGGGAGCCCTGCTCGTCGCCCGGGTGGGCCGCCACGGCCTCGGCGAGACGGGCCAGGCCCACGTCGATGTTCTCCGGGGGACGCTCCACCAGACCGTCCGTGTAGAGCAGCACTCGGTCGCCCGGCTCGAGACGGCACTCGGCCTCCTCGAAGTGCGGCGTGGTGGCCGCGCCCAGGAGCATGCCGCTGGGCCGGCGCAGATAGGTGACCTCGCCGCCGCGCAGCAGCAGGGGCGGGGTGTGGCCCGCCTGGGCCCAGACCAGTCGCCGTTCGCCGGGCCGGTAGCGGGCCAGGACCATGGTCGCGGTGCCGTGGGTGTCCCGGGAGTGCAGCAGCAGGGTGTTGAGCCGGGCGAGCGCGCCGGTCAGCGACGAACCGGTGATCACCATGCCTTTGGCCGTGAACCGCAGCTGGGCCATGGTGGCGACGGCGTCCACCCCGTGCCCGGCCACGTCGCCGACGACGAACAGGGCGTCGCCGTCGGGCAGTTCGATGGCGCTGAACCAGTCGCCGCCGACGTGGATGCCCGCCTGCGCGGGCAGGTAGGCGACCTCGACGCGCAGGCCGGCCAGGTCCACCACCCGTTCGGGCAGGGGCAGCAGGGCGTTCTGCAGACGGGCGACCAGGGTCCGCTCGGACTGGAGCACGTCGTGCTGGGTGAGGATCGCCCGCTCGCTCTCCACCAGGGCCAGCTCCGCCCGCCGCCGCGCGGTCAGGTCCTGCACGAAGCCGTGCACCTCGACGGGCGTGCCGTGCACGTCGGCCACCGCCTCGGCGACCAGCCGCAGGTGACGGACACCGCGCCCGCCGCGGACCCGGAACGGCAGGTCGAAGGGGCGGCCCTCGCGGACCAGGCCGGTGACGGCCACACGCAGCGCGGACCGGTCGTCGGACACGGCGAGCTCGGGAAGGCCGGCCAGCGGGACGGGCCCGTCGGCCGGGTCCCGGCCGAGGATCGTGAAGACCTGCGACGACCAGGACGCCTCGTGCGTGGCCAGGTTCCAGTTCGCCCAGCCGAGGTTGCCCAGCCGCTGCAGGTCGGCGAGCCGCTGCTCCTGACGGTCGGAGGAGGCGTGCCGGACCCAGGTGACGACCAGCGCGTCGACCAGCCGGGTCACCCGTACGGAGTAGGTGGACAGCTCGGCGACGCCGTCCGTCCGCTCCTGGTGGGCGAACGGCGCGCTCTCGTAGGTCTCCCCGCCGGCCAGTGCCTCCAGGCAGCCCCGCCCCACCGGCCCGTCGTCCAGGTCGGGCCAGAACTCCCGCAGCCGCCGTCCCACCGGGTCGCCGCCGGTGTCGCCCAGGAGGCCGGCCGCCTGCTCGGTCGCGGCGTCGATCCGGAAGTCCTCGGCCTCACCGGAGGGGCCGCGCAGCGGGGTCAGCAGCATCGCCGCGACGGGCAGCGCCGCGAACAGCGTCCGTACGGCGTCCGGCGCCGGGCCCGCCGCCGGCTCCGGCCGGGGGCCGAACGTGCGCAGCCGCCCGGCGCACAGCTCGACGACGCCCCGCAGATGGGCGCGGTCGCGCGGGGTGAACGGGCCGGGGCGCCCGCGCAGCACACCGACGCAGACCTCGGGTTCTCCGCCGGCGGGCACCGGCAGCCAGGCCCGGGACGGCCACCGCTCGGGCCCACCGGTCAGCGGGTCCCGCGCGTCGTCCTCGTCGGAGTCCTCCCAGAGCGGTTCGCCGGTCCGCAGGGCGTCCAGTACGGCGGTGCCGGCGGAGGCGGGCACCTGACGCCACCGGGCGGCGAGCCGTTCGTCGATCCCGCAGTGGCCGATCAGCTCCGCGCCTCCGCTGGGCCGGCGGGCGTGGATCACGACCGAGTCGGCGCCCATGTCCTGGGCGAGGTGGTCCCGCAGGCACCGGGCGAGCGCCCGGGGCGTGTCGGCGTGCACGAGGGCACGGCCGAGGCGTCCGAGGGCGTCGGCGACGTCGTCGGGAGGCGACGCCTCCGACGGACCGGTCCCGGTCTCGGGGAGTCCGGCCGCGGCGTCCCCCTTGTCGTGCGGCGGTTCCGCCGGGGACGTGCCGGTGCCGGACCGGGCGGTCACCGACCGGCCCAGGGTGATCCAGCACTCCTCCAGCAGACTGCGGCGGGCCGCCTTGGCCCGCTGGAGCAGTGTCTCGCCCGCGGCGTCCGCGGAGCAGCCGGTCAGCGCCATGACGACGCCCTTGGCGCGTTCCACGACCGCGGACGTCGCCGCCCGCTCGCGCAGCCGGTCCATCTCGGCGCGCTGCTGGGCGACGACCCTGGCCAGTTCCACCAGGTCCGGCGTGGCCGCGGACTCCACCGGGACAACGGGCTCGCTCATCACGGGTTGAGCATCGCACACCGCTCGCGGTTCGTTGACCGGCTCGTTCCCTCACGATTTTCCCGGTGGCCCGGGCCGGCGCACCCCTTCGCGTCCGCCCCGCCCGCGGGCCCGCCCCGGCCCGCGCGGAACGGCGGCCGGCTCGGCCCCCGGCGGGCGCCCCGGGGACCGGTGTCCCGCGGACGCGACGCGGGCACGGTCAGCGGCCGGTGTCGGCCAGGGCCTGGGTGACCGCCCGTACGCTGCGGGCGATGTGCTGGAGCTGCATGACCTCGGCCGCGTACAGCTTGATGGTGTGCTCGATGACTCCTTCGTGCAGTCCCAGCCGGGGCAGGTCGGCCCGGGCGGTCTGCAGGGCGGTCCTGGCCACCCGGATCTCGTGCTCGACCTGGATCTGCGCGTGCCGGGCCAGCAGGACGGGGTGCCGGATGAGCGCCGGGTAGCTCGCGTAGCGCGCGGGCACCAGCTCGCGCAGCCACTTGGCCGCCGAGCGTTCCCAGTCGTAGCTGCCGGGGGTCTTGACCTGGCAGGGCCAGTCGGCACTGAGGCGCGTGGACGTCAGGGGCATGATCATCGCTTCCGGGTGTACGGCGTCGCTGGGGTGGACGACGGGGCGGGACGGCCCCGGCCTAGGGGATGACCGGGGCCGCCACGAGCGGCCGGGCAGGGGATGCCCGGCCGAACACCGTGGCCGCAGGAGCGGGTAGGAGCCGGCGGCTTCGGGTGTTCGCTCGGGCGCCCGGTGGGGTCCGGTGCCGTCCGCGGCGAGGGGTGCAGGCAGCGCATGGGCGGACCGTCGGCTTTCCGGGCGGAGCGGGTGGTGACGAGGGGTGGTGGAACGCGGTCCGGAGCGGCCGGGTCGCGATCCGTGAGCAGTATTTATATATGCCATCTGGTTTTCAAGACGTATGAAAACATTCATGCGCGCTTTGATACGGAAGCGCCGCATGTGACGGCTTTGGGGGGCCGGTCCCTGAGGGGAGAAGCGGGCTCAGTCCCTGAGGAAGAACTGGTGCTCGTCCGCGACGTGCTCGTACTCGTCGAGCCGGGCCTGCGTCCGCTCCGGATCCGCGTCCGTCATGGCCTGGAGCAGCGCCGCGCACATCACGCCGGGCGCGGCGTAGGAGTCGAACACCAGCCGGGACCCGGTGCCGGTGGCGAAGGTGACGTCGGCCTCGTCCACGATCGGGCCCAGCGCCAGGTCCGTGATCAGCGCGACCTTCAGCCCGGCGCTGCGGGCCACCCGCACCGCCGTCAGGGTCTCCTGGGCGTGCCGCGGCATGGAGAACGCCAGCACCCAGGTGCCGCCCGCCTCCCGGGACTGCAGCAGCGCGTCGTAGGCGACGCTGCCGCCCAGCGTCACCAGCCGGACGTCCGGGTGGATACGACGGGCGGCGTAGGCGAAGTACTCGGCCAGGGAGACGGAGATGCGCAGACCGAGGACGGTGAGCGGCGTGGACGCGGACAGCCGGCGGCCCACCTCGATGACCCGGTCGGCGTCGGCGAAGTCCCGCCGCAGGTTCTCCAGGTTCTCGATCTCGGCGTCCACCGCCGCCTGGAGCTCGTTGCCCCGGATCTCCTCGGCGGGACCGCCGGAACGGGTCCCCAGAGTGATCGACTGGAGCTTCTCCCGCAGCGCGGGGTAACCGCTGAAGCCGACCGCCGAGGCGAACCGGGTCACCGAGGGCTGGCTCACCCCCACCCGGTCGGCGAGATCCGTGATCGACAGGAACGCCGCCTCGGCGATGTGCTCGATCAGGTACTGGGCGATGCGCCGCTGGCCGGGGGAGAGGCGCGGCCGGTCGAACAGCGTGCGGAGCTGGGCCGTCGGGGAGACGTCCGTCTCCTGGACCGCCTTGCCCGAGGTGATCGCGGATGCCCGTGCGCGTGCCTGCTGCGGCGATCGCACCGGTGCGCCTCCTTCGTCTCCCACGAGGGTTCAACATAGCCCACACACCGTGGTGACCAGTGCTTCCCGGCGGAGCGCACCGGCCCGCATCCCCAGGGATAGCCCCGCCCCGCGGGGGAACCCGCCGACGCATCGGAGCACGCGCACACCCCAGGCACACGAGGAGCCACCGGACATGACCGTCCCCGAGGAGAACCGGCCCAAGACCACGGACACCGACGACACCGTCGAGCGGCGGGACCGGGAGGAGACGCGCGACCAGGGCGGCACCGGCCGCACGATGCGCGAGGCACTGGAGGAGGCCGAGATCCGGCCCGACGACTTCGACGAGCGCTAGGTCCTCCCCCGACCTCCCCCGTCCCCGTCCCTCCGCGTCCTCGACGCGACTACGTTTCGGCAGGTGAAGGCATGAGCGCCCTGAGCGCGCTGGAAGAGGCACTGGAGAACCGATGGGAGGCGCTGTGGGCGCGGGTGTCCGGCCGGGAGCCGGTCGAACTCGTCGACGCCCTGCGCCGTGAGTGCGACAGCAACGCCGTGGTGTGCCGGGCGGGCCGGGTGCTCGTCCCCAACGCCTACGACGTGGAGCTGCCCGCCGGGGTGCACGAGGAACTGGCGCGCCGCGGCAGCCGCGTGGGGCAGGCGCTCACCGACCGGCTGGCCCGGCACGCCGCGCGCCACGGCTACGAGTGGGCGGGCCCGCTCGCCGTGCACGTCCGCCGCTCCACCACCGAGGTGCCCAACGGCCGTTTCCGCGTGGCCAGCAGTGTGATGCCGCACGTGAGCGCGGACGGTTTCCAGCGCGCGGCCCGGCCGGGGCCCGGCTGACCGCACCGGTCAGCGCCGGTAGAGCGTGATCGAGTGACCGACGTCGTCGACCGGCCGGCTGTCCTCGATCAGCGCGGCCAGCCGCCCGGTCGCCTTGGCCGCGGCGGAGTCCGACACCACCAGCAGCCCGCGCACCTCGTCGAGCGGCACCCGGCGCGGATCGGCGGCGTCGATGCCGTAGGCGGCGGGCACCCCGCTGCCCTTGTAGACCAGCCAGACCCGCTCTCCCCGGTACCGCTCGCGCAGCCGGTCGGCGAGCAGGCCCAGGTCCTGGCCCCAGTCCACGTTCGAGTCGTGGAGCCGCAACCGGGTCTTCGACGGACCGCCGAACGCCTCGTTGGAGTACGGCAGGTAGTGCGGGTACGTCCGCAGCGAACTCACCGCGACGAACCCCACCAGCGCCGCCGTCACCGCCCGCGTCCACCGCCACCGCACCGCGAGCACGCACCCCGCCGCCACCGCCAGGAACATCGGCAGGAAGACGGCGTACCGGGTGCCGAAGTCCGCGAGCCGTACATGGCCGCGGCCAGCAGCACCGCCGGGGCCGCGAGCAGGTACGGTGCGGCGGGCCGCAGCCTGCGCACCCCCACCACCGCGACGGCGCCGGCCGCCCACAGCACGAGCGTGCCGAGCGGCGTCTTCACCAGCAGCGCGGCCGGCAGGTAGTACCAGAGCGAGCCGGTGTAGTGGCGGCCGAACAGGAACCCCTCCCACGGGTGGTCCTCGAAGCCGAACTGGACGCGCATGCCGTCCCGGTACGGCTCGGGGAACGGCAGCAGCTCCACGAGCAGGCCCCGCAGCCCGTGCACCACCGGCACCTGCTCCGGGGGAGCCCAGCGCAGCCGGGGATCGACGACCAGGTACGCGGCCCACACCACGGCGACCGCGACCAGCGCGAAGGCCCCGGCGCCCGCGACCGCCCGCACCAGCCGGTGCCGCCGGCCGGCCGCGGCCGCGCACCACGCCGACACGGCGGCCGTCCCCACGAGGACCGGCAGCACCGGCAGCACGCTCATCTTCGTGGCCAGCGCCGCCCCGAACGCCGCCCCGGCGAGCGGCAGTCGCCACCGTGGCCGCCGCCGCGCCCGCCACAGGAGCCGGACCGAGGTCAGGACGAACCCGGCGGCCGGCACGTCGAGCGTGGCCAGTGACCCGTGCGCGATCACGTCGGGGGAGAGGCAGTACAGCGCGAGCGCGGCCGACGCGCCGACAGCACCGGCCAGTTCGCGGGCGAACGCGAACACCACCAGCCCGAACAGCAGCGTCAGGACGATCACCGGCAGCCGCGCCCAGAACATGAGCCGCCACGGATCGTTGCCCGACTCGTACAGCAGGCGCCGGCCCAACGCGCCCTGGTCGCCCCGGAATCCCGCGTCGAGGTGCGGATCCGCGACCGCGGTCCCCGTCGCGATCACCAGCTTCCCGAGCGGCGGGTGCTCGGGGTTGTACCGCAGGCTGTGCTCCCGGAGGTACACGGCGGCCGTACCCACGTACACGGGCTCGTCGATCGTCGGCGTCTGCCGCACGGCGGTGGTGACCATCGCCGCGGCCATCTGCCCGAGGAGCAGCACCACCACCACGACCACCGGCCACCGCCGGCCCGCGCCCCGCGGCGCCGTCCCGCCGTGGACCGCTTCCCGTGCGCCCGCCGCCGCAAGACCCGTCATGGGCCCCCACTCTCGCACCGGCCCCGTGCGCGCGGGGCGGAACCGGCGCGGTCAGCGCGCCGCGCGCACCACGGCCGGGGCCCGCGCCGCGAGCGCGCCGAGCGGGTCACCGGTCAGCCGGCACAGCGTCCACTCCTCCAGCAGCTCCGCCCCGAGCGCCTGGTAGAACGCGATCGCCGGCTCGTTCCAGTCCAGCACCATCCACTCGAAGCGTTCGAAACCGCTGTCCCGGCAGATCGCCGCGAGGGCGGCCAGCAGCGCCCTGCCGTGTCCGGCACCCCGGGTGCGGGGACGGACGTAGAGGTCCTCCAGGTGCATGCCCCGCGTGCCCGTCCAGGTCGAGAAGCGGGGGAACCACAGCGCGAAACCCGCCACCTCGCCGGTGGTGTCGTCCTCGGCGATCAGGACGGAGGCGGCGGGGCGGTCGCCGAACAGGGCGGCGCGGAGCTGCTCCTCGGTGGCGCGGGCCTGCTCGGCGGCCTTCTCGTAGGCGGCGAGTTCGCGGATCATCGCGCGGATCTCGGGGACGTCGTCGACGGTGGCTTCTCTGATCACGACAGCAGAGCCTGCGTCAGGAGGCCGCACTCCGTCCAGCCGGTCCCACCGGCCGGGACGCCTCCGGCAGCGCGGACGGCGGAACCACCAGGTCGGCCCGGTCCCGAGTCGGGTCGATCAGCTCGGCGTTGCGCTGGTCGGTGCGCAGCACCCAGGCCACCGCCTCCTCGTGGCTCTTGCCGAACTCCTCGTGCCGGGCGATCAGCCGGCGCAGCCGCTCCTCCTCGTCCAGCGCGCAGAACCACACCTCGTCCAGCTGCGCCCGCACCCGCGTCCAGGCACCGGTGTCCAGCAGAAGATAGTTGCCCTCCGTCACCACCAGCCGGGCGCTCGGCGGCACCGGCACGGCCCCCGCGAGCGGCTGCTCCAGCTCCCGCTCGAAGCCGGGCGCGTACACCACGTCGTACGTCTCCTCGCGCAGTCGGCGCAGCAGGGCCGCGTAGCCGGCCGCGTCGAAGGTGTCCGGGGCACCCTTGCGGTCCCGGCGGCCCAGACGGTCGAGTTCGGCGTCGGCGAGGTGGAAGCCGTCCATGGGGACGTGCGCGGCCCACGGTGCGCCGGTGCCGTTCAGCTCCCGCACCAGGTGTGCGGCGAGCGTGGACTTGCCCGCGCCCGGGCTGCCGGCGATGCCGAGGAGGGCGCGCCGGCCGTCCCGGGGCAGGGAGCGGGCACGGCGGAGGAGGTCGTCGAAAGTCAGTGCCACAGGGGAAAGTGTGTCACTTGCGCAGCCGGCGGACCGCCGCCATGTGGCCCGCGCCACTCACTGTTCGGCGCCGTATGGGGAACGGTGTCCTGTATGACGGATCTGGGTCTGCCCGATGACATCCTCGCCTGCCTCTTCGACCTCGACGGCGTCGTCACGAGGACGGCCGTCGTCCACGCGGCCGCCTGGAGGGAAATGTTCGACGCCTTCCTCCGCGAACGGGACGGCGACGCCTTCCGGCCCTTCACCGACGCCGACTACGACGAGTACGTCGACGGCCGCCCGCGTGCCGACGGAGTGCGCACCTTCCTCGCCTCCCGCGGCATCGAACTGCCCGAGGGGGACCCCGGCGATCCGCCCGACGCACGCACCGTCCACGGCCTCGGCAACCGCAAGAACGACCTGCTGCTGGAGCGGATCCGCACCGACGGCGTGGAGGCATACGACGGCACCCTGCGCTACCTCGCGGCGGTCCGCGCCCGCGGACTGCGCACCGCGATCGTCTCCTCCAGCGCCAACTGCCGTGACGTCCTGCGCTCGATCGGCGCCGAGGACCTCTTCGACGTGCGCGTCGACGGAGTGGTCGCCGCCGAGCGGGGGCTGCCCGGGAAGCCGGCGCCCGACACCTTCCTCGCCGCCGCCCGGGACCTCGGTGTCGAACCGTCCCGGGCCGCCGTGTTCGAGGACGCGCTGGCCGGCATGGACGCCGGCCGCGCGGGGCACTTCGGATACGTCGTCGGTGTGGATCGGGTGGGCCAGACCGACGCCCTGTACGCGCACGGCGCCGACCGGGTCGTGACCGACCTGGCCGAACTCGGGGGTGAGCAGTGATCACACAGCGGGCGTACGCCGTCGAACCGTGGACCGTCCGCGAACGCAGCCTGGACCTCGGCGTCCTCGCGCAGAGCGAGTCGGTGTTCGCGCTGTCCAACGGCCATGTCGGCTGGCGCGGCAACCTCGACGAGGGCGAACCGCACGGCCTGCCCGGCTCCTACCTCAACGGCGTCCACGAACTGCACCCGCTGCCCTACGCCGAGGCCGGTTACGGCTACCCGGAGTCGGGCCAGACGGTCATCAACGTCACCAACGGCAAGGTGATCCGGCTGCTGGTCGACGACGAGCCGTTCGACCTGCGCTACGGGCGGCTCGTCAGCCACGAACGGACCCTGGACCTGCGCCGGGGCGTCCTGGAGCGGGTCTGCGAATGGACCTCCCCGGCGGGGTCCACGGTCCGGGTGCGCTCCACCCGCCTGGTCTCCCTCACCCAGCGGGCCGTCGCCGCCGTCGCCTACGAGGTCGAGCCCGTCGACCGCCGCACGCGTGTGGTGGTGCAGTCCGAACTGGTCGCCAACGAGAGCCTGCCGGGACCGGACGGCGACCCGCGCGCCGCCCGCGCCCTGAAGTCGCCGCTGGAACCGGAGGAGGACGTCGCCCGGGACCTGCGGCTGCGTCTGGTGCACCGCACCCGGCGCAGCGGCCTCAGGGTCGCCGTGGCCGCCGACCACACCGTCGACGGCCCCGAACGGACCACCACCGGCTGCGAGAGCAACGTGGACGTGGCCCGGCTGACCGTCACCTCGGTGCTGGAACCGGGACAGCGGCTGCGGGTGGAGAAACTGGTCGCCCACGGCTGGTCCGGCGCCCGCTCCCGGCCCGCGATGAGCGACCAGGTGGAGGCGGCCCTGGCCGCGGCCGGGCACAGCGGCTGGCAGGGCCTCCTCGACGAACAGCGGGCCTACCTCGACGACTTCTGGTCCCGCGCCGACGTCGAGGTCGACGGCGACGAGGAGATCCAGCAGGCCGTCCGCTTCGCCCTCTTCCACGTCCTGCAGGCCGGCGCCCGCGCCGAACGGCGCGCGATACCCGCCAAGGGACTGACCGGCTCGGGCTACGACGGCCACGCCTTCTGGGACACCGAGGTCTTCGTGCTGCCCCTGCTGATCTGCACCGCGCCGGACGCCGCCGCCGAGGCGCTGCGCTGGCGGCAGACCACCCTGCCCGTCGCCCGGGAGCGCGCCACCCAACTCGGCCTGCGCGGCGCCGCGTTCCCCTGGCGCACCATCGAGGGATCGGAGGGCTCCGCCTACTGGCCCGCCGGCACCGCCGCCTTCCACGTCAACGCCGACATCGCCGACGCCGTGGTGCGCTACGTCCAGGCCACCGGCGACGAGCGCTTCGAACACGACACCGGCGTGGAACTGCTGGTGGAGACCGCCCGGCTGTGGCGCTCCCTCGGCCACCACGACGACCGGGGCGTCTTCCACATCGACGGGGTCACCGGACCGGACGAGTACAGCGCCGTCGCCGACGACAACACGTACACCAACCTCATGGCCCGGGCGAACCTGCTGGCCGCCGCCGACGCCTGCAAACGCCATCCCGACCGGGCGGCGGAGCTCGGCGTCGACGAGGAGGAGAGCGCCGGCTGGCGGGACGCCGCCGAAGCCGTGCACGTCCCCTACAACGACGAACTCGGCGTCCACGAACAGCACGCCGGGTTCACCCGCTACCAGCGCTGGGACTTCGCCGGCACCCGCGCCGACCAGTACCCGCTGATGCTCCACTTCCCCTACTTCGACCTCTACCGCAAACAGGTGATCAAACAGGCGGACCTGGTGCTGGCGATGCACACCTGCGCCGGTTTCTTCGAGGAGAACCACGACGACGAGCAGATCGCCCGCAACTTCGCCTACTACGAGCCGCTGACCGTACGGGACTCCTCGCTGTCCGCCTGTGTCCAGGCCGTCCTCGCCGCCCGCACCGGCCACCTCGACCTGGCCCACGCCTACACCGCCGAGGCCGCCCTGATGGACCTCGCGGACCTGGAGCACAACACCCGGGACGGACTGCACATCGCCTCCCTGGCCGGTACCTGGACCGCCCTGGTCGCCGGGTTCGGCGGCCTGCGCTGGGACGACGGCAGCCTCCGCTTCACCCCGCGGCTGCCGCCGAGGCTCGGCCGCCTGGCCTTCACCCTGCGGTTCCTCGGCCGGTGCCTGCGCGTCGAGGTCACCCCCGACCGGGCCACCTACACCCTGCGCTCCGGCCCGCCGCTGACCCTCCGTCACCACGGCACGGAGCTGACCGTGCGCAAGGACGCCCCCGTCGAACGGCCCGTCCCGCCGCCCGTACCGCGCCCGGCGCCCGCGCAGCCCCCGCACCGCGGACCGCACCCGCGCTGACCGGCGGCGGGCACCCGGAGCACCCGGGGCACCCGGGGCGGGTGACGCGGTTGGGCGTATCCCGCCCTGCGTGCCCGCCCCGAGCGGGTTAGCTTGTCCGTGTTCTCCGGAAAAGCCCCGGCCCCTTGGTCCCCCGGTCCCTGGAACGTACGGCCGGTGGGCACCCGGGACCCATGACGCGCGGGAGCGAGGGACGGACGATGACCGACGGCCCCGGCGCCCTCCTCGCCGGCGCCCGGCGCCGCGAGAAGCAGCGGCCCGGACCGCTCGCGCCCCCGCGCGCACCCGGCGGCAGGCGGCCGCTCGCGGTGCTCGCCGCCGTCTTCACCCTCGCCCAACTCGCCCTCGTCCGACCGGTGCTGGGCTTCGGCTGGGACGAGGTCGTCTACATCAGCCAGGTCACCTCCCACCACCCGGCCGCCTTCTTCAGCGCCCCCCGCTCCCGGGGCGTGTCCCTGCTGGTGGCGCCCATCGCGTCCTGGTCCTCGTCCACGGTGCTGCTGCGCGTCCACCTCGCCGCGCTCTCCGGCCTCGGGCTCTACCTCGCCCTGCGCGCCTGGCGCGGCCTGTTCCCCACCCGGGTCCTGGTCACCGCCGGCGCCTTCTTCGCCTCCCTGTGGGTGACCCTCTTCTACGGCCCCCAGGCCATGCCCAACTACTGGGTCGCCCTCGGCGCGCTGATCACCGTCGGCTGCTTCCTGCGCCACCGCGGGGACCCTACGGCCGGCGGCCCGCTGTGGGGCGTCGTGGCGGGGGCGGCGCTCATGGCCTGGATGCGGCCCACCGACGCCGTCTGGGTGGCCGTCCCGCTCCTCGTGCTCGCCCTGCTCGCCCGGCACGGGCGGCTGCTGCTCGCCCTCACCGGCGGACTGGTGGCGGGTGCGGCCGAGTGGGTGATCGAGGCGTACGCCGGGTTCGGCGGCCTGGGGGAGCGGCTGGCCGAGGCCTCCCGCGTCCAGGGCGGGCTCGGCGTGCAGATCGCCGTCGACGACCAGCTGCGCAGCCTGGGCGGCCGTGCCCTGTGCCGGCCCTGCACGGGGGCGATGCCGCACCCGGTGATCACCCTGTGGTGGTTCGTCCTGCCGCTGCTCGCCGTCCTCGCACTGGTCGTCGCGGTCCGCGCCGGACGCACCCCGCGCACCGCCGTCCCCCTGGCCTGCGCCACCACCGCCGCGCTGCCGTACCTGTTCATGATCGGCTACGCGGCGCCCCGCTTCCTCCAGCCCGCCTACGCCCTGCTCGCGGTCCCGGTCGCCGACGCGCTGTGGTACCTCGTCACCGCACCGCGCGGGAGGTGGCGGCCGGCCGCCAGGGCCCTGGTCGCGCTCGGGCTGGCCGGCCATCTGACCGTGCAGCTGACCGTCCTCGTCCACACCGTGGACCGCAACCTCGACAGCCGCCGCGACTGGGCCCGCATGGCCGCTGAGCTGCACCGGCTCGGTGTCCGCCCGCCCTGTCTGATCACCGGCCACGAGGCCATCCCCCTCGGCTACTACGCGGGCTGCTCCTCCGGCGCGACCGCCGGGAACAACGAGAACACCACGGTCGCCGAGATCCTGCGCACCGCGGACCGCGTCCCCGTCGCCACGCTCACCGGCCCCGGCGGCACACCGCCCGGCTACGCCCGTGGCTGGCCCGTCCACCGGATCGGCGACCTCCAGGCCCGCATCGCCCCCGCGCCCGGGTGACGGCCGTCCCCCGGCCACGGGCGGGTGTTTCCGGCGCGCCCGGACCAGGTAGGAGTCCGGTTGTCGGTACGCGGAGGGGCGACGAGGGGGGAGTACGGCATGGCGGCGAGCGATCACGAGGGACGGCTGGGGGAGGAGTTCTTCACCCCGGGCACCTCGTCCTTCACCGAGTTCCTGGCGGCCCACCGCCCCGAACTGCTGGCCACCGGGACCCCGCACCGGGGCGTCCGCGCCCCCGAGGCCCCGCACGGCACCACGATCCTCGCCCTCACCTACGGCGACGGCGTGCTGGTCGCCGGCGACCGCAGGGCCACCATGGGGAACCTGATCGCCCAGCGGGACCTGGAGAAGGTGCTGCCCGCCGACGACCACACCGCGATCGCCATCGCCGGCACCGTGGGGATCGCCCTGGAGATGGTGCGGCTCTACCAGGTGGAGCTCGCCCACTTCGAGAAGATCGAGGGCATCCCCATGACCCTCACGGCGAAGGCGACCCGGCTGGCGGCCATGATCCGGCAGAACCTCGCCCAGGCCATGCAGGGCCTCGCCGTCGTCCCGCTGCTCGCCGGCTACGACACCACCGCCCCCGGGGGCGGCAGGGGCCGCATCTTCTCCTTCGACGCCGCCGGCGGCCGCTACGAGAAGTCCGCCTTCCACGCGGAGGGCTCCGGATCGCCGTACGCCAGGGGAGCGCTGAAGAAGCTGTACCGGCCCGGCATGGCCCGCGACGAGGCCGTCCTGGCCGCCCTGGAGGCGCTCTACGACGCGGCCGAGGACGACTCCGCGACCGGCGGCCCGGACGTCGCCCGCCGCATCTTCCCGGTCGTGTCGGTCATCACCGAGGACGGATACGAGCGGCTCACCGAGACGGACGTCCGGCGGCTGAGCCTCACCGTGGTCGAGCGGCGGCGGTCCCGGCCGGACGGGCCGAACGCGCCCGTGTGACCCGCTCACCACGGCTGACGTCCCCTGTCGTCCGGCGCACTGGGTTAGAGATCGCGTGACGGGAAACGCGGATCTGACACCCGCGGCGGATCCGGCAGCCGCGGAGGAACGAGCCGACGCAGCGTGACAGGGAGGCAGTCATGGGCACCGAACCGATGGCCGACGACGCGTACCAGCCCACCGGCAGCAACGAGGAGCAGGAGGACGCCGCGCCGCTCGACATGCAGGACGCCGTCGACGAACGGACCTACGACGACACCCTCGACGAGGGCTACTCCCCGCCGGAGAAGCCGCTCGGCGTCACCAAGTACGGCACCACGGCCGCCGAGCAGCATGAAGGGGAGAGCCTGGACCAACGGCTGGCCCAGGAGGTGCCGGACACGTCCGGGCCCGAGGGGGACGGTGTGGGTGACCTGCCCGGCGGCGAGGGCGAGCCGGTCGATCCGGAGGCGGGCACCGGCCGGGCCGGACGCCTGGTCGCCCCCGACGAGGGCGCCCACGCCGACACCACGAAGGAGAGCGTCGCCGAGGACGTCGGCATCGACGGAGGCGCCGCGGGCGCGGAGGAGGCCGCGATGCACGTCGTCGAGGACGGGGCGGCGCTCCCGGACGACGCGGACAGAAGCTGACACGCAGAGCGCCGCCGGTCCGGGTGCGCCCTCGCACCGGACCGGCGGCGCTCTTCCGCCGTGCGGGCACGGCCTGGGGCATCTCAGGGAAGGATCTTGTCGAGGGCGGCGGGCCCCTCCTCGGCCAGCTTCCGCCGCGCCCAGTCGAGGTTGCGCGGGGTGAGGTCCTTGCCCGAGGCAAGGACCAGGTCCTCCGGCGACACATCCGTGCCGGTGCGGGCGTGGAGCAGGCTGTCCGGGGTGGCGCGGTCCTCGGGCCGCCGGGACGCGTCGGGCTGGGACGTCGACATCTTCTGGCTCCTCGGGTCCGGATCACTGTTGCGGCCCCGGTGCTGTCATCGGGTCCGATATCACCATTCAACGCGGGAGCCCGCCGTGCATCCGGAACGCTCGCGGCACCGCGGTGAAGGGCCGCCTCCTGGCTTCCCGGGGTACCTTCCCGGGCCGACGGGAAACCTGCTCCCGAGGTGCCGGCCCGGGCGGCGCACCCCGGGGGCGTCCGCCCGAGGGGGCGACGGCAGGGCCTAGAAGGGCGTGAGCGTCAGCCGCAGGCCCGTCGGGGCCGTGTCCTGGATGTACGAGGCGAAGTCGGCCACGTCGTCGAAGGCGAAGCCGTACGCCTTGCCGTCCTCGGTGGCCGTGTGCATGGCCTTGGAGTAGTGGTTGGTGAGCTCGGTGCCGTAGAAGACCGAGGGGTCGGTGGTCGGCTGCTCGGGGTGGCTGAGGAGCGTCGAGCGGTTGAAGCCGGCGCCCAGCACCGCGGCGACCGGACCGGTGGTGCCGTCGTTGGGCGCGGCCAGGGCGCCGTCGCAGAACAGCACGTCCCGGGTGGACGGCTTGCCGAAGGAGACCTGGGCGGGCCCGTCGAAGGTGAACCGGTCGCCGCGCACCCGGCCGGTGAAGGTCCCGGCGTTGGTGGTGATCCTGAGGTCCTTGCCGGTGTAGGTGCTCCACACCTCGTCGATGTACGGGGCGAGGTAGTCCTTGGCGAACAGACCGGCGTCCAGGCCGTGGCCGGGGGCGATGATCCGGGTGTCGTCCACGACGAGCCGGGAGAACGCCTCCACCTGCTTGACGGCGGCGAACGCGGCGGCACGGCCCCCTTCGCGCACGGTGCCCGTCGTCTGGTCCTTGGCGCCGGTGAGCCGGATGCTCAGCGGCACGCTGAACATGTCGACCATCGTCGTGTTGCAGAACATGCCCGAGGAGTTGTACGTGAACTCCGCGCAGTCGTGCAGCACACCGTAGTTGGGGTCCGAGGTGACCCAGCCGGCCGGGTACTGGAGCGCCGCGTTGCCGTTGCCGTCGGTGACCGCCTTGAACTTGAGCTTCTCGCCGAGGGAGACGTAGATCCGGCCGGACATGTACGGCAGGGACAGCTTCGTCTCGCCGCTGCCGGCCAGGCTGATCGCGTAGTCGGTGAAGCCGTCGGGGCCGTTGTCCGAGGCGGCGATCGGGGCGAGGGTGCCCTCGGGGGTGACGCGGACCTGACGGCCGTCGGCGTTGCCCACGATGTAGAGGTGCACGTTCTCGTTGCCGAAGGAACCGGTGCTGTTGGCGATCGTCAGCGGCAGCGGCCCGGCCGCTGCCGCGGTGGCCTTCGGCTCACCGGACTGCCCGGCGAGGGCGTGGGGGGCGAGCGCCGCCGCGGCGGGGACGGCCACGGCCGCGCCGCCGAGGGCGAAGAGGACCTTGCGGCGGCCGAGGGTGCGCTGGTGGCGAGGAGTCATGTGGGGGGTCTCCTGGGGACTCGTGCGGCTTTCGGACCACGCCGGCCGACGGGGAGGCACGGACACCAGAGACGCACTGCCTGAGAGCGCTCTCATGCCGTACGTCGGGACCGGCGCGCGCTCTCGATGGTAGGGACCGCGACGGACCCCGCCAATGGTCCGACTTGTCCTCAACACGCTCTGACCTGGGGCTACTTGAAACAATGACGAAGAGCCCACGAGTGCTTAACCGGCCTTTAAGGGTGACTTAAGGTGGTCGGGCCGGGTGAGCACGCTGCGCAGTGGGAGCGCTCCACTGCGCAGCTGGTGCTGGTGCTGGTGCTCGTGGTGTCGGGATCGGGTGCGGGGCACCGGCTGCGGGCCGGGTCAGCGCGTTGCGCCGTGGAGCGCCGTCTCCGCCGTGGCGAGGATCTCCGTGACCCGGAGGGCGAACGCCGCGTCACAGGGGTGGGGAGTGCCGGTGCAGGCCGCGGTGAGAAGGGCGTCCAGGGCCCGGGTGAGCGCGGGGACCGCTCCGTCCGTGGCCTCCGGGAGGACCGTGACCCCCGCCTCGCCGCGGAGTTCGACCTCGGCACCGGCGGCGGCCCGGGGAGCGGTCAGGCTCAGGGTGAGGCTGCTCGACGCGCCGCTCGCATGGTCCAGGACGAGGTGGACGGTGTCACCGGGACCGTACGCCGCCGCCGTCACCCGCCGTGCGTCGCCGAGGACCGGGAGCAGCACGGACAGGGCGTGCGGGCCGACGTCCCACAATGCGCCCTTCTCCCGCCGCCAGGGCGACGCCGCGAAGGGGCTGCCGTCGTCGGTGAACACCGCCCCGAGCCACTGTGCCCGCCCGGTGAACCAGCCGCCGGCGGCGGCCTGTTCGGTGATCCAGGCCTGAGGTCCCGGCTGGAACCGGGTGGTGAAGAAGACCACCGAGGCGACCTGCGCCTCCGCGGCCGCCTCGACCACCGCCCGCCCCTGCGCGACCGTCGGCGCCAGCGGTTTGTCGAGCAGCAGATGGCACCCCGCCCGCGCCGCGCGCACCGCCAGCTCCGCCTGCACCGCCGGCGGCAGCGCGACGGCGACGGCGTCCACGTCGGCGAACAGGTCCTCCACGTCGTCGTAGGCCCGGGTGCCGTGCTGCCCGGCGAGTTCGGCGGCGGCCTCGGGCCGGCGGCCCCACACACCGGCGAACTCCAGGTCCTCGTGCCCGCTCAGCGCGGGGGCGTGTGCCAACTGCGCCCAGGGGCCGGTGCCGAGCAGTCCGATCCGCATGCCGCCGCCTCTCCCGGGCCCGGCGTTCCCAGCCGGGCCGTCCATGCCTGTCGCGTGCCACCGACGCGGTTGGCGTTCCGCGTGGAAACGATGATCCCTGCCGGAAAGCGATGTCAACAGCTGGTTGTCGGGATCGGCCTGGATCGGCCGGGGTCGGTCGGGATCGTCCGATGGCCTGCGGGGGTGGCGCGGCCGGGGGAGCGGCGGTCCTGCTCTCCGGAGCGTTCGGGCAGCGCCCGGTCACGGTCACGGTGCCGGTGACCGCCGGGCGCCGGTGCGCCGGTCCAGTGCGCGGGCGCGCGGGGCGGTGCGCGCCGGTGGGGGCGCCGTGAGGAGGTGTGCGTGCGGGGCGGTGCGCGTGTGCGGTGCGCGTGCTGGGCGGTTGCCGAGGAGCGGCGCACGCGGGGAGGCGTGCCGAGCGGGGCGGCGCGCGCGGAGCCAGCGTGCGGGGGCGGCGCGCCGAGGAACGGTGCGGGCGCGGGACGGCGCGCCGAGCGGCGGTCGCGGGGCGGCGGCCGGCCCCCGAGCCGGTCCGCCGGTGGGCTCAGCCCTCGGACTGGGTGATGTCGACCATCCACGGGACGCCGAAGCGGTCCGTGCACATCCCGAACACGTCTCCCCACATCTGCTTCTCCAGCGGCACGGACACCGAGCCGCCGCTGGACAGCTTGTCCCAGTAACCGCGCAGCGCGCTCTCGTCGTCGCCGCTGACGCTCACGGCGAAGGCGTTGCCCGGTGCGTGCTCCATGCCCGGCGGCATGTCGGCGCCCATGAGGGTGAAGCCGTCGGTGGTCCGGAGCATGCCGTGCATGATCTTGTCGGCGTTCTCCGCGCCCGGCTGGCCGAACTCGCCGTAGGTGTTCAGGCGCAGCTCGCCGCCGAAGACGTCCTTGTAGAACTCCATCGCCTGCCGTGCGTCCCCGTCGAAACTCAAGTACGGGTTGAGGACCGAGGCCATGAGTACCTCCCGTAAGGGTGCGAAGGATCGGCTCCGCGCAGCGTAACGCCGGGCACCGACAGCCGCGCGGCGGCGGCATCGCCGACGGATCCCCGATTCAGTGCCCCGTCTGCTGAATGCGTTCGCTTTCTTCTATTGGATTTCCGGCCTGACCACGACCAGGCTGGTACGCGCTCTGCCCACGCCTTTCCAGACCGCGCACCGCGCGACGAGACAGCCGGAAGAGGTCACGCGCTCATGCACACCCGCCGTATCGGTGACGTCGAGGTCAGCGCCGTCGGACTGGGCGCCATGCCCATGTCGATCGAAGGGCGCCCGGACGAGGCCCGCTCCCTGGCCACCCTGCACGCCGCCCTGGACGCGGGCGTCACGCTGATCGACACCGCGGACGCCTACCACCTGGGCGCCGACGAGGTCGGACACAACGAGATCCTGATCGCCAAGGCCCTCGCCTCCCACGAGCGGGGCGGCGAGGTCCTGGTCGCCACCAAGGGCGGTCACCTGCGCCCCGGTGACGGCAGCTGGACGCGGGACGGCAGCCCCGCGCACCTGAAGCGCGCGTGCGAGGCGTCGCTGCGCCGGCTGGGGGTGGAGGCGATCGGGCTGTACCAGTTCCACCGGCCCGACCCCCGGGTCCCGTACGCGGAGTCCGTCGGCGCGCTGCGCGAACTGCTGGACGAGGGGAAGATCCGCATGGCCGGCGTCTCCAACGCCGACCCGGAGCAGATCCGGCAGGCCGACGAGATCCTCGGCGGCCGGCTGGTCTCCGTACAGAACCAGTTCTCCCCGGCCTTCCGCTCCAGCGAGCCGGAGCTGCGCCTGTGCGACGAGCTCGGCATCGCGTTCCTGCCCTGGAGCCCCTTCGGCGGCATCTCCCGGGCCGGTGAACTCGGCTCCGCCCACGCCGCCTTCGCGCGGATCGCGCAGGCGCACGGGGTGAGCGCGCACCAGGTGTGCCTGGCGTGGATGCTCGCCAAGTCGCCGGTCGTCGTGCCGATTCCGGGGGCGAGCCGGCCGGAGTCCGTCCGCGACTCGGTCCGCGCCGCCGACCTGGTGCTGACGGCCGGGGAGATCGCCGAGCTGGACGCCGCCTGAGACCGGCGGCCCGTCTCAGGCGGTGGACGCCGCCGACGCGGCACCCCGCACGCCTGGTCTACTCCTGGCGCCGCAGAGAAAGCGCTTGCTGACCATGTACTCCGGGGAGGACCACCACCGATGGCGACATCGCCGGAAAGACCGCTCGACCACCGCTACCGGGGCGAGCACCCGATCCGCACCCTCGCCTATCTGCTCAGGGCGGACCGCAGACGCCTGGCCGGTGCCGTCGTCGTCTTCACCGTCAAGCACAGCCCCATCTGGCTGCTGCCCCTGATCACCGCCTCCATCATCGACACCGTCGTGCAGCACCAGCCGGTCTCCCGGCTCTGGACCAGCACCGGCGTCATCATGTTCATCCTGGTGGTCAACTACCCCCTGCACCTGCTGTACGTCCGCCTGCTGTACGGCAGCGTGCGCCGCATGGGCACCGCGCTGCGCTCCGCCCTGTGCACCCGCATGCAGCAGCTCTCCATCGGCTACCACTCCCGCGTCAGCGCCGGTGTGCTCCAGGCCAAGGTCGTGCGCGACGTGGAGACCGTCGAGCAGATGGTGCAGCAGACCGCCGAACTCGGGCTCGGCGCGCTCACCGTGCTCGCCGGCGGATTCGTCATCATCGCCGTCCGCACCCCCGAGTTCCTCCCCGTCTTCCTGGTCGTCGTGCCCGCCGCGGCCGTGCTCGTCGCCAAGCTCCGGGCCCGGCTGCGCACCCACAACGAGCACTTCCGCCACGAGGTGGAGGCGCTGTCCTCCCGGGTGACGGAGATGACGCGGCTCATCCCCGTCACCCGCGCCCACGGCCTGGAGGGCAAGGCCCTGCGCCGCATGGACGGCACCCTGAACCGGCTGCTCACCTCCGGGATGCGCCTGGACCTGGTCAACGGCCGCTTCGGCTCGCTGTCCTGGGTTGTGCTCAACGTGGTCGGCGTGCTGGTGCTGACCGGCGCGGCCCTGATCTCGTACTACGAGGTCTGGGGCGTCACGCCCGGCGACGTCGTGATGCTCAGCGCCTTCCTGACCACGCTCACCAACTCGACGACGACGCTGGCGGGGCTGGCCCCGGTCATCACCAAGGGGCTGGAGTCCGTACGCTCCGTCGGCGAGGTCCTACAGGCTCCCGAACTGGAGGACAACGAGGGCAAGTCGGAGGTCACCGCACTGCGCGGGGCCATCACCTTCGAGGGCGTCGGGCACGCCTACGACACCGACGAGCGGCCCGCCGTACGGGACTTCACCCTCGACGTCACGCCCGGCGAGACCATCGCGCTGGTGGGCGCCTCGGGCGCGGGCAAGTCCACGGTGCTCAACCTCGTCATCGGCTTCATCCGCCCGACCTCGGGCCGGCTGCTGCTCGACGGGACCGACATGAACAGCCTCGACCTGCGCACCTACCGGCGCTTCCTGTCGGTGGTGCCCCAGGAGTCGATCCTCTTCGACGGCACCGTCCGGGAGAACGTCGCCTACGGCATGGACGACGCCGACGAGGCGACGGTACGGGCCGCGCTGCGCGACGCCAACGCGCTCGAGTTCGTCGACCGGCTGCCCCAGGGCCTCGACACCCTCGTCGGGGAGCGTGGCGCCCGCCTCTCCGGCGGCCAGCGCCAGCGCCTCGCCATCGCCCGCGCCCTGATCCGGGACCCCAAGGTGCTGGTCCTGGACGAGGCGACGTCGGCGCTGGACACCCGCTCGGAGGCGCTGGTGCAGGAGGCGCTGGCCCGGCTGCTGCGCGGGCGCACCACGTTCGTCGTGGCGCACCGGCTCTCCACCGTGCGCGGCGCCGACCGGATCGTGGTGATGGCGGACGGGCGGATCCAGGAGATCGGCACACACGAGGAGCTGCTGCGCCGGGGCGGGGCGTACACCGCGCTGCACAGCGGACAGGTCGCCTGAGACGGTCAGTAGACGACAGTTTTCGGTCAAATGCGGTCGGTGGAGGAAATGGGGTGAGTGCTTCCGCCTGGTCGGGGCATACGCAGCGGAAACCAGAGAGAGGGGCGCTTCGTGCTCGGACCGGAAGCCAAGGCCGTCAGACCGGAACCCACAGTCGTCAAGCCGGCACCCAAGGTCGTCAGGCAGGTGCTGACGCGCTACGCGACGCTGCGGATCGCCCAGGCGGAGCGGTACTCGCCCGCGGCGGCGCGGGAACTCGACGACGTGACGCACCGGCTCTGCGTGATGATGGGCACGCCCGTCCTCCGCGACGCCATAGCCCGGGCGGACGCCCTGCTCGCCGGGGCGCGACCCACGGACGGCCGGACCCCGGCGGCGGACGGGGAGGGCCTGCCCCTGGCCGGCTGAGCCGCCGGACCGCCGGACCGCTGGACCGCCGTCCGGGGGCCTACGCGCTGCCCGCGGTGGCGCCGCGCCTGCCGTTGAACGTCGAGCGATAGGCGTACGGCGTGGTGCCCACCACCTTGCGGAACCGCTCGCGGAAGGCCGTGGGCGACCCGAACCCGGACTGCTGGGCGATCCGTTCGACCGTGTAGTCGCTGTTCTCCAGCAGGTACTGGGCACGCCGCACTCTCGCCCGCAGCAGCCACTGCAACGGCGTGGTGCCCGTCTGCTCGCGGAAACGGCGGCTGAAGGTGCGCTCGCTCATCCCCGCGCGGGCCGCCATCGCGCCGAGCGTGACCTCGTGCGCCAGGTTGTCCTCGATCCAGTCCAGCACGGGCTCCAGATCAGATCCGCGGGGCACGGGCGGGTGCTCGTGCACGATGAACTGGGCCTGGCCGCCCTCCCGCTCCAGGGGCATCACCGACATCCGGGCGGCGTTCGCGGCCACGGCCGAGCCCAGGTCCCGGCGGATCATGTGCAGGCACATGTCCAGCGCGGCGGCGGCGCCGGCCGAGGTGAGGATCTGCCCGTTGTCGACGTAGAGCACGTCCGGCTGCACGTCGACGCGCGGGAAGGCGCGGGCCAGTTCGGCGGCGGCCACCCAGTGCGTGGTGGCGCGCAGCCCGTCCAGCAGCCCGGCCTCGGCCAGCACGAAGGCGCCCACGCACACCGAGGCGATCCGGGTGCCCGCGCCGGCCGCCTGCCGCAGCGCCGCGAGCACGGCCGGCGAGGGCGGCGGCGCGCCTTCGGCGCGGCCCGGGACGATGACCGTGTCCGCGTCCGCCAGCGCCTCCAGCCCGCGGTCGACCCGCAGGGTGAACCCGCCGTCCGCGACCACCTCCGGCCGCTCTGCGCACAGCCGGACCCGGTAGGGGTGCCGGCCGTCGGGCAGTCGAGTCCAGTCGAACACCTGGAGGGGCGCCGCCATGTCGAACGGCACGACCGAATCGAGGACCAGGATCGCCACGGAGTGCATGACGGCCACCCTAGGGTCTGCCGTCAGACGATCTCCGGTCGGGGATCATGGCCGGTGATATGGACGGCGGCTGTGCGGCCCCGTCAGCAAGCCCGCACCCGCCTGGGTCGCCGCGCCCACAGCGCGCGCACCATGGTCAGTTACGGAGGCCACCGGGCGACAGGGCTCCCGGCCCTCCGGAGCGTGCCGCTCCGGCGACCTGATCGGCTGAAGTGCCAGGGGCTTTCTCGTCACTCCACAGCGCGGCCGATGAGTCCGCGGCTACCGGCCGGTCCAAACTCGTGACAGCCCACGAAAGGACACCGCCATGTCGGAGCTTCTCGTCGACTTCATCACCTCCCTCGACGGCTGCGCATCGGCGCGGGGATGGCCCGGGCTCTGGGGCCTCGACGGGCCGGAATACCTCGCGTGGCTCGGCGAACAGCCCAAGGCCACCTACCTGATGGGAGCGAACACCTACCGCCTGATGTCGGGCTTCGCCGCAGGCCGGGCCCCGGATGGCCAGGACGAGTTCAGGCCGGAAGAGGAGGCGTCCTTCGACGCGCTCACGCAGGCGCCCAAGGTGGTGTTCTCCTCCTCGCTCGAGGAGCCGCTGACGTGGGCCAACGCCACGCTCGTCCGCGACGACGCCGTCGAGGCGGTCCGCGCCATGAAGTCGAGCGGCTCGGAGTTCCTGAGCACGATCGGCAGCCTCAGCCTGTGCCGGTCCCTGCTCCGGGCCGGACTCGTCGACCGCTTCCGCGTCGTGATGTTCCCGGTGATCACCGGGGCCACGGGCGAAGAGCGCATCTACGACGGCTATCCGGACGTCGCCCTCGACATGATCGGGCACCGCACCTTCGACGGCCGCATCCAGCTGGTCGAGTACAAGCCCCGCGTGCTCGACCACCCGCCGCTCGGCACCCCTGAGTGACGTCACCCCGTCCGCCCGTCCGCCGGACACGGAGCAAGACCTGATGGGGGGCGGAACGGCCGGCGTCAGGACGCCCGGTCCGTCGTCGCTGTGCGACGGGAGTCGACGCCGCGGCAGAACAGGCACTCCCGGCCGGCGGAACCGCACGTGGCATCCGAGGGCTACCGCCAGGTGCTCACCGCGCACCAGTCCGCCGCGCCGGCGCGACGGTCGGACCAGGCACGGCGGAGGCAGTGGAGCGGAAGAACCAGGGCGATGCGCCGGCCGAGCCGCCGGCCAGCAGTTGGGCAGCCGCTCGCGGTCCGCCGGCCGGGTGGTCAGATGCCCATGGAGGCCATTTCGATGGGGGAGCGGTAGTTGGCCGCGGCGGTGACCACGCAGGCGCGGTAGGTCCGGTCACTCTTGACGGCCAGGAAATAGTCCCGAAGGTTCTTCCAGTACTTGACCAGATAACTGAGTCCGGGCACGAAGCCGACCGGGCGCGGTACGAGGGCGAACGCCTCGCTGCACTTGAGGATCTCACCGGTGGCCGTGGACAGTACGTCGGCGACCTCGGCGTTCATGTTCCAGCCGACCGCCAGCTCGGGCGTCCAGATGGCACCGGCGATGGCCCGCAGCTGCTCCTGTTCCTCGGGCGTGGGGTCGCTCATCACGATCGACTGTGCGGTCACCGGCGCACCGGTCTGCGGACCGCCGGCGGCTGCCGCGGCCGGTCCCGCCATGGCCGTCGTGACCAGGACCGCCGTCAGCGTGACGGCGACCCTGGTGCCTCTGCCTCTTCTGTGCCCGCTGCCTGTGATCACCGTTCGTTCCTCCCCTGGACGACTGCCCCCGGCGCGGGGGCCGTCCGAAGGTGACATGGTGCCGACAGGGCGGTCAACGGCGGCAATCGCGCCACACGCCCTCGTGATCCGGCCGGGACCTGAGCGCGCGTCCGGCTGACGACGACGGCTTCTGACTGGGGGAGACCTTCTGGCCGGCGGCCGCTGCCGGCTGGTCGGTCGGCCGTACGGGAACGACGACCGTCGGCACCGGCCCCGTCTGGCGGGAATCCGTTGGATCCTGTCGTTCCAGCCTCTGGGGGAGCGGCCGGCGGGTCCCTAACGTGAGCCCGGCACCGCCGATCACACCATGGAAAGAGCCCCGGTGACCAAGCTCCTGCTGTCCCTCCACGTCCTGGCCGCCATCATCGCCGTCGGTCCCGTGACCGTCGCGGCCAGCATGTTCCCCCCGGCCGTACGCCGTGCCGCCCCGGCCGGGGACGACGGGCCCCCGGCGACGGCCGTGACCACCGTCGCCCTGCTCCACCGCATCTGCCGGGTCTACGCCCGCATAGGCGTCGCCGTGCCCCTCCTCGGCCTCGCCACCGCCCTCGCCATGGGCGTCCTGGGCGACGGCTGGCTCATCACCTCGATCGCCCTGACCGCCGCGGCCGCGGGTGTTCTGCTCGCCTTCGTGCTGCCCCGTCAGGACGACATCATCGGGCAGCTGCACGGGCACCGGCCCGTCGACCGGCAGAGCACCGTGCAACTCGCCATGTTCACGGGGGTGTTCAACCTGTTGTGGGCGACCGTCACGGTCCTGATGATCGTCCGCCCCGGCTCGACGACGGGGGCCTGACCGCCCTGCCCCGGCCCCCGGGACCCCCGGCGCGGCACCTGCGGGGTACCCCTCGGGTGTCACTCGTCCCGGGGAATTCCCACGTCACGGTGGACGGGCGCTTACACTCGGCAGTTGCGTCCCCGCACCGGGGCCGTCGAGCAGAAAGGCACGTTGTCGGGTGTTCCAGGATTCCCCCATCTACGACCGACTCATCGCGGAGTGCGGCGACGTGCCCGCACAGGTCCGCCGCGAGGCCGAACGCGTGAGCAGGGAACTGGAGCTGGTCATGCGGCCCCTGCAGTCCCCCGGTTACGCCCCCGGCCTCGACCACCGGCCGCAGTCCCCGGGCAACGGCTGGCAGCGCACGGCCATGCTGCCCGGCCCGAGGCCGCACTGACCCCCCTGTGACGGTCGCTCACCGCATCGCGCTGCCCGCCTCGTCGAGCTCCGCGGGCTCCTCGGGGACGGGACGGGACAGCCACTCGGCGATGGTCCGGGCGATCGGCTGCCCCGTCTCCACCTCGACGAACCCGAACTGCCCCGACTGATTGCACTCCAGGAACCACCACGTCCCGTCGGCGTCCTCGGCGAAGTCGAATGCCCCGTACGCCAGTTCGGCCCGGTGAAGATAGGCGCGGACCGCGTCGGCGGTGCGCGCCGGGACCTCGACCGGCTCCCAGGGCGGGCCGGGAGTGGCGAAACGCACATCCACCTCCTGCGGATCCGCGTCCGCGGCCGTCGTCTTGCGGGCCGCCAGCAATCGCTCGCCCACCGCGGTGAGCCGGATGTCGGCCCGCTTGGCGACCCGCCGCTGGAGCAGCGTCGGCCCGAACGCGACCGCCGAGAAGTCCGTGTCCGGCGCCACCCGGCTGGTCGGCACGGCCCGGGGCGGATCCTGCGGATGCGCCCCGGACACCGGCTTGACCACCAGATCCGGGAACCGCTCGGCGAACTCCCGGGCGGCACGCGGGAACGTGGTGATCAGCGTGGCGGGCACGGGCAGCCCGCAGCGCTGCGCCAGCCGCAGCTGCCACGGCTTGTGGCGGGCCCGCAGGGCCGCGTCCGGGTGGTTCATCCAGCGCGCGTCACAGCCGCGCAGCATGCCGTAGAGCGCCTGCGAGGCCTCCTCCGTCAGCCACGCCGACGGCTGCGGCGCGCGGCCGGCCGGAACGCCCGGCCGGCGCACCCATACGGACCGCAGCCCGCTGATGCTCACCAGCCGCCCCCCGACGGAGAGATGACCGCGGAAGCGGCCGTGGACGTACTCGCCGGACAGCGAGACGCCGTGGGTCAGATCGGCGGGGTCGAGGCGCACCACCGGCACTCCTGAGCCGTTGAGATGGACCACCACCATGTCGGCGGTCACATCCTCCTCGCTGGTGAGGATCAGCACGGTCATGGTCTACGGTCCGCGTTCAGTCGTCGAAGTGGGTCTTGGAGCCCGCAGTGGACGTCGTCGTCCCCACCTCACGCAACAGAGCGTGGTCGCAGGCCGCGATCCGTCCGTCGCCGAGTACGTTCAACTGCAGTCCGGAGTCATACGCGTACGGAGTGGCAACGGCCAACTCCACCGCCGGACGTGCGTAGTTGAGCGCGAACGGTTGCATCGTCTCTCCCTCGTCGGTGCTGCGCCGATCAGGCAACGGCCCACAGGGCGCCGCCGCTTGGTCCGCCGACTTCTTTTGGCTTCCAGAGACTTATACGAATCGAACGGGTGGTTGGTTTCCTCACGGAGCGTAATCATTGGCGGGGTGCCGGCCCCGCCGCCGAGGGGGCGCGCCGGGCACCCCCGCCCCGAGGGAGCCACGCATGGTGCGCAGGGCGAGCAGCAGCACGCCGATGTCGTCCAGGTAGATCGGGTCGGGCAACAGATCCGCCGGCATGACCAGATACAGGACCGCGCCCCAGAACAGCCAGGGCGGCCCCGTGGGCAGCCCCGCCCGCCGCAGCTCCCGCCGCGTGCGGACGAGGCGGACCAGGACGGCGACGGCGCCGCCCAGCAGCGCGGCCGCGAGGACCGCCGCGACGGTCAGCAGCACGGTGGTCTTCTCCAACGGACCGCCCTCCTTCCAGTGACCCTTCGCCGCGGTCCTCGCGGCGACACAGCCGTCTCCGAGCGGATTCCCGCTCCGGGCGCCGGTATGGCGGCGGGGACCGGCCATGCGCGCCCGCGTCGAATGCCCCGCGGCGTGCCCGCGAAACACCGGATCCTCGCAGGTCATACCGGTGGCCCAGTCGAGTGGCAGCGAGCGCCTGGGGCGCCTAGAAATGGTCATCAGCCTTCCCCAGGGAGCCGACCATGACCACTTTCTCTTCGTCCTCCTCCTCGAACGAACCGGTCATACCCGCCGAGGCGGCCGCATCGGAGCCGCCCTCCGCCACGACGGTCACCGCGACCGGCACCCACCGCCTCGACCCGGCACGCCCACGCCGCCGGGCGGCGGAGCCCGCGGACCGCACGCACCCGGTGGACGCCGCGCACCCGTACGATCCGGTCGCCACCGTCGACCTGGTGGACCCGCTGGAGTCCGCACAGCCGCCGGACCCCGTGCGTCCGCCGGGCCCGGCGCATCCCGACGCCCCCGCCACCGGGAAGCCGTACGGCGATCCGGTCAGCGACCTGGTGCACGCCGCCGTGTCGGACCGGCCGCTGGAGGAGGTCGTCGACCTCATCACCGCGCTGGAGCGCTCGCCCGAGCACGCCCGCGCCGTGGTCGACGCGCTGCGCGCCGCCGGGGTCGGCCGGTCGGTGGAGGACGTCACCCGCCTCGTCGCCCGGCTGACCCGGCCGCCGCGCGACGCCGACAGCGCGGACGAGACGATCCGTGCGGCGGCGGCCCACCGTTCCGTCGAGGACGTCACCCGGCTGGTGGCGCTGCTGCACAGCGAGCCGCTGGCACCCCACTGCCGCGAGGAGGCGCTGCGGGCCGCCGCGACCGGCCGGTCCGTCGACGAACTGGTCGAACTGATCGACCGTCTGGCCGCCCACCGGCCACCCGAGCCCCCCGGCCGTCGGGCGACGGGATCGCCGCCCCGCCCCGGCCCCGAGGCCGGCGCAAAGCCGGAGGCCGCGCGCCGGCCCGGCCGGCTGCGCTCCGCCGCCCGTGAGGCGGGCCCCCGCCGGCCCCGGCGCCCCCGCCCCGCCCCTTCCGCCGGGCCCGGCACCGGGCGGTTCCGGCTCCCCGGCACCCACACCCGTGACCGCACGCCCGAGCCGGTGAACAGGCCGGTCGTCTGGTCCGGATGGATCGCCGCGACGGCCCTCGCGGTGTGCGCCGTGCTCCACTTCCCGTTGCGGAGCGACGGCGTCCCCCTGCGCCTGCACGCCTTCACCGTCGGCCTGTCGGTGCTCTGCACGGTGCTGGCCCTGATCCTGATGGTGCGCCCCGGCGCGATGGCGCTCGTGGGCGCGTTCGTGGTCCCGGCGGTCCTCGCCGGGGCCCACGCCTACGGCGGCTCCTTCCCGTCGGCGGCCCTGCCCCGGGCGGTGGACCTCGCCCTCGCGCCCCCGTGGATCGCCGTGACGGCCGCCGCCGCGGCCGCGCTGCTGGCGCTGGCGGCACTGGTGGTCCGGGTGGCGTCACCGTTGCCGGCCGCCACCGGCCGCCCCGGCCGACGCCCGCGGCCCGCCGCGTAACGGGACGACCGCTCCGGCCGCCCGCGAACCGGCCGCACCGTCCTGAGGGGTGGCGCGCGCCCTCTCGCGTGGCCGGGGCGCCGCCCCCGTCCGCCGCCCGACGCGACCGACAGGACTCAGTGGTCGGACGTCGTCGACTGCGGCTCGGGGGCCGGGTCCCCGGCCTCCTCGGCCGTGGTCCGGCGGGGCTTGGGGCCGCCGGCCTTGAGGCGTTCCAGGGTGCGGGTCAGCTGCTGGAGGGGGGAGGGGGACGGCGTGCGGGGGGCCGGCGGCCGCCCGGTGCCCGGGGCGTCGGCCGCGTCCCGGAACGCGGCCAGGGCCTCGTTGGCGCGTTCGGCGGCCTCCCGGTACAGGTCGCGCGACTTCGTCATGGCCTCCAGGGCCTCGGCGTACATGGCCACCAGCGCCCGCTGGCGGGCCAGTTCCTCCTCGACCGTGAGCAGCCGCCAGTCCTCCCGCAGCGCGGTCAGGGCGTCCTGCGCGCCGTCCGGCAGCGCGCGCGGCAGCGCGTCGTACCGGGTCACCGCGTCGATGAGGTCGCCCGGTTCCGTGCCGTCGAGGAACACCGCCCGCACGGCGAAGGCCTCGGCGTCGTACCCCTCGGGGGCCGGGGCGCCGGGCAGCACCACCGCACCGCCGCGCGGCACCTCCACACCGAACTCCCGCAGCGCCCAGTTCGCCACCCGCGACTGCTGAGGCGTGGCCCGGTGCTCGACGACGCGGTGCCGCAGCCCCGGCGGCAGCCAGCGCGCGAGCGGCACCCGGCCGCGCTCGTCCGTGGTCATGGCCTCGTGGACGAGCACATGGATACGCCACGCGTCGCGCGCGCAGTCCCGCAGCAGCCGTCGTACGGCCTTGTCGTCCTCCGGGAGCGGATTGATCTCCTCCAGCCGCAGTCCCGTCGCCGCGTCGAGGTACCACTCGGCGTCCGGCTCCTGTGGCCAGAACATGGCGGCGGGGGAGGGCCAGGAGGGGTCCCAGGGCTGTTCCGCCTCGGCGACCAGCGTCCAGTCCCGGCCCGCGTCCGTGCCGGGCCCCAGGCTCAGCCGGGCGCGCACGGTGACCTCACCGGCGGCCCGCAGCCTGGCCTCGAACACCAGGTCGGGTGCGGTCCCGGAGGCGGGGAGTTCGAGGAAGTCGTCGATGGCGTGGCTGTCCTTGAGCAGGCGCAGGCCGCGCCGGAGCTTTTGGTCGGCCGCGGCTGCGGGGTGGCGGCCGCGGGTCAGCCAGACCGTGGAAGGGATGGTGGGACGGACTGCGGGGGAGGTCGGCATGGGTCCAGTGGTGAGCGGGGGTACGTGCTGCTGTCAGTATCGTCGCCGCCGGCGGGCGACATGACACGGGGGTTCCGCCGGGCGGCGGTCCGGCCCGCCCCTACCCGGCTCCTACGGGCCCCCATGCGGCCGCGGGCGTCCGGCGTGTCGCACGCGGCCCGTCGCGCGCGGGGTGTGCGCGGCGCACACGCGGTGACGCGCTTCACCCGTGGTCCCGGCGCCGCGGACCGCACCACAATGGGCCCCGCGGGCAGGGCCGGTCCACCATCCGCATCGGGGCCGGCCCTGCCCGCACCCGTCCGTGCCGCCCGGTGCCGGGACTCATGCCGGGCGGGGAAAAGCGCGGACCCTATCAGGGGTGCACCTTCCCCCGTGCATATTCCACCGGAAAAAGCCAAAGCCCTCACCTCGGTCGAGCACACACCGTAGCGTCGAAGTCACGTTCGCGGTACAGCCGTGCGAGAAGGGGGATCCGGCGTGCCCGGAATCGACGAGAGCCTGCTGGAAGCCATGCGTCTGCCGGGGGCGCGCGGCGCCCTGGTGGCCGACTGGATCAGCGGGCTCGCCCTCGGCGCGGTGGGCGAGGCACCGGGCGGCGACGCGGAGGCCACGGCCGCCGAGACCGCCGAGCTCGCCCGCCTGGCCATGGAGAGCGGCACACTCGCCCCGGCCGACGGCGCCCCGAGCGCGCCCCGCGCCGCAACCGCGCCCGGCCCCGCAACCGCGCCCGGCCCCGCAACCGCGCCCGGCGCGGCAACCGCTCCAGGGTCCGTTTCCGCGCCCGGCGAGGAACCGCCCGTCCAGGACCTGATCCTCACCACCGCCGACGCGTACCACCTGCTGCGGTTCGTCGTCACGGCCTTCGACAGCACGGTCTTCCTCTACCTGTGGCTCGACCGCGCCGAAGGCAACCTCGCGCTGGCCCGTATCCGGCTGGCCGAGATGGCGGACCGGCTGGTGCTCGGATGACCACGGCGGCGCCCGCCGACGGGACCGCCCCGGAACTCCTCGGCACCCTCGCGGCCGACCACGCCACCGGGGCCCTGTCCACGGAGTCGGGGATCTTCTACCTCTCGGCGGGACGCGTCCTCCACGTCGAGTCCCCGTACAGCCCCGATCTCGGCGACCTGCTCACCCGCAGCGGCGCCGTCGCCCCGTCGGGCTGGTGGGAGGCGGTCGAGCGGGCCGGGGCCCGCCACCGCGTCGGCCGTCACCTGGTGGACAGCGGGCGCCTGACCGCCGGGGCGCTGGAACTGTGCCATCTCGGCGCGCTCTTCGATGCCGCGTACTGCGCGCTCGCCCACGACGGCGCCACCCTCCGCTTCCGCCCCGGAGCCGTCCACTGGCTCGGCGCGGTCCGCCCCGTCCCGGTGGCGGCGGTCCTGCGCGAGTCGTGGCGCCGCCGCGACCTGCTGCACCGCATCTGGCCCGACCCGGCCGTCGACACCGCCCCGCTCGTCCGCCTGCCCGGCGCCGGCCCCGCCGGACTGCCGCCGCGCCGCGGTCGCACCCTCGCCCTGGTCGACGGCGTCCGCACCGCCGCCCAGATCGCCTCGGCCCTGGGCCACCGCACCTTCCACACCCTCGTCGAACTACGCCGTCTGGCCGCCGACGGACTGGTCACGCCCGCGCCACCCCCGCCCGCCGTCTCCGCCCCCGGGGCGGGCGGCGCGACGTGGGACGAGCCCGACACAGCGCTGCTGAGACGGCTCCTGGACGCCCTGGAGGCCCTGTGATCCGCGCGCGCCGGCAGCGTGCCGAAAGGAGACTGCTCATGGCCGTCGAGACGGACGTACTGGACGAACTGCGCCGGCTCCGCAGCCGCGTACCCCGGCTCGCGGGCTCCCTCGCGGCCACCGTCGACGGCCTCGTCCTGGCCCACGACGTGCCGGACACCGAACCGGAGGGACTGGCCGCGCTCACCGCCGCCTCGCTGGGCGTCGCGCACCGCATGACGGACGCCGCCGCCCGCGGCGAGTTCCGCGAGCTGCTGGTCCGCGGCAGCCGGGGCTACGTCGCCACCTACGCGGCCGGCACCACCGCCGTCCTCACCCTCCTCGCCGACGACCGGGTCAACGTGGGCCGGCTGCACCTGGAGGGCCGCCGCAGCGGCGCCCGGATCGCGGAGCTGGTCGAAGCCCGCACCGGCCCGGGCGGCGGACGGCACGCCGACCGGCCCGCGCCCCCGGAGCACCCCCCGCCCGCGCCCGACCCGGCCCGGCCCATCGGCACCCTCCCGGTGCGGACCCCGCAGCGGCCGGCGCACCGGCCCCGGCCCCAGCCCGGCGGCTGACCACCGACTCCTCCCCGGGGCCGGACGCCCCCGCACGAACCGGCGGCCGGCCCGTATCACCCGTCACGACCGAAAGGACACCTCCCATGGCCAACACCGAGACCGCGCTCAAGGAATGCCTCGGCTCCATCGACGGCGCGACGGCCGCCGCACTCGTCGACTACACCAGCGGCATGGCCCTCGGCACGCTGGGCGGCGGCAAGGACTTCAACCTGGAGATCGCCGCCGCCGGCAACACCGACGTCGTACGGTCCAAGCTGCGCACCATGGAACACCTGGGCCTCAACGAGGAGATCGAGGACATCCTCATCACCCTCAGCAGCCAGTACCACCTGATCCGCCTGCTCAAGGGGCGCGGCGGGAACGGCCTGTTCCTGTACCTGGTGCTCGACGCGGGCCGGGCCAACCTCGCCATGGCGCGGCACCAGTTGCGCCGCATCGAGTCCGAACTGGAGGTCTGACCCGCCCCCCGGCCCGATCACCGCCGCCGGGTCCTCCCGCGCCGTCCCGTGCGCGGAAGGACCCGGCGGCGGTCCCGCCGGTCCACCGCCCCCGCCGGTGTGTGTCCCGCACCCGTCAGGGGGTACTCGGGGGCGACGCCCGGCCGGGGTGGCCGTCCGGCCCACGACCGGCGTGGGTCTCACCGTCGGTGACGCCTCCGGGACGGACCGCCGCGGCACGGCGTCGACGTCGTCGTACGGACGTCGCAGGACGCGTCGCGGCCGCCGGCGGGAGGAGCGTCGAAGTGACCGGCTGGACCTGGGAGCACGAGGGGTACGACCCCGCCGACGCGCGCCTGCGCGAGTCGCTGTGCACCCTGGGCAACGGATACTTCGCCACCCGGGGCGCGCTGCCGGAGTGCTCAGCGGACGACGTGCACTACCCGGGGACGTACGCGGCCGGCTGCTACAACCGGCTCACCTCCGAGGTGGCCGGACGGCAGGTCGAGAACGAGGACATGGTCAACCTGCCGAACTGGCTGCCGCTGCGCTTCCGCCTGCCGGACGGGCCCTGGCTCATCCCCGACACCGCGACCGTCCTCGACCACGGCGAGACCCTCCACCTGTCCTCCGGGCTGCTGGAACGCCGGACGCGCTACGACCTCGGCGGGGGACGGGCACTCCTCGTCCGCCAGCACCGATTCGTGCACATGGCCGACCCCCATCTGGCGGGCCTGCGCACCGAGTTCACCGCCCAGGGCTTCTCCGGCGCCCTCGAGACCGAGGCGGCGCTCGACGGCGGCGTCACCAACGCCGGCGTGCCGCGCTACCGGGAGCTGGACGGCCGCCACCTCACCCATGTGCTCACCGGCACGGCCACCGCGGACACGGTCTGGCTGCGCTGCCGCACCCGTACCTCGGACGTCCGGATCGCCCTCGCCTCCCGGCTGACCTCGCCCGCGCCCGTCACCAACCGCCACGACCGCCCGCGCGCCCTGCAGACGACCCGCCTCGACCTGGCCGCCGGCCGCCCCGTCACCGTCGACAAGGTCGTCGCCCTGCACACCTCCCGCGACCCCGCGATCAGCGACCCGCTGCACGCCGCCGTCGACCGGGTGGGCCGGGCGGGCGGCTTCGACGCGCTGCTGGAGCCGCATCTGACCGCCTGGGACCAGCTGTGGCGGCGTGCCGAACTGGACGTGCCCGGCGAGGCGGGCCGCATCCTGCGCCTGCACCTCTTCCACGTCCTGCAGACCCTCTCGCCGCACACCGCGGACCTGGACGTGGGCGTCCCCGCCCGCGGACTGCACGGCGAGTCCTACCGGGGGCACGTCTTCTGGGACGAGCTGTTCGTCCTGCCGTACCTCAACCTGCACTTCCCCGAGGTCTCCCGCGCCCTGCTGCACTACCGTCACCGGCGCCTGGAACGCGCCCGCGCCGCCGCCCGGGACGCGGGCCGCAGGGGCGCGATGTACCCCTGGCAGAGCGGCAGCGACGGCCGGGAGGAGACCCAGAAGCTGCACCTCAATCCCCGCTCCGGCCGCTGGCTGCCCGACCACTCCCATCTGCAGCACCACGTCGGTTCGGCGATCGCGTACAACGTGTGGCAGTACTGCGAGGCCAGCGGCGACGAGGAGTTCCTGCACACCAAGGGCGCCGAGATGCTGCTGCAGATCTCCCGCTTCTGGGCCGACTCGGCCACCTACGACGAGCAGCTGGGCCGGTACCGCATCAAGGGCGTGGTCGGCCCCGACGAGTACCACGACGCCTACCCGGACGCCGCCGAACCGGGCCTCGACGACAACGCCTACACCAACGTCACCGCCGCCTGGGTGCTCAGCCGCACCGTGGACGTGCTGCGCGGGCTGCCCGAGCCCCGCCGCCGGGAACTCGCCGAGCGGACCGGACTGGACGCCGGTGAACTCGACGCGTGGGACCACATCTCCCGCACCCTGCACGTCCCGTTCCACGACGGGGTCATCAGCCAGTTCGAGGGGTACGGCGAACTCGCCGAACTCGACTGGCGCGGCTACCGGCACCGGTACGGCGAGATCCGCCGCCTGGACCGGATCCTGGAGGCCGAGGGCGACACCGTCAACCGCTACCAGGCCTCCAAGCAGGCCGACGTCCTGATGCTCGGCTACCTCTTCTCACCGGCCGAACTCCAGGGCCTCTTCCACCGGCTGGGCCTGGACCTGGACGAGCGGACCTGGCGGCGCACGGTGGACCACTACCTGCACCGCACCAGCCACGGATCCACCCTCAGCGGCCTGGTGCACGGCCGGGTCCTGGCCCGGGCCCGGCGGGCGGACGCCTGGAAGTTCTGCCAGGAGGCCCTCCAGGCCGACATCGCCGACATCCAGGGCGGCACCACCGGTGAGGGCATCCACCTCGGCGCCATGGCCGGCACCCTCGATCTGGTCCAGCGCGGACTGACCGGCCTGGAGACCCGCGGCGGAGCCCTCTGGCTCGACCCGGTGCCCCTGCCGGAACTGTCCTCCTACGGTTTCACCCTGCGCTACCACGGCCACTGGGGTGTGCGGCTGCGGCTGGAGCGCGGCCTGCTGGAGGTCACCGTCCCCTCGTCCGGCCGGTCCCCGATCGAGGTGCATCTGCCGGACCGGAGCGTCCGCCTCCAGCCCGGCGAGACGGACCGGCTGGTCCTGCCGGACTGACGGTCCGCCGCCGGGAGGCGGGGTGAGGACCGGTCACTTGTGGAAGGTGATGTACCCGTTGCCGTCCGGGTCGGAGCCGCTCCTGGTGTACGCGTGCACGTCCGCGCGGGCACCGGAGGGCTTGTACAGGTAGATCGTGTCCTTGTCGTTGTTCCACAGGAAGTTGCAGTTGTCGCGGTAGACGACGTTGTACCGGTCGGAGTCGGTGCCGTTGCCGCCGCGCAGCTTCACGTGGTCGCCGGGCTGGAGGTAGTGGTTGGCGGTGAAGACGAAGCGGTTGCCGGCGGCGTCCTTGACCACGTAGCCCCGGAGGTTGACCGTCGTGGACGACGAGTAGTTCTTGACCGTCAGGTACTCCTCGTCGGTGTTGCCGGTGGTGCACCGGTTGGAGTCGGACCCGGGAGCGTCGTACTGGACGCCGCGCACCTTCAGCGCGGAGCTGTACTCGGTGGCCTGGGCCGGGGCGGCCGTCAGGGCGGCCAGCGCGCCGGCGACGGCGGTGGTGGCGACGGCGGCGGTGCGTATGCGCATGATCTCGTTCCCCCCTGCATGACCCTTCCGTGAAGGGCATGTGATGTTTCGGTGAAGGGTGGGATCATATACATAAAAAGCGTCCGTCCGGCCCCTGTTCGGGCCGGACGGACGCTTCCAGGTGCGACCGCTCGAGGGTCAGCGGCTCACGCGCCGCTCTCCCGCAGCATGTCCTCGCGCTCGACGATCTTCACGCGCTCACGGCCCTGCGGCTCGCCCAGCGCCTTCTCGGCGGCGTCGAGGCGGTACCAGCCGTCCCAGGTGGTGAAGCGGATCCCGCGCTCGGCGAGGAACGCGTCCACCGCCTCCGGGGCCGGCGACCCGGGTGTGAGCAGCCGTCCCTCGGCGTAGTCCGCCAGCAGGTTGGCCACCGTCTCGTTGGCGTCGCCCTTGGTGTGACCGATCAGGCCGACGGGACCGCGCCGGATCCAGCCGGTGACGTACGTGGACGGCAGGTGCTCGCCGGTCTCCTGGATGACGCGCCCGCCCTCGTCCGGGACCGTGCCCGAGTCGATGTCCCAGGGCAGCTTGGGGAGCTTGTCGGAGAGGTAGCCCACCGCGCGGTAGACCGCGCTGACGTCCCACTCCTTGAACTCGCCGGTCCCCTTGACGTTGCCGGTGCCGTCGAGTGCGGTGCGCTCGGTGCGCAGGCCGACGACCTTGCCGTCCTCGCCGAGGATCTCCACCGGGGACTCGAAGAAGTGCAGGAACAGCTTGTGCGGGCGGTCGCCGGTGTCGCGGATCGCCCAGTTCTCCAGGGTCTTGGCGACCATGTCGGCCTGCTTGTTGCCGCGCCGGGTGGCGATCGAGCCCTCGTCGTAGTCGATGTCCTCGGGGTCGACGACGACCTCGATGTTGGGGGAGTGGTCCAGTTCCCGCAGTTCCATCGGGCTGAACTTCGCCTGCGCCGGGCCGCGGCGGCCGAACACGTGGACTTCCACGGCCTTGTTGGCCTTCAGGCCCTCGTACACGTTCGGCGGGATCTCCGTCGGCAGCAGCTCGTCCGCCGTCTTGGCGAGGACGCGCGCGATGTCGAGGGCGACGTTGCCGACGCCGAGCACGGCGACCTTCTCCGCGTCGAGCGGCCAGGTGCGCGGCACGTCCGGGTGACCGTCGTACCAGGAGACGAAGTCCGCGGCACCGTAGGAGCCGTCGAGGTCGATGCCCGGGACGGACAGCGCGCGGTCGGCGGTGGCGCCGGTGGCGAAGATCACGCCGTCGTAGAACGTCCGCAGATCGTCGAGGTGGAGGTCGGTGCCGTAGTCCACGTTGCCGAACAGGCGGATCTGCGGCTTGTCCAGCACCTGGTGGAGGGCGGTGATGATGCCCTTGATCCGCGGGTGGTCGGGGGCGACGCCGTAGCGGATGAGTCCGAACGGCGCCGGCATGCGCTCGAAGATGTCGATGGACACGCCGGGTTCGGCGGCCACGTCGGACTTGAGCAGGGCGTCGGCGGCGTAGATCCCGGCGGGGCCGGATCCGACGATGGCTACCCGCAGGGGGCGGGGCATGGTCAGGTTCCCTTCGAGCGATGACAGGACGACTCAGTGGGAAGCCTAAACTGAGGCATGCCTTACCTGGTACGCGGGTCCGGTCTATGGGCTCATAAGCCTCTCTTATGAGATCTCCCAGTCGCCCTTATGCGGGGTGCCCGGTCCTCAGCCGATCGGCTGTTCCGCCCAGATCACCTTCCCGGCGGGCAGATAGCGGGTGCCCCACCGCTCGGCGAGCTGGGCGACCAGGAACAGCCCCCGGCCGCCCTCGTCCGTCATGGCCGCGTACCGCAGGTGCGGCGAGGTGCTGCTGCTGTCGTAGACCTCGCAGATCAGGTTGCGGTCGCGCAGCACCCGCACCCGGATCGGGGCGCCGCCGTAGCGCAGCGCGTTGGTGACCAGCTCACTGAGGATCAGCTCCGTGCTGAACGCCAGCTCGTCCAGGCCCCACTCGGCGAGCTTCCGGTTGACCGCGGCCCGCACCTCGCCCACGGCCGCCGGGTCGGCCGGTACCTGCCACTCGGCGACCCGGTCGGCGCCGAGCGCCCGCGTCCGCGCCACGATCAGGGCGATGTCGTCCCCGGCCCGGACCGGCCGCCGGGACTCCAGGACGACCCTGCACGTGTCCTCCGGGGAGTCACCGGCCCGGGACAGGGCCTCGCGCAGTTCCTCCAGGCCCACGTCGATGTCGTGCCGCCGGTCCTCGACCAGCCCGTCCGTGTAGAGGACCAGCCGGCTGCCCTCCGGCAGCTCCAGCTCGGCCGACTCGAACGGCAGCCCGCCGAGCCCCAGCGGAGGCCCCGCGGGCACGTCCCAGAACTCCACGCCGCGGTCCGGGCGGACCAGGGCCGGCGGGGGATGCCCGGCGCGGGCCACGGTGCACCGCCGCGAGACCGGGTCGTAGACGGCGTACAGACAGGTCGCCCCGGTCACCGGGGCACTGTGCTCGTCCTGCGCCTCGTCCTGGTCGATACGGGCCACCAGCTCGTCGAGCAGGGCGAGCAGCTCCTCGGGCGGGAGGTCCAGGGCGGAGAAGTTGTGCACCGCCGTGCGCAGCCGCCCCATCGTGGCCGCGGCGTGCAGACCGTGTCCGACGACGTCGCCGACCACGAGCGCGACCCGGCCGCCGGACAGCGGCAGCACGTCGAACCAGTCGCCGCCCACCCCGGCCTGCGCGGGGAGGTAGCGGTAGGCGATCTCCAGGGCGCTCTGCTCGGGCAGTGTGCGCGGCAGCAGACTGCGCTGCAGCGTCACCGCCATGCTGTGCTCGCGGGTGTAGCGGCGGGCGTTGTCGATGGAGACCGCGGCCCGGGCGACCAGCTCCTCCGCCAGGGCCAGCTCGTCGGTGTCGAACGGATCCGGCTTGCGCGACCGCCAGAAGCTGACCACGCCCAGCACCAGGGCGCCGGCCCGCAGCGGAACCGTGATCAGCGAGTGGATGCCGTACTCCACGATCTGCCCGGAGCGCTCCAGGTCCTGGGCCTGCCAGCCCGGGGCCTCGCCGAGCCGCGGCTCCAGGACCGGCCGGCCGGTGGCGAGGCTGACGGCCTGCGGGGAGGTCGGGACCCAGCGGATCTTCTCCTCCTTGGGGTAGAGCGGGGCGTCCTCGGCGATGCCCGTCATGGCCGTGCGGCGCAGCGCCCCGGACGGGTCCGGGTGACCGCCGGCCAGTACCGACTCGAACAGGTCCACCGTGACGAAATCGGCGAACCGGGGCACCGCCAGCTCGGCGAGCTCCTCGGCGGTGCGGGTGACGTCCAGGCTCGTCCCGATGCCCACGCCCGCGTCGTAGAGCATGTTGAGCCGCTCGCGTGAGGCCTCGGCCCGGCCCGACAGGGCGCGCAGTTCGGTGGAGTCGCGTACCGTGGCGACGCTTCCGGGCGGGCCGCCCGCGCGGTCGGTGGGCCGCTGGTTGACCGCCAGCAGCCGGTCGCCCACCAGGTGCACCTCGTCCGTGGCGACCCGGCCCGAGGACAGCAGGTCGGCGGTGCCGGGATCGAGGCCGATGTCCCGCACGTGCCGGCCCTCGGCGTCCTCGGGCAGGCCGTACAGCCGGTGCGCCTCGTCGTTGGCGAGCATCAGGGTGCCGTCCCCGTCGACGATGATCACTCCTTCGCGCACCGCGTGCAGCACCGCGTCGTGGTGTTCGTACATCCGGGTCATCTCGTGCGGGCCCAGGCCGTGGGTCTGGCGCAGCAGCCGTCTGCTGACCAGGGCGGCGCCTGCGGTGGCCAGGGCGAGCGCGGCGAGCGCGGCTCCCAGGACGAGCGGCATCTGGTCCTCCGCCGCCCCTCCGACGTGCTCGGTCGTGATGCCCGCCGACACCAGGCCCACCACCCTGCCGTCGGGATCCTCCACCGGCACCACCGCCTGCACCAGCTGCCCGATGGTGCCCTCGATCTCCTCCACCACCGGCTCGCCGGCCAGTGCGGGCGCGATGGTCCCGACGAACTGCCGGCCGATGCGGTCCGGCTTGGGGTGCGTGTAGCGGATGCCGTCGGTGTTCATGACGACGACGAAGTCGACGTGTGCCTGCTTGCGCACCGCCTCGGCGCGGGGCTGGAGCACGGCGGTGGGATCCGGGGCCTCGAGCGCCTCGGTCACGCCCGGCGCGTTGGCGAAGGTCTCCGCGACGGCGAGCGAGCGGTTGCGGGCCTCCTGCGTGCTGTCCCGGCGCACCTGGAGCACCAGCGCCACCACGGCGGCCACGACCAGCAGCAGCACGATCATCAGGTGCAGCACGAACACCTGTCCGGCGACGCTGCGCCCGCTCAGCACCGACCGCAGTGCCGTGGCCGGATGCCACCGTGAGCGATCGCTTCCCTCCCGTCGGCGCCGTACGGACGCGGCGGCGCCGGGCCGCAGGGGCGACCGGGTCTGGGATCGACCCATGAGTCGGACCATGTGCCATGTCTACACTGCCGCGCCACGCGAGGCGAGGGGCGGCCCCCACCCGTCCGGCGGATCACCCCGCCACGTGACGGTCTGCGGGTCGCGCGCGGTCGTCCCCCCTTCGACCGCGCGCGACCCTCCCCCCAGCGCGCGACTCGTCCCCCGAAGGTCGCGCGCGGTCCGTGACCGGGCCCCGGGCGGGGCCCGGCGGCCGCTTCAGTCGGCCAGTGCCCGGGCCAGTTCGGTGGTGGCGCGGGCGATCTCGGTGTCCTCCTCCGCCAGCAGCCGGTCCAGGTCCTCGCGTCGGGCGCGCACCGCCTGCCGGGCCTTGCGCTCCCACACCACCGGGTTCTCGCGGTGGTTGAGCAGCTTGGGGTAGGCGGCGGCGGTGCTCTCCCACTGCCGGGCGTCGGCGATGGCCTTGAGCAACTGGATGATCCCGGCCCGGCAGGTGACGTGCGGCAGCTGGGCCAGCTCCCAGAGGAAGGGGACCGTGGCGGCGGTCGCCTGTTCCGTGACGAAGCCGTACTGGCAGATCCGCTTGCGCAGGTCCTCCAGGGCGGCCCGGGCGGTGTCGGCGTCCCCCCAGGCGATGCCGTTGAGCAGGAGGGGGACGGCGGCCGCCGATCCGGTGGAGTCCTGCATGTCGGCCCAGGGCACACGGGACAGGGCCGCGAGGGGCGTGGCACGGGCCACTTTGGTGGGGGACGGGTGGCGCACTGGGCGCTCGCTGCTCGGTCGTTCCGTAGAAGCGCTGCGCATGGCGTGGAGGCCTTTCCGCGGCAAGTCGTGTCAGATGGGCGGGCGGGTGGACAACCGGGCCCACACCGTCTTGCCCGCCGGGGGAGTGGGGGTCCAGCCCCACGCCTCGGACAGGGCGTCGACGATGCACAGCCCCCGGCCGTGCTCCTCCAGGTCGGAGCCGGCACCGGGTGCGAGCACGGGCGCGTGGTCGTCGGGGTCGGAGACGGTGAGCAGCAGGTGCGCCGGCTCCAGGCGGAACCCGAGCCGGACGTCCGGCGCACCGGCGCACCGCGGTGCCGCGTGGGTCACGGCGTTGGCGGCGAGCTCGGTCATCACGAGGGCGGCGTCGTCGCAGTGGTGGCCGAGCGACCAGCCGTCCAGGGTGGCCCGGGTGAAGGACCGCGCCCGGGCGAGGCCCTCCGGGCCCCGCGCGATGCGCAGCGCCGCCGAGGCGGACCCGTCGCGGGCCGTCTCCGGTATCGCGTGCGGTTCCCCGTGCGGCGCCGTCGGGAGCGGGTTGTACGGGAAGACCGGCGCCGTGCCGGGGACACCCGCCCACACCATGGCCGCGGCCGGTGACCGGAGCACGGGATACGCAGGTGATGACACGGCATCTCCTCGATGCGACGTCAGGACGGGGCGCCCACACGGGGGTTGACGCCGCAGCTATTATCCACGCTGAGAACGGTCGCGTGCAATTGCACGAGAAATTGCGCGAGATTTTTTCCCCGTGCGTGGCGGGACACGTGGACAGCGAGGAGACAGCGGTGCCAGGAGTGCGGAACGGAGTGCGGGCCAGCGAGCTGGACGCCCGCTGGATCAAGAGCCGGCACAGCAACGCCGAGGGCAACTGCGTCGAGGTGGCCCCGCTGACCGGGGGAGGGATAGCGGTGCGCAACTCCCGTGACCCCGACGGCCCCGCCCTCATCTACACGCCCGCGGAGCTGGCGGCCTTCCTGGCCGGCGCGAAGGACGGCGAGTTCGACCACCTCGTCTGAGTCCGCCCCGTCCGGCCTGCGCCGGCACCCGGGGGCGATGCCCGGTGAAGCGGAACCCAATGCCTCACTTCTTGTGGGCTTCCGCGCGCCGCTGCGGTGAGGCAGAGTCAGGTGCGATAGTGTAAATCGCCCTTGTGCCGGTCTGCTGGGAGTCAGGATGTCCGCCGCGTCGCATCGCCTCTCCCGTCTGGAACCCTATCTGGACAGGCCCGAGCCGGCTCCGACCCTGCTGAAGATGCTGGTCGGTGTCCAGCTGGCGGGATTCCGCGAGGACGCCGGACTGTCCCAGGACCAGGCGGCGCGCTCCGTCGGTTTCAGCGGGGCGAAGCTCTCCCGCATCGAGTCCGGCAAGGGCCGTCGCCCGCCCACCGAGGGCGACGTCCGGGCCCTGCTGACGCTGTACGGCACCGACGAGTACGAGGCCTCGGTGCTGCTCAAGCTGCTGCGGCGGGCCGGTGAGCCTGGCTGGTGGCAGCGGTACGACAAGCGGCTGATGCCCGAGTGGTTCGACCGCCTGGTCGGACTCCAGGAGGCCGCCGCCACGATCCGTACGTTCGAGATCCAGTACGTCCCCGGCCTGCTGCAGACCGCCGCCTACACGCGCGCCGTGGTCGAGCGGGGCCTGCCCCACGCCCCGGCGGGCGAGGTGGAGCGCCGGGTGGAACTGCGCATGCACCGCGCCGAACTGCTGATGCGCCAGGACGCGCCGCAGCTGTGGGCCGTCCTCGACGAGTCGGTCCTGCTGCGCGTCCTCGGCAGCGCCGCGGTGATGCGGGAACAGCTGGAGCACCTGGTCACGATGGCCGAGCGGCCCAATGTGACGGTGCAGATCGTGCCGCTGGACGTGACCAACGCCTCGGCGCCCGCCATCCCGGTGACCTACCTGCGCTTCGGCGGACTCGACCTGCCCGACATCGTCTACCTGGAACACATCAGGAGCGCCAACTTCCTGGAGGACCGCGACGAGACCGAGGAGTACCGGATCGCACTGGACCGCCTCTCCGACGAGGCGCTCCGCCCCCGGGACTCCGTGGAGCTGCTGCGCAGGACGATCAAGGAGCGCTACTCCGCCTGACAACGGCGGCCGGACGAACCGACGCCCCCCGGCGGGACCCTTGCGTGGTCCGGCCGGGGGGCGTCGCGTTGCCCGGGGTTCACACCGGGAGCCGGCCCACGCCCCCGAACTCGATCCACTCCTGGGTGAGCTGACGCGGTGTCACCTCGGTGTCCGGACGCCAGGTGGACACCTCGACCAGCCCCGGCTCCAGGATCTCGAGATCCTCGAAGTACGACTCCACGTCCTTCTCCTCGCGCACCCGGCCCCAGTGCCCCTGGGTCGCCTGGTCCATGAAGTTCGTGACGAACTCACGGACCTCCGGGTCGGGGCTGACCAGTTGGCACATCACCATGAAGCTGCCCGGCGCCAGCCGTTCGCGCACCCTGCGGGCCAGGGCGAGGGGGCCGTCGGTGTCGCTGTCCGGGATGCAGTGGAACACCGAGTTGAACAGCACGCAGACCGGCTCCGAGAAGTCGATCAGTCGCTGGGTCTCGGCGTGGCCGAATATCCCGTCGGTGTCGCGCATGTCGGCCTGGATGACCACGGTGCGCTGGTCCTGCTCCAGCAGGGCCCGGCCGTGCACCAGCACCATCGGGTCGTTGTCGACGTACACCACGTGGGTGGTGGGGTCGATGCGCTGGGCGACCTGGTGGACGTTGTCCTGGGTGGGCAGGCCGGAACCGTGGTCGAGGTACTGCCGGATCCCGTACTCCTGGGTGAGGGTGCGCACCACCCGCTGGAGGAAACGCCGGTTGTTCAGGGCCAGGGGCCGGGTGCTGGGCACCACCTTGTCGAGTTCCTCGACCGCGGCCCGGTCCGCCGCGTAGTTGTCCTTGCCGCCCAGGTAGTAGTCGTACATACGCGCGGCCGTCGGCACGGTTGCGTCGATCTCGGTGGACAACTGCTTACCGGTGTGCATCGTTCCCCCTGCGGCGTGCCACGCCAACTGGACTGGGTGGACAGGGAATACATCCTAGGGAGCACTTCGCGGCCGGTGCCAGCCCGTCGGCGAATGAGGCGTCGAAGGACCGCCGCGGCGCCCGCACCGGCCACTCAGGGTGCCCGCTCGCACCCGCATGGTGACGGACGGCGTCCCGGGGAGGGGTTCGCCGGGCGTCGCCGTTTCCCGAGGGGGTCCGGACCGGTGGACCCGCGGCCCCGGGGGAGGCGGGTCCCGCCGCTCCCTGCGGCGGAGCCCGTGCCCCGCTATCGTCGGTTTCGTCCCCATGGGACATCCGTCGCCGGTTGGAGCAGGCCGGCCCATCCGCGCCCCCGGGAGGCCCGTATGGACGACTACTACGACCTCGGCACCTACAGCCGGCCCGTCACGACCTCTTCCGCCACGGCCCAACTCTGGTTCGACCGCGGGCTGATGTGGACCTACGCGTTCAACCACGAGGAGGCGGTGGCCTGTTTCGAGCGCGCGGCCGGGGCCGACCCCGACTGCGCCATGGCCCAGTGGGGCATCGCCTACGCCCTCGGCCCCAACTACAACAAACCGTGGGAGGCGTTCGACGGCGGCGAACTCGCCCGCGCCGTCGAACGCGCCCACCGCGCGGTGGAGCGGGCGCACGAGAAGGCGGCGCACGCCACCCCCGTCGAGCGGGCCCTCATCGAAGCCCTGCGCGCCCGCTACCCCCGGGCGCGGGCCGCGCGGGACTGCTCGGTGTGGAACGAGCCGTACGCGGACCGGATGCTCGCCGTGTACGAGGACGCCCCCGGCGACCCGGACGTGGCCGCCCTGTGCGCCGACGCGCTGATGAACCTCACTCCCTGGCAGCTCTGGGACCTCGGGACGGGCCGCCCGGCCGACGGCGCCCGCACCCTGGAGGCCAAGGCGGTCCTCGACGGCGCGCTCGCCACCGGGGCCGGCGCCCGGCACCCCGGCATCCTCCACCTGTACATCCACCTGATGGAGATGTCCCCCACCCCGGAAGCGGCCCTCGTGGTCGCCGACCGGCTGCGCGGAGCCGTGCCCGACGCCGGGCACCTGCACCACATGCCCTCGCACCTGGAGGTGCTGTGCGGCGACTACCGGCGCGTCGTGTCGGACAACTCCCGCGCCGTCGCCGCCGACGAGAAGTACCTCCGGCGCGCGGGCGCGATGAACTTCTACACCCTCTACCGCGCCCACAACCACCACTTCAGGATCTACGGCGCCATGTTCGCCGGCCAGTCGCAGACCGCCCTGGACGCCGCCGCACAGCTCGAGGCCGCCGTCCCCGAGGAACTGCTGCGGGTGCAGAGCCCGCCCATGGCCGACTGGCTCGAGGGGTTCCTGGCGATGCGCGTCCACGTCCTGATCCGCTTCGGCCGCTGGGACGACATCCTGGCGCTGCCGTTCCCCGCGGACCCCGGACTGCACTGCGTCACCACCGCCATGCTCCACTACGCCCGTGGCGTCGCCCTGTCCGCGACCGGCGCCACCGACGCGGCCGAGGCCGAACGGGAGCACTTCCGCGCCGCCGTGGACCGCGTCCCCGGCACCCGGACGCTGTTCAACAACACCTGCCGGGACATCCTCGGCATCGCGGCCGCCATGCTGGACGGCGAACTCGCCTACCGCAAGGGCGACTACGACACCGCCTTCGCCGCGCTGGAGCGGTCCGTCGAGCTGGACGACAACCTCCCCTACGACGAGCCGTGGGGCTGGATGCAGCCCACCCGGCACGCCTACGGGGCCCTGCTGCTGGAGCAGGGCCGCGTCGCCGAGGCCGAGGCGGTGTACCGCGCCGACCTGGGTCTCGACGACACGCTGCCGCGTCCCCTGCAGCACCCGGGGAACGTCTGGGCGCTGCACGGGCTCCACGAGTGCCTGCTGCGCAACGGCAAGCCGGGGGAGGCGGCGATCGTGGCCCGGCAGCTCCGGTCGGCGGCCGCGCTGGCCGACGTACCGATCGAGGCGTCCTGCTTCTGCCGGCTGGGCCCCCGGCCGTCCAGTGCCTCCGGCGACGGCTGCCCCTGCCCCTGAGCGGGCGGCCCGTTCAGGACGGGCGCGGCTCGGTCCAGTCGGGATCGGCCCAGCGCCCGCCGTCCGCCGGGCCGGGGAGGTCGGGACGGTAGCCGGGATCCCGCTCGCGCCGGACGCGCACGCTCGTGTGCAGCAGCGCGTCGTCCGGCACGGGCCGCCGGCGGCGGCCGGCCAGCACCCACAGCGGCCCGTTGGCGTGCACCCGGGCGCAGGCGGACTCCTCGCTCACCTCGCAGGTCTCCTCGTACGCGTCCGGCCGGAACACCAGGTCCCGCCGCACGCCGTCGGTGACCCACTTGAGCGCGACGGTGGACAGCAACGGCTCGCCCTCGTCGTGCCCGAACGTCCCGCCGACGTCCGAGTGCACCCCCGCGAACCACACCTCCTCGGCCGTGTCGCGCAGCCCCTCGGGCCGGCGCGTCACCGGGAACTCCCGGTAGGGGCGGCGCTTCTCGTCCAGGGCGACGGCGTGCCGGATCCGGGCCGCGTTGGGCAACTGGTGGGTGTACGGCCAGCGCAGGGTGCCCAGACGCAGGACACCGGCCGCCTTCACGGTGTCCCACACCCCGAGGTAGGCGACCGGCAGGGCGTAACGCGACACCTGCCGCGGGGCGTTGAGCTTGACCTGCTCCCACAGGGGCTCCCGCTCGGTGCACCGGCAGAAGGCGTGCGAGAAGCGTGCCACCTGCCGGTGGCTCTCGTCGATGTCGTGGTTGAAGGCGTACTTGGACACCGCGTACGGGACGAGGTTCTCCGAGCCGGGACGCATGAGCCCCGGCTTGTTCAGCATCCCGACGAGCGCGCGGGCCGTGTACGCGCCCCGGCTGAAACCGAAGACGTACACCAGGTCGCCCGGCTCCCAGTGCCGCATCAGGTAGGTGTAGGCCTCGGCGAGGTTGGTCCTCAGCCCCGTGCCGAACGCCAGGCCCGCCGTCCGGGAGAGCCACCGGCCGGCCGGGCCGTGCGCGGTCGCCGACGACATGGTGCCGACCCCCGGGTCGTAGTAGAGCAGTTGCCGGGCGGGATCGTCGGCCGCCAGCATCTGGTACAGCCTGACCACGTTGGTGGGGTGGCGGGCGCCCACCTGGTTGCCCGAACCGTCGAGGCAGAGCACGATCCTGCGCGGCATGGCGTCCCTCCGGGGAGGCCTCGGGGTGCCTAGGGGTCCCCGGCGGCGCGACGGCCACGCCCCGCAGCGCGGGTGCGCGGGCGCGCGCGGGGGGCCAGGGGGCCGGACGCCGTGCGCCGGCCGGGTTCGATCTGCGCCGCGAACGCCTGGAGCGCGGCGGAGCTGTTGGGCGGCAGGACCGCCATCTCGCCGTGGTCCTGCGCCCGCGCCAGGGTGTCCGCGGCCGTACTGCCCTCCGGGACGTGCACCAGGCGTACGTGCCCGTCGCCCGAGCCGCGCCGGTCGACCGGGGTGACCGCGCCGTGCGTGCCGTCGGGCAGGGTCACCCACAGATGGAAGTCGTCGTACCGGATGTAGTCGGCGCTCTTCACCGGCCACGGATAGTGGTGCTCGCCGGGCACCTTGGGCAGGATGCCCTGGTGGTCGCCGCGGCTCAGCGGCACGCACGCGTTGAACAGGGAGTCGGTCCACGCCTCGACGCCGTCGGCGTCCGTGATGGGCGTGCGCAGCAGTTCCTCGGCCTCCTCGTAACCGAGCGCCGCCAGGGCGGGCAGGGTGAACGGGAACGCGGCGACCAGCTCGGCCGCGTCCCGCCGCAGCCGGTCGACCCTCGTCGGGTCGGCGCAGAACTGCATGCTCCACTCGATGCCCACCCGCGCGCGGTAGAGCCGCCAGCCGCTCGTCGTCCTGACCCACAGACTGCCCCCGTGGTGCATCTCCCAGTGCTCGGACGCGGAGGGGCGGGGCCCGTAGGGCAGATCCTCCTCGCCCAGCTCGGCGAGGATCTTCTTGGCCGTCTTCTTGGCGGCCCTGAAGTACGCGGACTCGCGGCGCCGGGCGTGCGACACCAGGCGGATCCTCCAGGGATGGTTCCCCGAGCGGATGCCGCCCGGCCGCAGACCGGCCGCGGTGTCCGGGGACCGGGTGGAGACCATGACGGACATGAGTCCATTGTCCCCCTTCCCGCGCCCTCCTTCCCGGGGAGCGGGCCGCCCCGGTCGTCCCGGGGCGGGCCCCGTCCGCGCCGGGGCTCAGCGGGACGCCACGACGGTCTGGAACGTCTTCATGCAGGAGAAGCAGTGCCGGTCCGTCGAGTGCTGCCGGGGCGTCTCCTCCTCCTTCTCCACTCCGCACAGGGTGGAGGTCTTGTCCGGGGTGAGGACGTGCCACACCGGCTCCCCCGAGGTGTCTGCACCGCACCACATCTCGTGCATTTCCGGCTCCCTCCGGGTAGGCATGGAGGCCGCTTCCATACGAGCACGGGGCGGGCCCGGACGGCCCGCCCGGTGTGGCACTCGGGTGACCGGCGGGGCCGGGGGTGCGCGGCGGCGGCACCGGCCGGATCCTGGAGGGATGACGAAGGCGCCGATCGTGGTGCATCCGCCGCTCGGCTCGGGCGGACGGCGCGTGACCGTGCGCGGTGAGATCGTCGGCCTCGCCACCTCCGACCGCGACGTGGTGGAGTTCCTGCGCCGCGCGGGACTCCCGGAGGGCGAACGGCTGCTGGACGATCCGGCCTGGGTGAAGTGGGCCGGCGGCCGGGCCCACGTCTACGACGCGGCCTGAACGGCCCGCGGCCCACCGGCCGCTCCCGCACAGCGGTCACCGTCGGCGCCGACTCCGACGGTGACCGCGCCTGTCCGTGTACCCCCGCCTCACCCCCGCATGCAGGGCGCGCGGACGCCTTCGTCCGGCGCGCCGGGGCGCGGAAGACCGGTGAGATTGCCGGTCCGCGCCGGCCCCCTCCTCTCCGACAGTGGCACCCCCAGTCCATCGGCGGCGCCCCCGGCCGGGCACGGCTCCCTTCCACGCCGTACTCCCGTGCACCGGCCGGGCGGTCCGCCGCGACAGAGAGGACCACTCGTCGTGCAGCAGCACCCCCACACCCGCCGGCGCGGAACCCGCCGGCTCGCCGGGCTCACCGCGGCCGTCGCCGCCGTCATCGGTCTCACCACCCTCAGCGGTCCCGGCGCGCACGCCGCCGACAACCCCTACGAGCGCGGCCCGGCACCGACCGAGTCCAGCATCGAGGCGCTGCGCGGCCCGTACGCCGTGTCGGAGACCTCCGTCTCCTCGCTCGCGGTCACCGGCTTCGGCGGCGGCACGATCTACTACCCGACCAGCACCGCCGACGGCACCTTCGGCGCGATCGCGATCTCACCCGGGTTCACCGCCTACCAGTCCTCCATCGCCTGGCTGGGACCGCGCCTGGCCTCCCAGGGCTTCGTGGTCTTCACCATCGACACCAACACCACCCTCGACCAGCCGGACTCGCGCGGCGACCAACTGCTCGCCGCACTGGACTACCTGACCCAGCGCAGCATCGTCCGCGGCCGCGTCGACAGCAGCCGGCTCGGCGTCATGGGCCACTCGATGGGCGGCGGCGGCAGCCTGGAGGCCGCGAAGGACCGGCCCTCGCTGCAGGCGGCCGTCCCCCTGACGCCCTGGAACCTCGACAAGAGCTGGCCGGAGGTCAGGACACCCACCCTGATCTTCGGCGCCGACGGCGACACGGTCGCCCCGGTCTCCAGCCACGCCGAACCCCTCTACACGGGCCTGCCGTCCTCCCTGGACCGCGCCTACCTGGAACTGAACGGCGCCACCCACTTCACGCCCAACTCGTCCAACACGACGATCGCGAAGTACAGCATTTCCTGGCTGAAGCGGTTCATCGACAACGACACCCGCTACGAGCAGTTCCTGTGCCCGCTGCCGCGGCCGAGCCTGACGATCGAGGAGTCCCGGGGCAACTGCCCGCACACCTCCTGATCCCAGGAGCCCGCTCGACGAGCACCCGGTGGCGGTCCGCGCACGACGCGGGCCGCCACCGGTGCTGTGCGGGCGCCCCGCCGGACGCCGCCCGTGCTGTGCCGCGGCACACTCCGCTCCCCGGCACGGTACGAGAAGCCGCTGGTGACACGGCGGCCGGGCACCCAACGAGGCGCGGACGCACTTCTTCCACGTCACCTTACGCGTGAGTAAGGTAACGGGAATGACCGGACAGACGACTCCTTTGCGGCAGGCGGTCTCCCGGCTGCTGGACGGGCTGCGCACCGGCGGCGGCGTCCGCGTCGTGACCGGTGAACCCGGTTGCGGCCGCACGGCGTTCCTCGAGCACGCCGCCCGCTCCTTCCGCGCCGGACCGGTGTGGCACGTACGCGCCGACCCCGGCCTGCGGGCACAGCCGCTGAGCGGCCTGCGCACCGTGCTGCGGGCGGCCGGCACGGCGGTGCCCCTGCCCGGAAACGGCACGGCCGGAGAGACGCTGTACGAACTCCTCCGCGCGGCGGCCGGTCCGGCCCCGCTCCTGGTCTGCGTGGACGACGCGCACCTGTGGGACACCGCGTCGCGCACGGCTCTGGGCCACGCGGCCGCGCGGGTGCACGCGGCGGGCATCCGGGCGGGGCTGCTCCTGACGGTGCCCGGACACCGGCCCGTCGACCCGCAGTGGGCGGCGCTGCCCCTGCTGCGGCTCGGCCCGCTCGCCCCGGCGGACGCGGCCCGCCTGGTCGACGAAGCGACGGGCGGTGCCGTCGACCGCGCTGTGTGCGAGGAGTTGGTGACCGAGGCGGAGGGCAACCCCGCGCTGCTGCGGGCGCTGCTCCACCGGCTGTCGCCCGCCCAGCTCGCCGGGGGCCGGCCCCTGCCCCGGCCGCTCGCCGACGGGGAGGTCCTGGCCTCGGTCGCCGGCGGGTGCCTCACCGGTCTGCCGCCGGACCGGTCCGCTCTGCTGCTGACGGCGGCGGCTGCCGTACGGGCGACGGGGGAGTCCGACGCCGACGCGGACCTCGTCCTGCGGGCGGCGGCGCGGGGCGACGAGGCCGACGCGGCAGGGCCGTTGCCCGACGTGCTGGTCCTGGCGGAGGGCCGTGTCGGGTTCCGCAGCGCGCTGCTGGGCAGGGCGGTGTACGCCGGTGCGCCGCCCGACCGGCGCCGTGCCGCGCACCGTGCGCTGGCCGAGTCCCTGGCCGACCCGGACGGCGTCCCCGCGCTGCTGCACCGCTCGTGGAGCGTCCCGGAGCCCGCCCCCGCCCTCGCGGACGGACTGGCGGCGAGAGCGGGGGACCCGGCGGCACCGCTGTCGCCCGGCCTGCGCCGCAGGGCGCTCACGCGCGCCGCCGAACTGACACCGCACGACGCGGAGCGGGCCCACCGCTACACCGCCGCGGCGGAGCAGGCCGCCCTCGCCGGACACCCGTCCGAGGCACTGCGCCTGCTCGACGCCGCCCGCGGCGGACCGGCTCCCGCGGCGGTGCGCGGCGGTGCGGAACTCCTGCGCGGCGCCGTGCTGCTGGCCGACGGCCCGGCCGACGACGCCCGCGAGTCCTTCCTGCTCGCAGCCGCCCTGCTGACCGCCGCCGGCCGCGAGGACGCCGACATGGCGGTCCTGGGCGCGGCGGACGCGGCCTGGGCCGCGGGCGACCCGACCTCCTGCCTGCGAGCCCTCGCCACGGACGGCCCCGACGGCGCGGGCGCGGGCTCGGAATCGGGTCCCGGCTCGGGGCCCGGCTCGGGCTCCTCCACGGGTTCCGGCTCGGGCAGGAGCTCCGGCATGGGTTCCGGCCCCGGTTCGGGCTCGGGTACGGGCGCGGATTTACCCCCGGGTTTCGGCCCGGACTCCGGTTCCGGTGTCCCTACCCCGCCGCCTCCCGGGGCCGTCGTCCCGGCCGTCGTGGGACGGGCGTCGGGTGGCGCGGGCGGTGGGGTCCTGCCCCGGGACGGCCGCTCCGCACCGCTCCGCGACCACCGGGACGGGATGCGGGCCGTACTGCTGGGGCGGTTCGATCTGGCCGCGGACCCGCTGCGGCGGGTGGTCGAGTGGGGACTGCGCGGCGACGAGCCGCAGCCGCTGCTGCGTTCCGCCGCGGCCGCGCTCATGCTCGGCGAGGTGACCGCGGCCCGCCGCGCCGGCGCACGGGCGCTCGCGGCGGCCCGGACCCGGGGGTCCGCCGCCCTGGAGCCGAGGGCGCTGGAGTACCTGGCCTACGCCGAACTGCGGGCCGGACGCCACCAGCTCGCCCGGACCCACGCCGAGGAAGGGCTGCGCACCGCCTACCGGGCCGGGCAGCGGAACACGGCCGCCCACCACCACGCGGTCCTGGCGCTCGCCGCCTCGATCGAGGGCGAGAAGGAGGTCGTCGCCGAGCACGTGGCGGCCGCCCTGCGCACCGCCCGGCGGCACGGGCTCGCACAGGCCGCGACGCTCGCCCACTGGGCGGCGGCCCGCGCCGACCTGGGCGCCGGCCGCCCGCGCGAGGCCGCCGACCGGCTCGGCCCGCTGGTGCTCCCCGGTGTGCGGCGCGGCCACTTCGCGGTGTGGATGCTCGCCGTGCCCTGCTTCGTGGAGGCCACCGCGCTGGCCGGACGGCCCGAGCGGGCGGCGACGGTGGTCGAGGACTTCGCCCTGTGGGCCGCTTGCGGGGCCGACCCGCAGGCCCCCGCCCAACTCCTGCGCTGCCGCGCCCTGCTGGCCGCCCCCGACGAGGCCGACGAGCTGTTCCTGCGCGCCCTGGACCGTCATGAGGCGACGGCCGGCGACTTCGAGCGGGCGCGCACGGACCTGCTCCACGGCAAGTGGCTGCGGCGCCGGCGCCGGCTGCGCGAGGCGCGTGCGCGTCTCGGGGAGGCCCTGATGGGCTTCGAGCGCTGCGGCGCCGGCCTGTGGGCCCAGCAGGCCGCCGCCGAACTCAGGGCGGGCGGCGCGGCCCCGGCGGAGACCGGGGGAGGGGAGCTGTCCCGGCTGACCCCGCAGCAACTGCGTATCGCGCGGCACGTCGCCGAGGGCGCCACCAACCGGGAGGTGGCCCTCAGCCTGTCCGTCAGCACCCGCACGGTCGACTACCACCTGCGGAACGTCTTCGCCACCCTCGGTGTCCGCTCCCGGGTCGAGCTGGCCCGGCTGGTCGAGCAGGCGGAAAAGACCGGTGCACAACTCTAGGGACCGACCGGACGGTATGCGATCCTTCGGGGCAGGACGAGTCCGGTGGCGGCGGCCCGCGGGCTCCCCGGCCGGCCGGTGCCGGCACGGGGACCGCCGCGCGGGCACCGCCGGGAAGCCGACCCTGGGGGAGATGCGCGATGCAACACGCCGTACGGCCACGTACCCTGACGCGCCCCGGACCCGTGCCCGCGCCGCGGCCGCGGACCCCGCGCGTGCGGTCGCTGATCGACGCCGACGCGCTGCACGTGCTGCACCGGGCAGCCCGCGTCCTGCTGGACGACCTGCCCCAGCTCACCGACCGCCTGGTCGCCGTACTGCAGGAGCAGGAGCCCGCCTACCGGGCGGCGGTGGAGGGCGACGCCACCGGGATCTGGCAGGAGGTGCACCGCTCGCTGCGGCACAGCATCGCGTCCCTGCTGGACCCGCGGGGCGCCCGGGACGGGGCGCGGCGCTGCACCTGGAAGATCGGTGCCGCCCGCGCCGAACAGGGGCTCCCGCTGGACGCGCTGCTGCACGCCTTCCGGCTTGGCGGCTCGCTGGTGTGGCAGGGCCTGGTCGACGAGACGTCCCGGGCGGCCCCCGAGGACGTACGGCTGCTGGTGCACGTGGCGTCCGACGTGTGGAACTTCGTCGACGAGCACTGCACCCTCGTCGCGGACGCCTACCGGCAGACGGAGCGACAGCTGGCGTGGCGGAGGGAGAACAGGGTGCGTCTGCTGGCCGCGGCCCTGCTGGACGGCACCAGCCGGATCGCCGACCTCCCCGAGGCGGCACAGGCGCTGGACCTGCCGGAGCACGGACGGTACGTGGTCGTCGCGGTCGACGGCTCCCGGCTCGACGGCTGTTCCGGTGCCCAGGCGGATCTCGGGCCGGGTGTGCGCGTGCACTGGCACTCGGGCGTGGACGCCCACTACGGCATCGCCCTGGTCGCGGACGGCGCGGATCCGGTCGTACCGCCCGAGCAGGCGCCCGGGGCCCGGATCGGCGTGAGCGGCGTGGTGGAGGGGCTGGCCGCCGTGGGCGAGGCGCGGCGGCTGGCGGACACCGCCCTGAGTCTGTGCCCCGGGTCGGGCGGGACGGTCCGGCTGGCCGACCATCTGCCGGCGGCGCTGGTGGCCTCCAGTCCCGAACTGGGCGCCGCGCTGGCCGACCGGCTCCTCGGCCCGCTGGCCCACCTCGAACCGGCCGACGCGGAGGTCCTGCTGGACACCCTGGCCACCTGGCTGGCCTGTGACGGCTCCGCCCAGCGGGCGAGCCGCCGCCTGTACTGCCACCGCAACACCGTCCTCAACCGCCTGCGCCGCTACGAGCAGTTGACGGGCCGCTCCCTCTCCCGCCCGGGAGACCTGGTCGAGGTGAGCCTCGCCCTGACCGCCCGCACCCTCCTGCGCCGCTGACCGCCCCTCCCCGGCCGCCAGGGCACCCGGCCGCCTGGGCACCCGCACAACCCCGAACCGCCCCCCGGCCGCCTGGGCACCCGCACAACCCCCGGCCGCCCCTGTTGGTACGCCGCAGCGAGCGGGCGCGGAAGCCTGTACCGGCCGTCCGCGCCCGTGCTGTCGTGAGCTCCCCTTCCCCCGAAGCCGCCGCCGCTCCGAGCGGCGCGGCCCCGAGGAGCCGCGATGCCCGAAGCACCACCGGACGAGGCGCCCGCCCTGCATGTCGAGCACGTCGACGTGACGTACGGACGCGCCGTGTCCGCCCTCCGATCCGTTTCCCTGACGGTGCCGCACGGCGCCGTCGTGGCGCTGCTCGGCGCCAACGGCGCCGGCAAGACGACCCTGCTGCGCGCCGTCTCCGGCACCCTGCGCCTGCACCGCGGCGCGATCACGGCCGGCCGCATCCGCTACGGCCGGACGGCGCTCGACGGCAGGGACCCCGTCGCGGCGGTACGCGCCGGAGTCGTCCAGGTCCCGGAGGGACGACGGGTCTTCGCCGGACTCTCGGTCGACGAGAACCTGCGCTCCGGCGGACTCGGGCTCGGCCGGCGCGGGCGCGCCCAGGTCCAGGAGGCCCGCGACCGGGTCTTCACGCTCTTCCCCCGGCTCGCCGAACGCACCCACCAGGCCGCCGGTCTGCTCTCCGGCGGCGAGCAGCAGATGCTCGCCATCGGCCGCGCCCTGATGGCCGCCCCCCGCCTGCTGCTGCTCGACGAGCCCTCCCTCGGCCTCGCACCGCAGATGGTGTACCGGATCGCCGAGGTGATCCGCGAGATCAACACCCAGGGCACCGCCGTGCTCCTGGTCGAGCAGAACGCCGGCATGGCCCTCTCCCTCGCCGATCACGCCCACGTCCTGGAGGTCGGCGAGACCCGGCTGTCCGGCCCCGCCGACGAACTCGCCCGCACCGACGCCGTACGCCGCCTCTACCTGGGCGAGCAGGCCGAGGACCAGGGGGCCGCGTGAACGACCGCCCCTCCGCCCCGCCGCCCGTGCTCGACGCGCGGGACGTCACCGTGCGCTTCGCCGGGCTCACCGCCCTCGACGGCGTCTCCTTCACCGTCACCCCCGGCTCGGTGCACGCCCTCATCGGCCCCAACGGCGCCGGCAAGTCGACCTGCTTCAACGTGCTGTCCGGCCTGTGCCGCCCGGCCGCCGGCTCCGTGACGCTCGGCGGCACCGAGCTGACCCGGCTCGCCCCGCACCGTATCGCCGCCCTCGGCGTGGCCCGCACCTTCCAGAACATCGTCACCACCCACGGCACCGTCGCCGACAACCTGATGCTCGGCCGCCACGCCCTGTCCCGCGCCGGTTTCACGGCGAGCGCGCTGCGCCTGCCCAGGGCCGTACGCGAACAGCGCGAGCACCTCGGCCGGGCCCGCGAGATCGCCGAACTGACCGGTCTCGGCGCCCACTTCGACAGCCCCGTCGCCCTGCTGCCGTACGGCGACCGCAAGCGCGTCGAACTCGCCCGCGCCCTCTGCCTGGAGCCCCGCGTGCTGCTCCTGGACGAACCCGTGGCCGGCATGAACGCCGCCGAACGCGCCCGCACCGTCGAGGTGGTGGGGGAGGTCCGGGCCGAACTCGGCCTGTCCGTCGTGCTGGTGGAGCACGACATGGGCCTCGTCATGCGCCTCGCCGACGACGTCACCGTGCTCGACTTCGGCCGGCCCATCGCCCACGGCACCCCCGACGAGGTCCGCCGCGACCCCGAGGTGCTGCGCGCCTACCTCGGCACCGACGCACCGGGGGAGGAGGCGGCATGACCGGATTCCTCGACAACGTCCTCGGCGGACTGGCACTCGGCGCCGTCTACGCGCTGGTCGCGCTCGGCTTCGTCGTCATCTTCAAGGCCTCCGGCGTCCTCAACTTCGCCCACGGCTCCCTGCTGCTGCTCGGCGGCTACCTCATCGCCGTCCTCCACGACGACCTCGGCTTCGCCGGGGCGCTCGCCCTGGCGGTCCTCGCCACGGCCGCCCTGGCCGGCGCCCTCGACCGCCTCCTGCTGCAACGCGGCGGCCACGACGCCCACGCCGCCCATGTGCAGACCATCGTCACCATCGGCATCGACATCGTCCTGCTCACCGACCTCGCCCGGCGCATCGGCGGCGACCTGCTGTCGCTCGGCGACCCCTGGGGCGACTCGGTGACCGAGCTGGGACCGGTGACCGTCGCCGACAGCCGGCTCGCCGCGATCGTGGTGTCGGCCCTGGTCATCGGCGCTGTCTTCGCGCTCTTCCGGTTCACCTCGTGGGGCCTGTCGCTGCGGGCGGCGGCGGAGGACCTGGAGGCCGCCGCCCTGATGGGCGTACGGCTCGGCCGGGTGCGCGCCGGGGCCTGGTGCCTGGCGGGCGCGCTCGCGGCGCTGGCCGCCGTGTTCCTCGCCGCCTTCCCCGCACCCGGACTGGAACGCACCACCGGCCAGATCGCGCTGAACGCCTTCCCCGCCGCGATCCTCGGCGGCCTCGCCTCCCCGGCCGGAGCCCTCGCGGGCAGCCTGATCATCGGCCTGACCGAGGCACTCGTCGGCGGCTACCAGTCCGACCTGCACGTCCTCGGCGAGGGCTTCGGCGACGTCGCCCCGTACGCCGTCATGCTGCTGGTGCTCCTGGTACGGCCCACCGGGCTGTTCGGCGCGAAGGGAGCGGCCCGTGTCTGACCGTCCGCGCACGGCCCTGACCCGACGCGGGGCCCGGCTCCTGCCGCTCGCCGTCCTCCTGTGCCTGCCGCCGTTCTACCTGGACGCCTTCTGGCTGCGGATCGGCCTGTTCTCCATGGCGGCCGCCATCGGCGCCGTCGGCCTCGCCCTGCTCAGCGGCACCGCCGGCCAGCTCTCCCTCGGCCACGCCTTCTTCCTCGCCGTCGGCGCCTACGGCTACGCCTACTTCGCCGGCGAGCCCGGCCCCGGACTGCCCCCGGCCCTCGCCGCGCTCCTCGCGGTGCTGCTCGCCGGGGCGGCCGGGGGCCTGTTCAGTCCCGTCGCCGCCCGGGTCAAGGGGATCTACCTGGGCATCGCCACCCTCGCGCTGGTCTTCCTCGGCCACCACGTGCTGCTCACCGCGGACTCCGTCACCGGCGGCTTCAACGGCCGCTCCGTGCCCCCGCTGACCCTCGGCGGTTTCACCTTCGGCGCGGACAGCCCCGAACTGACCGTCCTCGGCGTCCCGTTCGGGGCGGAGGAACGCCTTTGGTTCCTGGGCCTGGCCCTGTTCGCGTTCACCTGGTTCACCGCCCGCGGCCTGCTGCGCGGACGTCCCGGCCGGGCGCTGGCCGCCCTGCGCGACAGCGAGACCGCGGCCGCCGTCATGGGCGTCGACGTCGCCCGGCACCGCTCGGCGGCCTTCGTGGTGTCGTCGATGTACGCCGGGCTGGCGGGCGTGCTGCTCGCGCTCGCCTTCCGCCGTGTCGTCCCGGATTACTTCTCGCTCGCCCTCTCCGTCGACTACCTCGCCATGATCGTCATCGGCGGCCTCGGCTCCGTCGCCGGAGCCACCGCCGGCGCCGTGTTCGTCACCGCGCTCCCGCTGCTGATGACCCGCTACGCCGACCAGCTCCCGCTGGTGACCGCCCCCGGCTCCACCGACGGCACCGTGGGCCCCACCGAGGCGGCCCGCTACCTGTACGGCGCCGCCATCGTCCTGGTCCTGCTGTACGCACCCGACGGCCTGCACGGTCTGACGCGCCGGGCCCGGGACCGCGTACGGCGCCGCCGGAGCACCCCGTCCACGCCCACCGCCACCGCCTCGCCCGCACAACCGGCCGCAGCCGCACGACCCAAGGAGCACACCCCGTGAACACCACGCACCACAGGCACCGCAACCGGCACCGCACCGCCGGGACCGTCCTCGCCGGCGCCCTCGCCCTGCTGCTCGCGGCCACCGGATGCAGCTCCAAGGCGGAGGGCGGCGACCAGGGCGGCGAGGCCGCCGACGGCGTCCGCACCGGCCCCGGCGTCGGCGCCGACACCATCAGGCTGGGCGCCCTCACCGACCTGACCGGCCCCTACGCCACGCTCGGCAAGAGCATCGTGCAGGCCCAGCAGATGTGGGCCGAGGAGACCAACGCCCGGGGCGGCATCTGCGACCGGAAGGTCGAGATCGTCGTCAAGGACCACGGCTACGACGTGCAGAAGGCGGTCACCGCGTACGCCGACATCGCCCCGGACGTCGTGGCACTGCCCCAGGTCATCGGCTCCCCCGTGGTCGCGGCGCTGCTCGACGACATCGAGCGGGACCGGATGCTCACCTTCCCGCAGGCCTGGGCGGCCTCCCTGCTCGGCAAGGACGCCATCCAGGTGCTCGGCACCACCTACGATGTCGACATGATCGCCGCGGTCGAGTTCCTCACCCGCGCCAAGGGCCTGAAGAAGGGCGACACCATCGGCCACGTCCACTTCGAGGGCGACTACGGCGCCAACGCGCTGGAGGGCTCCACCTGGGCGGCGCGGAAGGCCGGTCTGAAGGTGACCGGACTGAAGATCAAGGCGACGGACACCGATCTGTCGGCCCAGGTCTCGGCGCTCCGCAAGGAGGGCGTGAAGGCCGTCCTGATCAGCGCCGGGCCCGCGCAGACGGCCTCCCTGGTGGGCGTGGCCGCCTCCCGCGGCCTGCGCGTCCCGGTCGTCAGCAGTGCCCCCGGCTTCGCGCCGCAGCTGATGAAGACCCCCGCGGCGCCGGCCCTCGCGGCGATGCTGAACGTGGTGAGCGCCGCGCCCGCGGTCAGCTCCGACCTGCCCGGCGTCGAGCGCATGGTGGCGTCCTACCGGAAGAAGTACCCGGACTCGCCGGTCGACTCCGGCGTGCTGTCCGGGTACAACGCCGCGCAGCTCATGGGCGCCGACCTGAAGAAGGCCTGCGAGGCGGGCGGCCTGACCCGGGAGGACGTGGTCAAGGCCCACCGCTCGCAGAAGAACGCCGACACCGGCCTCGGCACCGCGCAGGACTTCTCCGACGTCGACCGTCCCGCGAGCGTCGAGACCTATGTGCTCAAGCCCGACGCCGAGGCGGTGGGCGGCGTGGTGAACGCGGAGGAGGCGCACACGGCTCCCGGCGTCGAGGAGTACCTGTCCGCACGCTGACGCGCGCCGGGTTCGGCCCCCACGGCCTCGTGGGGGCCGAACCCCGCGCACGTACGGACGCCGGTCAGTCGGCGACCGCCTCCGGGTCGCGGTCGGACGCCGGCCACACATAGGGCAGGTCGTCCGGCTCCCCGGGGAAGAGGTCCGCGTAGACGGCGGGGTCCTTGCGGACCAGCGCCGAGCGGTGGCTGCGGTGCACGGCGTCGTCCCCCAGCCAGGGCGGCAGCTCACCGGCCTCGGCCAGCTCCCGCTGACCGCGCACCGGAGCGCCGGGCCGGACCGTGGCGAGGTCGGCGACGAGGGTGGCGGCGCAGCTGTCCTGATGGCCCCGGTCGCGCCAGACCCGGCAGACCTCCAGGCCGTAGCGCACCAGCGCCTCCTCGTAGCCCGTCCACATGCGCACCGCGGGATGGCGGCGCCATCCGTAGCCCGGCACGATCAGGCCGCGCAGCACCTGGAGCGCCTCCACCCGCTGCTTGCCCAACCGGCGCCGGTCGAGGACCAGCGCCGACTCGCAGAAGTCGGGGTAGGGCAGGAAGGTCTGCATGCGGCCGTCCCGGGCGTCGGGTCCGCCGCGCCGGGGAGCGCGGCTCACCGCACCGCAGTTCCCCTCCCCGCGCCGCTCACACCCCGCGGCTCACCCCAGGTTGCCCAGCCGGGCCTCGCGCCACAGGTCGACGCCGCCGTCGGTGGCGTACGAGTCGATCTCGGCCAGCTCCTCGGCGGTGAAGTCGAGGTTCTCCAGCGCGGCCACGTTCTGCTCCAGCTGCTCGGTGCGGGAGGCGCCGATGACCAGCGACGTCACGCGCGGGTCCCGCAGGGCCCAGGCCAGCGCCATCTGGGCGAGGGACTGCCCTCGGCGGGCCGCGATGCCGTTCAGGACGCGCAGCCGGCCGCGCATGTCCTCGGTCAGCCACGCGGGGTCGAACGACTTGCCCGCCGCCGCCCGCGAGTCGCCCGGGACGCCGTCCAGGTAGCGGCCGGTCAGCAGGCCCTGGGCGAGCGCCGTGAAGCCGATGACCCCGAAGCCCTCCTCCTGCGCCACGTCCAGCAGGCCCTCGGTCTCGATCCAGCGGTTCAGCATGCTGTACGACGGCTGGTGGATCAGCAGCGGCGTCCCGAGGTCCCGCAGGATCGCCGCGGCCTCACGGGTGCGCTCGGCGTCGTAGGAGGAGATGCCGACGTAGAGCGCCTTGCCCTGGCGGACGGCGGTGTCCAGGGCGCCCATGGTCTCCTCGAGCGGAGTGGTGGCGTCCAGGCGGTGCGAGTAGAAGATGTCCACGTACTCCAGGCCCATGCGCTTCAGGGACTGGTCCAGCGAGGCGAGCAGGTACTTGCGGGAGCCGCCGCCCTGGCCGTACGGGCCGGGCCACATGTCCCAGCCGGCCTTGGTCGAGACCACCAGCTCGTCGCGGTACGGCGCGAGGTCCTGCCGCATCAGCCGGCCGAAGTTGATCTCGGCGGAGCCGTAGGGCGGGCCGTAGTTGTTCGCCAGGTCGTGGTGGGTGATGCCCAGGTCGAAGGCGCGCAGGGCGATCTCGCGCTGGGTCTCGAAGGGGCGGTCGTCGCCGAAGTTGTGCCAGTAGCCCAGGGACAGCAGGGGGAGGTCGAGGCCCGAGCGGCCGGTGCGCCGGTAGCGCATGGTGCCGTCGTAGCGTTCGGGGTTGCTGACGTGGTTCATCGGGTCTCCGGGTGGTGCGGGGCGGGGCGTCCCGTGGCATGGTGTGAGCCCTGTCCACAGTGCCCCCGCACAGATCAGGAAGTCCAACCGATCCCCCGCATGGCATTCAGCACCACCGCTTCTGAATGGGCCGGCGGTCCGCCGGAGGGATTGAGTGCCGTGTCAGTGGGCAGAGGCGCAGGCAGTGGCATGAGCACGACTGCCCTTCCCCCCACAGGAGGTCGACCATGCACATCCGTACGCTGACCGGCGGCCTGGCCGCTGTTCTGGTGATGTCCTTTCCCCTGCTGGACGGCCCTGCGGTGGCCGCCCCGTCCGCCCCCGCCGCGAGCCCCGCGGTGGCCGCCCGGGTGCTCACCTACGACGCGAGCGGCGCCGCGGAGTTCCGGTCCGCGGTCGACCGGGGCGCGGCGGTGTGGAACGAGAGCGTCGACTCCGTCGAGCTGCGCCCGGCCGCCTCCGGTCAACGGGCCGACATCCGCGTCCTCGCGGACGACGGCTGGCCGCGCGCCGTGCCGGGCTCCCTGGGCACCGGGACGGTGTACATCGGACGCCAGGCCGTGGACCAGGGTCACCACACGGTCCGCATCGCGGCCCATGAGCTCGGGCACATGCTGGGCCTGCCGGACCGCAAGCCCGGTCCCTGCTCCCGTCTGATGTCGGGCGCCAGCGCGGGCACCACGTGCACCAACGCCTACCCGAACGCGGCGGAACGGACCGAGGTCGAGGGCAACTTCGACAGGGCCCCCGCCGGGGCGCTCATGTGACTGATGTGACTACTGGGGCGATCACCGCTATGGTTGTCCCACGTCACGGCGACGGAATCCCCGGAGCCCGGCCGTGCGTTGGTGGTCCAAGGAAAGACGCCCCGCTTCCTGCGGGGAGATGCAGGTGCAAGGCCTGCCCGGCGCTCCACCGCGAGCCCCGTCCCGCATCACAGGGACGGGGCTCGCGCCGTTTCCGGCCGGTCAGTCCCGTACCGGGACGGCCGGGCAGTTGGACGTCGCCGGTTCGCCCGCGAGCCGGTCGGTCAGCCACTCCACCGCGTCGCCCTGGTCGGTGAGGAGCGGTGCCAGGTGGTTGGTGAGCAGCTTGTCGCCCAGGTTGGGCAGCCGGACGGCCTTGTAGGTGACGTCGCCGCCCCGCTCGCACCAGTCGGCCGCCAGCCGGCGCGCCTGCTCGTGCGGCACGATGTCGTCCTGCACGCCGGTGGCCAGCCGGACCGGCCCGGTGGGCTTGGTCATCCCGAGGCGCTGCTTGTCCAGGACGGCCTGCGCGCCGGGCTCGCGGGCGATGATCTCGCCGAGGGACTTCCCGCTCGCGGTCCACTCGGTGCTCCGGGTGAAGCCGTGACCGAGGATCGCGTCTCCCACACAGGCCGTGGAGATGTCCTTGAGGGCGGCGCGCCCGGTGGCGTTGATGTTCTCCTCGACGACCTTGCGCACCTCCGGCTCCGCCTGGGCGAACCCGTTGATCGACCAGCCCAGCGCCCCGGCCAGGGCGCTGCCGTCGATGCCCTTCATCACCTCGGTCAGATCGGCGGGCGGCGCCCCGCTGTAGGTGCCGACGAGCGGGACGTCGGGTGCGTACGCGCTCTGGAGTTCGGCCGCGGAGGCGCTGGCCCCGCCGCCCTGGCTGTACCCGTACATGGCCACCCGGGACGCGGTGGTGACGGACGCGCCCGGCACGGCGCGGGCGGCGCGGGCGGCGTCCAGCATGGCGTGCCCCTGGTCGAGGCGGTTGACGTAGGTGTGGAGCCGGTCGGTGGCACCGAGGCCGACGTAGTCGGTGACGACGACGGCCGCGCCGGTGGAGAGCAGCCGGTGGACCGCGAGGTTCTCGTAACCGAGCGACACCGTCTGCCCGTTGAGGGTCAGGGGGTGCTCCAGGGCGAGCGAGGGCGCGCACTGGTCGCCTTGTCCCATGGTGCCGGAGCCGACGACCACCAGCGGGCGGGGCCCGGCGCCCGTCCAGCGCGCGGACGGTTCGATGTAGGCGCCGGTGACGGCGACCCGCTGCCCGCCCGAGTCGGTGGAGGTGTACATCAGGCGGGTCGCCGTGCCGGGCAGCCGGCGGCCGTCCAGGCCGGGCAGGCTCAGCCCGAGGCGCAGGGGCTCGTGACGCACCAGCACGCCGTTGGCGGCGGGCAGTTCGGCGGGCGGGGTGTAGAAGGCGGGGATGGTGACGCCCCGCGACACCACGGGCTCGCCCGCGGCGGCGGGCGGCGCGGACACGCAGACGCAGGCGGTCGTGGCGACCACGGTGGTCAGCACGCTGCTGATTCGGCTCACGGCTCACTCCTCGATCTGCTCCAGGGAAGTGCAACCGGAAACTAACAGCGCTCACTTACCGCTGGTAACTCCTCGGTAAGTTACGTCCCGGTAACTATTGTCGAGGCTCCCGGGGGCCGAGCCGTGACGGGCGCGACGAGAAGCGGGCCCCCGCCGGTCGTCCGGCGGGGGCCCGTGCGCTGTCGGCGTGTGGGATCAGGCCGTGTGCAGCGTCAGTCCGTAGCGGTTGAGGATCTCGTTGATCGGCTGGTGCCAGGTCTCGCCGCCGCCGGAGCAGTTGCCCCAGCCGCCGGAGGTGACGCCCTGCGCCTGGTCGCCGCTGATGAACGAGCCGCCCGAGTCACCGGGTTCGGCGCACACGCTGGTCTTCGTCATCTGGCGCACCGCGCCCTGGCTGTAGTTGACCGTCTCGTTCTTGGCCAGCACGTTGCCGCAGTGCCAGTGGGTCGTGGAGCCGGAGCGGCAGATGGAGGCGCCGATCGGGGCCTCGGCCGAACCGCGCACCAGCTGGTCCGAGACCGTGCCCCAGCCGAGCACCACCGGAACCGTCCACCAGCCGCTGCCGACGTTGACCCAGGCGTAGTCGTTCTCCGGGAAGGAGGAGCCCTGGAAGTTGCCGATGTAGGAGTTGTCCCAGCCCCTCACCTGGGAGCCGACCCCGCCGCAGTGCCCGGCGGTGACGAAGCCGCCGTGCACCGAGAAGCCTATGGAGCAGCGGACGTTGCCGGTGTAGTAGGGGTCGCCGCCCACCGTTCCGGCGGCGAAGGTCTCGGCCTGGGCCCCCACGGTCCGCACGGTGACCGGGCCGGCCTCGCGGGCCTTGGCCACGAAGGAGCGGACATCGTTGTCAGCCTTCTGGCCCTCGACGACGTTCACCACGACCGTGTTGGCGGTCGGGTCCACGGACCAGCTGCTGACGCCCGAGGGCGCGTCGAGGCGGTCGATGCGGGACTTGGCCGCGTCGAGCGTGCGCGCGCTGTGCTCGACGGTGCGGACGGCCGCACCGGAGGCGCGCAGGGACCGGACCGTCGAGGCGTCCGCCTCCGGGGTGACGGCCACGGTCAGCTTCTCGCTCTTGGCGTCGAACCAGGCGCCGCCGTAGGCGGAACCGGCGGTCTTGCGGGCCTTGGGGGCGAGGTCGGTGGCCTCGCGTTCGGCGGCGAGGCGGTCCTCGGCCTCGGCGCGGGTCAGGCCGAAGTCCCGCTGCATGGCCTCCATCATGCCGGCGGAGGCGGGCGCGGGGTCCGCGGCCCGGGCGGTGGGGGAGTCGGGGGCGTCGTGCGCCGAGGCCGGCAGCGTGCCGGCCGCGGTCCAGCCGCCGATCATGAGCAGGGCGGCCACGCCGGCATGCGCGAGTCTGGTGCGTCTCATGGAAGGTGTGCCCTTCGTCGTTCCAGCAATGGTGGGGGTGGAACAACCACGGTGTGAGAGCGCTCTCACCGGATTTGAGCAGAGCTTAGCGAGCCGACCGTGTCAGGTCTATGCCAATGTGCGGCTCAATTGACGCGCGTTGTCCGGGCGATGGGGCCGACCCGTTGCGGTGCCCCGGTCACCTCGCCCCCTTCGCCGCCCGCTCGACCTCCCGGGCGGCCTCCCTCTCGTCCCGCTCGGCCCGGGCGAGGGCGTCCGTGGTCCCGCGGCTTCGTTCCTCCGCCTCCCCGTGCTCCCGCTCCGCCCGCTCCAACACGGCCCGCGCCTCACGGAGTTCGTCCTCGGCCGCCGACACCCGCTGCCGGGCCTCCCGGACCTGCTCGTCCGCCCGCTCCCGTGCGGCATCGGCGTCCTCGTGCTCCGTACGCCGCTCACGAAGCCTGTCTCCGGCCTCCCGCGCGGCCTCCCTGGCTTGCGCCAACCGCCGTTGCCTTTCGGCCCGCCGCTCCGCGAGCTCGTCCTTCCTCCGCGCCGTGGCCGACGGCGTACGCGCGGTGGTCGACGGTGTACGAGCCGGCGGGCGCGGCGCCTTGGGTGCCGGGGCGTGCGTGCCGGGCGTGTCCGAAGGGAACCCGGAGGGTGGTGTGAGCGTGCTCTCGACCCGGCCGCCGGCCCACAGATCCGCCGCCTCCGGATCGGCGAGCACCGCCCGCAGGGTCGTCTCGACGTCCCGCTGCACCGTGTCCGACAGGGGGTGTCCGGCCTCCCGCGCCAGCCCCGCGGCCTGCCGGGACAACGCGGAGACGATGCGCCGCCGCTGAGCGGACGTCTCCTTCAGCCCGCTCGGGTCCAGGGTGGCGTGGGCCTCGCGCAGCGCCCGTCCCAGTTCGAGGAACCGTTCCGCCTCGTCGGGCCGGGAGCGCCGGAGCAGGTTCGCCGCCCAGGCGGCGAGGGTGGGGCGGCGGGCGGCGCGGATGCGGCGGGCGTCGTCGGCCCGCCCGGCGGTCCTGGCGGCCGCGGCCAGTTCCTCGCGGCGGGCGACGAAGCCGGAGGGCGGCAGCGCGTACAGCTCGTCGAGCGCCGCCTCCACATCGCCTTCCCCGTCGTCCCGCACCTCTTTGCGCCGCATGATCCCCAGCGTCCACCGAACGCGACCGCCGCGCACATCGGACCGGTCCGTCCCGTGGGCGGGCTCGGTGGCGGCAACGGGCGGACCGGTGAGCGCAACGGAACGGTCCGACCCGTGACCGGCCTAAGGGCGGCGGACAGGGGCTGGCACCGCGCACAGGGAAATGCCCCGCCCCGCGAGCGGTCTCAGCGGCGGCGGTCAGGGGCTGGCACCGCGCACAGGGAAACGACCCGCCCCGGGGAGCGGTCTCAGCGGCGGCGGTCAGGGGCTGGCACCGCGCACAGGGAAACGACCCGCCCCGGGGAGCGGTCTCAGCGGCGCACAGGGGCTTGGCCCCGCACGCATGAAGCGACCCGCCCCGCCGGCGGCCTCACTCGCCGGAGCGGGCGAAGCGGTCCGGGGCGAGGGTGGTCAGGAGTGAGGTGATGACCAGGTCCGTCGAGGCGGCCATGTCCACGGAGTCGGGGGCCAGCAGCCACTGGACCTGCAGCCCGTCCATGACGGCGATGACCGCGTTCGCCGCGTCGCGCGCCCGCTCCCGGTCGGCCTCCGCCAGGCCGCACGCCTCGATCAGCGCGTCGGTGACGAACGCCCGCAGCCCGGTGTACCGGTCGCGGAAGTACGTCTGCGCCGGGTGGTCGTCGGTGACGGACTCCGCCGACAGGACGGCGTACAGCCGCACGATGCCCTCGCGTTCGGCGTTGCGGTGGGCGGTGTCGACGAGGTGGCGCAGGAAGGCGAGCCCCTGCGGGCGGTCGGACCCGAGCTGTTCGATGTCCGTGCGGTCGCGCAGTTCGAGGACGCTGGTGAGCAGCAGCGCCTTGGACCGGAAGTAGTGCAGGACGCCGGCCTGGGTCAGTCCCGCGCGCTCGGCGATCTCCGCGAGCGAGGCGTTGTTGTAGCCCCGGGCCGCGAAGGTGTCCATGGCGATGTGCAGGATGTCCCGCTGCCGCTGCCGGGCCTCCGGACTGCGGGGGGTGCGGGGCTCGGTCCTGGCCTTGCGGGCGGGCCGGCCCACCGACTGGTCACTCACCCGCGACAGCTTACGGCCGGGGTGATCCTCACGTCGTTGATCTTCAAGCACGCCTCATAGTAAGTGACGCACACCACTTACTAACCACTTAGTGGGTGTGCTTTCATGGCGCCGTCATTCCGACGGAACGCCGCCGTCACGGCCGGAAGGAACACCCCCAACACCCCCGGCACCCGGAGCCACGCGCACCCCACGCACTCCGGGCCCGCCCGGCGCCTCCCCGACGGCCGGCCGGCGTACCCCACGCGTCACCCGACGAAGGAGAGCCGCACCGTGTCACCTCTGACCTCCGGATCCCCCCGCGGAACCGGCCGCCGCAGAACCAGCCGCCCCCGCCGGGCCCGGGCCGCCGCGCTCGCCCTCGGTCTGGCCGCCACCGGTCTCGGTCTCACCGGCGCCGGAACCGCCCAGGCGGCCGACCCCACCGCCCAGGTGTGGGTCACCACCCCCGACGGCGCCAAGAAGCTCTCCGCGGAGGGCGCCGTCCCGTTCGACGGCAGCCCCCAGTCCGTCGACATCCGTGTCGACGCGGGCAGCAGGGGCCAGCGGTTCACCGGCGCCGGGGCCTCCGTCACCGGCGCCTCGGCCCATCTCGTCCAGAGCCTGCCGCAGGGCACGCGCGACGCGCTGCTGCGCTCGCTGTTCTCCACCGGCTCCGACGGCATCGGACTCAACTACCTGCGCCAGCCGCTCGGCAGCACCGACTTCGACGCCACGAACGACCCCCACTCCTACGAGGACACCCCCGGCCGGTTCTCCATCGACCGCGACCGCGCCGAGATCCTCCCCGTGCTCAAGCAGGCCACCGCCGTCAACCCGGCCATCCGCTTCATGGGCTCGCCCTGGTCACCACCCGCGTGGATGAAGTCCGGCGGTTCCCTCAACGGCGGCAGCCTCGCCCCCGAGCACTACGGCGCGTACGCCGACTACCTGGTCAAGGCGATCAAGGCGTACGCGCAGGAGGGCATCACCCTCACCGACCTCACGGTGCAGAACGAGCCCGAGTTCGCCACCAGTTACCCGTCGACGTCGATGACCTCCGCCCAGCAGGCGGACTTCCTCAAGGTCCTCGACCCCAAGCTCACCGCGGCCGGACTGCCGACCAACATCCTGGCCTACGACCACAACTGGGACCATCCGCACTACCCGCTCGACGTCTTCTCCCGCACCTCGGGCATCAGCCGGGTCATCGGCGCCGCCTTCCACTGCTACGGCGGCCAGGTCGGCGCCCAGCAGCAGATCGTGAACGCCGGCAAGCGGGTCTTCTTCACCGAGTGCTCCGGCACCGACAGCGCGGACACCGCCGCCACCTTCGGTGACACCCTGCGCTGGCACGCGGAGAACCTGGTCGTGCAGAACATGCGCAACGGCGGCGAGACCGTGATCAACTGGAACCTCGCCCTCGACCAGAACGGCGGCCCCCACCAGGGCCACTGCACCAACCGCTGCAACGGCGTCGTCGAGATCGCGGGCGGCAACGTCACCCGCAACGCCGAGTACTACGTGCTCGGCCACGTCAGCAAGTTCGTCAAGCCCGGCGCCACCCGCATCGGCTCCACCAGCCAGGGCGCCGGAGGCGTGCAGAACGTCGTCTTCCAGAACCCCGACGGCACCCGCGCCGCCTACGTCGTCAACACCGCCGGCAGCGCTCAGCGGTTCTCCCTCACCGACAACGGCAGGTCCCTCACCCACACCCTGCCCGCCGGGGCCGTCGCCACGTTCACCTGGAGCGGCACCGACGCACCGGCCGGCCCGATCGACCCCGCCGCCTGGTACCGGGTCGCGAACGAGGGCAGCGGGGCCTGCCTCGACGCCGCCGACTGGGGCACCGCCAACGGCACCGCGCTGCAGCAGTGGGCCTGCGGCACCGGCGCCAACCAGTACTGGCAGTTCCGGCCCACCGGCGACGGCCACCACCAGGTCGTCAACCGGCACAACGGCAGGGTCTGGGACGTCGACGGCGGCCCCGGCGCCACCGCCGACGGCGCCCGGGCGCACCTGTGGGAGTACGTGGGCGGCACCAACCAGCAGTGGCGTGCGGAAGGCACCGGCACCGCCGGGCGGTACCGGTTCGTCGCCCGGCACAGCGGCAAGTGCCTGACCGTCGACAACGCCTCCACCGCGAACGGGGCCCGGCTGTCCCAGCAGCCGTGCGCCGGCTCGGCCGCCCAGACCTTCACCCTGACCGGCTGAACCACGGCCGCCGGGCCCGGTTTACAGCCGCTTGCCCGCCACCTCGTCCTCGTCCGGCTCCGGACCGGCGCCGCCCGCACGGGCCCGGCGCCGCCGCAGCCGGTCGAGGCGGGAGATCACCGGGGTGGCGCTCACCCCGTGCAGCACGACCGACGCCAGCACCGTGAAGGTCACCACCGCCCACAACCGCTCGGCCGCGACGCCGAAACCGGAGTGGCCGAGCGCGTGGGCCAGGTAGAACAGCGAGCCGATGCCGCGGATCCCGAAGAAGGCGATCACCAGCCGCTCCCGGGGACCGGCGGGCGTGCCGAGCTGGGCGGCCCACGCGGCCAGCGGCCGGACCACCCACAGCAGCAGCAGACCCACCAGCGCGTCCAGCCAGGTCAGTGCCGCCAGACCGCCCTGGGCGACGAACACCCCGAGCAGGAACAGCAGCGCGGCGGTCAGCAGCCGCTCCACCTGCTCCACGAAGTCGTGCAGCACCGTGTGGAAGCCGTGGGCGCGCTCCGCCGCACGGATCCGGCAGGCGGTGACGAATACCGCCAAGAAGCCGTACCCGTGCGCCAGTTCCGTCACCCCGTAGGCGAGGAACGTGGCGCCGATGGCGACGAAGCCCTCCCGGTGCTCGGACAGCCGCATCGTCCGCCACCCCGCCCGGAAGAACAGCCAGCCGAGCAGCGCGCCGACGGCGAGCCCCGCGCACACACCGACCGCGCACTTGTACGCCACCTCGACCAGCGCCCAGTGGGCGACCCCGCCCCCGGTCACCCGGCCGCCCGCGGCGGCGAGCGCCACGGCGGCCAGTACGAAGGGGAAGGCGAGGCCGTCGTTCAGCCCGGCCTCGCTGGTCAGGGTGAAGCGCACCTCGTCCTCGTCGTGCTCGGAGTCGGTGGGCGCGCCCACCCGCACCTCCGAGGCGAGCACCGGGTCGGTCGGCGCCAGCACGGCCGCCAGCAGCAGCGCGGCCGCCACCGGCCAGCCCAGCACGCCCCAGGCGAGGGCGCCCACCGCCGCGATGGTCAGCGGCATGGTGATGCCCAGCTGCCGCCAGGTGCCCCGCCAGCCGCGACGGCCGAAGGGCCGGTTCAGGGCGAGTCCCGCGCCCATCAGCGAGACGAGCACACAGATCTCGGTGACGTGCTCCACCCACACCCGGTCCGACACCGGGTCGATGCCGGGCAGCGGCACCCGCGACAGCTGGAGCCCCACCCCGCAGACGAGGAACACCAGGGGCAACGACAGTGGCCTGCGGGCCACCACACGGGGGAGTACGGCCGCGCCGAGGGCGCCGGCGCCGAGCAGGGTGAAGAGGAAGTCCGGGGAGCTCACTGATCACGTGTGCCCGGAGCCGGCCCCGGTACGCCGTCCGTCCGGCCGAACGATCACTCCCCGGTGTGAGGGACGGGGCACCGATGGAGCAGTGCGGCCGGTGCGGACACAGTGCGCGCCGTTGCGGCGCGAGGGTCTTGACGCGGCGGGACGCGCTCGGCGCTACTGGAAGGCGTGCCGGGCGCACACGCGTGGGGGGACCGCCCGGTACCGGCCCGGTGCGGCCACCCCCGCCGGACGCGTATCGAAAGGGTGACCGGTGCGGTCTCGATGGGCAGCGGCAGTCGTCCTGCTGGCGTCGATGCTCCTGCTGCACCTGTGCGCCCCGGCGCTCGCGGCGGACCGGCCCCCGGCGGCCCACCCCGCGGCGGCGCAGTACGACGAGCCGGCCGACGCGGCGCGTGAAGGCGCCGGAAGGCCCTGCCCCGGCGAGGGCGACGCCTCGCTCCACCGCCCCCTGGCCCGCTCGCCCAGGGCCGCCGGACCGGCCGCGGCGCACCACCCGGCCACCGGCACGGCCACCCAGGCGACCGCACCCCGGCGGTCCGCCCACCACCCGCGCCCGGGCGGCCCGCCACCGGGCCGGGGACCGGGCGGGAACGCCCCCGGAACCGCCGCCCTGCAGACGTTCCGCTGCTGAGCGGGGCAGTACCGCCCACGGCCTGCGCCGCACGGCCGGGTACCGCCCCCCTGCGGGCCCCCGAGCCGGCCCACGACGACGCGCAGGCCTTCTCGTGTCCCGTACCCCCGTGACGACACAGGAGGCAGACATGGAGAGAAAGCGCATTCTGGTGGTCCGCCCGGACGAGCTGGGCCCGAGCGAGCACAAGACGTGGAGACATCTGCGAGCGGAGTCGGGCGCCCCGGAGAACCCGTTCCTCGACCCCGTGTTCACCACGGCCGTCGGACAGGTCGTCCCCGCGGCCAGGGTGGCCGTCCTCCAGGACGACGGCACACCGGTCGGCTTCTTCCCGCACGAGAAGGGGCCGCTGGGACAGGGCCGGGCCATCGGACTGGGGGTGTCGGACAGCCAGGGCGCCGTGCTGCGCCCCGGCATCCGGCTCGACCCGCGCACCCTGCTCGCCGCCTGCGCGCTCTCCTCGTGGGAGTTCGACAACCTGGAGGCCGGCCAGGACCTCTTCGTCCCGCACGCCGTAGAGGAACTCGCCGACCCGGTGATCGACCTCGACCGGGGATACGCGCACTACCTCGAAGGGCTGCGCGCCCGTTCCCCGGGATTCGTCAAACAGGTCCTGGCCAAGGAACGCCGGCTCGCCCGGCAGGTCGGCGAGGTGCGGTTCGTCCACGACACCCGGGACCCGGACGCGCTGCGGGCGCTGATGCGCTGGAAGTCCGCCCAGTACCGGCGCACCGGCCGCCGCGACCGGTTCGCGCAGCAGTGGATCACCGGGCTGGTGGAGCTGCTCGCCCACGGCGACGACCCCGAGTGCCGCGGCCTGCTCTCCGTGCTGTACGCCGGCGGCCGCCCCGTGGCCGCCCACTTCGGCCTGCGCTCGGCCACCGTCCTGTCCTGGTGGTTCCCGGCGTACGACCGCGACCACGGCCGGTACTCACCGGGGCTGGTGCTGCAGCTGCGGATGCTGGAGGCGGCGGCCGCCGACGGGATCCGCATGGTCGACCTGGGCAGCGGGCCCGCCCGCTACAAGGACTCGCTCAAGACCCGCGAACTCCCCGTCTACGAGGGTGCCGTGGTGCGCCCGGGACCGGGCGGGGCCGCCTACCGGCTGGGCCGGGAGCCGGCCAGGGCCGCCCGCCGGTTCGTGCGCGGCCACCCCCGGCTCGCCGACGCGGCCCGGCACACCCTCACCCGGCTGGGCCGGCTGCGCGAGGGCTGACCCCCGGGCCGTACGCCCACGTCCGTACGCGGGGTTACTCCCACCGTCGGACGTTCCCGGCGTCCGGGCCCGGCACCGTGGTGCGGGTGAGACTCAGCCGCCCCGCACGCCGGGCCCACCTCGTCATCCATGTCGTCGCCTCCGCCGGCTGGCTCGGACTCGGTGTCGGGCTGCTCGCACTCGGCGTCACCGCGAACACCACCGCGTCGCCGGCCGCGGTGGAGGCGTCCGTGCGGGCCATGAAGCTTCTCGCCGACCGGCTCGTGCTGCCGTTCGCCCTCCTGACCCTGACCAGCGGCCTCGTGCTGTCCCTGGGCACCCCCTGGGGACTGGCCCGGCACCGCTGGGTCCGGACGAAGTTCTGGCTGACCCTGGCCACGACCACCGCGACCGCCTTCGCGCTGCGTCCGGGGGTGGACGCCGCCGCGGCGGCCGTGACCGCCGGTCACCCCCTGCCCGACGGGGGCGACGTCCTCGTGGGTCCGGTCGTCTCCCTCTCCGCCTACGTCCTCGTGACGGTGATCTCGGTCCTCAAGCCCTGGGGGCCGACCCGCCGCGGCCGGTGCCCGCGGGCCGGTGCCCGCGGGCCGGGGCGCGGCGAACCGGCCCGCGTCTGAGCACGGGCAGGGCGCGCTCTCACCTCACAGGGTGCGCTCCAGCCGGTCGGCCATCAGCCGCACGAACCGCGCCGGGTCCTTGGGCCGGCCGCCCTCCGCCAGCACGGCCAGGGAGTACAGCAGGTCGGCGGTCTCGGTGAGCTCCGAGCGGTCCTCGCGCGCCCCGTACGCCTCGTTCAGACCCTTCACCAGCGCGTGGTCCGGGTTGAGTTCGAGGATGCGGCGGGCGCTCGGCACCTCCTGGCCCATGGCCCGGTACATGTTCTCCAGCGCCGGCGTCAGGTCGTTCGCGTCGGCGACGAGACAGGCCGGGGACACCGTCAGACGCGTCGACAGACGCACCTCCTTGACGTCCTCCTCCAGCCGCTCCCGCATCCAGCCGAGCAGTCCCGCGTACTCCTCGGCCTGCTTCTCCCGGTCGTCCTCGCCCTGTTCGTCCTCGCGCGCGCCGAGGTCGATCTCGCCCTTGGCGATCGACCGCAGCGGCTTGCCGCCGAACTCGCCCACGGCGTCGACCCACACCTCGTCCACGGGGTCGGTGAGCAGCAGCACCTCGATGCCGCGCTCCCGGAAGGCCTCCATGTGCGGGGAGCTGTCGATGCTCTCGCGGGACTCGCCGGTGATGTAGTAGATGTCCTCCTGGCCGTCCCGCATCCGCTCCACGTACTGCTCGAGCGTGACCGTGGGGTTGCCGTCGTCGCCGTGCGTGGTCGCGAACGACGCCACCGCGAGGAGGGCGTCACGGTGGTCCGGGTCGGTGACCAGACCCTCCTTGAGCACGGCCCCGAACTCCCGCCAGAACGTGGCGTACCGCTCGGCGTCGTCGGTCATCATGCTCTTGACCGACGACAGCACCTTCTTGGTGAGCCGGCGCTGCATCATCCGGATGTGCCGGTCCTGCTGGAGGATCTCGCGGGACACGTTCAGCGAGAGGTCCTGCGCGTCGACGACGCCCTTGACGAACCGCAGGTAGGGCGGCAGCAGCGCCTCGCAGTCGTCCATGATGAAGACGCGCTTCACATAGAGCTGCACCCCGCGCTTGAAGTTCTGCTGGAAGAGGTCGTGCGGGGCGTGCGACGGGACGAACAGCAGGGCCTGGTACTCGAAGGTGCCCTCGGCCTGCAGCTGGATGGTCTGCAGCGGTTCGCGCCAGTCGTGGCCGATGTGCTTGTACAGCTCGTGGTACTCCTCCTCGGACACCTCCTCGCGCGAGCGCGCCCACAGCGCCTTCATCGAGTTCAGCGTCTCGGGCGCCGCCGCCTCGCCGTCGTCGCCCGCCTCACCGACGAGCCTGACCGGCCAGGTGATGAAGTCCGAGTAGCGCTTGACGATCTCCTTGATCTTCCAGACCGAGGTGTAGTCGTGCAGCTGGTTGTCGGGGTCGGCCGGCTTCAGGTGCAGGACGACCGAGGTGCCCTGCGGCACGTCGTCGACCGCCTCGAGCGTGTACGTGCCCTCGCCGCGCGAGGTCCAGCGGGTGCCCCGCTCCTCGCCCGCCCGCCGGGTGAGCAGCGTGACCTCGTCCGCGACCATGAAGCCCGAGTAGAACCCGACGCCGAACTGGCCGATCAGCCCCTCCGCGCCGGCCTTGTCCTGCGCCTGGCGCAGCTCGCGCAGGAACTCGGCGGTGCCCGAGTTGGCGATCGTGCCGATGAGCTGCCCGACCTCGTCGTACGACATCCCGATGCCGTTGTCCCGCACGGTGAGGGTGCGGGCGTCCTTGTCGATCTCCAGCTCGATGTGCAGGTCGGAGACGTCGGCGTCCAGCGTGTCGTCCCGCAGCGCGGCCAGACGCAGCTTGTCGAGCGCGTCGGAGGCGTTGGAGACGAGTTCGCGGAGGAAGACGTCCTTGTTCGAGTAGACCGAGTGGATCATCAGCTGCAGCAGCTGACGGGCCTCTACCTGGAACTCAAACGTTTCGGTCGGCATGGTTCGCGCTTACCTCACTGGTCCATGAATGGCCGGGTACTGGCGCGCCCACTTTAGTCAACACGGCGTCACCCCTCGGCACAGTGCCCGGAGTCGGTGCTGGTCACCGCCGCGTCCAGAAGGGGTCCCAGTTCGCGGGCCACCGTCGTCAGGGCGCGTACGTCCCGCTCGGCGCGGGCGAGGAGGATGGCCCCTTCGAGGGAACTGATCATGAGGGTGGCGAGCGGCCCGGCCCGCTCGGCGGGGACACCCATGTCCGACAGCGCCCGGGCCACCGCGCCCGTCCAGCGGGCGAAGGCGGCGGTCGCGGCCTCCCGCGTCGACTCGGTGGACCCCGCCCGGTCGACGGTGGCGGCGGCCACCGGGCAGCCGCCACCGAAGCCGGCGGTCTCGTACTCGTCGGTCCACTGGCGGACCATCTCGGCGAACAGCCCGCCGGGCGTCGGCTCCGGCAGCGCGGCCAGGAAGCGGGCCACGCGGTCGCCCGCGTACCGGCCCGCCCAGCCCACCGCCTCGTTGACCAGCTGCTCCTTGCCGCCCGGGAAGTAGTGCTGGAGCGAACCGCGGGGCGCCCCGGCGTGCGCGGCCACCTCCCGCATCCCCGTGGCGGCGACCCCGTCCCGCCGGATCAGCTGGGCGGCGCTGAAGACCATCCGCTCCCGGGGTCCCCGTCCGGACACCGCCATCGCCGGCCTCCCCTTCCTCGCGTTCTCCCGCCACCCTATGACCGCTGTCATGACAGCCGCTACTATGACGACGGTCATAGCAGGGGCGCCTCCGGGCGGCCCGGAAACGGCGGTGCGTCGTGCACGTGGGCTTCATCGGACTCGGTGTCATGGGCCGGCCCATGGCACTCAACCTCGCCCGCGCGGGGACGCCCCTCGTCGTCTGGAACCGCACCCCCGCCCGGTGCGCGCCCCTGCGCGCCGCCGGGGCCGAGGTCGCCGCGGGCCCCGCCGAGGTCTTCGAGCGGGCCGGCACCGTGCTTCTCATGCTGGCCGACGAGGAGGCCGTCGACGCGGTGCTGGGCCGCGGCACCCCCGACTTCGCCGCCCGGGTCGCCGGGCACACGGTCGTCCACATGGGCACCACGTCACCGGAGTACTCGGCCGCCCTGGAGGCCGACGTCCGCGCCGCGGGCGGCGCGTACGCCGAGGTCCCGGTCTCCGGTTCCCGGGTGCCGGCGGAACAGGGGCAACTGGTCGCGATGCTGGCCGGCGACCCCGCCGCCGTGACGGCCGTGCGGCCGCTGCTCGCCTCCCTGTGCAGTGAGACGTTCGACTGCGGCCCCGTCCCGAACGCCCTGCTGATGAAACTCTCGGTGAACCTGTTCCTGATCACCCAGGTCACCGGACTGACCGAGGCGTTCCACTTCGCCGACCGGCACGGGCTCGACCGGGCCCGCTTCCTGGACGTCCTGGACGCGGGCCCGATGGCCAGCGCCGTCTCGCGGATGAAGGCGCCCAAACTGCTCGCCCGGGACTTCGCGGTGCAGGCCGCCGCCACGGACGTACTGAAGAACAACCGGCTGATCGCGCGGGCCGCCCGCACGGCGGGGGTGGCCTCGCCGCTCCTCGACGTCTGCCACGCGCTCTTCGGCGAGACCGTGGCGCAGGGCCACGGCGGTGAGGACATGGTGGCCGTGCTGCGCGCGCTGGAGGCCAGGACCGACGGTGCTCACCCCGGCGCCCCGGCGGACGGCCGGCCGTGAAGTCCCCCCACCAGTGACGAGGCCCACTCGATCTGGAATCCAGCCGTCCGTTCGGGTTTCCCGTCCGGCGTGCGAGCATGGGCGAATGAGCATCCACCGCAGGAACAACATCCGTGTGACCGGCCGCCCCTCCGGCCGCACGGTCGTCCTGGCGCACGGATTCGGCTGTGACCAGAACATGTGGCGTCTGGTCGAGCCGGCCCTGGCCCGGGAGAACCGGGTGGTGCTCTTCGACTACGTGGGCGCCGGCCGCTCCGACCTGTCGGCCTGGCAGGAGGAGCGCTACTCCTCCCTCCACGGCTACGCGCGCGACGTGGTGGAGGTCTGCGAGGAGCTGGACCTGCGCGACGCCGTCTTCGTCGGCCACTCCGTGAGCGCGATGGCCGGCGTACTGGCCCAGGCCGAGGCCCCGGAGCGGATCGGCTCACTGGTCATGGTGTGCCCGTCGCCCTGCTACATCGACGACGAGGGCTACCGCGGCGGCTTCACCGAGCAGGACATCGACGAACTCCTGGAGTCGCTGGAGTCGAACTACCTCGGCTGGTCGGCGGCCATGGCCCCCGTGATCATGGGCAACCCGGACCGGCCCGAGCTGGGCCAGGAGCTGACCAACAGCTTCTGCGCCACCGACCCGGACATCGCCCGGGTCTTCGCGCGCACCACCTTCCTGTCCGACAGCCGCAAGGACCTCGAGGGCGTGAGCGTGCCGACACTGATCCTGGAGTGCGAGCACGACGCCATCGCGCCCCGGGAGGTCGGCGCGTACGTGCACTCCGTGATACCCGGGAGCGAGCTGGTCACCCTGGCCGCCACCGGCCACTGCCCCCAGCTGAGCGCCCCGGAGGCGACCGCGTCGGCGATCTCGGCATTCGTCTCGGGCCTCGGCCGATGAGTCCGGCGACCGGTGGCTCCGAGGGGTCGGGCATGGGCGTACCCAGTACGCGCGCCGCTTTCAGCGCGCTGCTGGAGGACTCCGCGGAGGACCTGTACGAGTCGGCGCCCTGCGGATACCTGTCCACCCTGATGGACGGCACCGTCGCCAAGATCAACGCGACCCTGCTGGACTGGCTCGGGCTGACCCGCGACGAGGTCGTGGGCCGGATCCGCTTCAGCGACCTGCTCACGGTCGGCGGCAGGCTGTACCACGAGACGCACTTCGCCCCCCTGCTGCGCATGCAGGGCCACCTCGGCGGCATCGCCCTGGAGATGAAGACCGCGCAGGGCTCCCGGCTGCCCGTGCTCGTCACCTCGACGGTCAAGAGGAGCGACGACGGCGAACCCCTGCTGATCAGGACCACCGTCTTCGACGCCACCGACCGGCGCGCCTACGAGCAGGAACTGCTGCGCGCCCGCCGCGCCGCCGACGACGCCCGCAGACAGGCCGAGGCCGACCGCGAGCAGCTGCGCGAGGCGCTGGCCGTGCTCCAGCAGAGCCTGCTGCCCGCGACCCTGCCGGACATCCCGGGCGTGGAGACCGCCTGCCACTACCACACGGCCTCACCGATCCAGCTGGGCGGCGACTTCTACGACCTGTTCGCGCTGGACGGCGACGACCGGTTCGCCTTCTTCCTCGGCGACGTGTGCGGCAAGGGACCGCAGGCCGCCGCGCTGACCTCCCTCACCCGCTACACCCTGCGTGCCGCGGCCCTGCACGACCCCGACCCCGTCGCCAACCTGGGCATGCTCAACACCGTCCTGCTGGAGCGGTACACCGGTGACGACCCCCGGTACTGCACCGCCGTGGTCGGCGTCCTGGAACGCGCGGGGGACAGCGTGCACGTCCGGCTGGCCTCCGGCGGCCACCCTCCCGCGCTGGTCCTGCGCGGGGACGGCGGCGCCGAGTACCTCTCCACCCGGGGTGGCATGCTCGTCGGCGCCCTGCCCGCGGCGCAGTTCGTCACGGCCCGCACCACCCTGCATCCGGGCGACACCCTGCTGCTGTACACGGACGGCCTCACCGAGGCGCGGATCGGCCCCGGCAAGGAGCTCTACGGCTACGACGCGCTGCAATCCTTCGCCGCCGGTCTCACCCCCTCGGGGCCCCGGCGCGTCATCGACGGCCTGACCGAGCTGCTGCGCGGCTTCGGCGACGGACTCGACGACGACACGGCCCTGCTCGCCATCGGTCTCCCCGACCGCACCGACACCGGATCCTGAAACCCGCATGAAGCCACTGACGATCACCACGTCGCACGCGCCCGTCGGCCTCGTCCTCGCCGTCTCCGGCGACCTCGACCACACCAACGCCCAGCAGCTGCGCCACAGCGGCCAGGAGGCGGCCGCCGTCGCGCCCGGCCGGCTGCTGGAGGTGAACCTGAACGACCTGGCGTTCTGCGACTCGAGCGGCATCACCGCGCTGATCGCCGTGCGCAACCACGTCGTGTCGGCCGGGGGCGAGGTCGTCCTGGTGGCGGTACCGGCCAACATGAGGCGCCTGCTCCACCTGACCGGCCTCGACCAGGTCTTCGACATACGCGACACCGTGTCGCCGCTCACCGACCGCTGACCCCGCCGGCCGGCGGGCGGCACCGGAGCGCGCCGGGCCCCATACCTCTTACGGCATACCTCTTTTGACATAGCTATAGCCCCATATCTATTCACGCCGGGTGACCGACTCCTCCAGCGCCCCCCGCCGGGACATCGACCGCACGGCCGCCGGCCTCGCGGCATGCCTCCCCGCGCTGTACCGGGCCCTGGACCGGCGGATCGCCCGCGACTTCCCGCACCCCAAGCCCCCCGAGGGCCAGCTCGCGCTGCTGCGGTTCGTCGCCCGGTCCGAGGGCACCACCGTGCGCGAGGCCGCACAGGCGCTGCTGATGAAGCCGAACAACGTCAGCACCCTCGTCTCGCAGATGACCGAGGCGGGACTGCTGGAGCGCCGGCAGGACAGCACCGACAAGCGGATCGCCCACCTCTACCCGACCGACACCGCCCGCCGGCGGCTGGCCGAGGTGCGCGCGCTGGAGACCGAGCACCTCAGGCAGGCCCTGACGTCCCTCACCGACGGCGAACTCGGCGCCCTCGGCTCCGCCATGGAAGCGCTCACCGCCCTGACGCACCGGCTGCAGCCCCCCGCCCACTGACCGGGCGGCCCGCCCCGGGCGGCCCGGCACCGTCCCACGCCCCGCGCACCCGACGCGGGCTCCTTCCGGACGCCGGTCACGCACGGCCCCGTGCGTGACCCGTGCCGCCGTGCCGTGCCGCGCGGGCCGCCCTCCGCAGGTCCCATCCCACCAAGAGAAGGCTCACCCATGCCGTCCCCGTCCACGTCCGTGGATCAGTCCACCGCGCCCGCCCCCGCCCCCGCCGGCGGTCCGCGGTCCAGCCCCTGGCTCACCCTCTGCGCCGTCGCGTTCGGCCTGTTCATGGTGCAGCTCGACGCGTCCGTCGTCGCCATCGCCAACCCGGCGATCGGCAGCGAACTGCACGCCACCACGGCCCAGCTCCAGTGGGTGACCAACGCCTACCTGCTCGCCCTCGCGGCCACGCTCATCCTCGGCGGCAAACTCGGCGACCGCTTCGGGCGGCGCACGTACTACCTCGTCGGCGTCGTCGGGTTCACCCTCGCCTCGGTCGCCATCGGCCTGTCCGGATCCATCGAGGGCGTCGTCGTCTTCCGCGCGCTCCAGGGTGTCTTCGGCGGTCTGCTGATGCCCAACACCCTCGGACTGCTGCGCGCGGCCTTCCCGCCCCGCAGGTTCGGCATGGCGGTCGGCATCTGGGCCATGGTCTCGGCCGTGTCCACGGCCCTCGGCCCCATCGTCGGCGGCCTGCTCGTCGAACACGTCAGCTGGGAGTCCGTCTTCTACATCAACGCCCCCATCGGCGTCGTGGCGCTCGTCTTCAGCGCCTGCGTCCTCCCGCAGAGCCGCACCGCCGGCGGCCCCCACCGCTTCGACGTCCCCGGCGTCGTGCTGCTCGCGCTCGGACTGCTGTGCGTGGTCCTCGGCGTCGTCAAGGGCGAGACCTGGGGCTGGACCTCCGCGGGCACCTGGGGCGCCGTCGCCGCCGGAGTGCTGGTGCTGGCCGTCTTCGGCCGGTACCAGACCCGCATCGCCCACCCGCTGCTGCCGATGCGCCTGTTCCGCAGCCGCACGCTCACGGTGGGCGCGGTCATCACCGCGCTCAACTTCTTCGTCATGCTCGGCGTGATCTTCTTCGTGATGCTGTACCTCCAGAACGTACGGGGCTTCACCCCCGTCGAGGCGGGCGTCCGCACCCTCCCGCTGAGCCTGGCCTCCCTGGTCGCCTCCCCGCTCGGCGCGGCCCTGACCCAGCGCCTCGGCGCCCGGTTCACCATGCCGCTCGGCATGGTGCTCCAGTCCGCCGCCTGCTTCGGCATGCTGACCTGGCAGACCGACTCCTCCTACGCCACGATGTGGCCGCCGTTCGTCGCCCTCGGCCTCGGCGTCGGCATGGTGATGGCCGCCTCCTCCGAGGCCATTGTGGGCAGCGCCCCGGTCCGCGACGCGGGCGTGGCCGGCGGACTCCAGGCCACCACGCTGCAGATCGGCGGGGCGCTCGGTACGTCCGTCCTGGTCTCCCTGATCAGCAGCAGGGTCGGATCGACCCTCACCGGGGAACTGACCGCCGCGGGCGTGCCCGCGGACCTGGCCGGGCGACTGCACGAGGCCAAGGACGCCGTGGCCATGGGCGTCGCCCCCGTCTCCGGGGACATGCCGGCCGGCCTGCGGGCGGCCGTCGCCCAGGGCAGCGGCCACGCCTTCCTCAACGGCGTCCACACCGCCGTCGTCGTCACCGGCGTGCTCTGCCTGGCGGGAGCGGCCCTGGCCGCCCTGGGCGTCACCCGCCCCGCCCAGGAGCAGACGGCGCACTGACGCCGCTGGTGACGGGCGCCCCCCGGGGCGCCCGTCACCACCACCGGGCAGGCCGCGATCCGAAGGCGTGCCCCGGACCGTTCCGGGGCACCCGGTACGCGCCGGATGCGCCGCCGGCGGACCCGGTGACGCCGGAGGAACGGCACGGGCTACGGGCAAGGGGTCGGCGGTGACGGTGCGGATCGGTGCGGAGGAAGAGTTCCACGTTGTCGACGTGGAGAGCGGTCGCCTCGTGCCCGGCGCCGCACCGCTGCTGGAACGGCTCGGCGGAGCCGGCTTCACCCGAGAGCTCCACCGGTCGGTGGTCGAGCGCAACAGTCAGGTGCACGACACCCTCGACGGCCTCTACGACGACCTGTGCGCGGCCCGGCGCCGGCTCGACTCGGCCGCCGCCCCCTTCGGCCTGGCACCCGTGGCCGCAGGCACCCCGCCGCTCGCCCGCGTCACCTCCCGCGACATCACCCCGGAACCCCGGTACCGGCGCATGGCCGACGACTACCGCCGCGTCGCCGACGAGCAGCTGATCTGCAGCGCGCAGATCCACGTCGACGTACCGGACCGGGACACCGCGGTACGCGCCATGTGCCCGCTCTCACCCTGGCTGCCGCCCCTGCTGGCACTGTCGGCCAGCTCACCGTTCTGGCTGGGCTCGGACACCGGATACGCCAGCTGGCGCACCATGCTCTGGCAGCGCTGGCCGACCGCCGGACCGGCCGGCTGCTACCGGAGCGCCGCCGAGTACGACGCCGCCGTGGACGAGCTGATCGGCTCCGGCGTCATCACCGACACCGGGATGCTGTACCAGGACGTACGGCCGTCGGCCCACCAGCGCACGCTGGAACTGCGGATCTGCGACGCGTGCCCGCGGGCCGGGACGGTGGTCCTGGTCGCCGGGCTGTTCCGCGCGCTGGTCCGGGACGCCCGTGACCGCCTGGAACGCGGACGGGCACCCCGGTGCGACGGGCACCACGAGTGGCTGCGCGCCGCCGCTTGGCGGGCCGCGCGCTCCGGCCTCGAAGGAGAACTCGTCGATCCGCTCACCCGCCGTCCGGCCCCGGCACCCGTGGTCCTGCGCGGGATGCTGCGCCGGCTGCGCCCGGCACTGGAGGCGTCCGGCGACCACGACACCGTACGCGCGCTCCTGGAGGAGGCCCTGCGGACGGGGAGCGCGGCACACCGGCTGCGGCGGGTGGCCCGGGACGAGGACCTGCTCGCCGGCGTCGGCATGATGGCCGCCGAGACACGGGGCGGCCGTCCTCCGCCCCGCGCTCCCGCCCACCGCCGGCGCCGCCCCACCGCCCCGCCGGACGCCGCCCGGACCCGCGCCGGGATCCCCTCGCGCACGGCCCCCGGCACGGCCGGCTGAGACGACGGCCGACCGCGAAGCCGCGATGTCCGAGACACCTGTCACACTTCAGTGGCGTGCGGGGGAGCGATGAGGGTAGTCGCGCGGTGTGATCGGTGAGTGAAGGCGGACCGGATGGAACCAGTTCCAGTCGACGAGGGGGACACGGTGCCAGGCGCACCGCGGCTGCGGGCGTCGTACGCCCTGGAGGATGACGGCGCCTGGATAGCGCAGGCCCGCCATCTCGCCGCCGCGTTCCTGGCCCGGGTGCGGGCGGAGGACGGCACGCCCGTGTCGACCCGGGTGGTGGAGGTCACCCAGCTCGTCGTGAGCGAGCTGGTCACCAACGCCCGCAAGTACGCGCCCGGCCCCGTCGGACTGGACCTGCTGGTCTCCGACAACGCCGTCGAGGTCGTCGTGCGGGACGGCAACCCGGCGGCACCGGTGCCCCGGGACGCGGATCCCGGCCGGGTGGGCCAGCACGGACTGGAGATCGTGATGGCCGTCGCCCAGGCCCTGGACGTACGGCAGGAGCCGGCCGGCAAGAGCATCACCGCCCGCATCTCCCTCTCCGCCTGACCCCGGCGTCCGCCCCGGCCCCCTCCAGGGCGCCCGCTCACCTCCCCCCGGCCCGCCGCCCGTCCGGCAGGGGCTGCTCCGTCCAGATGACCTTGCCGTTCGCCGTGTACCGCGTGCCCCACCGCTCGGCGAACCGTGCGACGAGGAAGAGCCCGCGTCCGCCCTCGTCGGTGGTGGCGGCCCGGCGCAGGTGCGGGGAGGTGCTGCTGCCGTCGGACACCTCGCAGATCAGGGTGCGGTCGCGGATGAGGCGCACCCGGATGGGCGGCGAGGCGTGCCGGACGGCGTTGGTGACCAGCTCGCTGACGATCAGCTCGGTGACGAAGGCCTCCTCCTCCAGCCCCCAGCCGGCCATCGTCCGGGTGACCGCCGAGCGCACCGCGGCGACGGCGGACGGATCGGACGGGACGTCCCACGCGGCGGTGTGGCCGGCGTCCAGCGCGCGGGTACGGGCGATCAGCAGCGCGACGTCGTCGCGGGGACGCTCGGGCAGCATCGCCCGCAGCACCGCGTCGCACGCCTCCTCCGGGGCACCGGCCGAGCCGGTCAGCGCCCGCAGCAGCAGGTCCAGCCCCTCGTCGATGTCCCGGTGCCGGTCCTCCACCAGCCCGTCGGTGTACAGCACCAGACTGCTGCCGGGCGGCAACCGCAGCGCCGCGGACTCGAAGGGGAGACCGCCGAGACCGAGCGGCGGACCGGCGGGTACGTCGACGAAGCGGACCCGTCCGTCCGGGTGGACGACGGCCGGCTGCAGATGCCCGGCGCGGGCCAGCGTGCACCAGCGGGTCGACGGGTCGTAGACGACGTACAGGCAGGTGGCCCCGGTGACCGGGGCCGTCTCCACCTCCCCGCTCTCGTCCTGGTCGATCCGGGTGACCAGGTCGTCCATGTGCCACAGCAGCTCGTCGGGGGGCAGGTCGAGGGTGGAGAAGTTGTGCACCGCCGTACGCAGCCGTCCCATGGTGGCGGCGGCGTGCAGCCCGTGGCCGACCACGTCACCCACCACCAGCGCCACCCGCGCGCCGGGCAGCGGGATGACGTCGAACCAGTCGCCGCCGACCCCGCCGCGCCCCGCCTGCGCGGGCAGATAGCGGTGGGCGACGTCGAGCGCGTTCTGCTCCGGCAGCGCCCGGGGGAGCAGGCTGCGCTGGAGCGTGGCCGCCAGAACGTGTTCGCGGGTGTAGCGGCGCGCGTTGTCGATGCTCACCGCGGCGCGGGCCACCAGCTCCTCGCCGAGCGCCACGTCGTCCTCCTCGAACGGCTCGGGCTTGCGCGCCCGGTAGAAGGAGGCGACACCCAGGACGACACCGCGGGCGCGCAGCGGCACCGTGATCATCGAATGGATACCGGACTCGACGACTCTCCGCGCCCGCTCGGGGTCCGGCTCGTGCCAGCCGCCGAAGTCCGCCATGCCCGGTTCCAGGACCGGCCTGCCCGAACGGAAACCGGCGCCCTGGGGCGTGGCGGGGGAGAAGCGGATCAGCTCACCGAGCGGCAGGAACGGGATGTCGTCCCGCACGCCCCGGAAGGCGACCCGGCGCAGCTCGGGGTCACCCTGGGAGGGTTCCTCCCCGCGCAGCACGGGCTCGGCGAGGTCGACGGCGACGTAGTCGGCGAACCGCGGCACGGCGAAGTCCGCCAGCTCCTGCGAGGTGTGCACCACGTCGAGGCGGCTGCCGATGCGCAGCCCGGCGTCGTAGAGCAGCCGCAGCCGCTGCCGGGCCACGTCGGCCCGGCCCGCGAGGGCCTGGAGCTCGGTGGTGTCCCGCAGCGTGACGACGGCCCCCGAGGGCCCGCCGTCCCGGTCGGTCGGACGCTGGCTCACGGCCAGGAGCCGGCCCCGCGCGACGTACACCTCGTCGGTGGCGCTGCGGCCCTCGGCGAGCAGCCGGGCCAGCCCGGGGTCGACCTCGACGGCGGACACGGCGCGTCCCTCCGCGTCCGCGGGAAGGTCGAGCAGCCTGCGCGCCTCGTCGTTCGCCAGGGCCAGCCGCCCGTCGCCGTCGACGATCAGCACGCCCTCGCGCACCGCGTGCAGCACGGCGTCGTGGTGCTCGTACATGCGGGTCATCTCGGCCGGCTCCAGCCCGTGCGTCTGCTGCCGCAGCCGTCTGCTGACCAGGCCCGTCCCCAGGACGGACAGGCCGAGTGCGACGCCCGTGGCGCTGAGCAGCAGGGGCACCTGGTGATTGGCGGTCTCGCTGACGCGCTCGAGGGTGATGCCGGCGGAGACCAGCCCCACCACGGTGCCGTCCGGCCCGGTGACCGGCACCACGGCCCGCGTGGACGGCCCGAGGGTGCCCGTGACGGTCTCCCTGACCGTCCCGCCCTCCGCCGCGGGACCGATGGTGCCGATGTAGTGCCGGCCGATCTGCGCCGGATTGGGGTGGGTGTGGCGGATGCCCTGCGGGGTCATCACGACGATGAAGTCCACCTCGGACGCCCTGCGCGCCGCCTCGGCCCACGGTTGCAGCTCGGCGCTGGGGTTCTCGGCGGCCAGCGCGCCGCGCACCCCCGGCGCCTGGGAGAAGGTCCGCGCCACGGCGAGGGCCCGGTTGCGGGCCTCCCGCTCGGTGTCGGCGCGCGCCTGCAGCACCAGGGCCGCCGCGGCGGCGAGAGCGAGGAGGAGCACGATCACCACTTGCAGGGCGAACACCTGGTGGGCGACGGGGCGCGTGGTCACCACCGGGCGGAGGCGGCCGAGGAAACCGGCCATGACACTTTTCTAGCATCGCCGCTCGGGCGGGCGCGAACGGTCACCGGCGACCCCGCCCGCCACCGGACCCGAAAACCCGGCCGCGCCCACCCCCGACCCCCGGCCCGGCGGGGAGCCTGTCCGGCCCCCCGCCGGACGGTGGGGCCGTGGCCGGAACAATGGTGGTCAGGGCGGGGTTCCCACTGAGGGACCCGCAGGACACCTGGGAGAAGGGCGAGACGAGATGACGAGGACCGAGGAGAGGGCGCTGCTCGCGGGCGGCTGCTTCTGGGGCATGCAGGAGCTGATCCGCACGTTCCCGGGCGTGCTGACCACCCGGGTGGGGTACAGCGGCGGTGACGTGCCCAACGCGACCTACCGCGACCACGGCACCCACGCCGAGTCGATCGAGATCACCTACGACCCCGCCGTCACCGACTACCGGACGATCCTGGAGTACTTCTTCCAGATCCACGACCCGACCACGAAGAACCGCCAGGGCAACGACATCGGCCTGAGCTACCGCTCCGCGATCTTCTACCTCGACGACGAGCAGAAGCGCGTCGCCGAGGACACGATCGCCGACGTCGACGCGTCCGGGCTGTGGCCGGGCGAGGTCGTGACCGAGGTCGCGCCGGCCGGGGACTTCTGGGAGGCGGAGCCGGAGCACCAGGACTACCTCCAGCGCTACCCGGACGGCTACACCTGCCACTTCGTCCGCCCCGGCTGGCGCCTGCCGAAGCGCGCGGGGGCCTGATCCGGACCCGCCCCGGCCCGAGGGGGCCGGGGCGGCCGCCGGTCAGCCGAACTGGCCCGGCTGGTAGTCACCGGCCGGCTGCCGGTTGATGACGTTGATGCGGTTGTAGGCGTTGATGACGGCGATCAGGGAGACGAGGGCGACCAGCTGCTCCTCGTCGTAGTGCTTGGCCGCCTCGGCCCACGCCTCGTCACCGACCCCGCCGGCCGCGTCGGCGATCCGGGTGCCCTGCTCCGTCAGTTCCAGCGCCGCGCGCTCCGCGTCGGTGAAGACCGTGGCCTCCCGCCAGGCGGCGACCAGGTTGAGGCGGAGCGGGGTCTCCCCGGCGGCGGCCGCGTCCTTGGTGTGCATGTCGGTGCAGAAGCCGCAGCCGTTGATCTGGCTGGCACGGATCTTCACCAGCTCCTGAGTGGTGTGCGGCAGCCCCGAGTCGGTCACCGCCCGGCCCGCCGAGTTGATGTGCCGGAGCACCTTGGCGGCGAGGGGGTGGGCGAAGAAGTCGACACGCGCGTTCATGGGGATCTCCTTGGTCGGCTCTGTCGTTGCGCAGCACTGACGGACCGGCTCCCGGATGTGTGACGGGAACGCGTGTGTGACGTACGTCTCTCTGTCCCCGCCGGGCCGTGCGCCGCGTCGTCCGCGGGGCACGCAACGACCGATAACCTGGCCGGGTGAACGGGGAGCGGAGCGTCGGTGAGTGAGCGTCGGGAACGCGACTGGACGGACATGACGCCCGGGGACTTCGACCGCGACGCCCCGCTGTGCCTCAACGTGGGCACCGGCCCCGTCGTGGTGCCGGCCGAGCCGGACGAGTACGGCACGGCACCGCTGTTCGGCGAGGAGACCCCGGCGCGGCCCCCCGGCCCGCGCCGCGCCCCGCGCCGGACCGCCCCCGCGGAACAGGGGCAGTTGTTCTGAGTCCGGCGCGGGGCGCTGTCACGCTCAGGGGAACCGGGTCACCTTGGACGGGATCGTGTCCGTCCCCGACGTCGGGGAGCCCGTGTCGTTGATGACGTGGCGGTACTGCCCCTTGCCGCCGAGCGAGATCACTTGCAGGTGCCGCATCCTGATGCCGGGCTTCACCGGCACCTGGAACCCGTGGTGCTGCACGATGGTGTCGTCGGACGTGTAGTTGCAGTAACTGCCGAGCGCCCACGCCTCGTGTTCGTTCACCGAGTCGGCGACCTTGTAGGCCGCGTAACCGACGATGCCGTCATGGGTGATGGCGGCCTCATTGGGAGCGTCGTAGGCCTTCTCGTTCTGGAAGAAGATGGTGCGGCCGCGTTCTCCGCTCCACACCACGTCGTACTTGTTGAAGTGCTCGACGAACAGGCCCGTGGTGAGGACGTCGTCGCCGTTGACGCGCAGGCCGTAGTCGGCGCGGTTGGTCTCCCAGCCCACGCCCTCGCCGTGGTCGGCGCGCCAGATCCAGGTGTGGTCGATGATCACGTCGTCGCTGTTGACCACGACGGAGTCGGTGGCCCGGCCGGGGCCCGCCCCGCCGACGCGGATGAACACGTCCTGCACCGTGGTGGGGTTGGCGGAGTGGTCGGCGGACGCGCCGGCCGGGCCGACCCGCAGCAGGGTGTCCGAGTTCTGCGGCCCCGCGTCGATCAGGAACCCGGCGAGCCGGACACCGTCGACGTCCGCCACGTGCAGGGCGTCGACGCCGCCGTCCGGGACGATGGTCGCCAGGCCGAGGCCCAGCACCACCGTGTCGGCCCGGTCGACCTCGATGGTCCGGTCGATGTGGTACACGCCGGGCGTGAACAGCAGGTGGAGGCCCTGGTCGAGCGCGGCGTTGATGGTCGTGGCGGTGGCGCCGGGCTTGACCACGTAGAACCGGTCGAGCGGCAGCGAGGTGCCGCCGGTGTTGGCGGGCCAGGACACGCCGCGGGAGTTGGTGCGCTTGGCGGGCACGAACACCTTGTAGTCGTCGCCGTCCAGGTAGAGGAACGGCTTCTCGCGGGAGATCGGCGTGGTGTCGAACGTGGTGTACGGGCCGGTCTCGAAGTTGGACGCCGGAGCGCCCTGGACGCCGGTGAACGTCATGTTCCACACGCCGTTGGTCCAGCCGCCCACCGAACTGTCGCGGGTGTACCACTGCTGCTGGGAGTACGGGCCGACGGTGCCGTCGATCTTCGAGTCGGCGATGTAGCCGCCGGAGGCCCAGCCGTAGCCGCTCGGGGCGAGGTTGAGGCCGCCCTTGACGTGGATCCGGCGGAACGGGGCGGCCTGCGCGACCGCCCACCGGTCGGTGCCGCTGACGGGGTTGAGGGCGAGGTTCTCCGCCGAACGCCAGAAGTTCTGCGTGGCGTTGCCGTTGAACCAGCCGGCGTCCACGGTGATGTCGCCGTTGATCTGGACGTCGTCGGGGTTGAGGCCGAGCCCGGAGACGGAGGTGTAGAAGCCGAGTTGGGCGTTGATGTTGTCGTACGTGCCCGGCTTCAGCAGGAACTGGTAGCGACCGCTGCCGAACTGGGCCGTCTCCTGCTGGGCGAAGACCTGGTCGAACTTCTGCTGCAGACCCGGCGTCGACGGGTCCACGACGATGACGTTCGGACCCAGGTCGCCGCCGCCCTCGATCGGACCGGTGCCGCCCGAGGCGGTGTGCACGGCCACCTCCCACAGGGAGTAGCCGTAGCCGGTGGCGCGGGCCGTGCCGAGGACGCGCACGTACCGGCCCGAGCCGCTCACCTCGTAGGAGGCCCGGCCGCCGGTGGCGCCGGTGACGGAGCGGAGCGCGGTCCAGGTCCGGCCGTCGGCGGAGGCCTCGATCCGGAAGTCCTTGGCGTAGGCGGCCTCCCAGTTCAGGTCCACCTCGCACAGGTCCTGCACCGTGCCCAGGTCGACCTGCACCCACTGCGGGTCCGAGGCCTGGCTCGACCAGCGGGTGCCGGTGTCACCGTCGAAGGCGGCGGAGGCGGGGGTACCCGCGTTCTCCGTGGAGGAGGCGGAAGCGGGCTTGCCGCGGGCCGCGTCGGCCGTGCCGCAGGAGGCGGGCGGGGTGCCGCCGCCGGTGCCGAAGACCTGGAACTCCCACAGGGAGTAGCCCCACGCGGTGGCCCGGTCCAGGCCCTGCATCCGGACGTGGCGTGCCTGGCCCGACACGTCCACCGTGTCGACGCCGCCGTCGCTGCCGGTCACGGTCCTGGCGTCGGTCCAGGTGCCGCCGTCCTGCGAGAACTGGATCTTGTAGTCCTTGCCGTGGGCCGCCTCCCAGGTGAGGACGACCCGGGAGACCGACGCCGTGGTGCCGAGGTCGACCTGCAGCCACTGGTCGTCGCTCGCGGCCGACGACCACCGGGTGCCCGTGTCGCCGTCCACGGCGCCGCTCGCCGGCGTTCCGGCGTTCTCGGTCGAGGAGGCGGTGGCCGGTCTGCCCTGGGACAAGGGGGTCTCGGCCGCCGTGGCGGGGGTCTGGGCGGCGGGCAGGGTGACGAGCGCCGCCGTGGCGGCGAAGGCCGCGACCAGGGCTCTGCGTCTGAGGCGGCTCAACTGCTTCACGTGTCTCATGCGTCCGCTTTCTGCTGGGACGGTGGGGAGGGGGAACGGACTGCGACGAGCGGCACCGGGCCGCTGGTGCGTCGGCGCGGCTCTTCGTGCCCGGGGCATGCCGAAGGACGAACACGGCTGCCGCACCGCTTAGTTCAGGGTTTGATTTAAGTGGTGAGACATCACCCGGGCAAGCCCCTGGACGCGAATTGGTCAACGAGCGGCACCGGGGGAGTGCGCCCGGGATCCTCCGTCGCCCGTCCGCCGGGCCGCATTGCCATGCCTTGATCCGTGCGGCAGGGGTACGCGTTCACCCCATCGGGGCGTGCGTCGCTGCGGAGGTGGACGCGCCGTGAGACGTTGGCACGAACCGATGCCCTATTTATGTGCTTTTTGTCGGGATGTTCGCCAGTCGGCGCCCGACCCTACGCAGGCCACCCCGTCCGTGGCCGCGACGAAGCGGAGGAGTGTCACCCCATGAGCGAGGCCAACCCCGTCAAGCGGGCAGCGAAGAAGATCAGCGAGAGCCTGCGGGACGACGGTTCGTCGCCGGCGGACGGCATTCCCGGGCGGCCGGCCTCGGAGGCGCCGAGCCTGGCCGAGCCCACCGAGCCCCGTGAGCCGCTGCCGCCGAAGCCGGACCAGAGCGGCCCGGACACCGTGTCGCCCACCGGCCAGCCCACCGGTGCCGACCAGGCCAGGATGGCGCAGTCCGGGAAGTACCTGACGAACGCGCAGGGCACGCGGCTCCACGACACCGACCACTCGCTCAAGGCGGGCCCCCGCGGTCCCGTCCTGCTCCAGGACCACCACCTGCGCGAGAAGGTCATGCACTTCGACCACGAGCGCATCCCCGAGCGGGTGGTCCACGCCCGCGGCGCGGCGGCCCACGGGGTGTTCAGGAGCTACGGCACCGCCGCCGCGGTGACCAAGGCGGCCTTCCTGAGCGAGGACGTGGAGACACCGGTGTTCGTGCGCTTCTCCACGGTGGTGGGCTCACGCGGCTCCGCCGACACCGTGCGCGACACCCGGGGGTTCGCGACGAAGTTCTACACCAGTGAGGGCGTCTTCGACCTGGTCGGCAACAACATCCCGGTGTTCTTCATCCAGGACGCCATCAAGTTCCCGGACATCATCCACGCCGTGAAGCCGCACCCGGACCGGGAGATCCCGCAGGCGCAGAGCGCCCACGACACGTTCTGGGACTTCGTCAGCCTGCACACCGAGGCCACCCACCACACCCTGTGGCACATCTCCGACCGGGGCATCCCGCGGTCGTACCGGATGATGGAGGGCTTCGGCGTCCACACCTTCCGCCTGGTCGCCGCCGACGGCGGAACGACGCTGGTGAAGTTCCACTGGAAGCCCAAGCTCGGCGTGCACTCCCTGGTGTGGGAGGAGGCGCAGCTGATCAACGGCGTCGACCCGGACTTCCACCGCCGGGACCTCGCCGACGCCATCGAGTCCGGCGCGTACCCGGAGTGGGAACTGGGCATCCAGACCTTCCCCGACACCCCCGACCAGACCTTCGAGGGCATCGACCTGCTGGACCCGACGAACCTCGTCCCCGAGGAACTCGCCCCCGTACAGCCGGTCGGCCTGCTCACCCTCAACCGCAACCCCTCGAACTTCTTCGCGGAGACCGAGCAGGTCGCCTTCCACGTCGGCCACCTCGTCCCCGGCATCGACATCACCGACGACCCGCTGCTCGCCGGACGCCTCTTCTCCTACCTGGACACGCAGATCACCCGCCTCGGCGGCCCCAACTTCCCGCAGCTCCCCGTCAACCGGCCCCAGGCGCCGGTCAACGACATGCTCCGCGACGGCATGCACCAGACCGCCGTGCACCGGGGCGTGGCCCCGTACCGGCCGAACTCCCTCGACGGCGGCTGCCCGTTCACCGCGGGAGCCGACACCGGCGCCTACATCGAGACCCCCGTACGGGTCCCGGAGGCGACGAAGGTGCGCGAGGCACCCGAGTCGTTCGCCGACCACTTCAGCCAGCCCCGGCGCTTCTGGCTGAGCATGAGCCCGGTCGAGCGCGAGCACATCATCGGCGCCTACACCTTCGAACTCGCCAAGTGCTACGAGCAGGCCGTCAAGGAGCGCGCCCTCCAGGTCCTGGCCAACATCGACCCCGAGCTGTGCTCCCAGGTCGCCGAGGGACTGGGCCTGCCCGCGCCCGCGCCGACGGTGCCGCTCGCCGACGTCGAACCGAGCCCGGCCCTCTCCCAGCTCGGGCAGAGCTGGCCCGTGGAGGGCCGCGTCATCGGCATCGTCGCGAGCCCCGACGGCGACCTCGACGGGGTGCACGCGGTACGCGACGCGGTGCTCGAAGCCGGCATGGTGCCGTTCGTGGTCGCACCGACCGGCGGCCCGGTCGGTACGGGCGCGGGCGCGCCGGTGGCGCAGCGCACCTACGCCACCGCCCGCTCCGTCGAGTTCGACGCCGTGCTGCTGGCGGGCGCGCCGGCCGTGGGCGGCGACGCGTACGGCGCGCGCGACGCCAAGGGCGCCCCCTCCGCCGCCGCGCGGACGACCCTCGACCCGCGGCTCTCCCTGCTGCTGTCCGAGGCGTTCCGGCACGGCAAGGCGATCGGCGCGTGGGCGGGCGGCGAGACCGCCCTGGAGGCGGCGGGCGTTCCGGTCGACGCGCCCGGTGTCGTCGTCGCCGACTCGGGTCCCGCCGCCCTCGAACAGCTCCGCGAGCTGCTGTCCTCGCACCGGGTCTGGGAACGCTTCACCACCGGGGCCTGACACCCCGGCCCGCCGCCCGCCACCCGGAAGCGGGCGGCGGGCGACGGGGCCGCTCCGAGCGGGTCCGCTCCGAGCGGTTCGGCCACCGCGCGGGGCGGACGCGACGCGCGCCGCGAAGCCGCGGGACCGGTCGCGGGCGGCGCACCGCGGCGTTCCGCCGCAACGCGGGAGCCGTGCGGTGACGGGCGTCCCGGGGCGGGGGCGCGGGCCCGGGGCCCGTCGGCGCACGGCGGGACCGCAGGTCACCGTGTAGCCGCCGTACAGTGGGGAGGACGGCCGTGCCCCGCCGGCTCCCGATCCCGCCCGGCGGGCCTCCCGTACCGCCCTCCCGTCCGTCCGAGAGCCGACGAGCCCATGCACCCCCACCCCACCCCGCCCGGCGGTTCCCAGGAACCGCTCTTCGGCCTGGACGCGATGCCCCGGACCCCGGTGGCCGAGCCGGCCGCCCCGGCCGGCGGCGCCTTCCGGGACTCCGCGCAGGCGCGGAGGCTGCTCGCGATCCGGGAGATCCACGCCGAACCGGCCGCCGCCGCCTCACCCCGCGGCCGGCAGATCCTCGCCCGCTTCCCCGAGGCCCGGCTGATCGAGGTCGACTCCCACTGGCGCATCCCCGAGCTGCACGGCAACGAGGGCAGCGCCGACCGCTGGATGCGGATCAAACGTGAGACCCTGGTGCTGGGCGTGAAGAAGACGCTCACCACCCGCCCCAACGGCCGCTCCGCCGACTGGATCGCCCCCGGCCCGTCCAACGGCTGCGCGCTGTCCTGCGTGTACTGCTACGTGCCCCGCCGCAAGGGCTTCGCCAACCCGATCACCGTCTTCACCAACATCGACCGCATCGTCGCCCACCTCGGACGTCACATCGCCGCCCAGGGCCCCAAGCAGGAGCCCAACCAGTGCGACCCCGAGGCATGGGTCTACGACATCGGGGAGAACGGCGACTGCTCGGTCGACGCGCTGATCTGCGACAACACCGCCGACCTGGTGCGCGCCTTCCGGGACTGGCCCACCGCGAAGGCGTCCTTCGCGACCAAGTTCGTCAACCCCGACCTGCTGGAGCTCGACCCGCGCGGCCGTACCCGCATCCGTTTCTCGCTGATGCCGGCCGACGACTCCCGCCTGCTGGACCTGCGCACCAGCCCCGTCGACCGGCGGATCGCCGCCGCCCAGGACTTCCTCGACGCCGGGTACGAGGTGCACTTCAACCTCTCGCCCGTCGTCCTGCGCCCCGGCTGGCAGGACGCCTGGGCCGAGCTGCTGCGGCAGCTGGACGACGTACTGCCGCAGCGGGTCAAGCGGCAGGCGCTGGCCGAGGTCATCATGCTCACGCACAACGCGGACCTGCACGAGGTCAACCTCCGCTGGCACCCGCGCGGCGAGGACGTGCTGTGGCAGCCCGCCGCGCAGCAGACCAAGCGCTCCGAGAACGGCGCCCTCAACCTCCGCTACCGCAACGGCGTCAAACGCCAAGCCCTCGCGGAGCTGCGCGAGTTGGTCGCCCACCACGCACCCTGGCTCGGCATCCGCTACGCGTTCTGACGGTCCGCCAGACCTTCTCCGGCGTTGTCGCAGGTCACCGCCCGATAACGTGGAATAAGGGTAGGCTAACCTTGCCACGTGATTCCTGGTGAAGAGACGCCCCTGGGCCCGCGCGGGCACGAACTGTCGGCCACGGACGTGACCGTGGCGTACGACGGCGCGGACGTCGTGCACGACGCGGCGCTGACCCTGCGGCCCGGCGAAGTGACCGCCCTGGTGGGCCCCAACGGCAGCGGCAAGTCGACCCTGCTGCGCACCGTCGCCCGGCTGCAACGCCCCCGGCACGCCACACTCACGATCGACGCCGGCACCGACGCGCTCGCGCTCAGCCCGCGGGACTTCTCCCGCCGCGTCGCCCTGCTGCTGCAGTCCCGCCCCACGCCCAGCGGCCTGAGCGTGCGGGACGTCGTCGAGTTCGGCCGCTACCCGCACCGGGGCCGATGGGGCGGCGGCGACCCCGGCGGCCCGGCCGCCGTGGACCGCGCCCTCGCCCTCACCGGCGTCGCGGAACTCGCCGAGCGCGGGGCCGAACACCTCTCCGGCGGGCAGCTCCAGCGCGTGTGGCTGGCCGGCTGCCTCGCCCAGGAGACCGGCGTCCTCCTCCTCGACGAACCCACCACCTACCTCGACCTGCGCTACCAGGTCGAACTCCTCGACCTCGTGCGGGACCTGGCCGACGAGCACGGCATCGCCGTCGGCGTCGTCCTGCACGACCTCGACCAGGCCGCGGCCGTCGCCGACCGGATCGTCCTGCTCGCCTCCGGCCGCGTCGTCGCCGAGGGCAGGCCCGAGGACGTCCTCACCCCCGAGCGCCTGACCGAGGTCTACGGCATCCGGATCGAGGTCGACACCGACCCCCTCACCGGCCGGCTGCGCACCCGCGCCATCGGCCGCCACCACACCCGAAGCGAAAGGCTCAGCACCACCTCATGAGACGCCTCCTGCTCACCGCGCCCCTGGCCGCCGCCGCCCTCCTGCTGACCGCCTGCGGCACCACCGAACCCGCCGCCGACGACGCCAAGGCGTCCACCGAGGCCATCACCCTCACCGACGCCACCGGCGCGAAGGTGGAACTCGACGGCCCCGCCACCAAGGTCGTCGGCACCGAGTGGAACGTCGTCGAGAGCCTGGTCTCGCTCGGCGTCGACCCGGTCGGTGTGGCCGACGTGAAGGGCTACAAGACCTGGGACACCGCGGTCCCGCTCAAGAACGACCCCAAGGACATCGGCACCCGCGGCGAGCCCAGCATGGACACCATCGCCTCGCTGAAGCCCGACCTCATCGTCACCACCTCCGACCTGCAGCCGGGCGCCGTCAAGCAGCTGCGCGAGGTCGCGCCGGTCCTCCAGGTCACCTCCGCCGACGCCGCCGACCCCATCGGGCGGATGCTGGAGAACGTCGACCTCATCGCCCGGGCCACCGGCACCACCGAGCGCGCGGCGACCCTGAAGAAGGACTTCGAGGCCAAGCTCGCCGAGGGCAGGAAGGCCCTTGCCGACGCCGGCCTGGACGGCGCGGAGATCGCCTTCGCCGACGGCTACGTCACCTCCAACCAGGTCTCCGTGCGCCCCTACACTGCCGGATCGCTCATCGGCGCCGTCAACGAGCGGCTCGGCCTGAAGAACGCCTGGAAGATGAAGGGCGACGAGGCCTACGGCCTGGCCTCGACCGACGTCGAGGGCCTGACCGGCCTGGGGAAGGTCCACTTCGTCTACATCGGCAACGACGACGACCCCAGCAGCGACCCCTTCGGCAAGGAGCTGGCGAAGAACTCCGTCTGGACGTCGCTGCCGTTCGTGAAGTCCGGCGACGTCCACCGGCTCTCCGACGGCGTCTGGATGTTCGGCGGCACCGGCTCGATGGAGGCGTACGCCGACTCCCTCGTCGCGGCGCTGACGAAGTAGCGCGATGGCCGTCACCGCCCCCACCACCCCCGCCCGCCCGGCGACGGTCACGTCCCGGGCGGGTGCGGCCGCGGTGACGACCGCGCTCGTGCTCCTGGTCGCGGCCCTCGCCGTCGTCGACATCACCCAGGGCACCGCCGCGGTCGGCCCGGCCGAGGTCCTCAAGGCACTCACCGGACGGGCCGACCCGGCCGACGCGTCCGTCGTCATCGCCTCCCGGCTGCCCCGGGCGGCCGCCGGACTCCTCGTCGGCGCGGCCCTCGGCATGGCCGGCGTCGCCCTGCAGGCCGTCAGCCGCAACGTGCTGGCCTCCCCGGACACCCTCGCGGTCAACGCGGGCTCCTACCTCGCCCTCGGCCTCGCCGCCGTCACCGGCGTGTCGCTGCCGCTGCTCGCCTCCTCCGGCATCGCCTTCGCCGGCGGCCTCGCCGCGGCGGCCGTCGTGCTCGGCCTGTCGGGGCTCGGCGCGGGCACCGTACGCCTCGTGCTCGCCGGCACCGCCCTCGCCCTCGGCCTCACCGCCGTCACCGAGGGCCTCCTGCTGCTGTTCCCCGAGCAGACCGAGGGCCTCTACCAGTGGAACCAGGGCAGCATCGGCCAGAACGGCTTCGAGGGCGTCGTCCAGATGCTGCCCGTCGCCGTCCTCGGACTCGTGGGGCTCCTGCTCATCGCCCGCCGGGTCGACGCCCTCGCCCTCGGCGACGACGCGGCCCGCGGCCTCGGTGTGCCGGTGCGGGCCACCCGGATCACGGCGGTCGTGCTGGCGACCCTGCTCTCCGCGGCCGCCGTCACCCTCGCCGGCCCGATCGGCTTCGTCGGCCTGTGCGCCCCCGCCCTCGTCCGCCCGCTCGCCCGCCGGTTCCGGGGGTTCGCACGGGTGCGCACGGCAGTGCCGGCCGCCGGTCTGGTCGGCGCGGGGCTGGTGCTCGGGGCGGACGTACTGCTGCGCGCGTGCGTCGACCCGGACACCGCGGTCGCCGTTCCCACCGGTGTGGTCACCAGCCTCGTCGGCGCCGTCTTCCTCGTCGTGATGGCGGCCCGGCTCCGCGACACCGCCCAGGCCGCCGCACCGGACCGGCTGCGCATCCGCAGCCGCGCCGTCTTCCTCACCACCCTCGCCGTCCTCGCCGTCGCCCTGGTCGCCCTCACCGTCGCCGCCGTCCTGCTCGGCGACAGCAAACTGCTGCTCGGCGACGTCGCCCACTGGGTGCAGGGCAGGGCGGGACAGACCGTGTCCTTCGTGCTCGACACCCGCACCCCCCGGGTGTTCGCCGCGCTGCTCGCCGGCGCGGCCCTCGCCCTCGCCGGGACCCTGGTCCAGGCCGTCACCCGCAACCCGCTCGCGGAACCCGCCGTGCTGGGGGTCTCCGGCGGCGGCGCGCTCGGCGCCGTGATCCTCGTGACGACGGTCCCGCTCGCCGGGGCGTGGAGCGTCGCCGGAGCCGCCTTCGCGGGCTCCGCCCTCACCGCGGTCGTCGTGTTCGGCCTCGCCGCGCGCGGCGGCTTCCAGCAGAACCGGCTGGTCCTCGTCGGTGTGGGTGTCGCCTCCGGGACCACGGCACTGATCAGCCTGCTGATCGTGCTCACCGACCCGTTCAACGCGACCAAGGCGCTCACCTGGCTGTCCGGCTCCACGTACGGCCGGACCCTGCCCGACGTGCTGCCCCTCGCCGGCGTGCTCGCCGTCGCCGTCGCGGTGGCCGCCGTACGGCACAGGGAACTCGACCTGGTCTCCCTCGACGAGGACACCCCCCGGCTGCTCGGCCTCGACCTGCCGCGCGGGAGGCTGGGCTTCCTCGTGCTGAGCGTGCTGCTGAGCGCCACCGCCGTGGCCGCCGCGGGCACCATCGGCTTCGTCGGCCTGGTGGCCCCGCACGCGGCGCGCGCCCTCGTCGGACGCCGCCACGCCCGCGTCCTCCCGGTCGCGCTGCTGCTCGGCGCCGTCCTGGTGTGCACGGCGGACCTGCTGGGCCGCACCGTGATCTCACCGGCCCAGCTGGGCGCCGGCCTCATGACGGCCGTGATCGGAACGCCGTACTTCCTCTACGTGCTGATGCGCGGACGCCGTTAGGGAACGCCGGGCGGGTACCGCGGGCCCCGCGAGGGTGAGGAGGGGAACACCTCGTCGCGGAGTTCGCGGTGTCCTCCTCCGCCGCCGGAGGCGTTCCGCGAGTGAGACCGGCGTCCGCCGTTCCTGGGCGCGGGCGGGTCAACCGGGGGAGTGGTGACAAGTGCCGGGAGCCGCCGGTCCGTTCACCGGCCGGCGGCACCGGGCCCGTTCGGGCGGAGGGCTCAGCCGAAGGCCTTGACGGCCTGGTAGTACGTCCACGCGGTGCTGTCGCAGGCGCTCTTCGTCCCGCCGCTGTAGCGGGCGCAGACACGCTTGAGGTCCTCGTAGAAGGCGCTGTCCAGGCGCGCCTTGTTGGCGTCGAAGCGGCCGATCGCCTTGTAGTTGCGGTATCCGAAGTCGTGGCGGGCGCAGGACATCGAGAAGGGGAAGCCGAACGGGTTGTCGGGGGAGGTGGAACAGTAGTCGGTGGCCCAGGTGAACTCGTAGGCGGACCACGCGGACTGGTTGGCCCGGGCCGCGGCCCAGAGGCTGTAGCTCGACGCGCTGGTCTGCGTCCAGCTCGCGAGGACCTGGGCCTTGTCGGCGGGCACGGCGTCGGCGGCCGTGGCGGTGCCGAGGACACTGACGAGCGCCAGGGCCGGGGCGGCGAGCGCGGTGGCGAGCTTGCGGTGCATCCCATACCTCCATGAGAACTGCGGCCCGACCATCGGACCGCAGGTTCATGACAAGACAATGCCCGTGGCCGGTGTCCCCTCACACCCGGGGCCGCCCAATGATCCGTTAACTCTTGGCAGGGCCCGGCGAGGGGGAGGTGAACCGGAGAAGGGCCCGCCGCAACCAGCCCTTCCCCTCGATCGCCGAACCGGAGGTCCCCCCACCGGCAACCGCGGCCCGAGCGGAAAAAAGACACCTGACAGGCCGTGAGGCGGCGGGCTATGCTCGCCGCGATGACCACTCACTCCGTTCACAGATTGGGGGACCCGTCCACGCAAGGTGAGTGCTGATGCGCACACACCCTTCGGACGGGGACACCCGCCTCTCCCTCTGGCAGCGCGTACGTGCCTACGCCGTGCCGCCCTCCATGATCGAGACCGCGACCGCCCGCCGCCACGTCGGCGACTGGGCCGGCGCATGCGCCGCCGCGGGCATCGACACCGACCTCCGGCTCCGCCCCCTCGCCCGCACCCACGGCCGGGACCTCGCGGCACGGGTCCGCGCCGACCTGCGGCACCTGGCACCCGACCTGCTGCGCTGGCACATGCCGAGGATCGCCCCGGACGGACTCCTGCGCCCCGGCCTGACCATCGCCCTGGCCCGCTACGACGTCCCCGACCCCGGCGGACCGCACCCGGTGCACCTGGTCGTCCGGACACCGCCCGCCTGGGCGGACGGCGGCCGGCGCATCGAGCTCACCCTGTGGGACGGCTCCCGGCTCCGCGACGGGGCCCGCGCCCACCCGCACCCGCGCCCCGGACCGCGCTTCCGCCTCGACCTCCACCGCCACCTGTGGGACGCCCGCCGCACGGACGAACTGCGCCACCGCTCCGGCGCCGACCGCACCGGCGGTGACGCCCCGTCAGAGCACGCGGAACTGCTGCCGCCCGGCCACCACTGCGCCGTCGACCGGTGGGCCGACGAGGCGCGCATCGTGCTGCGCGACGCCGGCCGCACCGGCGGTTCCGTCGCCGTACGGGCGGGCGGCGGGCACCGGCTGGTGCTGACCGTCACCGACGACGCCGGCGGACCCGGCTCCCCGGGCGTACGGGCCGGCCCGCCGGACCCCGCCGCCCACGGCCCGGCGCTGCCCGTCCTGCCCGACGCGGCCACCCACGTCCTGCCCGACCTCGAACTGCTCCGCACCGGCGCGATCGAGGCCGGTCGGCTGCATCCGCTGGTCGCCGCCGCCCTCGCACCGGGCCGCACGGCGACCGGCCCGCCCCCGCCACCGGACCGGGCGGGACAGCCGCACCTCGTGGAGTGCCGCGGCACACGGCACCGCATCGGCCTGGTCGACGGCGTCCTGGTCCCCCTGGACCACGACCCGGAGGAGATCCGCCGGGAGGAACTGCTGGCCGCGTTCACCGGCCCGCCCCTGCCCTGCCTCCAGGCCATCGACCGGGCACACCGCCGCCCGGACTGCCTCACCGGTGTACGCGAACGCCTGCTCCACGGCGACACCGCCGGCGCGCTCGCCGTCGTCGAGAACCTGCTGGGAGCCCGCGCGCGCCTGCGCGGCGGACCCCTGAGGGACGCACTCGAGGCAGCCGCGGACCGCCGGATCGCCTACGGCCTGTACCGGACCGGTCTGCGCGGACCCGCACCCGACCGCCTCCGCCCGGCCGTTCCCCGGCCGCGCCGCCTGCGCGACCGCACGCGCCACGCCACCCTCACCTGACACCAGGGGACCGCCGTCCCCGCACCCCTCCCACTCGCGTACCACCGACACACCCACAGGTGATCACCCATGCCCCCGCACACCCCTTCCCCCGCCGCACGGCTCGCCGTCGCCGGTGACCTGCTGGCCCTCCTGCGCGACACCACCACCGAACCCCGCCCCGACACCCAGCTGGAGGCCCTCACCCTCGCAGTCGCCGCCGACCTGCCCGTCCTGCTCTGGGGCGAGCCCGGCATCGGCAAGACGGCCGCCCTCACCCAGCTCGCCACCGCCCTCGACCTGCCCCTGACCACCGTGATCGCCAGCGTCCACGAACCGTCCGACTTCTCCGGACTGCCCGTCGTCGGCGACGACCCCGCCGGACAGGGCATCCCGATGGCCCCGCCGGACTGGGCCGTCCGCCTGGTACGGGCCGGCCGGGGCCTGCTCTTCCTCGACGAACTGTCCACCGCGCCGCCCGCCGTCCAGGCGGCCCTGCTGCGCCTGGTGCTGGAACGGCGGATCGGCGCCCTGCGGCTGCCGCCCGGCGTACGGATCGTCGCCGCCGCCAACCCACGCGCCTCGGCGGCCGACGGGTGGGAACTCAGCCCGCCGCTGGCCAACCGCTTCGTGCACCTTCAGTGGACCCACGACCCCGAGGTCGTCGTCCGCGGCCTCGGCGGCACCTGGCCGCACGCCATCCTGCCCCGGCTCGACCCCGCACGGCTCCATGGCGCCGTGGAGTTCGCCCGCCGCGCCGTGTGCCGTTTCCTCACCGCCCGGCCGCCGCTGGTGCACCGGCTGCCCAGCGGCGAAACCCGGCGGGGCGGCCCCTGGCCCTCCCCGCGCAGCTGGGAGATGACCCTGCACCTGATCGCGTTCGCCACCGCCGCCGGCTCCTCCCGCGACGTCCTGTCCCTGCTGGTCCGCGGCACCGTCGGCGACGGGCCGGGCCTCGAACTCCTGGCGAGCCTGGACCGCATGGACCTCCCCGACCCCGAGGCGCTGCTCGCCGACCCGGCCCGCGCCGAGCTGCCCGAACGCGGCGATCTGCGCCAGGCCGTGCTCGACGCGGTGGTCGCCGCCGTGCGCGCACGCCCCGAGAAGTCCCGCTGGGACGCCGCCTGGGCGCTGCTGGCCCGCGCGGTCGACACCGGCACGCCCGACGTCGTGGTCGTCCCCGCCACCACCCTCGCCACCCTGCGCCGCGCGGACTGGGACGTACCGGCGACGATCGACCGGCTCGCCCCGGCCATGGAGCTCTCCCGGCGGGCCGACCGGGCCGCCGTCGCGGCAGGGACCGGCCGATGACCGCGCACCCGCACCGGACCGCGCACCCGCCCCGGCCCCCGGACCCCGCACTCGACCTCGACAAGCTCCTCGCCGCCCGGCTGCACGCCGCCCGCGTCCGGCCCTACCTCGCCACCGCGCTGTTCGCCCTGCACGTCGTCGCGTCCCGGCACGTTCCCACGATGGCCGTCGACCGGCACTGGCGGTGCTACGTCTCACCGGCCTTCGTGGACCGCATGCCCGTGGAGGAACTGGCCGGCGTCTGGGTGCACGAGGTGTCGCACCTGCTGCGCGACCACCACGGCCGCAGCGACCGCGTCGCCCGCGCCCGCGGACTGCACGGCCCGGCCGAACGGCTGCGGATGAACATCGCGGCCGACTGCGAGATCAACGACGACGTGTACGGCGACGGGCTGCCGGCCCCCGCCGACGTGGTCCTGCCCCACCTGCTGGAACTGCCCGCCGGGCAGCTGATGGAGGACTACCTGCGCCAGTTCCGCCTCGGCCCGTACACCCAGGGCATGGCCTGGCTGGACTGCGGCAGCGGCGCCGACGGACGGGAACGGGAGTGGGACCTGGGCCCGGACGGTGCGCACGGCCTCAGCGAGCAGGAACGCGACGCGGTCCGCTTCCGGGTGGCGCGGGGCATCACCGCCCGGCCGGGCGACGCGCCGAAGGGCTGGCGGCGGTGGGCGGAGGAGGCGTTCCACCCGCCGCAGCCCTGGCGGGAGTTGCTGGGCGCGGCGCTGCGCTCGGCGGTCTCCGGGGCCGGCGCGGGCGACGACTACACCTACGGCCGTCCCGCACGGCGGTCGGCCGGGGTGCCCGGCGTCGTCCTGCCGAGCCTGCGCCGCACGCCGCCCCGCGTGTCGGTCGTCATCGACACCTCCGGCTCGGTCAGCGACCGCGAGCTGGGCAGCGCGCTGCTGGAGGTCGCCGCGATCTCCCGCGCCGTGGGCGGCAGGCGCGACATGGTGACGGTGGTGCCCTGCGACGCGGCCGCCGGTGAGGTCCACCGGCTGTGCCGCGCCGAGGGCATCCCGCTGACCGGCGGCGGCGGCACGGACCTGCGGACCGGCTTCGCCCGGGCACTGGCCGCGCGGCCCCGCCCGGACGTGGTGGTCGTGCTCACCGACGGACAGACGCCCTGGCCGGACGCACGGCCGGCGTGCCGGACGGTGGTGGGGCTGTTCCCCCGGCAGCGCGCGGGTTCGCCGGTGGACGAGGACGATCCCGACTACGTGCCGGACACCCCGCCCGACTGGGCCCGCGTGGTGACCATCGACCCGGGACCGGGCGCGCGGTGAGCCGCGCCGGTCCCCGCTCAGGCCCCAGCTCAGGCCCCCGCTCAGGCTCGCGCGGTGCCCGGCGGCCGGTACGTCCACTCCCGGTCCGCGTCGGTGATGTGCCGCAGCACGCGCGCCGGGGTCCCGGCGACGACCGTCATCGGCGGCACGTCGGCGGTCACCACACTGCCCGCGCCGACGACCGAGCCCCGCCCGACGGTCACGCCCGGCAGGATCACCGCGCCGGCCCCGATCCACACGTCGTCCTCGACGCGCACCGGAGCCGAGAACTGGCTGCCGTCCCGGCGCAGTTCCGGATGGACGGGATGCCCGGTGGTGCTGACCGTCACGTGCGGCGCGAACATCACCCGGTCGCCGACGACGACCTCGACGTCGTCGACCAGCGTGAGACCGAAATTGGCGTACACGTCGTCACCGAGGCGCACATGACGGCCGTAGGCGACGTGCAGCGGCGGCTCGATCCACACCCCGCGGCCCACCGAGCCGAGCAGTTCGCCGAGGAGCGCGTCGCGGGCCCCCCGGTCGCGCGGGCCGGTGCCGTTGTACCGCGCGGCGAGTTCCTTGCCGCGCAGCCGCTGCTCCTCCAGCCGTTCGAGGCCGGGCGCCGAGTCGGTGTACAGCTCGTGCTCCGCCATGCGGCGGCGCACCTCGCGCTCGGCGGTGTCGTCGTGTGCCACGGGTGCTCCCAGGGTGTCGTGGCGGCGGCCCGGCCGCACCCGCCGCGGGGGCGGTGCGGCCCGGGCCGCCGTGGAAAGGGGTCCGGTCAGTCCGTCACGTCCGTGACCGTCCAGCGCTGGTTGGCGCCGGAGTTGGGCGGCCAGGTCGTGACCGCGGCGCCCTCGTGGGTGGCCTGGCCGCCGACCTCCAGGAGGCGTCCGGTGTCCGCGTTGACCAGGGTCCAGGTGCCGTCGCCCGTCGTGGACATGATCCACTCGGCGGCGGGGTCCCGCTCTCCGGTGTGCGGTTCGGCCACCGGGACGCCGTCCCGCACGGCCAGCCGCCTGCCGTCCACCGGGCTGGTGAACTCGTAGCGCTGGCGCACCCCGTCGTCGGGACGCACCGCGCTCAGCCGCCACCGCTGGGCGGCGGAGCCGTCACCGGAGCCGATGACGAGGGACGTGCCGTCGCCGGCGACCTCGACCGCCTTGCCGCTCTGCACCCCGGTCAGGGTGTACGAGTGGCCCTTGCGCAGCAGCGGGGCGTCCTGCGCGACACCCGAGACGCCCTCGACGACGAACGACGTCACCGACTGGGCCGGCACCGTGAAGGTGGCCGCGCGGCCGTCGACCCTGATGGCGTCGTGCCGTGCCAGCTTGCCGTCGGCGCTGGTCACGACCGGTGTGACGGTCGCGCCGGCACTCACGCGGCGGAACCGGGACAGGTCGAGGGTGACCTCGCGCGGCGCCGTGGTGCTGTTGACGTGGACCAGGGAGGCGCCCTTGCCGTTCTTCGTCACCGCCGCCGCGCTGGAGGTGTCGTTCACCTTGATCAGCCGGTCGCCGGGCTTGATGAAGTGGGTGAAGTTGCGGGCGGTGTCGAACTTGGTGTTGGTGTGAACGGGGCAGGTCTCGAGGGTGTCCTCGGAGGTGCAGCTGAAGGGGACCTGGATCTCGCCCCAGTTGCCGCCCTTGGCGGACTCGCCGCCCGGCTTCATGTTGTCGTGGTCCTCGACCGGCTGCCAGAACACCCAGGCGCGCGGTTCCAGTTCGCGCAGGTCGTCGACGATGCGCTGGGCGAGGCCGAGACCGGGGCGCATGTCGGTGAAGCTCTGCCCGTCACCCCAGTCGCCCTCGACCTCGCTCATCCACAGCGGCTTGTCCGCGGCCTTGGAGAGGTCGCGCACGGTGGTGCGCTGACCGGTGCCGTACGTGTGGACGTTCATCTGCCCGACGAGGTCGCGGGCCTCGGGGGAGTAGGAGTTCCAGTTCTGCGCGAAGATCGACGGGTTGGTCTCGTCCATCGCCGAGATCTCCGCGCCGGTCCTCGCCTCCTTCAGTGCGGGGGCGAGGGCGTGCAGCACCTTCTCCTGGAGTCCGGGCCCCATGTGGGCGCCCTCCTGGCGTCCGCCGACGGGTTCGCCGTCCGCGCCCAGGCGGGTGCTCCAGTAGGTGGTGTTCGGCTCGTTGAAGGGGTCGACGGTGTCGACCTCGATGCCGTGCGCCTTCTCCAGCCGCTTGGTCGCGCCCGCCACATAGGCGGCGAAGTCGTCGACCGACTCCGGCTTGAGCTGGTCGGCGTTGGCGTCGAACCCGCCGGAGACGTACCCGCTGACCGTCATGAACCACGGCGGGGAGTTGCTGAAGGTCTCCCAGTGGGTGATGTCCTTCTTGATGCGGTCCACCCACCAGCGCTGGGTGGCGTCGGCGTGCTCGTTCCAGTCGGCGGGGTCCTCGGCGTCCCACCAGCCGGTGTCCTCGCGGGTGGTGCCCGCGGGCGCCTTCCACCAGCCCTCGACGGCGCCGCCGGCGCGCAGGTAGTCCTTCACGTCGGGGGCGTTGCCGCCGCCGATGTTGTACCGGGCGATGTTCAGGGCCAGCCCGTCGTCGCCGAAGAGCAGCCGCGCGAGCCTCTCGCGGATCTCGGGCGGGTAGTCGCCGGTGGCGTTGGCGAACCAGACGAGGCTGGTGCCCCAGCCCTCGAACTCCTCCTGCTGGTAGGAGGGGTCGGGCCGGACGGTGACGGAGGGGGTGTCCGCCGCCACCTGTGCGGTGGAGGACGGGGCGGACAGCAGGGCGGCCCCGGTGGCCAGGGCGGTGAGCCCGGCGGCTGTGAGGAGCCGTCTGCTGCGGGTGCGGCGTGCCATCGGTGTGTGCTCCCAACATTGAGGTGTGGTCGCGCTCAAGTGGACCCTCCCGCCGCGTACGCCGTCGGCGGGAGGGGACGGCCCCCGGGGCGGGTGCGTGCCGTCCCGGGGAGCTGTGGGGGTCTCAGACGGCCGGCTGCCGCAGCACGGCGACCGCGCGGGGCCCGAGGGTGAGGGCGCCGTCGGCGCCGGTGGTGCCGACGAGTGCCTCGCCGGGGACGTCCCGCACCACGACGGTCTCGTCCGTACGGTTCACCAGGAACAGGAACCTGCCGCCGGGTCCCCGGCGCACGGCCGGCTCGACCAGCCCGCGGAGGCCGGCGGGCAGTTCGCTCTCCACCCCGGCCGGGCCCAGCAGCCGGGGCAGCAGGGAGGTGAGCCCGTCGACGCCGAGCCGGGTGGAGACGTACGCGGCCGAGCCGGAGCCCGTCGGCCGCCGGGTGACCGCGGGCCGGCCGGCCTGCAGTCCGGTGCGGTAGCGGGACACGACCTCGGTGTCCGCGGCGGTCACGGTGATCCGGTCGGTCCACAGGGTGCCGGTCGTGGCGTCGTCCAGCTCCACGCCGACACCGGGGAGCAGCGGGCCGAACTCCTCGATCCGGATGCCGAGCAGGTCCCGCAGGGCGCCCGGGTAGCCGCCGAGCAGGACGTGGTCGTGCTCGTCGACGACACCGGAGAAGTACGTGGTGACGAGGTGGCCGCCCTGTTCGGCGTACCGGGTGAGCGTCTTGGCCAGGTCGGCGGGGACCACGTGCAGCACCGGAGCGATCACCATGTGGTGGCGGTGCAGGTCGGCACGGGTGGTGACGAGGTCGGCGCGGATCCCGAGGGCGAGGAGGGCCGCGTACCAGTCGAGCGCCTCCTGCCGGTAGTCCAGCAGGGAGGTGGGGTGCGAGTCCTGCTCGCTGGCCCACCACGACTCCCAGTCGTAGAGGATGCCGATCCGCGCGGGCTCCCGCTCGGTCCCGGCGACCGGGGCGAGCGCCTTCAGGGTGGCCCCCAGCTCGGTCACCGCCCGGAACAGGTCGCTGTCCGCGCCGGCGTGCGGCACCATCGCGGAGTGGTACTTCTCGGCGCCCGCCGCCGACTGCCGCCACTGGAAGAAGCAGACCGCGTCCGCCCCGTGCGCGACGTGCAGCAGTGAGTCACGGGCCAGGTCACCGGGCCGCTTGGGCACGTTGACGGGCTGCCAGTTCACGGCGCTGGTGGAGTGCTCCATCAGGAACCAGGGCCGCCCGCCGGAGATGCCGCTGGTGAGGTTGGCGGAGAAGGACAGCTCGTCCCGGTCGTGCGGGCCGGGGTGCACGTAGTGGTCGTTGGAGACGAAGTCGATCTCGGCGGCCCAGTCGGGGTAGTTCATGCCCTTCGTGCCGCCCATCACCATGAAGTTGGTGGTGACGGGGATGTCCGGGGTGATCTCCCGCAGGACCTCGCGCTCGGCGCGCAGATGGTCCTTCAGCGCGTCCGAGGAGAACCGCTTGAAGTCCAGCTGCTGCGTGGGGTTGGGGTGGGAGGCGGCCAGCCGGGGCGGCAGGATCTGCTCCCAGTCGGTGTAGCGCTGCGACCAGAAGGCCGTGCCCCAGGCGCTGTTGAGCGTGTCGAGCGTGGTGTAGCGGGCGCGCAGCCAGTCCCGGAAGGCGCGGGCGGCGTCGTCGGAGTAGTCGTAGACGTTGTGGCAGCCCAGCTCGTTGTTGACGTGCCAGGCGACCAGCGCCGGGTGTCCGGCGTAGCGGGTCGCCAGCTCCCGCACCAGGCGCAGCGCGTACCGGCGGAAGACCGGCGAGGTGGGCCGCCAGTGCTGGCGCGCCCCGGGCCACAGCGTCCCGCCGGTGGCGGTGACGGGGAGGATCTCCGGGTGGGCGGTGGTGAGCCAGGGCGGCGGGGAGGCGGTGGCGGTGGCCAGGTCGACCCCGATGCCGCCCTCGTGCAGCAGGTCCAGGACCTCGTCGAGCCAGCCGAAGTCCCAGGTGTCCTCGGCCGGCTGGATGCGGGCCCAGGAGAAGATCCCCACGGACACGAGGTTCACGCCGGCCTCGCGCATCAGCCGGACGTCCTCCTCCCACACGGTGCGGGGCCACTGCTCGGGGTTGTAGTCGGCGCCGTAGACGAGACGGGGGGCGGGGTCACCGTCCGCCCCGCCGGCGCGGGACAGGAGGGTGGAGATCATGGCGGTCCTTCCGGGGTGGGGGCCGTCGGGCGGCGCGGGGGTGCGCGCCGCCCGGCGTGCTGTTGCTCGACGGCTACTTCTCGACGGTGAAGCCCTGCTCCTCGCCGTACTTGACGGAGGCGTCCTGCCAGCTCTTCAGTCCGTCGGCGAGCTTGGTGCCCGAGACGTAGGCCTTGCCGACGGTGTCGTTGAAGATCGAGTTGGCGTACACCTGGTACGGCAGGTACGACCAGTCGTCGGCGACGTTCGCGGCCGACTCGGCGAAGATCCTGTTGGCCTGCTGGCCGCCGAAGTAGGGGAACTCGGTGTTCTGGAACGCCGGGGAGTTCAGCTGCGCGGTGGTGGCCGGGAAGGCGCCGCCCTTCACCCGCGTGTCCACACCCTTGCCGGCATTGGCGTACTCGACGAAGGCGTAGGCGAGGGCCTCGTTGCCGCCGAGCTCGGGCAGGGTGAGGGCGCTGCCGCCGTTCTCGGCGCTCGCCCGGCCGCCCGCCTGCCACTGCGGCAGCGGGGCGACGCGCCAGTCACCGGCGGCGTCCTTCACTCCGGAGGCGAGGTTGGCGGGCATCCAGGCGCCGATGGCCAGGGTGGCGATGGTGCCGTCGCCGAGGCCCTTGTACCAGTCGTCGGACCAGCTGGTGACGGGCGCGACCAGTTTCTCGTCGAGGAGCTTCTGCCAGGTGTCCGTGTAGGTCTTGGCGCCCTCGTCGGAGAAGTCGATCCCCACCGTGGTGCCGTCGACGTCGTACGGGCGTGAACCGGCCTGCCACAGGAGGCTGGTGGCGAAGCCCGCGTCGCCGGCGTCGTTGGTGATGTACGCCTTCGGGTCCGCCTTCTTCAGGTCGCGGGCCGCGTCCACGTACTCGTCCCACGTCGTGGGCACCTTGATCTTGTGCTTGTCGAAGACCGCCTTGTTGTAGAACAGCGCCATCGGGCCGGAGTCCATGGGCAGGCCGTAGATCCCCTCGCCGCCGGCCTTCACGCCGTTCCACGGGCCGGGGGAGTACCGGTCGGCGAGCTTGTCGGCGCCGAAGCCCTCGAGGTCGGTGAGCTGCTTCGTCAGCGCGTACTGGCCCATGGCGTAGTACTCGACCTGGGCGACGTCCGGGACGCCCTTCTTGGCGGACATGGCGTTCTGCAGCGCCTTGTACTGGTCGTTGCCGGTGCCCGCGTTGACGAGGTTCACCTCGACCTTCGGGTGCTCCTTCTCGAAGTCGGCGACCACCTGCTTCAGCGTGGGTTCCCACGCCCAGACGGTGAGGGAGCCGCCCTTGTCGAGCGCGGCGCGGACGTCGGCCTCGGAGACCGTCTTCGGTGCGGATCCCTCGTCGTCGGATCCGCCGCAGGCGGTGGCGCCCAGGGCGAGGGCGCAGACGAGGGCGGTGCCGCGCAGCAGGCGGCGGGGGTGTGTGCGCATGGTCGTGCTTCCACTTCTTCGTGGCCGACACCGGGACCGGTGGGCGGGGGCGGGGACAACCACCGTGCGGGCACCGTCCGTCCGGGCGCGGCGGCGGGGCGGACGGTGCCGCGCGGCGGCGGACAGGGACAGCGGTGGTGGGGACAGGAGGGGGCGGGTGGCGCTATTCCTTGACGCTTCCGGCGGCGAGGCCGGACTGCCAGTACTTCTGGAGCAGCAGGAACGCGGCGATCAGCGGGACGATGGTAATCAGTGAGCCGGTGACGACCAGATGGAAGACGGGCTGGCCACCGGCGGTCTCGGCCTGGGCGTTCCAGCTGTTCAGGCCCAGGGTCAGCGGATACCAGTCCGGATCCTTGATCATGATCAGCGGCAGGAAGTAGTTGTTCCAGGTCGCGACCATGGTGAACAGCGAGACGGTGACGATGCCCGGCGCCAGCAGCGGCAGCGCGACCTGGAAGAAGGTGCGCATCTCGCCGGCGCCGTCGATCCTGGCCGCCTCCATCAGCTCGGTCGGGATGGCCTCACTGGCGAACACCCACATCAGGTACAGGCCGAACGGGGAGATCAGCGAGGGGATGATCACCGCCCAGGGGGTGTTGGTGAGCCCCATGTTGCTGAACATCAGGAAGGTCGGCACCGCCAGCGCGGTCCCCGGCACGGCCACCGCGCCGATGACGACGGCGAAGACCGCCCGGCGGCCGGGGAAGTCGAACTTGGCGAGGGCGTAACCGCCCAGCACCGCCAGCAGGGTGGCGCCGCCGGCGCCCGCCAGCACGTACAGCAGCGTGTTGAGCAGCCAGCGGGTGAAGACGCCGTCGTCGTAGGTGAACGTCTCGGAGATGTTGGCCCAGAGGGCGAAGTCGCCGTCGAACCACAGGCCGAACGAACGGGACAGCCCCTCCTGGGTCTTGGTGGCGCTGACGGCCAGCCACACCAGCGGCACGAGGCTGTAGAGCAGCACCAGGCCGGTGAGCACGGTCAGCAGGACACTGCGGCGGGGCCGGCCGGGGGAGTGCCGGCGCCGGGGTGTGCGCAGCCGTGCGCCGGAGGCGGACCGGGAGGCCGTGGAACCGGTGGCGGCGGGGGTGACGGTACTGGTCATCGCTGCTTCACACTCCCTTGCGCATGCCGCGCAGCTGGACGACATAGGCGATGACCATGGTGATCAGCCCCATGACGATGGCGACCGTCGCGGAGTAGTTGTGCTGCTGGCCGGAGAAGGACAGCGAGTACGTGTAGAAGTTGGGCGTGTAGTCGGTGGTGATGGCGTTGGGCGCCAGCTTCTGCATGACGCTGGGCTCGTTGAACAGCTGGAAGCTGCCGATGATGGAGAAGATCGTCGCGATGACGAGCGCGCCCCGGATCGCGGGCAGTTTGATGGCGGTGATCACGCGGATCTGGCCGGCGCCGTCGATCTCGGCCGCCTCGTAGAGGGAGTGCGGGACGACCCGCAGTGCCGAGTAGAAGATCAGCATGTTGTAGCCGACGAACTCCCAGGTGACGATGTTGCCGATCGAGGCCAGCACCAGGCCGGGGGAGAGCGGGTCGGGCAGCGAGACGCCGAAGGCGTCGTTGATGTCGCCGACGAGGCCGAAGCGGGTGCCGTACATGAAGCTCCACATGAGCGTGGCGACGACGGCGGGCACCGCGTACGGCAGGAAGACCGAGATGCGGAAGAAGTCCTTGCCGTACAGCCGGCCGCTGTCCAGCGCCAGGGCCACCAGCAGGGCGATGCCGAGCATGACCGGCACCTGGACGCACAGGAAGAGCGAGACCCGGCCGAGGGCGGCCCAGAAGCGGTCGTCCCGCAGCGCCTGCTGGTAGTTGTCGAGGCCGACGAAGGTGGTCCCGCCGATGAGCTGGTCGCGGAAGAGGCTCAGGTACAGGGAGTACGCGATCGGCGCCAGGAAGACCAGGGCGAACACGGCCACGAAGGGGCCGATGAACCCCCACCCCGTCCAGGAGCGGCGGTCCCGTCCCGCCGGGGGCGGGGCCGGCCGCGGCTCGGCGGCGTCCACCGGCGGTTGCAGCGTCGTCATGTCGTACCTCGCTCGTCACCATTCCGGAACCGGCGGCTGTCGCGGCCCGGAGCCGGGCGGCATGCCCCAGCACGTGATGTTTACGCAAACATCAGTGACCGCGAGGAGGCGCCGAGCTGTTATGTTTACGTAAACATCCGATGGCGGAATGTTTACACTCCCCCGAGGACGACGGTCAAGGGTTCCCCGGGGAACCGAGGTGCGAGCAACCGACAGGAAGGCGGCGGACGTCGAGTGGACACGGTCGAGGGAGGGTCGGCGCACCTGTCCGGCCCCGCCACCGGGACGGCCGGGACCGCGCGGGACGCGGCCGGCGGCGCTGCGCCTCCCGGGCGCACCCGGGCCCGCGCCACGGCCTCCATGGCGGACGTGGCCCGCCTCGCGGGAGTCTCGTCGCAGACCGTCTCCCGCGTGTCCAACGGCTACGCGGGGGTGACGGAGGAGACCCGCCGCCAGGTGCTGGCCGCGATGAAGGAACTCGGCTACCGGCCCAACAGCGCGGCCCGCGCCCTCAAACGCGGCGAGTTCCGCACCATCGGCGTCATCACCTTCACCCTGTCCACCACCGGCAACGTGCGCACGCTGGAGGCGATCGCCACCTCCGCCGCGGCGGAGGGCTACGCGGTGACCCTGCTGCCGGTCGCGGTGCCCACCCAGGCCGAGGTGCGCGGCGCCTTCTCCCGGCTGGAGGAACTCGCCGTCGACGCCGTGATCGTCATCATGGAGGTCCACCTGCTGGACGCGGCGACGGTCACCCTGCCCCCGCACGTCCAGGTCGTGGTCGTCGACTCCGACGCCGGCGACCACTACACGGTCGTCGACACCGACCAGGCCGGCGGCACCCGCGCCGCCGTGCAGCACCTGCTCGGCCTCGGCCACCGCACGGTGTGGCACCTGGGCGGCCCGGAGGGCTCCTTCGCCGCGCAGCGCCGCACGGACGCCTGGCGCGCCGCCCTCACCGAGGCCGGGCGGGTGCCGCCGCCCCTGGTCCGCGGCGACTGGTCGGCGGACTCGGGCTACCGGGCCGGTCTCGACCTCGCGGCCCGCGAGGAGTGCACCGCCGTCTTCGCCGCCAACGACCAGATGGCGCTGGGCCTGTTGCGCGCCCTGCACGAACGCGGCCGGCGCGTCCCCGACGACGTCAGCGTCATCGGCTTCGACGACATTCCCGAGGCGTCCTCCTTCCTGCCCCCGCTGACCACCGTCCACCAGGACTTCGCCGAGGTGGGACGGCTCTGCGTCCAGGCGGTGCTGCGCAAGATGCGCCAGGTCGGACCGGAGCGGGGCACCACCCTGGTCCCGGCGCGACTGGTGCCGCGCGCCAGCACGGCGCCGCCCCCGGACTCCGTCTGAGGAGCCAACTCCCCTCCTGCCCGCGCCGGTTGGTGTGCGAGACTTGGCGACCGTCAGGCACTCTCGCTCCACTCCTCGGGACGGACACCGCCATGCCGACCGGCACCCCCGCCAACCCTCCGCGGATCGACACCGGCAAGGCGCACCCGGCGCGGGTCTACGACTGGCTCCTCGGCGGCAAGGACAACTACCCGGTCGACGAGGCCGTGGGGGAGAAGCTGCCGCCCCAGGCGCGGGACGCCGCCCGGCAGAACCGCCGGTTCATGCACCGCGCCGCCGCCTGGCTCGCCGGGCAGGGCATCGACCAGTTCCTCGACATCGGCACGGGCATCCCCACCGAGCCCAACCTGCACCAGATCGTGCAGCGCCTCGTCCCGTCCGCGAAGGTCGTCTACACCGACAACGACCCGATCGTGCTGCGGCACGCGGAGGCCCTGCTGATCAGCAGCCCCGAGGGCGCCACGGACTACGTCGCGGCCGATGTGCGCGAGCCGGGAGAGATCATCCGGCACGCGCGCGGCGTGCTCGACTTCGAGCGCCCGATCGCGCTGTCCCTCATCGCCCTCCTGCACTTCCTCCCCGACGACCAGGACCCCCTGGGCATCGTCGGCGAGCTGCGGGCCGCCCTCCCGCCGGGCAGCTACCTCGTCCTGTCGCACGCCGCCTCCGACCTCCACTCCGAGCTGGCCGAGCAGGTCACGGCCGAGTACGCCCGCGCGGGAATACGCCTGGGCTTCCGCACCCGCGCCGGGGTCGCCCGCTTCTTCGACGGCCTGGACCTGGTCGAACCCGGTCTGGTGACCGCTCCGGAGTGGTACCGGACGCCCCCCGCCCCGGCTGCGGAGGACAGCGGCATCTACGCCGGCGTGGCCCGGCTGCCCTGACACCCGCGCCCGGTCACGGCCGTACGGCGCCACGGGTGGACCGGGGGGTTGCGCGGGCGTGTACTGTGAGGTCAGTTGCAGTTGTGGTAGCCGAAAGGCTCGAGGGGCGACCGAAACGCCTCTCTTCCTCATAACGTTCACTTCGCAGCTGGGGCCCGCGTCCACCGCGACGCAGGCCCCGGTCCGCTGCCGGAAGCATCTCGCTGTGGGCGTTCCTTGACAGGTGCCACTTCAAGGAAGGTTCCGCTTGAATCGCGCCCGCACCAATAATCGTTCCACCCGCACGCACACCCGCACCGGAGCCACGGCATCAGGCCGCTCCGGTGCTCCGCGTCGCTCCCGGGGTTCGTCGGGCAGAGGGTCCTCCGTCCAGGGCGAGTTCGCCCTGCCGACGACGGTGACCCCCGCCCTCCCCGCCGTGCGGGACTTCGCCGAACTCGCCCTGCCGGCCGAGATGCTGGCCACCCTCGGCCACGAGGGCGTCACGGTGCCCTTCCCGATCCAGGCGGCCACCCTGCCGAACTCCCTGGCCGGCCGTGACGTGCTCGGTCGCGGCCGCACCGGGTCCGGCAAGACCCTCGCCTTCGGTCTGGCGCTGCTGGCCCGTACGGCGGGCAGGCGCGCCGAGCCCCGGCAGCCGCTCGCCCTCGTCCTGGTGCCGACCCGCGAGCTGGCCCAGCAGGTCACCGACGCGCTCACGCCGTACGCCCGTTCCCTGAGGCTCCGGATGGCCACCGTCGTCGGCGGGATGTCGATCGGCAAGCAGGCCGGGACCCTGCGGGCGGGCGCCGAAGTCGTCGTCGCGACGCCCGGGCGGCTCAAGGACCTCATCGACCGCGGGGACTGCCGGCTGGACGAGGTCGCCATCACCGTCCTCGACGAGGCCGACCAGATGACCGACATGGGCTTCATGCCCCAGGTCACCAGGCTGCTGGACCAGGTGCGGGCCGACGGCCAGCGGATGCTCTTCTCCGCCACGCTCGACCGGAACGTCGACCAGCTGGTGCGGCGCTACCTGAGCGACCCGGTGGTCCACTCCGTGGACCCGTCGGCGGGCGCGGTCACGACGATGGAGCACCACGTGCTCCACATCGACGACACCGACAAGCGCCGGACGACGACCGAGATCGCGGCGCGCGACGGCCGGGTGATCATGTTCCTGGACACCAAGCACGCGGTGGACAAGCTGACCAAGCACCTGCTGAGCAGCGGCGTCCGCGCGGCGGGCCTGCACGGCGGCAAGTCCCAGCCCCAGCGCACCCGGACCCTCGCCCAGTTCAAGGACGGACTGGTGACGGTGCTGGTGGCGACCAACGTCGCGGCGCGCGGCATCCACGTCGACAACCTCGACCTGGTGGTCAACGTCGATCCGCCCAGCGACCCCAAGGACTACCTGCACCGCGGCGGCCGTACGGCCCGCGCCGGCGAGACCGGCACCGTCATCACCCTGGTGACGCGCGACCAGCGGCGTGAGATGAGCCGGCTGATGACCCAGGCGGGCATCACCCCGCGGATCACCCAGGTGCGGTCCGGCGACGCGGAGCTGACCCGGATCACGGGAGCCCAGGCCCCCTCCGGCATCCCGGTCGTCATCGCCGCCCCGGTCGTGGAGCGGCCCCGCCGCGCCGCGTCCTCGTCGTCCCGCGGCCGCCGTGGCCGTGGCGGGCAGGGGCGTGGCGGGCAGTCCCGCTCCGCCGAGGGGCGTACCGCGCAGGGCGGCCGCCCGGCCGAGGAGCGCACGGGGCAGGGCCGTGGCGGGCAGGGGCGTGGCGGGCAGTCCCGCTCCGCCGAGGGACGCGTCACCCAGGGGGGCCGCCCGGCCGAGGAGCGCACGGCGCAGAGCCGGACCGGCCAGGGACGGCGCGCCGGTGAGGCGCCGCGCCGCAGGGCGCGCAGGGAGCCGGCCGCGGACCGCGCGGCCTAGGACCCGTCGTCGGACTCCCGTCCTCCGCCCGGAGGGCGGGCGTCCGACGACAGGACCTCGGACGCACCGCGTCCATGACGAGATAGCGACATGGCGACATGGCGACCCGGTGGTACGGCCGTGGATGCGGCCCGGCCGCCGTGGCGCCTGTCGCCCCCCTGATCGACCCCAGTCCGCCGCGGACCACCCACCCACCCGGGTGGGCCCGTCTTCCTTCTCCTCCTGTGAGGCAACATGCGCTGTGTCATCGCCCGCTACCCGTTCGACCTGACCAAGGCCGGAGTCCTGGAGTCGATGAAGGGGATCACCCCCGAACCGATCACGGGTGAGTCCGTGACCATCGGCCGCCGCCGCTACCCCGCCAAGCAGGTCGGGCAGGTCATCACCCGGCAGGACCGCCGCGACTTCTCGAGCGGCGAGGTCGTCCGGGCCATGGCGCGCCTCGGCTTCACCTGCCACGCGCACCCTGAGGCCGCGCCGCCCGCGCGCGAGCTCTCCCCGCTCGAGACGGCGTCGGAACTGCTGGGCAGCCCGGCCACCGGGCAGGCCTGAGCCACCGCGACCGAACGGCGGCCGCACCGGGCCGCCCGGGAGACCTGGACGTGGACCCTTCGGCGAGCGCCGAAGGGTCCACGGGCTAGCGTCGTCCCATGAATGCTTCAGCGGACCCCGGCCGGCACCGGCCGCCCTCGGACGGCGACGACGTGACCGGAGCCGCGGCGTGACCCCGCCGGAGATGCTGGGCGTCTTCGCGGCGGGAGCCGGCGCCGGCGCCCTGAACGCCGTCGTGGGCTCAGGAACACTGATCACCTTTCCCGTGCTGCTCGCCACGGGGCTGTCCCCCGTCACCGCCACGGTCTCCAACGCCCTCGGGCTGATCCCCGGCTCCGTCGGCGGCGCCATCGGTTACCGCAGGGAACTGGCCGGCCAGGGCCGGCGCCTCCGCAGGTTCGGGGCCGGTGCGGCGCTGGGCGGTCTGGCCGGCGCCACACTGCTGCTGGCCCTGCCCGCCGAGGCGTTCGAGACCATCGTGCCGACCCTGGTGGGGCTCGCCCTCGTCCTCGTCGCGTTCCAGCCCCTGATCAGCAGGGCGGTGCGGGCCCGCCGAGGGGAGCGGCCCTCCTCCCGGCGCGACGGCGGCGCACCGCTGCTCGCGGGGCTGACCCTGGCCAGCGTCTACGGCGGCTACTTCGCCGCCGCCCAGGGCATCATCTACGTCTCCCTGATGGGCCTGCTGCTCGACGAGCCACTGCAGCGCCTGAACGCCGTCAAGAACGTGCTCGCCGCGATCGTCAACGCGGTCGCCGCGACCTTCTTCCTCTTCGTCGCCGACTTCGACTGGACGGCCGTCGCGCTCATCGCCGCCGGTTCCGCCCTGGGCGGCCGGTTCGGGGCCGGCGCGGGCCGCAGGTTCAGCCCCGCGGTCCTGCGCGCCCTCATCGTCACGGTCGGCACCGTCGCCCTCGTGCAGCTGCTGCTCCGCTGACCCGTCCCCGGGCCCGCACTTGTCGTGCACCTTGCAAACCGGGCCCGGCTCTGGTTCCGTCACGTTAGGAAACTTTCCTAACCATCCATCCGGACGGAGCCCCCCACATGACACCGGCCCGCTTCCCCCTGCGCCCCGCCGCGACCGCCGCGGCCCTCGCCAGTGCCCTCCTCCTCACCCTGACGGGCGCGCCCGCGACCCTCGCCGCACCGGCCCCCACCGGCGCGACCACCCCCGCCGCGCGGTCCGCGGCGGACACCCGGGACACCACCCCGGCCGGCCCGCCCGCGGCCGGCACGCCGGTGGCCGTCAACGGACAGCTCGAGGTCTGCGGCACCAAGCTCTGCAACGAGCACGGCACCCCGGTCCAGCTGCGCGGCATGAGCACCCACGGCACCCAGTGGTACCCCCACTGCCTCACCGACGGCTCGCTCGACGCCCTGGCCCGGGACTGGAACGCCGACGTCCTGCGCGTCTCCACGTACGTCCAGGAAGGCGGTTACGAGACCGACCCCGCGCACTTCACCGACCTGGCCGACTCCCTGATCCGGCGGGCGAGCGAGCGCGGCATGTACGTCATCGTCGACTGGCACATGCTCGACCCCGGCGACCCGCACCTGAACCTCGACAGCGCGCGGCGGTTCTTCACCGAGATCGCCCGCCGCAACCAGGACCGGAACAACGTCCTCTACGAGATCGCCAACGAGCCCAGCGGTGTGAGCTGGTCACGGATCAGGAGCTACGCGGAACAGATCATCCCGGTCATCCGCGCCGTGGACCCCGACGCCCCCGTCCTCGTCGGCACCCGCGCCTGGTCCTCGTTCGGCGTCTCCGAGGGCGCCGACGAGTCGGAGGTCGTGAACGACCCGGTCGACGCCTCCAACATCATGTACACCTTCCACTTCTACGCCGCCTCGCACCGGGACGAGTACCTGGCGGCCCTCACCCGGGCCGCGGACCGGATCCCCGTGTTCGTCACCGAGTTCGGCACGCAGAACTACGCCGGCGAGGGCCCCGACGACTTCGCCATGTCTCAGCGCTACCTCGACCTGATGGCGAGCGAGAAGATCAGCTGGGTCAACTGGAACTTTTCCGACGACCACCGCTCCGGAGCCGTCTTCGCACCCGGCACCTGTCACCGCGACGGCCCCTGGACCGGCACCTCCGCGCTGAAGCCCGCCGGTGCCTGGATCCGCGACCGCGTCCGGACCCCGGACGGCTTCCCGGCGCACTGACCCGGCACGCACGCGGGACCGGCCCGCCCGGCGCCCCTGCCGGGCGGGCCGGTGCGGCCTCAGGGCAGGATCGAGTCGACGTAGCCGCCGTCGACGCGCAGCGCCCCGCCGGTGGTGGCGGAGGCCTGTTCGGAGCTGAGGTAGACGACCATGTTGGCGATCTCCTCGGGTTCGATCAGCCGCTGCAGCAGCGACTGCGGCCGGTGCTCGCGCATGAAGGCCCGCTGCGCCTCCTCCCACGGCAGCTCCCGGTCCACCAGTTCGTAGACGAAGTCCTCCACCCCGCCCGTGTGCGTCGGGCCGGCGATGACCGAGTTCACCGTGACGCCGGTGCCCGCGGCCTGCTTGGCGAAGCCGCGGCTCACGGCGAGCACCGCCGTCTTCGACATCCCGTAGTGGATCATCTCGGCGGGGGTGACGATGGCCGAGTCGCTCGCGATGTACTGCACGCGCCCCCAGCCGCGCCCGGTCATCCCCGGCAGGAAGAGCCGGGTCAGCCGAACGGCGGCCAGGACGTTCACCTCGAAGTAGCGCCGCCACTCCTCGTCGGTGATCTCCAGCGGGTCCGCGGACCCGAAGATGCCGAGGTTGTTGACGAGGATGTCCACCCGGGGCAGCGCCGCGGCCACCCGTTCGGCGCCGGCCCCGGTGGCCACGTCCGCGGCGACGGGCACCACGTCGGCGCCGGGCACCTCCCGCTCCAGGGCGGCGGCGGCCTCCCGTACGCGCTCGGTCGAGCGCCCGTTGACCGCGACCCGGGCGCCCGCCCGCGCGAGCCCGGTGGCGATCGCGGCACCGATGCCCTGGGTGGAACCGGTGACCAGCGCTGTGCGGCCCGTCAGGTCGATCTGCACGTCCTGTGTCCCCTCTGCCGGGATGCGGTAGGAAGGCGCCGCCCGCGCACCGGGTGCCTGTGCGCGCTGCCCGCCCGGTCCTGCTGTTTCCCCGGACCACGGCGGCCGAATCACCGCGAAGGGGCCGGTGGGCATACGCTTCTTGTAGCGCACTCGAAGAGGCGGGAGACGACGTGACGGCCGAGCATGGGGACCTGCCGGACGGCGGGACGCGGGCCGAGGGGAACCACCCCGGCACGACCGGCGACGACCTGCTCCACGGGCTGGAGGTGGACGACCGGCGCCCGGAGCGGCCCGTGCTGCTCGACGCCGACGGCACCCCGATCGAGACCTGGCGCGAGAACCACCCCTACGACCGCAGGATCCGCAGGGCGGAGTACGACAGGACCAAGCGCATCCTGCAGATCGAGCTGCTGAAGATGCAGCGGTGGGTGAAGGACACCGGCCAGCGCATCGTGGTGATCTGCGAGGGACGGGACGCGGCCGGCAAGGGCGGCACCATCCAGCGGTTCATGGAACGCCTCAACCCCCGCGGTGCCCGCGTGGTGGCCCTGGAGAAGCCCACCGAGCGGGAGGCGGGGCAGTGGTACTTCCAGCGCTACGTGGCCCACCTGCCGGCCCGGGGCGAGATCGTCTTCTTCGACCGCTCCTGGTACAACCGCGCCGGAGTCGAGCGGGTCATGGGGTTCTGCACGGAGACCGAGTACCGCCAATTCCTCGAGCAGGCTCCGATGTTCGAGCGGCTGCTCACCGACGACGGCATCATGCTGGTGAAGTTCTGGTTCTCGGTGTCCCGGGCCGAGCAGCGCACCCGGTTCGCCATCCGCCAGGTCGACCCGGTGCGGCGCTGGAAGCTGTCCCCCATGGACCTCGCCTCCCTCGACCTGTGGGACGACTACACGGCGGCCAAGGTCGAGATGTTCCGGTCGACGGACACCCCGCACGCGCCGTGGACGGTCGTGAAGAACAACGACAAGCGGCGGGGCCGGCTGGAGGCCATGCGCTCCCTCCTCGACCGCTGCGACTACCCGGCCAAGGACCACGCCGCCCTGGGCAAGCCGGACCCGTTGATCGTCGGCTCGGCGGACACCCTGCTGGAGGCCGGTGAGGAACCCGCGGCCCTCTCACCGACCCCCCTGGCCGGTCCCGGTCACGGCCCGGGCAGTCACCCGGACGGCTGACCGCCGGCCGTGCTCAGCCCAGCGGCACCGTCACCTCGCCCGTGCCCGACGCCTCCGGCCCGCCGGCCACCCGCACCGTGAACGGGCGGTCGGTCCCGGACGCCGTGACCCGCAGGACGTCGCCGTCCCGCCGGACCCGGAACGTCGCGGCCGGCAGTCCCGTCCCGTCCGGCACGGTGACCTCGGCCGAGTAGCCGGACGCGGCCGGGGGGTGCGCGAGCAGGACCGGGGCGTCCAGCCAGTCGCCGTCCGGCCGGGAGTCGTCGCCCGCCAGCGGCAGCACCGCGCCCTCCCGGACGTACAGCGGGAGGCTGTCGTAACCGTGCCGTTCGGTGCGCCAGGCGGGGCCGGTGACCCGTTCGCCGCTGAGCAGGTGGGTCCAGGTGCCCTCGGGCAGGTAGACCTCCACCGCGCCGTCCTCGTCGAACACCGGCGCGACCAGGAGGTCGGGGCCCAGCATGTACTGGCGGTCCAGCGTGCGGCACGCCGGGTCGTGCGGGAACTCCAGCACCATGGGCCGCATCATCGGGACGCCCGTGCGGTGGGCCTCGGCGGCGGCGCCGTACAGGTACGGCATCAGCCGGTGCTTGAGCAGGGTGAAGCGCCGGGCGACGTCGACCGCCTCGTCGCCGAACTCCCACGGCACCCGGTAGGACGAGGAGCCGTGCAGCCGGCTGTGCGAGGACAGCAGGCCGAAGGCGAGCCAGCGCTTGAACACCGACGGGTCGGGGGTGCCCTCGAAGCCGCCGATGTCGTGGCTCCAGAACCCGAAGCCGCTCAGGGACAGGGAGAGACCGCCCCGCAGCGACTCGGCCATCGCCTCGAAGGACGACCAGCAGTCGCCGCCCCAGTGCACCGGGAACTGCTGCCCGCCCGCGGTCGCGGACCGCGCGAAGAGCACGGCCTCGCCCTGCCCGCGCTCCTTCTCCAGCAGCTCGAAGACCGTCCGGTTGTAGAGGTGGGTGTAGTAGTTGTGCATCCGCTCCGGGTCGGAGCCGTCGTGCCAGACCACGTCGGTGGGGATGCGCTCGCCGAAGTCCGTCTTGAAGCAGTCCACGCCCTGGTCGAGGAGGGGCTTGAGCTTCGACTGGAACCAGGCGCGGGCGTCGGGGCTGGTGAAGTCGACCAGGCCCATGCCCGCCTGCCACAGGTCCCACTGCCACACGTCGCCGTTCGCGCGCCGCACCAGGTGCCCGAGGGCGGCGGCCTCGTCGAAGAGGGGGGACTTCTGGGCGATGTACGGGTTGATCCAGGCGCTGATCCGCAGGCCCTTCTCCTTGAGCCGGGCCAGCATGCCGTCCGGGTCGGGGAACACGTCCGGGTCCCACTGGAAGTCGCACCACTGGTACTCGCGCATCCAGAAGCAGTCGAAGTGGAACACCGACAGCGGGATGCCGCGGTCGGCCATGCCGTCGACGAACGACGTCACCGTCTCCTCGTCGTAGGAGGTGGTGAAGGAGGTGCTCAGCCACAGGCCGAAGGACCAGGCAGGCGGCAGGGCCGGGCGGCCGGTGAGGCCCGTGTAGCGGGTGAGGACCTCCTTCGGCGTGGGGCCGGCCACGACGTAGTACTCCAGTGACTGGTCCTCGACGCTGAACTGCACCTGTCCGACGGACTCGGAGCCGACCTCGAAGGAGACGGCGCCCGGGTGGTTGACGAAGACGCCGTAGCCGCGGGAGGACAGGTAGAACGGGACGTTCTTGTACGCCTGCTCGCTGCTCGTGCCGCCGTCGGCCTGCCAGATGTCGACGGTCTGGCCGTTCCTGACGAACGGGGTGAAGCGCTCGCCCATGCCGTAGATCTGCTCGCCGACGCCCAGCGCCAGCCGGCTCAGCACGTGGTGGGCGCCCTCGGCGGTGGTGGCGAAGGCGGTGCTCTTGGCCCCGGCGCGGGTCAGTTCGCGTCCGTCCGCGTCGTGGAAGGTGAGGGCGAAGGGGCCCGCCCCGTCGAGGCGCAGCGTCAGCGGGCCGCTGGTCAGTTCGGTGACGCCGCCGTCCCGGCGCACCGTGCCCGCGCCGTCCGCCGCGCCGGTGAGCGCGAAGTCGGGACCGGGGCGGTGCTTGCCGGCGTGGTGGGTGACCCGCACGCCGATGACGCCCTCGGCGGGGGAGAAGCACTCGACCGTCAGCAGCGGCGCGTTGAGGGTGTCGCCCCTGCGGGTCACATGCTTTACGGCGGCGTAGCCGGTGAAGCGCTTCGATTCCGGGCGCGCATCACGCACTTCCGTGGCGTACGCGATCTGGACGCCATCGCGGATGCGCCAGAATCCGTCGGTGAATTTCATGATCTTCCTCGGAGGGGGAGGGCGGACGAGGCGCGGGAGGAAGCCTCTGACCAGGAACTATGACAGGAGCCGCAGAACCTGTCACGCCCTGGCGCAAGCAGATCGTATCGCTGGGGGTCTAGCGCGACCGGCTTCCACTGACGTATTAGTAATCAGGCAAAACAAATTACACCCGGTGCAGCGCCAGGCAACACCTTGGCTGGAGCCGCCAGTAGTCGAAGCGCTTCACCGGCCTCCCCGAAAGAGTCACCGGCTCGGCGTGTGCCGAGCCGGTCCCACACAAGGGCACCCACCGTGACAGCACATCCTCCGGTTGCCGCCCCCCGCGCGCGTGGACGCTCGCGCAGGGCCGTCACGTCGTTCGCCGCCGTCTCCGTCCTGGTCTGCGGAGCGGCACTGACCGGCTGCGCACAGCAGCGCGACAGCGACGTGTACACCGTGATGAACTCCTCGACCGACGAGACGTACCACCGCTGGGACGCCGAGGCGATGGCCCGCTGCGGCGAGCGGCTGGGGGTGACCGTCGAGCAGCAGAGCGTCCCCGCGGCCCAGGTGATGACCAAGGCGCTGCGCATGGCCTCCTCGAAGTCGCTGCCGGACATCGTCCAGTTCGACGCTTCCGAGATGCCGACCTTCGCCGAGGCCGGCGGACTCGTCGACCTGCGCACCCTGGGCCTGAGCACCGAGGACGTCCCCGAGGGCATCGTCGACTTCGGCTCGTACCGGGGCACCTACTACGGAGCGGCCCGCTCCGTGAACACCCTCGCCCTCTTCTACAACAAGGACATCCTGGACGAGGCGGGGGTGAAGGTGCCCACCACCTGGGACGAGCTGCGGGAGACGGCGAAGCGGCTGACCGAGGGCAAGCGGTACGGACTGGCGCTCAGCGCGGGCGGCGCCGAGGACGGCGTCTTCCAGTTCACCCCGTTCATGTGGTCCAACGGCGGTGACGAGACGGACCTCGACAGCCCGGAGGTCGTCGGGGCGCTCGACTACTGGAAGGCGCTGCTGCGGGACGGCTCGCTGTCCAAGTCCACGGTCAACTGGACGCAGGCCGACGTGAACGACCAGTTCATGGCGGGCAACGCCGCCATGATGATCAACGGCCCGTGGCAGGTCGAGACCCTCAACACCAAGAAGTCGCTGCACTGGGAGATCGCGCGGATCCCCGTCCCCGAGGCGGGCGCCGACTCGGTGGGACCGCTCGGCGGCGCGGTGCTCACCGTCCCCCGCACCGGTGACACCGAGCGCGAGCGGACGGCCGGCCGGATCGTCGCGTGTCTGGCGAGCGAGCGCGAACAGCTCACCTACGCCCGCAACAGCTGGATGGTCCCGGCCAACGAGAAGGCCGCCGCCCAGTGGCGTGCCCAGGTGCCCGAACTGGACGCGCTGGCCGACCAGGTCGCCGCCGCCCGCTCCCGCACCGCCAAGCTCGGCGCCGGCTGGTCGGGCGTCTCGCTCGCCCTGCAGAGCGCCTTCCAGTCCGCCCTGACCGGCCAGTCCAGCGAGGCCGCCCTGAAGCGCGCCCAGCAGCGGGCCACGAGCGGGAACTGAGGTACGCGCCCATGACCACGTCCACCGTCACCGCCGCGGCCCCCGCACCGACCCCCGGGAAGTCCGCTCCCGACCCCGCCCGCGCGCGCCTGCGCCGCCGCGTCGCCCGCTGGGGCTTCGTCGCCCCCGCCGTCGTCTTCATGCTGCTGTTCTTCGGCTACCCGCTGGTGCGCAACGTGCTGATGAGCTTCCAGCACTACACGCCGAAGACGTTCTTCACCGGCGAGGCCCCGTTCAACGGCACCGACAACTGGTCGTCCGTCTTCCAGGACGTCCTCTTCGGCAAGGCCCTGTGGCACACCCTCGTCTTCACCGCCGGTTCCCTGCTCGGCCAGTTCTGCATCGGCCTCGCCCTCGCCGTCTTCTTCACCCGCAGGTTCCCCCTGAACGGCGTCCTGCGGTCGCTGATCCTGCTGCCCTGGCTGGTGCCCATGGTGGTCTCCGGCATCGTGTGGCGCCGCATCCTCGACCAGGACACCGGCGTGCTGAACACCTTCCTCGGCACGCTCGGCCTCGACGGCGACACCCCGTGGCTGACCAGCCCCGACATGGCCCTGCTCTCGGTGATCCTGGTCAACATCTGGATCGGCATCCCGTTCAACATGGTCATCCTCTACGGCGGTCTCCAGGAGATTCCCAAGGAGCTGTACGAGGCGGCGGCCCTGGACGGCGCCCCGGCCTGGCGGACCTTCCGCTCCATCACCCTGCCGCTGCTCAAGCCGGTGATCACGGTGGTCCTGGTGCTCGGCTTCATGTCGACGGTCAAGATCCTCGACCTGATCCTCGCCCTCACCGACGGCGGCCCCGCCGACGCCACCCAGACCCTGGGCACGCTCACCTACCAGAACTCCTTCGTGGAGCTGGACTTCGGCGCCGGCGCGGTCGTCGGCAACGTCCTCATTCTCGTCTCCGCGGTGTTCGCGGTGTTCTACCTGCGGGCCAACCGCACCGAGGGGAAGTGACCGACATGGCCGCCCACGCGCCCACCGCGTCCCGGCGCCGCTGGGGCTCCACCGTCGCCGGTGTCCTCGTCCTCGGCGTGATGCTCTTCCCGCTGTACTGGATGCTCAACACCGCGCTCCAGCCCGAGTCGGGCCTGCTCCAGGTCGACCCGGTGCCCGCCGGCCTGGACCTGTCCGGCTTCTCCAAGGCCCTCGACGACCAGGGCGGGCACCTGCTGACCTCCCTGCTGGTCTCCTTCGGCGCCGTCGCCATCTGCCTGGCGATCTCCGCCCCGGCCGCCTACGGGCTGGCCCGGTTCGGGCTGCGCGGCTCGCGCACCATCGTGTTCGGCACGCTGATCACGCAGATGGTGCCGGGCATCGTCATCGCCAACGCCCTCTACAACTCCTACGTCGACCTGGGCCTGGTGAACTCCTACTTCGGCCTGATGCTCGCGGACGCCTCGCTCGGCATCCCGTTCTCCATCGTGCTGATGCGCTCCTTCATGGTGTCCATCCCGGGCGAGGTCATCGAGGCCGCCGAGATCGACGGCGCCGGTCCGGTACGGACGTTCCTGCGGGTGGTGCTGCCGATGAGCCGCAACTCCCTGATCACGTCCGGGCTGTTCGCGTTCCTGTTCTCGTGGAGCGACTTCATGTTCGCCCTCACCCTCAACACCACCGACGACGTCAAGCCGGTCACGCTGGGCATCTACCAGTACATCGGCGCCCACGTCGGCGACTGGGGCGCGGTGATGGCCGCCTCCGTGCTCTCCGCCGTCCCCGCCGCGATCCTGCTCGTCCTCGCCCAGAAGTACATCGCCGCCGGGATCACCGGGGGCTCCGTCAAGTGATCACCGCACGCACCGGGATGGACTCGCACCACATGACCGACTTCCCCCGTTTCCCGCCCGGCTTCGTCCTCGGCGCCGCGACCGCCTCGTACCAGATCGAGGGCGCGGCGTACGAGGACGGCCGCGGCCCGTCGATCTGGGACACCTACAGCCACACCCCCGGCCTGGTCGCGAACGGCGACACCGGTGACGTCGCCTGCGACCACTACCACCGCTACCCCGAGGACGTGGCCCTGCTCAAGGACCTCGGCGTCGGCTCGTACCGCTTCTCGATCGCCTGGCCGCGCATCGTGCCCGACGGCACCGGCCCGGTGAACCCCAAGGGCCTGGACTTCTACTCCCGCCTGGTCGACGAACTCCTCGCCGCCGGCATCGAGCCGGCCGCCACCCTCTACCACTGGGACCTCCCGCAGGCCCTGGAGGACCGGGGCGGCTGGCGGGTGCGGGAGACCGCGGAACGGTTCGCCGAGTACGCGGCCGTCGTCGCCGGGCACCTGGGCGACCGGGTGCCCCGCTGGATCACCCTCAACGAGCCGTGGTGCAGCGCCTTCCTCGGCTACTCCGTCGGCCGGCACGCGCCTGGCGCCCGTGAGGGACGGGGCGCGCTGGCCGCCGCGCACCACCTGCTCGTCGGCCACGGGCTGGCCGTGCGGGCGCTGCGGGCAGCCGGAGTCCGCGAGGTGGGCATCACCCTCAACCTCGACCACCACCTGCCCGCCACCGACTCCGCCGCCGACCGGGAAGCCGTCGTCCGCGCCGACACCCTGCACAACCTGGTGTGGACGGAGCCGATCCTCGCCGGGCGCTACCCGGACACCGAGGAGGACACCTGGGGCGAGCTGATCACCGGACAGGACGTCCGCCGCGACGGCGACCTGGAGCTGATCAACCGGCCGCTGGACTTCCTCGGCGTCAACTACTACCGCCCGATCGTCGTCGCCGACGCCCCGTACCGCGAGAGCGACCCCGCCCTGCGCGTGGCGACCGACAACCGCTACGCCGAGACGCCGATGCCCGGCGTCCGGCACACCGCGATGGGCTGGCCGGTCGCCCCCGGCACGCTCACCGACCTCCTGGTGGAGCTGAAGGAGCAGTACGGGCAGGCCCTGCCGCCGATCCACATCACCGAGAACGGTTCCGCCGAGGACGACGAGGTGAGCCCCGACGGCGCGGTGCACGACACCGGCCGCGTGGCCTATCTGCGCGACCACCTTGCCGCCCTGCGGGCCGCGATGGACGCCGGGGTCGACGTCCGCGGCTACTACGTGTGGTCCCTGCTCGACAACTTCGAGTGGGCCTTCGGGTACGACAAGCGCTTCGGCATCGTCCGCGTCGACTACGCCACCCAGCGGCGCACCCCGAAGGACAGCTACCACTGGTACCGGCGGATGATCGCCGCCCAGCGGGCCTGACGCACCGGGGCCACCGGCTCAGGCGGCGCCCTCGCGGTCGTCGAGGGCGTCGCCGCCGGCCGGCTCCGGCAGGTCCGTGAGCGGCCGGACCACACAGGTGCCGGTCAGGGCGAGGCCGCCCGGGACCGGGCCTGCGGGCACGGCCGGGTCCGCGACGACGGGCTTGCGGACCAGCAGCAGCGCGGCGTCGTCGTGCAGCCGGCCGCCCACGTGGTCCAGCAGTTCCTCGTGCAGCGCGGCCAGCGTCCGGGCCGGATCGTCGCACAGGTGCCGGGACAGGCCGTCGGCCAGCGGGTAGAACGCGCGGCCGGCGTCGCGGGCCTCGGTGACACCGTCGGTGTAGAGCAGCAGCTGCTCACCCTCACCGAAGGGCACCACCTGGAGACTGGGCGACTCGCCCGAGAGCGCCCGCAGGCCGATCGGCGGCGCCGGGCGGACGGGGTCCACCGCCACCACCTCGGTGCCCCTGACCATCAGCGGCGGCGCGTGGCCGCAGTTGACCATCTCCAGGCGCCCCGGCTCCGGGTAGCCGGCGACCACGGCGGTGACGAAGTCGTCGTGGCCGAGATTGCGGGCCAGACTGCGCTCGATCCGGCAGACCACGTCCAGGAGATCGGGTTCGTCGTAGGCGGCCTCCCGGAAGACACCGAGCACCAGCGCGGCCGTCCCGACGGCCGGCAGTCCCTTGCCGCGCACGTCGCCGACGATCATCCTGACCCCGTACGGGGTGGGAATCAGGGCGTAGAGGTCACCGCCGATACGAGCCTCCGCCGCGGCGGCGCTGTAGTGGACGGCAACCTGGAACGGGCCGACGGTCTCCGGCACCGGCTTGAGCAGGGCGTGCTGCGCGGTCTCCGCGACGGAGCGCACCGCGGCGAGCACCCGCTCACGGCGTCCGCGCAGGGCGCTGGCCAGCGCGCCGGCCCCGGCGACGGTGATCAGCGCGGCGAGGACGACGGTCAGCTCCGAGACGGGCATGCCGTGCCGGACGCCGATCACCGCGCCGAGGAGCGAGGCGAGCAGGCCGACGCCGAGGACCCCGAGGGGCCGGCTGGTGGCCGCGGCGAGAGCAGGCGCGGCCGCCAGCAGCGGCAGCCAGATCTTCCCGGTTCCGTCGGCGAGGTCGGTGAACACGACGACGAAGATGATCAGTAGGGGCAGTGCCGGGGTCGCCGCGGCCCAGTGGGCCACGGCCCATGCCCGGGGTGACGATGCAGGACCGACCCCCCTCTTGTAGTGCCGAAACGGCCAATGGTCGCGACCAAGCTGACGGGCGTGACTCATGTGTCGTCCGCTGTCCTCACCTTTACGCGGCGTGCGCGCGTCCCGAAATGTCTGCTTAATCAGGAAAGGTGATCGTCGGAGACGTCACAAGGGTGTGCTTTTCAGATAGTGAACGACGGGCCTCCGGACACCTCGCCTTCGGATCGTGCGCGAAAGGGCGCCGGTGGCCTCACATAGTGAGAGACAGGCCCCTCGTCACCCGTGCTGCGGCAGGCAGGAGCCGTTCGCGGATCTCCGCCAGCCGGGAGAGCCGGTCCCTGGGCATCGACACGCCCAGGGAGCCCAGGGTGGTGCCGCTGTACACGGGCACCGCGACGCACACGGTCCCCAGGGAGTACTCCTCCAGATCGGTGACGGCCGGGGCCAGCGCGGTGGTGTCGAGCCGGCGGACCAGTTCCTCGGCCGTGGTGATCGTGCGGGGCGTGAGGTCGTTCAGGGGGTGCCGGGAGAGGTACTCCTGGCGCGCCTCGCCGTCCAGCTCTCGCAGCACCGACTTGCCCAGCGCGGTGGCGTGCCCGGCGTCCTCGAACCCCACCCACAGGGGCGCGCGCGGGATGCGGGCGTTGTCGGCGATGTCGGCGACACGGATCTCGCCGTCCTCGTAGAAGGTGAGGTAGGCGGCCATGGACAGCTCGTCGCGCAGCGCGGTGAGGGCCGGCCGGACCCGGCTCAGCAGTGCCTGTCCGGGGCCCGCCGTGTGCAGGGTGCGCAGCCGGTCGCCCAGGACGAACGCGCCGTCGTCCAGCTTGCGCAGGTACCCGTCGTGCACCAGCGTCCGCAGCAGGTGGTAGGCGGTGGCCAGGGGCAGGCCCGTCTCCCGTGCCAGCTGTTTCGCCGGCGCGCCGTTCTGATGGGCGCTCGCCGCCTCCAGCAGCCGGAAGGCACGCTGCACGGAGCCGATGAGCGTGGGGCCGCCACCCATGGGACCAGCCTGCCCCGGCCCACCGCCGCAGGCAAGAGCGGGGCCCCCGCCCCGCCCGGACGCGTCCGGGCGGAACGGGGGCCGGCCGGCGGCGGTCAGCCGCCGGTGGACCCGGCGGGCGGCACGGGCACCCCGTCCTCCGTGACGTACTTGGTGCCGTCGTCGTACTTGGTGACGGTGAACGCGTCCAGCACCTCGCCGACCTCCTTGTCCGTGGTCGACCGGTCGTCCCACTTGGCGGCGACGACCGACTCGTAGCGGATCCGGTCCTTCGAGACCGTGATCCCCTGGAACGTGGACGTGTGCCCGGCGCGGACCACCTGGGTGGCCCCGTTGCGGGTCCACACGTTGTCGTCCTCGGGGGCCTCCTCGTAGTACTTCGGCCCCGAGACGGCGACCGTGTAGACCGGGCCGGTGGTGACGCCCGGAGTCGAGGTGGCGTCGGCGTTCACGTGACCACGGGCGTACACGTGGTCGTGACCCATGAGCACCAGGTCGATGTCGCCGCGCTGGAGCACCGGGAGCCAGGCGTCGCGCACCGCCTTCTCGTCACGCCCCTCGGCACCGGAGAACACCGGCTGGTGGAACACCGCCACCGCCCACTTGTTCGGGTTGTCGGCGAGGATCCGGTCCAGCCAGCGGCCCTGCAGATCGAGCCAGAGCTTCTCCGGGTCGGGACAGCCCTCGCCGCACTCCGGCAGGTCCTCCGGCGTCATCAGCGAACGGGCGTCGTGCGTGGAGGCGTTGAGCGCGATGAACCGCACACCCTGGTAGTCGGTGTAGTACGCGGTCTCGGCGAGCGCCTTCGCCATGTGCGCCTCGTACGCGGCGCGCTGCCGCTCGGCGGGGGAGTCACCGGCGGCGGGCGAGGCGACCGGACCGTTGCCCGGGTACTCGAACGTCGACTTCCACGTCGTGAGGAAGGTGTCGCCCGCGTACTCGTGGTTGCCCGGCGCGGCGATGACGTTGGTGGTCTGGCTGTAGCCGTCCATCGCCCCGAACCAGTCGCGCCACTCGCTGTCGTTGCCCGAGCTGTTGACCAGGTCACCCGCGTTGACGCTGCCGACGGCGTCCGGGAAGCGCGTGTACGCCTGCTTCACCACGGGCGCCCACTTCGCCGACAGGTCGTTCTGCGCGTCTCCGAAGTACAGGAACGTGAACTCCTCGCCCGCGGCGCGGGCGGTGGTGAAGCGGTGGGCGGGACTGAAACGTCCGTTCGTGCCCACCCGGTACTCGTACTCGGTGCCCGGGGAGAGACGGTCGATCACCGCGGAGTGCGTGCGCACCCGCACCCCGCCCGCACTGCGTTCCTCGTTGGCCCGGGCCGCCACGGTCCGCCACTGCCCGGTCCCGGCCTCGCGCACCCGCACCTCGCCGGAGGTCAGGGCGGCGGCCGTGCTCCAGGTGACGGCCTGCGACGACGCCGGCTTCTCCGTCGGCGTCAGGACGATGCGCTCCGGCGTCGAACCGGGCACCTCCAGGTCCGGCTTGTCGGTGAGCGCGACGTCGAACACGTGCATGACGCCGCGGTCGGTGCCCTGCGGCAGGACGACGGCGGCGACCCGCTTCGCCGGGTCGAGCAGCTGCGGACGCGTGCCGAAGACCTTGGTCTGCACGGTGTCGGAGCCGCCCGCGGCCCGGTTGCGGCCGGTGGTGGTCACCAACGGCTCGTTGCCGAACTGGTAGGTCGTCCCGGGCGTCCAGTCGGTGAAGCCCACCGGCACGGACTGGGTGGAGCCGTCGGTGTACTCCACCACGGCCGTGCCCTGCGCGGGCCCGTTGGTGGCCAGGCCGAGGAACGAGATGCCGGTCGCGTGTTCCCCGCCCAGCGGGACGCGCTGGCCGTGCGGGATCCAGTTGTCGGGCTGCCCGGCCTCGGTGCGCGGCCAGGTGAACTCGACGCCGGTGTCCTTCAGCGGCAGCTTCGCGCCCGGCGCCGCTCCGGCCGCCGCCAGCCGCTCCCGGGACAGGGAGTTGTCGCTCAGGTCGAGGGAGCCCAGGTTCCCCCGGCCGTCGGGGGTGACGCCGATGTTGTTCCGGGCGTCCGTGCCGTCCGTGTGCGACGGGGGGACGTCGGCCGCGCCGGTGCCCCAGGGGCCGGGCGCCGCCGACATCGTGAAGCGCAGCTCGCCACCCCCGCGCGTGAAGTCCGCCGGGAGCCAGGACCGGGTGGTGGCCCGGCCGTCGACCTTCAGCGCGCTCACGTAGGGCGCCTCGTCGGCGCGCGGCGCGTCGAGGACGATCCGGCGCCGGCTGTCGGCGCTGTCCACCACGACCCGGTCGAACATCGGGCCGCTCACCACCAGGTCGGCGGTGCCGGGCACTGCCGGGAACAGGCCGATGCCCGCCCACACGTACCAGCTGCTCAGCGAGCCGAGGTCGTCGTTGCCGGGCAGCCCCGACGGCGTGGTGTCGTACATCTCGTCCACCGCCCGGCGCAGCACGTCCGCCGTACGGTGCGGCCGGCGCAGCCAGTTGTGGACGAACGGCATGGTGAAACTGGGCTGGTTGCTCAGATACGCGCCCGAGGTGTGGTGGACGCCCGCGTCGAGCGCCCGGGTGTGGTCGTCCAGGGCCTTGGCGGTGGCCTCGGCGCCGCCCCGCTTCTCGATCAGGGCGCCCACGTTGTGCGGGACCATCCAGCCGTACTGGTAGCCGGTGGCCTGCTCGAACTGGTTGCCGCGCTCACCCAGGTCGAATCCCCGGTCGAAACCGGCCCGGTCGCGCGGGCGGATGTGGTCACTGGCGTCGTCGAACACGTTCCGCCAGTTCTGCGCCCGGACCATGTACCGGTCGTACGTCTCCCGGTCGCCGAGGCGCCGGGCGAGCTGGGCGATGCCGAAGTCGTCGACGGCGTACTCGAGCGTCTTGGACGTCGCCGAGTCGCCCTTGCGGCTCTCGACGAAGCCGACCGTGGCGTACTGGTAGGCGTGCCGGCGCAGCGTCGAATCGGCGGGCAGGCCCTGGGTGGCCTTCATCGACTCCAGCGCGGCCCGCCGGTCGTACCCGGTGCTGCCGAACGCGTCGATCGAGGCGACCACGGACTGCAGCGAGTCCCCGCTCATCTTCTGCTGCGCCTGGTTGAGGTGCGGCCAGTTGGGCCATGTGCCGGTCTGCGTCACCATGTCGGTGATCGACTGGTTGATGTCGCTGCCGACCTCGGGGAACAGCAGCGCCACCAACTGCGCCTGGCTGCGGTAGACGTCCCAGCCCGCGTAGGTGACGTAGTGGTGGCGGCCCTCGGCGACCCGGTGGACCTTCCCGTCGTAGCCGGTGTACCGGCCGTCCACGTCGTCGAAGACGTTCGGGTGCAGCAGGGAGTGGTACAGCGCGGTGTAGAACTTCACGCGCTCGTCGCGGGTGCCGCCGTCCGCGTCGACGGTGCCGAGGGCGTCCCGCCACACGCGTGCGGCCTGCGCGCGCACGGCCTCGAAGGGACGGCCGCGGGTCTCGGAGTCCGCGTTGCGGGCCGCGCCCTCGACGCTCACGTAGCTGAGCCCGGTCTTCGCGGTGACCTTCGCGCCCCGGTCGAAGACGAGGTAGGCGCCCGCGCCGTGTTCGGTGGTCCCGCCGGAGGCGCCGGCCGAACCGGGCCGCACCTCGGAGCCCTGCCAGGTGCCGTGGGCCTTGACGGGGCGGTCGAACGTGGTGGAGAAGTACGCCCGGTAGCGGCCGCCCTCGTCGCACACCGAGGCGGTCTCCACCCAGCCGCTGACGGTGTCGCCGTCGACCTTCACCTCGCTGCCGAAGACCCGGTTGTTGGAGCCGGCCACGTCGAACAGCAGGGTGGAGTCCCCGTCGGCGGGGAAGTCGAAGCGGCTCACGGCCGTGCGGGTGGTGGCGGTCAGCTCCGCCTCGACGCCGTTGGCGAGGTCCACCGCGTAGTAGCCCGGGTCGGCCTTCTCGTCGGCGTGGTCGAAACCGACGTAGTAGTCGGTGACCCGGTCGGCCGGGCTGGACGGCAGGGCGCCGTCGGTGAGCCCGCCGGTGTAGGGCAGCACCGGGAAGTCGAAGCCGCTGTACCGGCCTTCGCAGCCGGTGCCGGAGAGCCGGGTCATGCCGAAGCCGCGGATCTTGTCCGCCGTGTACTCGTACCCGCCCTTCTGGTCCCCGTCGGACGAGCGGTACGTCGTGGGGGAGGACTGCACCATGCCGAACGGCACGGTGGCGCCCGGCCAGGTGTTGCCGTAGGCGCTGTTGCCCTTGTTCTGGGTGGTGTCCAGGCGCGTGCCGATGAACGGGTCGACGGCGTCGAACGCCGCGATGTCGCGGCCGGGGGCGGCCGCCGCGCCGGACACGGGCGTCAGACCGGCGACCAGCGTGCCGAGGATCAGCGCGGCGGACAGGAGTCTGCGACGGCCCGGCGGGGGCGTCGGCGGATGTGGCTCGGTGGCGTTGCGCATGGTGTGCGTATCCCTGCTCTCCATGGACGTGACAACGTTGTCCAACCGCGGCCCGGCTGCCGGGCCGCGCCCCACGGTCCAGCTCTCCGGACGCGTGGGCGGAAGCCCTCGGAGAAGATCACGTGAACTCCGGGAGAAGTCACGCGCGACGGTGCGGCCGGGGACCGGCCGGTCCCCGGCCGCACCGTCGCGGGGAGTGTGCGACCGTCAGGCCGTCACGGGGCCGGGACCTCGTCCACGAAGGACGTGCCGGCGTCGCGGTAGGCGGTGACCTTCGCGGCCACCTGCGCCGGGGTGAGGACCTGGTCCTTCACGTGCAGCACGTAGTCGACCTGCTGGTCGTAGGCGCGGGGCGTGGTCGAGGTCTGCCCCTGGAGGTCGATCAGCCACTGGTTGAAGTTGATGGACATGGGGCGCTCGGGCAGATAGGCCGCGTCGTGCGTGCCGAAGTGCCGGCCGTCGACGTAGTAGGTGATGGCGCTGTTGTCGATGGTCACGACGAGGTCGTGCCAGCCGCTGAAGCTCTGCCGGCTCTCGGTGTGCTGGTTGACGGCCTGCCAGGGGTCCGGGTTGAAGGTCTCCCAGGAGGTCGTGTAGAGGATGTTGGCCGGCTCGCCCCAGCCGCCGTTGGGCAGGTACTCGAAGTCGTACTCGGCGTAGTCGTCGGCCATGGGGGCCTTGAGGTCGTTGATGGTGAAGAAGGCCTGGACGATCCGGTCGCCGTCGGGCCCGTACTTCGGCGTGTCGGAGAACCGGACGCGGGCGGCGTAGGTGCCGTTCTTGAACTTCATGCTCTTGGTGAGCACTTCGGTGTGGACGGTGGAGGCGCCGGTGCCGGCGGTGGAGGTCTCCAGGTTCATCACCGAGTTGCCGCCCGAGGCGCTGAAGGTGACCTTCGACGGGTCCCAGGTCGCGCCGGGCACCCCCGGGCCGCCGGAGTTGGCGCGCACGCTCCAGCCGTGCGCGGAGATCGCCGGGTCGGTGTGGGAGGTGTAGGAGAAGTCGTCGAACAGGGCCTGGCCGCCGGCCGGCGGGTCGGTCGGATCGGTGGAGCCGTTGCCCTCGGGGGCCGTGCCCCACACCGTGGCGTCGGAGAGCCGAGCGGTGACCTTGTTCCAGTCGGCGTAGGAGGTCTGGGTGCCGTTGAAGGAGTAGTCGTCGCTCTGCCGCAGTGTCTGCCAGTTCGTCCGGTGGAAGCGCAGCTGCATGTCCCCGGTGTCGGCGCCGGGGGCCAGGGATCCGGCGGCGGAGGTGAACCCGATCTCCAGGTAGCGGTCGGCCGTCGCGGTGGGGCGGGCGAGGGTGCCGAACGTGCCGGTGATGGCGGAGCAGCCTCTGACCGCCCAGGAGCAGGCGAAGGCGTACGTGGCGTCGGGGGAGTCCGCCTTGAAGTAGTAGCGGATCTTCACCTGGCTCAACTGGACGGTGGCCGCACCGGTGTTGCGGACCTTGAGCCAGGGCTCGCTCTGGTCGGCGGTGGCCCCGCCCGACCCGGTGCGGTACTGCACGGAGAGGCTGCCGTCCGCGGCGGCGGCGGTGCCGGCGGGAAGACCCGCCAGGGCGGCGCTGCCGAGCAGGGCGGTCAGCGCGAGTGCCGCGCGGGTGCGGCGGCCGGTGGGACGAGTACTCATCCGTGTTCCTTTCGCAGTGGGGGGTGGCGCACGGTGGAGCGTCCGGGCGGTGTGCGGGGCGGTGCCGCCCGCCGTGGACCGGAGGCCGATGGTCCGTCTCCCGCGGGACGCGTCGGCCCGCGGGCGGAGCACGAGCGGCGGACCGCACGGCCGCCGGGGTTGACCAGTTGGCCCCGGGGCTTTACCAGTCGATGCCGTCGAAGGTGGCATAGACCAATGTGGCCGTCAACCCTCCCCGCACATCGGGGAATTGACGTGCCGGGCCGAATGGACCCGACCGGTGGACCGGTTATGGTCGAAGCCGCAGCAGTGCCCCGAAGGTCACACGGCCCACCGATCCGACGGCCCACCGATCCGACGACGAACGGGAGTCCCGCATGGAGATCGATCCCGCCGCCTCAGGTGCCGTGCTCAAGCGGGAACGGGTGCGCGACGCGATCCTCGAACTCATCGACGCCCGGTGCCCCGGCGACGCCATCCCCTCGGAGCGCAGCCTGTGCGCCCGGCTCGGCGTGTCGCGCCCGACGCTGCGCGCCGCGGTGGACGAACTGGTCGTGGCGGGACTGCTGGTGCGCGAGCACGGCCGCGGCATGTTCGTGGCCGCCGAGAAGATCACCCAGGAACTGGCCCCGGAGCGGAACTCCTTCACCCTGCCCCGGGCCGGCGGCGTGTGGACCAGCAAGGTCCTGGAGCTGCGCACCCTGCCGGCGGGTGCCCGGGTGGGGCGCAGACTGCGCGTGTCGCCGGCCGCCCGGATCCGCTACGTGGCCCGTCTCCGGCTGGTCGACGGCTCGCCCATGGCCATCGAGCATCTGCACGTCCCGGCGGACCTCGTGCCGGAACTGACCAGGGAGGAACTGGAACAGGGAGATCTGTACGAGCACTTCCGCGACCGGCACGGGGTGCAGGTCGGTGAGGCGGTGCAGTCCATCGAACCCACGGTGGTGACCCGCGCGGAGGCGGACCTGCTGGACGTCCCCGAGCTCTCGCCGGCCCTGCTCTTCGAACGCCTCACCACCGGCACCACGGGCCGGCCGGTCGAGTACGTCCACTCGCTCTACCGGGGGGACAGGTACCGCATCGTCTCCCGGCTCACCCTCGGCCCGGCCGCCGCGCCGACGGAGCCACCGGTGGGACACCAGCCGGGCATCCCTCCGGGCGACCTGCTGTCCGGCGGGCCGGTGACCTTCTCCCCGCGGGCAGTGGTGCAGCGGGACGGGTGAGTCGGCGGGAGCGTCGCGGTGCCCCGGCGGGCCCGCGTCGGTGCGGGGCAACCACGTCCCAGTACTCCAGTTGCGGTACGCCATCCCTGCTGGTCACATGTGGCCCTTTCGCGGCACTTCGACTGTCGTTGGGCCGCGACCAGCAGGGCCCGGTCTGGCAGCGGAAGGCTCCACGACCGGCCCGTGCGGACCGCGTCCGCACCTCGGCGCCGCAGAAGCGCTACCAGCTTCCCGAAGGCGCGAGGGCTCAGCCCGGGGAACGGGGCTGTCCAGGAAGATTCCGCTGCCGTGATCACACCAGCCGGACCAAGATCGTTCCATGGGGTGACTGGCGGCTCGGCCCACCTCTCAGCTGCCGCTCAGCGGAGACGCCCACGTGGGGTCGTGTCGGGATCTCCTCGTGAGGTGGGCCAGGAGGTGCTCCGCCGCGATGGAGGCAGTGTCCTGCGGCGCGCCGACTGCGGTCAGGGCGGCGACGAGCCTTGCTGATGCTGTTTCCGGCACGTCCGGGTCGGTGAGGAGGGGAAGCAGCAGCAGGAAGCGGGTGGCCGTGTCCTGGACGCCTTCGTCCGCGAGCGACGGGCTGTCAGCGATCCCGATCAGTTCGTGCCATGTCAGACCAGTACCCGAGAAATCTTCGTCCCAGCTCGCGATGTGCTCGGCGTGGCTTCCGTCCGGACGGGTGAGGAGGTAGTCGGTGCCGTATTCGCCATCCAGGTTGCGGTAGATCACCACGGCTCCGGGGCCGTCTTCTGCCGGCACCCTGAACGCTGGCCAGTGCTCAGGATCGAAGAGGACCCCGGACAGGGCATCGACGTCGGCGCCGTCCTCGCCGAACCACTCTGGAACCGGGCTCTCGGGACACCCCCCGTCGCCGCACATCGCCAGGAGGTAGTTCGACCAGAAGCCCGGGTGGACCAGCAATGACTCGCCCGGCACCAACGGGCCGACGTCGTATCCCTTGATCAGCACACCTCGATCCTGTCACTAAGGGTTGTCCCGTGAGGATCTTTGGGCCGCCTCGGGCACAGCGGGCCACCGCCTGGTCCTCCAGCGGCAGACTCCACGGCCGGCCTCGGTGGACCACATCTGCTCCATCGCGCCGCAACGTGGTCAGCAGCTTGCCGAAGCGGCGCGGGCTCAGCCCCCGTGAACGGGGCTATCCAGGCTGCGATGCCGTGATCGCACTCCCCACATCATGATCATCAATCAAGCTGGCCCAATGCCGAGACAATCCCACAGCTGCGCTGATCGGGGCAGTCCACAGTGAGCAAGACCGGGGGAAACCGTGAAGAGACCGCTGCTGTTCCTCGACGTGGACGGGCCACTCAACCCTTACGCGGCCCAGCCGGAGAGGCGTCCCGACGGCTACACCACACTCAGAGTTCCCCGGAACGACACCCATGAGTACGACAGGGGCTTCTCGTCCCGACGACGCCCCCTGCGTGTCTGGCTCAACCCAGAGCACGGACGAATCCTGCTCCGGCTCGGCTTCGAGCTGTGCTGGGCCACCACATGGATGGACGACGCCAACCGGTGGATCGCACCGGTCCTCGGCCTTCCCGAACTTCCCTTCGTCGACTTCGGCGACGTCCTGCTCCAAGAACGCCCTGATGGAGTTCACTGGAAGACCGGGCGGCTGGTGGACTACGCAGGCGGCCGTCCTTTCGCCTGGGTGGACGATGAGCAGAGTGAGCTGGATCAGTCGTACGTGGCCGCCCATCATCAAGGGCCCGGGCTCCTGCACCACGTCAATCCGCGGATCGGCCTACGGGAGAACGACTTCCACACGCTGGCTGACTTCGCCAGTTCCCTGGACACCTCACGAACCATCGCAGGCTGATCGTCCGATACCGGTCACCTCCGACGCGGACAACCGGGTTGATCTCGTCTTCCTTCGCCACGTGTGCAGCCTACGGGCGCAAGATCCCCTACGAGCAGGAGTTTTGTCCCCTCTACCTGACACCGACCTTCGGAGGAAGTCGAGCTCAGCCTTGACTCGGTCACTCCGTCAGGAGCTGTGAGTCCGAGCCCGGGCCGGCCGCAGGGCCGCGGCGCTCGGCGTCCCGGGGCCGACCGGCGTCCCGTGCCCGCCCGGTGCGGGGTTGGCTGAGGCCCGAGGCCTGACCGGTGTGAAAAAGGATCCGCCGCAGACAGCCCGTCCGGCCTCCGGAGATCTGATGCCCGCGGCCCGCCCGGCGTCCCGTGGCCGGTGTCGGGCGCCTCGCGTCCGGTGGTTCGCGTCCGGTGTTTCGGCGGTTGGTCTCGGCGGGGACACGAGTGTGCTCCCGGCGCGGTTCGGCGGCGAAGACTCGGAAATTCCTTAGGGGTTTCGGTGCTTGCATGGCCGTCACGAGGACGGCTCGTGAGTCAGCGCAGGCCGTGCGTCTCGGTATGCGGCAGGACCGGACAGGCACCGGTGCGCCTCAGGACGCGCGTCCCGCCTCGGATGAAGCCGCTTCCGGTCTGCGGGCGCGGTGCCGGCTCCACGCCGACCGGTCCTCTCCCTGGCGGTGGAAAGAGAGAAGATGTCCAAGCGCGCACTGATCACCGGAATCACCGGACAGGACGGTTCCTACCTGGCGGAACACCTGCTGAGCCAGGGGTACGCGGTGTGGGGGCTCTGCCGTGGGCAGGCCAACCCGCGAAAGGACCGGATCGCCGAGATGATCCCCGGTCTGTCCTTCGTGGACGGCGACCTGATGGACCAGGGCAGCCTGGTCTCGGCGGTCGACCTGGTCCAGCCCGACGAGGTCTACAACCTGGGGGCGATCTCCTTCGTCCCCATGTCCTGGCAGCAGCCCGAACTGGTCACCGAGGTCAACGGCACCGGCGTGCTGCGCATGCTCGAGGCCATCCGCATGGTCAGCGGACTGAGCAAGTCCTCCGGCGGCGCCTCCCGCGGCCAGATCCGCTTCTACCAGGCGTCCTCCTCGGAGATGTTCGGGCAGGTCGTGGAGAGCCCGCAGAGCGAGACGACCCGGTTCCACCCGCGCAGCCCGTACGGCGTGGCCAAGACGTTCGGCCACTACATCACCCGCAACTACCGCGAGTCGTTCGGGATGTACGGCGTCTCCGGGATCCTCTTCAACCACGAGTCCCCGCGCCGCGGAGCCGAGTTCGTGACCCGGAAGATCACCCTGGCGGTGGCCCAGATCAAGCTGGGCCTGATGGACAAGGTCAGCCTCGGCAACCTGGACGCCGAGCGCGACTGGGGCTTCGCCGGCGACTACGTGCGTGCCATGCACCTGATGCTCCAGCAGGAGGAGCCCGTCGACTACGTCGTGGGCACCGGGCGGATGCACACCGTGCGCGACGCGGCACGCATCGCTTTCGAGCACGTGGGCCTGGACTGGCGCGACCACGTCGTCATCGACCCCAAGCTGGTACGTCCCGCCGAGGTCGAGACGCTGTGCGCCGACACCACCAACGCCCGCAAGGAGCTGGGCTGGGAGCCCGAGGTCGACTTCGAGCAGCTGATGCGCATGATGGTCGAGTCCGACCTGCGCCAGGCCTCGCGCGACCGCGACTACAGCCGGCTGGTGGCGGCCGCCGGCACCTGGTAGGCCTCTCGGGCCGTCGGGTCCCGCGCTCCGGCCGCACACACTAGGGATTTCCGCAGACGTACCGCCCGAGACTGGGCGCATGGTCTGCGGAACTGGGTGCACGGCACGCGCGCTGCGCGCGTGCTCCGGAGGAGTTGCCGCGGCGGTCCCCGCCCGGCGTCGTGCCGGGGATCCGCCGCGGACAGGCGGGCCCCGGCACCACGGACGACCCGGACTGCCCGGCGCGTGACGTCCCGCGCCGGGCACGCCCGCCCCGCCCCCGCTCTCCCTCTTCCCCCGGACACCCCGGTCGTCCCGCCGAACGGCCGCACCGAACACCCGGTGTCCCCACCGGATGGCCAGCCGTCCGCCGGTCTTCTTCCAGATGGGTTGCGTTGAAATGGACAAGGAACAGAAGCTCCGGGACTACCTCAAGCGAGCGAGCGCCGATCTGAAGCGTTCGCGGCAGCGGGTGAGCGAGCTGGAGGCGGCGGCCACCGAGCCCATCGCGATCGTCGGCATGAGCTGCCGCTACCCGGGCGGCGTGAACAGCCCCGAGGACCTGTGGCGGATGCTGGTCGCCGGTGAGGACGGCATCACCCCCATGCCCGAGGACCGCGGCTGGGAGGCGGCGATCGGCGACGGGCCCGCCGACTTCGCCGGCGGCTTCCTGCACGACGCGTCCGCCTTCGACGCGGACTTCTTCGGCATCTCGCCCCGCGAGGCGCTGTCCATGGACCCGCAGCAGCGGCTGCTCCTGGAGACCTCCTGGGAGGCCTTCGAGCGCGCCGGGATCGACCCGTCCGGCGTACGCGGCAGCCGTACCGGCGTGTTCGTCGGCGCCATGCCGCAGGACTACCGCGTCGGCCCCGACGACGACGTCCAGGGCTTCCAGCTGACCGGCAACGCCACCAGCATCCTGTCCGGCCGGCTCTCCTACTTCTACGGCGCCGTCGGCCCCGCCGTGACCGTCGACACCGCCTGCTCGTCGTCCCTGGTCGCCCTGCACCTGGCCGCCCAGTCGCTGCGCGCGGGGGAGTGCTCGCTGGCGCTGGCGGCCGGTGTCACCGTGATGGCGAGCCCCACCACCTTCGTCGAGTTCGCCCGCCAGGGCGGCCTCGCGGGCGACGGCCGCTGCAAGTCCTTCGCTGACGCCGCCAACGGCACCGGCTGGTCCGAGGGCGTCGGCGTCCTCGTCCTGGAACGGCTCTCCGAGGCCCGCCGCAACGGCCACTCCGTGCTCGCCGTCGTCCGGGGCTCCGCCGTCAACCAGGACGGCGCCTCCAACGGCCTCACCGCCCCCAACGGCCCCTCCCAGGTGCGCGTCATCGAGGCCGCCCTGGTCAACGCCCGCCTCTCCGCCGCCGAGGTGGACGCGGTCGAGGCGCACGGCACCGGCACCGTCCTCGGCGACCCCGTCGAGGCGCAGGCGCTGCTCGCCACCTACGGCCAGGGCCGCGACCCCGAACGGCCGCTGCTCCTCGGCTCGGTGAAGTCCAACATCAGCCACACCCAGGCCGCCGCCGGTGTCGCCGGCATCATCAAGATGGTCATGGCGATGCGCCACGACCTGCTCCCGCGCACCCTCCACGTGGACCGGCCGTCCACCCACGTCGACTGGACCGAGGGAGCCGTCCGGCTCCTCACCGAGCCCGCGCCCTGGCCGCGCCGCGACAACGCCCCGCGCCGCGCCGGTGTCTCCTCCTTCGGCCTGTCCGGCACCAACGCGCACACCATCATCGAGGAAGCCCCCGCGCAGACGCCCGCCGGGGAGTCCGGCGCTCCCCAGGCGCAGGACGCCCCCGCCGTCGAGCCCGGCGTCCTGCCGTGGCTGCTGTCCGGCCGCACCACCGACGCCCTGCGCGAGCAGGCCGGCCGGCTGCTGGCCCACCTGCGCGACCGGCCGGCGCTCACCGCCCTCGACACCGCCCACGCGCTGGCCACCACCCGCTCCGCCTTCGAGCACCGCGCCGCCCTCACCGCCGCCGACCGCGACACCGCCCTCGCCGCCCTCACGGCGCTCGCCGCCGGCGAGGACGCGCCCGGCCTCACCGTCCGCCGGACCCGCGGCCGGCCCAAGCTCGCCGTGCTCTTCTCCGGCCAGGGCTCCCAGCGCCCCGGCATGGGCCGCGACCTGTACGCCCGCTTCCCCGTCTTCGCGCACGCCCTCGACGAGGTCCTCGGCCACCTCGACGCCGGACGCGACCGCCCGCTGCGCCCCCTGCTGCTGGCCGAGGACGGCACCGCCGAGGCCGCCCTGCTCGACCGCACCGGATACGCGCAGCCCGCCCTCTTCGCCCTCGAAGTCGCCCTGTACCGGCTGGTCGAGTCCTGGGGCCTGACCCCCGACCACGTCACCGGCCACTCCGTCGGCGAGATCGCCGCCGCGCACGTCGCGGGCGTCTTCTCCCTGGAGGACGCCTGCGCCCTGGTCGTCGCCCGCGGCCGGCTGATGGAGGCGCTGCCCGAGGGCGGCGCCATGGTCTCCGTGGAGGCGACCGAGGACGAGGTGGCCCCGCTCGTCGCCGAGCGCGCCGAACGGGTGTCGATCGCCGCCCTCAACGGCCCCTCCGCCGTGGTCGTCGCGGGCGCCGCCGACGACGTCGACGCCGTGGCCGCGCACTTCGACGGGCTCGGCCGCCGCACCCGCCGGCTGCGCGTCTCGCACGCCTTCCACTCGCCGCTGATGGAGCCGATGCTCGCGGAGTTCCGCGACGTCGTCGCCGGACTGTCCCCGCAGGCACCCGCGGTGCCCGTGGTCTCCAACCTCACCGGCGCCCCCGCCACCGTCGAACAGCTCACCTCCGCCGACTACTGGGCCGACCACGTCCGCCATACCGTCCGCTTCGCCGACGGCGTGTCCTGGCTGGCCGGCCACGGCACCGGCGTCTTCCTCGAACTCGGCCCCGACGGCACCCTGTCCGCGCTCGCCCGCGCCTGCCTGGACGCCGCCGGACACGAGGACGCCGCCGTCCTGCCCGCGCTGCGCAAGGACCGCCCCGAGCCCACCGCGCTCACCGAGACCGCCGCCGGCCTGTACCTGCACGGCGTTCCGCTGCGCTGGGAACGCTGGTTCGACGGCACCGGCGCCCGCCGCGCCGACCTGCCGACGTACGCCTTCCAGCACCGCCGGTACTGGCCCAAGGGCGTCACCGGCACGGCCGGCGACGTACGGGCCGCCGGCCTGGGCGCCGCCCACCACCCGCTGCTGGCCGCCGCCGTCACCCTCGCCAACTCCGACGGCCTGCTGCTCACCGGCCGGCTCTCGGTGCGCACCCACCCCTGGCTCGCCGACCACGCGGTCCGCGGCACCGTCCTGCTGCCCGGCACCGCCTTCCTGGAGCTGGCGGTACGGGCCGGCGACGAGGTCGGCTGCGACCGCGTCGAGGACCTCACCCTCGCCGCCCCGCTCGCCCTGCCCGAGGACGGCGGCGTCCAGGTCCAGGTGTGGATCGCCGGCCCCGACGACACCGGCCGCCGCACCCTCAGCCTCTACGCCCGCCCCGACGGCGACGACGACCGGCCCTGGACCCGGCACGCCACCGGCACCCTCGCCCCCGGCGCCCGCCACGAGGACGGCTTCGACGCGGCCGTGTGGCCCCCGGCCGGCGCCGAGTCGGTCGACCTGGACGGCTTCTACGACTCGCTCGCCGACACCGGCTTCGGCTACGGCCCGGCCTTCCGCGGCCTGCGGGCGGTGTGGCGGCGCGGCGAGGAGACCTTCGCCGAGGTCGCCCTCGACGCCGGACCCGCCGGCGACGCGGCCTCCTTCGGCCTCCACCCCGCGCTCCTCGACGCGGCCCTGCACGCCACCGCCTTCGCCCCGCTCGGCGAGGACGGACGCGGCGGCCTGCCGTTCTCCTGGCAGGACGTCACCCTGCACGCGAGCGGTGCCACCGAGGCCCGCGTACGGCTCGTCCCGGCCGGTGACGACGCCGTGTCGATCGCCGTCACCGACGCCACCGGCGCGCCCGTCGCCTCCGTGGCCTCCCTGGTGCTGCGCACCGCCCCGGACGCGCGCGCCACCGCGGCCTCCGCCCTGGAGCGGGACGCGCTGTTCGCCCTGGACTGGACCCGGATCACCGCCTCCGCCGACGGCACCGCCCTGCCCGCGGCCGCCGGTCTGCTCGGCACCGACCCCTTCGGCCTCACCGCCGCCCTGACCGCCGCCGGCGTGACGGTCACCGACGTCGGCGACGGCACGCCGGACCTGGTCCTCGCCCCCGTCGCCGGCGCGGGCGACGACCACATGCTCACCTCGGTGCACGAGGTCACCTCACGCGCCCTCGGCCACCTGAAGGACTGGCTCGACGACCCGTCCCGGTCCGGCTCCCGGCTGGTCTTCGTCACCCGGGGCGCCGTCGCCACGGACGGCGGCGGTGTCACCGACCCCGCCGCGGCGGCCGTCTGGGGCCTGGTTCGCTCCGCGCAGACCGAACACCCCGGCCGCTTCGGCCTCCTGGACCTCGACCCGGCATCCACGGCCGACCCCGCCGCCCTCGCGGCCGCCCTCACCGCCGACGAGCCGGCGACCGCCGTCCGCGACGGCGCGGTCCTCGGCGCCCGCCTCGCCCGCGTCCGTCCGCCCGCCGAGCGGGACACCCCCGCCTGGGACCCCGACGGCACCGTCGTCATCACCGGGGGCACCGGCGGCCTGGGCGCCGTCCTCGCCCGCCACCTCGTCGCCGAACACGGCGTACGGCACCTGCTCCTCGCCGGCAGGCGCGGGCCCGACGCGCCCGGTGCCGCCGAACTCGCCGACGCCCTGCGCGAGTCCGGCGCCGAGGTCACCCTCCGGGCCTGCGACGCGGCCGACCCCGACGCCGTCGCCGCGCTGTTCGCCGCCATTCCCGAGGACCACCCCGTCACCGCCGTGGTGCACACCGCGGGCGTCCTCGACGACGGACTCGTGGAGTCCTTCACCGCCGACCGCCTCACCGCCGTCCTGCGGCCCAAGGCCGACGCCGTCTGGCACCTGCACCGGGCCACGCGCGACCTCGACCTCGCCGCGTTCGTCGTCTTCTCCTCCTTCGCCGGCACCGCCGGCGCCCCCGCCCAGGCCGGCTACGCCGCCGCCAACGCCTTCCTCGACGCCCTCGCCGCGACCCGGCGCGCCTCCGGGCTGCCCGGCCTGTCCCTCGGCTGGGGCCCCTGGGCGCCCGGCACCGGCATGACCGGCGAACTGACCGAGCACGACCTGCGCCGCCTGTCCCGCTCCGGCACGCCCCCGCTCACGCCCGAGGACGGCCTGGCCCTCTTCGACACCGCCCTCGCCCTGCCCCGCGCGGCCGTCCTGCCCGTCCGGCTCGACCTGGCCGCGCTGCGTGGCCAGGGAGAAGTGCCGCCGCTGCTGCGGGGCCTGATCCGGGCCCGCCGCCGCACCGTGCGCACCGGCTCCGAGGCCGCCCTCGGCCTCACCCAGCGGCTGTCCCGGCTCGACGCCGAGGCCCGCACCGAGACCGTCACAGACCTGGTGCGCGCCCAGGTGGCCGCCGTACTCGGCCACGCCTCCGCCACCGACATCGACCCCGAACGCGCCTTCCAGGACCTCGGCTTCGACTCCCTGACCGCCGTCGAGCTGCGCAACCGGCTCGCCGCCGTCACCGGTCTGCGCACCTCCGCCACCGTCGTCTTCGACTACCCCACGGTGTCCGCGCTCGCCGCCCACCTGCTGGAGGAGCTGACCGGCGACGCGGACGCGGACACGGGCGCCCCGGCGGCCACCGCCGCGCCCACCGCCGACGACCCGATCGTCATCGTCGGCATGAGCTGCCGCTACCCCGGCGGCGTCAGCTCCCCCGACGACCTGTGGCGCCTGGTCACCGAGGGCACCGACGCGGTCGGCGGCCTGCCCGTCAACCGCGGCTGGGACCTGGACTCGCTGTACCACCCGGACCCCGACCACCCCGGCACCTCGTACACCCGCCACGGCGGATTCCTGCACGACGCGGGCGACTTCGACCCCGGCTTCTTCGGCATGAGCCCCCGCGAGGCGCTGGCCACCGACTCCCAGCAGCGGCTGCTCCTGGAGGCGTCCTGGACCGCCGTGGAGCACGCCGGCATCGACCCGGTCTCCCTGCGCGGCAGCCGCACCGGCGTGTTCGCCGGCGTCATGTACAGCGACTACTCCGCCACCCTCGCCGACGAGCGCTTCGAGGGCCACCAGGGCAGCGGCACCGCGCCCAGCATCGCCTCCGGCCGGGTCTCCTACGCCCTCGGCCTGGAGGGCCCCGCGGTCACCGTCGACACCGCCTGCTCCTCCTCCCTGGTCGCCATGCACTGGGCGATGCAGGCGCTGCGCTCCGGCGAGTGCTCCCTCGCCCTGGCCGGCGGCGTCACCGTGATGTCCACGCCGACCTCCCTGATCGAGTTCTCCCGCCAGCGCGGCCTGTCGCCCGACGGCCGCTGCAAGGCGTTCTCCGACGACGCCGACGGCGTCGGCTGGTCCGAGGGCGTCGGCGTCCTCGTCCTGGAACGCCTCTCCGACGCCCGCCGCAACGGCCACCGCGTCCTGGCCGTGGTGCGCGGCTCCGCCGTCAACCAGGACGGAGCCTCCAACGGCCTCACCGCACCCAACGGCCCCTCCCAGCAGCGCGTCATCCGCCAGGCCCTCGGCGCCGCCGGACTGACCCCCGCCGACGTGGACGCCGTCGAGGCGCACGGCACCGGCACCAGTCTCGGCGACCCCATCGAGGCCCAGGCCCTGCTCGCCACCTACGGCCAGGACCGCGACCCCGAACGCCCCCTGCTGCTCGGCTCGGTGAAGTCCAACCTGGGCCACACCCAGGCCGCCGCCGGTGTCGCCGGCGTCATCAAGATGGTCATGGCGATGCGCCACGGCGAACTGCCGCGCACCCTGCACGCCGACCGCCCCTCCCGCCACGTCGACTGGGAGTCCGGCGCGGTCGCGCTCCTCCAGGAGCACACCGCCTGGCCCGAGACGGACCGCCCCCGCCGCGCCGCCGTCTCCTCCTTCGGCATCAGCGGCACCAACGCCCACGTCGTCCTGGAACAGCCCGCACCGCAGCCCGCGCCCCACACCGCGACCACCGGCACGGACGCTGACGCCCCCGCCGTCCTGCCGTGGGTCCTGTCCGGCCGCACCCGGCCCGCGCTGCGCGCCCAGGCCGCCCGCCTGCTCGCCCACCTGGACGAGCACCCCGCCCTCGCGCCCGCCGACGTGACCCTCTCCCTGGCCACCACCCGGCCCGCGTTCGAGCAGCGCGCCGTCGCCGTCGGCACCCCCGACGACGTACGGCGGGCCCTGGCCGCCCTCGCCGCCGACCGGCCCGACCCGGCACTGGTCCTCGGCGAGACCGGCGGCGCCGGCCGCACCGCCCTGCTGTTCACCGGGCAGGGCAGCCAGCGCCCCGGCACCGGCCGCGAACTGTACGCCCGCCACCCGCAGTTCGCCGAGGCGCTGGACGAGGTCGTCGCGAAGCTCGACCCGCTGCTCACCGACCCGGAGGCGGACGCCGCGCCGCGCTCCCTCAAGGACGTCCTCTTCGCCGAGGACGGCACCCCCGAGGCCGCCGCGCTCTACGAGACCGGCTGGACCCAGCCCGCCCTGTTCGCCCTCGAAACCGCCCTGTACCACCTGGTCCGCTCCTGGGGCGTGCGCCCCGGCGTACTCCTCGGCCACTCCATCGGCGGCATCACCGCCGCCCACGCCGCGGGCGTCCTCTCCCTGGACGACGCCTGCGCCCTGGTCGCCGCGCGCGCCCGGCTCATGCAGGCGCTCCCCGAGGGCGGCGCCATGTACTCCGTACAGGCCACCGAGGACGAGGTGCTGCCGCTGCTGGCCGGCCTGGAGGACCAGGTCTCCCTGGCCGCCGTCAACAGCCCCGGCTCCCTCGTGGTCGCCGGGGACGAGGACGCCGCCGAGCGCGTCGCCGCCCACTTCGCCGGCCAGGGCCGCACCACCCGCCGGCTGCGGGTCAGCCACGCCTTCCACTCGCCGCGCATGGACGCCGTGCTCGACGCCTACCGCCGGGTCGCCGAGGGCCTGACCTATCACGAGCCGGCCGTGCCGGTCGTCTCCGATCTCACCGGCCGCCCCGCCACCGGCGACGACCTGCGCACCGCCGACTACTGGGTGCGCCACGTCCGCGGCACCGTCCGCTTCGCCGACGCCGTGCGCGCCGCCCACGAGGCGGGCGCCGCCACCTTCCTCGAACTCGGCCCCGGCGGCTCCCTGGCCGCCCTCGCCGAGGACACCCTCGGCGACGACGCCGGCACCGACGCCGTCCCGCTGCTGCGCACCGACCGCCCGGAGGAGGCCAGCGCGCTCGCCGCCCTCGCCCGCCTGCACGTGCGCGGGGTCCGCGTGGACTGGTCCGCCCTGCACACCGGCACCGGCGCCACCACCGTCGAACTGCCCACCTACGCCTTCCAGCACGAGACGTACTGGCCCGACACCACCGCCCCCGGCGCCCGCCGCGCCGTCTTCGACCCCGCCGACGCCGCCCTGTGGACCGCCGTCGAACGCGGCGACGCCGACGGGCTCGCCGGACTGCTCGGCCTGCGCGACGAGGAGCACGCCTCCCTGTACGCGCTGCTGCCCTCGCTGTCGTCCTGGCGGCGTGCCCGGCAGGAGAAGTCCGTCCTGGACGCCGCCCGCTACCAGGTCGCCTGGCGGCCCGCCACCACCGGCGCCCCCGTCCTGGACGGCACCTGGCTGGCCGTCACCACCGCCGGCGACGAGGCCGGCGAGGTCCTCGACGCGCTGCGCGGCCACGGAGCCCTGCTCCGGCGCCTCGAACTCGACGCCTCCCACCTCGACCGCGAGCGGCTCGCCGACGCCCTGCGCGCCGCCGGGGCCGCCGACGCCACCGGCGTGCTGAACCTGCTGCCGCTCGCCGACGGCCCCCACCCCACCGACGGGGCATCCGGGGACACCGCCGCCGACGGCCTCCCGCCCGGCTTCGCCCTCGGCGTGGTCCTCGCCCAGGCCTGCGGCGACACCGGCACCACCGCCCCGCTGTGGACGGTCACCCGCGGCGCCGTCTCCACCGGCGCCGACGACCCGCTCACCCACCCCGCCCGCGCCGCCCACTGGGGCCTGGGCCGGGTCGCCGCCCTGGAACGCCCCGAGCAGCCCGGCGGCCTCGTCGACCTGCCGGCCGTCCTCGACGCGCCCGCCGCGCAGCGCCTGGCCGGTGTGCTCGCCGCCCGCGACGGCGACGACCAGGTCGCCGTCCGCGCCTGGGGCGTGCTCGCCCGCCGCGTCGTCCGCCACCCCGGCGCCGACCTCCCCCGCGAGGACGCCCTCACCGCCTCCGGCACCGTCCTGATCACCGGCGGCACCGGCGGACTCGGCGCCGAGACCGCCCGCCTGCTGGCCCGGGCCGGCGCCGCCCACCTGATCCTCACCGGCCGGCGCGGCCCCGACGCCCCGGGCGCCGCCGAACTCGCCGCCGAACTGGAGGAGTCGGGCACCCGCGTCACCCTCGTCGCCTGCGACAGCGCCGACCGCGACGCCCTCGCCGCCGTCCTCGCCGCCGTCCCCGAGGACGCCCCGCTCACCGGCGTGGTGCACGCCGCGGGCGTCGGCCAGGCCGCGCCCCTGTCCGCCACCCCGCTGGCCGACACCGCCGCCGCGATGGCCGCCAAGACCCTTGGCGCCGCCCACCTCGACGCCCTGCTCGACGGCCACGACCTGGACTTCTTCCTGCTCTACTCGTCCGTCGCCGGAGTGTGGGGCAGCGCCGGGCAGAGCGCCTACGCCGCCGCCAACGCCTACCTCGACGCCCTCGCCGAGCACCGGCGCGCCCGCGGCCTGGCCGCCACCGCCGTCGCCTGGGGCCCGTGGGCCGAGATCGGCATGGCCCACGCGCACCACTCCGTCTCCGACACCCTCGAACGCAGCGGACTGCGCCTGCTGGCCCCCGCCACCGCCGTCACCGAGCTGCGCCGCGCCCTCGTCCAGCGGGACACCGCGGTCACCGTCGCCGACGTCGACTGGGAGCAGTACCACCCGGTCTTCACCGCCGTGCGCGCCAGCCGCCTGTTCGACGAGATCGACACCGTCCGCGCCCTCGCCGCCCCCGCGGACACCACCGCGACCGTCTCCGAACTGGCCGGGCGCCTGCGCGGCCTGACCGGCGAAGAGCAGCAGCGACTGCTCCTGGACCTGGTCCGCTCCGAGGCCGCCGTCGTCCTCGGCCACACCTCCGCCGACGGCGTCCCCGCCAAGCGCGCCTTCCGCGACGCGGGCTTCGACTCACTGACCGCCGTGGAACTGCGCAAGCGCCTCGCCACGCTCACCGGCCTCGCCCTGCCCACCACCCTGGTCTTCGACCACCCCAACCCGGCCGCCCTCGCCCGCCACCTGCGGGACGAACTCCTCGGCACCGGCGACAGCGCACAGCCCGCCACCGCCGGCCCGGCCGCCACCGACGAGCCCATCGCCATCATCGGCATGAGCTGCCGCTTCCCCGGCGGCGCCCGCTCCGCCGACGCGTTCTGGCGGCTCGTCGCCGACGGCACCGACACCATCTCCGACTTCCCCGTCAACCGGGGCTGGGACGCCGACGCCCTCTACGACCCGGACCCCGACCACCCCGGCACCACCTACTCCACCCTCGGCGGCTTCCTGCACGACGCGGGCGAGTTCGACCCCGGCTTCTTCGGCATCTCGCCCCGCGAGGCCGTCACCATGGACCCGCAGCAGCGGCTGCTCCTGGAGACCACCTGGGAGGCGTTCGAACACGCCGGGATCGACCCCGCCGCGGTGCACTCCACGCCCACCGGCACCTTCATCGGCTCCACCTACCAGGACTACGGCGTCGCCATGGACGACGGCTCCGCAGGGCACGCCGTCACCGGCTCCAGCCCCAGCGTCCTGTCCGGCCGCCTCGCCTACACCTTCGGTCTGGAGGGCCCGGCCGTCACCGTCGACACCGCCTGCTCCTCCTCCCTGGTCGCGCTGCACCTGGCCTGCCAGTCGCTGCGCAACGGCGAGAGCAGCCTCGCCCTCGCGGGCGGCGCCACCGTCATGACCAACCCGATGTCGTTCATCGCGTTCAGCCGGCAGCGGGCCCTGGCCCGCGACGGACGCTGCAAGGCGTTCTCCGACGACGCCGACGGCATGACCCTCGCCGAGGGCATCGGCGTCCTCGTCCTGGAACGCCTCTCCGACGCCCGCCGCAACGGCCACGAGGTCCTCGCCGTCGTCCGCGGCTCCGCCATCAACCAGGACGGCGCCTCCAACGGCCTCACCGCCCCCAACGGCCCCTCCCAGGTCCGCGTCATCCGCCAGGCCCTGAACGCCGCCGGGCTCGCCGCCGACGACATCGACGTGGTCGAGGCGCACGGCACCGGCACCGCGCTCGGCGACCCCATCGAGGCGCAGGCCCTGCTCACCACCTACGGCCAGGACCGCGACCCCGAACGCCCGCTGCTGCTCGGCTCGGTGAAGTCCAACATCGGCCACACCCAGTCGGCCGCCGGCGTCGCCGGCATCATCAAGATGGTCATGGCGATGCGGCACGGCACCCTGCCGCGCACCCTGCACGCCGACCGGCCGTCCACCCACGTCGACTGGTCGAGCGGCGCCGTCCGCCTGGTCACCGAGACCACCGACTGGCACAAGGACGACGCCCCGCTGCGCTGCGCCGTCTCCTCCTTCGGCATCAGCGGCACCAACGCCCACGCCATCCTGGAGCAGGCGCCGACCGCCCCGGAACCCGCCGAGAACCCCGAGCCCGCCCTCCCGGCCGGCGGCACCCTGCCCTGGATCCTGTCCGCCGCCGCCCCCGCCGCGCTGCGCGACCAGGCCCGCAACCTCGCCGCGCACGTCACCGCCGCCGGACCGCACCCGGCCGACGTCGGCCACACCCTGATCACCGCCCGCTCCGTGCTGGAGCACCGCGCCGTCGCCCTCGGCACCACCGCCGGTGAACTCACCGGCGCGCTCACCGCGTTCGCCGACGGCGAGTCCACCGCCCAGGTGGTGAGCGGCACCGCCGACACCGACGGCCGCACCGTGTTCGTCTTCCCCGGCCAGGGCTCCCAGTGGGCCGGCATGGGCGCCGAACTCCTGGACACCTCACCCGTCTTCGCCGAGCGGCTGCACGAGTGCGCCGCCGCGCTCGCCCCGTTCACCGACTGGTCCCTGACCGACGTGATCCGCGGCGCCGACGGCGCGCCCGGCTTCGACCGCGTCGACGTCGTCCAGCCCGCCACCTGGGCCGTGATGGTGTCCCTGGCCGAGCTGTGGCGCGCCCACGGCGTCACCCCGGACGCCGTCGTCGGCCACTCCCAGGGCGAGATCGCCGCCGCCGTCGTCTCCGGCGCCCTGTCTCTGGAGGACGGCGCCCGCGTCGTCGCCCTGCGCAGCCAGGCCATCGGCCGCGTCCTGGCCGGCGCCGGCGGCATGATGTCCGTCCAGCTGCCCGCCGCCGAGGCCGAGGAGTACCTGGCCGCCCACGACGGCGCCGTCTCCGTCGCCGCCGTCAACGGACCCCGCTCCGTGGTCCTCGCCGGCACCCCCGACGCCCTCGACGCCCTGCACACCGAGTTCACCGCCCGCGACATCCGTGCCCGCCGCGTCGCCGTGGACTACGCCTCCCACTCCCCGCAGGTCGAGCGCATCCACGACGAACTCCTCGAACTGCTCGCCCCCGTGACACCCCGCCAGGCACGCGTGCCGTTCCACTCCACGGTCACCGGCGAGATCCTCGGCGCCGCCGCCACGGACGCCGCCTACTGGTACCGCAACCTGCGGCAGACCGTCCGCTTCGAGGATGCCGTACGCGCCCTCCTCGGCTCCGGACACACCGTGTTCGTCGAGATCAGCCCGCACCCCGTGCTCACCATGGCGGTGCAGGCCACCGCCGAGGAGAGCGGCGACCACGTCGCCGTCACCGGCACCCTGCGCCGCGAACAGGGCGGCACCGGCCGCTTCCTGACCTCCCTCGCCGAGCAGTGGGTCCGCGGCGGACGCGCCGACTGGGCCGCCGTCTACGCCGGCTGCGGCGCCCGCAGGACACCCCTACCCACCTACGCCTTCCAGCGCGAACACCTGTGGACCGAGGCGGCGCCGCCGCGCGCCGCGGGCGACGGCGACCCCGCCGACGACGAGTTCTGGACCGAGGTCGAGCAGGAGGACGTCGACTCCCTCGCCACCCGCCTGCACCTGGACCGCGACGCCCTCGCCCCCGTCCTGCCCGCCCTGTCCACCTGGCGACGGCAACGCCGCGACCGCTCCACCGTCGGCTCCTGGCGCTACCGCGCCACCTGGAAGCCGCTCGGCGCCCTGCCCGACGCCGCCCTCACCGGCACCTGGCTGCTGGTCACCGCCGACGGCACCGACCCCGGGCACACCGCCGCCGTGCGGGAGGCGCTCGCCGCGCACGGCGCCGATCCGGTGCCGCTGCGCCTCGACGCCGCCGACACCGACCGCGCCCATCTCGCCGCCCGCCTGCGCGAGCTGCCCGAACCCACCGGCGTGGTCTCGCTGCTGGCCGCCGCCGAGGACACCGGCACCCTCCACCCCGTGCTGCCCGCCGGGCTCGCGCTCTCCGTCACCCTGATCCAGGCCCTCGGCGACGCCGGGATCGACGCGCCCCTGTGGGCGCTGACCCGCGGCGCCGTCTCCACCGGCCGCGCCGACCGGCTCACCCGGCCCGCGCAGGCCCTGGTGCACGGCCTCGGCTGGACCGCCGCGCTGGAACACCCGCAGCGCTGGGGCGGCACCGTCGACCTGCCCGAAACCCTCGACCACCGTGCCGCCCAGCGGCTCGCCGCCGTCCTCACCGGCAGCACCGGCGAGGACCAGCTCGCCGTCCGCGCCTCCGGCGTACTCGCCCGCCGCGTCGCCCCGGCGCCCGCCCCCGCCGGCGGCCCCGGCTGGAGCCCGCGCGGCACCGTCCTGGTCACCGGCGGCACCGGCACCCTCGGCCCCCACCTGGCCCGCTGGCTCGCCGACCGGGGCGCCCGCGACGTGGTGCTCACCAGCCGCCGCGGCGACAGCGCGCCCGGAGCGGCCGACCTCGTCGCCGAGCTCGCCGAACGCGGCTGCACCGCCACCGTCGCCGCCTGCGACGTCACCGACCGGGACGCCGTCGCCGCGCTCCTGGACGGGCTCGCCGCCGAGGGCCGCACCGTCCGCAGCGTCTTCCACACCGCCGCCGTCATCGAACTCCAGTCGATCGACGAGACCAGCCTGGACGCCTTCGCCAAGGTCGTGCACGCCAAGACCGCCGGCGCCGCCCACCTCGACGAACTCCTCGACGACGACCAGCTCGACGCGTTCGTCCTGTACTCGTCCACCGCCGGCCTGTGGGGCAGCGGCCGGCACGCCGCGTACGTCGCCGCCAACGCCCACCTCAACGCGCTCGCCGAGCACCGCCGTGCCCGCGGCGCCCGCGCCACCGCGATCTCGTGGGGCATCTGGGCCGACGACATGAAGCTCGGCCGCGTCGACCCCGGCCAGATCCGCCGCAGCGGACTGGTCTTCATGAACCCCGAACTGGCCCTCGCCGGACTGCGGGGGGCCCTCGACGCCGACGAGGGCGTCCTCGCCGTCGCCGACGTCGACTGGGACCGCTACCACCCGGTGTTCACCTCCTCGCGGCCCACCGACCTGTTCGAGGACGTCCCCGACGTACGGCGGCTCACCGAGGAGTCCGAGGCCCGTGCCGCCGACGGCGGCGAGTTCGCCGGCCGGCTGCGCGCGCTGCCCGCCGCCGAACAGGACCGTCTCCTGCTGGACCTGGTCCGCTCCGAGGCCGCCACCGTCCTCGGCCACGCCTCCCCGGAGGTGCTGTCCGAACGCCGCGCCTTCCGCGACGTCGGCTTCGACTCGCTCACCGCCGTCGACCTGCGCAACCGGCTCGCCGCCGTCACCGGCCTCACCCTGCCGAGCACCCTCGTGTTCGACTACCCGGACCCGCTCACCCTCGTCGCGCACCTGCGCGGCCTCGTCGGCGGCCCCGGCACCGAGGCCGACGGACCGGTGCGCAGCACCGCCGCCGTCGACGACGAGCCCATCGCCGTCGTCGCCATGAGCTGCCGCTACCCCGGCGGCATCACCAGCCCCGAGGCCCTGTGGGACCTCGTCGCGGCCGGCGGCGACGCCATCACCGGCTTCCCCGCCGACCGCGGCTGGGACGCCGACGCCCTCTACGACCCGGACCCCGACAAGCCCGGCACCACCTACTCCACCCAGGGCGGCTTCCTCCACGACGTCGCCGACTTCGACGCCGGCTTCTTCGGCATCTCCCCGCGCGAGGCCCTCGCCATGGACCCGCAGCAGCGGCTCCTGCTGGAGACCGGCTGGGAGGTCCTGGAACGCGCCGGCATCGACCCCGCCACCCTCCGCGGCAGCCTCACCGGCACCTTCATCGGCGCCAGCTACCAGGACTACACGGCGGGCGGCGCCTCGACCGAGGGCGCCGAGGGCCACCTCATCACCGGCACCATCTCCAGCGTGATGTCCGGCCGCCTCGCCTACACCTTCGGCCTGGAGGGACCGGCCGTCACCCTGGACACCGCCTGCTCCTCCTCGCTCGTCGCGCTGCACCTGGCCTGCCAGTCGCTGCGCAACGGCGAGAGCACGCTCGCCCTCGCCGGCGGCGTCAGCGTGATGGCCACCCCCAGCGCCTTCACCGGCTTCAGCCGCCAGCGCGCCATGGCCCCCGACGGCCGCTGCAAGGCGTACGCCGAGGGCGCCGACGGCATGAGCCTCGCCGAGGGCGTCGGCCTCGTCCTGGTCGAACGGCTCTCCGACGCCCGCCGCAACGGCCACCCCGTGCTCGCCGTGATCCGCGGCTCCGCCGTCAACCAGGACGGCGCCTCCAACGGCCTCACCGCTCCCAACGGCCCCTCCCAGGCCCGGGTCATCCGCCAGGCCCTCACCAACGCGAACCTCACCCCGGCCGACGTCGACGTGGTCGAGGGCCACGGCACCGGCACCGCGCTCGGCGACCCGATCGAGGCGCAGGCCCTGCTCGCCACCTACGGCCAGGGACGGCCCGCCGACCGGCCGCTGCTGCTCGGCTCGGTGAAGTCCAACATCGGCCACACCCAGATGGCGTCCGGCATCGCCGGTGTCATGAAGATGGTCATGGCGATGCGCCACGGCACCGTCCCGCCCACCCTGCACGTGGACACCCCCTCCAGCCACGTCGACTGGAACTCCGGCGCCATCGAGCTGGCCACCGACACCGTGCCCTGGCCCGAGACCGGCCGGCCCCGCCGCGCCGCCGTCTCCTCCTTCGGCCTCAGCGGCACCAACGTCCACACCGTCGTCGAACAGGCCCCCGACACCCCCGACGCGGAGCAGCCGAGGACCGTGCCCGCCACGGACCCCGGCACCCTGCCGGCCGGCGTGCCGCTGGTCCTGTCCGCCCGCACCGCCCCCGCCCTGCGCGCCCAGGCCGGCCGGCTCCTCGACCACACCGAGGCCCACCCGGACGTCCCGCTGCTCGACGTGGCCCACTCCCTGGCCACCACCCGCGGCACCCTGGAACACCGCGCCGCCGTCCTGGCCGGCGACCGCGACGGGGTCCTGCGCGCCCTGACCGCCCTGCGCGACGGCGCCCCCGACGGCGCCCTCGTCACCGGTGCCCCCTCCCGGGGCCGCCTCGCCTTCCTGTTCACCGGGCAGGGCAGCCAGCGCGCCGCCATGGGCCGCGAACTGTACGACCGCCACCCGGCCTTCGCGGACGCCTTGGACGCCGTCCTCACCCGCTTCGACCGGGAACTCGAACGCCCGCTGCGGGACGTGCTGTTCGCCGAGGACGGCACACCGGACGCCGCCCTCCTGCACGACACCGCCCACACCCAGCCCGCCCTGTTCGCCCTCGAAGTGGCCCTCTACCGGCTCGTCGAGTCCTGGGGCACCGTCCCCGACAGCGTCGCCGGCCACTCCGTCGGCGAACTCGCCGCCGCCCACGTCGCCGGCGTCCTCTCGCTGGACGACGCCTGCGTCCTCGTCGCCGCCCGGGGCCGCCTCATGGCCGCCCTGCCGGCCGGCGGCGCCATGGTCGCCGTAGAGGCCGCCGAGGACGAGGTGCTGCCGCTGCTGGACGGTCTGGAGGACCGGGTCTCCCTGGCCGCCGTCAACGGCCCCCGCTCCGTCGTCCTGTCCGGCGAGGAGGACGCCGTCACCCGGATCGCCGCCCGGCTCTCCGGGGACGGCCGCAGGACCCGCGCCCTGCGCGTCAGCCACGCCTTCCACTCGCCGCGCATGGACGCCATGCTCGACGACTTCGCCCGGGTCGCCCGCGGCCTCACCTACCACCTGCCGTCCGTGCCGCTGGTGTCCACCGTCACCGGCGAACCCGCCGACACCGACGCACTGCGCACCCCCGACTACTGGGTGCACCAGGTCCGCGCCACCGTCCGCTTCGCCGACGCCGTACGCACCCTCGCCCGCCAAGGCCACACCTCCTTCCTGGAGATCGGCCCCGACGGCACCCTGTCCGCCGCCGCCCGCGACACCCTCGACGCCGCCGACCTCACCGCGGCGCACACCGAGGTGACCACGGTGCCCGCGCTGCGCCGCGACCGCGACGAGGTCACCGCGCTCACCGCCGCCCTGGCCCGCCTCCACGTCCACGGCACCCGTGTCGACTGGTCCGGCGTCCTGCACGGCACCGGCGCCCGCCGCGTCGACCTGCCCACCTACGCCTTCCAGCACAGCCGCTACTGGCCCGACACCACCTACGGACCCGTCCCGACGACCGCGGCCGGCCCGGCCGACGGCGCGGACGCCGCGTTCTGGTCCGCCGTCGAGCGCGCCGACCTGCCCGCCCTCGGCGCCGACCTCGGCCTCGACGACGACACCCTCGCCGCCCTCGTGCCCGCCCTGTCCGCGTGGCGGCGCCGCCGCACCGAGCGGGCCGCCGCCGACGCCCGCCGCCACCGCGCCGTGTGGAAGCCGCTGGACGGCGCCCCCACCGCGCGACCGGTCGGCACCTGGCTCGTCCTGCTCCCGGCCACCGGCCCCGACACCGACGTGACCGAACTGCCGGACGCCCTCGGCCTGCGCGCCGTACGCGTGACCACCGACGGCCGGGACCGCGCGGGCCTCGCCGACCTCCTGCGGGAACTCCCCGCGCCCGACGGCGGCTTCACCGGCGTCCTGTCCCTGCTCGCCCTCGGCACCGACGACTCCGGTGCGGGCGACCCCGCCGGCCTCGGCGGTGTGCTGCCCACGGCCACCGCCGTGCAGGCCCTCGGCGACTCGGGGATCCACGCCCCGCTGTGGATCCTCACCCGCCGGGCCGTCACCACCGGCCGCGCCGACCACCTTGCCCACCCCGGGCAGGCCGCCGCACGCGGCCTGATCCGCGTCGCCGCCCTGGAACACCCCGAGCGCCGCTTCGGCGCCGTCGACCTCCCCGAACACCTCGACACCCAGGCCGTGCGCCGCCTGGCCCACCTCCTGGCCGAACCGGGCGACGAGACCGACCTCGCCGTCCGCGCCTCCGCCACCTACGCCCGCCGCCTGGCCCACCACCCCGCGCCCGACGGCCCCGCCCCCCGGCGGTTCGCCCCCGAGGGGACCGCCCTGATCACCGGCGGCACCGGCGCCCTCGGCGCCCACGTCGCCCGCCGCCTCGCCGGACGCGGCACCCCGCACCTGCTGCTGGTCAGCCGCCGCGGCCCCGACGCGCCCGGCGCCGCCGAACTCGCGGCCGAACTGCGCGAGCTGGGCGCGGAGGTGACCGTGGCCGCCTGCGACACCGCCGACCGCGACGCCCTCGCCGCCGTCCTCGCGGCCGTACCCGCCGCACACCCCCTCACCGCGGTGGTCCACACCGCCGGCGTGCTCGACGACGGCGTCCTCGACACCCTCACCCCCGAGCGGTTCGACACCGTCCTGCGGGCCAAGGCCCACTCCGCCGCCCAACTGCACGAACTGACCCGCGACAGCGGCCTCACCGACTTCGTGCTGTTCTCCTCCACCGCCGGCAGCCTCGGCGCCGCCGGCCAGGGCAACTACGCGGCCGCCAACGCCTACCTGGACGCCCTCGCCGCACACCGCCGCGCCGTCGGCCTGCCCGCCACCTCCGTCGCCTGGGGGCCCTGGGCCGGCACCGGCATGGCCGGCGACGGCACCGGAGTGGAGGACCGCGTACGGCGCGGCGGATTCACCCCGATGAGCGCCGAGGACGCGCTCGCCGCCCTCGACACCGCCGTCGAGCACGGCGACACCGCGCTCACCGTCGCCGACATCGACTGGCAGCGGTACGCGGCGGTCTTCGCCGCCCACCGCCCCCTCGTCCGCGACCTGCCCGAACTGCGCGCCACCACCGTCGCCCCCACGACCGCGGCCACCACCACCGGTCCGGCGCTCGGCCGAGAACTCGCCACGCTCACCGGACCCGCCCGGCAGCGGTACGTCCTGGACCTCGTGCGCGCCCAGGTCGCCGGCGTCCTCGGCCACTCCGACCCGGCCGCCGTCGAACCCGACCAGGCCTTCACCGACCTCGGCTTCGACTCGCTGACCACCGTCGAACTGCGCAACACGCTCAACGCCACCACCGGCCTGAGGCTGCCCGCCACCCTCGTCTACGACCACCCCACCACCCGCGACCTGGCCGCCCACCTCCTCACCGAACTGCTCGGCACCCTGCCCGAGCCGGCCGACGGCCGCGCCACCGCGGACACCACCGGACGCGCGAGCGACGACGACCCCGTGGTCATCGTCGGCATGGGCTGCCGCTTCCCCGGCGGCGTCGACTCACCCGACGACCTGTGGGACCTGCTGTACGACGGCCGCGACGCGATCACCGGCTTCCCCACCGACCGGGGCTGGGACCTCGACACCCTCGCCCGCGGCGGCTCCGCCACCCTGGAGGGCGGATTCCTCGACGGCGCCGGCCTCTTCGACGCCGCCTTCTTCGGGATCTCCCCGCGCGAGGCCCTGGCCATGGACCCGCAGCAGCGCCTGCTGCTGGAAACGTCCTGGGAGGCCCTGGAGCGCGCCGGCATCGACCCGGCGGGCCTGCGCGGGAGTGCCACCGGTGTCTTCGTCGGCACCAACGGCCAGGACTACGCCACCATGCTGCGCCGCGGCACCACCGACGTGCAGGGCCACGCCGCCACCGGCACCACCGCCAGTGTCATGTCCGGCCGGCTGTCCTACACCCTCGGCCTGGAGGGCCCGGCGGTCACCGTCGACACGGCCTGCTCCTCGGCGCTCGTCGCCCTGCACATGGCCGCCACGGCGCTGCGCTCCGGCGAGTGCTCCCTGGTCCTGGCCGGCGGCGTCTCGGTGATGTCCAGCCCCGACGCCTTCGTCGAGTTCACCGCCCAGGGCGGCCTCGCCGGCGACGGCCGCTGCAAGGCCTTCGCCGACTCCGCCGACGGCACCGCCTGGTCCGAGGGCGCCGGCGTCCTCGTCCTGGAACGGCTCTCCGACGCCCGCCGCAACGGGCACCCCGTGCTCGCCGTGGTCCGCGGCGCGGCCGTCAACCAGGACGGCGCCTCCAACGGCCTGACTGCCCCTAACGGCCGCGCCCAGCAGCGCGTCATCCGCGCCGCCCTCGCCGACGCCCGCCTCACCCCGGCCGACGTCGACGTGGTCGAGGCGCACGGCACCGGCACCACCCTCGGCGACCCCATCGAGGCACACGCCCTGATCGCCGCCTACGGCACCGAGCGTGACCCGGAGCACCCGCTGCTGCTCGGCACGGTCAAGTCCAACCTGGGCCACACCCAGGCCGCCGCCGGTGTCGCCGGCGTCATCAAGACCGTCCTCGCCCTGCGCCACGGCGAACTGCCCCGCACCCTCCACGTCGACACCCCGTCGACCCACGTCGACTGGTCCGGCGGCACGGTCTCCCTGCTCCGCGAGCGCCGGGCCTGGCCGGAGACCGGCCGGCCCCGCCGCGCCGGCGTCTCCGCCTTCGGGGTCAGCGGCACCAACGCCCACGTCCTGCTGGAGCAGGCCCCGGCGGACGTCGAGTCGCGCGGCGACGCGGCTCCCGTGGTGCCCGCCGAGGTGCCCTGGCTCGTGTCCGCCCGCACCACCGAGGCCCTCACGGACCAGACCGGGCGGCTGGTGTCGTTCACCGCCGCCCACCCGGACGTCCCGGCCCTCGACACCGCCTACACCCTGGCCGTCGGCCGCACCGCGTTCGAGCACCGGACGGTGCTGCTCGCGGGCGCGGAGGGCGCCCCCGTGGAGGTGGCGCGTGGTCGTGCGGTGGAGCGGTCGCTCGCCGTGCTGTTCTCGGGTCAGGGGTCGCAGCGGGCCGGGATGGGGCGTGAGCTGTACGCCCGGTTCCCGGTGTTCGCGGAGGCGCTGGACGCCGTACTGGCCCGGTTGGACGTGGAGCTGGAACGGCCGCTGCGGGAGGTGCTGTTCGCTGAGGAGGGCACGCCCGAGGCGGAACTCCTGGACACGACCGGGTTCACTCAGCCCGCGCTGTTCGCCGTCGAGGTGGCGTTGTTCCGGCTGGTCGAAAGCTGGGGTGTGCGGCCGGAGTTCGTGGCGGGTCACTCCGTGGGCGAGATCACGGCCGCGCATGTCGCCGGGGTGCTGTCGCTGGAGGACGCGTGCGCGCTGGTGGCGGCGCGTGCCCGGCTGATGCAGGAACTCCCGGCCGGCGGCGCGATGGTGGCCGTGCAGGCGACCGAGGAGGAGATCACCCCGCGCCTGACCGACGACACCGCCCTGGCGGCGGTCAACGGACCGGACGCGGTGGTGATCGCGGGCGCCGAGCCCGAGGTCGTGGCGCTGGCGGAGGAGTTCGCCGCACAGGGCCGCAAGACGCAGCGCCTGCCGGTGAGTCACGCCTTCCACTCGCCGCTGATGGACCCGATGCTGGCGGAGTTCCGCCGGGTCGCCGAGAGCCTCGCCTACGCCGAGCCGGTCATCCCCGTCGTCTCCAACGTGACCGGTGAGGTGGCGGACCCGAGGCTGCTGTGCTCGGCGGAGTACTGGGTGCGCCACGTCCGTGGCACGGTGCGGTTCGCCGACGGCGTGCGTGCGCTGGCCGACGGGGGAGCGAACGCGTTCCTGGAGCTGGGCCCCGACGGCGTCCTGACCGGGATGGCCGCGCGGGTGCTGGACGGAGCCGCCGACACGGTGTCCGTGCCGGTGCTGCGCAAGGACCGGCCCGAGGAGACCGCCCTGCTGACCGCGTTGGCCCGGCTCCACGTCACCGGCGTCGACATCGACTGGGACGCCTGGTTCCGCGGGACCGGCGCCCGTCGTACGGAACTGCCCACCTACGCCTTCCAGCGTGAGCACTACTGGCCCGAACCGGCCGCCGCGCCCGGCGCGGGTGCCGGGCAGGACCCGGTGGACGCCGCCTTCTGGGCCGCCGTGGAACGGGAGGACCTCCAGGCGCTGTCCGCCACGCTCGACCTGGACGACACCGTCCTGTCGGACGTGCTGCCCGCCCTCTCCTCGTGGCGCCGCGGGCTCAGCGAGCGGTCCCTGGTGGACGGCTGGCGGTACCGGGAGAGCTGGCGTCCGCTGACGGCCGGTGCCGTCAAGTCCCCGGCCGCCGACGGTCCCTGGCTCGTACTGATCCCCACCGTGCTCGACGGCGACCCGTGGGCCGAGGCCGTCGCCGGCGCCCTCGGCGCCGACGCGGTGCGCGTGGTCCACGCTCCGGACGGTGCCGCACTCGGCGCACGTCTGACGGAGGCCGCCGACGGCACCGAGTACGCCGGTGTGGTCTCCCTGCTCGCCGCGGCGGGCGGCGACGACCGCGCCCTGCCGTCCGGTGCCGCCTGGCCCGACGCCCTGCTGGACGCCCTGGACGGAGCCGGGATCACCGGCCGCTTGTGGGTCCTCACCCGGGGTGCCGTCTCTGTGGGCCGTTCCGACGCCGGAACCGACCCCGGACAGGCGGCGGTCTGGGGCCTCGGCCGGGTCACCGCCCTGGAACGGCCCGACCGCTGGGGCGGCCTCGTCGACGTCGACCACGTGGCCGACGCCCGCACCGCCGAGCGTCTGCGGGCCGTCCTGACCGCGACCGGTCCTGACGCCGAGGACCAGGTCGCGCTGCGCGCCTCCGGTGCCTACGGTCGGCGGCTGGTCCGGGCGGCGGCACAGCGCCCGGACGCCCCGTGGCGGCCCACCGGCACCGTGCTGGTCACCGGCGGCCCCGAGGGCTTCGCCGGCCACGTCGCCCGCTGGCTGGCCGGGAACGGAGCCACCGGCGTCCTGCTGGCCGTCCGCGGCGAAGCCGACGCCCAGGCGCTCGACGCGCTGCGTGCCGAACTAGCCGAACTGGAAACCGAGTTCACGGTGGTCGCGCACGACCCGGCGGACCCCTCCGCCCTCACCGGCGCGGTGGACGCCCTGCCCGACGGCCGTCCGCTCACCGCCGTGATCCACACCGGTGACGACGGCGCCCCCGCCGCAGGCGCCGACGCGCCCGGCGCGGACGCCCTCCTCGCCGCCGTGCGCCGGGACCTCGACGCACTGGACGCGGCCACCGGGGACCGGAACCTTGACGCCTTCGTCGTGTTCGGCTCCATCTCCGGGGTCTGGGGCGTCAGCGGTCAGGGAGCCGGCGCCGCCGCGGGCGCCTACCTGGACGCCGTCACCCGGGAACGCCGGGCGGACGGCCGTACCGCGGTCGCCGTTTCCTGGGGCGCCTGGACCGGCACCGGACCCGACGGGCTCGCCGCCCACCTGCGCGCCAACGGCCTGCCCACGATGGACCCGCACCGGGCCCTGACCGTGCTCGGCGCGGTCGTCGGCGACGCCGTCGCCGACCCGTCGGCCTCTGCCTCGGTGACCGTCGCCGACGTGCTGTGGGACCGCTTCGCGCCCGCCTTCACCCGCACCCGCCCCGGCCGCCTGTTCACCGAACTGCCCGAGGCACGGCGCGCGCTGGACGCGGTCGGCGGCGGCGACCGCGCGGACGCGGGCACCGCCGACGCGCTCCGCACCCGGCTGCGGCAGCTCGACGAGCGGGACCGGCTCCCGTACGCCCTCGACCTGGTCCGCACCGAGGTCGCCTCGGTGCTCGGCCACGCGGGCGCCGACGCCGTACCCGCCGAACAGGCCTTCAAGGACCTCGGGTTCGACTCGCTGACCGCCGTCGACCTGCGCAACCAACTCGCGACCGCGACCGGGCTCACCCTGCCCGCCACCCTGGTCTTCGACTACCCGACGCCCACCGCGCTCGCCGCGCACCTGCTGACCGGGCTCCTCGGCGAGGACACCGGCCCGGCCACCCCGGCCGCGCACGGCACGGACGCCGCGACGGCCGACGACCCGGTCGTCATCGTCGGCATGAGCTGCCGCTACCCGGGCGGAGTGCGTTCGCCCGAGGACCTGTGGAAGCTGGCCGTCGCCGGCACCGACGCCATCGGGGCCTTCCCCACCGACCGCGGCTGGGACCTGGACCGGCTCCTCGACGGGGACCGGGACGGCCGGGGCCGCAGCGTCACCCGCCACGGCGGCTTCCTGTACGACGTCGCCGACTTCGACCCCGACTTCTTCGGCATCTCACCGCGCGAGGCCCTGGTCATCGACCCGCAGCAGCGGATCGTGCTGGAGGCCGCCTGGGAGGCCCTGGAGCGGGCCGGCATCGACCCGGCCGGGCTGCGCGGCGGTGACACCGGCGTGTTCGTCGGCGGCGGCAGCGGCGACTACCGTCCGGCCATCGGCCAGGTCGGGCACGTCGAGACCGCCCAGTCGGCGAGCCTGCTCTCCGGCCGCCTGTCCTACACCCTCGGCCTGGAAGGGCCCTCGGTCAGCGTCGACACGGCCTGCTCGTCGTCGCTGGTCGCGTTGCACCTCGCGGCGCAGGCCCTGCGCAACGGCGAGTGCTCCATCGCCCTCGCGGGCGGTGTCACCGTCATGTCGACGCCGGTCGGCTTCGTCGAGTTCGGCGAGATGGGCGCGCTGTCCCCGGACGGCCGCTGCAAGGCCTTCTCCGACGACGCCGACGGCACCGCGTGGGCCGAGGGCGTGGGCATGCTCGTCGTCGAGCGGCTCTCCGACGCCCGCCGCAACGGCCACCAGGTCCTCGCCGTGCTGCGCGGTTCCGCGATCAACCAGGACGGTGCCTCCAACGGCCTCACCGCCCCCAACGGCCCCTCCCAGCAGCGCGTCATCCGCAAGGCACTGGCCGCCGCCGGTCTCACCGCCCGCGACGTCGACGCCGTCGAGGCGCACGGCACCGGCACCGCGCTCGGCGACCCGATCGAGGCGCAGGCCCTGCACGCCACCTACGGCCAGGACCGCGACCGGCCGCTGCTGCTCGGCTCGCTGAAGTCCAACCTCGGCCACACGCAGGCGGCCTCTGGTGTCGCCGGCGTCATCAAGATGGTCCTGGCGATGCGGCACGGCACCCTGCCGAAGACCCTGCACGTCGGCACGCCGTCCTCGCACGTCGCCTGGGACCCGGACGCCGTACGGCTGCTGACCGAGGCGACCGCCTGGCCCGAGACCGGGCGTCCGCGCCGCGCGGGCGTGTCCTCCTTCGGCGCCAGCGGCACCAACGCCCACGTCGTCCTGGAGCAGCCGACGGCCGACACCACCGCCCCGGCCCCGTCCGCCGGGGAGGACCCGGTGGCCACGGGACCGCTGCCGGTCGCCCTGTCCGCCGTCACCCGGGACGCCCTGGCCGAGCAGGCGGACCGCCTGCTCGCCCGGCTCACCGAGGCGGCGGACCCGGCCGCCGCGCACTCCACCGCCTCCACCGCCTCGGTCGCCGACCTGGCGCTGTCCCTCGGCACCACCCGCTCGGCGTTCGAGCACCGCGCCGTGCTCGTCGCCGCCGACCGGGCCGAACTCCTCGACGCGCTCACGGCGCTCTCCGAGGGCCGCACCGTTCCGAACGTCCTGCGCGGCCGCGCCGCCCCCGGCGGCCGGACCGCGTTCCTCTTCCCCGGCCAGGGCTCCCAGCGGCCCGGCGCCGGCCGTGGACTGTACGACCGGTACCCGGTGTTCGCCGAGGCCCTGGACGCCGTCGCGGCCCGCCTCGACCCGGAGCTCGACCGGCCGCTGCGCGAGGTGATGTTCGCGCCGGAGGGCACGCCCGAGGCGGCCCTGCTGGACACCACCGGCTACACCCAGCCCGCGCTGTTCGCCCTCGGTGTCGCCCTGTACCGGCTGGTCGAGTCCTGGGGCGTCCGCCCGGACCTGCTGGCCGGGCACTCCGTCGGCGAGATCGCCGCCGCCCACGTCGCCGGGGTGTTCACCCTGGAGGACGCCTGCACGGTCGTCGCCGCCCGCGCCCGGCTGATGCAGGCCCTCCCGGCCGGCGGCGCCATGATCGCCGTACGGGCGGGCGAGGAGGAGGTCGCCGCACGGCTCGGCGACCGGATGTCGCTGGCCGCCGTCAACGGCCCCGACGCGGTCGTGGTCTCCGGCGACGAGGACGCGGTCACCGCCCTCGCCGAGGAGTTCACCGCACTCGGCCGGAAGACTAGGCGTTTGCGGGTGAGCCATGCGTTTCACTCCCTGCACATGGACGCCATGCTCGAGGACTTCGCAAAGGTCACCCGGAGCGTGTCGTACACCGCGCCCACGCTGCCCCTGGTGTCGAACCTCACCGGGGAGACGGCCGCACCGGAGCGGGTGTGCGACCCCGGGTACTGGGTCGAACACGTCCGCGGCGCCGTCCGGTTCGGCGACGGAGTACGCACCCTCGCCGCCCGCGGCGCCACCCGCTACCTGGAACTCGGGCCCGACGGTGTGCTCTGCTCCCTGGCGCAGGACACCTTCGACGCCCTCGCCGACGACAACCGCCCGGCCCCGGCCGCCGTACCGGCGCTGCGCACCGGACGCGACGAGGAGCGGTCCCTGATCGCCGCGGTCGCCCGGCTGCACGCCGCCGGCCAGCCCCTCGACTGGGCCGCGCTGCTCGACGGCACCGGCGCCCGCCGCGTGGACCTGCCGACGTACGCCCTCCGGCGCCGCCGCTTCTGGCCCGACGCGGCCCCCGCCACCCCGGACATCCCGGCCGGCGCCGGGGACGGCGACGCCGCGTTCTGGGCGGCCGTCCAGGGCGAGGACTTCGACGCCCTCGCCGGTGACCTGGGGGTCGACGGGGAGTCCCTGTCCCGGGTGCTGCCCGCCCTGCGGGACTGGCGCCGCAAGCGCGGCGACCGGGCCACCGTGGACGGCTGGCGCCAGCGCATCGCCTGGCGCCCCCTGAACCGGTCCGCCACCACCGGCGCCCCGGCCGGCACATGGCTGGCCGTGCTGCCCGCCGGAGGCGCCGACGACCCGTGGACCGCCGAGGTGCTGCGCCTCCTCGGCCCCGCGACCGTCCGCCTGGAGGCGACCGGCGCCGACCGCGCCGGCCTCGCCGCCCGGCTGCGCGAACTCCGGGACGGGCACGCCTCGTTCACCGGCGTGGTGTCGCTGCTCGCCCTCGCCGAGGGCGGTGACCCGCAGGCCCCCGGCACCCCGCACGGCGCCACCCTCACCACCGCGCTGCTCCAGGCGCTCGGCGACGCCCGCGTCGACGCACCGCTGTGGTGCCTCACCCGCGGCGCCGTAGCCGTCTCACCGGGCGAACACGTGCCCGCGCCGCTCCAGGCCGCCGTGCACGGCCTCGGCAGGGTCGCCGCGCTGGAGTACCCGCACCGCTGGGGCGGCACCGTCGACCTGCCCGAGACCCTCGACGAGCGGTCCGCGCAGCGGCTCGCGGCCGTCCTCGCCGACCCCGAGGGCGAGGACCAGCTCGCGATCCGGCCCGCCGCCGTCTTCGGCCGCCGGCTCGCCGCCGTACGGCCCGGCACCCCCCGCGACTGGCAGCCCTCCGGCACCGTCCTGATCACCGGCGGCACCGGCGCCCTCGGCGCCCACGTCGCCCGCCGCCTCGCCGGCGCCGGGGCCCGCCACCTGGTGCTCCTCAGCCGCGGCGGCCCCGACGCGCCCGGCGCCGGCAAGCTCCGGGCCGAACTCGCCGAACTCGGCGCCGAGGCCACCTTCGCCGCCTGCGACGTCGCCGACCGGGACGCCCTGGCCGCCGTCCTCGCGGACCTCCCCGCCCACGCGCCCCTCACCGGCGTCGTGCACACCGCGGGCGTCCTCGACGACGGTGTGCTCGACAGCCTCACCCCCGAGCGGTTCGAGACGGTCTTCCACGCCAAGGTCACCGGCGCGCTCCTCCTGGACGAGCTGACCCGCGGCCACGACCTGGACGTCTTCGCCCTGTTCTCCTCCGCGTCCGCCGCGGTCGGCAACCCCGGCCAGGGCAACTACGCGGCGGCCAACGCGGTCCTCGACGCCCTCGCCGAACGCCGCCGCGCCGAAGGCCTGCCCGCCACCTCGATCGCCTACGGCGCCTGGGGCGGCGACGGCATGGCCGGCGACGGACGCGCCGCCGCCCTCGCCCGGCGCACCGGCATCCGGCCGCTCGACCCGGACCTCGCGGTCCTGGCGCTGCGCCAAGCCGTCACCGACAGCGACCCGGTCGCGGTCGTCGCCGACGTCGACCCCAAGCGGTTCGTGCGGGCCTTCACCACGGTGCGGCCCAGCGCCCTGCTGACGGAGATGCCCGCCCACGCCGCCCTCACGGCCACCACGACCGCCGCCGGACACGACGCCGACCGGGCCGCGCCCGAACTGCGCGACCGGCTGACCCGGCTGCCCGGCAACCGGCGCCTGGGCACCGTGCTCACCCTGGTACGGGAACGCGCCGCCGACGTCCTCGGCCACACCGGAACCGACCTGGTGGGCCCCGACCGGGCCTTCCGCGACCTCGGCTTCGACTCACTCGGCGCCGTCGAGCTGCGCAACCAGCTCGGCGCCGCCACCGGACTCACCCTGTCCGCCACCCTCGTCTTCGACCACCCCACCCCCGCCGCCCTCGCCGAGCACATCCTCCGCGAGCTGCTGCCCGGCGACACGCCGGGCGGCGAGAGCACCGACGAGGCCGCGCTGCGCGCCGTCCTCGCCTCGGTGCCCCTCGACCGGCTGCGTGAGATCGGCGTCCTGGAACCGCTCCTGAAGCTCGCAGGGCGGGCCCAGGAACCGGCGGCCCGGGCACAGGCGGAGGGCACCGGCGCCGAGGACGTGTCCGACGCGTCCATCGACGCCATGGAGGTCGACGACCTCGTGCAGGCAGCACTCAACGGCAACCTTGACGAACAGCGGGACTGACGGAGCGACCATGACCACGCCCAGCGAAAAAGTTGTCGAAGCTCTCCGGGCCTCGCTCAAGGAGACCGAACGGCTGCGACGGCAGAACCGGGAACTCGCGGCAGCCGCCGCGGAACCCATCGCCGTCGTCGCGATGAGCTGCCGCTACCCCGGAGGCATCGCCTCCCCCGAGGACCTGTGGCGGCTCGTCGAGTCCGGCACCGACGCCATCTCCGGCTTCCCCACCGACCGCGGCTGGGACCTCGACGCCCTGCGTGACGCCGGTACGGACGCCCGCGGCCACTCCGTCAGCCAGCAGGGCGGATTCCTCGACGGCGTCGCCGACTTCGACGCCGCCTTCTTCGGGATCTCGCCCCGCGAGGCCGTCTCCATGGACCCGCAGCAGCGCCTGCTGCTCGAAACGTCCTGGGAGACCCTGGAGCGGGCCGGCATCGACCCGCAGAGCCTGCGCGGCAGCACCACCGGCGTCTTCGTCGGCACCAACGGCCAGGACTACGCCTACCTGCTGGTCCGCTCCCTGGCCGACGCCACCGGCGACATCGGCACCGGCATCGCCGCCAGCGCCACCTCCGGCCGCCTGTCCTACACCCTCGGTCTGGAGGGCCCGGCGGTCACCGTCGACACCGCCTGCTCCTCCTCCCTGGTCGCCCTGCACGCCGCCGCCCACGCCCTGCGCGCCGGGGAGTGCGGCCTCGCCCTCGCGGGCGGCGTCAACGTCATGTCCGCGCCCGGCTCCCTGATGGAGTTCAGCCGCCAGGGCGGACTGGCCGGCGACGGCCGGTGCAAGGCCTTCTCCGACGACGCCGACGGCACCGGCTGGTCCGAGGGCGTCGGCATGCTCCTGCTGGAACGCCTCTCCGACGCCCGCCGCAACGGCCACCCCGTGCTCGCCGTGATCCGCGGCTCCGCCGTCAACCAGGACGGCGCCTCCAACGGCTTCACCGCCCCCAACGGCCCCTCCCAGCAGCGCGTCATCCAGCGCGCCCTGCACACCGCCGGCCTCACCACCGCCGACGTCGACGCCGTCGAGGCGCACGGCACCGGCACCCCCCTCGGCGACCCCATCGAGGCCCAGGCCCTGCTCGCCACCTACGGCCAGGGCCGCGACCCCGAACGGCCCCTGCTGCTCGGCTCCATCAAGTCGAACATCGGCCACGCGCAGGCCGCCGCCGGCGTCGCCGGCGTCATCAAGATGGTCATGGCCATGCGCCACGGCGTCCTGCCGCCCACCCTGCACGCCGACCGGCCGTCCCGGCACGTCGACTGGAACGCGGGCGCCGTCCGCCTCCTGGCCGAGCGCACCCCCTGGCCGGAGACCGGCCGCCCCCGCCGGGCCGGCGTGTCCTCCTTCGGCATCAGCGGCACCAACGCCCACGTCCTGCTCGAACAGGCCGAGCCGGCCCCGGAGCCCGAAGAGCCCGCCGCCCCGTCCCTCACCCCGGCGGTCGTGCCGTGGCCGGTCTCCGCCAGGACCGAGGACGCCCTGCGGGACCGGCTCGCGCAGATCACCGCACCCACCGACGCCACCGCCCTCGACACCGGCTACTCCCTCGCCACCGGACGCTCGGTCTTCGAGCACCGGGCCGTGCTGCTCACCGGCGCCGACGGCGTACCCGCCGAGGCGGCCCGCGGCCGGGCCACGGAACGGTCACTCGCCGTCCTGTTCTCCGGCCAGGGCTCCCAGCGGCCCGGCATGGGCCGGGAACTGTACGCCCGCTTCCCGGTGTTCGCCGAAGCCCTCGACGCCGTACTGCACCGGCTCGACCGCGAGCTCGACCGCCCGCTGCGCGACATCGTCTTCGCCGGACGCCGCACCCCCGAGGCGGCCCTCCTCGACACCACCGGCTACACCCAGCCCGCCCTCTTCGCCGTCGAGGTCGCGCTCTACCGGCTCGTCGAGTCGTGGGGCGTGACCCCGGAGTTCGTCGGGGGCCACTCGGTCGGCGAGATCGCCGCCGCCCACGTGGCGGGCGTCCTGTCCCTGGACGACGCCTGCACCCTGGTCGCCGCCCGCGCCCGGCTGATGCAGGACCTCCCGGCCGGCGGCGCCATGACGGCCGTCCAGGCCACCGAGGAGGAGATCACCGCCAAGCTGACCGACGGCGTGTCCGTGGCCGCCGTCAACGGACCGGAAGCCCTGGTCGTCGCCGGTGTCGAGTCCGAAGTCCGGGCCCTCGCCGCCGAGTTCGCCGCCCAGGGACGCAAGACGCAGCGCCTGTCGGTGAGCCACGCCTTCCACTCGCCGCTGATGGAGCCGATGCTCGACGCCTTCCGCGAGGTCGCGGAGGCCCTGACCTACCACGAGCCCGTCGTCCCCGTCGTCTCCAACGTGACCGGCGAGATCGCCGACCCGGACCTGCTGTGCTCCGCCGACTACTGGGTGCGCCACGTACGGCAGACCGTGCGCTTCGCCGACGGCGTGCGCGCCCTGGCCGCCGCCGGCGCCGACGCCTTCCTGGAACTGGGCCCCGACGGCGTCCTCACCGGGATGGCCGCGCGGGTGCTCGACGGCGCCGCCGACACCGTGTCCGCGGCTGCCCTGCGCAAGGACCGCGCCGAGGAACGCTCTCTGCTCACCGCCCTGTCCCGGCTGCACGTCGCGGGCGTACGCGTCGACTGGGCCCGCTGCTTCGACGGGACCGGCGCGCGCCGCACCGACCTGCCCACCTACCCGTGGCAGCACGAGCGGTACTGGCCCGTCCTGATGGCCGCCGCCGGCGACGTGTCGGCCGCCGGCCTGGTCTCCGCCGAACACCCCCTGCTGGGCGCCGCGGTCTCCCTCGCGGGCCTCGACGGGGTCCTGTTCACCGGACGCCTCTCCGCGCAGACCCACCCCTGGCTGATGGACCACACGGTGGGCGGCGTCGTCGCCTTCCCCGCCACCGGCTTCCTGGAACTCGCCGTCCGCGCCGGCGACCAGGTCGGCTGCGACCGCATCGACGAACTCACCCTCGCCAAGCCGCTCATCCTCACCGAGGACGCCGCCGCCGTCGTCCAGGTGTGGGTCGGCGCCCCGGACGAGACCGGCGCCCGCAAGGTCACCGTCTACTCGCAGACCATGGACGACCCGGAGCAGCGCTGGACCGAGCACGCCAACGGCGTCCTCACCACCGGCGAGCGCACCACCCCCTTCGACGCGAGCGTCTGGCCCCCGCGCGGCGCCGTCGCCGCCGACCTCGAGGGCTTCTACGAACGCACCGAGTACGGCCCCGTCTTCCAGGGACTGCGCGCCGTCTGGCGGCGCGGCGACGAGGCGTTCGTCGAGGTGGCCCTGCCGAGCCAGGTCGACGACGCCGAGTACTACGGCATGCACCCGGCGCTGCTGGACGCGGCCGTGCAGTCCGTCGGCTTCGTCGGCCTCGGCGACGGCAAGAAGCTGCTGCCGTTCTCCTGGTCCGGGGTGTCCCTGCACGCGGGCGGCGCCTCCGTGGTCCGCGTCCGCGTCGCCCGGGTCGGCGAGGACTCCGTCTCCATCGCCGCGGTCGACGTCGAGGGCGCGCCCGTGCTCTCCGCCGAGTCGCTGATCCTGCGCGTCCCCTCCGCCATCCAGGCCCCCGCGCTGCGCGGCAGCGAACAGGACGGCCTGCTCCGCCTCCAGTGGACCCCCGCCCCCGACACCGGCGACGGCACGGACGTCCACTGCGCCGTCCTCGGCGCCGGGACGGGACTGCCGGGCACCGCCGTCACCACTCTCGCCGACTGCCCGGCCGTCACCCCGCCGCCCGACCTCGTCCTCGTACCACTGGACGGCACGGACGGCGAACTGCCCGCCGCCGCCCACACCCTCACCGCCCGCGCCCTCGACCTGGTGCGCGAGTGGCTGGAGCTGAACCCGTCCGGACCGTCCCGGCTGGTGTTCGTCACGCGCGGTGCCGTCGCCGCCGGCACCGGCGAACGGGTGCACGACCTCGCCGCTGCCGCCGCCCGGGGCCTGGTCCGCAGCGCCGAGGCAGAGAACCCGGGCCGCTTCGCCCTGCTCGACCTCGACGCGGACAGCCGCGTCGAGACCGTGCTGCCGCTGCTGCCGGAACTCCTGGCCGGGGGCGACACCCAGTTCCTCGTCCGCGACGACACCGTACGCGTCGCCCGGCTGGCCCGGCTGACCAGCGGCGCGAGCCTGCTCCCGGTCGCCGGACTGCCCTGGCGGCTCGACAGCGACGACCGCGGCACCCTCGACGCCCTTACCCTCGCCCCCTCCCCGGAGGCGCTCCAGGCGCCGGAGGGCCGGCAGGTGCGCCTCGACGTGCGGGCGGCCGGGCTGAACTTCCGCGACGTGATGAACGCGCTCGGCATGTACCCGGGTGAGGCCGGACTCCTCGGCTCGGAGGCGGTCGGTGTCGTCACGGAGACCGGCCCCGAGGTCACCGGGCTGCGGGCCGGCGACCGGGTGATGGGCATGGTGCCCGGCGGCCTGGCCGACACCGTGCTCATCGACGAGCGCTACCTCGTCCACGTCCCCGACGGATGGACGGACGAGCAGGCGGCCTCCGTGCCGCTGGTGTTCCTCACCGCCCTGTACGCCTTCCGTGACCTGGCGGGTCTGCGGGCGGGGGAGTCGGTGCTGGTGCACGCCGGTGCGGGCGGTGTGGGGATGGCTGCGGTGCAGCTGGCCCGGCATCTGGGTGCGGAGGTGTTCGCGACCGCGAGTGAGGGCAAGTGGGAGACGCTGCGGGGTCTGGGGCTGGACGACGATCACATCGCGTCCTCGCGTGATCTGGGCTTCGAGGAGAAGTTCCGGGCGGTGTCCGGTGGCCGGGGTGTGGATGTCGTGCTGAACGCGCTCGCGGGCGAGTTCGTGGATGCGTCGCTGCGGCTGACGGCGGACGGCGGCCGGTTCCTGGAGATGGGCAAGACCGACATCCGGGATCCTCGGTCGGTGGAGCGGGTGGCCTACCGTGCCTTCGATCTGGGTGAGGCGGGTCCTGACCGTACGCAGGCCATGCTGCGGGAGTTGGTGGGCCTGTTCGCCGAGGGTGCGCTGCGTCCCCTGCCGGTGACGGTGTGGGACGTGCGGCGGGCGCGTGAGGCGTTCCGGTACATGAGCCGGGCCAGGCACGTGGGCAAGATCGTGCTGACGATGCCGCCGCGCTGGAATCCCGACGGCACCGTCCTCATCACCGGCGGCACGGGAGGCCTGGGCCGGGAACTGGCCCGCCACCTGGTGACCGCGCGGGGCGCACGCCGCCTCCTCCTGGTGTCCCGCCGGGGCATCGAGGCCGAGGGCGCCGCCGAGCTGCGGGACGAACTCGCGGCCGCCGGGGCGGTCGTCGACATCACCGCCTGCGACATGGCCGACCGCGAGGCGGTCGAGGCACTGCTCGCCGGGATCGACACGGCGCATCCGCTGACCGCGGTCGTCCACGCCGCCGGTGTCCTGGACGACGGCGTGGTGACGTCGCTGTCGGCGGAGCGGGTCTCGGAGGTGCTGCGGCCGAAGGTCGACGCCGCCTGGCACCTGCACGAGCTGACCCGGGACCTGGACCTGGCCGCCTTCGTCATGTACTCGTCGGTGTCCGGTGTGATGGGCAGCGCGGGCCAGGGCAACTACGCGGCGGCCAACGTCTTCCTGGACGCGCTCGCCCAGCAGCGGGCCGCCGCCGGCCTGCCCGCCCTCTCCCTGGCCTGGGGCGCCTGGGCGCAGAGCGCCGGCATGACCGGCACCCTCTCCGACGCCGACATGCAGCGCATCGCCGCCTCCGGCGCCGCCCCCCTCCCCGTCGAGCGCGGCCTCGCCCTCTTCGACACCGCCACCGGCTCCGCCGAACCCCTCGTGGTCCCCATCGGCTCCACCGGCGGCGACCTGCGCATCCCGGGCGAGGTGCCGCCGCTGCTGCGCAACCTGGTGCGCGGCACCCGGCGCGCCGCCGCCACCGCCGTCGGCGGCGCGAGCACCGCCGCCGATCTGACGCGCCGCCTGCTGGCCCTTCCCGAGGACGAGCGCGTCCGCCACCTCGTCGAACTGGTCCGGGTCGAGGCCGCCGCCGTGCTCGGCCACTCCTCGCCCAAGGCGATCGAACCCGGCCGTGAGTTCCGCGAACTCGGCTTCGACTCGCTCACCGCCGTCGAACTGCGCAACCGCCTCACCACCGCCACCGGCCTGCGGCTGACCGCCACCCTCGTCTTCGACTACCCGACCCCGCACGGCCTCGCCGAGCACCTGGTCGCCGAACTCCTCGACGAACACGGCGACCCGGGCGCCCCCCTCGTGGCCGCCGACGTCGCCGACGACCCGGTGGTCATCGTCGGCATGGCCTGCCGCATGCCCGGCGGCATCACCACCCCCGACGAACTGTGGCGGATGCTCGCCGACGGCGAGGACCGCATCACCGCGTTCCCGACCGACCGCGGCTGGGACCTGGACGCCCTGTTCGGCGGAGGCCACGACAACCGGGGCGTCAGCGCCACCCGCCGCGGCGGCTTCCTGCACGACGTGGGCGGCTTCGACGCCGGCTTCTTCGGGATCTCCCCGCGCGAGGCCCTCGCCATGGACCCGCAGCAGCGTCTGCTCCTGGAGACGTCCTGGGAGGCGTTCGAACGCGCCGGCATCGACCCGCAGAGCCTGCGCGGCAGCGCCACCGGCATCTTCGTCGGCACCACCGGCCAGGACTACGCGACCCTGGTGATGACCTCCCGCGAGGACGTCGAGGGGCACGCCAGTACCGGCCTCGCCACCAGTGTCATCTCCGGCCGGGTCTCCTACGCCCTCGGCCTGGAGGGCCCGGCGCTCACCGTCGACACCGCCTGCTCCTCCTCCCTGGTCGCCCTGCACCTCGCCGCCCAGTCCCTGCGCAGCGGGGAGAGCTCCCTCGCCCTCGCGGGCGGCGTCACCGTGCTGTCGACCCCGATGAACTTCTCCGGCTTCACCCGGCAGGGCGGCCTGGCCGGCGACGGCCTGTGCAAGGCGTTCGCCGACGCGGCCGACGGCACCGGCTGGTCCGAGGGCGTCGGCATGCTCGTCCTGGAGCGCCTCTCCGACGCCCGCCGTAACGGGCACGAGGTGCTCGCGGTGGTCCGCGGCTCGGCCATCAACCAGGACGGCGCCTCCAACGGCCTCACCGCCCCCAACGGCCCGTCCCAGCAGCGCGTCATCCGGCAGGCCCTGGCGAGCGCCGGACTCACGCCCGCCGACGTGGACGCCGTCGAGGCGCACGGCACGGGCACGACCCTGGGCGACCCGATCGAGGCACAGGCCCTGCTGGCCACCTACGGCCAGGGCCGCGACCCGGAGCGCCCGCTGCTGCTCGGCTCCATCAAGTCGAACATCGGCCACACCCAGGCCGCCGCCGGCGTCGCGGGCGTCATCAAGATGGTGCTCGCCATGCGCCACGGCGCCCTGCCCAGGACCCTCCACGTCGACCGGCCCTCCACCCATGTGGACTGGGAGGCCGGCGCGGTACGGCTGCTCACCGAGCCCACCGAGTGGCCGGACACGGACCGGCCGTGGCGCGCGGGCGTCTCGTCCTTCGGCCTCAGCGGCACCAACGCCCACGTCATCCTCGAACAGCCCGAACCGGCCGCGCAGGACCCGGAGCCGGCCACCGCGCCGTCCGTCTCGCCGGTCCTGGTGCCGTGGCCGGTCTCGGCACGGTCCGAGGACGCCCTGCCGGGCCAGATCGACCGGGTGACCTCCTTCGACGCGGGGTCCGTCCTGGACGTGGGCTACTCGCTGGCCTCCGGGCGGTCACTGTTCGAGCACCGGACGGTGCTCCTCGCGGGCACCGGCCTGGAGGGCGGTGCTCCCGTGCAGGTGGCGCATGGTCGTGCGGTGGAGCGGTCGCTCGCCGTGCTGTTCTCGGGTCAGGGTTCGCAGCGGGCCGGGATGGGGCGTGAGCTGTACGCCCGGTTCCCGGTGTTCGCCGAGGCGCTGGACGCCGTACTGGCCCGGTTGGACGTGGAGCTGGCACGTCCGCTGCGGGAGGTGCTGTTCGCGGAGGAGGGCACGCCCGAGGCGGGACTCCTGGACACGACCGGTTACACGCAGCCCGCGCTGTTCGCCGTCGAGGTGGCGTTGTTCCGGCTGGTCGAAAGCTGGGGTGTGCGGCCGGAGTTCGTGGCGGGTCACTCCGTCGGTGAGATCACCGCCGCGCACGTCGCGGGTGTCCTCTCCCTGGAGGACGCGTGCGTGCTGGTCGCGGCGCGTGCCCGGCTGATGCAGGAACTCCCGGCCGGTGGCGCGATGGTGGCCGTGCAGGCGACCGAGGAGGAGATCGCTCCGAGGCTGACGGACGGCACCGCCCTCGCGGCGATCAACGGACCGGGCGCGGTCGTCGTCGCGGGTGTGGAGCGGGAAGTCCTCGCGCTCGCCGACGAGTTCGCGGAGAGGGGTCGCAAGACGCAGCGCCTGTCCGTGAGTCACGCTTTCCACTCGCCGCTGATGGAGCCCATGCTGGACGCCTTCCGCGCCGTCGCGGAGGGGCTGACGTATGCCGAGCCGGTCATCCCGGTCGTGTCCAACGTGACCGGTGAGGTCGCGGACCCGGGGCTGCTGTGTTCGGCGGAGTACTGGGTGCGCCACGTCCGGGGCACGGTGCGGTTCGCCGACGGTGTGCGGGCGCTGTCCGGTGCCGGTGTCAACGCGTGCCTGGAACTGGGCCCCGACGGTGTCCTGACCGGAATGGCGGCCCGGGTGCTGGACGGCGGCGAGGACGTCGTGTCGGTGCCGGTGCTGCGCAAGGACCGCCCCGAGGAGACCGCCCTGCTCACCGCGCTGGCCCGGCTCCACGTCACCGGCGTGGACGTCGACTGGGCGCCGTGCTTCGAGGGGACCGGTGCGCGCCGGGTGGCGCTGCCGACGTACGCCTTCCACCACGAGCGGTACTGGCCCCGCCCGGCGGCCCACACCGGCGATGTCACGGGCGCCGGGCTCCGCCCCGCCGAGCACCCGCTGCTGGGCGCCGCCACGGCGCTCGCCGCCTCCGAGGGCGTGCTGTTCACCGGGCGCCTGTCGCTCACCACACACCCCTGGCTGGCGGACCACACCGTCGGCGGCGGCATGGTCCTCTTCCCGGCCACCGGCTTCCTGGAACTGGCCGTGCGCGCCGGTGACGAGGTCGGCTGCGCGTGCGTCGAGGAGTTCACCCTCGCCACGCCGCTGCTGCTGCCCGAGGACGGGGCCGTCGTCGTCCAGGTGTGGGTCGGGGCGCCCGACGAGTCCGGCGCCCGCAAGGTGAGCCTGTACTCGCGGGCCGCCGACGCGCCGGAGGCGACCTGGACGGAGCACGCGGCCGGCGTGCTCGGCACGGACGCGCGGACCACCGGCTTCGACGCGAGCGTCTGGCCCCCGCGGAACGCGGTCGCCGCCGACCTGGAAGGCTTCTACGACCGCACCGAGTACGGTCCCGTCTTCCGCACCATCCGCGCCGTGTGGAAGCGCGGTGAGGAGGCGTTCGTCGAGGCCGCGCTCCCGGCGGAGGCGGACGACGCCGGTTACTACGGCATGCACCCGGCGCTGCTGGACGCGGCCGTGCAGTCCGTCGGCTTCGCCGGCCTGGACGACGAGCACAAGCTGCTGCCGTTCTCCTGGTCCGGGGTGTCGCTGCACGCGGGCGGCGCCTCCGTGGTCCGCTTCCGGGTCGCCCGCACGGGTGAGGACTCGGTGTCGATCGCCGCCGTGGACGTCGAGGGCGCGCCCGTCCTGTCGGCCGAGTCGCTGGTGCTGCGCGTCCCCGCCGGTATGCGGGCGCCCGCCGCCCACCGCACCGAGCTGGACTCGCTGCTCCGCCTGGAGTGGACCGCCGCCCCCGAGACCGCCGCCGACCCCTCGGTCCGCCACGCCGTGCTGCCCGCGCTCGGCACCGACGCCGCCGCGGCCGCCCTGGACGGTCTCACCGGCGCCGAGACCCTGGTGTGCGTCCCCGTGTCCGGCGACTGTCACGGCGACGACGTACCGGGGGCCACGCACACGCTTCTCGCGCACGCCCTCGACCTGGTGCAGGAGTGGCTGCGACAGGACCGCTTCGAGACGGCCCGGCTGGTGTTCGTCACCCGGGGCGCGATGTGCTCAGGGCACGGCGACCGGGTCGAGGACCTGGCGGCCGCGGCCGTCTGGGGTCTGCTGCGCGCCGCGCACTCCGAGAACCCCACCCGCTTCGCCCTGCTCGACCTCGACGCGGACAGCCGCGTCGAGACCGTGCTGCCGCTGCTGCCGGAACTCCTGGCGGGCGGCGACGCCCAGTTCGTCGTACGGGACGGGGACGTACTCGTCGGCCGCCTCGACCGGGCGGTCACCGGTGCCGGACTGCTGCCCCCGGCCCATGGCCCCTGGCGGCTGGACAGCACCGCCAAGGGCAACCTGGACGCCCTCACCCTCACCGCCTGCCCCGAGGTGCTGCGGGCGCCGGAGGGCCGGCAGGTGCGCCTCGCGGTGCGGGCGGCCGGGCTGAACTTCCGCGACGTGCTCAACGCGCTCGGCATGTACCCCGGCGAGGCCGGACTCCTCGGCGCCGAGGCCGTCGGTGTCGTCACGGAGACCGGCCCCGAGGTCACCGGGCTGCGGACCGGCGACCGGGTGTTCGGCATGGTGCCCGGCGGCCTGGGCACCGACGTCCTGATCGACGAACGGTTCCTGGTCCCGGTCCCCGACGGATGGACGGACGAGCAGGCGGCGTCGATGCCGCTGGTCTTCCTGACCGCCTACTACGGCCTGACCGAGCTGGCGGGTCTGCGGGCGGGGGAGTCGGTGCTGGTGCACGCCGGTGCGGGCGGTGTGGGCATGGCCGCGGTGCAGTTGGCGCGGCATCTGGGTGCGGAGGTGTTCGCGACCGCGAGTGAGGGCAAGTGGGAGACGCTGCGGGGTCTGGGGCTGGACGACGATCACATCGCGTCCTCGCGTGATATGGGCTTCGAGGAGAAGTTCCGGGCGGTGTCCGGTGGCCGGGGCGTGGATGTCGTACTGAACGCGCTCGCGGGCGAGTTCGTGGACGCGTCGCTGCGGCTGACGGCGGACGGCGGCCGGTTCCTGGAGATGGGCAAGACCGATATCCGGGATCCTCGGTCGGTGGAGCGGGTGGCCTACCGTGCCTTCGATCTGGGTGAGGCGGGTCCTGACCGTACGCAGGCCATGCTGCGGGAGTTGGTGGGCCTGTTCGCCGAGGGTGCGCTGCGTCCCCTGCCGGTGACGGTGTGGGACGTGCGGCGGGCGCGTGAGGCGTTCCGGTACATGAGCCGGGCCAGGCACGTGGGCAAGATCGTGCTGACGATGCCGCCGCGCTGGAATCCCGACGGCACCGTCCTCATCACCGGCGGCACCGGCGCGCTCGGCGGACACCTCGCCCGCCGCCTCGCCGCCTCGGGCATGCGGCACCTGCTGCTGGCCGGCCGGCGCGGTCCGGAGGCGCCCGGCGCCGCCGAACTCGCCGCAGAACTGCGCGAGCTGGGCGCCGAGGTGACCGTCGCCGCCTGCGACACCGCCGACCGCGACGCCACCGCCGCCCTCCTCGCCGGCGTCCCCGCCGCACACCCGCTCACCGCGGTCGTGCACACGGCGGGCGTCCTCGACGACGGCGTGGTCACCTCCCTGTCGGTGGAGCGGGTTTCGGAGGTGCTGCGGCCGAAGGTCGACGCCGCCTGGCACCTGCACGAGCTGACCCGGGACCTGGACCTGGCCGCCTTCGTCATGTACTCGTCGGTGTCCGGTGTGATGGGCAGCGCCGGTCAGGGCAACTACGCGGCGGCCAACGTCTTCCTGGACGCACTCGCCCAGCAGCGGGCCGCCGCCGGCCTGCCCGCCCTCTCCCTGGCCTGGGGCGCCTGGGTCCAGGACGGCGGCATGACCGGCACCCTCTCCGACGCCAGTGCCCGCAGGATGGCCGCCTCGGCCGCGCCGCCCCTCACCGTCGAGCAGGGCCTCGCGCTCTGGGACGCCGCCGTGGTCTCCGACGAGCCGCACCTCGTGCCCATCGGCGCCTCCGGCACCACCCGGATGCTCGGCGAGGTGCCGCCGCTGCTGCGCAACCTGGTGCGCGGCACCCGGCGCGCCGCCGCCACCGCCGTCGGCGGTGCCCGGGTCGCCGCGGACCTCACCCGCCGACTCCTGGAGACGCGGGAGGAGGAGCGCGTCCGCGTCCTGCTCGACCTGGTCCGCGGCGAGGCCGCCGCCGTACTCGGCCACTCCTCGGCCAAGGCCGTCGAGGCCGACCGCGACTTCCACGACCTCGGCTTCGACTCGCTCACCGCGGTCGAACTGCGCAACCGCCTCACCGCCGTCACCGGCCTGCGGCTCCCAGCGACCCTCGTCTTCGACTACCCGACGCCCACCGTGCTCGCCGAGCACCTGCTCGCCGAACTCCTCGACGAACACGGCGACCCGGGCGCCCCCCTCGTGGCCGCCGACGTCGCCGACGACCCGGTGGTCATCGTCGGCATGGCCTGCCGGATGCCCGGCGGCGTCAGCTCGCCCGAGGAACTGTGGCGGCTCGTCGTCGAGGGCCGCGAGGGCATCTCCGCCTTCCCGACGGACCGCGGCTGGGACCTGGACACCCTCATGCGCGGCGGACACGGCGGCCACGGCCGCAGCGCCACCTCCGAGGGCGGGTTCCTGTACGACGTCGCCGACTTCGACGCCGGCTTCTTCGGGATCTCCCCGCGCGAGGCCCTCGCCATGGACCCGCAGCAGCGTCTGCTCCTGGAGACGTCCTGGGAGGCGTTCGAACGCGCCGGCATCGACCCGGCGACCGTGCGCGGCAGCCAGACCGGTGTGTTCGTCGGCACCAGCGGCCAGGACTACACCACCCTCGTCATGAACTCCAGCGAGGACGCCGAGGGTCACGCCCCGACCGGCCTCGCCACCAGCGTCATCTCCGGGCGTCTGTCCTACACCTTCGGCCTGGAGGGCCCGGCGGTCACGATCGACACCGCCTGCTCCTCCTCCCTGGTGGCCCTGCACTGGGCGGCCCACGCGCTGCGCTCCGGCGAGTGCAGCCTCGCCCTCGCGGGCGGCGTCACCGTGATGTCGACCGCCATGGGCTACGCCGGCTTCACCCGGCAGGGCGGCCTCGCCCCGGACGGCCGCTGCAAGGCGTTCGCGGACGCCGCCGACGGCACCGGCTGGTCGGAGGGCGTCGGCATGCTCGTCGTCGAACGCCTCTCCGACGCCCGCCGCAACGGCCACCCGGTGCTCGCCGTGCTGCGCGGCTCCGCCGTCAACCAGGACGGCGCCTCCAACGGCCTGACCGCCCCCAACGGCCCGTCCCAGCAGCGCGTCATCCGCCAGGCCCTGGCGAGCGCGGGGCTCACGCCCGCCGACGTGGACGCCGTCGAGGCGCACGGCACCGGCACGACCCTGGGCGACCCGATCGAGGCACAGGCCCTGCTGGCCACCTACGGCCAGGACCGGCCCGCCGACCGGCCACTGCTGCTCGGCTCCATCAAGTCGAACATCGGCCACGCGCAGGCCGCCGCCGGAGTTGCCGGCGTCATCAAGACCGTCATGGCCCTCCGCCACGGCCTGCTGCCCAAGTCCCTGCACATCGACGCCCCGTCGACCCACGTGGACTGGACCGAGGGCGAGGTGCGCCTGCTCACCGAGACCGTCGACTGGCCGGAGACCGGGCGTCCGCGCCGGGCCGGTGTGTCGTCCTTCGGTATCAGCGGCACCAACGCGCACACCATCATCGAGCAGGCCCCGGAGACCGAGCCGGTCACACCGGCCGTGGAGCCCGGGCGCGTTCCCGGGACCGTGCCGTGGCCGGTGTCGGCCAAGTCCGAGGAGGCCCTGGCGGGCCAACTGGAGCGGATCACCTCCCTCGACCCCGACACCGCGTCCGCGCTGGACGTCGGCTTCTCGCTGGCGTCGGGACGGTCGGTGTTCGAGCACCGGGCGGTGCTCCTCGCCGACGCGGAGGGCGGTGCCCCCGTCGAGGTGGCGCGCGGCCGTGCGGTGGAGCGGTCGCTCGCCGTGCTGTTCTCGGGTCAGGGGTCGCAGCGGGCCGGGATGGGGCGTGAACTGTACGCCGCCTTCCCGGTGTTCGCCGAGGCCCTGGACGCCGTACTGGACCGGCTCGATGCCGAGTTGGACCGTCCGCTGCGGGAGGTGCTGTTCGCGGAAGCAGGCACGCCCGAGGCGGAACTCCTGGACACGACCAGGTTCACGCAACCCGCGTTGTTCGCGGTCGAGGTGGCGTTGTTCCGGCTGGTCGAGTCGTGGGGTGTGCGGCCGGAGTTCGTGGCCGGTCACTCCGTCGGTGAGATCACGGCCGCGCACGTCGCCGGGGTGCTGTCGCTGGAGGACGCCTGCACGCTGGTCGCGGCGCGTGCCCGGCTGATGCAGGACCTCCCGGCCGGCGGCGCCATGATGGCGATCGAGGCCACCGAGGCGGAGATCACCCCGCACCTCACGGACGGGACCGCCCTGGCCGCGGTCAACGGTCCCGAGTCCGTCGTCGTGTCCGGCGCCGAGGCCGAAGTCGTCGCACTGGGCGACGCGTTCGCCGCCAAGGGCCGCAGGACGCAGCGCCTGTCCGTCAGCCACGCCTTCCACTCGCCGCTGATGGACCCGATGCTCGACGCCTTCCGCGCCGTCGCGGAGGGACTGACGTACGCCGAACCGCGCATCCCCGTCGTGTCCAACGTGACCGGCGAGATCGCCGACGCCGCCCTGCTGTGTTCGGCGGAGTACTGGGTGCGTCATGTCCGTGGCACGGTGCGGTTCGCCGACGGTGTGCGCGCGCTGTCCGGTGCCGGGGCGAACACTTTCCTGGAGCTGGGCCCGGACGGTGTCCTGACCGGGATGGCCGCGCGGGTGCTGGACGGCGGCGAGGACGTCGTGTCGGTGCCGGTGCTGCGCAAGGACCGGCCCGAGGAGACCGCGCTGCTCACCGCGCTGGCCCGGCTCCACGTCAACGGCGTACGCGTCGACTGGCGGCCGTGCTTCGACGGCACCGGCGCCCGCCGCACCGAACTGCCGACCTACGCCTTCCAGCGGTCCCGGCACTGGCCCGACGCCCAGCGCTCCACGGCGGGCGGAACCGGGGCCGACCTCCTGGACACGGCGTTCTGGACCGCCGTGGAGGGCGAGGACCTGACCACGCTCGCCGCCGATCTCGCGGTCGACACCGACGCGCTGGGCGCGGTCCTGCCCGCCCTGTCCACCTGGCGGCGCAGGCAGCGCGACCAGGCGATGGTCGACGGCACCAGGCACCACGAGGTGTGGAAGCCGCTGTCGCTGCCCTCCACCGCGCCCGCCCCCACCGGCACCTGGCTGGCCGTCGTCCCCGAGGCGCTCGCCGACGACGCGTGGGTGGCCGCCGTCCTGGCGGGCGTGGGCACCGACGTCGTGCAACTCACCGTCGGCACCGACGACCACGACGACCGCGACGCGCTCGCCCGGCGGCTGCGCGGCCTGCTGTCCGAGGGCGCCGCGCTCACCGGAGTGCTGTCCCTGCTCGCCCTCACGGACACCGCCGAGACCCCCGCCGTCCCGACGGCGGTGCTGCTCCAGGCCCTGCTGGACGCCGAGATCAGCGCGCCCCTGTGGTGTGTGACGCGCGGCGCCGTCGCCGTGGCCGGCACGGAGCGGCTCACCGCCCCCGGCCAGGCGGCGGTGTGGGGCCTCGGCCGGGTCGCGGCACTGGAACTCCCCGTGCGGTGGGGCGGGCTGATCGACCTGCCCGCCGCCCTGGACGACCGCGCCGCCCGGCGGTTCGCCGCCGTCCTCGCCGGACACGACGGCGAGGACCAGGTGGCCGTGCGCGACTCGGCCGTCTTCGGCCGCCGGCTGGTGCCCGCGCCGGAGGCCGCACCCGACGCCGGATGGGAGCCCAGCGGCACCGTCCTGGTCACCGGGGGCACCGGAGGCCGGGGCGCCCACGTGGCGCGCTGGCTCGCCGCCGCCGGCGCCGCCCGCCTGGTGCTGGTCAGCCGGCGCGGCCCTGACGCGCCCGGCGCCGCCGAACTCGCCGACCAGCTGCGGGAGCTGGGCGCGGAGGTGACGGTCGCCGCCTGCGACGCCGCTGACCGCGACGCCCTCGCCGCCGTCCTCGCCGACATCCCCGAGGACACCCCGCTGACCGGAGTGGTGCACGCCGCCGGCGTCGTCGACGACGGAGTGCTCGACGACCTCACGCCGGAGCGGTTCGCCGCGCTGCACCGCGCCCGCACCGCGCCCGCCCTCCACCTGGACGAACTGACCCGGGACCTGGACCTGACGGCGTTCGTGCTCTGCTCCTCGGTGGCCGGCACGGTCGGCACCGCGGGACGCGCGGGCCTCGCCGCCGCCACCGCCGTCCTGGACGCGCTCGCCCGTCGCCGCCGGGGCGAGGGCCTGCCCGCGACCTCCATCGCCTGGGGCGCCTGGACCGACGCGGAGCCGGGCACGGCCCCCACGGTCACCGGCGCGACGGACGCCGACACCGGCGCCGCCTCCGCGCGCCCGGCCCGCACCACCGGTCACCCGGCCGTGCACCCGGACCTCGCGCTCGCCGCCCTGCGGCAGGCGGTGACCCGGCCGGAGCCGGCGCCCGTGGTCTTCGACCCCCGTCAGCCGCAGGTCCTGGACGGCCTCATCGGCATCCGCGGCAACGCCCTGTTGCGCGACCTGCCGGACGCCCGGCAGGCGCTGGCCGACGCGGCCGCGGCGCGGCAGCAGACCGAGACGGCCGCCTCCGGGCTCGCCGCGCGGCTGCGACAACTGCCCGCCGCCGACCGCACCGCGGTCCTCGACGACCTGGTCCGCACCCACGCCGCCGCCGTCCTCGGCCACCCGGGCCCGGAGGCCGTCGCCCCCGACCGCAACTTCCGCGACCTGGGCTTCGACTCGCTGACCGCTATCGAGCTGCCCAACCGGCTCGCCCTCGCCACCGGTCTGCGCCTGCCCGCCACCACGGTCTACGACTTCCCGACCGCGCGGGCCCTGGCCGAGCACCTGCTCGCCGAACTCCTCGGCGAGCAGGACACCACGGCCGGCCCCGACCGGGTGAACGCCGCCGGGCTGTCCGACGACCCGATCGTCATCGTCGGCATGGCCTGCCGCCTCCCCGGCGGCGTGCGCTCCCCCGAGGACCTGTGGCGGATGCTCAGCGAGGGCCGCGACGGCATCGAGGCCTTCCCCGAGGACCGGGGATGGGACCTCGCCACCCTGGCGACCGGCGGCGCGGACGGCCGCGGCCGCAGCGCCACCCTCCGGGGCGGATTCGTCGACGGCGCCGCCGAGTTCGACGCCGGCTTCTTCGGGATCTCACCCCGCGAGGCCATCGCCATGGACCCGCAGCAGCGCCTGCTCCTGGAAACCACCTGGGAGGCGTTCGAACGGGCCGGCATCGACGCCGACGGACTGCGCGGCAGCCGCACCGGCGTGTTCGTCGGCACCAACGGCCAGGACTACTCCACCCTCGTCATGAACTCCCGCGAGGACCTGGAGGGCCACGCCGGCACCGGACTGGCCGCCAGCGTCGTCTCCGGCCGGCTCGCCTACACCTTCGGCCTGGAGGGCCCGGCCGTCACCGTCGACACCGCCTGCTCCTCCTCCCTGGTCGCCCTGCACTGGGCGCTCCAGGCGCTGCGGGCCGGCGAGTGCGACCTCGCCGTCGCGGGCGGCGTCACCCTCATGAGCACCCCGTCCGGCTTCTCCGGCTTCACCCTGCAGAACGGCCTCGCCACCGACGGCCACTGCAAGGCGTACGCGGACGCCGCCGACGGCACCGGCTGGTCCGAGGGCGTCGGCCTGATCGTCGTGGAGCGGCTCTCCGACGCCCGCCGCAACGGGCACGAGGTGCTCGCGGTGGTCCGCGGCTCGGCCATCAACCAGGACGGCGCCTCCAACGGCCTGACCGCCCCCAACGGCCCCTCGCAGCAGCGCGTCATCCGCCAGGCCCTGGCGAGCGCCGGACTCACCCCCGCCGACATCGACGCCGTCGAGGGCCACGGCACCGGCACCCCGCTGGGCGACCCCATCGAGGCACAGGCCCTGCTGGCCACCTACGGCCAGGGCCGCGACCCGGAGCGCCCGCTGCTGCTCGGCTCCCTCAAGTCGAACATCGGCCACACCCAGGCCGCCGCCGGCGTCGCCGGCATCATCAAGACCGTCATGGCGATGCGGCACGCCGTCCTGCCGAAGACCCTCCACGTCGACAAGCCCTCCACGCACGTCGACTGGGAGGCCGGCGCGGTGCGCCTGCTCACCGAGCCGTCCCCCTGGCCGGAGACCGGCAGGCCGTGGCGCGCGGGCATCTCGTCGTTCGGCATCAGCGGCACCAACGCCCACACCATCATCGAGCAGGCACCCGAGCCCGAGGCGGGGCCCGAACCGGCCGGCTCCGCGACGACCGGCACGGCGGCCCCCGCCCCGGCCCCCTCGGTCGTCCCGTGGCCCGTCTCCGCGAAGTCCGAGGAGGCCCTGGACGCCCAGGTGGCCCGCATCGCCGCCCTGACCGGCAGGTCCCCGTTGGACGTGGGCCACTCCCTGGCCACCGGCCGCGCCCTGCTCGATCACCGCGCGGTCCTCCTCACCGGACCCGGCGGGGAACCCCTCGAGGTGGCGCGGGGCCGCGCCGCGTACCGCACCACCGCCGTCCTGTTCTCCGGCCAGGGCTCCCAGCGGGCCGGCATGGGGCGCGAACTGTACTCCGCCTTCCCGGTGTTCGCCGAGGCCCTGGACGCCGTACTGGCCCGCCTGGACACCGTCGGCGAAGTCCCCCTGCGCACCGCCCTGTTCGCCGAAGAGGGCACGCCCGAGGCGGCCCTCCTCGACACCACCGGCTACACCCAGCCCGCGCTGTTCGCCGTCGAGGTCGCCCTGTACCGGCTCGTCGAGTCCTGGGGCGTGCGGCCCGACTACGTGGCCGGTCACTCCGTCGGTGAGATCACGGCCGCGCACGTGGCCGGTGTCCTGTCGCTGGAGGACGCCTGCACGCTGGTCGCCGCCCGCGCCCGGCTGATGCAGGAACTCCCGTCCGGCGGCGCCATGATCGCCGTACAGGCCACCGAGGAGGAGATCACCCCCAGGCTCACCGACGGCGTGGCGCTGGCCGCCGTCAACGGACCCGACTCCGTCGTCGTCGCCGGCACCGAGGAGGACGTCCTCACCCTCGCCGCCCTGTTCACGGCGGACGGCCGCAAGACGCAGCGCCTGACGGTGAGTCACGCCTTCCACTCGCCGCTGATGGAGCCGATGCTGGACGCCTTCCGCGCCGTCGCGGAGGGACTGACGTACGCCGAACCGCGCATCCCCGTCGTCTCCAACGTGACCGGCGAGATCGCGGACCCGGGGCTGCTGTGCTCGGCCGACTACTGGGTGCGCCACGTCCGCGGCACCGTCCGCTACGCCGACGGCGTGCGCGCCCTGGCCGACGCCGGAGTGAGCGCGTTCCTGGAGGCCGGACCCGGCGGTGTCCTCACCGCGCTGACCCAGCGCTGCCTGGACACCGGCCTCGACGCCGTCGCCGTGCCCGCGCTGCGCGCGGACCGCGACGAGGAGACCGCGCTGCTCACCGCGCTCGCCCGGCTCCACACGGCCGGTGTCCGCGTCGACTGGGCGGCCTGGTTCGAGGGCACCGGGGCGCGCCGCACCGAACTGCCGACCTACCCCTTCCAGCGGGAGCGGTTCTGGCCCCGCCCGGCCGCCCTCACCGGCGACGTCAGCTCCGCCGGCCTGGTCTCCGCCGACCACCCGCTGCTCGGCGCCGCCGTGCCGCTGGCCGACTCCGAGGGCGCGCTGTTCACCAGCCAGATCTCCATGCGGGTCCACCCCTGGCTGCTCGACCACAAGGTCGGCGGCACGGTCGTCCTGCCCGGCACCGGCTACCTGGAGATGGCCGTCCGCGCCGCCGACCAGGTCGGCTGCGGCCGGGTCCAGGAACTCGTCCTGTCCACCCCGATGGTGCTGAACGAGAAGGTGCCCACCGCCCTCCAGGTCGTCCTCGGCGCCCCGGACGAGGAGGGGACCCGCACCATCGCGTTCTACTCCCGCCCGTCCGACGCCACCGACGCCCCCTGGACCCGGCACGCCACCGGATCCCTCGCCGCCGCGGAGCACACCGCCCCGTTCGACGTCCCCGTCTGGCCGCCGGCGGACGCCCAGCCGATGCCGATCGACGGCACCTACGAGCGCACCGAGTACGGCCCCTGCTTCCAGGGGATGCGCAAGGTGTGGATCCGCGGACAGGAGGCCTTCGTCGAGGTCGCCCTGCCCGAGGAGATCGCCGGGGACGCCCAGTACTTCGGCATCCACCCGGCCCTGCTCGACGCCGTCCAGCACGCCAACGGCTACCTCGGCGTCGGCAGCGAGGACAACCCGCTGCTGCCGTACATCTGGAACGGCGTCTCGCTGCACGCCGGCGGCGCCACCACCCTGCGGGCCCGCATCACCAGGCTCGGCGACGAGTCGGTCACGCTCACGGCGGTCGACGCCGAGGGCGCGCCCGTGCTGTCCGCCGAGGCCCTGGTGCTGCGCGCCCCGAGCGTGCCGCGCGCCCCGGTGGCCACCGGCGGCCAGGAACCGGTGTTCCGCCTCGACTGGGTCACCGCCCCCGAGGTCAAGCCCACCGAGGGGCTGCGGGCCGTCACCCTGGGCGCCGACGTCTTCGGCACCGGCACCGCACTGTCGTCCCTCGCCGACCTCACCGACCCGGCCGACGCCCCCGACTACGTCCTCGTCCCGCTCCACGGGGAGTACACGGCCCCGGACGGCACGGACGCGGGCGGCGGCGACCCGGCCGCACCCGGCACGGACGTCCCCGGCGCCGTCCACGCCCTCACCGCCCGCACCCTGGAACTCGTACGCCAGTGGCTGGACCACGACCGGTTCGACCGCACCCGCCTGGTCTTCGTCACCCGTGACGCGGTGTCCGCCGCCGACGGCGAGACCGTACGGGACCTCGCCGCGGGTGCCGCCTGGGGTCTGGTGCGCTCGGCCCAGTCCGAGAACCCGGACCGGTTCGTCCTCGTCGACCTCGACGGACAGGACGACGTCCAGGCACTGCTGCCGGACCTGCCGGCCCTGCTCGCCACCGGCGACGCCCAGTTCGCCGTGCGCGGGGGCACCGTCCGCGTCGGCCGGCTGGACCGCCTCGCCACCGGCGCCGGACTGCTCCCGCCCGTCGACGTGCCGTGGCGGCTCGACACCACCGGCAAGGGCACCCTGGACAACCTCGTCCTCGCCCCGTGCCCGGAGGTGCTGCGACCGCTCGACGACCACGAGGTGAGGATCGACGTCGACGCGACCGGTCTGAACTTCCGCGACGTCCTCAACGCGCTCGGCATGTACCCCGGCGAGTCCGGCCCGATGGGCACCGAGGCCGCCGGTACGGTCACGGCCGTGGGTTCCGCCGTCACCCAACTGCGGCCCGGCGACCGGGTGTTCGGAACCGTGCCCGGCGGGTTCGGGCCGGTCGTCGTCGCCGACGAGCACTACCTCGCCCGCGTCCCCGACGCCTGGACCCAGCAGGAGGCGGCCTCCGTGCCGCTGGTGTTCCTCACCGCCCTGTACGCCTTCCGTGACCTGGCGGGTCTGCGGGCGGGGGAGTCGGTGCTGGTGCACGCCGGTGCGGGCGGTGTCGGTATGGCGGCGGTGCAGTTGGCCCGGCATCTGGGCGCGGAGGTGTTCGCGACCGCGAGTGAGGGCAAGTGGGACACGCTGCGCGGGCTCGGTCTGGACGACGACCACATCGCGTCCTCGCGTGATCTGGGCTTCGAGGAGAAGTTCCGGGCGGTGTCCGGTGGCCGGGGTGTGGATGTCGTACTGAACGCGCTCGCGGGCGAGTTCGTGGACGCGTCGCTGCGGCTGACGGCGGACGGCGGCCGGTTCCTGGAGATGGGCAAGACCGACATCCGCGACCAGCGTTCGATCGACCGCGTGACCTACCGGGCCTTCGACCTCGGCGAGGCCGGACCCGCCCGCAACCGCGAACTCCTCGAAGAACTCCTCGACCTGTTCGCCGAGGGCGCCCTGCGGCCCCTGCCGCTCAAGGTGTGGGACGTGCGGCGGGCACGCGAGGCGTTCCGGTTCATGAGCCGGGCCAGGCACGTCGGCAAGATCGTGCTGACGATGCCGCCGCGCTGGAATCCCGACGGCACCGTCCTCATCACCGGCGGCACCGGCGCGCTCGGCGGACACCTCGCCCGCCGCCTCGCCGCCTCGGGCATGCGGCACCTGCTGCTGGCCGGCCGGCGGGGCCCGGACGCGCCCGGCGCCGCCGAACTCGCCGCCGAACTGCGCGAGCTGGGCGCCGAGGTGACCGTCGCCGCCTGCGACACCGCCGACCGCGACGCCACCGCCGCCCTCCTCGCCGGCGTCCCCGCCGCACACCCGCTCACCGCGGTCGTGCACACGGCGGGCGTCCTCGACGACGGCGTCGTCGCCTCGCTCACCCCGGAACGGCTCGCCGCCGTCCTGCGGCCCAAGGTCGACGCCGCCTGGCACCTGCACGAACTCACCCGCCACCTGGACCTGGCCGCGTTCCTGCCGTTCTCGTCCATCGCCGGCGTCATGGGCAGCCCCGGCCAGGGCAACTACGCCGCGGCCAACTCCTTCCTCGACGCCCTGACCGCGCACCGCCGCTCCCAGGGCCTGGCCGGCACCTCGCTCGCCTGGGGCCCCTGGTCCCACGACGGCGGCATGACCAGCACCCTCTCCGACACCGACATGCGCCGCATGCAGTCCGGCGGCCTCCCGCCGCTCTCCGTCGACCAGGGCTTCGGCCTCTTCGACATCGCACGCGGCTCCGACGAGTCGTTCCTGGTCCTGGTCGGCCTCGCCCCCGGCGCCATGCGCGGCGCCGCCCCCGAGGACCTGCCGCCGCTCTTCCGCGGCATGGTCAGGAGCAGCCGCCGCACCGCGGCCGCCACCGACGCGGCCGGAGCGGCCGCCGCCCTCGGCGCCAAGCTCGGCGAACTGCGCGCCGACGAACGCGTCCGTTACGTCACCGACCTGGTCCGCGAGCAGGCCGCCCGGGTGCTCGGCCACGCCACGCCGAAGGCCGTCGACGTGACCCAGGAGTTCCGGGAACTCGGCTTCGACTCGCTGACCGCTCTGGAACTGCGCAACCACCTCTCCACGGCGACCGGGCTGCGCCTGCCGGCCACCCTGGTCTTCGACTACCCGACCCCCACGGCACTCGCCGAACACTTCGTCTCCGAGCTGGCCCCCGGCGACGAGGGCCCCCAGGGCCCCTCGCTGCTCGCCGAACTCGACCGCCTGGAGGCGCTCTTCACGGCGGGCGAGCACGACGAGATCACCCGCGCGGGACTCGCCCTCCGGCTCGGCCAGATGCTGGACAAGGTGCGCGGCAGCGCGCCGGAGTCGACCGGCACTCCCGTGGACGACGCCTTCGAATCGGCCAGCGCCGACGAGGTGTTCGCCTTCATCGACAACGAGCTCGGCCGCATGGGCGACCACTGAGACGAGCCGATTCACCACAGGAAGGGTTCTCCCGTCATGTCCGATGACAAAAAGCTCGTCGACTACCTCAAGTGGGTCACGGCCGACCTGCACAAGACCCGTCGGCGGCTGGAGGAGGCCGAGGCGAGCCGGCACGAGCCGATCGCCATCGTGGGCATGGCCTGCCGGCTGCCCGGCGAGGTCGCCTCCCCGGAGGACTTCTGGCGGCTGCTGGACGAGGGCCGCGACGGCATCGCCCCGTTCCCCACCGACCGGGGCTGGGACCTCGACGCCCTGGGCGGCGAGGGAGCGGGCAGCAGCGCCGCCGCCGAGGGCGGCTTCGTCGACGCCGCCGCCTTCGACGCCGGGTTCTTCGGCATCTCGCCGCGCGAGGCCGTCGCCATGGACCCGCAGCAGCGACTGCTGCTGGAGACCACCTGGGAAGCGGTGGAACGCGCCGGCCTCGATCCGGTGTCCCTGCGCGGCTCCCGCACCGGCGTGTTCGTCGGCACCGCCGGCGTCGACTACGTCGGCGTCGTGATGAACTCCCGCGAGGACGCGGAGGGCCACGCCACCACCGGCCTCACCGCCAGCGTCGTCTCCGGCCGCGTCGCCTACGCCTTCGACCTCGCCGGCCCGGCGGTCACCGTGGACACCGCCTGCTCCTCCTCCCTGGTCGCCGTCCACCTGGCCGCCCAGTCCCTGCGCCAGGGCGAGTGCGGCCTCGCCCTGGCGGGCGGCGTCACCGTCATGTCCACCCCGATGGGCTTCTCCGGCTTCACCCGCCAGGGCGGCATCTCCACCAGCGGCCGCTGCAAGGCGTTCGCCGACTCCGCGGACGGCACCGGCTGGTCCGAGGGCGCCGGCGTCCTCGTCCTGGAACGGCTCTCCGACGCCCGCCGCAACGGGCACCAGGTCCTCGCCGTCGTCCGTGGCTCCGCGGTCAACCAGGACGGCGCCTCCAACGGGCTCACCGCCCCCAACGGGCCCTCGCAGCAGCGCGTCATCCGGCAGGCCCTCGCCAGCGCCGGACTCTCACCCGCCGACGTGGACGCCGTCGAGGCCCACGGCACGGGCACACCCCTGGGCGACCCCATCGAGGCACAGGCACTGCTGGCCACCTACGGCCAGGACCGCCCCGAGGACCGGCCGCTGCTGCTCGGCTCGGTGAAGTCCAACATCGGCCACTCCCAGGCCGCCGCCGGTGTCGCCGGCGTCATCAAGACCGTCCTGGCCATCCGCCACGGCGTGCTGCCCAAGACCCTCCACGTCGACGCGCCCTCCACCCATGTCGACTGGACCGCGGGCAACGTCCGTCTCCTCACCGAACGCACCCCCTGGCCGGAGACCGGTCGGCCGCGCCGCGCCGCCGTGTCGTCCTTCGGCATCAGTGGCACCAACGCCCACCTGGTCGTCGAGCAGGCCCCCGAACCGGAGGAGCCGGAGCGGCCCGCGGCACCGACGGCCCACCCGACGGTCGTGCCGTGGCCGGTCGCCGGCAAGACGAAGGGCGCCCTGGACGCACAGCTCGCGGGTGTGTCGGCCCTGACCGACGCCACCGCACTGGACGTGGGCTTCTCCCTGGCGTCGGGGCGGTCGGTGTTCGAGCACCGGGCGGTCCTCCTCGCGGGCACGGAGGGCGAGCGGCCCGTCGAGGTCGCGCGCGGTCGCGCGGCACAGCGCTCGCTCGCCGTCCTGTTCTCGGGCCAGGGTTCGCAGCGGGCCGGGATGGGGCGTGAACTGTACGCCGCCTTCCCGGTGTTCGCCGAGGCCCTGGACGCCGTACTGCGCCACCTCGACGCGGAGCTGGAGCGTCCGCTGCGGGAGGTGCTGTTCGCGGAGGAGGGCACGCCCGAGGCGGGACTCCTGGACACGACCGGGTTCACTCAGCCCGCGCTGTTCGCCGTCGAGGTGGCGTTGTTCCGGCTGGTCGAGTCGTGGGGTGTGCGGCCGGAGTTCGTGGCCGGGCATTCCGTGGGTGAGATCACCGCCGCGCACGTGGCCGGGGTGCTGTCGTTGGAGGACGCGTGCGCGCTGGTCGCGGCGCGTGCCCGGCTGATGCAGGAACTCCCGGCCGGTGGCGCGATGGTGGCCGTGCAGGCGACCGAGGAGGAGATCACCCCGCGCCTGACCGATGACATCGCCCTGGCGGCGGTGAACGGTCCGGACGCGGTGGTGATCGCGGGCGCCGAGTCCGAGGTCGTGGCGCTGGCGGAGGAGTTCGCCGCGCAGGGCCGCAAGACGCAGCGCCTCTCCGTCAGCCACGCCTTCCACTCGGGCCTGATGGAGCCGATGCTCGACGCCTTCCGCGCGGTCGCCGAGAAGCTGACGTACGTCGAACCGGCCATCCCCGTCGTCTCCAACGTGACCGGCGAGATCGCCGGCCCCGAGCTGCTGTGCTCGGCCGACTACTGGGTGCGCCACGTCCGCGGCACCGTCCGCTTCGCCGACGGCGTGCGCGCGCTGGCCGACGGGGGAGCGGACGCCTTCCTGGAGCTGGGGCCCGGCGCCGTCCTCACCGCCCTGACCCGGGGGACCCTCGGGGACGAGGCGGACGCCGTGGCGGCACCCGCCCTGCGCGCCCGGCGCGACGAACAGACCGCACTGCTCACCGGGCTGGCCGAACTGCACGTCGCGGGCGTCCGCGTCGACTGGGCCGCCTTCTACGAGGGAAGCGGCGCCCGCCGCACCGACGTCCCCACCTACCCCTGGCAGCACCGCGCCTACTGGCCGCGGCCCCTCGCCTTCGCCGGGGACGTGGCCGGCGCCGGACTCACCCCCGCCGAACACCCCCTGCTCGGCGCGGCGGTGGCACTGGCCGACACCGGCGGAGTGCTGCTCACCGGGCGGGTGTCCCTGCGCACCCACCCCTGGCTCGCCGACCACACCATGGGCGGCATGGTCCTCTTCCCGGCGACCGGCTTCCTCGAACTGGCCGTGCGCGCCGGCGACCAGGTGGGCTGCGGCCGGGTGCAGGACCTCACCCTCACCACCCCGCTCGCGCTCGACGCCGGGAGCGCCGTCGCCGTCCAGGTGCGCGTCGGTGCCCCCGACGGGTCCGGCAACCGGGAACTCGGCATCCACTCCCGCTCCGCCGACGCCCCCGACGAGCCGTGGACCCGGCACGCCACCGGCGTCCTCGCCCCCGACGAGCGGCAGGTCGAGTTCGACGCCGCCCCGTGGCCGCCGCAGGGCGCCGAACCCCTCGACCTGACCGGCTTCTACGAGCGCACCGAGTACGGTCCCCTCTTCCAGGGCCTGCGCGCCGCCTGGACCCGCGGCGAGGAGGTCTTCGCCGAACTGGAACTGCCCGGCCGCACGGACGACGCCGAACTGTTCGCCCTGCACCCGGCCCTGCTCACCGCCGCACTGCACGCCGTGGAGTTCGTCGAACTGAAGGACGCCGACCAGGGCCTGCTGCCGTTCGCCTGGTCCGGGGTGTCCCTGCACGCCTCCGGCGCCGCCCGGCTGCGGGTGCGCCTGGCCAAGGCGGGGGAGGACACCGTGTCCATCGCAGCCGTCGACCCCGCCGGCCGGCCCGTCCTGTCGGTCGAGGCACTGGCCCTGCGCCCGTCGTCCGCCGCCCGGCTGCTCGGCCCCGGCGCCGCCGACCGGTCCGCCGCACCCGCCGCACGCACGGCCCGCCCGGCCGCGACCGTCTCCACGGTGCCGGTCGGCGCCGCCGACCCGGCGTCCTTCCGCGACCGGCTGACGACCCTCGGCGCCGCCGAACAGGAACAAGCCCTGCACGACCTGGTCGTCACCTGCGCCGCGGAACTCCTCGGCCACCCCGACACCTCCGAGGTCGACCCCGAACGGGACTTCCTGGAGCTCGGCTTCGACTCCCTCATCAGCATCGAACTGCGCCGCAGGCTCAGCGAGGCCACCGGCCTCCAACTGCCCGCCGGCATCGTCTACGACAGCGGCTCCCCGAACGGCCTCACCTCCTGGCTGCTCACCGAACTGGGCACCCAGGGCGGCGGTTCCGTCCCCCGGGGCGGCGGCGTGCCGGGCGGCCCGGTCGAGAACGACTCGATGGAGCGGCTGTTCCTCGACGGCCTCGCCCAGGGCAAGACCCGGGAGGCACAGCGCATGCTGGCCACCGTCGCCGCCCTGCGGCCCACCTTCGAGGCGACCGCCGAACTCGAGGACCTGCCCTGGCCGGTGACGCTCGCCGAGGGCCCGGCCGCCTCGAGACTGGTCTGCGTCAGCGCGCCCACCGCCAACGGCGGCGTCCACCAGTACGCCCAGCTCTCCGCCCACTTCCGGGGCAGCCGCGACGTGGCCGCACTGCCGCTGGTCGGCTTCGCCACCGGCGAGGCCCTGCCCGCCGGGCCCGAGGCCGCCGCCCGGGTGATCGCCGAGAGCGCCCTGCAGGCCGCCGACGGACGGCCCTTCGTCCTCGTCGGCCACTCCTCGGGCGGCTCCCTCGCCTACGCCGCCGCCGGCGTACTGGAGACCACGTGGGGCATCCGCCCCGCCGCCGTCGTACTGCTCGACACCCTGAGCATCCAGCACAAGAACGACGAGGGCGTGGACTTCTCGGGCATGATGCGGTTCAACTTCACCGCCGTCGACGACTCGCCCGTCCGGCTCACCAACTCCCGGCTGTCCGCGATGGGCCGCTGGATGGTCCTGCTCAACGCCCTCGACGTGCACCCCACCACCGCGCCCGTACTCGAGATCAAGTGCACCCGCGCCCTCATCGAGGGCGTCCCCGCACCGGACGCCGACACCCTGCACCGGCCGCTTGTGCCGTCGGCCACCGTACGGCCCGTCGACGCCGACCACCTCTCCGTGATCCGTGAGGACTCCGGCGCGGCCGCCGCCCTCATCGACGAGTGGCTGACCGAGCTGGAGGCCCCGGCGGCCGCCGACCGATGAACGGCCGAGCAGCCCCATAACCGAGCCGGCACGAGGGAATTCACCAGTTCTCCACCCCGGGCCGGGCGCACGTGGCACCCACCACGGCGCCCGGCCCCCTCTTTCCTCCGAGGCTCTAGGGAAACCCGCAGTCCGTGACGGCCAGACTGACCACCGGACCGGGTCGGCCTGCGACCCGGACCGGAAGACCGCCGGTCGGCGCTCCCCGCGCACCGCCGGTCCTTCCGACAGGGACGGGGCGTGGATCCGGACATCGCCGCTCTCCGCGTTTTCCGGAATCCGAGTGAGAGGTGGGCACCTGATGTCGAACGAGGACAAGCTCCGCGCGTACCTCAAGCGGGCGATCGCCGACCTCCAGGAGGCCCGGCAGCAGCTCAGCGAGGCCGAGAACCGCGACCGCGAGCCCGTCGCCGTCGTCGCCATGGCCTGCCGCTACCCCGGCGGTGCCCGCTCGCCCGAGGAACTGTGGGAGCTGGCCCGGGACGGCGTGGACGCCATCTCCGCGTTCCCCGCCAACCGCGGCTGGGACCTCGACCGGCTCTTCCACCCCGACCCCGCCCACCACGGCACCACCTACACCCGCGAGGGCGGCTTCCTGCACGAGGCCGGCGAGTTCGACCCGGCGTTCTTCGGGATCTCCCCGCGCGAGGCCCTCGCCATGGACCCGCAGCAGCGCCTGCTCCTGGAGACCTCCTGGGAGGCTTTGGAGCGTGCCGGCATCCTCCCCGACTCCCTCACCGGCAGCCCCACCGGCGTCTTCGTCGGCACCGGGCACGGCGACTACGACGGCGCCGCGCGCGGCCGTCACGAGGAGGTCGCCGGACACCTCCTGACCGGCAACACGGTCGCCGTCGCCTCCGGCCGTCTGTCCTACACGTACGGCTTCGAGGGCCCCGCCGTCACCGTCGACACCGCCTGCTCCTCCTCCCTGGTCGCCCTCCACCTGGCCGTGCGTTCCCTGCGCCAGGGGGAGTGCTCCCTCGCCCTGGCCGGCGGCGCCACCGTCATGTCGACACCGAAGATGTTCACCGAGTTCGCCCGCCAGCGCGGCCTGGCCGCCGACGGCCGCTGCAAGGCGTTCGCCGCCGCCGCCGACGGCACCGCCTGGTCCGAGGGCGTCGGCATGGTCCTGCTGGAGCGGCTCTCCGACGCCCGCCGCAACGGCCACCGGGTCCTCGCCGTCATCCGCGGCTCCGCCATCAACCAGGACGGCGCCTCCAACGGCCTCACCGCCCCCAACGGGCCCTCGCAGCAGCGCCTGATCCGCCAGGCCCTGATCGACGCCGGACTGTCCGCCGCCGAGGTCGACGTGGTCGAGGCGCACGGCACCGGCACGACCCTGGGCGACCCGATCGAGGCCCAGGCGCTGCTGGCCACCTACGGCCAGGACCGTCCCGCCGAGCGGCCGCTGCTGCTCGGCTCGCTGAAGTCGAACATCGGCCACACCCAGGCCGCCTCCGGTGTCGGCGGCGTCATCAAGATGGTGCAGGCCATGCGGCACGGCACGCTGCCCAAGAGCCTCCACATCGACGCGCCCACCCCGCACGCCGACTGGGCCGGCGGCGCCGTCGACCTGCTCACCGAGCACACCGACTGGCCGGAGACCGGCCGGCCGCGCCGCGCCGCCGTGTCCTCCTTCGGCGTCAGCGGCACCAACGCCCACCTGGTGCTGGAGCAGGCCCCGGAGCCGGAGCCGGAGCCGGCCGACGGGGCCGACGGCGAGCCGGTCCGGGCTCCGGCGTGGCTGCCGTGGGTGGTGTCGGCTAAGTCGCGTGAGGCGGTGCGGGAGCAGGCGGCGCGGCTGGCCGCGTCCGTGCGCGGCGCGGACGTCGGCGCGGACGCGCTGGACGTGGCGCACTCGCTGGTGTCGACGCGGGTCGCGATGGAGCACCGTTCGGTCGTCGTGGGCAGCGGCCTCGACGACCTGCTCGCCGGACTCGACGCCCTTGCCGCCGGCCGGCCCGCCCCCGGCCTCGTCGACGGCACCGCCACCGAAGGCGGCGGCGTCGTCTTCGTCTTCCCCGGCCAGGGCTCCCAGTGGACCGGCATGGCCAACGAACTCCTCAACACCTCCCCGGTGTTCGCCCGGCGGATGTCCGCCTGCGCCGACGCGCTCGCCCCCCACGTCGAGTGGTCGTTGCTGGATGTGGTGCGGGGTGTGGAGGGTGCTCCTTCGCTGGAGCGGGTGGATGTGGTGCAGCCGGTGTTGTGGGCTGTGATGGTGTCGTTGGCGGAGGTGTGGCGCTCGTGTGGTGTGCGGCCTGCTGCGGTGGTGGGTCATTCGCAGGGTGAGATCGCGGCCGCGTGTGTGGCGGGTGGTCTGTCGTTGGAGGATGCGGCGCTGGTGGTGGCGTTGCGTTCGCGTGCGTTGCGTGCTCTGTCGGGTGCGGGCGGCATGGTGTCGGTGGCGCGTGGTGTGTCGGTGGTGCGGGAGTTGGTCGGCCGGTGGGAGGGCCGGGTGTCGGTGGCGGCGGTGAACGGGCCGTCGTCGGTGGTGGTGTCGGGTGACGCGGATGCGTTGGACGAGCTGCTGGTGGTGTGTGAGGCGCAGGGGGTGCGGGCCCGTCGGGTGGCGGTGGACTACGCGTCGCACTCGGCTCATGTGGAGCGTATCGAGGGGGAGTTGGCGGAGCTGCTGGCTCCGGTGACGCCGCGTTCGTGTGAGGTGCCGTTCTATTCGACGGTGTCGGGTGGTGTGTTCGACACGGCCGGGCTGGACGCCGGTTACTGGTACCGGAATCTGCGGGGGACGGTGGAGTTCGAGGCGGCGACGCGTGCGCTGCTGGCGGACGGTTTCCGGGTGCTGGTGGAGGTGAGTGCGCATCCGGTCGTGGCGACGGGGGTGCGGGAGACGGTCGAGGACGCGGGTGTCGCCGCGGGTGTGGTGGGGACGCTGCGTCGTGACGAGGGCGGCTGGGAGCGGTTCACGCTGTCGCTCGGCGAGGCGTGGGCGTACGGCGCGGACGTCGACTGGGACGCGTTCTACGAAGGCACCCGCCCCCGCCGCGTCGACCTCCCCACCTACCCCTTCCGCCGCGACTGGTACTGGCTCACCCCCGACGAGACCGACCGGCCGACCGGCACCGGCGGCGACCCCGCCGACGGCGAGTTCTGGTCCGCCGTCGAGAGCGGTGACGTCACCCGTCTGTCCACCGTCCTGGACATCACCGGCGACGACACCGAGGCCTTCAGCAGCCTGCTGCCCGCACTCGCCTCCTGGCGCCGCCGCCGCACCCTGCGCACCACCCTCGACTCCTGGCGGCACCGCGTCCACTGGACCCCGCTGACCGGCGCCGCCGGCCCCGCCCCCGCCGGCCGCTGGCCCGCGCTCGTCCCGGCCGGGCACGCCGACGACCCCTGGGTCGACGACGTCCTCACCGTCCTCACCGCCCGCGGCCTGCGCGTCGAACGCCACGACCTCACCGGCGACGAGGACACCGCCGCCCTCACCGCCCTGCTCACCACCCCCGACGGCGAGGACCCCGCCGGAGTGCTGTCGCTGCTCGCCCTCGACGAGCGACCGCACCCCGACCACCCCGCCCTCCCGCGCGGCCTCGCCGCCGTCAAGGACCTGACGCACGCCCTCGCCGGCACCGGCACCCGCCTGTGGGCGCTCACCCGCGGCGCCGTCTCCGTCGACAGCCGGGACCCGCTGACCTCGCCCGTCCAGGCCGAGACCTGGGGCTTCGGCCGCGCCGTCGCCTTCGAACTCCCGGACACCTGGGGCGGACTCGTCGACCTGCCGCCCACCCCCGACCCGCGCGCCCTCGACCGCCTGCCCGGCCTCCTCGGCGGCACCGAGGACCAGCTCGCCGTGCGCGCCGCCGGCTCCTACGCCCGACGGCTCGCCCGGATGCCGCTGCCCGAACCCGCCGGCGACGCCGACCCCACCGGCACCTGGGCGGCGCACGACACCGTCCTGATCACCGGCGGCACCGGCGCCCTCGGCGCCCACGTCGCCCGCTCCCTGGCCGCCGCCGGCACCCGGCACCTGGTCCTCACGAGCCGCCGCGGCCCCGACGCTCCCGGCGTCGCCGAGCTCACCGCCGAACTCACCGCCCACGGCGCCCGCGTCACCGTCGCCGACTGCGACGTCGCCGACCGCGACCAGCTCGCCGCGCTCCTCGGCTCCCTCCCCGCCGACCTGCCGCTCACCGGCGTCGTCCACGCCGCGGGCGTCCTCGACGACGGCGTCCTCGACGCGCTCACCCCGGACCGCTTCGACGCCGTCCTGCGCCCCAAGACCCTCGGCACCGCACACCTGCACGAACTCACCCGCGACCACGACCTGTCGATGTTCGTGCTGTTCTCCTCCGTCGTCGGCGTCCTCGGCAACGCCGGACAGGCCAACTACGCCGCCGCCAATGCCTACCTCGACGCCGTCGCCGAGCAGCGCCGCGCCGCCGGCCTGCCCGTCACCTCCGTCGCCTGGGGCCCCTGGGCCGACGCCGGCATGGCCACCGCCGACGTCCTCACCGACCGGATGCGCCACGACGGACTCACCCCGATGGCGCCCGACACCGCCGTCGCCGCACTGCGCGCCGCCGTCACCGAGGGCGCCTCGCACGCCACCGTCGTCGACGTCGACTGGCCCTCGTACGCCGGTGTCCTGACCGCCGCCCGGCCCAGCCCCCTCATCGGCGACCTGCCCGAGGTCCGCCGCGCCCTGGAGGCCGCGAAGGCCGCCGCGCCCGACACCCACGCCCTGCGCGACCGGCTGCGCGGTCTCGCCCCCGCCGACCAGGACCGCCTGCTCACCGACCTGGTCCGTGCCGAGGTCGCCACCGCCCTGCGCCACGCCTCGCCCGAGGCCGTCGACGTGCACCGCGCCTTCAAGGACCTGGGCTTCGACTCGCTCACCGCCGTCGAGGTGCGCAACCGCATCACCGCCGCCACCGACGTCAAGCTGCCCACGACGCTCCTGTTCGACCACCCCAACACCGCCGCCGTCGTCGACCACCTCAAGGACCGGCTGCTCGGCGGACAGCGGCCCGCCGCCGCACCCGTGGTCGTCGCGGCCGGCGTCACCGACGAGCCGATGGCCGTGGTCGCCATGGCCTGCCGCTTCCCCGGAGGGGTCACCAGCCCCGAGGAACTCTGGGACCTGATGGTCGCCGAGGTCGACGCGGTGTCCACCCCGCCCGCCGACCGCGGCTGGGACCTCGACTCGATGTACGACCCCGACTCCGAACGGCAGGGCACCACCTACAGCCGTGAGGGCGGCTTCATCCAGGACGTCGCCGGATTCGACCCGGCGTTCTTCGGGATCTCCCCGCGCGAGGCCCTCGCCATGGACCCGCAGCAGCGCCTGCTCCTGGAGACGTCCTGGGAGACGTTCGAACGCGCCGGCATCGACCCGGAGACCCTGCGTTCCACCGCCACCGGGGTCTTCGTCGGCACCATCAACACCGACTACCAGGTCCGCCTCGGCGGCGCCGCCGCCCAGGAGCAGCTGGCCGGCCACCTCATGACCGGTAACGCCTCCAGCATCGCCTCCGGCCGACTGTCCTACACGTACGGCTTCGAGGGCCCCGCCGTCACCATGGACACCGGCTGCTCGTCCTCCATGGTCGCCCTGCACCTGGCCCTGCAGTCGCTGCGCACCGGCGAGTGCACCATGGCCCTGGCCGGCGGCGTCACCATCATGTCCACCCCCGAGCCCTACGTGGAGTTCTCCCGGCAGCGCGGCCTCGCCCCCGACGGCCGCTGCAAGGCGTTCGCCGAGGGCGCCGACGGCATGGGCTTCGCCGAGGGCGTCGGCCTCGTCCTGCTGGAGCGCCTGTCCGACGCCCGCCGCAACGGCCACCCCGTGCTCGCCGTGGTGCGCGGCTCCGCCCTCAACCAGGACGGCGCCTCCAACGGCCTCACCGCCCCCAACGGGCCCTCGCAGCAGCGCGTCATCCGCCAGGCCCTCGCCAACGCCGGACTGTCCGCCACCGAGATCGACGTGGTCGAGGCGCACGGCACCGGCACCCCGCTCGGCGACCCCATCGAGGCGCAGGCCATCCTCGCCACCTACGGCCAGGACCGTCCCGCCGACCGGCCGCTGCTGCTCGGCTCGCTGAAGTCGAACATCGGCCACACCCAGGCCGCCGCGGGTGTCGGCGGCATGATGAAGATGGTGCTCGCGATGCGGCACGGCATGGTGCCCAGGAGCCTGCACATCACCGAACCCACCTCGGTCGTCGACTGGTCCGGCGGTGCGGTCCGCCTGGTCACCGAGGCCACCCCGTGGCCGGACGCCGGCCGGCCACGCCGCGCGGGCATCTCCTCCTTCGGCATCAGCGGCACCAACGGCCACCTCATCCTCGAACAGGCCCCGGAGCCGGAGCCGGCCGACGGGGCTGACGGCGAGCCGGTCCGGGCTCCGGCGTGGCTGCCGTGGGTGGTGTCGGCGAAGTCGCGTGAGGCGGTGCGGGAGCAGGCGGCGCGGCTGGCCGGATCCGTGCGCGACAGTGGCGCGGGCGCGCTGGACGTGGCGCACTCGCTGGTCTCGACCCGCGTCGCCATGGACCACCGCGCGGTCGTCGTCGGCAGCGACCTCGACGGCCTCCTCTCCGGCCTTGACGCGCTCGCCGCCGACGAGCCGTCCGCCCGCGTGGTGGACGGCGTCGCCGAGACCGGACCGGGCGCCGTGTTCGTCTTCCCGGGCCAGGGCTCCCAGTGGACCGGCATGGCCGTCGAACTCCTGGACACCTCCCCGGTGTTCGCCGCCCGCATGGCGGAGTGCGCGGCCGCCCTGTCACCGCACGTCGAGTGGTCGTTGCTGGATGTGGTGCGGGGTGTGGAGGGTGCTCCTTCGCTGGAGCGGGTGGATGTGGTGCAGCCGGTGTTGTGGGCTGTGATGGTGTCGTTGGCGGAGGTGTGGCGGTCGTGTGGGGTGCGGCCTGCTGCGGTGGTGGGTCATTCGCAGGGTGAGATCGCGGCCGCGTGTGTGGCGGGTGCTCTGTCGTTGGAGGATGCGGCGCTGGTGGTGGCGTTGCGTTCGCGTGCGCTGCGCGCTCTGTCGGGGCTTGGCGGCATGGTGTCGGTGGCGCGTGGTGTGTCGGTGGTGCGGGAGTTGGTCGGCCGGTGGGAGGGCCGGGTGTCGGTGGCGGCGGTGAACGGGCCGTCGTCGGTGGTGGTGTCGGGTGACGCGGACGCGTTGGACGAGCTGCTGGTGGTGTGTGAGGCGGAGGGGGTGCGGGCCCGTCGGGTGGCGGTGGACTACGCGTCGCATTCGGCTCATGTGGAGCGTATCGAGGGTGAGTTGGCGGAGCTGCTGGCTCCGGTGACGCCTCGTTCCTGTGAGGTGCCGTTCTATTCGACGGTCTCCGGTGGTGTGATCGACACCGCTTCGCTGGATGCGGGTTACTGGTACCGGAATCTGCGGGGGACGGTGGAGTTCGAGGCGGCGACGCGTGCGTTGCTGGCGGATGGTTTCCGGGTGCTGGTGGAGGTGAGTGCGCATCCGGTCGTGGCGACGGGGGTGCGGGAGACGATCGAGGACGCGGGTGTTCCGGCCGGTGTGGTGGGGACGCTGCGGCGTGACGAGGGCGGCTGGGAGCGCTTCACGCTGTCGCTCGGTGAGGCGTGGGCGTACGGCGCGGACGTCGACTGGGACGCGTTCTACGAAGGCACCCGCCCCCGCCGCGTCGACCTCCCCACCTACCCCTTCCAGCGGCAGCACTACTGGCCCCGCTTCGCCGACTCCGCCGGCGACGTCACCTCCGCCGGATTGGAGTCCCCCGACCACCCCCTGCTCGGCGCCTCGGTCGAACTCGCCGGCGGCGACGGACTCGTCGCCACCGCCCGCTGGTCCCTGCGCGGCCAGCCCTGGCTCGCCGACCACGCCGTCTCCGGCACCGTCATCGTCCCCGGCACCGCCCTCGTCGAGTCCGTCATCCGCGCCGGTGACGTCCTCGGCGTCGGCAGCGTCGACGAACTGACTCTCCAGGCCCCCGTCGTCCTCCAGCAACGCGGCGAGGTCCAGGTCCAGATCGGCATCGGCGACGCCGACGACTCCGGCCGCCGCCCCGTCACCGTCCACACCCGGGCCACCGGACCCGACGGCGACACCGAGGACCTGTGGACCCTGCGCGCCCAGGGCACCCTCGCCGAACCGGGCGTCCCCGCCGTGGCGCGGCCCGAGGACTTCACCGCCTGGCCGCCGCCCGGCGCCACCGCCCTGGCCGCCGACGGCTTCTACGACCTGCTCGCCGGCCGCGGCTACGAGTACGGCCCCGCCTTCCAGGGCGTCCGCGCCACCTGGCGGCGCGGCGACGACGTGTTCGCCGAGGTCGTCCTGCCCGACCAGGTGCGCGGCGACGCCGCCCGGTTCGGCATCCACCCCGCCCTGCTCGACGCCGCCCTGCACGCCGCCGGGCTCGCCCCCGGCGGCGACGACCGCACCGTCGTCCCCTTCGCCTGGTCCGGAGTCTCCCTGTACGCCACCGGCGCCACCGCGCTGCGCGTACGGATCTCCCCGGCCGGCGAGGACACCGTCACCGTCCACCTGACCGACCCGAGCGGCGCGCCCGTCGCCGTCATCGACGCGCTGGCCGTCCGCGAGGTGGCCGCCGAGACCCTCGACCCGTCCGCACGGGCCGCCCGCGACTGGCTGTTCCACCTCGACTGGACCCCCCTCACGCCCGCCGCCACCCCCGCCGACGCGACCGGCTGGGCCGTGCTCGGCACGCCGGGCACCCCCGTCACCGCCCCCGACGGAACCGGCACCCCGCTGCCTGCCCTAGCCGACCTCACCGCGCTCGACACCACCACCGGCCGACCGCCCGGCACCGTCCTGCTGTTCGCCGGAGGGAACGCGACGGCCGCACCCGGCGACGACACCCCGGCCGCCCCGGACACCGTCCTCGCGGAGGTCCTGACCACCGTCAACGGCTGGCTCGCCGACGACCGCACCGCGGACATCCCGCTCGTCGTGGTCACCCGCGGCGCCGTCGCCACCGGACCCGGCGACCCCGCGCAGGACCTGCCCGGTGCCGCCGTCTGGGGCCTGGTGCGCTCCGCGCAGTCGCAGCACCCCGGCCGCCTCGTCCTCGCCGACCTCGACGTCCACGACGACTCCTGGCAGGCCCTGCCCGCCGCGCTCGCCACCGGCGAACCGCAGCTCGCCCTGCGCCAGGGCACCGCCCACGCGCCCCGGCTGGCCCGCCCCCGCACCGCCGACACCCTGACCGCCCCCGACGGCGCCGCCGCCTGGCGCCTGGACATCCCCGTCAAGGGCTCCGTCGACCAGCTGGAACTGGTGCCCTGCCCCGAGATCACCGACGCGCCCGCGCCCGGACACGTCCTCATCGAGGTCCGCGCCGCCGGACTCAACTTCCGCGACGTCCTCAACACCCTCGGCATGTACCCCGGCCCCGCCGTCCTCCTCGGCGCCGAAGCCGCCGGCGTCGTCACCGCCACCGGCCCCGGCGTCACCGGCCTCGCCCCCGGCGACCGCGTCATGGGCCTGGTCACCGGCGGCTTCGGCACCCACGCCGTCGCCGACGCCCGCATGGTCGCCCCCGTGCCCGACGGCTGGACCTTCACCCAGGCCGCCTCCGTCCCCGTCGCCTTCCTCACCGCCTACTACGGCCTGCGCGACCTCGCCGGCCTCACCGCCGGAGAGTCCGTCCTCGTCCACGCCGCAGCCGGCGGCGTCGGCATGGCCGCCGCCCAGCTCGCCCGGCACTGGGGCGCCGAGGTCTACGGCACCGCCGGCGACCACAAGCGGCGCCTGCTGCGCGCCGAGGGCTGGGCCGACGACCACCTCGCCTCCTCCCGCACCCTCGACTTCGAGGACCGGTTCCGGCAGACCAGCGGCGGTCGCGGCGTCGACGTCGTACTGAACTCGCTGGCCGGCGACTTCGTCGACGCCTCGCTGCGCCTGCTCGCCCCCGGCGGACGCCTCGTCGAGATGGGCAAGACCGACGTCCGTGACCCCGACCAGGTCACCGCCGACCACCCCGGCGTCGCCCTCTACCAGGCGTACGAACTGCGCGAGGCCGGCGAGGACCGCATCCAGGAGATGTTCGCCGACCTCACCCGCCTCTTCGCCGACGGCTCCCTCAGCCCGCTGCCCACCGTCACCTGGGACGTCCACCACGCCCGCGACGCCTTCCGCCACATGGCGCAGGCCAAGCACTACGGCAAGATCGTCCTCACCGTGCCGCGCGCCTGGAACCCCGACGGCACCGTCCTCATCACCGGCGGCACCGGCACCATCGGCGGCATCCTCGCCCGCCACCTCGTCACCCGGCACGGCATGCGTCACCTGCTGCTCACCGGCCGCCGCGGCCCCGACGCCCCCGGCGCCGCCGAGCTGCGCGACGAACTCACCGCCCTCGGCGCCCGGGTGACCGTCGCCGCCTGCGACGCCGCCGACGCCGACCAGCTCGCCGCCACCCTCGCCGCCGTACCCGCCGACCACCCGCTCATCGCCGTGGTGCACGCGGCCGGCGCCCTCGACGACGGCGCCCTCGAACACCTCACCCCCGACCGGCTCCGCACCGTCCTCGCGCCCAAGGCAGACGCCGCCCGCCACCTGCACCGCCTCACCCGCGACCTCGACCTCGCGGACCTGGTGCTCTTCTCCGCCGGCGCCGGCGTCTTCGGCAACGCCGGACAGGCCAACTACGCCGCCGCCAACACCTACCTCGACGCCCTCGCCCACCGCCGCCGCGCCGACGGCCTGCCCACCACCTCCCTGTCCTGGGGCCTGTGGGCCGACGCCAGCGCCATGACCGGCCACCTCGACGACACCGACCTCGCCCGTGTCCGCCGCTCCGGCGTCCTGCCGCTGTCCGCGGCCGACGGCATGGCCCTCTTCGACGCCGCGCTCGCCGAACAGCGCCCGCACCTGGTGCCCGTCCGCCTCGACACCGGACGGCTGCGCACCGGCGACGGCGAGATCCCGCACCTGCTGCGCGCCCTGTACCGGGGCCCGGTCCGCCGCACCGCCCGGGCGGGCGCCGCCGACGGCACCGACGGACTGCGGCTGCGCCTGGCCGGCCTGACCGCCGACGACCGGCTCACCCTGCTGCGCGACCTCGTCGCCACCCACGCCGCCGCCGTCCTCGGCCACACCGACCCCGACCAGCTGCACGGCGGCCGCGCCTTCCGCGACCTCGGCTTCGACTCGCTGACCGCCGTCGAACTGCGCAACCGGCTCAACGCCGCCACCGCGCTGCGGCTGCCCGCCACCCTCGTCTTCGACCACCCGACCCTCGCCGAACTCGCCGCCCACCTCGACGGCGAACTCTCCGGCGGCGCCCCCGCCACCGCGCCCGCCGCCCCGGCACCGCTCCCGGCCGCCGCCGGAGGGGACGAGCCGTTCGCGATCGTCGGCATGGCCTGCCGCCTCCCCGGCGGGGTGCGCTCCCCGGAGGACCTGTGGCGGCTCCTCGCCGACGGCGCCGACGCCATCGCCGAGTTCCCCGGCGACCGCGGCTGGGACCTCGACGGCCTCTACGACGCCCTGCCCGGCGACCAGGTCACCTCCCGCACCCGCGAGGGCGGCTTCCTGCACGACGCCGCCGACTTCGACGCCGACTTCTTCGGGATCTCCCCGCGCGAGGCCCTCGCCATGGACCCGCAGCAGCGGCTCCTGCTGGAAACCGCCTGGGAGACGTTCGAACGCGCCGGCATCGACCCCCGGTCGGTGCGCGGCAGCCGCACCGGCGTCTTCGCCGGCCTGTCCTCCAGCGACTACCTCAAGCGCGTCACCCACGTCCCCGACGAGATCGCCGGCTACGTCAACAACGGCAACGCCAACAGCATCGTCTCCGGCCGCGTCGCCTACACCCTCGGTCTGGAGGGCCCGGCCGTCACCGTCGACACCGCCTGCTCCTCCTCCCTCGTCGCCCTGCACATGGCGCTCCAGGCGCTGCGCCGCGGCGAGTGCAGCATGGCCCTGGCCGGCGGCGTCACCGTGATGTCCTCGCCGGAGATCATCGTCGACTTCTCCCGCCAGCGCGGTCTGGCCGCCGACGGCCGCTGCAAGCCGTTCGCCGCCGCCGCCGACGGCACCGGCTTCTCCGAGGGCGTCGGCCTGATCCTCGTCGAGCGGCTCTCCGACGCCCGCCGCAACGGCCACCAGGTCCTCGCCGTCGTCCGTGGCTCCGCCGTCAACCAGGACGGCGCCTCCAACGGCCTGACCGCCCCCAACGGGCCCGCCCAGCAGCGCGTCATCCGCCAGGCCCTGGCCGACGCCGGCGTCGGCGCCGCCGAGGTCGACGCCGTCGAGGCGCACGGCACCGGCACCCGCCTCGGCGACCCCATCGAGGCACAGGCGCTCCTCGCCACCTACGGCCAGGACCGCGACCCCGGACGGCCGCTGCTGCTCGGCTCCGTCAAGTCGAACATCGGGCACACCCAGGCCGCCGCGGGCGTGGCCGGCGTCATCAAGATGGTCCTCGCCCTGCGGCACGGCCTGCTGCCCAAGAGCCTGCACGTCGACGCGCCCACCCCGCACGTCGACTGGTCCACCGGCGCCGTCAGCGTCCTCGCCGAGGCCACCGAATGGCCCGAACCGGCCACCCCCCGCCCCCTGCGCGCCGCCGTGTCATCCTTCGGCATCAGCGGCACCAACGCCCACGTCATCCTCGAACAGGCCCCGGCCGACCCGCAGTCCGCCGACGGGGCGGGAAGCGACACCGACGACGCACCGGAAGGCCGCGCCGAGCACCCGCTGCCCTGGATCCTGTCCGCCCGCAGCGACGCCGCCCTGCGCGGCCAGGCCCGCGCCCTCCTCGCCCACCTCGACGCCCACCCCGGCCTCGCGCCCGCCGACATCGCCCTGTCCCTCGTGACCCGCCGGGCCACCCTGGAGAAGCGCGCCGTCGTCGTCGCCACCACCACGGGCGACTTCCGCGCCGGCCTCGCCGCCCTCGCCGACGGCACCCCCTCGCCCGCCGTGACCAGCGGCGGCCGGGGCGCCGGCCGCGACCGCAGGGCCGTCCTCGTCTTCCCCGGCCAGGGCTCCCAGTGGGCCGGCATGGGCGCCGAACTCCTCAAGGCCTCACCGGTGTTCGCCGCACGGATCGCCGCCTGCGCCGACGCCCTCGCCCCGCACGTCGACTGGTCCCTCACCGACGTACTGCGCGCCGCCGACGGCGCGCCCTCCCTCGACCGGGTCGACGTCGCCCAGCCCGCGTTGTGGGCGGTGATGGTCGCGCTCGCCGAGGTGTGGCGTGCCCACGGCCTCAAGCCCGCCGCCGTCCTCGGTCACTCCCAGGGCGAGATCGCCGCCGCCGCCGTCAGCGGCGCCCTGTCCCTCGAGGACGCCGCGCGGATCGTCGCCGTGCGCAGCCTCGCCATCGCCCGCGAACTCTCCGGTCACGGCGGCATGGTGGCCGTCACCGCACCGCACGACGAGGTCGCCGCGCTCGTCGCCGACCTGCCCGGCGTGTCGGTCGCCGCCGTCAACGGCCCCTCCTCCGTGGTGGTCTCCGGCGACACCGACGGCCTCGACACCCTCCTCGCCGGCTGCGCGGAGCGGGGCGTGCGCGCCCGCCGCATCCCCGTCGACTACGCCTCCCACTCCGCGTACGTCGACCGGCTCGCCGAGAGCCTGCCCGCGGCCCTGGCCGGTGTCGAACCCCGCGACGGCGACATCCCGTTCTTCTCCACCGTCACCGCCGACTGGCTGCCCGGCACCGACCTGGACGCCCCCTACTGGCACCGCAACCTGCGCGGCACCGTCCGTCTGGAGGAGTCCCTGCGCGCCCTCCTCGACCAGGGCCACGACGTGTTCGTCGAGTGCAGCCCGCACCCGGTGCTCACCGTCGGCATCGAGGACACCGTCACCGCCGCCGGAGCCGACGCGGTCGCCCTCGGTTCCCTGCGCCGCGACGACGGCGGCACCGACCGGGTGCTGACCGCGCTGGCCGCCGCCCACGTCGCCGGCGTCCCCGTCGACTGGCGGCCCGCCGTCGCCCACGGCCGCCCGGTGGACCTGCCCACCTACGCCTTCCAGCGCGAGCGGTACTGGCTGGAGGCGACCGGCGCCCAGGCGGACCCGACCGGACTCGACACGGTCGTACGGCTCGCCGACGGCGGCGCCGTCCTCGGCGGCGGACTGTCGCTGACCGCGCAGCCCTGGCTGGACGCCCACCGCGTGCACGGCACCGCCGTCGTCCCCGCCACCGCCCTGCTCGACTGGGCGGTACGGGCCGGCGACGAGACCGGTAGCCCGACCGTCACCACCCTCGACGAACACACCCCGGTCGCCGTCCCCGAACGGGGCCGCGTCGACCTCCAGATCACCGTCTCCGCACCCGAGGGCACCGGCGACGACCCCGGCCGGCGCACCCTCACCGTCCACTCCCGCACCCCCGACCCGGACGGCACCGACGTGCCCTGGACCCTGAACGCCACCGGCACCCTCACCGCCGGCGACCCGGCGCCCGCCCCGGCAGGACCGGTCACCTGGCCGCCCGCCGGCGCCTGCCCCGCCGACCCCGACCGGGCGCACGACCGCCTCGACGGCAGCGGCCTGGACACCGGCGCCGCCTTCCGCACCCTGCGCGCGGTGTGGCGGCACGGCACCGACCTCCTCGCCGACGTGGAACTCCCCGAGGACGCCCGCGCCGACACCGACCGGTTCCGCGTCCACCCGGCGCTGCTCCAGACGGCCCTCGCCCTGGCCGCCACCCCCGAGCACGCCAACGCGCCCGCACTGCCGCAGCGCTGGCAGGACGTCACCGTGTACGCCACCGGCGCCACCCGGCTGCGCCTGCGGCTGACCGGCGACGGCGACACCTGGACGGTCCACGCCCACGACGGCACCGGAGCCCCCGTCCTCACCGCCACCGCCACCACCCGCCCGGCCACCCCCGACCGGCTCCCGGCCGCCACCGCCCCCGACGCCCTGCACCGCGTCGAGTGGACCCCGTGGACCGGCGACACCGACCCGGCCGACCTCACCGGCCCCTGGGCGGTCGTCGGAAGCCCCGGACGCCTCACCGCCGCGCTCGAACGCGCCGGCGCCACCGTCCACGTCCACCCCACCCTCGACGACCTCACCGCCGCCCTCGACAGCGGCGACACCGAACAGCCGGCCGTGGTCGTCGTCCCCCACACCCACGCCACCGGCACCGCCGCCCAGGACGTGGTGACCGCCGCCCACACCTCCGCCCACCGGGCACTGCACCTGGCCACCACCTGGCTGAGCGACCCGCGCCACACGGCCACCCGGCTCCTCGTGGTGACCGAGGGCGCCCTCGCCACCGGACCCGACGACAGCGTCCCGGCTCTCGCCGACGCCACCGTCTGGGGCCTGCTGCGGTCCGCCCAGACCGAACACCCCGGCCGCTTCCTCCTCGCCGACCTCGATCCGACCACCGACAGCGCGGCCGACAGCGCGGCCGACGGCACGGACCACGCCGACCCGTCGGCCACCGCTCTGCTCGCCGCCGTCGCCGCGACCGGCCGCACCGGCGAGCACCAGTTCGCCGTGCGCTCCGGCACCGTCACCGTGCCCCGCCTGGTCCGCGCCGGCCGCGACAGCACCACACCCGCGGACAGCACCCCGTGGGGCGACGACACGACGACCGGCACCGTCCTCGTCACCGGCGGCACCGGCGTCCTCGGCGCGCTCGTCGCCCGCCACCTCGTCACCCGGCACGGCGTACGCCACCTGCTGCTCACCGGCCGCCGCGGCCCCGACGCCCCCGGCGCCGCGGCCCTGCGCGACGAACTCACCGCCCTCGGCGCCGAGGTCTCCGTCGTCGCCTGCGACGCCGCCGACCGCGACCAGCTCGCCGCGACCCTCGCCGCCGTACCCGCCGAGCACCCCCTGACCGCCGTGGTGCACGCGGCCGGCGTCCTCGACGACGGCCTCCTCGACACCCTCACCCCCGGACGCCTCGACCACGTCCTGCGGCCCAAGGCCGACGCCGCCTGGAACCTGCACGAACTCACCCGCGACACCAAGCTCTCCGCGTTCGTGCTGTTCTCCTCCTATGCGGGCCTCGCCGGCGGCCCCGGCCAGGCCAACTACGCCGCCGCCAACGCCTTCCTCGACGCCCTCGCCCAGCACCGGCGCGCCCGCGGCCTCACAGCCGTCTCCCTCGCCTGGGGCTTCTGGGAGGACCGCAGCGACCTCACCGGCACCCTCGACGAAGCCGACCTCGCCCGACTGGACCGGGCCGGCATCCGCCCCCTCACCGCCGACCAGGGCCTCGGCCTGCTCGACGCGGCCACCGCCCTGGACACCGCCCACCTGGTGCCCGTACGACTCGACCCGTGCGCCCTGCGCGCCGACCAGGTGCCCCCGCTGCTGCGGGCCCTCGCCCGGCCGGCCGCCCGCCGCGCCGCCGACGCCGCGACCACGGGCGGACCGCAGGACTTCCGCCGCAGGCTCGCCGCGCTCAGCGGCCCCCAGCAGCAGGCCCTGCTGCACCGCACGGTCATCGGCCACGTCGCCGCCGTCCTCGGCCACGCCTCCGCCGAGGCCCTGGACTCCGGGCGCGGCTTCCTCGACCTCGGCATGTCCTCCCTGACCGCGGTCGAACTCCGCAACCGGCTCAACGCGGAGACGGGCCTGACCCTGCCCACCACCCTCATCTTCGACCACCCGGACCCGGCCGCCCTCGTCCGCCACCTGCGGGACGAACTCGGCACCGGCGGCACCGGACCCGGCGACGCGGACCAGCCCGTCTTCGCCGAACTGGCCGACCTCGAAGCCGCCGTGCACGGCACCGAACTCGACGACCAGGACCGGGCCCGCCTGGCCAAGCGCCTCCAGGCCCTCCAGTGGAAGCTCGACGCCACCACGGAGACCACCGGCGAGCGCGACGACACCGACCTCGACACCACCACGGACGACGAGATGTTCGACCTGATCGACAACGAACTCGGCCTCGCCTGACCCACCCGGCCCGGCCCCGCGTCCTTCCAGCCAGAACCAGAGGATTCCACCCCCATGGCAAGCTCCGAAGACAAGCTCCGCGACTACCTCAAGAAGGTCACCGCAGACCTGCGTCGCACCCGTCAGCGGCTGGAGTCCGTCGAGGCCGGCCAGAGCGAGCCGATCGCCGTCATCGGCATGGCCTGCCGCTTCCCCGGCGGCGTCCGCTCCCCGGAGGACCTGTGGCGGCTCGTCGCCGACGGCACCGACGCCGTCGGCCCGCTGCCCGAGGACCGCGGCTGGGACCTCGACTCCCTCTACGACCCCGACCCGGGCACCCCCGGCAAGAGCTACGTCCGCGAGGGCGGCTTCCTCGACGGCGCCGCCGACTTCGACGCCGACCTCTTCGGCATCGCCCCCCGCGAAGCCCTCGCCATGGACCCGCAGCAGCGGCTCCTGCTGGAGACCGCCTGGGAGGCCGTCGAACGCGCCCGCATCAGCCCCGCCTCCCTCCGCAACACCGACACCGGCGTCTTCGTCGGCGGCGCCGACACCAACTACGGCTCCCTCGCCCGCACCACCGAGGAGACCGAGGGCCACAACCTCACCGGCGGCGCCATGAGCGTCCTGTCCGGCCGCATCTCCTACACCCTCGGCCTGGAGGGCCCGGCCGTCACCGTCGACACCGCCTGCTCCTCCTCCCTCGTCGCCCTCCACCTCGCCACCCGCGCCCTGCGCGCCGGCGAGTGCTCCCTCGCCCTGGCCGGCGGCGTCGCCATGATGCCGACCACCGAACTGTTCACCGAGTTCTCCCGCCAGCGCGGCCTCGCCCCCGACGGCCGCTGCAAGCCCTTCGCCGAGGCCGCCGACGGCACCGCCTGGGGCGAGGGCGTCGGCGTCCTCCTCGTCGAACGGCTCTCCGACGCCCGCCGCAACGGCCACCAGGTCCTCGCCGTCATCCGCGGCACCGCCGTCAACCAGGACGGTGCCAGCAGCCGCCTCACCGCCCCCAACGGGCCCTCCCAGCGCCGGGTCATCGAGGCCGCCCTCGCCGACGCCCGCCTCACCCCCGACCAGGTCGACGCCGTCGAGGCCCACGGCACCGGCACCACCCTCGGCGATCCCATCGAGGCCCAGGCCCTCCTCGCCACCTACGGCCAGGGCCGGCCCGCCGACCGGCCGCTGCGCCTCGGCGCCGTCAAGTCGAACATCGGCCACGCCCAGGCGGCGGCCGGTGTCGCGGGCGTCATCAAGATGGTCATGGCGATGCGCCACGGAGTCCTCCCCGGCATCCTGCACGTCGACGCGCCCACCTCCCACGTCGACTGGACCGCCGGCGCCGTCGAACTCCTCACCGAGGCCACCGACTGGCCCACCGCCGAGCACCCCCGCCGCGCCGGCGTCTCCGCCTTCGGCATCAGCGGCACCAACGCCCACGTCCTGCTGGAACAGGCCCCCCTCCCCGAGGAAGTGGAAGCATCCGAGGGCACGGGCACGGAGGCCCCGGCCGTCGACCCCGCCGTGACCCCGTGGCTGCTGTCCGCCCGCTCCGAGACCGCGCTGCGCGCCCAGGCCGAACGCCTCCTCGCACACGTCGACACCCCGGCCGCCGGCCCCCGGCACGCCGACATCGCCCTCTCCCTGGCGACCAGCCGCGCCCCGCTCCCGCACCGCGCGGTGATCCTCGCCACCGACCCCGACACCACCGCCCAGGCCCTCACCGCCCTCGCCGGCGCCGCACCCCACCCCGCCGTCCTCGAAGGCACCGCCCAGGGCGGCTCCACCGCCTTCCTGTTCTCGGGTCAGGGTGCGCAGCGGCTGGGTATGGGGCGTGAACTGCACGCTCGTTCCCCGGTGTTCGCGGAGGCGTTCGACGCGGTGTGCGCGGGCTTGGACGAGCACCTGGACCGGCCGTTGCGCGATGTGGTCTGGGGTGAGGACGCGGACGCGCTGAACCGGACCGTGTACGCCCAGGCCGGTTTGTTCGCGGTTGAGGTGGCGTTGTTCCGGCTGGTGGAGTCGTGGGGTGTGCGGCCGGAGTTCGTGGCCGGGCATTCGATCGGTGAGGTCGCTGCCGCGCATGTGGCGGGCGTGTTCTCTCTCGCGGACGCGTGTGCGTTGGTGGCCGCTCGTGGCCGGCTGATGCAGGCGTTGCCGGCTGGTGGTGCGATGGTGGCGGTGGAGGCGTCGGAGGCGGAGGTGCTGCCGCGCCTCACGGGTGAGGTGTCGGTCGCGGCCGTCAATGGGCCGTCGTCGGTGGTGGTTTCGGGCGCTGAGGCGGCGGTGGAGGCCGTAGCCGGGGTGTTCCGTGAGCAGGGGCGTCGTACGTCCCGGCTGCGGGTGTCGCACGCCTTCCACTCGCCGCTGATGGAGCCGATGCTGGAGGAGTTCCGCACGGTAGCGGAGGGGCTGTCCTACGGTGAGCCGCGCCTGCCCGTCGTCTCGAACGTGTCGGGTGCTGTGGCGGAGCCCGGCGAGCTGACGTCGCCCGCCTACTGGGTGACCCATGTCCGCGAGGCCGTGCGCTTCGACGACGGTGTCCGCGCGCTGGCCGCTCAGGGTGTCACGCGCTTCGTCGAGCTGGGTCCGGACGGTGTGCTGAGCGGCATGGCGCGTGAGAGCGCCGGCGACGATGCCCTCCTCGTACCTCTTCTGCGCAAGGACCGCGATGAGGAGACCACGGCCCTCACCGCCCTCGCACGGCTCGCGGTACACGGCCAGACGGTCGACTGGACCGCCTACCTCGCCGGAACCGGAGCCCGGCTCACCGACCTCCCCACCTATCCCTTCCAGCACCAGCGTTACTGGCCCACGCCCGACGCATCCTCCGGGGACGTCGAGTCCGCCGGTCTGCGCTCCGCCGGCCACCCCCTGCTCAGCGCGGCCGTCGAGTTCTCCGACTCCGACGGTCTCCTCCTCACCACCCGCCTCTCCCTGCGCACCCACCCGTGGCTGGGCGAACACGTCGTCATGGGCAACGTCCTGCTGCCCGGCACCGCCTTCGTCGAACTCGCGGTGCGGGCCGGGGACGAGGTCGGCTGCGACCGCGTCGAGGAACTCACCCTGGCGGCCCCCCTCGTCCTTCCGGAACAGGGCGGCGTCCAACTGCACCTCCAGGTCGGCCCGGCCGACGCCGCGGGCCGCAGGGTCCTCACCGCCCGCTCCCGGCCGGAGGGCGAGGACGACCGGCCCTGGACCGAGCACGCCACCGGCGTCCTCGCCCCGGGCACGGCTCCCGCTTTCGACACCGCCGCCTTTGACACCGCCGTCTGGCCGCCCGCCGATGCCGAGCCCGTCGACCTGACGGGCCTCTACGAGCGCATGGCCGAGGGCGGATACGAGTACGGCCCCCTCTTCCAGGGCCTGCGCGCCGCCTGGCGCCGGGGCGACGACGTGTTCGCCGAGGTCGCCCTCCCCGACTCCGCCGAGCGCGACGCGGCCGGCTTCGGCCTGCACCCGGCGCTGCTCGACGCGTCCGTGCAGATCTCCGCCCTCGGCGGACTCGCGCGGGGAGTCGTCCCGTTCTCCTGGGAAGGCGTCACCCTGCACGCCACCGGCGCCCGGGCCGTCCGCGTCCGCCTGACCCGGACCGGCGACGAGTCCGCGTCCGTCGCCGTCGCCGACCCCACCGGAGCACCGGTCGCCACCATCGAGAACCTGGTGCTGCGCGCCGTCGCCTCCGGCACCGCCGTCGACACCACGACCCGGGACGCCCTCTTTCACCTCACGTGGACCCCCGCCGCCGCACCGGCGAGCGGCACCGAGACCGCCACCACGGCCGTCCTCGACACCACCACCGGCGACCTCCTGGCCGCACTGCCCGGACCCCGCCACACCGACATCGGCGCGCTCCTCACGGCCGGTGAGGTACCGGCGACGGTGTTCGCCGTCGTACCGCAGCCCGCCGCGCGCGAGAACGCCGCGGTGGTGGACGCCGTGCACGACGTCACCACGTGGGCGCTGGAGCTGGTGCGGTCGTGGCTGGCCGACGAGCGGTGCACGCAGTCGCGTCTGGTGTTCGTGACGCGGGGCGCGGTCACGGGTGACGACCTGACCGGGACCGGTGTGTGGGGCCTGGCGAGGTCGGCCGCGTCGGAGCACCCCGGGCGGTTCGGTCTGCTGGACGTCGAGCCTGGTGCGGTGCTGTCGGCCGAACTCCTGGGTGCCGTGCTGGCGGCGGGTGAGACCGAGGCCGAGGTCGCGGTGCGTGGTGGTGAGGTGTTGGTGCCTCGCCTGGCACGCGTGTCCCCCGAGCGGGGTGCTTCGGCTGCGTCCGCCTGGGACGTGGCCGGGGGCACGGTTCTGGTGACGGGTGGTACGGGTGGTCTGGGTCGTGTGGTGGCCCGGCATCTGGTGGTTGAGCACGGTGTGCGTGATCTGTTGCTGGTGAGTCGTCGTGGTGCGGCTGCCGAGGGTGTGGACACTCTGGTCGCCGAGTTGTCCGGGCTGGGTGCGCGGGTGTCGGTGGAGGCCTGTGATGTGGCTGATGGGGCTGCGGTGGCGGGTCTGGTGGCCCGGTATCGGGTGCGGGCGGTGGTGCATACGGCGGGTGTGCTGGACGACGGTGTGGTGGAGTCGCTGACAGGAGAGAGGCTGGCGGGTGTGCTGCGTCCGAAGGTGGACGCGGCCTGGCATCTGCACGAGGCCACCAAGGACCTCGACCTCACCGCCTTCGTGCTCTACTCCTCCATGTCGGGCATCCTCGGCGGCCCCGGCCAGGCCAACTACGCTGCGGGCAACACGTTCCTCGACGCCCTGGCCCGGCACCGCCGCTCGCTCGGCCTGCCCGCCGCGTCCCTCGCGTGGGGCCCGTGGACCCAGGACGCCGGCATGATCGGCACCCTCTCCGACACCGACGTACACCGCATCGCCCGCGCCGGCATGCCGGAACTCACCGCCGAGCAGGGCGCGGCCCTCTTCGACGCGGCACTCGACACCGGTGAACCCCTCGTCCTGCCCGTGCGCCTCGACCTCCCCGCCCTGCGGGAACAGGGCGACATCCACCCCATGCTGCGTGGTCTGATCCGGGTGCGGGCGCGGCGGTCGGTTGCCGGTGGTTCGGTGGCGACGGCGAGTCTGGTGCAGCGGTTGGAGGGTCTGGGCCGGGACGAGCGGCGTGAGGTGCTGCTGGATCTGGTACGGGGTCAGATCGCCGTGGTGCTGGGTCATTCGGGTGCGCAGACGGTGGATCCGGGGCGTGCCTTCCAGGATCTGGGTTTCGACTCGCTGACGGCGGTGGAGTTGCGGAACCGGCTGGGGAAGGCGACCGGGTTGCGCCTGCCGGCGACGGTGGTGTTCGACTATCCGACGGCGAACGCCCTGGTGGGTTACCTGCTGGACGAGTTGTTCGGTGTGGCGGAGCCGGCCGCGGTGGTGCCGGTCGGGTCCCTGCCGTCGGTGGCGGACGACCCGGTCGTGATCGTGGGGATGGCGTGCCGTTATCCGGGCGGGGTGTCCTCCCCCGAGGATCTGTGGCGACTGGTGTCCGACGGCGTCGACGCCGTGTCCGAGTTCCCCGTCAACCGCGGATGGGACGCCGACGTCCTCTACAACCCCGACCGGGAGGCCTCGGGCACCAGCTACACCAAGGCCGGTGGCTTCCTGCACGACGCGGGTGCCTTCGACGCGGACTTCTTCGGGATGAGCCCGCGGGAGGCGGTGGCGACGGACGCGCAGCAGCGTCTGTTGCTGGAGACGACGTGGGAGGCGATCGAGCGGGCCGGGATGGACCCGGTGTCGCTGCGGGGCAGCCAGACCGGCGTCTTCGCCGGCGTCATGTACAACGACTACGGCAACATGCTCACCGACGAGCAGTACGAAGGCTTCCGCAGCAACGGCAGCGCCCCCAGCATCGCCTCCGGCCGTGTGTCGTACACGTTCGGGTTCGAGGGTCCGGCGGTGACGGTGGACACGGCGTGTTCGTCGTCGCTGGTGGCGTTGCACTGGGCGGCGCAGGCGCTGCGGTCGGGTGAGTGCTCGCTGGCGGTGGCCGGTGGTGTGACGGTGATGTCGACGCCGATGACGTTCGTGGAGTTCTCGCGCCAGGGCGGGTTGTCGGCGGACGGGCGGTGTCGTTCGTTCGCGGATGCGGCCGACGGGGTCGGCTGGTCCGAGGGCGTGGGCATGCTGGTGCTGGAGCGGTTGTCGGACGCGCGGCGCAATGGTCATCGGGTGCTGGCCGTGGTGCGGGGCAGTGCGGTGAACCAGGATGGTGCGTCGAATGGTCTGACGGCGCCGAACGGTCCGTCGCAGCAGCGGGTGATCCGTCAGGCGCTGGCCAGTGGTGGGCTGTCGGTCGGTGACGTGGATGTCGTGGAGGCGCATGGCACGGGGACGACGTTGGGTGACCCGATCGAGGCGCAGGCGCTGATCGCCACCTACGGTCAGGACCGTCCCGAGGACCGGCCGTTGTGGCTGGGGTCGGTGAAGTCGAACCTGGGTCACACGCAGGCGGCTGCGGGTGTCGCGGGTGTGATCAAGATGGTGATGGCGATGCGGCACGGTGTGCTGCCGCGGACGCTGCATGTGGATGCGCCGTCGTCGCACGTCGATTGGTCGGCGGGTGCGGTGGAGTTGCTGACTGAGCCGGTGGAGTGGGCGCAGGGTTCGGGGCCGCGCCGTGCGGGTGTGTCCTCGTTCGGTATCAGCGGCACCAACGCGCACGTCGTCCTCGAACAGCCCGAGTACGAGAGGGCGGATGAGGAGGACGCCGGAAGCGGCGGACTCGCCTCCCTCGCGCCCGGAGTGGTTCCGTGGGTCCTCTCCGGCAAGACCGAGGCCGCCCTGCACGCCCAGGCCGCGCGCCTCCTGGCCCGCGTCGAGGCCGCCCCCGAACTGCGCGCCGTGGACCTCGGCCGCTCCCTGGCCACGCAGCGCTCCGTCTTCGACCACCGTGCCGTCGTCCTCGCCGACGACCGTGAGTCCGCCGTGCGCGGCCTGGCCGCGGTGTGCGTGGGGGAGAGCGACCCCGCCGCGATCGTCGGCGCGACCGAACAGGGCCGCACGGCGTTCCTGTTCTCGGGGCAGGGTGCGCAGCGGCTGGGTATGGGGCGTGAGCTGCATGCTCGTTTCCCGGTGTTCGCGGAGGCGTTCGACGCGGTGTGCGCGGGCCTGGATGAGCACCTTGACCGGCCGTTGCGTGAGGTCGTGTGGGGTGAGGACGCGGACGCGCTGAATCAGACCGTTTACGCCCAGGCCGGTTTGTTCGCGGTTGAGGTGGCGTTGTTCCGGCTGGTGGAGTCGTGGGGTGTGCGGCCGGAGTTCGTGGCCGGGCATTCGATCGGTGAGGTCGCTGCCGCGCATGTGGCGGGTGTGTTCTCTCTCGCGGACGCGTGTGCGTTGGTGGCCGCTCGTGGCCGGCTGATGCAGGCGTTGCCGGTTGGTGGTGCGATGGTGGCGGTGGAGGCGTCGGAGGCGGAGGTGCTGCCGCACCTGACCGACGAGGTGTCGGTCGCGGCCGTCAACGGCCCGTCGTCGGTGGTGGTTTCGGGCGCTGAGGCGGCGGTGGAGGCCGTTGCCGGGGTGTTCCGCGAGCTGGGGCGTCGTACGTCCCGGCTGCGGGTGTCGCACGCCTTCCACTCCCCGCTGATGGAACCGATGCTGGACGACTTCCGCACGGTCGTGCAAGGACTGTCGTTCCGTGCGCCCCGTATCCCCGTGGTCTCGAACGTCACGGGCACGCCGGCCGACGACGAACAGCTTGCTTCCGCCGCGTACTGGGTGACCCATGTCCGCGAGGCCGTGCGCTTCGACGACGGTGTCCGTGCGCTGGCCGCTCAGGGCGTCACCCGCTTCGTCGAGCTGGGCCCGGACGGTGTGCTGAGCGGCATGGCGCGTGAGAGCGCCGGCGACGACGCCCTCCTCGTCCCTTTGCTGCGCAAGGACCGCGAGGAAATCACGACCGCCCTGCGGGCGTTGGCCGAGCTGTACGTCCGCGGCGGCCACGCCGACTGGGCCGCCGTGCTCGACGGCACCGGCGGCCGCCCCGTGGACCTGCCCACGTACGCCTTCCAGCACGAGTACTTCTGGCCCGCCGGATCCGTCACCGGCACCGGTGACATCCGCCTCGCGGGCCTCGGCACCCCGGGACACCCGCTGCTGGGGGCGGCCGTCGAATTGGCGGGCGCCGACGGGGTGGTATTCACCGGCAGGCTGTCGGTGCAGTCCCACCCGTGGCTGGCCGACCACGCGGTGCGGGGCTCGGTGGTGGTGCCGGGCACGGCCCTGCTGGAGCTGGCGATCCGCGCGGCCGACGAGGTCGGCTGCGACACGGTCGAGGAACTGACCCTCTCCGCACCGCTGGTGCTGCCCGACCACGGCGGCACCCGCATCCAGATCACCGTCGGTGAGCCGGACGAGACGGGGCGTCGCAGCGTCGCCGTTCACTCCCGACACGACGCGGACGACGACCGCGGCTCCTGGAACCTGCACGCCTCGGGCACGCTGGCCGACGGGACGACCGTCGTGCGCTCCGGCTTCGACGCGTCCGTGTGGCCCCCGGAGGGCGCCCGACCGGTCGACGTCACCGACTGCTACGACGTACTCGCCGAAGCCGGCCTCCGCTACGGACCGGTCTTCCGGGGCCTGCGTTCCGCCTGGCGCCGGGGCGACGAGGTGTTCGCCGAGGTGGCGCTCGACGACAACGTCGACGGCGGCACCTACGGGCTCCACCCCGCGCTCTTCGACGCCGCCCTGCACGCCTCCTTCGCCTTCACCGGCGAAGACGGTGACGACACCCCGCTCGGCGGTGTGCCCTTCTCCTGGGAGGGGGTGCGCCTGCACGCGTCCGGCGCCTCCGCGCTGCGCGTCCGGCTGACCAGGACCGGTGACGACTCCCTGGCCGTCGAGCTGGTCGACCCGGCCGGTACGCCCGTGGCCTCGGTCGAGTCCCTCGTCGTGCGGTCCGCCTCGGCCGCCGACGGCGGGTCCGTGAACAACGCGAAGCCCCTCTACCACGTGGACTGGGTGCCCGCCCGTGCCGCGACCGGCACCCGGTCCCCGGAACCGGTCGCACTGCTCGGTGACGAGATCCTCGCTGTGATCGGCGCCGACGCGGACGGACTGGTCATCGCCGGCGACCTCGAGGCACTGGCGGCGAACGAGGTACCCGGCACGGTGCTGGTCGCCGTGACGAACTCCCTGCCGGACGTGGTCGAGTCGGCGCACCGGGCGGCCGCTCGGGCCCTGGACCTCGTGCGGGACTGGCTGGCGGACGAGAGGTTCGCCGCGTCCCGTCTGATCTTCGTCGTCGGCGCGTCCGACGGCACGGGCGAACTGACGGACGCCCCGGTCAGGGGACTGGTGCGTTCCGCCAGGCTGGAAAATCCCGGGCGGTTCGGTCTGCTGGATGTCGAGCCTGGTGCGGTGCTGTCGGCCGAGCTGCTGGGTGCCGTGCTGGCGGCGGGTGAGGCCGAGGCCGAGGTCGCGGTGCGTGGTGGTGAGGTGTTGGTGCCTCGCCTGGCGCGCGTGTCCTCCGAGCGGGGCGCTTCGGCTGCGTCCGCCTGGGATGTGGCTGAGGGCACGGTTTTGGTGACGGGTGGTACGGGTGGTCTGGGTCGTGTGGTGGCCCGGCATCTGGTGGTTGAGCACGGTGTGCGTGATCTGTTGCTGGTGAGTCGTCGTGGTGCGGCTGCCGAGGGTGCTGAGGCTCTGGTCGGCGAGTTGTCCGGGCTGGGTGCGCGGGTGTCGGTGGAGGCCTGTGATGTGGCTGATGGGGCTGCGGTGGCGGGTCTGGTGGGCCGGTATCGGGTGCGGGCGGTGGTGCATACGGCGGGTGTGCTGGACGACGGTGTGGTGGAGTCGCTGACGGGGGAGAGGCTCGCACGGGTGCTGCGTCCGAAGGTGGACGCGGCCTGGCATCTGCACGAGGCGACCAAGGATCTCGATCTCACGGCGTTCGTGGTGTTCTCGTCGGTGGCGGGGACGTTCGGCAGTGCCGGTCAGTCGGCTTATGCGGCCGGTAATGCGTTCCTGGACGGTCTGGTGCGTCGGCGTCGTGCGCTGGGGTTGCCGGCGGTGTCGCTGGTGTGGGGTCCGTGGTCGCAGGACGCGGGCATGACCCGGACGCTGTCGGAGACCGACCGACGTCGCATCACCCGTGCCGGTATGCCGCCGCTGACTCCCGCACTCGGTACCGAGCTGATGGATGCCGCGCTGGCCGGCGGTGAACCCGTCGTCCTGCCCGTGCGCCTCGACCTGGCAGCACTCCGCGCAGAGGAAGAGGTACCCACCCTCCTACGTGGTCTGATCCGGGTGCGGGCGCGGCGGTCGGTTGCCGGTGGTTCGGTGGCGACGGCGGGTCTGGTGCAGCGGTTGGAGGGTCTGGGCCGGGACGAGCGGCGTGAGGTGCTGCTGGATCTGGTGCGGGGTCAGATCGCGGTGGTGCTGGGTCATTCGGGTGCGCAGACGGTGGATCCGGGGCGTGCGTTCCAGGATCTGGGTTTCGACTCGCTGACGGCGGTGGAGTTGCGGAACCGGCTGGGGAAGGCGACCGGGTTGCGCCTGCCGGCGACGGTGGTGTTCGACTTTCCGACGGCGAACGCCCTGGTGGGTTACCTGTTGGACGAGTTGTTCGGTGTGGTGGAGCCGGCCGCGGTGGTGCCGGTCGGGTCGCTGCCGTCGGTGGCGGACGACCCGGTCGTGATCGTGGGGATGGCGTGCCGTTATCCGGGCGGTGTGTCCTCCCCCGAGGATCTGTGGCGACTGGTGTCCGACGGCGTCGACGCCGTGTCGGACTTCCCGGCCGACCGCGGATGGGATGTCGAGTCCCTCTACAACCCGGACAAGAGTGTGTCCGGGACGTCGTACACCCGCTCGGGCGGCTTCCTGCACGACGCCGGGGACTTCGACCCCGAGTTCTTCGGGATGAGTCCCCGTGAGGCGGTGGCGACGGACGCGCAGCAGCGTCTGCTGCTGGAGACGACCTGGGAGGCGATCGAGCGGGCCGGGATGGACCCGGTGTCGCTGCGGGGCAGCCAGACCGGCGTCTTCGCCGGCGTCATGTATCACGACTACGCCACCCTTCTGACCGGCCCTGAGTTCGAGGGCTACCAGGGCAGCGGCAGCGCGGGCAGCATCGCGTCGGGGCGTGTGTCGTACACGTTCGGGTTCGAGGGTCCGGCGGTGACGGTGGACACGGCGTGTTCGTCGTCGTTGGTGGCGTTGCACTGGGCGGCGCAGGCGCTGCGGTCGGGTGAGTGCTCGTTGGCGGTGGCCGGTGGTGTGACGGTGATGTCGACGCCGATGACGTTCGTGGAGTTCTCGCGCCAGGGTGGGTTGTCGGCGGACGGGCGGTGTCGTTCGTTCGCGGATGCGGCCGACGGGGTCGGCTGGTCCGAGGGCGTGGGCATGCTGGTGCTGGAGCGGTTGTCGGATGCGCGGCGCAATGGTCATCGGGTGCTGGCGGTGGTGCGGGGCAGTGCGGTGAACCAGGATGGTGCGTCGAACGGGTTGACGGCGCCGAATGGTCCGTCGCAGCAGCGGGTGATCCGTCAGGCGCTGGCCAGTGGTGGACTGTCCACCGGTGACGTGGATGTGGTGGAGGCGCATGGCACGGGTACGACGCTGGGTGACCCGATCGAAGCGCAGGCACTGATCGCTACGTATGGTCAGGACCGCCCGGAGGACCGGCCGTTGCGGCTGGGCACTATCAAGTCGAACATCGGACACGCCCAGGCGGCTGCGGGTGTGGCTGGCGTGATCAAGATGGTGATGGCGATGCGGCACGGTGTGTTGCCGCGGACGCTGCATGTGGATGCGCCGTCGTCGCACGTCGATTGGTCGGCGGGTGCGGTGGAGTTGCTGACCGAGCCGGTGGAGTGGGCGCAGGGTTCGGGGCCGCGCCGTGCGGGGGTGTCGTCCTTCGGTATCAGCGGCACCAACGCGCACGTCGTCCTCGAACAGCCGGACGCCGACATCGAGGGGGCGCCGGAGGCGGCGCGGGATCCCGAGACCGCCTCCGGTGTGGTTCCGTGGGTCCTCTCCGGTAAGAGTGAGGCCGCGCTGCGTGCGCAGGCGGAGCGGTTGCGGGAGTTCGTGGCGGCGGACGGCTCGGAGGTCCGTGGCTTGGACCTCGGGTTCGCGCTGGCCACGCAGCGCTCCCTCTTCGACCACCGGGCCGTGGTGCTGGCGCAGGACAAGGCCACTGCACTGGAGGCGTTCGCCGCCGGTCTCCCGGACGCGGGTGTCGTGGAGGGCCTGGCCGATGGGGGTCGCACGGCGTTCCTGTTCTCGGGGCAGGGGTCGCAGCGCCTCGGCATGGGCCGTGAACTGTACGCGCGTTTCCCGGTGTTCGCGGAGGCGTTCGACGCGGTGTGCGCGGGTTTGGACGAGCACCTGGACCGGCCGCTGCGCGACGTGGTCTGGGGTGACGACGAGGACGCGCTGAACCGGACCGCCTATGCGCAGGCCGGGCTGTTCGCTCTGGAAGTGGCGCTGTACCGCCTGCTCGACGCCTGGGGCGTGCGCCCCGACTACGTCGCCGGACACTCGATCGGCGAGGTCGCCGCCGCGCACGTGGCGGGTGTGTTCTCTCTCGCGGACGCGTGTGCGTTGGTGGCCGCTCGTGGCCGGCTGATGCAGGCGTTGCCGGCTGGTGGTGCGATGGTCGCGGTGGAGGCGTCGGAGGCCGAAGTCCTGCCACACCTCACGGATGAGGTGTCGGTCGCGGCCGTCAACGGCCCTTCCTCCCTGGTGATATCCGGTGCCGAGGCCGCGGTGGAGGCCGTCGCCGGGGTGTTCCGCGAACAGGGGCGTCGTACGTCCCGGCTGCGGGTGTCGCACGCGTTCCACTCGCCGCTGATGGAGCCGATGCTGGACGACTTCCGCACGGTCATCGAGGATTTGACGTTCAGCGAGCCCCGGTTGCCCTTGGTCTCCAACGTGTCGGGAGGTCTCGCCGCAGCCGGAGAACTCAGCACCCCCGCGTACTGGGTGACCCATGTCCGTGACGCCGTACGCTTCGACGACGGAGTCCGTGTCCTGGCGGAGCAGGGTGTCACACGCTTCCTGGAGCTGGGTCCGGACGGTGTGCTCAGCGGCATGGCGCGTGAGAGCGCCGGCGACGAGGCCCACCTGATCCCGCTGCTGCGCAAGGACCGCGACGAGGAGACGGCGGCGCTGACCGCGCTCGCCCGACTGCACGTGGCCGGGGCCCGGGTGGACTGGGCCGCCTACCTCACCGGCACCGGTGCACGGGCCGGGACCGTCGACCTGCCGACCTACGCCTTCCAGCGGCAGCGCTACTGGCCCGCCGGTGCGCTGACCCGGGCCGGGGACGTGCGGTTCGCCGGGCTCGGAGCGGCCGAGCACCCGCTGCTGGGCGCAGCCGTCGAACTGGCCGGTACCGAGGGCTCGGAGGGGGTGGTGTTCACGGGACGGCTGTCGGTGCAGTCCCACCCGTGGCTGGCCGACCACGCGGTGCGGGGCTCGGTGCTTGTGCCGGGCACGGCCCTGCTGGAGCTGGCGATCCGCGCGGCCGACGAGGTCGGCTGCGACACGGTCGAGGAACTGACCCTCTCCGCGCCGCTGGTGCTGCCCGACCACGGCGGTACCCGCATCCAGGTGCGGATCGGCACACCCGACGTCGACGGCCGGTGCACCCTGGGCATACACGCGCGGGGTGAGGACGACGTCCAGGCCCCGTGGACCGTCCACGCCACCGGAATCCTGGCTCCTGCGGCTCCTGCGGCTCCTGCGGCTCCTGCGGCTTCTGCGGCTTCTGTGGCTCCCGAGGCTTCTGCGGCTTCCGGGAACGAGGTGCGGTCCGCCTTCGACGCGTCCGTGTGGCCCCCTAAGGACGCCCGCGCGGTCGATGTGACGGACTGCTACGAGCGCTTGGCCGACGCCGGGTTCGCCTACGGCCCCGCGTTCCGCGGCCTTCGTGCCGCATGGCACCGAGGCGACGAGCTGTTCGCCGAGGTCGCCCTCGACGAAGAAACGGACGGCAGCGCCTTCGGTCTCCACCCGGCCCTGTTCGACGCCGCCCTGCACGCCTTCGCGCTCGACGACGACGGCCGCGGGGGAGTGCCGTTCTCCTGGACCGGAGTGACACTGCACGCCTCCGGCGCCTCGGCCCTGCGCGTCAGGCTGACCCGGGACGCCGACGGCACCATGGCCCTGGAGCTGGCCGACCCGGCAGGCGCTCCCGTCGCCTCGGTGGACTCCCTGGTCGTCCGGCCCTTGGTGGCCGGACAGCTGAGCGCTACGGCCCACGCCTCCCTCTACCAGGTGGACTGGGTGCAGGCGCGGGGCACGCGCGCCGCCGAAGCGTCCTCCGCACCGGTCACGGTCTCGGGGGCGGCCGAACTCGAGGCGCTGGTTCAGGGCGAGGTGCCGGCAACGGTGCTGGCCACCGTGCCCGGCACCGCGGACGGTGTCGTCGGATCCGTGCACGATGCGGCCGTATGGGCGCTGGAGCTGGTGCGGTCGTGGCTGGCGAACGAGCGGTGCGCGCAGTCGCGTCTGGTGTTCGTGACGCGCGGCGCCACGGACGGCGGTGACCTGGCGGGTGCCGCAGTGTGGGGTCTGGTGAGGTCGGCTGTCTCGGAGCACCCGGGCCGGTTCGGTCTGCTGGACATCGAACCCGAAACCGGGCTTCCCGCCGAACTGCCGGGTGCGGCCCTGGCGGTGAACGAGGTCGAGGTCGCGGTGCGTGGTGGTGAGGTGTTGGTGCCTCGCCTGGCGCGCGTGTCCTCCGAGCGGGGCGCTTCGGCTGCGTCCGCCTGGGATGTGGCTGAGGGCACGGTTTTGGTGACGGGTGGTACGGGTGGTCTGGGTCGTGTGGTGGCCCGGCATCTGGTGGTTGAGCACGGTGTGCGTGATCTGTTGCTGGTGAGTCGTCGTGGTGCGGCTGCCGAGGGTGCTGAGGCTCTGGTCGGCGAGTTGTCCGGGCTGGGTGCGCGGGTGTCGGTGGAGGCCTGTGATGTGGCCGACGCGGCTGCGGTGGCGGGTCTGGTGGGCCGGTATCGGGTGCGGGCGGTGGTGCATACGGCGGGTGTGCTGGACGACGGTGTGGTGGAGTCGCTGACGGGGGAGAGGCTCGCACGGGTGCTGCGTCCGAAGGTGGATGCGGCCTGGCATCTGCATGAGGCGACCAAGGACTTCGATCTCACGGCGTTCGTGGTGTTCTCGTCGGTGGCGGGGACGTTCGGCAGTGCCGGTCAGTCGGCTTATGCGGCCGGTAACGCGTTCCTGGACGGTCTGGTGCGTCGGCGTCGTGCGCTGGGGTTGCCGGCGGTGTCGCTGGTGTGGGGTCCGTGGTCGCAGGACGCGGGCATGACCCGGACGCTGTCGGAGACCGACCGACGTCGCATCACCCGTGCCGGCCTCCCCCCGGTGACGGTGGAGCAGGGCGTCGCCCTGTTCGACGCCGCGATGGCCGCCGACGCGGCGGTCGTCCTCCCCGTGCGCCTCGACTTCCCGGCGCTCCGCGCGCAGGGAGAGATTCCGCCGCTGCTCAGCGGGCTGATCCGGACGTCCGCCCGCCGCGCGGCGGCCACGGGTTCCGTCGAGACCACCGGACTGGCCGAACGGTTGACCGTGCTCGGCGAGACCGAGCGCCACGAGGTGATGCTGGACCTGGTGCGCGGACACATCGCCCTCGTCCTCGGCCACTCGGGCGCACAGACGGTCAACCCCAACCGGGCCTTCCAGGACCTGGGCTTCGACTCCCTGACGGCGGTAGAGCTGCGGAACCGGCTGGGCAAGGCGACCGGACTGCGCCTGCCCGCCACCGTCGTCTTCGACTACCCGACGGCGGAACTCCTCGCCGACCACCTCCTCGACACCGTGCTCGGAACCGTGCGCGACGTGGTGGTGCCGGTCGGGTCGCTGCCGTCGGTGGCGGACGACCCGGTGGTCATCGTGGGGATGGCGTGCCGTTATCCGGGTGGTGTGTCCTCGCCGGAGGATCTGTGGCGGCTGGTGTCCGACGGCGTCGACGCGGTGTCGGACTTCCCGGCCGACCGCGGATGGGATGTCGAGTCCCTCTACAACCCGGACAAGAGTGTGTCCGGGACGTCGTACACGCGCTCGGGTGGCTTCCTGCACGACGCGGGTGCCTTCGACGCGGACTTCTTCGGGATGAGCCCGCGGGAGGCGGTGGCGACGGACGCGCAGCAGCGTCTGTTGCTGGAGACGACGTGGGAGGCGATCGAGCGGGCCGGGATGGACCCGGTGTCGCTGCGGGGCAGCCAGACCGGCGTCTTCGCCGGCGTCATGTACAGCGATTACGGAAGCATCCTCGCCGACGAGCAGTACGAGGGCTACCGCGGCAACGGCAGCGCGGGCAGCATCGCGTCGGGGCGTGTGTCGTACACGTTCGGGTTCGAGGGTCCGGCGGTGACGGTGGACACGGCGTGTTCGTCGTCGCTGGTGGCGTTGCACTGGGCGGCGCAGGCGCTGCGCTCGGGTGAGTGCTCGCTCGCCGTGGCCGGTGGTGTCACCGTCATGGCCACGCCCACCGCCTTCGTCGAGTTCTCCCGCCAGGGAGCCCTCTCCGCCGACGGCCGCTGCAAGGCCTTCTCCGACACCGCCGACGGAGCCGGCTGGTCCGAAGGCGCCGGTGTACTGGTGCTGGAGCGGTTGTCGGACGCGCGGCGCAATGGTCATCGGGTGCTGGCCGTGGTGCGGGGCAGTGCGGTGAACCAGGACGGTGCGTCGAACGGGTTGACGGCGCCGAACGGTCCGTCGCAGCAGCGGGTGATCCGTCAGGCGCTGGCCAGTGGTGGGCTGTCCACCGGTGACGTGGATGTCGTCGAGGCGCACGGTACGGGTACGACGCTGGGTGACCCGATCGAAGCGCAGGCGCTGATCGCCACCTACGGTCAGGAACGTCCCGAGGACCGGCCGTTGCGGCTGGGTTCGGTGAAGTCGAACCTGGGTCACACGCAGGCTGCCGCGGGTGTCGCGGGTGTCATCAAGATGGTGATGGCGATGCGGCACGGTGTGCTGCCGCGCACGCTGCACGTGGATGCGCCGTCGTCGCACGTCGATTGGTCGGCGGGTGCGGTGGAGTTGCTGACCGAGCCGGTGGAGTGGGCGCAGGGTTCGGGGCCGCGCCGTGCGGGTGTGTCGTCGTTCGGCATCAGCGGCACCAACGCGCACGTCATCCTCGAACAACCCGAATTCCCGGGCGAAAGCGTCTCGGCGGCAACCGACGCCGACGACACCGACACGGCCGTCCTGGTGCCGTGGGTCCTCTCCGGAAAGAGTGAGGCCGCGCTGCGTGCGCAGGCCGAGCGGCTGCGGGAGTTCGTGGCGGCGGACGGCTCGGAGGTCCGTGGCGTGGACCTCGGGTTCGCGCTGGCCACGCAGCGCTCCCTCTTCGACCACCGGGCCGTGGTGCTGGCGCAGGACAAGGCCACTGCACTGGAGGCGCTCGCTGCGGGTCTCCCGGACGCGGGTCTCGTGGACGGCGTGGCTGGAACCGGCCGCACGGCGTTCCTGTTCTCGGGGCAGGGTGCGCAGCGGCTCGGCATGGGGCGTGAACTGCACGCTCGTTTCCCGGTGTTCGCGGAGGCGTTCGACGCGGTGTGCGCGGGCCTGGACGAGCACCTTGACCGGCCGTTGCGTGAGGTCGTGTGGGGTGACGACGAGGACGCGCTGAACCGGACCGCCTATGCCCAGGCCGGGTTGTTCGCGGTTGAGGTGGCGTTGTTCCGGCTGGTGGAGTCGTGGGGTGTGCGGCCGGAGTTCGTGGCCGGGCATTCGATCGGTGAGGTCGCTGCCGCGCATGTGGCGGGTGTGTTCTCTCTCGCGGACGCGTGTGCGTTGGTGGCCGCTCGTGGCCGGCTGATGCAGGCGCTGCCGGCTGGTGGTGCGATGGTGGCGGTGGAGGCGTCGGAGGCGGAGGTGCTGCCGCACCTGACCGACGAGGTGTCGGTCGCGGCCGTCAACGGCCCCTCCTCGGTGGTGATTTCGGGCACCGAAGCGGCGGTCGAGGCCGTCGGCGGAGTGTTCCGTGAGCAGGGTCGTCGTACGACCCGGCTGCGGGTGTCGCACGCCTTCCACTCCCCGTTGATGGAACCGATGCTGGACGACTTCCGCACGGTCGCCGAGAACCTCTCCTACGCCGACCCGCTCCTGCCCGTCGTCTCCAACGTGACCGGCCGCGTTTCCGCGCCCGGCGAACTCACCACGCCCGCCTACTGGGTGACCCACGTCCGTGAGGCCGTGCGTTTCGACGACGGTGTCCGTGCGCTGGCCGCTCAGGGTGTCACCCGCTTCGTCGAGCTGGGCCCGGACGGTGTGCTGAGCGGCATGGCCCGCGAGAGCGCCGGTGACGACGCCCACCTGATCCCGCTGCTGCGCAAGGACCGCGGCGAGGAGTCGGCGGCGCTGACCGCGCTGGCCCGACTGCACGTGGCCGGGGCCCGGGTGGACTGGGCCGCGTACTTCGCCGGCACCGGCGCAAGCACCGTCGACCTGCCGACCTACGCCTTCCAGCGCCGTACGTACTGGCCGGAGAACAGCACGGTCACCGCGGCGGCCGACGCCCGCGCCGCCGGTCTGGACGCGTCCGATCACCCGTTGCTGGGTGCGGTGGTGGCGCTGCCGGACTCGGGTGGTGTGGTGCTGACGGGCAGGCTGTCGGTGGAGGCGCAGCCGTGGCTGGCCGATCACGTGGTCCTCGGCCGCACCCTGCTGCCCGGCACGGGGCTGGTGGAACTCGCCCTGAAGGCCGGCGAGGCCGTGGGCTGCGCGACGCTGGACGAACTGACGCTGGCCGCACCGCTGGTACTGCCCGAGCGGGGTGCCGTCCAGGTCCGTGTCGTGGTGGGACCGCAGGACGCCGCCCACCGCACGCTCGCCGTCTACTCCCGTCCGGAAGACGCCGAGGACGCCCTGTGGACCACTCATGCCTCCGGGTTCCTGGTGGAGGGTGTGGTGCCGGCGGAGTTCGATCTGGCGCAGTGGCCTCCGGTGGGTGCGGAGGTGGTGCCGGTTGAGGGTGCGTACGAGGTCTTCCGTGAGCGTGGTTACGGCTACGGCCCGGTGTTCCGGGGGCTGCGTGCGGTGTGGCGTCGGGGTGAGGAGTTGTTCGCGGAGGTCGCTCTGCCGCAGGAGTCGGTGGGTGAGGCCGGTGGGTTCGGTCTGCATCCGGCGTTGCTGGACGCGTCGATGCACGCGGCGATCCTGAACGACGGTGAGGGCGAGACGGTGATTCCGTTCGCCTGGAACAGTGTGCGTCTGCACGCGGTCGGCGCCTCCGCCGTCCGCGTCCGCATCGGCAAGCTGGACGGCCGTGCCGTCACCCTGTCCGTGGCCGACGTGACCGGTGCGCCTGTGATGTCGGTCGGGTCCATGGCGGGCCGGCCGGTGTCGGCGGACCAGCTCGGTACGGCGTCGGGTGACGCGGGCGCGCTGTACGGCATCGAGTGGGTCCCGGGGACTGCCGGTGCTGCCGGTGCGGCGTGGACGCCGTGGGAAGAGGTTGCGGAGGCCGAGGACGTGCCGGAGACGGTGGTCCTGGACTGCGGTGCCGATACCGGTGCCGATGGCGGTGTGGATGTGCCGGTGGGTGTGCGGTCGGTGGTGCACCGGGTGTTGGGTGTGGTGCAGGAGTGGCTGGCTGGTGAGCGGTTCGCGGGTTCGCGTCTGGTGGTGGTGACGCGGAATGCGGTGCCGGTGGGTTCGGCCGGTGATGTGGTGCAGGCTCCGGTGTGGGGTCTGGTGCGTGCGGCGCTGTCGGAGAACCCGGGCCGTTTCGCCCTGGCCGACGTCGACGGCGACGGCGGCACGGACACGGACGCGGATGTGGACGTGGCCGTGGCGGCCGTGGTCGCGGGTGAGCCGGAGGTGGCCGTACGGGACGGTGCGGTGCTGGTGCCGCGTCTGACCCGCCTGCCCTCGCCCGCACCGCAGGACGTGCCCGCGCTGGACGCCCCGGGCGCGGTGCTGATCACGGGCGGTACCGGTGGTCTGGGTGCGGTGGTCGCCCGGTACCTGGTGGCGGAGCGCGGGGTGCGGGACCTGGTCCTGACGTCCCGGCGCGGGCCCGACGCCCCCGGTGCCACCGAACTCGCCGAAGAGCTACAGGGGAGGGGAGCCCGCGTCGACATCGTCGCCTGTGACGTGTCGGACCGGGAAGCGGTTCGAGCCCTGGTCACGTCACTCGCGACGGACCGTGGTCTGCTGGCGGTCGTCCATGCTGCCGGTGTGGGTGACAACGGGCTGGTGGGTGCGTTGTCGCCGGAGCGGGTGGACGGTGTGCTCGCTCCGAAGGCGGACGCGGCGTGGTGGCTGCACGAGGCCACCCGTGGTCTGGATCTGGCCGCGTTCGTGTTGTTCTCGTCGGCCGGTGGTCTGGTGCTGACGGCCGGTCAGGGCAACTATGCCGCGGCGAATGTGTTCCTGGACGCGTTGGCGGCGCGTCGGCGGGCGGAGGGTCTGCCGGCGACGTCGATGGCGTACGGGTTCTGGGACGTCGGCGCGGGCCTCGGCCAGTACCTGAGCGAGGTGGACCGGCGCCGGATGGCGTCGCAGGGTCTGCCGGTGCTCTCCCACGACGCCGGGCTGGAGCTGTTCGCGGCCGGACTGGACCACGGCGAGGCCACCGTCGTCCCGCTGCGGGTCGACACCGCCGCCCTACGCACCCGCACCGACGAGATCCCCGCCCTCCTCCGGGCCCTCGCGCCGGCGACACGACGGCACGCGGCCCCCGCCGCGAACACCGTCACCCCGGCCGGCGGTCTCGCGGACCGGCTGGCCGGGCTGACCCCCGGTGAGCGGCACCGCACCGTCCTGCAACTGGTGCGCTCGCAGGTGGCGGCGGTGCTGGGACACGGTTCGGCCGAGGCGATCGGACCCGACCGTGCCTTCCAGGAACTGGGCTTCGACTCGCTCGCCGCGACCGAACTGCGCAACCAGCTCAACAGTCTCACCGGCCTCAGGCTCCCCGCCACCCTCGTCTTCGACCACCCCAACGCCCTCGCCGTCACCGAACACATCGAGGAGAAGCTCGCGGGCCTGGGCACCAGGTCCACCGCCTCCGGCCGAACGGATGCGAGCGTGCGGCTCGCCGCCAACGAGCCGATCGCCATCATCGGCATGGCCTGCCGCTACCCGGGCGGAGTGGCCTCGCCCGAGGACCTGTGGCGCCTGGTCGCCGACGGCGTCGACACCGTCTCCGACATGCCGGACGACCGCGGCTGGGACCTGGAGGGCCTGTACGACCCGGAGCCCGGCGCGGACGGCAAGAGTTACACCCGCCGGGGCAGCTTCCTCTACGACGCCGCCCAGTTCGACCCCGGATTCTTCGGCATCTCGCCGCGCGAGGCCCTCTACATGGACCCGCAGCAGCGACTGCTCCTGGAGACGTCCTGGGAGGCTCTGGAGCGGGCGGGCATCGACCCGGCCTCGCTCAGGGGCAGCCGCACCGGTGTGTTCGCCGGAGTGATGTACCACGACTACGCCCTCAACGTGTCGCCCTCCGGCACGGCAGGAGGCAGCGTGGTGTCCGGCCGGCTGTCGTACACGTACGGCTGGGAAGGCCCGGCCGTCACCGTCGACACCGCCTGTTCGTCCTCCCTCGTGGCCCTGCACCTCGCGGTCCAGGCGTTGCGCTCGGGCGAGTGCTCGCTGGCGGTGGCCGGCGGTGCCACGGTGATGTCGACGCCGGGCATGTTCGTCGAGTTCAGCCGGCAGCGCGGCCTGTCCGTGGACGGCCGCTGCAAGGCGTTCGCGGGGGCGGCCGACGGCGTCGGCTGGTCCGAGGGCGTGGGCCTCCTCCTCGTCGAGCGCCTCTCCGACGCCGTACGCAACGGGCACCGCGTCCTCGCGGTCGTCCGGGGCACCGCCGTCAACCAGGACGGCGCCTCCAACGGCTTCACCGCCCCCAACGGCCCCTCCCAGCAGCGCGTCATCCGGCAGGCGCTCGAGGCAGCCGGCGTGGCCGCATCCGAGGTCGACGTCGTCGAGGCGCACGGCACGGGCACGACGCTGGGCGACCCGATCGAGGCCCAGGCCCTGCTGGCCACCTACGGCCAGGACCGACCCGCCGACCGGCCACTGCTCCTCGGTTCCATCAAGTCGAACATCGGTCACGCCCAGGCCGCCGCCGGAGTCGCCGGCGTCATCAAGATGGTGATGGCCATGGAGCACGGAGCGGTGCCGCGCACGCTGCACGTCGACCGGCCCTCGCCGCACGTCGACTGGACCGAGGGCAACGCGGAACTGGTCGTCGAGGCACGGCCGTGGCCGGACGCCGCACACCCGCGCCGTGCGAGTGTCTCCGCGTTCGGGCTCAGCGGCACCAACGCGCACGTCGTCCTGGAACAGGCCCCCGCGCCCGCCCCGGCCGCCGGGACGCGACCGGCGGAGGACGGCGACCGCACCACACGCCCGGCGCCCCCGCTGCCGTGGACCGTGTCCGCCGCGAGCCCCGAGGCGCTGCGCGCCCAGGCCGGACGGCTGCTGTCTCACCTCACGGACCGCCCCGACCAGGACCCGCTGGACACGGCCTACGCACTGGCCACCTCCCGCACCGTGCTGGAGTCCCGCGCCGTCGTACTCGGTGCCGGCCGTGCCGACCTGCTCGACGGACTCCGGGCGCTCGCCCGCGGCGACTCGACCCCGGCCGTCCTCCACGGCACCGCGCGGGACGGCGGCTCGACCGCCTTCCTGTTCTCGGGTCAGGGTTCGCAGCGGCTCGGTATGGGCCGTGAACTGCACGCCCGTTTCCCGGTGTTCGCGGAGGCGTTCGACGCGGTGTGCGCGGGTTTGGACGAGCACCTGGACCGGCCGTTGCGCGACGTGGTCTGGGGTGACGACGAGGACGCGCTGAACCGGACCGCCTATGCGCAGGCCGGGCTGTTCGCCCTGGAAGTGGCGCTGTACCGCCTGCTCGACGCCTGGGGCGTGCGCCCCGACTACGTCGCCGGACACTCGATCGGCGAGATCACCGCCGCGCACGTGGCGGGTGTCTTCTCCCTCGCGGACGCGTGTGCGCTGGTGGCCGCTCGTGGCCGGCTGATGCAGGCGCTGCCGGCTGGTGGTGCGATGGTGGCCGTCGAGGCGTCGGAGGCCGAGGTGCTGCCGCACCTGACCGACGAGGTGTCGGTCGCGGCCGTCAACGGCCCCTCCTCGGTGGTGATTTCGGGCACCGAAGCGGCGGTCGAGGCCGTCGCCGGAGTGTTCCGCGAACAGGGTCGTCGTACGTCCCGGCTGCGGGTGTCGCACGCGTTCCACTCCCCGCTGATGGAACCGATGCTGGACGACTTCCGCACGGTTGCCGAGAACCTCTCCTACGCCGACCCGCTCCTGCCCGTCGTCTCCAACGTGACCGGCCGCATTTCCGCGCCCGGCGAACTCACCACGCCCGCCTACTGGGTCACCCACGTCCGTGAGGCCGTACGCTTCGCCGACGGAGTCCAGGCACTGCGTGCCGCCGGGGTGGGCCGCTACGTCGAGGTCGGACCCGAAGCGGTGCTGACCGGCATGGCCCGCACCTGCCTCGACGACACCGGCGTCCTGCTGGTGCCGACCGCCCGCAAGGGCCGGGACGAGGCCGACGCCCTGCTCACCGCCCTCGGCCGCCTGCACAGCGACGGCGCCTTCGTCGACTGGGCCGCGTACTTCGCCGGCACCGGCGCACGCACCGTCGATCTGCCGACCTACGCCTTCCAGCGGCAGCGCTACTGGCTGCACGCCACGGACGGCGCCACCGGGGTACCCGCCGGCGCCGGTCTGGACGCGTCCGATCACCCGTTGCTGGGTGCGGTGGTGGCGCTGCCGGACTCGGGTGGTGTGGTGCTGACGGGCAGGCTGTCGGTGGAAGCGCAGCCGTGGCTGGCCGATCACGTCGTCCTGGGCCGCACGCTGCTGCCCGGCGCCGTACTGGTCGAACTGTCCCTGACGGCGGGCGAGGCCGTGGGCTTCAGGACCCTGGAGGAACTGGCCCTGGCCGCACCGCTGGTGCTGCCCGAACACGGCGGCGTCCAGCTGCGCGTGGTGGTCGGCCCCGAGAACGGCGGACGCCGTACGGTCGCCGTCTACTCACGCCCCGAGGACACCCCGCAGGACTGGTCCACTCATGCCTCCGGGTTCCTGGTGGAGGGTGTGGTGCCGGCGGAGTTTGATCTGGCGCAGTGGCCTCCGGTGGGTGCGGAGGTGGTGCCGGTTGAGGGTGCGTACGAGGTCTTCCGTGAGCGTGGTTACGGCTACGGTCCGGTGTTCCGTGGGTTGCGTGCGGTGTGGCGTCGGGGTGAGGAGTTGTTCGCGGAGGTCGCTCTGCCGCAGGAGTCGGTGGGTGAGGCGGGTGGGTTCGGTCTGCATCCGGCGTTGCTGGACGCGTCGATGCATGCGGCGATCCTGAACGACGGTGAGGGTGAGACGGTGATTCCGTTCGCCTGGAACAGTGTGCGTCTGCACGCGGTCGGCGCCTCCGCCGTCCGCGTCCGCATCGACAGGTCCGACGACGGCGGCATGCGCATCGCGGTCGCCGATGTGTCGGGTGCGCCTGTGATGTCGGTCGGGTCCATGGTGGGCCGGCCGGTGTCGGCGGACCAGCTGGGCACGGCGTCCGGTGACGCGGGCGCGCTGTACGGCATCGAATGGGTGCCGGGACCCTCCGCCGCACCTGCCGCGGAATGGGCACCGTGGGAGGCACTGCCGGCGGACGGCGATATCCCGGGCACGGTGGTCCTGGACTGCGGTGCCGGTGCCGATACCGGTGCCGATGGCGGTGTGGATGTGCCGGTGGGTGTGCGGTCGGTGGTGCACCGGGTGTTGGGTGTGGTGCAGGAGTGGTTGGCTGGTGAGCGGTTCGCGGGTTCGCGTCTGGTGGTGGTGACGCGGGGTGCGGTGCCGGTGGGTTCGGCCGGTGATGTGGTGCAGGCTCCGGTGTGGGGTCTGGTGCGTGCGGCGCTGTCGGAGAACCCGGGCCGTTTCGCCCTGGCCGACGTCGACGGCGACGGCGGCACGGACACGGACACGGATGTGGACACGGATGTGGACGCGGCGGTAGCGGCCGTGGTCGCGGGTGAGCCGGAGGTGGCCGTACGGGGCGGTGCGGTGCTGGTGCCGCGTCTGACCCGCCTGCCCTCGCCCGCACCGCAGGACGTGCCCGCGCCCGATGACGAGCCGGAAGCGCACCGCCCGGTCGCCGCACTGGACGGCACCGGCGCGGTGCTGATCACCGGCGGTACCGGTGGTCTGGGTGCGGTGGTCGCCCGGTACCTGGTGGCGGAGCGCGGGGTGCGGGACCTGGTTCTGACGTCCCGGCGCGGGCCCGACGCCCCCGGCGCCACGGAACTCGCCGACGAACTCACCGCGCTCGGCGCGCGGGTCGAGGTCCTCGCCTGTGACGTGTCCGACCGGGACACGGTGACCCGGCTCGTCGGCTCCCTGGCCTCGGACCGTGGTCTGCTGGCGGTCGTCCATGCTGCCGGTGTGGGTGACAACGGGCTGGTGGGTGCGTTGTCGCCGGAGCGGGTGGACGGTGTGCTCGCTCCGAAGGCGGACGCGGCGTGGTGGCTGCACGAGGCCACCCGTGGTCTGGATCTGGCCGCGTTCGTGTTGTTCTCGTCGGCCGGTGGTCTGGTGCTGACGGCCGGTCAGGGCAACTACGCGGCGGCGAATGTGTTCCTGGACACGTTGGCGGCGCGTCGGCGGGCGGAGGGTCTGCCGGCGACGTCGATGGCGTACGGGTTCTGGGACGTCGGCGCGGGCCTCGGCCAGTACCTGAGCGAGGTGGACCGTCGGCGGATGGCGTCGCAGGGTCTGCCGGTGCTCTCCCACGACGCCGGGCTGGAGCTGTTCGCGGCCGGACTGGACCACGGCGAGGCCACCGTCGTTCCGCTGCGGGTCGACACCGCCGCCCTGCGCACCCGCACCGACGAAGTCCCCGCCCTCCTCCGAGCCCTCGCCCCGACCGTGCGCCGCGCCGCCGCCGCGGGGACCGCCGGCCCGGCGGGGGAGGAGGCCCCCGCCCAGCGGCTGGCCGCCCTCCCGGCCGCCGAACGGCACCGCACCGTGCTGCGGTTGGTGCGTTCGCAGGTGGCGGCGGTGCTGGGACACGGTTCGGCCGAGGCGATCGGACCCGACCGTGCCTTCCAGGAGCTGGGCTTCGACTCGCTCGCCGCGACCGAACTGCGCAACCAGCTCAACAGTCTCACCGGCCTCAGGCTCCCCGCCACCCTGGTCTTCGACCACCCCAACGCCCTCGCCGTCACCGAGTTCGTGGAGGCCGAACTGGCCGCCGCCTACCCGGAGTCGGGCGACGAGGCGGACGGCGACGCCGGAGAGGACGGCGTCCGCCGCGCGCTCCGGTCGATCCCGACCCGGCGGCTGCGGGACGCGGGCCTGATGGACGTCCTCCTCGAACTCGCCGACGACGACGGCGGTGTGTCGGCGCACGCGGAGGCTCTCGCGGACCAGGAGGAGCAGGACACCGACCTGTACGACGGACCGGACGGAGCCGTCGACACCGGCCCGGCCGCCCAGGACGTCCCACTCACCGAGGCTTCCGGCGTTCCCGGAACTTCCGGGAACTCCGCGACCCCCGACGCCCTGCGCGCCGCACGCGCGGAGACCGCGCGGCTGCGCCGGGACAACAGGCGGCTCACCGCCGCCCAGCACGAGCCGATCGCGATCGTCGGCATGGCCTGCCGCTACCCGGGCGGAGTGACCTCGCCCGAGGACCTGTGGCGGCTGGTCACGGACGGCGCGGACGCCATCACGCCGTTCCCCGAGGACCGGGGATGGGACCTGTCGATGCTGCGTGACCCGGAGGCCAAGCACCCCGACGGCTACTACGCACGCGAGGGCGGCTTCCTCGACGGGGCGGCCGACTTCGACCCCGGGTTCTTCGGCATCTCGCCCCGCGAGGCCCTCGCGATGGACCCGCAGCAGCGGCTCGCGCTGGAACTGTCCTGGGAGGCGCTGGAGCGCGCGGGCATCGACCCCGGCTCGCTCAAGGGCAGCCGCACCGGTGTCTTCGCCGGCGTGATGTACCACGACTACCCCGGCAGCGACGGCAACGGCAGCGTCGTCACCGGCCGCATCTCCTACAAGCTCGGCCTGGAGGGCCCGGCGGTCTCCGTCGACACCGCCTGCTCGTCCTCCCTGGTCGCGCTGCACCTCGCGGTGCAGGCGCTGCGGCAGGGCGACTGCTCGCTCGCCGTCACCGGCGGTGTCACCGTGCTCGCCACGCCCGGTGTGTTCGTCGAGTTCGGCCGACAGGGCGGGCTCGCGCCCGACGGACGGTGCAAGTCGTTCGCCGCGGCGGCCGACGGCACCGGCTTCTCCGAAGGCGCGGGCTTCCTGGTGGTCGAGCGGCTGTCCGACGCACTGCGCAACGGGCACGAGGTGCTGGCCGTGGTCCGGGGCTCCGCCGTCAACCAGGACGGCGCCAGCAACGGACTCACCGCCCCCAACGGTCCCTCCCAGCGCCGCGTGATCCGGCAGGCCCTCGCCAACGCGCGGCTCGCCGCCGACCAGATCGACGCGGTCGAGGCGCACGGCACGGGCACCACGCTCGGCGACCCGATCGAGGCCCAGGCGCTGCTCGCCACCTACGGCCAGGACCGGCCCGAGGAACGCCCCCTGTGGCTCGGCTCGGTGAAGTCCAACATCGGCCACACGCAGGCCGCCGCCGGCGTCGCGGGCGTCATCAAAATGGTGATGGCGATGCGGCACGGTGTGCTGCCCGCCACCCTCAACGTGGACGCGCCCAGCGACCAGGTCGACTGGACCACCGGCTCCGTCGCGCTGCTGACCGAGCAGCGGGAATGGGCCGGCACCGGCCGCCCGCGCCGCGCCGGTGTCTCCTCCTTCGGCATCAGCGGCACCAACGCCCACGTCATCGTCGAGCAGGCACCCGCCGCCGCGCCCACCGCCCCCGCCGTCCCCGGTGCGGCGGACGACGACGCGAGGCCGGCGCCCGCCGCGGTCGTACCGTGGCTGCTGTCGGCGCGCGACCAGGACGCTCTGCGCGCCCAGGCCGGACGCCTGCTGGCACACGTCCAGGAGGCCGGGACGGCCGGTGCGGACGCGCCGCGCCCGCTCGACGTCGCCTACTCGCTGGCGACCACCCGAGCGGCGTTCGAACACCGCGTCGCGGTCGTCGGCGCGGACCGCGACGGACTGCTGGCCGCCCTGGGCGCGGTCGCACGCGGCGAGGAGCCGGCCACCACGGCCCGCGAGGGACTGCTCGCCGTCCTCTTCCCGGGCCAGGGCTCGCAGCGGCTCGGCATGGGACGCGACCTGTACGAGCGCTTCCCGGTGTTCGCCGAGGCCTTCGACGCGGCCTGCGCCGGGCTGGACGAGCACCTGGAACGGCCCCTGCGCGAGGTCGTCTGGGGCGACGACGAGGACGCCCTGAACGCCACCGCCTACACCCAGGCCGCCCTCTTCGCCCTCGGAACGGCGCTGTACCGGCTCGCCGAGTCGTTCGGCGTCGTCCCCGAATACGTGGCGGGACACTCCATCGGGGAGATCACCGCGGCCCACGTCGCCGGGGTCTTCACCCTGGAGGAAGCCTGCGCGCTGGTCGCCGCCCGCGGCAGCCTCATGCAGGCGCTGCCCGCCGGCGGTGCCATGGCGGCGGTCCAGGCCACCGAGGCTGAGGTGCTGCCCCACCTCACCGACGGCGTCGGCATCGCGGCCGTCAACGGCCCGGCCTCCGTCGTGGTGTCGGGCTCCGGGCCGGACGTCGAGAAGGTGACCGCGGTCTTCCGCGAACAGGGCCGCCGCACCACCGCCCTGCGGGTGTCGCACGCCTTCCACTCGCCGCTGATGGAACCGATGCTGGAGGACTTCCGCGCCGTGCTGGAGCGGCTGTCGCCCCAACCGCCCGCCCTGCCCGTGGTCTCCAACCTCACCGGCGCCCTCGCCACCGCGGAAGAACTCTGCTCCGCCGACTACTGGGTACGGCACGTCCGCGAGGCCGTCCGCTTCTCCGACGGGGTGAACACCCTGCACGAACAGGGCGTCACCAGGTTCCTGGAACTCGGACCCGACGGCGTCGCCTGCGCCATGGCCCGCGAGACCCTGCCCGACACCGCCGTGACCGTCACCGCCCAGCGGCGCACCACCCCCGGCGAGACCGCCCTCGTCGACGCCCTCGCCCGGCTCCACGGACACGGCGTGCCCGTCGACTGGGCCCGGTTCTTCGCCGGCCTGGGCGCCCGCCGGGTCGCCCTGCCCACGTACGCCTTCCAGCGGCGCCGCTTCTGGCCCACCGAGATGCACCTGGGCGCCGGTGCGGAAGCCGCCGGACTGACGACCGCGGACCATCCGCTGCTCGGCGGGGCCGTGGAACTCGCCGGAACCGACGGTCACCTGTTCACCGGACGGCTGTCGGTCGGCACCCACGGCTGGCTCGCCGACCACGTCGTCATGGGCGCCGTCCTCGTGCCCGGCACCGCCCTGCTGGAGCTGGCCGTGCACGCCGGCACCTCCCTGGGCTGCGAGCTGGTGGAGGAACTCACCCTCGCCGCACCGCTGGTCCTGCCCGCCCGCGGCACGGTCCAACTCCAGGTCGGCGTCGGCGCCCCCGACGACACGGGCCGCCGCCCGCTCGGCATCCACTCCCGGCCCGCCGACGACCCCGCCGCCACCTGGACGACCCACGCCGAGGGCGTCCTCGCGACCGGTCCCGCGGCCTCGGCCGCCACGGACTTCGACGCGTCCGTCTGGCCGCCCGAGAAGGCCGAACCGCTCGACACGGACGGCCTGTACGAGCGCTTCGAGGACGCCGGCTTCGTCTACGGACCGGTGTTCCGGGGACTGCGGACCGCCTGGCGGCGCGACGGCGAGGTGTTCGCCGAGGTCGCCCTGCCCGACGGCACCGACGGCGGCGCGTACGGCCTGCACCCGGCGCTGTTCGACGCCGCCCTGCACGCCACCGCGCTGGCCGGCACGGCCGCCGACGGTGACACGCCGCAGGACGGCGAGGCACCGCAGGACGGCGACGCACCGCGGGGCGGCGGGACGTCACAGGGCGGCGGGGTTCCGTTCGCCTGGAACGGCGTGTCCCTGCACGCCGTCGGCGCGTCCACCGTCCGCATCCGGCTCTCCCGGGCCGACGACGGCACCCTCGCGATCGCCGTCGCCGACACCGCCGGCGCGCCCGTGGCCACCGTCGACTCCCTGGTCACCCGCCCCATCTCGGCGGAGCAGCTCGGGGCCGGGACGGATGCCGAACGGGACTCCCTGTTCGCCCTGGACTGGATCCCGGCACCGGAGCAGCAAGCCACGACGGCTGCGAACGCCGCCGGCACCGAGCCGGTACGGGTCGCCCTGATCGGCGGCCCGGACGACGGCGCCCTCGACGCGGCCGTCCGCGCCGCCGGAGCCGCCGCCGACCGGTACGCGGACCTGACGGCACTGGCCGACACGGCGGCCGACGGCCCGGTACCGCCGGTCGTCCTCCTGCCCGTCCACACCGGGACCGGAGCGGCCGGCCCCGCCCCGGCCGACATGGCGGGCGCCGCGCACACCGCGACCACCCGGGTCCTCGGGACGCTCGGCACCTGGCTCGCCGACGAGAGGTTCACCGCCTCCCGCCTGGTCGTCGTCACCCGGGGCGCGACCGACGGCACCGACCCGGCCGCCGCCGCCGTGTGGGGCCTCATCCGCGCGGCCCAGGCGGAACACCCCGGCCGGTTCACCCTGCTCGACCTGGAGGACGCCGACGCGGGCACGGACCTCCCGCCCGCCGTCCTCGCCCCCGCCTCCGACGAGCCGCAGCTCGCCGTCCGCGAGCGCCGGGTGCTGGTGCCCCGGCTGGTGCGGGCCACCACGCCCGCGGAGCGGGGCACGGCCGGCTGGGACGCCGGGGGAACCGTCCTCGTCACCGGAGGGACCGGCGGCCTCGGCGCCGCCGTCGCCCGCCACCTGGTGACCGAGCACGGTGCGCGGAGCCTGCTGCTGGTGAGCCGGAGCGGCCCCGCCGCCGACGGCGCCGCCGAACTCGCCGCAGCGCTCGAGGCGGAGGGAGCCCGTGTCACTGTCGCCGCCTGCGACGTGACCGACCGCGCCGCGGTCGACCGCCTGCTCGCCGAGGTGCCCGCCGACCGGCCGCTGCGCGCCGTGATCCACGCGGCGGGCGTCCTGGACGACGGCATGATCGACACCCTCACGCCCGAACGGCTCGCCGCCGTCCTGCGGCCCAAGGCGGACGCCGCCTGGCACCTGCACGAGGCCACCCGCGGCCTGCCGCTCGACGCCTTCGTGCTGTTCTCCTCCGTCGCCGGCACACTCGGCAACGCCGGCCAGGCCAACTACGCGGCCGGGAACGCCTTCCTGGACGCCCTCGCCCGGCACCGCCGCTCCCAGGGCCTGCCCGCCCTGTCCCTCGGCTGGGGTCCCTGGACCCGCGGCAGCGGCATGACCGGCGAACTCGGCGAGGCGGACATCGCCCGGATGACCAGGGCGGGCATGCCGCCGATGGAGCCGGAGCAGGGTCTTGCCCTGTTCGACGTCCTCCGCACCGCCGACGCCGACGCCGGGGCCGCGGTCCTGCCCGTACGACTGGACCTGGGGGCCCTGCGGTCCCTCGGCGAGATCCCGCCGCTGTTCCGCTCGCTGATCCGGGTGGCGTCCCGCCGCGCGGCCCCGGCGGCGGGAGCGGAGGCCGCCGCGGCGGACCTCACCCAGCGGCTGTCCGGACTCACGCCGGCGGAAGGCCGCGAGGCACTGCTGGAACTGGTGCGGGGTCAGATCGCCACCGTCCTCGGTCACGGGGACCTGGCCGACGTCGAACCGACCCGTCCCTTCCAGGACCTCGGCTTCGACTCGCTGACCTCCGTCGAACTGCGCAACCGGCTCGGCGCGCTCACCGGCACCCGCCTCCCCGCCACCCTCCTGTTCGACTACCCCACGCCCGGCGAACTCGTCGCCCACCTGTACGCGCGCGTCGCACCGGCACCGGCCGACGGGCCGGAGGCGGTCCTGGCCGAACTGGACCGGCTGGAGAAGAGCATCACGGGCATCGAAGTGGGTGCCGACCTCTTCGAACAGGTCGCGGGCCGACTGGAGGTGCTGCGCAGCAAGTGGCAGTCGCTGCGCACGGAGGCGTCCGCCGCGTCCACGGAGAAGGACGACGCGTTCGACTTCGACTCGGCCACGGACGAGGAGGTCTTCGACATGCTCGACAACGAACTCGGCCTCTCGTAGCCGCGGTGCCGGGCCGGGGCGAGCCCCGGCCCGGCCCGCCACCCCCAGGGCCCGGACCGGCCTTCACGACGGCCGCCACCGTCGTGAAGGCCGGTCCGGGCCCTGTCGTACGGGCAGAGACAGTCGGGCCGGCACCATCCGCCCGCGTCGGCCGTGTCAAGTACGCCGAGGGCGGCCCGGGTTCGCGGCAGCGGCTACGGAGGCTCCGGGTCGGGGACGGTGAGGGCGGACCGGCCATTGGGGGCGGGCCCGGACCACCCTCGGGGAGGCGCCATCGTGCGCGCCCGGTCACCCCGGGACTCGGGCCGACGGGAGGTGAAAACAGGGTGGCTGACCCGTTTACCGGTTTCCGGCTGCCCGCCTGGAGGCGGTCCGGGCAGCCGTCCCGTCCGTTGACCAGCGATTCTTCCCTCACCCCTGCACCCACCACCGCCTGTTTCGCGCCGAGCGGTGACCGAAACCAGGCAGCGCACCGGAAGCGTCCCGCGACCCTCGCCGCGGGCGGGACCACGGCCACCTCCCACGGGACTCCCGTAGTCCAGCCCCTCCCGGGCCCCCTCGCCCGCCCGGATCGCCGCCTCGGCGCGCCCGTTTCCCGTGCCGATGCCGTGCCCGTGCCGGCGCCATACAACACACGCACCCGCCCCCGCACCCGAGCCGCCCCCGCACCCGAGCCGCCCCCGCCCCCGCACCCGGGCCGCCCCCGCCCCCGCACCCGAGCCGCCCCCGCCCCCGCACCCGGGCCGCCCCCGCCCCCGCACCCGGGCCGCCCCCGCCCCCGCACCCGGGCCGCCCCCGCCCTCGCACCCGCGCACGAAAAAGGCCCGCAGGTCGCCTGTAGGCACCTGCGGGCCGGGTCCCGCGCCCCGGGGGGAGAGTGGCGCGGGGGTCAGAGGGGCCGGCGGAAGCCGGCCAGGGCGGCGAACACGCCCGCCGCGCTGATGACCCCGCCGATGACCAGCGCCGGAATCGCGTGGTCCAGGCCCGGCACGTCCAGCGCGAGGGCGCGGGTCGCGTCGATGGCGTACGTCAGCGGGTTCACCTGGGCCACGGCCGCCAGCCAGCCGGGCAGGTCGGCGACCGGCACGTACGCGCTGGAGGCGAACATCAGCGGGAAGATCACGATCAGGGCGAGGTTCTGCAGGGGCTCCGCGCGCCGCAGCCACGCGCCGGCCGCGATGAAGGCCCAGCCCAGGGCGAAGCTGAGGAAGAGCGTGAGCCCGGCGGACAGGGCGAGTTCGGCGACGCCTCCGTTGGGGGAGTAGCCCAGGACCGTCATCGCCAGCACCATGATCACGAGGATCTGCACGGCGCTGCGCACCAGCCCCACCAGACTGCGCGCCACCAGCAGCGCCCCGGGACGCACCGGCAACGTCCGCAGCCTGGCGACCATGCCGTTGCGCAGGTCCTCCACCAGGCCCACCCCGGACTGCATCGCCGACTGCGCGGCGTTGTCCACCAGCACGGCGGGGAGGACGAAGTCGAGGTAGCTCACGCCCTCCGGGAAGTGCGGGGGCATGCCCATCCTGCTGAACACCTGCGTCAGCACGAACAGGATGACGACCGGCTGGATCAGGCCGAACAGCACGATGCCCGGGTCGGTCACCATCGCCCGCAGCGACCGTCCGGTGAGCACCCGCACCTGGACGGCGAACGAACTCCCGCCGAAGTCGGGTGCCTCGAGGGCGACGGCCACGGGCGTGGCCGGGCGCGGTGCGGGAGTGAGGTGCGTGGTCAAGAAGTCCTCCACAGAGGGCGTCGGGCGGCGGTCACGCCGGGGTCCTGGCGTGCTGCTCGGCGAGGGTCAGGTACACGTCGTCCAGGGTCGGTTCGCCGAACGTCAGCTCGGTGGCCTCGACGCCCGCCCGGTCCAGCGCGCGGACGACGTTCGCGATGTCCCGGGTGGTGTCGATCGGGACGACGAGACCGCGGGTGCCGTCCTCGCCGCCGACCGGCGCGAACCCGGCGCCGCGCAGCGCGGCCCCCGCCCGCGCGGGCGCGTCGGCGCCGTCCAGCGTCAGCGTGACGGTGCGCCGGCCGACGGTGGCCTTGAGCTCGTCGGCGGTGCCCGAGGCGACGACCTTGCCGGCCGAGAGCACCGTGATGGAGTCGGCGAGCCGGTCGGCCTCCTCCAGGTACTGCGTGGTCAGCAGGACCGTGGCCCCCTGCTGGACCAGGCCCTCGACGATCTCCCACAGCTTCAGGCGGCTGGACGGGTCCAGGCCGGTGGTGGGTTCGTCGAGGAAGATCACCCGCGGGCCGCCGACCAGCGACACGGCCAGGTCGAGCCGGCGTCGCAGGCCGCCCGAGTAGCCGCTCGCGCGCCGGTCGGCGACCGTGGTCAACTCGAACAGCTCCAGCAGGTCGTCGGCCCGGGAACGCGCGGCCCGCCGGCCCGCACCGAGCAGCCGGGCGATCAGCACGAGGTTGTCCCGTCCGCTCAGCTGCGTGTCCACCGACGCGAACTGGCCGGTGAGGCCGATGCGGCGGCGGATCTCGAAGGGCTCGCGGGTCACGTCGTAACCGGCGACGGAGGCCCGTCCCGACGACAGCGGCAGCGAGGTGGTCAGGATGTTGACGAGGGTGGTCTTGCCGGCCCCGTTGTGGCCGAGGAGAGCCAGGACCGTGCCCCGGCGGGCACTGACACTGACCGAGTCCAGGGCATGGACCGATCCGAACGCCTTGCTGACGCCTTCCGCCACGATCATCTGATCGCCGCCGCCGGGGCCGGAGTCCGGGCCGGATCCGGCCCCCGCTCCGGACCGGGTGCCGGTGGGCATGACGAGCCCGCTCATGAGGTGATCTCCCGCTGGTGGGTGTGCGCTGGGTGGAGGGCCGGCCGGCGGCCGGCCCCGTGACGCCCGCCGCCCTCCGGGCGACGGACCGTGGGGACGTGGGACGTGGGGACGTGGAAAACGTGGGGACACGCCGACCGGCGCCTACCGGCCGCCGCCCGGAGCGTCCGTGCCGTCCACTCCGTCCAGGAGGCCGAACAGGTCCTCGTCGCCGCCGCCCGCCCCGTCCACGGGACCGGACGGCCCCGCCCCGTCCATGAGGCGGAACAGCTCCTCGTCGGTGGCGTCCGCCAGGTCCACGGGGCCCGCGGCCGGTTCCGCGCCGCCGGCGCGGGCCGGGGCCCAGCGCGTGGCCAGCGTCCGCAGCCGGCCCGCCGTCCCGGAGTCGAGGTCGGCGCCCGAGGTGAGCAGCGCCTCCAACTCGTCGACCAGACCGGATGCGTCACGGGCACGGACCGGCCCGGACGGCCGGAGCGTGTCGCACACCAGCCGGGCCACCGCGGCGGCGGAGGGATGGTCGAAGACCAGGGTCGACGGCAGCCGGACCCCGGTGACGGCGGTGAGCCGGTTGCGCAGTTCGACGGCGGTGACGGAGGTGACGCCCAGTTCGGTGAAGGCCAGGCCGTCACCCGCGTCCGGCGGCAGTTCCCCGCCGATCACGGCCGCCAGCTCGCCGCGCACCAGGTCCGTCACCAGCGCCTCGGCCTCCGCGTCCGTCAGGCCGGCCAGCCGCCCGGCCAGCGCGGGCGCCGCCTCGGCGGCCCCGGCCGTCTCCGGGCTCGCCACGGCCACCGTGCCGGCCGGCACCGAGGCCAGCCAGTACGCCTCGTGCTGGAACGCGTACGTGGGGAGGGGGACCGTCCGCGCGTCCGGCAGCACCGCCGGCCAGTCCACCGGCAGTCCGTGCGCGTGCAGCCGCACGACGGCGGCGAGCAGGGCCCCCGCCTCGTCCTCCCCGCCCCGCAGCAGCGGTTCCACCACCGGGCCGTTCCCCGGCTCCCGCTGCCCGAGGTGCTCCGCCAGACACTCGTCCACCATGGGCGTGAGCGCCGCCTCGGGACCCAGTTCGACGTAGACGCCGGTCCGCGCGTCGGCGAGGTGGACGACCGCGTCCGCGAACCGGACCGCCTCCCGCGCGTGCCGCACCCAGTGGTCCGGATCGGCGGCCTCCGCGGCGGTGAGCGGGCGGCCGGTGACGCCGGAGACCAGCGGTATCTCCGGCGCGGCGAAGGACAGCGACGCCACGGTCTCCCGGAACTCGGCGAGCACCGGGTCCATCAGGGGTGAGTGGAAGGCGTGACCGACCACCAGGCGGCGCGTCTTGTACCCGGCGGCCGTCAGCTCGCCCGTCAGGCCGGTCAGCGCGGCCTCCGCGCCGGACAGCACCACCGAGCGCGGCCCGTTCACCGCGGCGACGGCCAGGTGCTCCTCGCGCCCGGCGAGCCACGGCAGCACCTCGGCCTCGGAGCAGCCGACCGCGACCATCGCCCCGCCCGTCGGCAGCGACTGCATCAGCCGGCCGCGCGCCGCGACCAGCGCGCACGCGTCCGGCAGGCTCAGTACGCCCGCCACGTGCGCGGCGGCGATCTCGCCCACCGAGTGGCCCACCAGCCGGGCGGGCGTCACCCCCCAGGACCCGAGCAGCCGGTACAGGGCCACCTGGAAGGCGAACAGGGCGGGTTGCGCCCAGCCGGTCCCGTGCAGCAGCCCCGCCTCCTCGCTGTCCGGGGGCGCCCACATCACCGACGTCAACGGCCGCTCCAGCAGCGGGTCGAGCTCCGCGCACATCTCGCGCAGCGCGGCGTCGAACACCGGGAACGCGGCGGCGAGCGCGCGGCCCATGCCGGGACGCTGACTGCCCTGACCGGTGAACACGAACGCGGTCTCCGCCGGACCGCCGCCCGCGCGCCGGCCGGTCACCCCGGCGACGCCGTCCCGGGCGAATCCGGCCGCCGCCGCGGTGAGCGCGTCCCGCCCCGCCCCGGAGAGCACCGCCGTACGGGCGTGCAGGGAGCGGGTGGTGAGCAGCGAGTACGCGATGTCGCGGGCCGGCACCTCCGGGTGGGCCTCGGCGTACGCGGCCAGCCGGTGCGCCTGGCCCCGCAGCGCCGCCGCGTCCCGCGCCGACACCAGCCACGGCACGACGGGCCCCTCGGCGTCCTGTTCCCGCGCGGCCGGTGCGCCCCCGGAACCGGCCGGGGCCTCCTCCAGCACCAGATGGGCGTTGGTGCCGCTGATGCCGAACGACGAGACGGCCGCCCGCCGCGGCCCGCCCTCCCCGGCCGGCCACGCGCGTGCCTCGGTCAGCAGCCGGACGGTCCCGGCCGACCAGTCCACCCGGGAGCTGGGGATGTCCGCGTGCAGCGTGCGCGGCAGCACGCCGTGCTGAAGCGCCAGCACCATCTTGATCACCCCGGTCACGCCCGCCGCCGCCTGGGTGTGTCCCAGGTTCGACTTGACCGAGCCCAGCCACAGCGGGCGTCCTTCGGGACGCTCCCGTCCGTAGGTGTCGAGCAGTGCCTGTGCCTCGATCGGGTCGCCCAGTGTCGTACCGGTGCCGTGCGCCTCCACCGCGTCGACGTCCGCCGCGGTGAGCCCCGCGTCGGCCAGCGCACGGCGGATCACCCGGCGCTGCGCGGGACCGTTGGGCGCGGTCAGGCCGTTGGAGGCGCCGTCCTGGTTGACCGCCGAGCCGCGGATCACCGCGAGCACCGGATGGCCGTTGCGGCGCGCGTCCGACAGCCGTTCCAGCAGCAGCAGACCGGCGCCCTCCGACCAGGCGGCCCCGTCCGCGCCCTCGCCGAAGGACTTGCAGCGGCCGTCCGGCGACAGGCCCCGCAGCCGGGAGAAACCGACGAACGGCGCCGGCGTGGCCATCACCGCCACTCCTCCGGCGAGCGCCAGCTCCGACTCCCCGGACCGCAGCGACCGGCACGCCAGGTGCAGCGCCACCAGCGACGAGGAGCAGGCCGTGTCCACCGTCAGGGCCGGGCCGTCCAGGCCCAGGGTGTACGAGATCCGCCCGGACAGCGCGCCGGCGGAGGTACCCACCGGCAGCAGCCCCTCCAGTTCCCCGGACGGGTCACTCACCCCCGTCGCGTAGTCGTGGTACATCGCGCCGGTGAACACGCCGGTACGGCTGCCGCGCAGCGACAGCGGATCGATCCGGGCCCGCTCCACGGCCTCCCAGGCGGTCTCCAGCAGCAGCCGCTGCTGCGGGTCGGTGGCGAGTGCCTCCCGCGCCGACATGCCGAAGAACCCCGCGTCGAAGTGGGCGGCGTCGCGCAGGAATCCGCCCTCACGGGCGTAGGTGGTGCCCGGGTGCTCCGGATCGTCGTCGAAGAGGGTGTCCAGGTCCCAGCCGCGGTCGGCGGGGAACGCGGAGACGGCGTCGCCGCCCTCGCTCAGCAGCGCCCACAGCGCCTCCGGGGAGGCGGTGCCGCCGGGCAGCCGGCAGGCCATGCCCACGATCGCCACGGGCTCGTCATGGAGTTCCGGGCCGGAAACCGGCTCCTCCTCCTGACGGTTCAGCCCGGCCAGCTCCCTGGCCAGGGCCGCCGGGGTCGGAAAGTCGAAGGCCACGGCGGCCGGCAACGGCAGGCCCGTGGCCTCGGCGAGCACGGTGCGCAGCCGCACCGACGCCACCGAGTCCAGGCCGTGCGCGCGGAAGGTGACGTCCGGTCCGATGGGACCCGCGTCGTCCGCGCCCCGCGCGCCGAGCACCTCGGCGACCGCCGCCACGACCAGGTCGAGCGCGGTGCCGGGGTCCGGGCGGGGCGCGTCGTCGGGAACCGGCTCCGGCCGCGCGGCGGCGTCGGCCAGGATCTGCTCCAGCGCCCGCCGGTTGATCTTCCCGGCGGGGGTGCGCGGCAGGGCCGGCAGCACCACCAGCTCCAACGGGATCTTGTACTCGGCGACCCCGCGCTCCCGCAGGAACGCCGTCACCTCCCCGAGACCGACCGTACCGACGGTACCGGCCGGCGCGTCACCGGCGTCACCGGCGTCACCGGCGTCACCGGCGTCACCGGGGTCCGCCGGGGAACCGGACGGGCGCGCGGTCACCACGAGGCAGGGGTACTCGCCGAGCCGCGGGTCGGGCTTGGCCACCACCGCCAGCGGACCGATGTCCGGCAGGTCCGCCAGCAGGCCCTGGATCTCCACGGCGTTGAACTTGCGGCCGCCCACGTTGATGAGTTCGGCGGAGCGGCCGTGGAACGCCACGAGGCCGTCCTCGCCGATCGAGGCGAGGTCACCGGTGCGCAGCCAGCCGTCCTCCGACACCACCGACCGGGTCAGCTCCGGCTCCCCGTAGTAGCCCCGGAACATGCTGGGACTGCGGTAGTACAGCTCCCCGGCCTCGCCCGGGGCGCAGGGCGTGCCGTCCTCGCGGAGGACGCGCATCCGCGCGCCGCGGACCGGCCGCCCCACGCTGTGCGCGGCGACCTCCGGCGGGTCACCGGCCAGACTGCTGGTGCCGTTCCCGGCCTCCGACATGCCCCACACCACGATCAGCGCGGTGTCCAGCGTCTCGCGCACCTCCCGCACCAGGGCGGCGGGCAGGGCGGCACCGGCGGTGAGCACCCTCTCCGGGCGGAATCCGGCGCCTGCCGCCGACGCACGGGCCCGCGCCACCACGTCGTGCAGCTGCGCCGGCACGGCCACCACCACGCTCGGCCGCGCCGCACGCGCCAGCTCCAGGAACCGGTCCACGTCCCAGGAGCGCAGCAGCACCTGCCGGCCGGCACGGAACAGCGCCGAGTACAGCGACTGCAGGCCGAAGCAGTGGGTCAGCGGGCACGCCGTGATCAGGGTGCCGGCGTACGACTCGGCGCTGTCCTCGGTTGCGGCACGGGAGTTGGTGAGCAGCGAGTCGTGGGTGTGCAGGCAGATCTTGGGCCGCGCGGACGTCGTACCGGACGAGGGGAACAGCAGGAACGGCGCGTCCGGCAGCACCTCCACCGGCCGGGGCCGCTCGCCCGCCCAGCGGTCCAGCAGGCCCTGCACCGACTCGGTGCCCTCGGCCGGGCCGCCGCCGGTCACGAGGACGGCCCGCAGCGACGGCAGCGACTCCCGCAGGGCCTCCGCGGTCAGCGGTCCGTCCGGCTCCTGGGTGGCGGCCGGCAGCGCGAGCACCGCCGGACCGACCCGCTCCAGCAGGGCCCGGACATCGGCGGGGGCGTTGCCCTGGTGCACGGGCAGGGTGACCGCGCCGACCGACGCGGCCGCCAGGTGCAGCGTGACGTACTCCCAGCAGTTGGGCAGGTGCAGGGCGACCACGTCGCCGGGCCGGACGCCGGCCTCCTGGAGTGCGCGGGCCAGCGCGTCCACGTCGTCCCGCACCTCCCGCCAGGTGCGTTCGCGATCCCCGTCCACCAGGGCCACCGCGTCGCCCCCGGCCCGCACGGCGTCGGCGAGAACCGAGGGCAGGGTGAGGCCGTCCAGCTCGCCCTCGCGGGCACCGGGCGGCTGGATCACGTAGTCGTCAGCGTGGACGGGCACCATCACTCCCGGGGGGTCGAGCGTTTCCGGCGAACGGGGACCCTCTCAGGCTGTTGCCCAACGCCCCGGGTTTTCCCTAGACATGGGCCGCCGCAGGCTTACGGGGGCGCGGCACGGGGGACGGGCCCCGCCCCGCCCACGGGCCCCGCCCCGCCGCGGGCCCTTGCTGCATCCACGGGCCAGCGCCCCGCCTACGGGCCCGTCGGCGTCACGTCGGACACGGCCCCGGCGGCCAGTTCCTCGCGCCCCGGGAAGACGGCGCCGAGCAGCCGCAGCAGCGGCGCGGCCTTGACCGCCGTCTCCTCGAACTCCGCCGCCGGGTCGGACAGCGCGATGATGGCGCCGCCGACGCCGTAGCGCAGCCGGTTCCCGCTGAGCACCACCGTGCGGATGACGATGCTCAGATCCACCGCGCCGGTCAGCGAGAAGTAGCCGATGGCGCCCGAGTACACACCGCGAGGGCCACCCTCCAGCCGGTCGATGATCTGCATGGTGCGGATCTTCGGGGCGCCGGTCATCGAGCCGCCGGGGAACGCGGCGCGCACGGCGGCGACCGGACCGAGGCCGGGGCGCAGCCGTGCCCGCACCGTGCTCACCAGCTGGTGCACCGTCGCGTACGACTCCACCTGGAACACCGGGTCGGCGACGACCGAGCCGACCTGCGCGCACCGGCCGAGGTCGTGCCGGACCAGGTCGACGATCATCAGGTTCTCGGCGCGGTCCTTCTCGTTGGCCGCCAGGTCCCGGGCGAGCCGCTCGTCCTCCCGCGGATCGGCGCCGCGCGGCCGGGTGCCCTTGATGGGCTTGGACTCCATCACGCCGTGCCGGTCGATGCGCAGGAACCGCTCGGGCGAGGTGCTCAGCACGGCCATCGGCCCGAAGTGCAGGAACGCCGCGAACGGCGCCCGGCTCACCCGGCGCAGACAGCGGTACGCCTGCCAGGGGTCGAGATCGGTGTCCGCCTCGGCCATGTTGGTCAGGCACACCTCGTACGTCTCGCCGGCCGCGATCTCCTGCTGGCAGACGTCGATCAGCTTGAGGTAGGCGTCACGGTCGTGGCGCAGCACGACCGGGCCGGTACCGCCGGCCGCGGGCGCCTCGTAGGGCTCGGGTTCCAGGCCCGCGAGGGTCTCCAGGGCGCCGGCGGCCGACGCCAGCCAGGACCGGGCCGGCTCCTCGTCACCGTCCTCGGCCAGCGCCAGCAGATACGTCGTGTCGGTGCGGTGGTCGAGCACCAGGGCGCGGTCGGCGAAGACCAGGACGGCGTCCGGGTCGGGGGAGCGGTGCGCCGCGTCGCCGTCGCACTCGGCCTTCAGCTCGTAGCCCAGGCAGCCGACCCAGCCCAGCGCGAAGTCGAAGGGGAGGTCCGGGACTTCGGTGGTCAGCCCGGCGAGGTCACGCTCCAGCCAGGACAGGAAGGGCGACTGCTCGACGCGCGTGGTGCCGCCCTCGGTGACGGTCACGGTGCCGGCCTCCACATCCGCCGAGGCGACGCGGGCCAGCGGGCCGGACGCGTCCCCCATCACGGACAGCTGCCCCAGTCGTCCGCCCGGGCGGCTGCTGTCCAGCCAGAACGGGTGGTCCCCGGTGCGGAACAGCCAATCGAAGGCGACCTCCGCGTCCCACCGGGTGCGCAGCCGCTCGGCGACCACCCGCAGCCGGCGCGGTGCTCCGCCCCCCGCCGCACCGGCGGCCGCGGCGTGGTCCGGTGCCACGGTTGCGTGGTCCGGTGCCGCGGTCGCGGCGGTGCCGGTCTCCGGGGAGCGCCGCTGCGCGGGGACGACCGCCGGGCCGGCCGGCCGGGGCCCGCCGGGGCGGCCGTGCTCCTCGGTGAGCCGGCGGAAGTTCTCCAGCAGCCGGTGCCCCTCCCGGGTGCCGATGGACTCCGGATGGAACTGCACGCCCCACAGCGGGAGCGTCCGGTGGCGCAGGCCCATCAGCACCCCGTCCGCCGACCACGCCGTGGCCTCCAGTTCCGGCGGCAGGTCCGTCACGGCCAGGGAGTGGTAGCGCACCACCTCCAGCGGTTGCGGCAGCCCCTCGAACAGTCCGGTGCCGTCGTGCCGCACCGCGGAGACCCTGCCGTGCCGCGGTTCGGGGGCCCGGCCCACCGACGCCCCGTGGGCCAGCGCCATGCCCTGGTGGCCCAGGCACACCCCGAGCACGGGCAGCCGGCCCTCCTCGGCGATGCCCGCGCACAGCCCGAAGTCGGCGGGCCGGTGCGGTGTGCCGGGGCCGGGGGAGAGGACCACGTTGTCGAAGGAGTCGAGGAGGCCCGGCCGCCACGCCGGGTCGTCGTTGCGGATCACCTCCGGTTCGCGCCCGTTGACCCGGGACAGGTAGTGGAACAGGTTGTAGGTGAACGAGTCGTAGTTGTCGACGAGCAGTGTGCGCATGAGCGTTTCCTTGTCCAGGAGGCGCGTGAGCGGAAAGTGACGGGGAACGTGACGGACGCGGGTGGCGGTCCGGCCGTGTGCGGGCTCTCCGGTGGTGGGTCGACCACGACTCCTGCGCCTGCCCGGGCGGCGCCGTCCGGCGGCACCGCCCGGGCGGACGTCAGGACGCCGGGGCGGACCGTGCCGGGGCGAGGGCGTCGGCGATCTCGCCGTTGACCGCCGTCAGGTGCTGGGTGAGGAAGAAGTGGCCGCCGGTGAACACCCGCAGGCGGAACGGGCCCTCGGTGTGGTCCTGCCAGCGCTCGGCCTCCTCGACCGTGGTGAGCGGGTCGCCGTCGCCGGTGAGCACGGTGATCCCGCAGCGCACCCTCCGGTCCGGCGGGCAGGAGTACGTCTCGATGGCGCGGTAGTCGCCGCGCAGCGCCGGCAGGGCCATGCGCAGGATCTCCTCGTCGCCGAGGACCCCCGCCGCGGTGCCGTTCAGCCGCTTCATCTCGGCGACGATGCCGTCGTCGTCCCGCAGGTGCACCTCCTCGGCCCGCGTGGTCGAGGGGCCGCGCCGGCCGGAGGCGATGACGGTGAGCGGCCCGGCGCCCTTCTGCTCCAAGCGCCACGCCGTCTCGAACGCCAGCGCCGCGCCCATGCTGTGCCCGAAGAACACGCTGGGGCGGTCGTCCAGCGCCAGCAACTGCTCGGTGACCAGGTCGGCGAGCCGGCCGAGGTCCTCCACGCAGGGTTCCTTGCGCCGGTCCTGGCGGCCGGGGTACTGCAGCGACAGCACCTCGGCGGCCGGGGCGAACCGAGCCGAGACCGGGTGGTAGAAGCTGGCCGCACCGCCCGCGTGGGGGAAGCAGACCAGCCGTACCGCGTCGGCGTCGGCCGGGTGGTAGCGCCGCAGCCACAGGGCCCCGGTGTCGTCAGCGGTGGTCACGGTATGAGTCCCTTCGGTGATGCTGCGGCCGGCGGTGCTCCGCCGGCCGGGCGGGTCCGTGGCGGTCCGGGACGGGCGCACCTCCCGCGCCGGACCGCCACGGGCCCCTGCGTCCCGGCGGGGTGTCCGGCCCCTCTGGAACCCGGACGCCGCGCCGCGGAGTCCGCGGCCGGGTCGGCGCCGTGGCCCCGTCCCGCCGCGGAAGTCGTTCCGTCCACCGTCCCGTGCGTCCCGCCCGGCGGTCCCGGGCGGGCGGCCGCCGTGGACGGGCCGGTGCTCATGGACGGTCGGTCAGTCCTCGTGGACGGTGACCGAGCCCGACGGGCACAGGTCGCCCGCGGCCCGGACGCCCTCCGCGTCCGCCTCCCGCGGCTCCCGTACCAGCAGGACGACGATCCCGTCCTCGTCCTGGTCGAAGACCTCCGGCGCGTTCAGCGCGCACTGGCCCGCTCCGACGCACCGCTCGCTGTCGACGGTGACGCGCATGTTCGTTGCTCCTTGAGGGATGGTGACGGGAACCTGGGTGTCCGGGCGGGGCCCGGACCGGTGGGGTGCCGGGTGCCGCCGGGACCGTCCGGCGGCACCCGGGTGCCGGTGGCCTACCAGCGCACCGGCAGCTCGTGGAGTCCGAACAGGATCCCGTCGTACTTGAAGGCCAGTTCGTCCAGGGGGACGGCCAGCTCCAGCGTCGGGATGCGCTCGAACAGCTTGCGGTAGGCGATCTCCATCTCGACCCGCACCAGGTTCTGGCCGAGGCACTGGTGGACGCCGTAGCCGAACGCCACGTGGCGGCGCTCGGAACGCTCCGGGTCGAAGGCGTGCGGGCAGCCGAACACCTCGGTGTCGTGGTTGGCGGCGGCCAGCAGCGGCACGATGCCCTCGCCCTTGCGGATGAGCTGACCGGCGATCTCCACGTCGTCCACCGCGACCCGCAGCGCCACCATGTCGGCCACCGAGTGCAGCCGCAGCAGTTCCTCCACCAGCCGCTCGTTGCCGATCCACTGCCGGTTGCCGAGCAGGGTCACCACACCGAGGCCGATGTTGTTGGCGGTGGTCTCGTGGCCCGCGATCAACAGGAGCAGCAGCACCCCCGACAGCTCGACACTGGTGAGCTGCCCCGTGGCCAGCAGCCGGCTGATCAGGTCGTCGCCGGGCCACTTCTCCTTGATGGCGATCAGCCGGTTGATGTAGCGCAGCAACTCCCTTGTGGCAGTGGCCCGTTCCTCGTCGGTGGAGGTGCGGATGGCGACCAGGGTGCGGGTGCGCGACTCGAAGAAGTCACGGTCCGCCGGCGGCACGCCCAGCAGCGAGGAGATCACCAGGGACGGCACCGGCAGCGCGAACTCGCTGATGAGGTCGGCGTGGTCGCCCGCGGCAAGCATCGCGTCGATGCGCTCGTCCACGGTGCGCTCGATCGCCGGCCGCAGCTCCCGGACGCGCCGCACGGTGAACTCCGGGATGAGCACCTTGCGGAACCGGTCGTGCTCGGGCGAGTCCAGGCCGACGAACCAGCCCGGGATCTGGTCCTGCTTGGGCACGCCCATCGTCTCGCCGACGTTGGGGAAGCCCTCGTTGTCCGGGTTGGCGCTGATCTTGGGGTGGGTGAGCACCGCGCGTACGTCCTCGTGCCGGGTCACCAGCCAGATCGGTACCCCGTTCGGCAGGTGGGACAGCACCAGACCGTTCTGCTCGCGGTGGCTCGCGTACTGGGACAGGGGCAGCGGTTCCTCCGGCGTGCGCCGGGGGAAACCGACCACCGTGGGGTCGGTGCTGGTCGTCATGTCCGTTCCTTCTTCCTCTTCCTGAGGTGTCCAGGGGTGCCGCGCGAAGCCGCGGTCGGGCCCCGGCGGTTCAGCCCGCGGAGTAGAACTCGCGGACGGCGCCGGTGATGTACTCCTGGTCGGCGGCGGTCAGTCCGGTGTGGGTGGGCAGGTACAGGCCGTCCTCGCTGAAGCGGTGCGCGTTCAGGGACGGCCACACCGGGTCGAGGTAACCGGGCTGCCTGCTCATCGGCTTGAAGAACAGCCGCGTCTCGACGCCCCGTTCGGCCAGGTGGGCGCGGAGTTCCTCGCGGCGCTCCGCACGGATGTCGTACATCCACAGCACGTCCCGCGGCGGCATGAGCGTCACACCGGGGACGTCCCCCAGTGCCGCGTCGTAGCGGGCCTCGATCTCACGGCGGGCGGCCAGGATCTCGTCCAGCCGCTCCACCTGCGCCAGCGCCACGGCGGCCTGCATGGCCGTCATGCGGAAGTTGTAGGCCAGCTTCTTGTGCAGGAAACTGTGGTCACGGGTGAACGCCATGGCCCGCAGATGCGCGAGCTGCTCGGCCAGCCGCGGGTCGTCGGTGAGGCAGACGCCGCCCTCGCCCGCCGTGATGATCTTGTTGGCGAAGAGCGAGAAGCACGCGATGTCCCCGACCGGCCGCACCCCGTGCGCCTCCGCCGAGTCCTCGACCACCCGCAGGTTGTACTGGTGCGCGAGGTCCATCACCGCGTCCATGTCGCAGCGGCGCCCGTAGACGTGCACCGGCATCAGCGCCCTGGTGCGGGGAGTGATCTTCTCCTCGATCAGGGAGACGTCGATGTTCAGGTCGTCGCCGCAGTCCACGAAGACGGGCGTCGCCCCGGTGTACGTGACCGCCCACGCGGACGCCACCATGGTGAACTCCGGCACGATCACCTCGTCGCCCGGTCCGATGCCCAGCGCGCGCAGCGCCAGGGTCAGCGCGGCCGTGCCGGAGGAACAGGCGACGCCGTGCGCCACACCGTTCCACTCGGCGAACGCCTCCTCGAAGCGCCGCACATAGGGGCCCTGCGAGGAGATCCAGCCGCCGCTGACGGCGTCGGTGACGTACTCCAGTTCACGCCCGCCCAGAGTGGGCCGGGAAACGGGTTGGGTGAAAGACATGCGTCCTCGCTGCGATGGTGCGTGCGATAACCGGAAGGGAAGGGCGGTCACTCGGGAGCAGGGGCCGGCGGCCGGGCGTCAGGGCCGCGGCAGCAGGCCCAGGATCAGGTCGGCCGCCGCCTTGCGCCCGCCTGCCGCCCGCTGCAGCGCGCCGAGGCGCTCCGCCCGCTCGCGGAAGGAGGGGTCCTCGACGACCCGGGTGAGCTTGTCGACGACGTCGTCCGGGTCGACGGTCCCCGGCCGGTCCAGCGTCAGGCTGAAGCCGAGGTCACGGCCGCGCACCGCCTGGTCGAAGCAGTCCACCCACAGGGGCCGCACCACCTGCGGCTTACCGAAGTAGACGCCCTCGTGGTAGGCGTTGCCGCCGCCGTGCGAGAAGAACACCGACACCTTCGGGTGGGCCAGCACGTCCAGCTGGGACGGTACCCAGCTCTCCACCCGCAGGTTGTCCGGCAGCGAGGCGGCCGGCGGCAGCAGGTGCTGCTGCTCCTTCGGCAGCTTCCACAGGAACTGGTGCCGGTCCGACATCCGGCGGGCCACCTCCACCAGCGCCGCGACCTCCTCACGGGTCAGCCGGGTGATGGTTCCGAAGCCCATGTAGACCACCGACGACTGCCGGTCCAGCCAGCCGCCGAGGTCCTCGTCGTCCGGGCACTCGGGCAGTGGCGGCAGCAGCGCGCCCACCAGCCGCAGCTTCTCCGGCACGTCGAAGGGGTAGTCCAGCTCCGGGATCGAGGAGCACAGCACCATCTCGGCCGCGTCCACCCGGGTCAGGGCGTTCGGCGGGGCGATGCCCAGCTCCTTGCGGATCGCGGCGTCCTCCTTGAGCACCTTGCCCATCGACGGATGCAGGAACATGAAAAGTGTCCGCCACTTGAACAGTGTGTTGGCGAGCCGTTGCCGGGGCGTCATCTCCAGCGGCAGGCCGGAGTTGGGGACGGGGAAGTTCTTCGGGGTGTACGACGCGCCGAACGGGTTGTGCGACGTCAGCACGTTGCTCGGGACGAAGGGCACCGACAGCACGTAGGGGATCCCGTGCGTGAGCGCCAGGTCGACGCCGAAGCCGCTCACGCAGTCGATCACCATCAGCGCCGGCCGCACCTCCTCGACCACCTTCTCCAGCGCGCGGTACTTGCGCGCCTGGAGCGCCGGCCGGTACGACTGCCGGACCACCGCGCGGTGCGCCTTGAACCGGGACGACTGGGTGACCTCCCGGTACACGGCGTCGTCCCAGGTGACCGCCGACAGCTCGGACACCACCTCGCCCAGCGAGGCGAACGACACCGGGGAGTCGGCGGACAGCGCCTCGACGTCCTCGCGCCGGTGCTCGTCGGTGGCGAACCACAGGTCGGGCACACCACGCCGGGCCAGTTCGCCGGCCAGCACCAGCAGCGGATTGAGCAGCCCGCTCTCGGGGAGACCGACGAAGAGGATCGGCCGTGCGGCGGATTCCATGGGGGCCCTTTCACCTTCACCGAATGACTGCCGAAGCCGCCGCCGCCCGCGCGGGCACGGCCCGGCGGGCAGGACGGAGTGGTCCGTGTGCGGCCCGTCGGCCGGGGCCCGAACTGGGCGGCGCCGACCGCACCACACCTTGATCTCATGGCCGGAACCGGGAAATCCTTAGACTTCGCCCGCGGACGGGGACCGGGCGGAAGAGCGCCGGTGCGGCCGCGTCCAGGAAATTGATGTTGCCTGTACGGTGGGCGCACCGTGCGTTCCCGTATACAGCGACGCCGGAGGATGCCACCGACATTCCGTCCGGCCCCAGTACGACCGCAAGGGAGATCACGTGACCAACCGGGAACGGGTCGCAGGCCCGTCCCTTCCCCTGGTCGGCCGTTCGGCCCACCTCGGGACGCTTGCCGCCCGGGCCTCAGCGGCCCGGGGCGGGCAGCACCAGATGATCGTCCTCGACGGGCCGGCGGGGGTCGGCAAGACCTCGCTGCTCCGGGCCGCACTCGACCACGGCGGCCCCTTCGACGGCATGACCGTGCTGTACGGAACCTGCCGCGCGGTCGACTCGGGCATCGGCTACAGCGGTGTGCGCGGTCTGTTCGGCCAGCTCAACCTCACCTCGCGCAGGGGACGTTCCGCCGCCCTGCTGCGCGGCAGCGCCCGCCACGCCCTGCCCGCGCTCACCCCCGATCCGGCCGACGTGGACAGCACCCCCGGCGCCACCTACCCGGTCCTGAACGGTCTGTACTGGCTCGCCGCCAACCTCATGGCGGAACGCCCCCTGGTGCTGGCCCTCGACGACGCCCACCGGTGCGACGAACGCTCCCTGCGCTGGCTGGACTTCCTCCTGCGCCGAGCCGACGGCATGCCCCTGCTCGTCGTCCTCGCCCAGCGCACCGACTCCGGCGCCGCCGGGCCCGCCCTGAGCGACCTGGTGGCCCACCACCGGCCCCACACCCTGCCGCTGGCCGCACTGCCGGCCGAGGACGTCGGGGAACTCGCCCGCCGTGCCTTCCCCGGCCACGCGCCGCGGCCTTCCTTCGTCGCCGCCCTCACCGACGTGACCGGCGGCAACCCCCTGGAACTGCACCGGCTCCTGCACCGGCTGCGCCTCGCCGGCGTCGACCCCGACGACCACGGCGCCCGGCGGGTCACCGAACTCGGCGGACGGGTCGTCGCCTCCACCGTGCACGAGATGCTGGACGGCCGGCCCGAGCAGGTCCGTGACATGGCCCGCGCCCTCGCCGTGCTCGGTCCGGAGCGGACCGAACACCTCGCCGCCCTCGCCGGGGTGTCCGTCGTCCAGGCCGAGGAGGCCGTCGACATCCTGCGGCGGGCAGCCCTCGTCCAGCCCGACCGCAACGAGCTGGTGCACGACATGGTGCGCGCGGCGGTCCTGTCCACGGTCGCCCCCGCGGCCCTCACCGCGCTGCGCACCCGGGCCGCCCAGCTGCTCAGCGACGTCGGACGGTCCCCCGAGCAGATCGCCGGCCAGCTGCTGCTCCTGCCCCGGGCGAACCAGCCGTGGATGACCGCCGTACTCCTGGACGCCGCCGCGCAGGCGGAGCAGCGGGGCGCCCCCGAGGCCGCCGTCCGCTACCTGGAACGCGTCGTGCGGGCCCGGCCGAACGCGCCGGAGGTCCGGATGCGGCTCGCCGCGGTCCTCTCCGAGACCGATCCCGCCCGCTCCCTGACCCTGCTCGGCGAGGCCATGGACCTCGCCGGTGACGTGCGCACCCGGGCCACGGTCGCGGTCCGCTTCGGACTGACCTGCCTGCGCGTCCAGCGGTCGCCCGAGGGCGCCCGCGTGCTCACCGAGGCGCTGGACGCCCTCACCGACGAGCTCGGCACCGACCCCGAACCCGCCGACCGCGAACTCCTCACCCTGGTCGAATCGGCCCTGCTGACCGTCGGCGCCGACGAGAAGGCCACCCTGCCCGCGGTGCGCGAGCGAGCCGCCCGGCTCACCACGCCGCCGGGGGACACGCCCGCCCAGCGCCAGCAACTCGCCATGCTCACCGTGCTCACCGCCATGGACGGCCGCTCCGCCGCCGAGTCGGTCCGGCAGGCCCGGCGCGCCCTGCGCTCACCGGACGTACCGCTCGGCACGTGGTCCCTGCTGCCCGCCTCCCTCGCGCTCTCCCTCGCCGACGAGAGCGGTGAGGCGCTCGACGCCCTGGACACCGTGCTGCGCGACAGCCGCCGTACCGCGGCCGTGTGGACCTGCGTCCTCGCGCTGGCCACCCGCGCCTCCGTCCACTTCGACCAGGGCGGCATCCCCCAGGCGATGGCGGACGCCCAGACGGCCGTCGACCTCTGCGAGGGGGAGGAGTGGGGAGCGGGCGCCGTCATGCCGCAGACCACCCTGGCGCTCGCCCTGACCGAACGCGGCGAGCCGGGACGCGCCGAAGCGGTGCTCGACACCGTCAAGAGGCCGCGGATCGAGGAGTTCGCCTGGGAGTACCACTCGTACCTCATGGCCAGGGCGCGGGCCCGCCGCGCGCTCGGCGACACCGAGGGCGCTCTCGACATCCTGCGCGCCTGCGGCGACTCCCTCGCCGGGGCCGGACTGGCCAACCCGGTCCTCGCCCCCTGGTGGCTGGACGCGGCCTGCCTCCTGGCGGAGTCCGGCCGCTTCGACGAGGCCCGGCGGGCGGCGGCCCACGGCACCGTGCTGGCCGAACGCTGGGGCACCGCCCGCGCGTTGGGCTACGCCGCCCTCGCCCGCGGTGCCGCCACGCCCGGCCCGGCCGGAACCGCCCTGCTCGAGGAGGCGGTGGCCCGGCTGGCGGCCTCGCCGGCCAGAGCCGACCACGCCCGCGCGCTGCTGCTGCTGGGCCGGGCGCTGCTGGCCGGCGGCGCGGCGCGCGAGGCCCGCGAACACCTGCGTGACGCGGTGGCCGTCGCCCTGCGCTGCGGCTGCTCGGCGCTCGCCCGGCAGGCCCGGGAGGAACTGGTCGCGGCGGGCGGACGCATGCGGGAAATCACCGTGTCACCGGTGGACATGCTCACCGGCACGGAACGCACGGTGGCCGCCCTCGTCGCCTCGGGGGTGAGCAACCGGGAGGCCGCGGAGACGCTGTTCGTCACCGTGCGCACGGTCGAACTCCACCTCACGAGCGTCTACCGCAAGCTCGGTGTCACCCGCCGGGCCGACCTGGCGGGCGTCCTGCGCGGCGACGCCGCCCCGCCCGGCCCCGCCGCCCCGCCCCGCCCTGGCGCCTCGTCCGGACCCGGCCCCTCGTCCGCTACGGCCGGACTGCCGGGCATCGGTTCCTCCGGTACGACGACTCCACCCGGCCAGGAGGCCCCTCCGGGGCCCGGCTCGCCACCCGGCCCCGCCGCCCCGCCCGGATACGGTTCACCGCCCGGGCCCGGTTCACCGGGCCGGCCCGCCGGATCCGAACCGGCCGGGTGAGCGCCATGGGGGAACATGGCGACCTGGACGACACCGCACGGCTTGACCACCGGCGGTCCGACCACCGCCCCGGCGACAGTGTCCTGTCGCCCGGCGGGCTCCTGCTCCTGGAACGCGACCGAGAGCAGGCACTGCTGTCCACTGTTATCGCGGAACTGGGCGCGGGCCGCCCGGCCGTGGTCACGGTCACGGGCGAGCCCGGCGCGGGACAGAACGAACTGCTGCGATGGGCGGTCCGGCACGCCGCCGACCGGGGTGTCCGCGTCCTCACCGCCCGCGCCACACCCGCGGAACAGGATCTGCGCTTCGGCGTGGTCGGACAGCTCCTCGCCGCCCACCAGGCGTTCGCCTCCCAACTGCCTCCTCTCTTCCTCGACCAGGACGGGCCCGGCCGGTTCCCCGGGCTGTCCCGCCTGCTCACCGTGGCCCGCGAACGGCCCACCCTGCTGGTGGTGGAGGACGTCCACCGGCTCGACCCCGACTCGCGGCGCTGGCTGGAGGCCCTGGTGCGCCGGCTGCCGCACGCGCCGCTGGCACTGCTCACCGGCAGCAGCAGCGCCACCGACACCCGCCCCGACTGGTGCACCGGCAGCCCCCTCACCGGTTCGGTCACCACCGTGCGGATGGCGCTGCCCGGCCTCACCCGGACCGGCACGGGCACCGCCGTACGCGCCGTCTGCTCCACCGTCGGCGACCGCTCCTTCATCGACGCCCTCACCACCGCCACCGGGGGCAACCCCACCGTCGTACGCGACACCCTGCGCCGCTTCACCGAGGCGGGACACACCCCCGACGCCGATCACGTGCACCACGTCCGCGTCATCGCGGCCGAGGTGACCGGCGAGCACGCCGCCGCGGCGCTCGGCGCGCTGCGCGACCCCGCCGTCCTCGACGTCCTGCGGGCCCTCGCGGTCTGCGGCGACCTCCTCGACTTCCCGCTGGTGGTCGCCCTCGCCGGATCGGGGGCCGTTCCGGAGGACCGGCTCCGCGCCGCCCTCCTGGACAGCGGCCTCGTCACCGTGTCCGAGGGCCGGCTGCGGGTGACCGGCCCCGTCGTACGGGACCGGATCGTCGAGGAGATGCCCGCCGCCGAGCGCTCCGCCCTCCACGCGCGCGCCGCCGAACTGGCCCACCGAGCCGCCGCCGACGACCAGGGCATCGGCGAACTGCTGCTGCGGGCCCGCCCCGGCGGTGCCGTGTGGGCGGTGGACACCCTGTGCCGTGCCGCCGCCGCGGCGCTGCGCGGCGGCCACCGCGACCGTGCCGCCGCCTACCTCGTGCGTGCCCTGGACGAACCGCCGGCCCCGGAGACCCGGGCCCGCGTCCTGCTCCGGCTGGCGCACACGGAAATGGCGATCGCGCCGGTCGCCGCCGGCCGCCGTCTGCACGGCCTCATCCGGGAGCCGGGGGAGGCGGCCGCCGCCCACCGGTCCCGCGCCGCAGACCTGTATCTCCTCGGCGGCGACACGGACACCGCCTGGCAGGTCCTCACCGACGGCCTCGCCGCCGACCCGGACGGCAGCCGGCCGGCACCGTCCGACTCCGCCGCCGTCCGGGAGGCCGAGGCCCGGCGCGAGGAACTGACCGCCCTGCTGCGGGTGGCGCAGCCGCTGCGCCGCACCCCGGCCGAGATCGCCGCCCCGCCCGCGCCCGAACCGTCCGACGCGTCGCACACCCCCGCCATGAGCGGTGTGCGCGCGTGGGAGACGGCCGTGCGGGGCACCGGCCGCGAGGAGGCCCGCCGACTGGCCCGCGCCGCCCTGGAACCCGGCTCCGCCGGACGGCCCCCGCTCACCGTGCCCCGGCTGCTGGCCTGCCGCACGCTGCTGCTCACCGGGGACGTGGACGAGGCCGAGACCCACCTGTGCGCCCTGTTCACCGAGGCCCACCGCGAACGCCGCCCCGTGGCCGCCGCGCGGGTGCTCGCCCTCCGCGCCCGACTGTGGTTGCGGCAGGGCCGCCCCGACCTGGCCGCCCGCGACGTGGCCGCCGCGGATCTGGAACTCCCCCCGGACAGCAGGCATCCCCTGTCCTACCCGTACTGGACGGCGCTCGGCATCGCCACCGACCTCGCCAACGGCCGGGTGGAGCGGGCCCGTGCCGCCGCCGAGCGTCCCGTGCCGCAGCGGGCCGACGAATACGTGGGCGGCGCCCATCTGCTGTACGTCCGCGGTCTGCTGGCGGAGACCGACGACGATCCGCGCCGCGCCGCCGCCCTCTTCCGGGCCGCCGGACGCTGGCTCCTGCAGTACGGCTGCGTCAACCCGGCCCTGCTGCCCTGGCGTTCCCGGGTCGCCGAGGCCGCCCACGCCCTCGGCGACACCGACCGGGCGCTGCGGCTGGCGCACGAGGAGCTGCGACTCGCCGAACGCTGGGGGGCACCCGGCGCGATCGGTACGGCCCAGCTCTGCCTCGCCACGATGAGGGGGGAGGACCGCGTCGAGCGGCTCCGGTCGGCCGTCGACCACCTCGGCAGGACCTCCGACCGGGCCGCCTACACCCGCGCGGTCGTCGCACTGGCCTCCGCCGAGAACACCGAGCGGTCCGAGCACGCCGTCGCCGCCGTCGCGCCGGCCGCAGGCGCCGCCGGCCCGCACGCGGTCGGCGCACGGCAGCCGTCCGCACCGGTGTCCCCGGCCGCGGGGTTCCCCGCGGACGCGCCGCCGCACCTCTGGCCGTCCCTCTCACCGGGGGAACGGGCAGCCGCCGTGCTCGCCGCCCGGGGGCTCGCCAACCGGGAGATAGCCACCACGCTGTCGGTCACCACCCGCACCGTGGAACTGCGGCTGAGCAGTGTCTACCGGAAGTTGCGTATCCGAGGACGCCACGAACTGCGCGTTCTGGCCCGAGGCACGGAGGACGACTGACCGCATGCTGCTGGAACGCACCACCGAAACGTCCCTGGTCGAGGCGGCACTGGCCGCCGCCGACCGGGGAGCATCGTCCCTGATACTGGTCACCGGACCGCTCGGCATCGGCCGGTCCGCCCTGCTGCGGTCGCTGCCCGCGCTCGCCGACGGTCACGACGACGTCCGGGTGCTGCGCGCCAACGCGGCCCCCATGGAGCAGGACTTCGCCTTCGGCGTCGTACGGCAGCTCTTCGAGGGCCTGCTGTCCGTCTCGCCCGAGCACGTCCGCGCCGGCTGGATGGACGCCCACGCGTCGTTCGCCCGGCACGTCTTCGCCGACGACACCGGCTCACCCGGGGCCGACCAGGCCGTCGCGGCCACCGAGGCGGTGCTGCACGGCCTGCTGTCCCTCCTCGCCAACGTCAGTGCCGACGACAGGCTCCTCGTCCTCGTCGACGACCTCCAGTGGTCCGACGTGCCCTCCCTGCGCTGGCTCACCTACCTGGCGAAACGGCTGCACGGACTGCGCGCGGTGGTCGTGTGCGCCCTGCGGGACGGGGATCCGCGCACCCACCACACCCTGGTGCGGGAGGTGAGGGAGGCCGCGACCCAGTCCCTGCGGCCCGCCTCCCTCAGCCTCGACGCCACCCGTCTGCTGGTGGCAGAACGGTTCGGCGAGCCCGGCGACGACGTCTTCGTCCGCGCCTGTCACGAGACCTCCGTCGGCAACCCCCTGTTCCTGATGTCGATCCTGCTCGGCATGGAACGCGACGGTCTGCGGCCCCTCGCCGAACACGCCGACTGGGCACGGTCGTTGCGTCCCTCTCTGCTGCGGGAGCGGCTCGCCGCGATCCTGCGCACCCAGGCACAGCCGGTCCGTGACCTCGCGGCCGCCATCGCGGTCCTCGGTGAACACGCCGACCCGGACAACGCCGCCGGCTTGGCCCGCCTCGACCCCGTCGGCTACGCGGCCGCGCTGCGTACCCTCGTCGCCCTCGGGCTCGTCACCTCGGACCGCCGGCCGCGCTTCGTCCACCGCGTCGTGCGGGACGCCGCCGAGTCGACCCTGACCATGGTCCAGCGCGAACAGCTCCACGACGACGCGGCCGCCCTGTTGTACCGCGCGGGCCGTCCCGCCGAGCAGGTCGCCGCCCAGCTCATGGCCGCCGTCACCCGCCATCAGCCCTGGGTCGTGGACGTCCTGCGGTCCGCCGCCGACACCGCCCTGCGCCGCGGGGCCCCCGACGCGGCGGCCCGCTACCTGCGCCGTGCCCTGCTCGACAGCGCCGCCCAGGGGATCGACCGCGCCCGGCTGCTCGTCGAACTCGGCAGCGCCGAACGCTCCTTCGACCTGCTCGCCTGCGAACGCCACATCGCGCAGGCCACGGCCCTGCTGCCGGAGCCCCGGGACCGCGCCGCGGCGGTGCTGCGCATCGCGCCCACCCCGCTCGGGCCCGCCTCGTCCGGCGTCGTCGACCTGCTGCACCAGGCCGCGGACGACCTGGGGCCCGCCGCGGCGCTCACCGGGACCGAACGCGACCTCGCGCTGCGCCTGGAAGCCCGGCTGCGCCACTGCGCCTACGAGGACCCGCACCAACTCGTCGACGCCGCCGACCGGTTGAGGAGACTGGGTCCCGAACCGCCGCTGGAGACCGGGGGCGAGCGGGAACTGACCATCGCCCTGCTCGTCGCCGCCACCTTCGGCGGCAGCCTGCCGGCCGCGGAGGTGGTGCGCCATGCCGAACGGGTCCTCGACCGCGAACCCGCGACCTCCGCCCGCGTCCAGTCCACCCTTCCCCTGGTGGTCATCACCATGGTCGCCGCCGACTCCGTGGAGGCCCTCGACTCCTGGCTCGCCGTCGAGTACCGGGCCAGGGAACGGCACGCCACGCCCGCCGACGCGCTGGTGCACATCGAGCGGGCCCTGATCCACATCGGCCGCGGCCGGCTCGCCCAGGCCCTCGAACAGTCCGAGACCGCCCTCGGCATGACCGAATCCGACCGGCACAGCCTCGGCACCCTCGCCACCCTCGCCCACGCCATGGTGGCGCTGGAGACCAGGGACCCCCTGCCGGCCCGGCGGGTGCTCCGGCGCGCCGAGCAGATCCGCCCCCAGGGCCTGACGGTCACCGCGATGCTGCGTCTGCTGCAGGCCGCCGGGGACCTGGCCGCCGGCGACCTCACCGGAGCCCTGGACTCCCTGCGCTCCTGCGGCCGTCGTCTCGAGGCCGCGGGCTGGCACAACCCGGTGCTGTTCCCCTGGCGCCTCTGGGCCATCGGGGTGCACCGGCGCCTCGGTGACCTGCGCGCGGCGCGTGCCCTCGCGGAGGAGGAGCACGCCCGGGCCGAACAGTGGGGCGCCCCGGTGGGCCTCGGCCGGTCGCTGCGGCTGCTCGGCCGTCTGGAGGAGGGCGGCAGGGGAACGGCCCTGCTGCGTCAAGCGGTCGCCGTGCTGCGCGGCTCCGCCAACCAGCTGGAACTCGCCCGTGCCCTGCTCGCGCTCGCCGAACGGCTGGGCGGGGGAGTCGAGTCGGAGGCACTGGCCCGCGAGGCCGCCACCCTCGCCACCGCGTGCGGCGCCCCGTGGCTGGCGGAACGCGCCGCCGTGGGCGGGGGGCAGTCCCTGTCCGCCGTCCCCGTGCCGGACGCCGTTCTCACCCGGACCGAACGCCGCGTGGCCGCCTTCGCCTGCAAAGGGCTGACGAACCAGGAGATCGCGGAGACCCTCGGGGTCAGCTCCCGGGCCGTGGAGAAGCACCTCACCCATTCGTACCGGAAACTCGGGATCGCCGGGCGACGAGAACTCATCGCCCTCATTTCCGGCGCCTGAAATTCATCCGGTCCGGGGCGAATGAGTCGCCCCTGAACGCCCGGGAACGGTTGGAGCAATTCAACGACCGCGCCCGGGTGTTTCCGTGTGCGGGGCCTTCGATGTGGCAGGAGGGCCGGTCGTGCGACGCCCCGCCCGTTCGGGACGGGCGAGGGCGCCGCACCGGACCGGACGGGACGACCCCGCGTAGCCGGTCCCTTCCCCCGCGTGCTCCCACCGGCCGTTCGGCCCGGTGGGGGAGGTGTGCCTGCCCTGGGGGCGGCACGATCACACCGAACCCCCGCACACCGAACCCCTTCGGTACGGGACCGTACCTACCGAAGGGGCCACCACAGTATTGGCGGGGCTGCCCCGGTTTTCGTTGACCGGCCGATACCCGTCTCCGTAATCTCCGAGCCATTCCACTCCCAGCACGGCGATTCAGCGGATCGAGCGCGACCACGCCACCACTGAATGACCACCGTGTTCCTGGTTCGCCTTGTCGCACAACGCAGAAGGGCTGAGTTCCTTGATGGTTTCCCCCCACGACCTCGTCTTGGACCGTTCGCATGTCGTTGACGCACACCGTGGTCCGCTCGACATCGAAGGCGCCCACACCTCCGTGGCCTGTCTGGACCCCGGTCTGACGATCCAGCAGGTCAACCAGGAGTTCGACCGCCGGTTCGGCAGCCCCGTGGCGGACCTCTGCGGCCGGCCCTTCTGCGACCTGGTGCACCCCAGCGTCCAGCAGCCCCTGATGCAGCAGTTCGCCCGCCTGCTGGAGGGCAAGCGGCACCGGTTCACCACCGAGGTCATCACCGTCGGCCAGGACACCGCCCACACCCTTCCGCTCACCGCGGTGGCGGTGCGCGGCAGCCACATCCCCGACGTCGCGGCGATCCTCGTGATGCTGCCCCCGGCGGACGGCGAAAGCGCGGACTCCGGAGTCGTGATGCCCCGCAAGAAGCTGCTCAGCGAGGTCGACGCCCGCATCCTCGAAGGCATAGCCGCCGGTGTCTCCACCGTGCCGCTGGCCTCGCGCCTCTACCTGAGCCGGCAGGGCGTGGAGTACCACGTCTCCGGCCTGCTCCGTAAGCTCAAGGTGCCGAACCGGGCCGCGCTGGTGTCCCGGGCCTACTCCATGGGCGTCCTCAAGGTCGGCACCTGGCCGCCCAAGGTCGTCGAGGACTACATCAAGTGAGCGTGGTTCGGGCCCGCCGGCCCGCGCCCCGCCGGGGCGGCGGCCGGTGCACGACATCCTCCCCGTACCTGGCACGGTGGGTCCCATGACCGAACCCGACGGCACGGTGGGGCCCGCGAGCGGACCCGACGGCGGCACGGTGGAACCCACGACCGAACAGACCGGCACGGTGGGCACTTTGACCGAACTGAACGGATCGCCCGCCGGGCCGGAGGCGCTGCGGGCCCTGGCCCTGACCAACTACGGCCACTTCACCACCCTGACGGCCGAGGACGGCGCGGTCCGCGGACTGGACCTGCACCTCGCGCGTCTGGTCCGCGACTGCCGTGTGCTCTTCGACGCGCCGCTCGACCTCGGACGGGTCCGCGCCTGGGCCCGGCGGGCGGTGCCGACGACCGGCCGGTGCACCGTGCGGATCACCGTCTTCGACCCGTCGCTGCACCTCGGCACCATCGGCGCGGACGCGGACCCGCGGGTCCTGGTGACGTCCAGGCCCGCGCCCGCCGCCGTGCCGGAACCCCTGCGGGTGCGCTCCGCCGTGTACCTCAGGGACCTGCCCGAGGTGAAGGGCGTCGGTCTGTTCGGTGTCCTGCGGCTGCGGCGCTGGGCCCGCAGGTCGGGCTTCGACGACGTCCTGTTCACGGACGGGGACGCGACGGTGCTGGAGGGCGGCACCTGGAACGTCGGCGTCGTCCGTGACGGCCGGGTCGTCTGGCCCGCGGGCCCGGCGCTCGCGGGCACCGCCAGGGAACTCCTGCGCCGCGCCGGAGCCGGCACGGACGCCCGTGTCACCCTGCCGCAACTCGCCGCGTGCGAGGCGGTGTTCGCCACCAACGCCGCCGTCGGCGTGGTGCCCGTCACCCAGGTGGACGACCTTCGGTTCCCCGCCGATCACCCGGTGGTGACCGGACTCGCCGAACGCTACGCCTCGCTTCCGGCCGAACGTCTGTAGCTCACGCCCGTCCTGCCCGGGGACGGGCGTGGCGGACGGTGACCCGCCCTGTACGGACGGCGCACGTCCACTCCATCCCGTTGACAGGTGTACGTCAAACGGGGAACTCTGAGAGCGCTCTCACACTCTTACCCCACCGACGAAGTCGAATGGAGACAGAGCATGTTCCGCTTGTTCAGACGCAGCATCCTCACCGTGGGCACCGCCGTCGCCACGGTGCTCGCCGGCTCGCTGCTCACCGCCGGGACGGCCGCGCCGGCCGGGGCCGCCGAGGCAGCCGTCCCGGCCACCATCCCCCTGCAGATCACCAACAACTCGGGCCGCGGCGAGCAGGTCTACGTCTACAACCTCGGTACCGAGCTGTCGACGGGCCGCCAGGGCTGGGCCGACGCGAGCGGCACCTTCCACCCCTGGCCGGCGGGCGGCAACCCCCCCACCCCCGCCCCCGACGCGTCGATCACGGGCCCGGCCGCAGGACAGTCCACGACCATCCGCATGCCGAAGTTCTCCGGCCGCATCTACTTCTCCTACGGCCAGAAACTCGTGTTCAAGCTGACCACGGGCGGCCTGGTGCAGCCCGCGGTGCAGAACCCGAGCGACCCCAACCGCAACATCCTGTTCAACTGGACGGAGTACACGCTCAACGACTCGGGGCTGTGGCTCAACAGCACCCAGGTCGACATGTTCTCCGCGCCCTACTCGGTGGGCGTGCAGCGCGCCGACGGCAGCACGACGACCACCGGCCGGCTGAAGGCGGGCGGCTACAACGGGGTCTTCAACACCCTCAGGGGACAGTCCGGAGGCTGGGCCAACCTGATCCACACGCGGTCCGACGGCACCGTGCTGCGCGCACTGTCCCCGCTGTACGGAGTGGAGACGGGCGCCCTGCCGGCGTCGGTCATGGACAGCTACATCAACCGCGTCTGGCAGAAGTACGCCACCTCGACCCTGACGGTCACCCCCTTCGGCGACCGGCCCGACATCAAGTACTTCGGCCGGGTCTCGGGTGACGTCATGAACTTCACCAACACGTCGGGCGCCGTCGTCACCAGCTTCCAGAAGCCGGACGCCTCGTCCGTCTTCGGCTGCCACAGGCGGCTCGACGCGCCGAACGACCAGGTACGCGGCCCCATTTCGCGCACCCTGTGCGCGGGATTCAACCGCTCCACCCTCCTGAGCAACCCCAACCAGCCCGACTCCGGCTCGGCCGGCTTCTACCAGGACTCCGTCACCAACCACTACGCCCGCGCCATCCACGCGCAGATGGTCGACGGCAAGGCCTACGCGTTCGCCTTCGACGACGTGGGCCACCACGAGTCGCTCGTCCACGACGGCAACCCGCGCCAGGCCTCCATCACGCTCGACCCGTTCAGCTGACCGCTCCCGTGCGGCAGACGCACCGGTGGCGGCGCGTCTGCCGCGGCAGGCGCCGCCACCGGTGACGACCACCGGGCCCTCGTCCGGCGCGTTCCCGCCCGCTCCGCTCGGGGCGGGCGGGTACGGCGACCACTCGCGGGCCCGCTCCTCGCGGGCACCCCGGTCCCCGTCGGGCCAGGGAGGTCAGCCGAGGGTGATGCGGGCGACGACCGGCAGGTGGTCGCTGCCGGTGGCGGGCAGGGTACCGATGCGCTCCACGGTCGCCGAACGGGCCATCACCTGGTCGATCCGGGCCACGGGAAAAGCGGCGGGGAAACTGAGGGCGAAACCCCGCTCGGCCACGTTCATCCGGCGGGTCAGCGGGGCCAGACCGCGGTCGTCGACGGTGCCGTTGAGGTCACCGAGCAGCACGACCGTGTCCAGCTCCTCGGCGGCGACGGCCCGGCCCAGCAGACGGGCGCTCTCGTCCCGCCGGGCCGACGCGAATCCGCCCGCCCGCAGGCGTACCGAGGGCAGATGGGCGACGTACGCCGCGATGTCGCCGTGCGGCGTGCGCACCACGGCCCGCAGCCCACGGCTCCAGCTCTCCGTCACCTCACGGGGTTTGATGTCCACGTGCCGGGCATCGGCCAGCGGGTACCGCGACCAGAGCCCGACGGTGCCCCGCACCGCGTGGTGCGGGTAGTCCGCGGCGAGAGCCCGCCGGTAGGCGGGGAGCGCTCCGGGCACCAGCTCCTGCAGCGCGATGAGATCGGGCCCGGCATCGGCCAGCACACGGGCCGTGCCCTCGGGGTCGGTGTTCTCGTCGCTGACGTTGTGCTGCACCACCACCAGGTCGCGCGGACCCGCCCCGGAACCGGGCAGCAGCAGCCCGCCGAAGAGATACGTCCAGGCCGCCCCCGGCAGCAGCAGCGCCACCAGCGCGACGGCGGACCGGCGCAGCAGCGCCAGGACCAGCAGCACGACGACCACCGCGCCGAGCCACGGCAGGAACGACTCCAGCAGACTGCCCGCGCCCACCCCGGAGTCGGGCACCGCCCGGTGGAACACCAGCAGCCCGGCGGCGGCCACCGCCGACGCGGCGATCACCCGCCCCCGCGTCCGGTCGAACCACCCCTCCCCTCTCACCCTCACCATGTCCACCAGGACGATCACACGGCCGGATCAGTTGCCGTCCGCGCACCTCAGTGCCCGGCGGACCCGTGCGGCGGAGTGGGCCGCAGGGCGAGGACGGCGATGTCGTCCTCACTGTCGGCGCCGAGGCCGATGAGCAACTCGTCGCAGAACACGTCCAGGGGCTCGCGGGCGAGCGCGGCCGCGTGCCGGCGAAGCCGGTCCAGGGACGCGTCCAGGGACTCGTCGCGGCGTTCGATGAGGCCGTCCGTGTACAGCAGCACCGTCGTGTGGGCCGGGATCGGATGCCTGGCCCGGGGGCGTGACCGGTGGGGGGCCACCCCGAGCAGCAGCCCCGAACCGTCCTCCAGGTAACGGGCGCGGCCGTCCGGGCCGATGAGCAGCGGCGGCAGATGGCCGGCGGAGGAGTGCACCAGCTCCCACGGACCGTCCCCGGTGCTCTTGACCAGCGCGTAGATACAGGTGGCGGTGGCGTCCGGATACAGGCTGTGGTTGGCCATGTCCAGGCGGCGCAGCACGACGTCCGGCGGCTCCTGACGGTCCACGGCGATGCCCCGCAGCATGCTGCGCAGCTGGCTCATGGCGATCGCCGCGTCGAGGTTGTGCCCGGTGACGTCGCCGATGACGAGCGCCGTGTCCCCGTTGGGCAGGACGAAGGTGTCGTACCAGTCGCCGCCCACCTGGGCGGTGGCCGACGACGAGGCGTAGCGGGCGGCCAGCCGCAGCGGCCCGTCCGACGGCAGCACCGGCAGCAGTGAACGCTGGAGGCGTTCGGCGATGTCGCGGGTCTCCTGGTGCAGCCGGGCGCTGTCGACCCCCAGGGCGAGGCTGCTCACCAGGTCGCGGACCAGCGGCAGGTCCTCCTCCGTGAACGGCCGGTCCCCTCCGCGGCGGGCGATGGTGAGGGCGCCGATGATCTGCCGGCGTGCCCGGAGCGGGGCGACGACCGCGCTGTCCGCGCCCATGGTCCGGAACAGTCCCACGTAGTGGGCGTCCAGCGGACTGGTGACCTCGCCGGGCGACGGGGGCCCGGACAGCAGCAGCGGGCCCGCCCCGCGCAGCGCGCGGGCCAGCGGGCCCCGGGCGGTGTCCGACACCGTCGGCAGCAGGCCCCCGTACCGTTCCGGCCGCGGGCCGTGCGGGAAGCGGTGCGTGATGGAGACCCGTTCCACCTGGGCGCCGTCCACGAACAGGTCCACCGCACACCAGTCGGCCAGGCGCCGGGTGAGGATCCGGCCCACGTCCCGCAGGCCCCCGTCCAGGTCCGGGGCGTTGCTCAGCGCGGTCGCGGTGTCGGCCAGCAGCGTCAGCCGCTCCAGCGCGGACCTGTCCGACCGGCCCTGGTCCCGGCCGTCCTCGCCGGCGCCCGGGGACGGCGACCGGTCCGGCTCCCGCCGCGACGCGGACCGGGCGCGGCCGGCCGGACCGGCGGCGGGACCGGGAGCGGAGGCCCGCGGGGCGAGTTGGGCGACGAAGACGGTGCGCCCGTCGGCCGTCTCCTGCGGCAGGATGACCAGGCGCACGGGAACCAGCCGGCCGTCGCGGTGCAGCGCCGGGAGCGGCACCGAGCGGCCCAGGATCCGCGGCCGGCCGCTGAGCAGCAGCGAGGTGAAGGCCGCGAGGTGCCGTCTGCGCAGGTGCTCCGGGATCAGGGCGGTGAGCGGCCGGCCGACGAGGTCGTCCGCGTTCCAGCCGAGCAGGTCCGCCGCCGGCCCGTTGGCCGCGACGATCCGGTTCCGCTCGTCGGCGGCGATCGTCGGGACCCTGCTCGCCGCCACCTGCCCGGCGTCCCACGGCGCCTGCTCCGAGGGACCGGCACCGGGCTCCCCGGGCACCACCGTCCACGCGGTGGGGTCCACCCCGGCGAGCTGACCGGCGATCTGATCGAGCAGCCACTGCTGGAAGAGGCGCTGCCGGGGCAGGGCCGGGAGGGTCAGCAGATGCTCCGCGCGGGCGCCCTCCTCGGCCAGGTCCAGCACCGCGCGCAGGGTCCGCACGGCCGGCCCGGCGTCCGGCGGCAGCGCCAGGGGCAGCGACCGGACGAGCTCCCCGGCGGGCCACCGGCGCAGCGCGCCCGCCACCGCGGCGGTGATCACGTTGCTCATGTCCTGGGCGACGGCGAGGTCCTGCGGCGGCACGCCGAGATCATGCCCCGCGGCCACGGCCAGCGCCGTCTCGCGCAGCAGGGTGTGCCGGTGCTGCTGCGCCGCCGAGCAGAGCGCCGCCGGCACGTCGAGCAGCGTCACGCTCGCGCCGGGCCCGAAGGGCGCCGCGACGGGCTCCCAGTCCTGCGGGTACCGGGGCGGTCCCTCGGGCCCCAGCTCGAACCACACCGTCTTGCCCCGCTCGCCCGTCTCCACACCGTGACGCGAGGACAGCCGGGCGACCAGCGGCAGGCCCTGGCCCGTACCGGAGTACGGGGGAGCGCCCTGCGGCACGAGCACACGGTCCGGCCTGCCGTCGCCCACCCGCACCCGGACGGTGCCCCCGTCGACGCGGACCGCCACCTCGGCCTCCGTGCGGGCGTGCAGCACCACGTTGGTCACCAGCTCACTGACCAGCAGCTCGGCGGTGTCCGTCAGCTCCGGCGCGACATCGCCGAGGGCGGCCCGCACGAACCGCCGGGCCCGCGCCACACTCCCCGGTGTCCGGGGGAACCGGCGGGACGGTGTCCCGCGGGCATCGACATCGCCCATGTCCTCAGTCTGCCCCACCCGCCCCGGCCCCTCCCCGGCCGACACGGTGGAGCACCACCGGACACCTCCCGGGTGATCACCTCACCGGCGGGCCCCATAAGGTGCCCCCATGTCTGCCACGTTGAACGCGGGAAGAACCCGCGCCGCGCTGCGCACGTCGGCGCGCATCTCCGGTGAGCTGCTGCTGGTCCTGGTGGCGGCCGCGGTGCTGCTCTGGGTCCTCGGCCGGATGTGGCCGGTGGTCTGGCCGCTCATAGTCGGTCTGCTCCTCACCACGCTCACCTGGCCCCCGGCGCGCTTCCTGCGCCGGCGCGGCCTGCCTCCGGCCCTCGCCGCGTCACTGGTGACCGTGCTGTTCCTGCTGGTGGCCACGGGCACCGTGGCGCTGATCGCGGTCCCCGTGGCGTCGCAGTCCGGTGAACTGACCGACGGCGTCGTGGAGGGCATCCAGCGGCTGCGGGAGTGGGCCGCCGGGCCGCCGCTCAACATCGGCGAGGAACGGATCGCCGGGGCCTTCGACACCGCGACCGCCCGCGTCCAGGACAGCGCCGGAACCATCGTCAGCACGGTCGTCACCGGCGTCAGCACCGTCTTCAACGGTGTGGTGACCGCCGTCCTGGGGCTGTTCCTGATGTTCTTCTTCCTCAAGGACGGCCCGCGCTTCCTGCCGTGGCTCGGCCGGCAGCTCCCCGGCCGCCTCGCCACCGACCTCCCGGTCGTGGCCGCCCGCTGCTGGGACACCCTGGGCGCGTTCGTCCGGTCCCAGGCGCTCGTCGGCTTGATCGACGCGGTCCTCATCGGCCTCGGCCTGTGGATCCTGGGCGTACCGCTGGTGCTCCCGCTGGCGGTGCTGACCTTCGTGGCCGCGTTCGTGCCCATCATCGGCGCCCTGTTCGCCGGCCTGGTCGCGGTGCTGATCGCGCTGGTGTCCAACGGGCTGACGGACGCGCTCATCGTGCTGGCCATCATCGTCGGGGTGCAGCAACTCGAGGGCAACGTGCTCCAGCCGATGATCCAGAGCCGCGGTCTCGGGCTGCACGCGGCGGTCGTCCTGCTCGCGGTGACCCTGGGCGGCAGCCTGGCCGGCATCGTCGGCAGCCTGCTCGCCGTACCGGTCGCCGCGCTGGTCGCGGTCGTCTGGAACTATCTGCGCGAACAGCTCGCCGACCCGCCGGAACCGGTGGCCGACGGCACACCCACCTGACCGGCCGACCGGCACACCGACTCCAGCCGCGACGACAGGAAGCCCCATGACGTACGACCTCACCGCCCTGCGCGCCCGGATCCCCGCGCTGGCCGCCGGCACCGCGCACTTCGACGGCCCCGGCGGCACCCAGATGCCGCGGCCCGTCATCGAGGCGATCAGCGACGCGCTGTCCCGTCCGCTGTCGATCCGGGGCGACGGCCTGCCCGGCGAGCGGAACGCCGAGACCCTCGTCGTGGAGACCCGCCGGGCCATGGCCGACCTGCTGGGCGCCGACCCGGCGGGCATCGTCCTCGGGCGCAGCGCCACCCAGCTCACCTACGACTTCTCCCGCACGCTGGCCGGTACCTGGGCACCGGGCGACGAGGTGGTCGTCACGCGGCTGGACCACGACGCCAACATCCGCCCCTGGGTGCAGGCGGCCGAGCGGGCCGGCGTCACCGTCCGCCGGGCCGACTTCGACCCGGCCACCGGTGAACTGACCGCCGACCACATCCGGGCCGTGCTCTCCGCACGCACCCGGCTGGTGGCGGTCACCGCCGCCTCCAACCTGATCGGGACCATTCCCCCGATCACCGAGATCGCCCGGATCGTGCACGAGGCGGGCGCCCTGCTGTACGTCGACGGCGTGCACTACACCGCGCACGTCCCGGTCGACGTCGAGGCGCTCGGCGCGGACTTCTTCGTCTGCTCCCCGTACAAGTTCCTCGGCCCCCACCACGGCGTGCTGGCCGCCCGCCCCGCGCTGCTGGAGACACTGCGCCCGGACAAGCTGCTGCCCTCCACCGACGCGGTCCCCGAGCGCTTCGAACTCGGCACGCTGCCCTACGAGTTCCTGGCGGGCACCCGTGCGGCCGTCGACTTCCTGGCCGGCCTGGCCGGGCGGCCGGGCGGCAGCCGCCGCGAACGGCTGGCCTCGGCGTTCGAGGCGGTGGAGGAGCACGAGCACACCCTGCGCGACCGGCTCGAACAGGGCCTGGCGGCCCTCGACGGGGTCACGGTCCACTCCCGCGCCGCCCGGCGCACCCCGACCCTGCTGATCACCCTGGACGGCCACCGCACCGAGGACGCCTACCGCTGCCTCGCCGGCCGCGGCGTGCACGCGCCCTCCGGTAACTTCTACGCCCTGGAGGCGTCCCGCCACCTGGGCCTGGGCGACACCGGAGGGCTCCGCCTCGGCCTGGCCCCCTACACCGACGACGAGGACGTCGACCGCCTCCTGACGGGCCTGGCCGCCTTCCTGGGCGACCGCGGGGTCAGGAGTACAGCTCCGTGATCTCCCGCGCGTAGGCCTCCTGCGCCGCCTGCCGTTTGACCTTGAGCGAGGGGGTCATCAGCCCGTTCTCCTCGGTGAACTCCCCCTCGACCAGGGTGAAGGCGCGGATGGACTCCGCCCGCGAGACGGCCTCATTGGCGTAGTCGACGGCCCGCTGCACATCGGCGCGCATCCGCGGGTCGCGGACCACCTCCGACATCGGGGTGTCCGCGGGCATCCCGCGCACCGCCAGCCAGTGGGCGACCGTCTCGGGGTCGAGGGTGATCACCGCGGCGACGAACGGGCGGTTGTCGCCGACGACGAGGCACTGGCCGACGGGCGGACGGCTGCGCAGCCGGTCCTCCAGGACGGCGGGGGAGACGTTCTTGCCGCCGGAGGTGACGATGATGTCCTTCTTGCGGCCGGTGATGGCGAGGTAGCCGTCCTCGTCCAGGGCGCCCAGGTCGCCGGTGCGGAACCACCCGTCGTCCAGCACTGCCTCGGTGGCGGCCGGGTCGTTCCAGTACGAGCCGAAGACGATGCCGCCCTTGACGCACACCTCGCCGTCGTCGGCGATCCGCACCGAGGTGCCGGGGACCGGCAGTCCGACCGTGCCGGGGCGCGGGCCGAGCGGCGGGACGATGGTGGCGGCGGCGGTGGTCTCGGTCAGGCCGTAGCCCTCGTACACCATGATCCCGGCCGCGTAGAAGAAGAGATTGAGATCGCGCTCCAGCGGGGAGCCGCCGCTGATGGCGTACCGCAGGCGCCCGCCGAGTTCCTTGCGGACCCGGCGGTAGACCAGCAGGTCGTACAGCGCCCAGGCGGCGTACAGGGCGGGGCCGGGGCCCTTGCCGCGCTCCAGGAACCGGTTGAGGTGGGCCTCGCCGAAGCGTACGGCGATGCGGTGGGCGCGCTCGAAGGAGGCGCCGCGGCCGATCTTCTCCGCGGTGGCCCGGCCGGTGTCGTGGATCTTCTCGAAGAGGTAGGGGACCCCGACCAGGAACGTCGGGCGGAACGTCTTGAGCGCGGGCCGCAGTTCGTCCGGCTTGATGCTCGGGCAGTGACCGATCTCGATGCGCCCCAGCAGACAGGCGATCTGGATGGTGCGGCCGAGGATGTGGGCGAGCGGGAGGAAGAGCAGGGTCGAGGCGGTCTGGTCGGTGACCTCCTTGAAGACCGGGTGCAGCAGTTCGACGGTGTTGGCGGCCTCGGCGTACAGGTTGGCGTGCGTGAGGACGCAGCCCTTGGGCCGCCCGGTGGTGCCGGAGGTGTAGCAGAGGGTCGCGGCGGTGTCGGGGGTGAGGGCGGCGCGGCGCTTGGCGACCTCCTCGTCGGGGACGTCCGCGCCGAGCGCCGTGAGGTCGGCGAGGGCGCCCGCGTCCAGTTCCCACACGCGCGGGGGCGCGGGGTGGACGGCGGTGCCGGTGGTGACCGTGGCGGTGTTCTCCGCGGTCTCGGTAACGACGTACCGGGCGCCGGAGTCGCGGACGATCCACTCCACCTGCTCCGCGGACGAGGTGGCGTACACCGGTACCGTCCGGCCGCCGGCGGACCAGATCGCGAAGTCCAGGACCGTCCACTCGTAGCGGGTGCGGGACATCACGGCCACCCGGTCGCCCGGTCCGACGCCGGCGGCGACCAGCCCCTTGGCCACGGCGGTGACCTCCCGCGCGAAGGCCGCCGCCGTGACCGGGTGCCAGGTCCCGCGCTCCTCGCGCCGCAGGACCACCGCGTCGGGCGCCTCGGCCGCGTTGGTGTACGGGATGTCGGCGACGGTGCCGGTGATCTGCCGGGCGGCGAGGGCCGCGGTGCGGGCCTCGCGCACGACGCCCCGCTCGTCCCTGACGGTCTCGACTCTGGTGCGGCCCGCCAGCTCGGTGCGTCGTTTCGCCCGTTTCAGATCCTTGCGTACGCCCATGACGGCTCCCGGTCGCGGCTGATGCTCTCGTGCTCGTACTGCCGTGCTTACTTACTCGGGAGTCAACTTACCCGCGCGTAAGGAGGAGTCAATGGGCCGGGGTCAGGCGAGTCGGTCCGCCGCGCGGATCGCCTCGGCCAGCGCGCTGACGTCCTCGTCCTCGCTCCTGTCCGCCAGGCTCCCGGCGCGCTCGGAGAGTTCGCCGAGACCGGGCGCGCCGGGCAGGCTGCCGTACCGCTGGTCGTGGGAGCGCAGGGCGTCGGCGAAGTAGGCCGCGGTCGCGGTGACCGTCAGACCGCGCCGCGCCTCCCAGACGGAGCCGGCGAGGCCGTCGGTCTCCAGGTCGCCGGTCTCCTCGTGCGGGGCCCGGCTGTCGGGGTCGAGCCAGCGCACGGTCGCCGTGGCGAGGTGCCCCTCGGCCCCCGCCCGGGTCCGCACCGCGTACAGGGCGGTCACGGTGTGGCCGGGACCGACCTCACCGCCGTCCACCCGGTCGTCGCGGAAGTCCTCGTCGGCGACCCGGCGGTTGTCGTAGCCGACCAGGCGGAACTCGGCGACCGTCTCCGGGTCGAAGGCGACCTGCGCCTTGGCGTCCCGGGCCGTCAGCTCGATGTTGCGGGGCAGCTGTTCGCTGAAGACCTCGCGGGCGTCCTCCTCGTCGGACACGTACACCGTGTGGCCGTCGCCCTTGTCCGCGAGCCGCTCCATGAGCGCGTCCCCGTAGTCGCTGCCCACGCCGACGCCGAACAGGGTGATGCCGTGCTCGCGGCGGGAGTCCGCGATGCGTTCGAGGATCGCGTCGGCGTCGGTCTCCCCGGTGTTGGCGAGGGCGTCGGAGACGAGGACGACGCGGTTGGTGGCGCCTTCGCGGAGCCCCTCGACGGCGGTCTCGTACCCGGCCTCCACACCGGCCCCGAGATTGGTGGAGTCGGTCGGCTCCAGGCTGTCGACGGCGTCGTGGACCTCTCCCCGGTTGCCGCCGAGCCGGGTCATCGGCAGTACGGTCTCCGCCTCGTCGCTGAAGGTGACGATCGCGACGGAGTCGTCGTCGCGCAGCCGCTCCGTCATGGTCGTGAGGGATTCCCGGGCGAGGTCCAGGCGGCCCGGTTCGGCCATCGACCCCGAGATGTCGATGACGAAGGTCAGGGCGGCGGGCGGGCGTTCACCGCTCGGCGCGGCGGGCCTGGTGGCCAGGCCCACGCGGACCAGGGACCAGTCCTCCTCGTCGGTGCGGGCGCCGTCCACGGTGACCGTGAAGCCGTCGCCGCCGGGCCGCTCGTAGTCCTGCCGGAAGCTGTTGACGAACTCCTCCGGACGGACGGTCGACGGGTCGGGCAGCCGGCCCTCGCCGAGGGTACGGCGGGCGTAGCCGTACGAGGCGGTGTCGACGTCCAGCGCGAACGTGGACAGGTAGTCGGGGTCGGGGGCGACCTCGCGGGAGTCCTGCTCGCCCGGGCCGCGCTCGGGCGCGGGCGGTGGCGGGGCCCAGCCGTCGCGCCCGCGGTCGTAGGCGTTGTCACTCGCCTTCGAACCGTCGTCCGTTCCTCCGCCGCATCCGGTGAGCAGCAGTCCGCCCGCCGCCGTGAGCGCCAGCAGCGCTCCGCCCAGTCGTCGTGTCCCGTGCCACTTCATCGTCCGTGCCCCCTTGGTTGGTTGACGCCGACTTCTGTGACTGTGACGGGACGGCGGGCCGGAACGTGCGGTGCGCGGTGTTGCAGGTGGGTCTCGAAGAGGGCACGGACGGGGTCCACCGAGACCGGTAGGTGATCTTCCGTTGACCTGCGCGATATGAGGAGGCGTCGACCGGGCCGGACCGCCCCGATGCCGCCGTCGCCGGTGACCGATGCTCAGCGGGCGTTGCCGGCCTCTCGCGTTCCTCCTGACCGCGGGACGGTCCGGTGACGCGCCTGCCTTGCATGGCCACCCGCTACGAGAACTAGATGTCGCCCGCGACCACGGAGTGCGCGGCGTCGCCGACCTTGGTCCAGGCCAGTCCGGAACCCTCATACCGGTACACGGCGTTCCTGCTCGGAGTCAGCCCGTAGACCGTGTCACTGGCGACGGCGAACTGCGCACCCGCACTACCGGTGAGCCGCCAGCTGTCGGGCCTGCCGAGGTAGGTGTACAGGTCGCCGGAACTGGGATTCGTGGCGAGGAGGCCTCGCCCCCAGTCCCCGGCGTAGAGGGTGCCGGCGGGGCCGCCTATCTTCGTCCAGGAGGTTCCCGAGCCGTCGTAGCGGTAGACGGCGTTCTTGCTCGGGGTCAGTCCGTAGACGGTGTCGTTGGTGATGGCGAACTGGGCGCCCGCGCTGCCGATGAGCTGCCAGCTGTCGGGTGTGCCCAGGTAGCGGTACAGGTCGCCGGAACTGGGATTGGTTGCCACGAGTCCCCAGCCGCCGGCGTAGAGGGTGCCGGCGGGGCCGCCTATCTTCGTCCAGGAGGTTCCCGAACCGTCGTAGCGGTAGACGGCGTTCTTGCTCGGGGTCAGTCCGTAGACGGTGTCGTTGGTGATGGCGAACTGGGCGCCCGCGCTGCCGATGAGCTGCCAGCTGTCGGGTGTGCCCAGGTAGCGGTACAGGTCGCCGGAACTGGGATTGGTTGCCACGAGTCCCCAGCCGCCGGCGTAGAGGGTGCCGGCGGGGCCGCCTATCTTCGTCCAGGAGGTTCCCGAACCGTCGTAGCGGTAGACCGCGTTCCTGCTCGGAGTCAGGGCGCAGATGTTCTTGGCCACCTTCGTCCGGGCGCGGATCACCTGACTGCAGACCTGACAGAACGGGACGCCCAGAGTCCGCATCTTGCAGCCGTGTTCGGGCCGGAAGGCGGCGCAGTGGTAGTAGTGCGCGCCCTCAAAGCAGCCGACCGTGCCGGCGGGAACCGTGCTCGGCCGATCATCCACCGTCGCACAGTTCGGGTTGGACATCGTGGGCAGCGCCGTGCCCGGATCGACCGCCCAGCCCCATTTCAGGGTGTCGCGCCGGGTGTTCTGCGTGACATTCGGCTCGGTCGGCTCACCGGTCGGGTGGACGTCGTGCCCGGTCTCGCCGCTGGTGCAGGCGTAGCACGCGTACTCGTCGGCCAGACCGTACGCCGTGTGGCCGAGCTCGTGAATGGCGATCTCGGTCGCCCCGGGCGCGAGGGAGTACGTGCCGATCGAGCCGCCGCTTCCTCCGTAGATCGTGGAGTTCACCACGACGATCGCGACAGTGAACTCCGGGACCTGGGCGGCGGCCGTCTGGAGCACCGTGGAGCTGTCGCAGACCAGGAGCCGTCTGATGTTGTTCGCGCCGAAGGTGGAGTCGAAGTACGTGCGGGCCGTCGCGCCGGTGCCGCCGGCACCGACCGGGTCGTCGGCGCCCGAGTCGGTGGACGTGACGTTGACCCGCCAGATGTTGACCGACCTCCCGATCTTGTCGTACGGCGGGGTGGTGGTCAGCGCGGTGACGAAGTTGGTGCAGGCGGTGTTGAAGTCTGTCTGCTGGGTGGAGGTGAACCCGTCACCGAGCAGCACGACCGTGAACGCCCGGTTGCGCGGTGCCCTTCCGTGTATCTGGGTGCGGCCTTGGACGGAGCCGTCGGAGGTGGTCATCGCGGTCCCCTATCGCTCAAGCCGAAAGGTGGCGAGGTCGACGTCCTGTCTCACTTCGGCAGGCGGACCGATGACGTCTTCGGCCCGTGGCTCGCGCTCCGGTGGCTCGACATGGACCACGGCGACCTCAGCGGCCTCGGCCGGTGCGGGCACGACCACGGTGAACGCGCCCCGCGCCTCCACGTCCACCCGGGTGATCGGCTTCTGCTGATCCTCGGGGAAGACCTCGGCGCTGTCCCGGAAGGCTCCCCGGGCGGGGACACGGGCGAGGCGCTCCCCGTGGTCGTCTCGCGTCTCCACGACGTAGTCACCGGGACGCGCCGTGGCGCCGGTCTCGAAGTCACTGACGGTTGTGTCGACCGGCTGTTGGGAGACGAGGCGTACCGCATCGCCCTCGTACTCGAAGATGAGGCGCACTGCCGGGACAGGGTCCTGTTGCTGCGGGTTGGTCATGACGAGGCCTCTTCACACGGTGTGACGTTCGGGCATCTCCGTACGCGATGGTCCCGCAAGGTCGATGCGCGTACGTGCGGCAGCGGACTGGCACCGGTGTCGCTCCGTCCCGTCCGGCCAGGGATCGCGCACCGGATGTCGGGACGATCCGAGAGGAAGAAATGTCGGCGCGGCGCGGAGCGGCCTGACCGTCCCGGCCCGTCGGGGACCGGAAGGAATCCACGGCCCCGGATGGGAGTATGTGCCCCACTAGTCTAACACCGCCCCCTCTGCGCGCCCCGGTTCCACGGTGCCCGCCGGGCAGGGCCCCAGCAGCCGGTGAACGGCTCCCAGCGGCGCTCGACGAGCAGCACCCTGCCATCCGGGTCCGGCGCTCGGATGGGGGCTTGTTGGTGTACGGAAGGGCGGCCGACCTGTCCGATGGATGGTCACCGGCGGGCGCGGCGAGACAGCCCTGTACTTCGCGGACCGGGATCGTGTGCAGGGCTGGGTCATCAGCGGGCTGAGCCGGTTTCCGGCTGGTCGGGGCTGGCCCGGCGCTTCGACGTGCTCTCTAGCGGGGTTTACGGTACGTGGCGTTCTCTCAGTCGTGGGGAACCAGCACCACCGGACAGCGCACATGGTGTACCAGCGCGTGCGCGACAGGCCCGGTGCGCGAGCCGACCACCGTTCGGCGCCTCCGGCTGCCCACCACCAGCAGATCCGCACCGTCCGCGGCCCGGACGAGGACGTGTGCCGGGCGTCCCTCGTGGAGGACCTCCTCGACCACGACCGCGGGGTACCGCTCGCGCCAGGGTGCGAGCAGTTGAGCCAGCTCGCGTTCCGCCTCGCTCCGGCGCCGTGTGCGTTGCGCGGCGTCCGGGAGGGCGCGCGAGAGCGGCACGTGCCAGGCGTGCACCGCTCGCAGCGGAGCCCGGCGCAACTCGGCAGCGTGGAACGCGAAGTCCAGCACCTCATCGCACTGACCGTCGATGTCGACGGCGACCGCGACGTCACGGCCGGGCGTGCGGACCGACAACTGTCCGTCGCCTGCCGGCAGATGCTCGTCCTCAACGGTCTCACCGTCGCGTACCAGGACGATGGGCCGTTCGCTGCGGGCCACGGTGGCCATGGCCACCGACCCCGAGACGAACCCGCCCAGGCCGCTGGGCCCTTGGCTGCCGATGACCAGGAGATCGGCGTTCTCCGCTTCGGCGAGCAGGGCCGGAACGGGCGGCTGGGGCACCTGCTCCGCGGTGATGGACAGCCGCGGGTATCGCTCGACCAGCCGGTCGAGGGCGCTGCGCAGCACCTGGCGGGCATGGTACTGAGGGGCCCTCAGCTCCGGCAGCGCCGCCTCGGGGGAGCCCTCCGGCAGGCCCGCCTCCCAGGCGTGCACGAGCCGGAGCGGCAGTCCCCGGCGCAGGGCTTCCCCGGCGGCCCAGTCGGCTGCGGCGAATCCCTCGCGTGAACCGTCGACACCGGCCACGACTGGCCTGTTCATGACCGTCACCTCCCTGGTCACCTCGTGTGTGCGGGACTGCTGGGGCCCCCTCGCCCCGTTCGTCGGGAAGCGGTCATCCGGGCACGTGGCGCGGAGCCGTTCCTCCGCCCGGCGCCGGCAACGGCGCGCGAGGCGCTGCCGCGCGGCGCCCGCCGTATGGGCCCTCCTGCCGGCGGGGGCGGAGGTTCCAAGCGTGCGGCAGCCGCGGTGGCCGGTCACGGCCCACGGCCTCACGTGCCGCCCACTCCGCGACGGCCGGGCCGTCCGCGGATCCGTCGACTCCGGCGACTACGGGCTGCGCCATGACGCACACCTCCTGAAGCTCGGCCGACTTCGGCTTCCGCCACCAGCGTCATGCCGTCCTGGACCATGGGACAGGGGCCAAGAGTCCCGTCGGGGAGGCTGTCCGGCCCCCGCGACGGCTCACTGTCCGGCCCTCTGCGCGGCCGCGCTCACACCCGCTGCGGCACGCCGGCCATGGGCCCCGGGTTGGGTGCGGGAGCGGCGGCACGAGGCCGGTCATAGGGCCCAACGGCCCCTGGTCGGGGCCAGGCGGCCCGTGGTCCTGCGTGACGGCCGGGAGGCAGCCTGGAATCAGCAGCCGCCGGCCCTCGGGATCGGCATCGGCATCGCCGAGGAAGCACGTGCCGCACGACCAACTCGCCGCCCGGCTGCGGCAGGACGATGAAAGGAGCCGCAGGATGACCTCCACCACCACCCTGGCCGTGGCCCTCCCCGCCGAGCACCGCGAGCATCTGATCCGGATCGCCCGCGAGGTGTCCTTCGACATGGGCGCACGCCTTTTCGAGGAGGGCCGGCGCGCGGACCGGTTCTGGATCGTGCGCACCGGGACGGTCGGCCTCGACCTCCACGTGCCCGGTCGGCGGGCCGCCGTCATCGAGTCGCTGGGGCACGGCGAACTGGTCGGCTGGTCCTGGCACTTCCCGCCGTACGTGTGGCACCTGGGCGCCGAAGCGATGAGTCCGGTGCGGGCGTACGAGTTCGACGCGGAGGCCGTGCGGGCCCTGTGCGCGCAGGACGCCGAGTTCGGCCGCGCGATCGCGGTCTGGGTCGGCCGTGTGGTCGCCGCCCGCCTGCATGCGTCGCGCATCCGGCTGCTCGACCTGTACGCCCCGTACGGCAGCGGGAGCCGCTCATGAGCATCACCCGCACCTGACGGACCGAGGAGGGAACGACCATGCTCGGCAGCCCGCGCACCGTCAGCGGTGTCATGACGCACACCGTCGTGGCGGTCGGCCGCGAGGCCCCCTTCAAGGACATCGTCAAGCTCATGCAGCAGTGGAGGGTCAGCGCGCTTCCCGTGCTGGAGGGCGAAGGCCGGGTGATCGGAGTCGTCTCCGAGGCCGACCTGCTTCCCAAGGAGGAGTTCCGGGACAGCGACCCGGACCGCTGCACCCAGCTCCGCCGGCTGTCCGACCTGGCCAAGGCGGGCGGCTTGACCGCGCAGGAGCTGATGAGTACCCCGGCCGTCACCGTCCGCGCCCATGCCACGCTGGCCCAGGCCGCACGCGTCATGGCCCAGCGCGGGGTCAAACGGCTGCCGGTCATCAACGAGGAGGGCGTCCTCGAGGGCATCGTCAGCCGGGCCGACCTGCTCAAGGTGTTCCTGAGGAGCGACGAGGAGCTCGCGGAGGAGGTTCGCTGTGAGGTCGTGGCCCACCTCTTCCCCCTCCCCGCCGAGTCGGTCCAGGTGGATGTGCGGGACGGAGCCGTCACTCTCACCGGCCGCATCCGGGACACCTCCCTCGTGCCCGTCGCGGCCCGCCTGGTCCGCTCCGTCGAGGGCGTGGTGGACGTCGAGTGCCACCTCGTCGGGTCGTCCGCTCCGACCGGGCCACGGTGAGGCCACGGGACCCGTGCGACCGCAGAGCGTCGGCGACCGCGCGTCCCGGCGTGGCAATCCTCCACCGGGACAGGAGAACCGCCCGGCCGCCGCGTGGGCCGACCGGCCCCACCGGACGGGTCGGGCGGCACCTGCCCTGAGGGGGACGGCCGTCCGACGCTGGAAGAGACGGAAAGCCGGCACAGCTGCCGTACGGAGCTGCGGAGCCGAAGGAGCGCGGTCTCATGGTCCGTTACGTGTACGACTTCACGGAGGGCGGTCGTGACCTGGCCGACCTGCTTGGCGGCAAGGGTGCGAACCTCGCCGAGATGACCCGGCTGGGCCTTCCGGTCCCGCCGGGTTTCATCGTCTCCACCGCAGCGTGCCGGGCCTTCCTGGCCACCGGCGCCGCACCGGAGGGCATGTCGCGGGAGGTCTCCCGGCACCTGTCGGCCGTGGAATCCGACGCCGGACGGCGGCTGGGACAGCCGGACGACCCGCTGCTGGTGTCCGTGCGCTCCGGGGCCCGCTTCTCCATGCCCGGGATGATGGAGACGGTCCTGGACATCGGCCTCAACGACGCCTCCGTCCGGGGCTTGGCCAAGGTCTCGGGGAACGAACGCTTCGCGTGGGACTCCTACCGCCGCCTCGTCCAGATGTTCGGCAGCACGGTCATGGGCGTCGACGGGGCACTGTTCGACCAGGTGATGACGCGGCTGAAGGAGGCGCGGGGCGCCCCGGACGACCTGCACCTCGACGCCGCCGACCTCGCCGAACTCGTCGAGGGGTACCAGCAGCTCATCCATGAGGTGACGGGGGAGTACTTCCCGCAGTCCCCAGCCGAGCAGTTGCGCCGGGCGATCCTCGCGGTCTTCCGCTCCTGGAACGGCGGACGCGCCCGCCTCTACCGCCGGCGCGAGCACATCCCCGAGAGCCTGGGCACCGCCGTCACCGTGCAGCGCATGGTCTACGGCAACCTCGGCCGCGACTCCGGCAGTGGCGTCGCCTTCACCCGCGACCCGGCCACCGGACGCCCCGGCCTGTACGGCGACTACCTGCCCGACGCGCAGGGCGAGGATGTCGTGGCCGGCATCCGCAACACCGTGCCCCTCGCCGAACTGGAACGGCTGGACCCACGTTCGTACCGGCAGCTGCACGACCACATGCGGACGCTGGAGCGGCACTACCGGGATATGTGCGACATCGAGTTCACCATCGAGCGCGGCACGCTGTGGATGCTGCAGACCCGCGTCGGCAAGCGCACCGCCGAGGCCGCGTTCGTGATCGCGTCCGAGCTTGCCGACGAAAGGCTCATCACTCGGGAGGAGGGGCTGGCCCGGGTGAGCGGTGACGGGCTCGCTCGGCTGATGTTCCCGCGCTTCGACACGTCCGCGACCGGCGATCCGCTCGCCCATGGCATCGCGGCCTCGCCCGGCGCCGCGGTCGGCGCGGCGGTCTTCGACTCCGCCGAGGCGGTACGGCGCGCCGCGGCCGGCGACCGGGTCGTGCTCGTACGCCAGGAAACCACCCCCGACGACCTGCCCGGTATGGTCGCCGCCCAGGCCGTGCTGACCAGCCGCGGTGGCAAGACGTCGCACGCGGCCGTCGTCGCACGCGGCATGGGCAAGGTCTGCGTGTGCGGCGCGGAGGAACTCACCGTGGACACCGCGGCGAAGTGCTTCACCACCAAGGGCGGAGCCGTTGTCGAGGAGGGAACGGTGATCTCGGTCGACGGCTCCGCCGGGGCCATGTACGCGGGGGCGGCTCCGCTGGTCGACTCGGCAGTCATGCGCCACCTGGAGACCGGCGAGCGCACCGGTGGTGTCGTCGACGCGGTGGCCGACGCCCTGCGCCTCGCCGACGACGTACGGCGGCTGGAGGTGCGGGCCAACGCCGACACACCCGCGGACGCGGCCCGCGCACGCCGGTTCGGCGCGCAGGGGATCGGGCTGTGCCGCACCGAGCACATGTTCCTCGGCGAGCGCCGCACGCTGGTCGAGGAGATGATCCTGGCCCGCGACGCCGCGGGTCGCGACCGTGTGCTGGACGCGCTGCTGCACCTGCAGCGACAGGACTTCGTCGGCATCCTCGCGGCGATGGACGGTCTGCCGGTCACCATCCGTCTGCTCGACCCGCCGCTGCACGAGTTCCTGCCCGACCGGACGGAGCTCGCCCTCCGCGTCGGTGTTGCGGAGGCCCGCGGTGAGCAGCCCGACCCCCGCGACGCCGAACTCCTCGACGCGGTGCGGCGCATGCACGAGGAAAACCCGATGCTCGGCCTGCGCGGCGTACGCCTCGGCCTGGTGGTTCCCGGGCTGTTCGCCGTGCAGGTGCGAGCCGTCGCCGAGGCAGTCGTGGAGCGCACGAGGGCCGGCGGCTCGCCCAAGGCGGAGATCATGGTGCCGCTCGTCGGGGACGTCACGGAACTGCGGCTCGTCCGCGAGGAAGCGGAACAGGTCCTGGCACGGGTCGCGGACACCTCCGGCATTCCCGTGCATTGCCCGGTCGGCACGATGATCGAGCTGCCCAGGGCCGCCCTCACGGCGGGCCGGATCGCCGAGGAGGCCGAGTTCTTCTCCTTCGGCACGAACGACCTCACCCAGACCACGTGGGGCTTCTCCCGCGACGATGTCGAGGCGGCGTTCTTCTCCGCCTACCTCGACAAGGGCGTGTTCGCCGCCTCCCCCTTCGAGACGATCGACCGCGAGGGCGTCGGCCGCCTGGTCGGCATCGCCGTGCGCGAGGGCCGTGCCGCCCGCCCCGACCTGAAGATCGGTGTCTGCGGTGAACACGGCGGCGACCCCGGCTCCGTCCACTTCTTCCACGCCGCGGGACTCGACTACGTCTCCTGCTCGCCGTTCCGTGTCCCGGTCGCCCGCCTGGAGGCCGGGCGGGCGACCGGAGCCGGGGACACCACGAGCGACACGAGGTGACCCGACGACGGAGGCAGGCACGCAGCAGCGGGCGGCAAGGACAACACTGAGGCCAGGCCCGTGACGTCCGCACTCCAGCCCGCGTGGGCCACCGCGTGCACCTCGTCGGCCTCGAAGGCGACGACCGTGCCGTCGATCGCGTGCACCAGGTGCGAAGTCGCCGACGTCCGCAGCGCGACGGAAGCCGGCGTTGCGGTGCATCAGCCGCTTCGTCGTTCACCTGGTGCAGCGGTAGTTCCTGATCAGCGGTAGTTCCTGATCTCCTCGCGTCGTCCGCCGGCCGAGGGGCCCGGCACGCAGCCCCATCGGCCCCGTCCCTGCCGGAGAACGACCCGCGTCAGACCGTGATCCGGCGCCCGGTGACGGCGGCGGACTCGATACGCAGCCACAGGTCCCGCCGGCCGCCCGCCCACGGCGTGCTGTACGCCCGCTCCGCGAGCCGACGCGCCTCGTCGGGGTCCGTCACGGCCCGGGCGCGGCCTCGCACCAGCACGCTCCAGCCTTCGCTGAAGGCCTCGTCGATGCGATCGACCTCGAAGGCGACCTGATGGCCGGCCGCCTGTGAAGGCGTCGTGCCGGGAGCGGCCCGGAAGACGAGCTCGCCGTCGATGACGCTGTAGTTGACGGGCACGACGACCGGCCCGGGTGCCGTGGGCACGGCGAGGCGTCCCACCCCGTGCGTCGAGAGCAGGGCGCGGCACTCCGCGTCGGTCAGCTCGGTGAACCGGGGTGTGCGGGCGGCACGTCCGAGGCCGGGCGGCAGCTCGGTGTCGCCGCCGGTCAGGTGCCACACCGTGGTCTTCAGCGCTTCGGCCAGCCTGAGGAGGGTGCCCGCGCCCGGGGACGCGGTCGGCTGCTCCTCGAGGTACTGCAGGTAGGCCGGCGCCACACCCGCCCGAGCGGCCGTCTCCTGCCGGGTCAGGCCGAGTTCCGTGCGCCGCTGGGTGATCCGGCGCCCCAGGTCGCCGACAGAGCGCCCCACCACCGCGTGCGATGAAACCTGTTCGGTCATGGCCCGTCACCTCTCTCTTCGCCGGGCCGCCCGGGCGGGGACGACCGTATGGCACCGTGCTTCCAGCGTGCCGCGGACTGGCCGGCGGCGCTTAGGCCGGTCGGCCCCCTCCACCGGCCGCACGGGACCGTACGAGAGCGCTCGCGCGACGGCGGCTGGACCGGCACCGCACCGACCGGTGGGCAGGGTGTGGGATGGCTCGGTTCGGCCCGCAGCGGGACCGGTGCCCGGTGCGGGGCGCGGGGCCGTGGTGGATTCCGCCCGCCGGACATCGGCGATGCGCCTGGCACCGGTTGCGGCCGGCGGCTGGGGCTCGGCTCTCCGCGTCCCTGTCAGCTCGTCAGCTCACGGCCGATCCTCGCCGCCCACTCCTCGATCCGTTCGAAGTCGCGGAAGTCGCCGCCCTTTCCGCCGCGAAGGATCATGCGGGCGACCCAGCCCTTCGCGCCCTCCTCCAGACAGCCGCCGAAGGTGATGTGCTCCCTGGCGTCGAGCCGGACCATGGCTTTCCGCACCCCGGGCACGGGCGGGATGTCCCGCTCGGAGGCCGAGGCGTCGAGCGGGCCGCTGCTGAAGAGCCACAGCGGGCGTTCGGCCAAAGCCTTGCCTTCGCGCCGCACGAAGCGGCGGGCGTCCTTGTGCCAGCGGCCGGCGTATACTCCGCCGCCGACCACGACGGCGTCATACGACGCCGCGCTCGGCACGGAGCGGGCCGGGAGTGCGTCGACCGTCAGCCCGTCCGTGCGCAGGACCTCGGCGACGGCCTCGGCGATCCTGGCCGTCGACCCGTTCGTCGTTCCGTAGGTGACCAGCACGTTCGTCGCCATGATGGTCCGCCTCCTCTCACGTCTGCGCGGCCAGTCGTCGGCCACGCCGTGCGGGGCGGGGTGGGCTTGCCGGCGACGGCGACCCGCTGTCGGTCTGCCGGCTCACGCAGCCCCCGGTCTCCGTCTCGCTCCCGCGTTCCGGCCGGTCCGACGAGCCTGACCCCGCCCTCCGTGACGGAGGCGCAGACCACGGGGGCTCGGTCTCCCGGACCGCCCACTCCACGGCGGCCCGGCTCTCGAGCGAGCCCACGAAGCCCACGAAGCCCACGAAGCCCACGAAGCCCACGAAGCCCACGTCGACCGTGCGGGACATACCCTCCGCCTCCTTCTCACGGCTGACGCTTCGAGTCTCGCTTCGAGGGTCGGCGCATTGGAGAGGCCGCAGGTCCCCCGCAGGGACCGACCGGCCCTACCGCACGGCCGGACGGGGGCCGCGGACAGGGCCCGCGGACAGGGCCGCCCCGCGCCTGCCGCGGTCAGCGCAGCCGGCGGCTTTCGGGGGAAGGCGGCGTCCTGCCTGGCATCCCTCACACTCGCGCCGCCCTGCCGGTGCTCACCGGATGCCGAAGGTCCGCACTCACGGGGCCGGCCGGCCCTCCCGGAGGGCTGGTTTGGCGGGCCCCGCCGGGGCACGTCCTGAGGTACGACGGCTGAAGGTGACGCCTGTGCGCGGGAGGGGCGACAAGGCCGCCGGGTCGGCATCGCCCCACGTCCGGGACCGGCGCCCTCAACCCGGCCGATGCCCGGGCCCGGGGCGCCATCCGCACGACGGGGCCGATCGGCCCTATCGCTTCCGCTCCCCTCGGGCGATGATCGTGGTCAGGGGGCTGTCCACAGGCCACCCTTCCGGCATTCCGGGGAACGAGGGGTCGACATGACCGAGCCGCGCACCTTCACCGAGGAGCACCCGATCCGGGTCTTCCTGCTCGACGACCACGAGGTCGTGCGCCGCGGTCTGGCCGACCTCCTGGACGCGGAACCCGACATCTCCGTGGTCGGGGACGCCGAGAACGTCGAGCACGCGCTCGCCCGGGGCCCGGCGCTCCGCCCCGACGTGGCGGTTCTCGACGTACGCCTGCCGGACGGCGACGGCATCACCGTCTGCCGTGAGCTGCGCAGCCGCATGCCCGAGCTGGCATGTCTGATGCTGACCTCGTTCGACGACGAGGAGGCGCTGCTCGACGCGATCATGGCCGGGGCCTCCGGCTATGTGCTCAAGCAGATCAAGGGCTCCGACCTGGTCTCGGCGGTACGCACGGTCGCCTCCGGCCGGTCCATGCTCGACCCGGAGACGACCGCCCGGCTGATGCGCTCGCTGCGCGCCGACCCGTCCGGCGAACCGGCCATCGCTCCCGAACTGGCGAGCCTGTCGCCGCGCGAGCGGGACATCCTCGCTCTGATCGGGGACGGGCTCACCAACCGCGAGATCGGCAAGAAGCTGTATCTGTCCGAGAAGACCGTCAAGAACCACATCTCCCGGCTGCTGGCCAAGCTCGGCGTGCAGCGACGTGTCCAGGCCGCGGTCCTCGCATCGCACCTGGAGCAACCCGAGGGTGAGCGGTACCCGGCTCGCTGAGCCCGCTCACCCGCGTGCCGGTCGCACCGGCACCCGCCACACCACCCGGGTGCCGCCTCCTTCCGGCCGCTCACCGAGCCGGAGTTCCCCACCGAGCGAGACGGCCCGCTCCTCCATGTTCTTCAGCCCACTGCGCGCGACACCGGCGGGCATCCCGCGGCCGTCATCGGCCACCGCGAGGGTCAACTCGCCCTCGGCGCACCGCAGACGCACGTCCACGGAACGGGCCCCGGAGTGCCGGGCCGCATTGCTCAGCGCCTCACCGAGCACCGCGAGCGCGTGATCGGCGATCTCCCCCGGCACATCCGTGTCGACCAGCCCCTCGAGCCGCACCGCGGGAGTGAAGCCCAGCGACGAGGCCGCCGCCGTCACCGCGTCCGAGACCCGGCCGCGCAGGCCGCTGCCCGCCCTCGTACCGCCGCCGTGCGCCCGCAGTCCGAAGATGGTGGAACGAATGATCTTGATGGTCTCGTCCAGGTCGTCCACGGTCCGCGACAACCGTTCCACGGCCTCCGGATGGTCGACGAAACGCTGGGTGCTCTGCAGCGTCATCCCGGCCGCGAACAGCCGTTGGATGGCCAGGTCATGCAGATCGCGCGCGATCCTGTCGCGGTCCCGCAGCAGTGCGATCTGCTCGGCGTCGCGGCGCCGCTCGGCCAGCTCCAGCGCCAGCGCCGCCTGCCCGGCGAACCCGAGCAGGGGACGGGTATCGGCGTCCGTGAACGGCGTACGACCCACCGCGCGCCCCAGCAACAGCACACCGCCCGCCTTGCCACCGGCCTCCAACGGCACACCGACCACGGGCCCGAGCCCCGCCCACTGCGCCGCCTCCCCGCTGGTCCGGGGGTCCTCCCGAATGTCGGCACTCACCGCCGGCTCCGCCGTAGTCAGGACCGCGGCCACGAACCCGTCCTGCCCGGACATCACCAGGCCACTGCGCCGCTCGGCGTCCAGGCCGACGGCGAGCAGAGGCAGCAGCGCGTTCTCCTCGGGCACCCGCTCGGCGATCATCCCGGCGTCGGCATCGGCGATCCGGCGGGCCTGCTCCACGATCAGCTCCAGCACGTCCGTGCTCGGGGCACCCGACAGCAGGGCACGCGTGACGTCGGAGCTGGCCCCCAGCCAGCGTTCGCGGAGCCGGGTCTCCTCGTACAGGCGGGCATTCTCGATGGCCACGCCCGCCGCCACGGCGAGAGTGGAGAGCACCGACTCGTCCTCGGCGTCGAACTCCGCCGCGCTGCGCTTCTCGGTGAGGTACAGGTTGCCGAAGACGTGGTCGCGCACCCGGATGGGCACGCCGAGGAAGGAGTGCATCGGCGGGTGGTGCGGCGGGAAGCCGTACGAGGACGGGTGCTCGGAGATCTCCGTCAGCCGCAGTGGCTCCGGGTGCCGGATCAGCTCGCCCAGGATGCCGTGCCCGCTGGGCAGGTTCCCGATCCGAGCCCGCTGCTCGCCGCTGATGCCGACGGTGTGGAACTCGGAGAGCATGCGGTCGCCGCCGATGACTCCCAGGGCACCGTACTCGGCGTCGACGAGCACGACGGCGGCCTCGACGATCCTTCGGAGCACGTGCGCGAGATCCAGTTCCCGCCCGACGGAGAGCACGGCCTCCAGCAGGCTGTGCACGCGATCCTGGGTGCCCCGCGCCGCGTCGATCCGCGCCTGCAGTTCGTCCAGCAACTCGTCCAGGCGCAGCTTGGGCAGGTGCTGCTCCGACGGCCCGCGCCGTTCCCCGCTCATCGCTGCCTCCAACCGGCTCGCGCGGGCGCACCCGGATCACGCGCCTTCCTCCCTCACGATAGTGGGTGGTGTGCTGGCCGAGAGGGGTTCGCAACGGCGACGACGCCTGCTCAGGCGTGGTGGGCACCGGCAGGATCGGCCCGCATCGCCCATGGCTTCGGCTCCGGCACGGGCACGTGTGAACGTCAAGCCGCAGCCGCAGCCGCAGTCCGGAACTCGTGGGCGATCGCGTCGATCACCTCGCGGTGGTCCCGCCGGCGGCCACCCCGCCTCGGCGTCCGGTCCGGGAGCAACGGCTCAACCCCCGCCCCCTCCAGGGCAGTCAAGGGCACACCCGGACCAACGACCGACCGATGCAGACGAGACCGCCTAGGCCGCCAGCTGCTCCGCGAGGCTCTTGCCCCGGGCGGCCGCGTCCTCGTGGGCGCGCTCACGGGAGCTCTCGAAGAGCGGGACCAGCTCGGTCATGGCCGGGCTGTGCGGGGCCATCGTCAGCTCCGGGACGACGAAGTCGAGGTCGAGACCGAGGAAGTCGACCATCACGGCCCGCAGGTAGTTCTGGACGTACTCGTAGCCCTCGCGCGGGGTCCCCGGCGCGTAGGAACCGCCGCGACTGGCGATCACGGTGACCGGGGTGCCCTTGCCGGAGGGGTTCTCGCCCGCGGTGCGGCCCATCAGGATCACGTTGTCCAGCCACGCCTTGAGCGTCGAGGGGATCGTGAAGTTGTACATCGGGGCGCCGATCAGCAGCGCGTCCGCCCGCTCGTACTCCTCGATCAGCTTCAGGCGCTCGGCGAAGGCCGCGGCCTGCTCGGGGGTGTGCGCCGACGGGTCCGCGAAGCCCGCCGTGTGGGCGTCGGCGGTGATGTGCGGAACGGGGTCCGAGGCGAGGTCGCGGTAGATCACCGTGCCCTCGGGGTGCTGCTCCTCCCAGGCCTTGCGGAAGGTCTCCGCCACGGCGCGGGACGCGGAGGCGGAAGCCGGGAACACGGAGGAGTCGATGTGCAGAAGGGTGGCCATCGCGGGTTTTCTCCAAGGGGATGAAAAGGAGGCGGAGGCGTCTCCGCCACCACTGAAGTTTTGTACTCGACTATGAATAACACAGGTACTTACTTTTTTTCATCCCCTGGCGTCGGGGTAGTACCCTGGGGGCATGGCGGTCGAGCAGGTTCACGAGGCATCGGCGTGCAAGCGGGTGGACGGCGGCATCACCCGCGTCTTCCAGCTGCTCGGAAAGCGGTGGACGGGGCCGATCGTGGCGGTGCTGGTGGAGCAGCCCGCGTACTTCGCCGATCTGCGCCGGGCCGTCCCCGGCATCAGCGAGCGCATGCTCTCCGACCGGCTCACGGAACTGGGGGCCGCCGGACTGCTGGTCCGTGAGGTCGACGAGGGCCCGCCGCTGCGCGTGACCTACCGTCTGACGGAAGCGGGGGCGGCGCTGGAACCCGCGCTCAGGGAACTGAGCACCTGGGCCGAGCGGTACCTGCCCGAGGCCGGCCCCTGCGGGGAGCCGACGGGCTGCTGACGCCCTCCGCCCGTGCGGTACGCGGCAGGGGCGGGGACGTCAGGAGCGGGGCGTGCCTCAGCCGGCCCCGGAGCCGAGGGAGCGCCGGGTCACCTGGGCCAGATGACGGGTGAAGACCTCGCGGGCGTCGGGCGTGAGCGTGCGCAGCGCCACCAGCGCCGTGACGGCGACGTCGCACAGCTCGGACTGGACGTCGTCCCACGTGTGGGAGGCACCCTTGCGCGGGTTCTGGCCGGTCGCGCCGATCACGGCCTCGGCGACCTCGCCGACCTCCTCGGACAGCTTCAGGATGCGCAGCAGCAGAGCGTCGCGGCCGTCGACGGGACGGCTGGCGTCCAGCCAGCCGCACAGCTCGTCGATGGACTCCCACAGACCGGTGGCGGGCTCCGGGGTCCGGGGCGGGGGCAGATGATCGCTCGGGTGATCGCTCAGGTGATCGCTCATGGGGCGAGCCTGGCACAACCGGCCGACGCCCCCCGCCGCCACGACGTCACGCGCCCGCCGCTCCTCTCCTACTCCTCGAACAGCGTCTCCTGCTCGCCCTCCTTGGCCTTCCGCAGCCGCCGGCTGCGCGCCCCCACGGTCACCACCGTGGCCGCCGCGGTCACCGCGAAGGCCGCCGGAAGCATCCACCCCCGGTTGACCGCATGGCCGAGGGCGTGGTCCAGGGACAGCCGGCCGGGGCCGATGACGGCGAGACCGGCGGCCGTCAGACCCAGCGACGCGGCGTACTCGAATCCGCCCTCCTGGTTGAAGAAGCCGTTGGGCGCGTGCACGGCGGACGCGCCCACCATCGCCCCCGCCGCGGCCGCGCCCGCCGCCGGGGTGGCGAGCCCGAGCGCCAGCAGCGTGCCGCCGCCCGCCTCCGCGAGCCCCGCCGCCATGGCGCTGGCCCGGCCGGGGACGTAGCCGATGGACTCCATGAACTGGCCGGTGCCCTCGATACCGCCCCCGCCGAACCAGCCGAACAGCTTCTGCGCGCCGTGCGCCGCGAGCACCCCGCCCGTTCCCAGCCGGAGCAGCAGCAGTCCCAGATCGCGTCGGTCGTAACAGGTCACGTCGTCTCCCGGGGGCAGTGGCTTGCCCGACCACCGTCCCACCCCCACCGCGGGCCCGGCCCGCCGCGGATCGCCGTTCGGGTGACGCGGGTGGCGGGGCACGGCGGCCGGTACGACGCTGGGCGGCATGACGATCCAGACCACCCGCCTCAGCGACCCGGCCGTCCGCGCCTTCGTCGCGGCCGTCAACAACCACGACCGGGAGGGGTTCATGGCCCTGCTGGCGCCCGGCGCCACCATGGCGGACGACGGTTCCGAGCGCGACCTCGAGGAGTGGACCGACCGGGAGATCTTCTCCTCCCACGGTCATCTGGAGGTCGACAACGAGTCCGACGGCGGTCGCCGCCTCCTGGCCCGCTACCGCAACGACACCTGGGGCGAGATGCGCACCCGGTGGACCTTCACCGTCGACGACGACGGCCGCATCTCCCGCTTCGAGACGGGGCAGGCCTGAACGGGACGGGTCGGGCCTGGACGAACGGACGGCGGCGCGCTTGAGGGCCGGGCGACTCGCGTCGTACGCATGACGACCTGATCCGCCCCGCCCCCCCCACGGGTCGTGCACGGGCCCGTGCGGCAAGGCGCGCGAAGGGCGGGTCGGCACCCCCGTGTCCTGCGTCCGCCCGGCCACCCCGCGGCGCCCCCCCGCCGCCGCAGCGGCATGCGCCCCGACGCCACCCCACGGGGCCGGCACGACGGCCCCGTCCCGCCAGCTGACGCACCCCTGCCGCGCCGCCGCGCCTGCCGCGCCGCAGCGCCCGGCGAGGCGTGGCGCCCGCCGAGGCGGAAGGCCCGGCGAGACGCCCGGCCGGGGCGCGCAGCCGCGGCGAAGTCCGCGCACGGCCCCCGCAGTCCACGCCCGAGGGTGTCGCAGGTCGCCCGCCCCGCCCGCTCCCAGTGGCGTCACGGAGGCAAAACGTCCGGTGCGGTGAGGGTTGGGTGAGGAGATGGTCACAGATCTCGCCCAGTCATCTGTCGTCCCATTCAACCAACGCGTTCAGCTCGACTTTTGTCCGTCGGTTGGCTCTGACATGGGCGGACGTTGTGGAGATGCGCGGTCGGGCCGCGCCGGACGCGGACAGCCGCCATTGATCTGATCGCGACAAGTAGTCAGTCTTCTCGTCAGCCTCCGCGTGACACCGCGCCGGAGGTCAACCCCCCACACCTGACGAGGAGATCCCTCTTCATGACGCATCAGATGCGCATCGTCGCGCTGAAGGTCACCGCAGCCGCCTGCGCGATGACGGCCGCGACCACGGCAGCCCTTCTCGGGGCGTCGTCCGCCCACGCCGCCGAGCCCGCCCAGGGCACCGTGTACGGCCTGAACGCCGAAGACGCCGTCGCGGGCAGCTACATCGTCCTGCTCGACGAGAAGTCCACGTCCGACGCCAAGAAGGACCTGGCCAAGGAGTACGGCGGCAAGCTCAGCCGTTCCTACGGCGCGGCCCTCGACGGTTTCGCCGCGGCCGGCCTGAGCCGGACCGAGGCCAAGCGCCTCGCCGCAGACCCGGCGGTCGGCGCCGTCGTGGCCAACCGCACGCTCCACACCACGGCCACCCAGGACAACCCGCCCTCCTGGGGCCTGGACCGGGTCGACCAGGAGGACACCGCGGGCGACAGCAAGTACACCTACCCCGACCAGGCCGGAGAGGGCGTCACCGCCTACGTCATCGACACCGGCGTACGCGTCACCCACAAGGACTTCGAGGGCCGGGCCAGCCACGGCTACGACGCCGTCGACAAGGACGACACCGCGGACGACGGCAACGGCCACGGCACGCACGTCGCCGCCACCATCGCCGGAGCCGCGCACGGCGTGGCCAAGAAGGCGGACGTGGTCGCCGTCAGAGTCCTGGACGACAACGGCTCCGGCACGACCGAGCAGGTCATCGCCGGCATCGACTGGGTCACCGAGAACCACCAGGGACCCTCCGTGGCCAACATGAGCCTCGGCGGCGGCGCCGACCCGGCCCTCGACGCGGCCGTGCAGAAGGCCATCGCCTCCGGGGTCACCTTCGCCGTCGCGGCCGGCAATGAGTCCACCGACGCCGGACAGGGCTCGCCCGCCCGCGTACCGGAGGCCATCACCGTCGCCTCCAGCACCGAGGACGACGCCCAGTCCGACTTCTCCAACTTCGGCTCGGCGGTGGACCTCTACGCGCCCGGCTCCGACATCACCTCGGCGTGGAACGACAGCGACGAGGGCACCAAGACGATATCCGGCACCTCGATGGCCTCCCCCCACGTGGCCGGCGCGGCCGCCGTGTACCTGGCCGGCCACCCCGACGCCGACCCGGCGGCCGTGGCGACGGCACTGACCGGCGGTGCCACCGCGGACAAGATCAGCAACCCCGGCACCGGCACCGCGAACAAGCTGCTCAAGATCACCGAGTAGTACGCGGCCCGGCCACGGGCAGCCGACACCCGGGAGGGGTCGCAGGGGGACCGTCCCCTGTGGCCCCTCCCGGCCCCGGTGGTGCGGTGAGTGGCCCGGCTCACATGGCGTACCGGACCTGCCACCGACACGATGGTCTTCGTCACCGGCAGGCTGAAGGGATCCAGAATGTTCCGCAAGGTGCTGGTCGCCAACCGTGGTGAGATCGCGATCCGGGCGTTCCGCGCGGGCTTCGAGCTGGGCGCCCGAACCGTCGCCGTCTTCCCCTACGAGGACCGCAACTCGCTGCACCGCCTGAAGGCCGACGAGGCGTACGAGATCGGCGAGCCGGGACACCCCGTGCGGGCCTACCTCTCCGTCGAGGAGATCATCCGCGCGGCACGGCGGGCCGGCGCCGACGCCGTCTACCCGGGCTACGGATTCCTCTCCGAGAACCCCGAGCTGGCCAGGGCGTGCGAGGAGGCCGGCATCACCTTCGTCGGACCGAGCGCCAGGATCCTGGAACTGACCGGGAACAAGGCGCGCGCCGTGGCCGCCGCCCGCGAGGCCGGCGTGCCGGTCCTGGGCTCCTCGGCACCCTCCACCGACGTCGACGAACTCGTCCGCGCGGCCGACGGCATCGGCTTCCCCGTCTTCGTCAAGGCGGTCGCGGGCGGCGGCGGGCGCGGAATGCGCCGCGTCGAGGAACCCGCCCAGCTCAGGGAGTCCATCGAGGCGGCGTCCCGGGAGGCGGCCTCCGCGTTCGGCGACCCCACCGTGTTCCTGGAGAAGGCCGTCGTCGAGCCGCGCCACATCGAGGTGCAGATCCTCGCCGACGGACAGGGCGACGTCATCCACCTGTTCGAGCGGGACTGCTCGGTGCAGCGCCGCCACCAGAAGGTGATCGAACTCGCGCCCGCACCCAACCTCGACCCGGCGCTGCGCGACCGCATCTGCGCCGACGCCGTCCGCTTCGCCCGGCAGATCGGCTACCGCAACGCGGGCACGGTGGAGTTCCTGCTCGACCGCGACGGCAACCACGTCTTCATCGAGATGAACCCGCGCATCCAGGTCGAGCACACGGTGACCGAGGAGGTCACCGACGTCGACCTGGTGCAGTCCCAGCTGCGCATCGCCGCCGGCGAGACCCTCTCCGACCTCGGCCTCGCCCAGGAGACGGTCACCCTGCGCGGTGCCGCGCTGCAGTGCCGCATCACCACCGAGGACCCCGCCAACGGCTTCCGCCCCGACACCGGGCGGATCAGTGCCTACCGCTCGCCCGGCGGCTCCGGCATCCGCCTGGACGGCGGCACCACTCACGCCGGTACGGAGATCAGCGCCCACTTCGACTCGATGCTGGTCAAACTGACTTGCCGGGGCCGCGACTTCGCCGCCGCCGTGGGCCGGGCCCGGCGCGCCGTGGCCGAGTTCCGCATCCGCGGCGTCGCCACCAACATCCCCTTCCTCCAGGCGGTCCTCGACGACCCGGACTTCCAGGCCGGACAGGTCACCACGTCGTTCATCGAGCAGCGCCCGCAGCTGCTCACCGCCCGCCACTCCGCCGACCGCGGCACGAAGCTCCTCACGTACCTCGCCGACGTCACGGTCAACAAGCCGCACGGCGAACGGCCCGAGCTGATCGACCCGCTGACCAAGCTGCCGCCGCTGCCCGCCGGCGCACCCCCGGCCGGCTCCCGGCAGCGGCTCGCCGAACTCGGACCCGACGGCTTCGCCCGATGGCTGCGCGCGTCGCCCGTCATCGGCGTCACCGACACCACGTTCCGCGACGCCCACCAGTCCCTGCTGGCCACCCGGGTCCGCACCAAGGACCTGCTCGCCGTCGCCCCCGTGGTGGCGCACACCCTGCCCGGGCTGCTCTCCCTGGAATGCTGGGGCGGCGCCACCTACGACGTCGCCCTGCGCTTCCTCGCCGAGGACCCGTGGGAGCGCCTGGCCGCCCTCCGTGAAGCCGTACCGAACATCTGCCTGCAGATGCTGCTGCGCGGCCGCAACACCGTGGGCTACACCCCGTACCCGACCGAGGTCACCGACGCCTTCGTCCAGGAGGCGGCGGCCACCGGCATCGACGTGTTCCGCATCTTCGACGCGCTGAACGACGTCTCCCGGATGCGGCCCGCCATCGACGCCGTACGCGAGACCGGCACCGCCGTCGCCGAGGTCGCCCTGTGCTACACCGCCGACCTGTCCGACCCGTCCGAGCGGCTCTACACGCTGGACTACTACCTGCGCCTGGCCGAGGAGATCGTGGCCGCCGGCGCCCACGTCCTGGCCGTCAAGGACATGGCCGGCCTGCTGCGGGCACCCGCGGCGGCCACCCTGGTGTCGGCGCTGCGCCGGGAGTTCGACCTGCCCGTCCACCTGCACACCCACGACACCGCCGGCGGTCAGCTCGCCACCTACCTCGCCGCGGTCCAGGCCGGCGCCGACGCGGTCGACGGGGCGGTGGCGTCCATGGCGGGCACCACCTCGCAGCCGTCCCTGTCGGCGATCGTCGCCGCCACCGACCATTCGGAGCGGCCCACCGGCCTGGACCTCCAGGCCGTGGGCGACCTGGAGCCGTACTGGGAGAGCGTCCGCAAGGTGTACGCGCCCTTCGAGGCGGGGCTCGCCTCACCGACCGGCCGCGTCTACCACCACGAGATTCCCGGCGGGCAGCTGTCCAACCTGCGCACCCAGGCGATCGCCCTCGGCCTCGGCGACCGCTTCGAGGACATCGAGGCGATGTACGCCGCCGCCGACCGGATGCTCGGCCGTCTGGTGAAGGTCACCCCCTCGTCGAAGGTGGTCGGTGACCTGGCGCTCCACCTGGTCGGCGCGGGCGTCTCCCCGGCGGACTTCGAGGCGGAGCCCGACCGGTTCGACATCCCCGACTCCGTCATCGGTTTCCTGCGCGGCGAGTTGGGCACCCCTCCCGGCGGCTGGCCGGAGCCGTTCCGCAGCAAGGCCCTGCGCGGACGTGCCGAGCCCGGGCCCGTCCAGGACTTGACCGCCGACGACCGCGCCGGACTGGCGAAGGACCGTCGGCCGACGCTCAACCGCCTCCTCTTCCCCGGCCCCACCCGGGAGTTCGAGGCACACCGCCAGACCTTCGGCGACACCAGCGTGCTGGACAGCAAGGACTTCTTCTACGGACTGCGCCCCGGCAAGGAGTACGGCGTCGACCTCGATCCCGGGGTGCGGCTGCTCATCGAACTCCAGGCCGTGGGCGAGGCCGACGAACGCGGCATGCGGACCGTGATGGCCACCCTGAACGGCCAGTTGCGGCCGATCCAGGTCCGCGACCGGGCGGCGGCCTCCGACATCCCGGTCACGGAGAAGGCCGACCGCGCCAACCCCGGCCATGTCGCGGCCCCCTTCGCCGGTGTGGTGACCCTCGCCGTCGCCGAGGGCGACGAGGTGGCGGCCGGTGCCACGGTGGCGACCATCGAGGCCATGAAGATGGAGGCCTCGATCACCGCGCCGAAGGCGGGCCGGGTGACCCGGCTGGCCATCACCCGCATCCAGCAGGTGGAGGGCGGCGACCTGCTCGCCGAACTCACCTGAGCCCGACGGGGGCGGAGCGGCCGGACCCGTTCCGCCGGGCCGGTGGCCGGACGGATAGGGTCCGGCTTCATGCCGGGAAAACAGGGACCGTTCGGGTCCGCGAACGGACTGTGGGCCGCTTTCGGGCTGGCCGGGTGTGCGGCAGTCCTGACGTGGATGCTCGGGTGGCTGGTCGTCGGGGTGTCGGAGCTGGACGAGAGGTGTGCCCACGGGATGGTGGGCCCCGGGGGGAGCTTCCGGGTGGAGCGCAGCGGCTTTCCCCCGGGTGTGCGCTGCGTGTTCGCCGACGGCTCCACGGTCTCGGCCGGTGACTTCCCGGGCTGGGTGCTGTGGGCGTGTGTCGTGGTCGCCGCCGCGTGTGCCGTGCTGGCGGGCGTGGTCGAGTTCGCCGGGCTGGGACAGGCGCGGTCCGTCGTGCGGTTCGGGGTCCTCGCCATCGTCGCGTCCGTCGTGCTCGCGGTCCTGTGCGCCTGCGTGCCCCTGGTGATGGCCCCGCCCGGCCGGGAGCCGCTGTCCACCTGCTCGGCGTTCGGCACCGGTGTCTACGAGAAGGCCTCCGAGGTGCGGCGGGCGGTCTTCCCGCCGCAGGCGACGTGCGTCTATCCGAGCGGCACCACCCACGAACTCGTCCCCGCGTGGTGGGGCCGGATGGCCTGGGCCGCCCTCGTCGCGGTGCTGGTCACCCTCTTCGGGCTCGTACGGGCCGTGCGACGGCACGGCCTGAGACCGCCGGTCCCGGTCCCGGAGCTGGAGCCGGAGCCGGAGTCTGAGCCGGACAGATCCTGAGTGGCTGCGCCGACGGCCTGTGGGACCGTAGATTAGGCGTTGGCCAAAGCATGCCCCCGATGGACAACGGACGGTAACGATGACCGACCCGGCCGGGGCGCCCGGAGCGGCGCACCAGAAGATCGACACCTCGGTGCCGCACTCTGCCCGCATCTGGAACTACTGGCTGGGCGGGAAGGACAACTACCCCGTCGACGAGGAGGCCGGTGACGCGTACACCGCCGTCTTCCCCGGCATCGTCACCATCGCCCGCAGCAGCCGCGCCTTCCTGCGCCGCACCATCACGTATCTCGCCGCCGAGGTGGGTATCCGGCAGTTCCTGGACATCGGAACCGGTCTTCCCACGGCGGACAACACCCACCAGGTCGCCCAGCGGATCGCCCCGGACGCCCGGATCGTCTACGTGGACAACGACCCGATGGTCCTGGCCCACGCACGCGCCCTGCTCTACTCCACCCCGCAGGGCGCGACGTCGTACATCGACGCCGATGTGCTGGACCCGGACCGCATCCTGGAGGCCGCCGCCGGCACCCTGGACCTGAGCCGACCCACCGCCCTCATCCTCAGCAACATCCTGGGCCACATCGCCGACCACGACCAGGCGCGCTCCGTCGTCACCCGCCTGATGGCGGCCCTGCCGTCCGGCAGCTACCTCTGCGTCAACGACGGCTCGCGGGGCGTCGACCCCGTCTTCGAGGAGGCCCAGGACGCCTACAACGAGAGCGGTGCCGTCCCCTACAACCTGCGCACCGTCGACCAGATCACGGCGTACTTCGACGGGCTCGACCTCGTCGAACCCGGAGTCGTCACGGTGCCGCTGTGGCGCCCGGACGCCGATTCCCCCGCCCCGGGACCCATCGGTGAGCACGGGGGCCTGGCCCGCAAGCCCTGACGTAATCGGCTGGACAAGCGCGGGGCAGGCGGCGAGCGTTGGCCACATGGAAAGGGAAGAGGAGCGCGGCCAGGAGCAGATCTGGGACGCCGACGCTGCCCGGCGCTACGACACGCCCGGCACCGGCATGTTCGCACCCGAGGTGCTGGACCCGGCCGTGGACCGTCTCGCCCGGCTGGCCGGGGACGGGCGGGCACTGGAATTCGCCATCGGGACGGGCCGGGTGGCCGTCCCCCTCGCCGGACGCGGAGTGCCCGTCACCGGCATCGAGCTGTCCGGGCCGATGATCGAGCAACTGCGGACCAAGGCCGACGACACCACGATCCCCGTGATCGTCGGCGACATGGCCACCACGGCCGCCCCGGGGGAGTACTCCCTCGTCTACCTCGTCTACAACACCATCTCCAATCTGCTCACCCAGGACGAGCAGGTCGAGTGCTTCCGCAACGCCGCCCGCCACCTCCGCCCCGGCGGGCGCTTCGTGGTCGAGCTCTGGGTGCCCGAACTGCGCAGACTGCCACCGGGCCAGGCGGGCGTCGTGTGCCGCTCCGAGCCCGGCTACCTCCTCGTCGACACCTACGACGTCCTGCGGCAGCACGTCGTGTCGCACCACTTCGGGTTCGACGGAACCCGGGAGGCGGAGCTGTTCCGCAGCCCGCACCGCTACATCTGGCCGGCCGAACTCGACCTCATGGCCCGACTCGCCGGCCTGGAACTGGAATCCAGACACGCTGACTGGACCGGCACCGCGTTCACCGCCGAGTCCCCCTCCCACGTCTCCGTCTACCGGCTCCCCACCACCGCGTAGCGACTCCACCCGAAACGTCCATGGGCGCGCCAAACCGGCGCGCCCATCGCATTGTTCGGCCCGGAGCCGACTTTGAACTTCTTGATGACAAAGTATGGACGCGCTGAGCAGAAGTCTCCTAGCGTGTCGGCCGCAACCGTTGGCATTTTTCGGTACCGGAGTCTTCCGGCCCTCCGGTCGACCCACAGGAGGAAGCATGAGCGCACGGCTGCCCCAGCGCGCCCGAAGATGCCTCACAGGGCTGCTCGTCGGCGCGTTCGTCGCGGGTGGGCTCTGGGGATCTCCCCTGGCCGCTGCCCAGCCCGGCACCGCGGCGCGGGCCGACGTGCCGCCCCAGGAGCCCGGCGTCACCCTGCGCGTCTTCGACGTCCAGGTCCCGCTCGACAAGATCTGCACCCTCAAGCCCGGTCAGACCCCCAACGTCGACCGGCTGATGCCGACCGTCGACTGGAGGACCACCGGCGACTTCGGCGGCTTCAACGACAACTTCGTCACCCAGGTCACCGGCAACATCCACGCGCCGTCCGACGGCACGTACACCTTCCGGCTGACCAGTGACGACGGCTCACGGCTGCTGATCGACGACAAGGTGGTCGTCGACCACGACGGGCTGCACGGCGCCGAACCCAAGGACGGCACCGTCGAGCTCACCGAGGGCATGCACTCGCTGCGCATCGACCACTTCGAGCGCGGCGGGGACCAGGTGCTCACCCTCGGCTGGCAGCCCCCGGGCGCCGCCGGTGTCGAGACCGTCCCGCAGTCGGCGCTGAGCACCGACGCCGGCGTGGTCCGGGTCACCGCCCCGGGCCGCAAGGAGTGCGAGGGCTTCCGCGACGCGCCGGGCGACGGCCTTCCGCTGAACTCCGTACGCCCCGACCACACCCTCACCGATCTGCGCCCGGAGGGCTTCGAACCGCAGGTCACCGGCATGGACTGGCTGCCCGACGGCCGTCTGGTGGTGAGCACCTGGGGCGGCAGCGACAACACGGCCGGCGAGGTCTACGTCCTCGACGACACCGGCGGCAGCACCGGCCCGGAGAAGGTCAAGGCGACCAGGATCGCCGAGGGCCTGAAGGAGCCGATGGGCCTGAAGGTCGTGGACGGCACCATCTTCGTCTCCCAGAAGCACGAGCTGACGGAGCTGGGCGACAGCGACGGCGACGGCATCATGGACAAGTCCAAGACGATCGCCACCTGGCCCTACGGCGGCAACTTCCACGAGTTCGCCTTCGGACTGCTGTACCGCAAGGGCCACTTCTACGTGAACCTGTCCGTGGCGATCAACTACGGCGGCGCCACCACCGATCCGCAGCCCGCACCCGGCCGCGGCGCGACCATCAAGGTCAACCGCAAGACCGGCAAGGTCAGTTACATCGCCGGAGGACTCCGCACGCCGAACGGCATCGGCTGGGGCCCGGGCGGCGACATCTTCACGACCGACAACCAGGGCGGCTGGCTGCCCGCCTCGAAGCTGGTCCACATCAAGCAGGACCGCTTCTTCAACCACTACACCAACCCCGCGGGCCCCTTCGACTCCAACCCGGTGACCCAGCCGGTGCTCTGGCTCCCGCAGAACGAGATCGCCAACTCGCCCAGCACGCCCCTGTACCTCACCAAGGGCAGGTTCGCGGGCCAGATGCTGATCAGTGACGTCACCTACGGCGGTATCCAGCGCGCCTACCTGGAGAAGGTCAAGGGCCAGTACCAGGGCGCGGTGTTCCGCTTCACCCAGGGCCTGGAAGCCGGTGTGAACCGCATCGCCATGGGTCCCGACGGCGCCATCTACGCGGGCGGTCTGGGCGCGGACGGCAACTGGGGCCAGGAGGGCAAGCTCAAGTACGGCCTGCAGAAGCTGTCGCCCAACGGCGGCAACACCTTCGACATCCAGGCCATGCGGGCGAAGAAGGGCGGCTTCGAGCTGGAGTACACCCAGCCGCTCTCCGACGAGACCGCTGACAACCTTGTCAGCCACTACGAGGCCCAGCAGTGGCGCTACACCCCGACCCAGGACTACGGCGGCCCCAAGATCGCCGAGGAGACCCTGAAGGTGACGTCCGCCGTGCTGTCGGACGACCGCAAGAAGGTGACCCTCAAGATCGAGGGACTCCAGCCGGGCCGCGTGGTGCACGTACGGTCCCCGCGCCCGTTCAGCTCGGCGTCGGGTGAGTCCCTGTGGAGCACGGAGGCCTGGTACACGCTCAACGCCATGCCGGGCAAGCAGCCGGCGCCGTCCTCGCTCTACGAGGCCGAGGAGGCGTCGATCACCGGAGCGGCCGGCATCAACACCGACCACCGGGGCTACTCCGGCAGCGGCTTCGTCGACCGGTACGCCACCCAGGGCGTCACGACGACCTTCGACGTCCAGGTGCCCGAACGCGGCACGTACGACGTGGGGCTGCGCTACTCCAACGGCCCGAACCCCTTCAAGGGCACCAAGTCCCTCTCCCTGTACGTCAACGGCAAGAAGGTGAAGCAGACACAACTCCGCGACACCGGCGACTGGGACACCTGGTCGACGCAGCGGGAGGCCCTGCCCCTGCGGGCCGGCCACAACACGATCGCCTACCGCTACGACGAGGGGGACACCGGACACGTCAACATCGACCTCATCACCGTCGACCGGCACGGCAGCCCCGTCACGCTGTTCGACGGCGACGGACTCGACCGCTGGCAGCACACCGACGGGCGGCCGGTGGAGTGGCCCGTGGCCGACGGCGCGATGGAGGTCTGCTGCGGGGACATCCGCACCAAGGACAGCTTCGACGACTTCAAGCTGCACCTGGAGTTCCGGGTCCCCAAGCTCCCGCCGGACGTGACGGGACAGGACCGGGGCAACAGCGGCGTCTACCTCCAGGACCGCTACGAGCTGCAGATCCTGGACTCCTTCGGTGACACCACGCTCGCCGACAACGAGGCGGGAGCGTTCTACCAGAAGAAGGCCCCCGACGTGAACGCCGCGACCGCGCCCGAGACCTGGCAGTCGTACGACATCGTCTTCCGCGCGGCGCGCTACGACGCGGAGGGCAGGAAGACGGCCGACGCGCGGGTCACCGTGGTGTGGAACGGCAAGACCATCCACGACGACGTCGCGATCGACAGCCCGACGGGCGGCGGAGCCGCCGAGGGTCCCGCCGCCGGTGCCATCCGGCTGCAGGACCACGGGAACGCCGTGCGCTACCGCAACATCCGCATCGAGCCGCTGAGCTAATCCGAGGCGACCGGGGCCGGAGCCCTGCCGTCCACACCGGGCGGCAGGGCTCCGGCTGCTTCACGGGCCTCGCCGAAGGGCGCGTGTCAGTGCCCGGTGGCACGCTGAGGTCAAAGGGAATCTCCGAAAGGACATCGCGGTGATCACCACTGACTTCGCCCCCGGCTCCCCGTGCTGGCTGGACCTGGGCGCCCCCGACGTCCGGGCCGCCGCCGCCTTCTACGGCGCGGTCCTCGGCTGGGACTACGAGTCCATGGGGGAGGGGGAGGACATGGAAGGCGGGATGTTCCGCAAGGACGGCAAGATCGTCGCCGGACTCGGGAAGCTCACCGAGGAGGGCGCGCGGTCCGCCTGGATGATCTACTACAGCGTCACCGATGCCGACGCCACCACCCAGGCCGTGGAGCGCGCGGGCGGCACGGTCCGGGTGGCGCCGATGGACCTCGAACAATGGGGGCGGATGGCGCAGTACAGCGACCCGCTGGGCGGCCAGTTCGCCGTCTGGCAGCCCAAGGAGACCAAGGGCGTCGACCTGGTGGACGAGCCGGGATCCCTGTCCTGGACCGAGCTGTACACGAGCGACGCGGCGGCCGCGAAGGAGTTCTACGGCGGAGTCCTCGGCTGGCGGTTCAGCGACATGGAGCTGCCGGGTGGCGGGGGCACGTACTCCCTGATCACCCCGGCGGGACTGCCCGAGGAGCGGATGCACGGCGGTGTCATGCAGCTCCGCGAGGAGGACCTCGCCCTGGCGAACGGGCGGCCGTACTGGCACCCGGTCTTTGCCGTCGCCGACTGCGACGCCGCGGTCGCCAAGGTCACCGAGAACGGCGGCAGCGTGCAGATGGGGCCGCAGGACGCGGAAGGCGTCGGCCGTCTGGCCGTCTGCCTCGACCCGGCCTCCGCGGACTTCGTGCTGCTCACCCCGGCCCAGGGCTGAGCCGGCCCGCCGGCCGGCGGGCGCCCGCGGAACCGTTCCCGCCGGCCGCCGCCGGATCCTCCGTCACCCGGCCGGGTGCAGTTCCCGCAGGGCGGCCAGCACCTCCTCGTCGGAGACCTGGTGGAAGTCGGTGTACCACTCGCCCACGGACCGCAGGTGCTGCGGCTGGAACAGCGCGACGACGTCATCGGCCTCGTCGCGCAGCGCCGCGGCGGTCCCGTGACCGCAGACCGGCACCGCCAGCGTCAGACGCAGCGGCTCGCGGCGGCGCAGATGCCGCAGCGCCGCGCGGGCGGTGATCCCGGTGGCCAGCCCGTCGTCCACCACCACGACACTGTGCCCGCGGACGTCCGCCGCGGGGCGGCCGCCGCGGTAGAGCTGCTCGCGCCGGTGCAGTTCGACCCGCTCCCGGGCCACCTCGGGGCCCAGCCGGTCCTCGGAGAGGTCCATGATCCGCAGTCCGGTGCGGTCGAACACCGGCGGGTCGTCCCCGGCGATCGCCCCGATACCCACTTCGGGGGACCCGGGTACCCCGATCTTGCGGACGACGAGGACGTCCAGGGGGACCCGCATCGCCCGGGCGATCTCCGCCCCGACCGGCACGCCGCCCCGCGGCAGCGCCAGCACGGTCACGTTCGCAAGATCGCCGCTGCTCGCCCACTCCAGCAGCCTGACGGCCAGTTCCTGGCCGGCCTGCTCACGGCTTCGGAATCGCACGGCTCGCTCCCTTCCTCGGCCCTCGGTTCCGGGTAACCGTCATCGGCCCGGCACCAACCTCCCCGCACCAGTGCGCTCAGGGCGTGGGCCGGTACCCGGGGCCCGGCGGGAGGTCCTCCCACGCCTTCCGGGCGAGGCCGCCGCCGGTGCGGGCTCTCACCAGGCCGACGGCCCGGCCCGCGCCGAGCGTCCACCCCCGGGCCGTGAGGGCGTAGCGCGCGGGGGCGAGGGAACCGCCGTCGGGACTGAACGCGACGGAGGTGACGGTCTCCGGATGGCCGGCGGGTTCGTGCCCGTAGGGCCCGGCCGCGGCGGGCTCCGCGACGCTCCACAGCGGACCGTGCGGTGCTCGCTGCCGCCGGCCAGGGTGCGCCCGTCCGGGGAGAACGCACGGAGGTGACCCCGCCCCGGTGCCCGCTCAGCTCCGCGCCCAGCGGGTCTGACCCGGCCGGGGCCCGTGACGTCCCACCGGCGGACCGTGCGGTCCCGGCCGCCGGTGGCGAGGGTGCGGCCGGGCCAACCGGCTGACACCGGAGGCGTGCGCCGAGGAACGGGCCCGCCGTCACGGCACAGTGGAGGGATGACAACAGACAACGACAGCGTTCTGGCCGGGGCACGCGTGGCGACCAGGCTTCCCGCACAGGACCTCGACCGGGCCCGGCACTTCTACGCGGAGCGGCTCGGTCTGGAACCCGTCGACGAACGGCCCGGCGGGCTGCTGTACCGGTGCGCCGGCGCGGACTTCGCGCTGTTCCGGTCGACGGGTACCTCGCCGGGCACCTTCACCCAGATGGCGTTCGAGGTCGACGACCTCGAACGCGTCGTGTCGGAACTCAAACGGCGCGGCGTGGTGTTCGAAGAGGTCGACGTGCCGGGGTTCCGCACCCGGGACGGGATCGCCGAGATCGACGGCAACTACCCGAGCAAGGGTGCCCGCGGTGAGCGCGGTGCCTGGTTCCGCGACAGCGAGGGCAATCTGCTGGGCGTCGGCGAACCGGTCGTGTGAGGCCGGTGCGCCCCGTCACAGGCGAGGCGCACCGGTCACCGACATCACCAGGGAGTACAGGGAGGTGGTGGCCGTGATGAACAGGCGGTTGTTCTTCGGGCCGCCGAAGGCGATGTTCGAGACGGGCTCGGGCACGCGCAGCCGGCCGATGAGGGTGCCGTCGGGGTCGTAGCAGTGGACGCCGTCGTCGAGGGCGGCCGCCCACAGACGGCCCTCGTCGTCGAAGCGGATGTTGTCGAAGTGGACGTCGCCCCGGCCCTCGGCGAACACCTTCCCGCCGGCGAGCGTGCCGTCCTCGCGGATGTCGAAGGCGTGGATCCGGGCCGCCCGCGAGTCGGAGACGAAGAGCCGTTGCTCGTCGGGGGACAGGATGACGCCGTTGGGCCCCGCGAACCCGTCCGCGGCCAGGTGCACGCGCCCCGACACCGGGTCGATCCGGTACACGTTGCACGCGCCGATCTCAGACTCGGCGCGGTGGCCCTCGTAGTCGCTGGTGATGCCGAAGTCGGGGTCGGAGAACCAGATCGTGCCGTCGGAGCGTACGACCGAGTCGTTCGGGCTGTTGAGGCGCTTGCCGTCGAACCGGTCGGCGAGGACGGTCACGGTCCCGTCCGGCTCGGTGCGGGTGACGCGGCGGTTGCCCTGCTCGCAGGTGACGAGGCGGCCCTGCCGGTCGAGGGTGTTGCCGTTGCTGTGCCCGGCCGGGGTGCGGAAGACACCGACCGTGCCGGTGGCCTCGTCCCAGCGCAGGATGCGGTCGTTGGGGATGTCGGACCAGATGAGCTGGCGCCAGGCCGGCACGTAGAGCGGACCCTCCGCCCAGCGGCTGCCGTCGTGCAGCACCTCCAGCCTGCTGTCGCCGTTCACACAGCGCCCGGTGCGGAAGCGTTCGTCCAGGATCTCGTACGGGCCGTCGGTGCCGGGCATGATGTCCCCTCGACGAGAGTGATCAGGATGTGGTTCAACGTAACAGTCGTCCGCCGGCCCGGGCGGGGCGGTCGGACTGCCGGCGGGCGCCGCGCACGAGCGGGTGGGCACTGCGTGACCAGGGGGTCGCCCGGGTCACGACCGTCGACGTCGACTCCCATGGGCGGGCCGGTAGGTGAGGAGGGCGAGATCGTCGCCCACGGTGCGGGTGGAGACGAGGCGCAGAGGGTCGCTGAGGCTCGTCCCGTCGAACAGGCGCCGCCCGGCCCCGAGCACGAACGGGAACACGGTGAGCCGCAGTTCGTCCACGAGGCCGTGCTCCAGCAGCGTCTGTGCGAGCCGGATGCTGGCGTACACGACGATGTCGCCGTCCAGCTCCTCCCTCAGTGCCGGGACCTCCTCCACCGGGTCGCCGTTGAGCACCTTGCCCTCGCAGCCCGTCGCGTTGCTCCACTCGGGTGCCCGGGCGGTGGTGGAGACGACGTACTTGGGCAGGCCGTTCAGCCTGTCCGCCCACGCGCCCCTGCGGGCCGGCCACCGCGCGGCGAACCACTCGTCGCTCCGCCGGCCGAGGAGCAAGGCCTCGGTGGCCCGGGCCTCCGTCAGCTCCAGTTCGGCCCAGGCCGCGCGGTCCTTGTCGCCCAGCCGGAGGAACCAGCCGCCGTGGCGGAAGCCCTCCTCGCCGGTCGGGTCCTCGACGACACCGTCGAGCGTGACGTTCTCGCTGATGACGATTCTGCCCATCGCGTTCCTCCTCGACAGGGACACAGCACGGCCGCACTTCATGATCCCCGCCCGGTGCGCGGACGCGACCGCACGCGAGCGCGCGCCGCCCGCTGTCAGAGGCGTTCCGTACGCTCTGCGCGTACCGCACGGAACGAGGGAGGACGACGATGGCCGTCACCGCGCAGGACGCGATCGGGGCACTGCGGGAACTGGAGCGCTGAGGAATTCAACATCCGGTATCCCTGTGAGTCGGTGTGGGGCCTGAGGACCGAGGCCGTCGGCGTCCCCGTGGCCGAGCTGCGCGGCACGGAGGACCCCGATCTGGCCGCGGTGATCGCCGGGCTCCCGGACGAGGCGTCCCTCGTCGACCTGCGCACGGTGGAGCCGCCCCTGCTGATGAAGCTGAGGCCGACGGCCGGGAAGGAGGAGGAGTTCATACGCTGCGGCCCGCGACGGCAGTTCGCCGTGGCCGTACCCGCCGACGCGCTCCCGCCGCACCCCGCGCGCTGAGCCCTGTCCGGGCCGACGTTCCTGCTGGGGGACGCGGAGGACATCGCGGCGTCGGTGCGCCGTCGCGGCAGGCCGGTCATGACCCCCGGGGTAATCGACCGCTCCGTCCTCCCGCGGCAGCATGGAGCCCATCGGCACCACCCCGACCGCCCGGATCCGGCCGCAGCCACGAGGAGAACACCATGTCCGCCAAGTCCCCTGCCGCCACCGTCGGTTCCTCGACGCCCGACGCCACCCGGGCCGTCGTGCGGGAGTTCCTCGCCGCGCGGGTGGCCGGGGACACCGGGCGGCTGGCCGAGCTCTTCGCCGACGAGGTCGACTGGCTGCTCGCCGAGAACCCCGTCGTCCCGTGGATCCGCCCCCGGTCCACCGCCGCCGAATGCGCGGCCCAGTTCACGGAGTTGATGGAGCACACCGTGCCCGAGGACGCGCGGGCCCGCGTCGACACCTTCCTCGTCGACGGGAGGGACGCGGTCCTCATGGGACATCTGTCGGGGACCGTGCGCGCCACGGGCAAGTCCTTCGCCGGCCCGTTCGCGCTGCACCTCACCGTCGAGGACGGACGGATCACCCGGCACCACCTCTACGAGAACAGCCTGGCCATCGCCGAGGCCTGCGCCCGCTGACGGCCGGGCGCGGGCCGCAGCCCCGGCTCAGCCGAGGAAGTCGGCGACCAGGGCGGCGAACTCGTCCGGCGTGGCGAGACGGACCCCCAGCTGTTCGGCCTTGGCACGCTTGGAGCCGGCGCCCTCGCCCGCGACCACCAGGGTGGTCTTCTTCGAGACGCTGGAGGAGGAGCGTCCGCCGGCCCGTTCGACGAGTTCGTTCATCTCGTTGCGGGAGAGCTTCTCCAGGCTTCCGGTCATCGCGCCCGTCACCACCACCGTCATCCCCGCCAGCGGGCCGCCCGCCGCGGCGGCCGGGGCCGGGGCCTCGCCGTCGGGGGCGGCGGCGTCGGCGGGCGGTGGCGCAGTGGCGCCGGGCTCGGTCATGTTGACGCCGTTGGCGGCGAGTGCGTCGATGAGCGGGGCGAGTTCGGCCAGCTCGGCGACGATCGAGGGGGCCTTCTCCGTCCCGATCCCCTCGACCTGCTGCATCGCTGCGGCATCGGCCGCACGGATGGCGTCCATGGTGGCGAAGTGCCGGGCGATGCGCCGGGACATGGACCGTCCGGTGCCCCGCACGCCCAGCGCGCACAGCACCCGCGACAGCGGCTGCTCCTTGGCCTTCGCGAGCGCCGCGAGCAGGTTGTCGGTGCTGGTCTCGCCCATCCGCTCCAGCGCCAGCAACTGGTCGCGCCGGAGGGTGAACAGGTCGGCGAGATCGGCGACCAGCCCCGCCTCGACGAGCTGGACGACGCGGGTGGCGCCCAAGCCCTCGATGTCGAGCTGGTCACGGCCCGCCGCATAGGCGAGCGAGGCGACCAGGTGGCAGTTCCGGCCCTGCGCGCACCGCCAGCGCTCCTCGCCGGTGTCGATGTCCGAACCGCAGCGCGGACACCGCTCGGGGAACTCGATGGGCCGCTCCTCGCCCGTGCGCAGATGGGCGACCGGCGCCTCGATGCGGGGGATGACGTCGCCGGCCCGGTGCACCATGACGTGGTCGCCCAGGCGCAGGTCCCGGCGGGTGATGTCGGCCGGGTTGTGCAGGGTGGCGTAGGTGATGGTGGAGCCGTCGATCACGACCGGTTCGAGGACGCCGCGCGGGGCGATGATGCCGGTGCGGCCGACGTTCCACTCCACCTCCAGCAGCCGGGTGATCTTCTCCACGGCCGGCAGCTTGTAGGCGATGGCCCAGCGGGGCGCGCGCGAGCCGTTCCCGGCGGCCCGCTGGTCGGCGGCGAGGTCGGCCTTGACGACGATCCCGTCGATGCCGAACGGCAGCTCGGCGCGGAGCGCGGCGATCTCCTTCACCCGGACCAGCACCTCCTCGGCGGTCTCCGCGACGATGTCCGGGACCGCCGTCCGGGCGCTGGTGTGCACCCCGAGCTGGGCGACCAGCGCCATCGCGTCGCTGTACGCCAGCTCGTCCAGCCGCTCGGCGAGGGCGGTGTCGGTGCCGGGGAGCGGCAGCAGGCCGTAGCCGAAGAACGTCATCGGCACCGTGTAGACGCGCTCCCTGGCCCGCAGGGTGCCCGCCGCCGCGTTGCGCGGGTTGGCGAACGGCTGCCCGCCGTGTCCGGTGCGCACCTCGTTGGCGTACTCGAACTGGGCGGTGGTCATGAGGACTTCGCCGCGCACTTCCACGGTGACCGGCTCACCCAGCTTCTCGGGCAGTCCCTCGACGGTGCCGATCGCGTGCGAGACGTCCTCCCCGGCCGTCCCGTCGCCGCGGGTGATCAGCCGGGTCAGCCGGCCGTCGACGTAACGGGCGGCTATCGCGAGCCCGTCCAGCTTCGGACCCACGCTGAACCGCGTCGCCTCACGGCCGGTACGGCGGGACAGGGAAGCGGTCCACGCCATGAACTCCTCGGCGGAGAACACGTTGTCCAGGCTGAGCATCGGCACCGTGTGCGGTATGTCGCCCTCCACCGCGCCACCGGCGACCTTCCCCGTGGGGGAGTCCGGCAGTATGCGATCGGGGTGCGCGGCCTCCCAGTCGGCGATCCCGCGCACCAACCGGTCGTACGCGTCGTCGTCCAGTGGCGAGGTGCCCCCCGTGTAGTAGGCGGCCGCCGCACGTACGGCGTCCTCGACCGCCTGGGCGTAGGCGGCGGCATCCACGATCACTGCTGCAGGTGTTGTCATGCGTCGCATCTTGCCGCCCACCACTGACAACGACCTCGACCGCCCCATGCGCCTCTGCCATTTGCCTAAAGGCTTTAGGTATGTGCATAATCGATTCAGTCGAATGGGAGGACGGTTATGGTACGCGCAGGGCTGACCCCGGAGCGCCTGACCCGGGCGGGGGCGGAGCTGGCCGACGAGGTCGGGTTCGAGCGGGTGAGCGTCTCCGAGCTGGCCCGGCGCTTCGACGTCAAGGTGGCGAGCCTGTACTCCCACCTGAAGAACTCCCAGGAGCTGAAGACGAGGATCACCCTGCTCGCCCTGGAGGAACTGGCCGACCGGGCCGCCGACGCCCTGGCCGGACGGGCGGGCAAGGACGCCCTGACCGCGCTGGCGAACGTCTACCGCGACTACGCCCGCGAGCACCCCGGCCGCTATGCCGCAGCCCAGTTCCGGCTCGGTCCCGAGGACGCCGCCGCGAGTGCCGGAGTGCGGCACGCCCAGATGACCCGGGCGCTCCTGCGCGGCTACGACCTGACGGAGCCGGACCAGACCCACGCGGTCCGGCTGCTGGGCAGCGTCTTCCACGGCTACGTCAGCCTCGAAATGGGCGGGGGGTTCAGCCACAGCGCTCCCGACACCCAGGACACCTGGACCCGCATCCTCGACGCGCTGGACGCGCTCCTGCGCAACTGGCCCGCCCCCGACGGCGGACGGGAGCCCCTCCGCGACCAGGCCCACCCCTGACGGCGGACCGCAACCCTCCCGCGACCAGCCTCGCTCCTGACGGCGGACCGGAACCCCCCGGCGGTCGGACCCGCTCCTGAGGGCGGACCAACCCCTTCCCGCGATCAGGCCCGCTCCTGACGGCGGACCAACCCTTCCCGTGACCAGACCCGCCCCTGACGACGGACCAACCCTTCCCGCGGTCAGACCCGCCCCTGACAGCCGACCGCACCCCTCCCCGCGATCGCCCCGAGGCGATCAGCCCACCCCTACAGACGGACCGGACCGGACCCATGGCCTCCACCCCGCCCCCCTGGATCACCACGCCCCTCACCGAGGACTTCGTGCGCGGCGCCCTCGACCTCGAGCGCACCCCGCACGGCCTCCTGCCGCACCGCCTGCCCGCCCGGGCCCGCGCCCAGTGCTCCGACGCGCAGCTCGCCATGGCCGAGTCGCAGCCCTCCGGCGTACGACTGGTCTTCCGCACCCGGGCGACCGCCGTCGAGCTGGACACGCTGCCCACCAAACGCGTCTACGTGGGCGCGCCGCCCCGCCCCGACGGCCTGTACGACCTGCTCGTCGACGGTCGGCCCGCCGGACAGGCCGTGGCGGCCGGCGGCAACAGCGTGATCATCGACATGAGCACGGGAACCGTCGAGCACCGGACCGGACCGGTCGCCACCCTGCGCTTCACCGGACTGTCCGCGGACGCCAAGACCGTCGAGATCTGGCTGCCGCACAACGAGACCACCGAACTCGTCGCCCTGCGCACCGACGCCCCCGTCGAGCCCGCGCCCCCCTCCGGACGCAGGACGTGGCTCCACCACGGCAGTTCGATCAGCCACGGCTCCGACGCCGCGAGCCCCACCACCACCTGGCCCGCGCTGGCCGCGGCACGGGGCGGAGTGGATCTGGTCAACCTCGGGCTGGGCGGCAGCGCCCTGCTCGACCCGTTCACCGCGCGGGCCATGCGCGACACCCCCGCCGACCTGATCAGCGTCAAGATCGGCATCAACCTGGTCAACGCCGACGTGATGCGGATGCGCGCCTTCACGCCCGCCGTCCACGGCTTCCTCGACACCATTCGCGACGGCCACCCCACCGCGCCGCTGCTGGTCGTCTCGCCCCTCCTGTGCCCCCTGCACGAGGACACGCCCGGGCCCACCGCCTACGACTTCAGCCGCCTCGCCGAGGGGCGGTTGCGGTTCACCGCCACGGGTGACGCCGCGGAGCGGGCCGAGGGCAAGCTGACCCTCACCGCCGTCCGCGACGAGCTGAAGCGCGTCGTCGAGCAGCGCGCCGCGGACGACCCGAACCTGCACCACCTCGACGGCCGGGACCTCTACGGCGAGGCGGACTACGCCGAACTGCCGCTGCCCGACGAACTGCACCCCGACGCGGCCACCCACCGCCGCATCGGGGAGCGCTTCGCCGCCCACGCCTTCGCGGCGCAGGGCCCCTTCGCGGGCGGCAGGGCGTGACCTACTCGAAGAACTTCAGGCTCCAGCCCGTATCGGTGTTCGGACCCGGCACGTTGGCCCGGCTGTAGGTGGTGTTGCCCCACCAGGCGAACGAGCCCGTGTACCAGTAGCGGTTCTCCCACGTGTACGGCGTGCCCTTCGGCACCGCGTGGAACATCAGCGGGAACCGCGGCCCGGCGGGCGGGCTGGTGCCGATGTCGCCGTGGAGCAGGACGAAGCTGTGGTGGCCGGGGCCGTTGACGTACAGCGTCGGGTCCCATCCGGACATCATGGTCGCCCGGTTCGAGCCGAACAGGCAGCCGTTGGACTTGTACCAGTCCCACACGTGCGTCGGGTCGCCCCCGGCCCGCAGCCGCAGGTCGGCCAGGCAGTACTGGTCGCTCCAGCTGCCGTTGGCCGAGTACACGATGTGCAGCTGCCCGTTCGGGTCCTTGATGGGCTCGGGCCCCTCGTTGATGAACGGGTTGCCCACCACCCGCTCCCAGCTCTCCCGGGGCTGCGAGATGATGTACCGCCCGCCGGTCGGCGTGGTCGGGCTGCTCATCCGGGCGATGTAGAGGTTCTGCTCGACGTTGGTGTCCCCGGCCCAGCCGGACCAGACGAACCAGCGCTGCCCGTTGAAGGTGAACAGCGCGCCGTCGATGGCCCACTTGTCGTCCGGCAGCGCGAGCCGGGTCTCGGCGGAGTAGCCGCTGGCCGGGCTGGCGGAGCTGATCACGTACATCCGGTGGGCCGCCCCGCGGCCGGCCGTGAAGTAGATGTAGTACCGGCCGCCGTCCATCACGATCTCCGGGGCCCAGACCTCACCGCGGTCGCGGGTGTCCGACCAGACCTGGCGCGGGGTGGCCGAAGCCAGCCCGGACGTGGACGATGCCTGCCGTACGGCGATCCCCCCGCCGGACGACTGCACGGAGATGTAGGTGCCGCCCACCCGGATCACGCTCGGGTCGGCGGCCCGCAGGGCGGTCTGGTCCGCCCGGGCGGGCTCGGCGGACGTCAGGCTCATCACGGCGGCGAGGACCGCGGACAGGACGAAGCCGAGGACACCGGCCCGTCGGCCGGAAAGCCTCGTCGTCCGCTGTGGGGGTCTGGCCACAGGTTGCGCACCTCCAAGCCCGGATTTACATCGATGGAACAGCCCTCACAGGATGGTGATGGGGCGAGGACATGTCAATGGGGTCGCCCGGGCCGGGGTGCTTCGTGCCTGGACAGGCCACCCTTGCTTTCCCGGGCGCGGACTGACGGTGCGTCAGCTGTGCGCGAAGCCTGGACAGCCGTCGGGAGGCGTGTTGTCATTCCGCTGCACACCGGATTTCCAACGTTGGAAGGGAATCCTGGGCCGAGGCGGTGGCCGCCCTGCTTCGCCATGGCCCCATGCCCTCTGCGCGAGGAAAGGTTCGATGAACAGACAACTCACCCGCCCCAGATCCAGATGGTGGGCCCTGCTGACCGTGTCCGCCCTGGCCCTGTCCACGGGCGCGCTGGCACCCGCCGCCTCGGCCGTCGTCCCGACGGCCGGCACGTCCGCCGCCTCGGCCGCCGACTCCGACGTGCAGGTGCACGGCCTCAAGGGCGAGTACTTCAAGATGTCGGCCCCCGGCGCCCGGGACTTCGCCGAACTCGGCGGCACCCTGCTGGAGCCCCAGATCAACTTCTCCGGGCTGACGAGCACCTTCGAGGAGCTGACCGGCCAGGCGGAGCACACCACCGCCCGCTGGACCGGCCAGATCGAGGCGCCGGAGACCGGTGACTACACCTTCCACGCCATCGGCGACAACGGCTTCCGCCTCTTCATCGACGGCAAGCCGGTCATCGACCACTGGGTGGGCGACTGGGACCGGGAGCAGACCAGCGCGCCCGTGAGGCTGACGGCCGGCCAGACGTACGACTTCCGCATGGAGATGTTCCAGGACGTCGGTGGCGCGAACATGTTCCTGCGCTGGTCGACCCCGACGATGCCCAAGCAGCTTGTGCCGACGTCCGCGTTCACCCCGCCCGCCGGCTTCGAGGTCTTCCCCGTGGAACCGACCGTCGCCGAGGACGGCCGGCGGCTGCGCGTCCGGTTCGAGGACGCGGTCGGTGGCATCGAGAACGTCGCGGAGCACCTCAAGATCGAGGCCGACACGACCGCCATGCCGGTCAAGTCGGTGGCGGTCGCCCGCGACGACCGCGACTCCCTCCTCGTCACGCTCTCCGAGCCGATCCAGAAGAACCAGCAGGTGCGGTTCACCTACGACGGCGAGGGCGGCCTCCAGGCCGGCGGCAAGGCCGTGCCCCGGATCGTCCGCTACGCCTCCAACACGTCCACCCACCGGATCACCACCCCGTGGGGCGACAAGCTCGACAAGAACCACCCGCTGCCGGAGTACCCGCGCCCCCAGCAGGTGCGCGCCCAGTGGAAGAACCTCAACGGGCCCTGGCAGTTCAGCGGCGCGAAGGCCGGTGAGGAGCCCGTCTTCGGCAAGGACCTGAACGAGAAGATCATCGTGCCGTTCCCGGTGGAGTCGCAGCTCTCCGGGCTCGAGCGGCACGAGGACCACATGTTCTACCGCAAGCTCGTCGACGTGCCGGACAGCTGGAAGGTCGGCAAGAGCGGCAAGCGGCTCAAGCTCAACTTCGGCGCGGTGGACTACCAGGCCCGCGTCTTCGTCAACGGCAGGAAGGTCGCCGAGCACACCGGCGGCTACAACGCCTTCAGCGCCGACATCACCGACGCCCTCAAGGGCGGCGGACCGCAGGAGATCGTGGTCGCGGTCACCGACACCGGCGGCGCCAACCAGCCGATGGGCAAGCAGTCCACCAACCCCGGCGGCATCTTCTACACCCAGACGTCCGGCATCTGGCAGACCGTGTGGATGGAGCCCGTCGCCGACGCCTCCATTGACAACGTAGTCACCACGCCCGACATCGACACCGGCACCCTGGCGGTGACCGTCGAGTCCGACGGCGCCTCCAAGGAGGCCCGGGTCGAAGCCGTGGCGCGCGACGCCCGCGGCAAGGTCGTCGGCAAGGTGAGCGGCCCGGCCAACAGCGAACTGCGCCTGCCGGTGGCGAAGCAGCACCTGTGGAGCCCCGACGACCCCTACCTCTACGACCTCGACGTCAGGCTGACCGACGGCAGGTCGACCGACAGGGTCGGCAGCTACTTCGGCATGCGCGAGATCGGGATCGAGGAAGTCGGCGGGTTCCAGAAACTGGTGCTCAACGGCAAGCCGATCTTCTCCCTCGCCACCCTCGACCAGGGATTCTGGCCCGACGGCCTCTACACCCCGCCGAGCGACGCCGCACTCGCCTTCGACCTGAAGGCGCACAAGAAGTTCGGCTTCAACGCGGTCCGCAAGCACATCAAGGTCGAGTCGCCGCGCTGGTTCTACCACGCCGACAAGCTCGGTCTGCTGGTCTGGCAGGACTTCGTCTCCGGGAACCTCACCAACGAGACCGGGCAGAAGGCCTTCGTCGACCAGGGCCGCGAGATGATGCGCCAGCACCACAACGCGCCCTCCGTCATCGGCTGGATCGTCTTCAACGAGGGCTGGGGCGAGTGGAACCGCGAGGAGAGCGGCCGTATCGCCGAGTCGGTGAAGGCAGCCGACCCGTCCCGGATCGTCAACGCCCACAGCGGAGTCAACTGCTGCAACTCCAAGGGTGACTCGGGCAAGGGCGACATCATCGACCACCACGACTACAACAACGAGGACCCGCCCTTCCCCGACCACCGGGCGGCCATGGACGGTGAGCACGGCGGCTTCACGCTGCGCACCCCGGGCCACATGTGGCCGGGCACCCCGACCGTGATCTACAGCGGTGTCGCGGACAAGGCGGCGCTGACCCGCAAGTACGTCGAGAACACCGAGAAGTTCTACCTCGACCAGGCGGGCGCCGAACTCTCCGGATCCGTCTACACGCAGATCTCCGACCTGGAGAACGAGCTCAACGGCCTCTACACCTACGACCGACGCGAGATCAAGGTCGACCCGGCCCCGGTGCGTGAGATCAACCGCAAGGTCATCGCGGCCGGCGCCGCGGCCGGCGAGCGCGAACCGCTGAAGGGCGGCGGCTCCTGGTCCCTCGACGAGGGCACCGGCACCACCGCGAAGGACGACGGCCCCAACAACCTCCCGCTGAAGCTCTCCGAGGGCACCGGCTGGACGGACGGGGTCAGCGGCAGCGCGCTGAAGTTCGACGGCCAGGGCCAGTACGCCCAGACCGACGCCCCGGTGCTCGACACCACCGGCAGCTACACGATCTCCGCCTGGGTCACCCTCGACGCGCTCCCCGGCAACTACGCCACCGCCGTCAGCCAGGACGGACGCCGCCAGGCCAGCCCGTTCTACCTCCAGTACGGGCAGGGCGCCTTCGCCTTCAGCACCCCCGACGGACAGCGCGCCCGGCTGGAGACCAGGCCCGAGACCGGCCGTTGGTACCACCTGGTCGGCGTCCGTGACGACGCCACCCAGCAGATCACGCTGTATGTCGACGGCAAGCGCGCCGCCACCTCCACGGCCGGACCCGCCTACGTCGGCACCGGGCCCCTCGCCGTGGGCCGCGCCCAGTGGAACGGTGAGAACACCGACTTCTGGAACGGCTCGGTGGACCAGGTCCGCGCCTACGACAAGGCGCTCACCGCCGAGGAGGTGAGCGCCCTGTACGGCGGGGAGAAGCCGTAGTCACCGGGCTTCCGGGCCGGCGGTCCCGGCGGGAGGGCACCACGCCCTCCCGCCGGGACCGCGCCGTGTCACGTGGCGGGACCGACCGCCACGTTGTCGAAGGAGGCGGCGGTGTCGAAGACCCGGACGCCGTTCGCACCGCTGCGGTACGTGTCGTCGGTGACCGAGATCCTCGGCGTCAGCAGGTCGTCGACGTACACCTTGATGGACGAGCCGACGGCCGTGACGCGCAGCCGGTGGGAGGTGCCGGGGGCGACGGACACCCGGGCGGTGCCCAGCGGGGTCCAGGAGTCGTTCGCCCGTCCGAGCACCACCTTGCCGTCCCCTCCAATGCCCGCGTAGTACCCGGAGTAGCCGTCGACGCCCGTGCCCGGCCGGCTCGCCCGGAACACCAGACCCGCGTCGCCCCGGCCGGAGGCGGGCGTGACGTCGGCGTCGAAGGTGAAGTCGGCGAAGTTGGTGTCGAGGAGTGCCTTGCCGCCGAGCGAGCGGCCGGCCCGGTAGCGGCCGCCGGCCGCGGTCCACGAGCCGCCGTACGTCTTCCAGCCCAGCGCGTTGTGGTCCGCGAAGTTGTCCCGGACCTTCATGTCGATCCGCCGGATCGTACCGTCGGGCCTGAAGTGCATGCGGTCGTAGGCCAGTTGGCGGTGGTTGCCGTCGGTCTCACCGAGCGGCCGGCGGTGGTAGAAGATGTACCAGATGTCGGTGCCGGGCACGTTGACGACCGAGTTGTGCCCGGAGCCCTTGGCGACCGCCGGGTCCTGGGCCAGCACCTTGTCGATCTTCTCGAAGGGCCCGGTCGGCGAGTCGGAGATGGCGTACGACACCGAGTAGTCGGGCCCCGTCCAGCCTCCCTCGGACCACATCAGGTAGTACTTCCCGCCCCGCTTGAACATCTGCGGGCCCTCGACGTAGTCGGCCGGGGTGATCTCCTTGAACGTCGACCCGTCGTCGAAGGTGCCGAGGCTGGTCATGTCCGGGTTGAGCTTGACGACGTTCGCGTGGCCCCAGCCGCCGTAGTACATGTACGCCTGGCCGTCGTCGTCGATGAAGACGTCCTGGTCGATGGGCTGGGCGCCGTTGTGGAACCGCGAGATCAGCGGCGCCCCGATGGCGTCCTCGTAGGGGCCCTCGGGACGGTCGGCGACGGCCACCCCGATCCCGCCGAGCTGGGAGTCGTTCTGGATGTCGTTGGCGGCGAAGTACAGGTAGTACTTGCCGTCGCGCTCGATCGGGGCGGGCGCCCACATCGCGCGCCGCGCCCAGGAGATGCTCGCCTTCGTCAGGACGTCGCTGTGCTTGGTCCAGTGCACCAGGTCGGTGGAGGAGAAGGCGTCGAGATGGGTCTGCTCGTCGTACGGCCTGGAGGTGGTGGGGAACACCCAGTAGGCGCCCTCGTAGACCGCCATGTCCGGGTCGGCGTACCAGCCGTCGACGAAGGGGTTGCCGGCCTCGGCGGTGCTGTACTCGGGCACCTTGGGCGCGGCGGCGGCGGTGGCGGTGGTGGCGGCGGCGGCCGAGGGTGACAGCGTTGTCAGGAGGCCGCCGACGAGTACCGCGGCGCAGCAGGCGGCGGTGAGTCCGGTCGTTCGGGCAGTCATCGTCCAGGAACTCCAATGCGTTCGGGAACGGGTGCGGTGGCGGCCCGGCGGGCCGCCACCGCTCTTCTCACTGGCGCGGCGTCGCCGCGCTCACGGGGCCCACGGGGCCTCCACGGCCCAGGTGGTGTCCTCCGTGAAGCGGGAGGGGCTGTCCCAGGTGTGCGTTCCGCCCGGGGTGGCCAGCCACAGCTCGGCGCCGAAGTGGCGCAGGTACTGCCCGGGGAAGTTGTGCGCGGACAGCCGCACGCCCCCGTTCGCGCCGCGCACCGGGCAGAAGGTGGCGTCGGCGCGGAACAGGTCACCGCTGCCGCCCTCCTTGTACACGCGGTGGTCGCGGTGACGCAGGTACTCGCCCGGGTAGTTGCGCGACTCGAACGAGTAGCACGTGCTGTCGGCCAGCCCCGGGACGATCCTCCAGGTGGCGTCACTCCTCAGCAGCGCGTCGCTGCCGCCGTTCACGACGTCCGTGAACGCGGCGCCGTCCCGGTGCCGCAGGTAGCGGTCGGTGTACCCCGGTGTCGTCACCCGGAGGGACCGGTACTGGCCGGTGGGCAGCGTCACGGGGGCGGCCGGTGAGCGGGAGGCGTCGATCAGGGCCCGGTTGGCGGCCCGGACCCTCGCCTCGTCGACCTTGACCACCTGCCGGTCGTAGGTGAGCAGGCCGTTGGCCTCGTTCTCCACGTCGGTGATCTCGGTGTAGACGGACGCGGACAGTCCCCGCGGCAGGCGCACCTCGCGGATGCCGTCGATCAGCCCGACGAACCGGTCGTCGAGGTGGGCCGGGTCGGGCTGGTCCTCGTAGCTGAAGCCGCCGCCCGGATACCACTCGTGGCCGGCCACCTTGAGGCCCAGTCCGCCGAACTCGCCGAGCACCGCGGCACGGGTGGCGCTGGGCACCGTGGTGCCGGGACCCACGTACACATGGTGGTCCACCACATCGCCGTTGCCGCCGTCCACCGCGCCGCAGCAGTTGACGCCGCTCATGTTGTCCACGAGGCGGGACGGGTCGTACGCCTTGACCTCGTCGGCGATGCGGGCCTGGTCGTACTGGCCCCAGCCCTCGTTCTGGTTGACCCACATCACCAGCGACGGCGAGCTGCGGTGCTGGTCGATGATCCGGTCGTACTCGGCCTCCCACTGGGTGCGCCCGGCGGCGTCCGGGGTGCGCTCCATGGAGGGCATGTCCTGCCACACCAGCAGGCCGAGCCGGTCGGCCCAGTGGAACCAGCGCTGCGGTTCGACCTTGATGTGCTTGCGGACCATGTTGAAGCCCAGGTCCTTGTGCTTCTGCAGGTCGTACCGGAGCGCGGCGTCGGTGGGCGCGGTGTAGATGCCGTCCGGCCAGTAGCCCTGGTCCAGGGTGCCGGTCTGGAAGACGAACTCGCCGTTGAGAACGGGCCGCAGGACGCCGTCGACCCGGGCGAGGCCGATGGAGCGCATCCCGGCGTAACTGCCCACGGAGTCGACGGCCGCCGTACCGGAGAGCAGGTCGGCCCTGACGTCGTAGAGGAACGGGTCGTCCGGGCTCCACCGGCGCGCGTTCGGCACCGGGACGGTGAACTCGCCGCCGACCGGACCGGTCGCGGTGCCGACGGTGGTGCCGCCGGCGGAGACGGTGACACGGGCCTGGTGGCCGCTCGTTCCGGCGCCCCGCACGGTGACCCTGAGGCGGTTGTTCGTGAGGTCGGGCACCATGTCGAGGCGGGTGATGTGGGCGGCGGCCACGGGTTCCAGCCACACCGTCTGCCAGATGCCGGACGCGGCGGTGTAGAAGATGCCACCACCCGGATGCGGCGTGACATCGTTGAGCCGCTGCTTGCCGACCGCCTGCGTACCGGTCTGGGTGGGGTCCCACACGGAGATGACGACGGTGTTGGTGCCGCTGTTGAGCAGCGCGGTGATGTCGTGGGAGAAGGAGTCGAAGCCGCCGTCGTGGGTGGCCCCGGCCTGCCGGTCGTTGACCCACACCGTCGTACGCCAGTCACTGGCACCGAAGTGGAGTTGGACGCGGCGGCCGTTCCAGCCCGACGGGACGGTGAAGGTGCGCTTGTACCAGAGCTTGTCGTTTTGCGTGATCTTGCGCTGGATGCCGGAGAGCGCCGACTCGGCGACGAACGGGACGCGGATCTGCTCGGGGAACGACGCGGGCCGTCCGGCGTCCGCCGCGGTGACGGCGAAGTCCCAGATGCCGTTCAGATTGGCCCAGTCGGGGCGGGTGAGCTGCGGCCGCGGGTACTCGGGCAGCGGCATGTCCACGGGGACCTGGTTCGTCCAGGGGGTGGTCATCGGCGCGGGCTTCGGCGTCCACGCCTGCGGCGCGGCGGCCGCGACGCCGGAGACGGTGAGGGCGGTGCCGGCGAGCAGGGCCAGCACCGCGAGCACGGTGGTGGCCCATCGTGACCGCCGTCGCGGCCGGGGGAGGGGTGGGAGCGGGGCGGGTACTCGACGCATCGTCACTCCTTGGGAAGTGGGGGTGGGAGACGTGCGCGTGCGAGAAGCGGCCGGTCGCGCGGTGGGGCGTGACCGGCCGCCCGGTACCCGGACGCGGCAGCGGGAGTCGGAGGGGCCCGACCGCCGCGTCCGGAGCTCTACATCAGTTGCCGCCGGCGGCCCAGCCAGGTCTGGGCGACGACCACGACCGCCAGGAAGGCGCCGCTGACGACCTGCTGGTAGGAGGAGTCCAGGGAGCCGATCTGGTTGATGACGTTCTGGATCACCTTCAGCAGCAGCACACCGACCAGGGAGCCGCTGACGTAGCCGAGCCCGCCGGTGAGCAGGGTGCCGCCGATGACGACGGCGGAGATGGCCTCCAGTTCCATGCCGTTGCCGAGGATGGTCACCCCGGAGGCGAGCCAGGCGGCGTTGAGCGCGCCCGCCAGCCCCGCCAGCACTCCGGACAGGGTGTAGACGAGGATCTTGGTGCGGGCCACCGGGGCGCCCATCAGGGCCGCCGCGTCCTCGTTGCCGCCGACCGCGTACACATGCTGTCCGAAGCGCGTGCGGCGCAGGACGACGGCCCCGGCGACGAACAGCGCCAGCGTGATCCACACCGGGTTGCCGATGCCGAGGACCGAGCCCTGGCCGAGTTCCGCGAGGAACGAACCCTTGCCGATCAGATAGGTGTTGGCGCCCTCGTCGGTCAGGGCCAGCATCAGGCCCCGCGCCCCCAGCATCGCGGCCAGCGTGACGATGAACGGCGCAAGCCGCGAACGGGCCACCAGCAGACCGTTGACGACACCGATGGCCCCGCACACCACCAGCGGCAGCAGCAGCGCCACCAGCGTCCCGTGCCGGGAACCCCAGGCCGCCAGGACCCCGCCGAGCGCGAACAGCGAGCCGACCGACAGGTCGATGCCGCCGGTGATGATCACGAAGGTCATGCCGAGCGCGACGATCGCGAGGAACGCCGAACTCGTCGCCATGTTGCCGACGTTGTCACCGGTGGCGAAGGAGTCGAAGCTGAACGACGCCACCAGCGACACGACCACCAGCACCGCCAGCGCGCCGTGCTGCTGCACCAGCGCCGTCAGCCGCTCGGAACGGGCCGGGCCCGCGGGCTCGGCGGCCGCCGCCGGCTCCCCGCCGCCCGCCGCGGTCACCCGCGCGTCCGTCTTCGTGACGGTCATCGCTTCCCCCGTCCCCGTGCCGCGTAGACCGCGCACACGATCACTATGGCCTGCGCGATCTGGGTCCACGAGGGCGGCAGATCGTGCTTGATGAGGGTGGCGGTGAGCAGCTGGATGAGGACGGCTCCCGCCACGGTGCCGGCGATGTTCACCCGGCCACCGGTCAGCGGTGTCCCGCCGACCACGACGGCGGTGATGGCGGACAGCTCCATCAGATTGCCCAGCGACGTCGGGTCACTGGCCTGCAGCCGCGCCGTGGCGAGCACACCCGCCACCGCCGCGAGCAGCGCGCAGACCACGTACACCACGATCAGCACCCGGCGCACCGGCAGCCCGGCGAGCTGCGCGGCGGGACGGCTGTCACCGATGGCGAGCAACTGCCGTCCGAAGGTGGTGCGGCGGACGACGAACGCCACCAGCAGGGCCAGCACCGCCGCGATCAGGATCAGATACGGGACGCCCAGCACGTCACCGGAGCCGAGGGAGGCCAGCGCGGGGTTGCGCAGGTCCTCCAGCTGCGGCAGCAGCACCAGGGCCAGGCCCCGGCCGCCGACCATGAGGGCCAGGGTGGCCACGATCGGCTGCACCCCGACGAACGCCACCAGCGCCCCGTTGGCCAGCCCCACCCCGGCGGAGAACACCGCCACGACGAGCAGCGCCGGCAGCAGCCCGTAGCCGAGGTACAGCGCCGTCACGGACGCCGCCAGCGCCATGACGGCGCCCACCGACAGGTCGACGCCCTCGGTCCCGATCACCAGGGCCATGCCGAGCGCGACGATGATGACGGGCGCGACCTGCACGGCCTGGGTGCGGAAGTTCTCCGCGGTCAGGAAGTGCGGGGTGATGACGATGTTGACGACCAGCAGCAGCGCCACACCGGCGTACACGCCGTAGGTCTGCAGCCACTGCAGGACGCGCGTTCGGTCCAGCGCGACGGTCCGGACGGTGGCTTCAGCCATCGGTCGCCGCCTCCTCGACCGCGTCCCCGGCCGGGGCGTGCCCGGCGATGGTCCGCATCAGCTTGTCCTCGGTGACCTCGTCGCCGGTCAGCTCGCCGACGACCGCACCGTCCTTCAGTACGACCACGCGGTCGGACCCTTCGATCAGTTCCTCCAGGTCGGAGGAGATGAGCAGGACGCCCAGGCCGTCCGCGGCCAGTTCGTCCACGAGTTTCTGCACCTCGGCCTTGGCACCGACGTCGATGCCCCGGGTGGGCTCGTCCAGCAGGAGCACCTTCGGGTTCATCGCCAGCCAGCGGGCCAGCAGTACCTTCTGCTGGTTGCCGCCGGACAGTTCGCCGACCTTCTGCTGCGGCGAGGACGCCTTGATGCGCAGCCGCTCGATGAAGGTGTCGACGATGCTGTCGACGCGCGCCTCGGAGACCAGCCCGAAGCGGGACAGGCGGGGCAGCACGGCCAGCGAGATGTTCTCCCGGACCGACAGACCGGGCACGATGCCCTCGCTCTTGCGGTCCTCCGGCAGCAGACTGACGCCCGCCCGGATCGCCGCGGGCGTGGAGCCGCCGCGCAGCGGGACCCCGGCCACCGTCACACTGCCCGAACTCGTCGCCAGCGCACCCGAGATGGCCTTGGCCGTCTCGGTGCGCCCGGAGCCGAGCAGCCCGCCGAGCCCGACGACCTCGCCGGGACGGATGCTCACCGAGACGCCGTGCAGCTGGTGCGGGACCGTCAGGTCACGGGCGTCAAGCACCGGTTCGGTGTCGGTGGCGTGACGGTCGCCGGTGAACTTGGTCAGGCCCTCCGCGCGCACCTCGCCCAACTCCCGCCCCAGCATCGTGGACACCAGGGAGAGCCGGTCGAGGTCGGCGAGCCGGCCGTGGTGCACGCGACGGCCGTCGCGCAGCACCGTGACGGTGTCGCACACGGCGTACAGCTCGTCGAGCCGGTGGCTGACGTAGATGACGGCGATGCCGTCGTCGCGCAGTCGGCGGATGACCGAGAACAGCGTCTCGACCTCCCGCGGTTCGAGCGAGGAGGTCGGCTCGTCCATGATGACGATCCGCGCCTCGCTCGCCACGGCACGCGCCAGGGCGACCATCTGCTGCGCGCCGACACCGAGCGTGCGCAGCGGCCGGCGGACGTCCACCCGGACGCCGTAGGCGCGCAGCGTCTCCTCGGCCTCCCGGTTCATACGGGCGAAGTCCAGCAGGCCGAAGCGGTTGCGCGGTTCGCGGCCCAGGAAGAGGTTGCGGGCCACGCTCAGCAGCGGGATGAGGTTGACCTCTTGGTAGATGGTCGAGATCCCGGCCTTCTGGGCGTCCAGCGGGGTGCCGAAGGAGACCGCGCCGCCCAGGAAAACGATGTCACCGGCGTCGGGCCGGTACACACCGGTGAGGACTTTGATGAGGGTCGACTTGCCGGCGCCGTTCTCGCCGATCAGGGCGTGGACCTCGCCCGGGTGCAGGGTCAGGTCCACGTCGTCCAGGGCCCGGACGCCGGGGAAGGTCTTGCTCAGTCCGCGGACGGCGAGGACTTCGGCGGGGGGAGCCACCTGTGCCTCCAGGGATGACAGGAAGGGATGACGGACGGACAGGGGGGCCCGGAGACCGGGCCCCGCGACGGATCAGTAGGCCTTGCCGAGGTCCTGCTCGGCGTTGCCGGCGTCGTAGGCGCTGTCCTGGATGACGATGTCCTGCGGGACTTCCTTGCCCTGGGTGAAGGTGTCCAGCGTCTGGAACGCCAGCGGACCGAACCTCGGGTTGGACTCGATGACGCCGCTGATCCAGCCGTCGACGACGCCCTGGACGGCGTTGCGCGTGCCGTCGACCGTGACGATCTTGATGTCGCCGGCCTTCTTGCCGGCGCCCTTGAGCGCGGCCACTGCGCCCAGGCCCATCTCGTCGTTCTCCGCGTAGATGCCCTTGATGCCGGGCTTGGACTGGATGAGCTGCTCGGTGACCTGCTGGCCCTTCTCGCGGGTGAAGTCACCGGTCTGCTCGAAGACGACCTTCAGACCGGGGGCCTTCTCGGCGACGCGCTCCTTGAAGCCCTTGGTGCGCTCGGTGGTGACGTTGTTCCCGGCCGAGCCCAGCAGGATGGCGACCTCGCCCTTGCCGCCGGTGGCCTCGATCATCTGGTCGGCGGCGCGCCGGCCCTGCTCGACGAAGTCGGAGGCGATGAAGGAGACGTAGTCCTTGCAGGCCGTGGCGTTGATCTTGCGGTCGATGGTGACGATCGGGACCTTCTTGGCGGCCGCCGCCTGCAGCACCGGGTCCCAGCCGTCGGAGTTGAGCGGGGCGATCACCAGCAGGTCGGCGCCCTTGGCGAGCAGGTCCTGGACGTCGCTGATCTGCTTGGAGAACTGCGACTGGGCGTTGGCCGTCAGCAGCTTGACGCCTCTCTTGGCCGCCTCGTCCTTGATGGACTGGGTCTCCGCGATGCGGAACGGGTTGGCTTCCTTCTCCGACTGCGAGAAGCCGACGGTGGCGTCCTTGAGGTCGATCTTCTCGCCGCCGTAGGCGTCGATGGTGCAGGACTTGCTGCCCGGCTTCGGCTCGACGACCTTCTGGCCGGCGTCGGCCGCGGCCGACGACGACTTCTTGCCGTCCGACGCGTCGTCCTCCGACTTGGCGCAGGAGGTGGCGGTCAGGGCCACGGCGGCGGCCAAGGCCACGACCACGGGACGGGCGAGGAGGAGGGAACGGTGAGTGGTGCGCTGCATGGTGACCCCGATCCGGGTGACGCTGAAAAGGTAACTGGGGAGCCGAAGGACGCGCATGAGTGGAGCTGCTCCCCCTGTGCAGGGCGGCGTCCGGTGCGCCGCAAGGAGGTTTTACATCGTTGGAAGGATGCTGTAAACCCCTTGCGCACAAGGTGCGAAACCGGGGGTGGAGGGGAGGGGGAGGCCCGCCGTGGCGGCCTCCGGGTGCTCGGTCGGCGACGGGACGGCGCGGGAAGCGCTTGCCGCGCGGGGCGGGTTGGACTGCCCGGTCGGGGGGGCTCGGTGAAGTGCGGTCGCGGCAGGGGGTGTTCGCGGTCCGGTGACCGCGCGCCGGTGGTGGGGGCGACGGTGTGAGGGCGTTCGGTGGAGCGTGACGCCGCAGCGGGCCCTCCCCGGAGAGCGGGCTTCGGGCGGCCCTCGCCCGAGACCGGGCTCCGGGGCTGCGGACTCGCCCGGCGGCCCTCAGTGGCCGCACGCCCGGGCCTGCCGCCACGGAACGCCGAACGCCCGCCGAACGTCCCGCCGGGCCGGTGGCCAGGCCTGGCGGTGCCGGCGGGATGGGCGCGTCCGACGGTATCCCCGGCCGGCCGGGCGGGGCCGGGCGGGGCGGGGCGGGGCAGGGCGGATGTGTCGGACGGTCCCCGGCCGGGCGGGACAGGGCGGATGTGTGTCAGACGCTCCCCCGGTCGGACGGTGCGGGACGTACGTGTTTGACGGTCCTCCCGGTCGGACGGTGCGGACTGTGCGCGTCCGACGGTCCTCCCGGTCGGACGCTGCGGGACGTACGCGTCTGACGGTCTCCCCGGTCGGGCGGCGGTCCCGGGCGCGTGAGGCGGTTCCCCAGCCGGGCGGGACGGGGTGGATATGGCAGGCGGTTCCCGGCCGGGCGGGCGCGGCAGGGCGGATGTGTCAGACGGTTCCCCGGCCGGTGCCAGCCGGGCGCCCCACGGTGCTTTCGCGTTCAACGAGTTGGTAGTCCGCCCAGATGCGGCGGTGTTCCGGCGCCCGGTCGTTGAGCCGGGCGAGTACGGACTCCACCGCGAGGCGGCCGATGGCGGCCTTGTCCGGTGACACGGAGGTGAGGGTGACCGCGCCGAAGCGTCCCTCGATCACGTCGTCGAAGCCGACGACGGCGATGTCCTCGGGGACCCGCAGGCCCCGTTCGTGCAGCACCCGCATCGCCCCGATCGCCATCGGGTCGTTGTAGGCGAACACCGCGTCGGGCCGCCGTCCGCTGTCCAGGATGTGGTTCATGGCCACCGCCCCGTCGGCGTGCCCCCAGCCGTCGGTGGCCGCGACGAGCCCCTCGTCGGCCGGCAGCCCGGCGGCGGTGAGCTCCTCGCGCCAGCCCCGCACGCGCAGTTGGGCGGGCTCGCTGCGCCGGCGCCGGGCTCCGATGAACGCCACCTCCCGGCGCCCCAGACCGATCAGGTGCCGCACGGCGGCGCGGGCCGCGGCGACGTTGTCGATGGCGATGTGGTCGTACGGCAGGTCGTAGTCCCGTTCGCCGAGCAGCACCAGCGGCACGTCCTGGGCGCGGTCGCGCAGGTCCTCGGTCTCCAGCTCGATCGGGCTGAGGATGAGACCGTCGATCACCCGGGCCCGGAAGCCCTGGCTCACCAGGAGTTCCTGCTCGCGCAGCCCTCCGGTGTGGTCGAGGAGCACGATGTAGTCGTGCTGGGCCGCGGTGTCGATGACGGAGGCGGCCAGTTCGGCGAAGTAGGGGTTGCCCAGCTCGGGCAGGGCGAGCGCGATGATGCCCGTACGCCCCTTCCTCAGATGCCTGGCGGCGAGGTTGGGCTGGTAGCCGAGCGCGTCGATGGACCTCTGGACACGCTCGCGCATGGCCGGGGTGACGTGCTGGTAGTTGTTCACCACGTTGGAGACGGTCTTGATGGAGACCCCCGCGTGCGCGGCGACGTCCTTGAGGCTGACCCGCACGGCAATCCCTTCGTGAGCGGCCCGACTCGGTCGGTCGGTGCGGATACGGTGCCCTGACCATGAGCCGTGCGCCGAGCCGCCGGGCTCAAGTTTTACAACGTTATACATGCCCGTCCGTGACACTGACAAGGCCGGGGGAGCGCCGTTCCGGACGCCTGTCGCCGCCGGTGCCAGGGGCCGCGCCGGAGGCCCGGCCGCCGGGCCGTGCGGCCCGCCGGAGGCCCGGCCCCCTCATCCTCCCGAACTCTCCCGCACGATCAGCCGGTGCCCCGCCGTCTCGTCCACCGCGGGCCCGCCCGGCGCGCCGGCGTCGATCCGCTCCAGCAGCAACTGCACCGCCCGCCGTGCGATGCCGGGCTTGTCGGGAGCGACGGTGGTGATGGTGGGGATGCTGAACCGGGTGGCCTCGATGTCGTCGAACCCGACCACGTCCACGTCCTTGGGAACCGACCAGCCGTCCTCGTGGAGCGCCCGCACCGCGCCGAGGGCCAGGTGGTCGTTGAGGCAGAGCAGCGCGTCCGGCCGGTCCGGCAGCCGCATGAGCGTACGGGCGGCTGCCGCCCCGTCGGCCCAGCGGAACTCGGGCACCGGCATCACCAGGCCGGACGGCACGGCGAGCCCGGCCGCCGTCAGGGCCTGCTGGTGGCCGATGGTGCGCAGGCGGCTGGTGTTGTGCTGTCCGCGCAGGTCGCCGCCGATCACCGCGATGCGGCGGCGCCCCCGCGCCAGCAGGTGCTCGGTCGCCTCGCGCGCCGCCGCGACGTTGTCGATCGCCACGTGGTCGGCGCTGCCCGGCAGATTGCACTCGCCCAGCAGCACCAGCGGCAGCCGCGTGTCCCGGTCCGCCAGGTCGCGGGGTTGCAGGGCGAGCGGCGAGAGGATGACGCCGTCCGTGAACTGGACGTCGAAGCCGCGCACGGCGGCCAGTTCCTTCTCGCGCCGCCCGCCGGTCTCCAGCAGCAGGGTGGTGCTGCCGAGGCGTTCGGTCTCCGCCATGACGTGCCGGGCCAGCTCGGCGAAGTAGGCGATGTCCAGGTCCGGCACGGCGAGCGCGACCATGCCCGTGCGGCCGCGGCGCAGCTGGCGTCCGGCGATGTTGACCCGGTAACCGAGGGCGTCGATGGCCTCGCGGACCGCGGCCCGGGTCTGCTCGGAGACGTGTTCGTAGTCGTTGAGGACGTTCGACACCGTCTTGGCCGAGACGCCGGCGTACTCCGCGACGTCCTTGATCCTGGGCCTGCCCATGCTTCCCTTCTCGTTCTTCCTCGTGCCCCCGGATCGTAACGGCAGCGTCGCGGGGCCCGGTCGCGCGAGGGGTGAATCGGTCACCGAAAACTTTTCGCCGCGGCCATTTACATCGATGTAATCGTATGGTCGCATGACCCCGTACCGAGCGCACCTGCACTGATGAGGAGCAGCATGAGCATGCCCCTGCCCCTGGACGTCCCGCGTCCGGAGTACCCCCGGCCCCAGTTCGTCCGCGAGGCATGGCTGAATCTCAATGGCCGCTGGCAGTTCGAGACCGACCGCGGGGACAGCGGACTGGAGCGCGGACTGCGCGACCGCGACCTCACCGGCGAGATCGTCGTCCCCTTCTGCCCCGAGTCCGAACTGTCGGGGATCGGCGACACGGACTTCATGGAGGCCGTCTGGTACCGCCGCGAGGTGACCGTCCCCGAGGAGTGGTCCGGCTCCGACGTGCTGCTGCACTTCGGCGCGGTCGACCACGACGCCACCGTCTGGGTCAACGGCACCGAGGTGGCCCGTCACCGCGGCGGCTTCACCCCGTTCACCGCGGACCTGCGCGGGGTGGCCGCGCCCGGCGAGAACGCCGTGATCGTGGTCCGCGCCCGCGACAGCCGGCACGGCCCGCAGGCCCGCGGCAAGCAGGCCACCTGGTACGCCAACACGCACTGCCACTACACCCGCACCACCGGCATCTGGCAGACCGTGTGGCTCGAGCCCGTACCGGCCGCTGCCCGCCTCAAGCGCCCGCGGATCACCCCCGACCTGGGATCGGGATCGTTCCACGTCGACCTCCCGGTCACCGGCAACCTGCCCGGCCACCGGGTGCGGGCCGTGCTCTCCGACCGGCACGGCGAGGTGGTGAGCGCCTCCGCCCGCGCCGACCTCGACCTGTGCCCCAAACTGGTGCTGACCGTGCCCGAGGACCGGCTGCGCACCTGGTCGCCGGCCGACCCGCACCTGTACGACCTGCGCCTCCAACTCCTCGACGCCGAGGGCGGCGTGGTCGACGAGGCCACCTCCTACGCCGGTCTGCGCTCGGTCGCGGTGCACGGCAAGCGGGTGCTGCTCAACGGCGCGCCGGTGTTCCAGCGGCTGGTCCTCGACCAGGGCTACTACCCCGACGGCCTGATGACCGCTCCCACCGACGCCGACCTCGTGCGCGACATCGAACTCGGGTTGCGGGCCGGCTTCAACGGCGCCCGGCTGCACCAGAAGGTGTTCGAGGAGCGCTACCTCTACCACGCCGACCGGCTCGGCTACCTGGTCTGGGGCGAGTTCGGAGACTGGGGCTGCGAGACCGGCGTCCGCGACGACAACCAGCGCCCCGACGCCAGTTACGTCGCCCAGTGGCTGGAGGCCCTGGAACGCGACCACTCCCACCCGTCGATCATCGGCTGGTGCCCGCTGAACGAGACGTACCAGCACCTCCACGACCGCATCACCCAGCTCGATGACGTGACCCGGGCCATGTTCCTCGCCACCAAGCAGGCGGACCCGAGCCGCCCGGTGATCGACGCCTCCGGCTACGCCCACCGCGTGCCGGAGACCGACGTGTACGACTCGCACTGCTACGAGCAGGACCCCGAGGCCTTCGCCAGGACCATGGCCGGCCTCGCCGAGGACCGCCCGTACGTCAACACCGGCCCCGACGGCCGCACCTGGTCGGTGCCCTACCGCGGACAGCCCTACTTCTGCAGCGAGTTCGGCGGGATCTGGTGGGACGCGGCGGCCGCCGCGACCGCCGCCGGCGACGAGACCGGCACCTCCTGGGGGTACGGCGAACGGCCGCGCACCGCCGAGGAGTTCGTGGCCCGCTTCACCGGACTGGTGGACGTCCTGCTCGACGACCCGGACATGTTCGGCTACTGCTACACGCAGCTCACCGACGTCTTCCAGGAGCGCAACGGCGTCTACGGCTTCGACCGCGGCGAGAAGTTCGACACCGCCGTACTGCGCCGGGTCCAACAGCGCCCGGCCGCCTGCGAAACCACCGGCTGACGGCGCCGGACCCGGTCCGGCGGACGACCGGAACCGGGTCCGCGCGCACGACACGTCCGCAGTACCCCGTCGGCGATGTACATCGATGTAGAGAAAGGTAGTGCCATGGTCGACCTGCCTGGCCCACGGGCCGCCTCCGCCAGGCCGGAAGGTAACCGCGCCGGACCGTCCCGACGAGGCGTGCTCCGCGCCTCGCTGGCCTCGGCCGCCGTCCTCCTCGGCGGCGGAGCCCTCGCCGGCTGCGGTTCCGCGGCAGCCGCGTCGGACCCGCGCACCGTGCGCATGTGGGACCTGTTCAGCGGCGCCGACGGCGCCCTGCTCGACGAACTGATCGACATCGCACGGCCCGACATGTCCGGCACCCGGGTCGACCGGACCGTGCTGGAATGGGGCACGCCGTACTACACCAAACTCGCCATGGCCTCGGCCGGCGGGCGCGGCCCGGACGTCGCCGTCTCCCACATGTCGCGCCTGGCGGGGTACGCGCCCCTGGGACTGCTCGACCCCTGGGACACCGCTCTGCTCGCCGAGTTCGGCGTCCGGGAGCAGGACTTCGCCGACGCGGTGTGGAGCCGCACCCAGCACCGGGGACGGACCTACGCCGTACCGCTGGACACCCACCCGTTCATCGTCTTCTTCCACCCCGACACCGCCCGCGAGGCCGGGCTCCTGACCGGCGACGGAGCCCTCGACCAGGAAGCCTTCTCCACACCCGAGCGCTTCCTGGAGGCCGGCCGGGAACTGGCCCGGGCCTCCGGCCGGCAGGGCATCGCCTTCGGCTACGCCAACGACACGGCGCAGGGCTGGCGGCTGTTCTACGGGCTCTACCGGCAGACCGGGAACGACTTCGGCCTGCCCGTCGGCGGCCGGGCCACGGCGGACCTCGACGCGATGACCGAGGTCATCGCCTTCATGCAGAAGCTGGTCGACGGACGGACCAACCCCCGCCGCCTCGACTACCCGGCGGCCATCGCCGCCTTCACCAACCGGCAGACCGGGATGATCCTCTCCGGGGAGTGGGAACTGGGCACCTTCCGCGCCGCCGACCCCGAGGTCGGTGCGGCACCCTTCCCCACGGTGTTCGGCACCCCGGCGGTCTACGCGGACTCCCACTCCTTCGTCCTGCCGAGGCGCCCCGACCCCGACGAGGCCCACCGCAGGCGCACCCACCAGGCGGTGGCCGCCATCCTCAGGGCCGGCCAGGTCTGGGCGAAGGCCGGCCACATCCCGGCGTACCGGCCGGTGACCCGCACCGGGGAGTACGCCCGGCTCGAGCCGCAGGCCCGGTACGCACAGGCGGCCGACCACGTGGTCCTCGACCCGGCCGTCTGGTTCGCCGGAGCCGGGTCCGACTTCCAGAACTCCATGTCCCAGGTGCTCCAGCAGTCGATGCTCGACGGCCTGGCGCCCGACCGGGCGGCCCGCGCCATGGTCGAGCGGATGAACACCGCCCTGTCCCAGCCCAGTCCGGCCTGAACCGCCGCGAAGGAGGCAGCAGATGTCCACTCACCTCGCTTCCCCCGGCCGGCCGCGGGCCGACCGGACCGCCACAGGACTCGGCGCGACACTGCGCCGCGTCGTCCCGCCGGGACTGCTCTTCGCCCTGCCGTTCCTCGTCCTGTTCGTCCTCTTCATGCTCTGGCCGATGGCCCAGGGCATCTGGATGAGCCTCACCGACACCTCGCTCTCCGCCCACGACCCGTCCTTCATCGGCCTGGACAACTACACGGAGGCCTTCGGCGACGCCGAGATGTGGCGCGCGATGGGGCACACCGCGTGGTTCACCGTCGTCTCCACCGTGCCCCTGGTGGCCGTCGCCCTCGCCATGGCCCTGCTGGTGTACACCGGCCTTCCCGGGCAGTGGGTGTGGCGGCTGGCGTTCTTCGCCCCGTACCTGCTGCCGGTCGGCGTGATCGGCCTGCTGTGGCTCTGGCTGTACCAGCCGGACCTCGGCCTCTACAACCACCTGCTGCAGGCGGTCGGACTGGACGGCTACGCCTGGCTGAGCGACGAGTCCATCGCCCTGTACGCGATCGTGATCGCCACCGTGTGGTGGACCGTCGGCTTCAACTTCCTGCTGTTCCTCGCGGCTCTGCAGTCCGTGCCCGACCACCTCTACGAGGCGGCGGCCCTCGACGGGGCGGGCGCCTGGCGGAGGCTGTGGCACGTCACGCTGCCCCAGCTGCGGCGCATCACCGGCGTGATCACGGTCCTGCAGATCCTCGCCTCGCTGAAGGTGTTCGACCAGGTGTACCTGCTCACCAAGGGCGGGCCCAACGGCTCCACCCGCCCCGTCGTCGAGTACCTCTACGACATGGGCTTCACCGGCTACCGCCTCGGCTACGCCTCCGCCATCAGCTACATCTTCTTCGCCCTCATCGTCCTCGCCTCCGCCGTGCAGTTCGTCGCCCTTCGCCGCAGGGAGAAGTGACATGACCTCCACCGACGTCCCGACACGGCCCGCGCGCCGCACGGTTTCCCCGCTCCCCGCCGCCCGCCGGGCCCACCGCGGCCGCCCGGCCGTGCAGCGCGGGCCCAACCTCACCCTCGGCGCGAGCCGGCTGTCGCGCACGCTCGCACTGGCGGCCCTCGCGGTCATGGCGCTGTTCTGGCTGCTGCCGATGGCCTGGGCGGTGTTCACGGCGTTCAAGTCCGAGCAGGACGCCAGCGATCCCCTCCACTGGATCTGGCCGCAGGGCGGCTTCACCCTGGACGGCTTCCGCACCGTGATCGAACGCGGCGACCTGCCGCTGTGGATGCTGAACAGCTTCCTCATCGCCGCGGCCGTCACGGTCGTCACCGTGGTCGTGTCGGCGATGGCCGGCTACGCCTTCTCCCGGACGCTGTTCCGCGGGCGGCGGTGGCTGTTCACGGTCACCATCGCGTCGATCCTGGTGCCGCCGCAGCTGCTGATCGTTCCGTGGTTCCAGCAGATGCTGACCCTGGACCTGGTGGACACCTACGCGGCGGTGATCCTGCCGCAGACGGTCGCGCCGGTGATGGTCTTCATCCTCAAGAAGCACTTCGACACGATCCCGCGCGAGCTGGAGGAGGCCGCCCGCATCGACGGCGCCGGCCACGCGCGGATCTTCTGGTCGGTGATGCTGCCGCTGTCGCGGCCGATGCTCGCCGCCGTGTCGATCTTCGTGTTCATCGGGGCGTGGAACAACTTCCTGTGGCCGTTCGTCTCGACGTCCGACCCCGCGCTGATGACCCTGCCGGTCGGCATCACCGCGGTGAAGGACGCGTACGGCGTCAACTACGCCCAGACGATGGCGTCCTCGGTGCTGGCCGCCCTGCCCCTGGTGCTGGTGTTCGTCTTCTTCCAGCGGCACATCGTCAAGTCGGTGGCGACGACCGGCCTCGGCGGCCAGTGACGCCCGCGCAGCGGTCCGGGGCGGAGCCCGAGGCGGGGTCCAGGGGCGGGTCCGGGGCGGGGTCCGGGGCGAGGCCCCTCCCCGCCCCGGACCGTTCGGCCATCGCGGGCACGTGGGGTGCCCGGGCCCGTGCTCAGTGGCGGAGCGCCGCCGGGTCGGCGTCCGCCGCGGCCGCCGGGCCGGACTCCTCGGCGAGCCGCTCCATGCCGCTGGTCGTCTTCAGGGGCTTCTCCTTGATGAACACCACCGTGATCAGGGCCAGCAGGGCACACGGGGTGGCGATGAGGAAGAGGTCGGCGGTGGCGACGCCGTAGGCGTGCTCCACGACCGCCCGCACCGGCTCGGGCAGGGTGCTCATGTCCGGGACCACGGCGTGGCCGCCGCCCGAGCCGCCGCCCGCGGGGACGCCCGCCGCGTCCATGCCCTTGGCCATCTCGGAGGCGACCCGGTTGGCGAGGATCGCGCCGAGGACACTGGTGCCGATGGTGCCGCCCATGCTGCGGAAGAAGGACAGCACGGAGGTCGCCGCGCCCAGCTCACTGGCGGGCACGTCGTTCTGGGCGGCCAGCACCAGGTTCTGCATCAGCAGGCCGACGCCGACGCCGAGCACCGCCATATAGAGGCTCAGCAGGGTGAAGGAGGTGTCCGCGCCGATGGTGGAGAGGAGACCGAGGCCGACCGTCATGGTCACCGCACCGGCCACCAGGTAGCGCTTCCAGACGCCGGTCCTGCTGATCAGCTGCCCGGCCACGGTGGACGACACCAGCAGGCCCAGGATCATCGGCAGGCTCATCAGGCCCGCCACGGTGGGCGACTTGCCGAGGGACACCTGGAAGTACTGGGAGAGGAAGACGGTGCCACCGAACATGGCGACGCCGACCAGCAGGCTGGCGACGGTGGTGAGCGTCACGGTGCGGTTGCGGAAGATGTCCAGCGGGATGACCGGCTCGGCGGTCCGGGCCTCGACGACCACGGCGGCGGCCAGCAGCAGGAGGCCGCCGCCGGTGAGCGCGGCGGTCTGCCAGGAGGCCCAGTCGAACTGGTTGCCCGCCAGGGAGACCCAGATGAGCAGGGCGCAGACGCCCGCGACGATGAGGAAGGCACCCAGGAAGTCGATCTTCACCTCGCGCCGTGTCACGGGCAGGTTCAGGGTGCGCTGGAGCAGCACGATGGCGAGCAGCGCGAACGGCACGCCGATGAAGAAGCACCAGCGCCAGCCCAGCCAGGAGGTGTCCACCAGCACGCCGCCGACCAGCGGGCCGGCCACCGTGCCCACGGCGAACACGGCGCCGAAGACGCCGGCGTACTTGCCGAGCCTGCGGGGCGGGATGATCGCGGCCATCACGACCTGGGCGAGCGCGGTGAGTCCGCCCGCGCCGATGCCCTGCACCACGCGGCTGAAGATCAGCAGTTCGACGCCGTGCGAGAAGCCGGCCAGCAGCGAGCCGACCACGAACAGGGCCAGGGACAGCTGGAGCAGCAGCTTCTTGTCGAACAGGTCGGACAGCTTGCCCCAGAGCGGAACGGTCGCCGTCATCGCCAGCAGTTCCGCGGTGACGACCCAGGTGTAGGAGGACTGGCTGGCTCCCAGGTCGGTGATGATCGTGGGCAGTGCGTTGGACACCACCGTGCCCGCCAGGATCGCCACGAACATGCCGGCCATGAGCCCGGACATGGCCTGGAGTATCTGTCGGTGGGACATGGGGGCGGGCGGCGCCACGTCGGGCGCCTGTGCTGCGGTCACGGCTTCTCTCTCAACGGTCGGTGACGAAAGCTGGGTCGTGCCCCGGCCGGGGCGGGGGCGTGGGAAGGTCGGGCGGGGCGTGCCGGGGCGGACCCGCGGCGGAGCCGGCGTGCGCCGTCCGCCTGTGCGGCGCGCTTACCGGGCCGGGGCCGGCAGACCGGCAGCGAGCAGGGCGAACACCTCACGGAATACATCGGCGAAGGCGTGTTCGTCCTGCCGTTCGCACCAGTGCTGCACGCTGACCCGCACCGCCGTGCCGGCCACGGCCGCCAGCAGCCTCGGGTACAGGTCGAGCACGGGCCGGCGCTCCCCGTCGGCCCCGTCCTCCAGGGGGACGCCACCGGCGGCGAGCCGCTGTGCGATCACCTCGGCGAGGCCCGTCTCGTCGGCCATGTGGGCGCCGAGGCTGCGCACCAGCAGGTGCGGGGACGTGCGCAGCACCTCGGCGTGCAGGCTCCACAGCTCGTGCTGCCGTTCGGCCTCCGAGAGCTCGACGGCGAGCGCCTCCCGCAGCGCGTCCAGGGGGGAGAGGGCCGCCGGGGCGTCGAGGAGCGCCCGCCGGACGCGCAGGCCCGCGTCCGCGTCGATGACGACGAAGGCGTCGTCCCGCGAGTCGAAGTAGTTGAAGAAGGTCCGCACGGACACCCCGGCCGCCGCGCTGATGGCCTCGACCGTGACGTTGTCCGCCCCTTGTTCGGCGGCGAGGCGCACTGCGGCCTCGGTGAGGGCGGCACGGGTGGCCCGCTTCTTGCGCTCCCGCAGCCCACCGCTCCCGCTGTCCTTGCCCGTCATGTCTTGCATGCTATGCAAAAATGCATGCTCTGCAAAATCGTCCGCCGGTACCCGGGCCGCACGTGGCGTGCCGGGGGAGGGTGGCGCGAGGAGGTGGCTTCGGTGCCTTGGCCGGTGATCGCCGCGGGTGGCGGGTGTGTCTGCCGGGCGGCGCGGGGTTCGCGGTGCGCAGACCGGCACCACGCTGCCCGCGCCGCTCTACCCCCTGTGCCGGCAGGAGTCCGGCTGCTCCGAGCCGACGGTCACGGCGTGACCGGCGGGCGGGCCCGGCACCCGGCTCTCACGACGCCGGCGTGGAGGTGCCGCGGACCGGGTGCTTGCTCATGACCGACAGCCGGTTGAAGGCGTTGATGGTGATCGCCACCCAGATCACGGCGGAGATCTCGTCGTCCGTCAGCACCGACCGGGCCTCGGCGTACGCCTCGGACTGCGCCCTGCCGTCGGCGGGGTCGGTGGTGGCCTCGGCCAGGGCGAGGGCGGCGCGCTCGCGGGGCGAGAAGAGCTCGGTGTCGCGCCAGGCCGGCAGGACACCGAGCCGCTGCGTGGTCTCACCGGCGCGCAGCGCGGCCGCGGTGTGCACGCTCAGGCAGTAGGCGCAGGCGTTGAGCTGGGAGACCCGCATGTTGATCAGTTCGACGAGCAGGCGGTCGAGCCCGGCCGAGGCGGCGACGCCCCGGACCGTCTCGGACACGTTCCGCAGGGCCCGGTACGCGTCGGGGCTCTGCTTGTCGATGTAGACCCGGTGCTCTCCGGTCCTCGCCGCCGTCTCTGTCACGTGGACTCCTTCGTCGTGCGGTCTCCGCTCGGTGCCCTGTCATCCTTCCATGAATGTTGAATGGAGAACTTCTTTTGGTGGGAGAGGCCGACGCGGCGCGGGGGAGCGGCGGCCGTTCACCGCCCGGCGCGGGCCCGTTCGTCCCGGGGTGGACGCGGTTCCTCAGTCCACTCGGTGCACGAGCTGGTTCGTCAGCTCGTAGCGGGCCCCCACGACGGCCAGCCGGCCGGCGGACACCCGGGCGGCCAGGTCCGGTTCGGCCGCCAGGTGCTCGCGGACCCGCCGTATGTTGGCGTCGATGGTCGCGTCGATGCGTGCCTCGCCCTGCTTGCCGTGGTCGATGGCCGGGGCGATCTGATCGGCGAGGTACTGGATGTGCGCGGGCAGCGGCTCCCCGGACTCCTCGGACTCGACCGCCGCGCGCACGGCACCGCACGACTGGTGCCCGAGCACCAGGACCAGGGGTATCTCCAGTTCCAGCACGCCGTAGGCCACGCTGCCGAGCACCGCCTCGTCCAGCACCTCGCCGGCGCTGCGCACGGTGATCAGGTCGCCGAGTCCCTGGTCGAACACCAGCTCCGGCGGGACGCGGGAGTCGATGCAGCTGAGCACCACGGCGAAGGGGTGCTGGCCCGCGACCAGTTCCTCGCGCACGGCACGTGTCTCGTCCGGGTGCTTCTCCCGGAAGGTGCGCCAGCGCGCGTTGCCGGCCGCCAGCTCGCGCAGGGCCTCCTCGGGGGTCTCGGGCCGCCGGCGCTTCCGGGGAGTCGCGGAGGCCGGAGCGGCACCGACGGCGAGTCCGGTGCCGACGGCCGCGGCGCCGGTCAGCGCGGAGCGCAGCAGCAGACGGCGGGCGGGTTGCTGGACGGGCTGCGGGGACGCCGCAGGGGAATCAGTGTTCACCGGGCGAACGTATGACCGGGGCGCGGTGGCTTCCGCCGTGCTGCCGAACCATGGCCTGCCCATGGGCGATTCATGAGGGCGTGTTGATCAGTTCTTGACAGGCGGGGGCGTCCAGGCGGCCGAGGGCCCGCCAGTGCGCGATCCACACCAGTTCGTGAGATGGCGAGTGCGGCCGGCGCCCGGGGACCGGCCGCGTCCGGGCAGTGGAGCCGCGGCCGGATGAGCGGCGGTCACCCCGCCCCCGCGTCCCACGGGACCCATATCACCCGTTCTGAGGTGGTTCGATGCTGCTTGTTCCCAGGTGGGCCTTGTTCTCGTCGGGGTGCGCCCCGGTCCTGCTGATCGGAGGCTGGGCGGTCGCGGCGTCGCTCGAGGGACCCGCGTACGACCCCACCACGCAGACGATCAGCGTCCTGGCCGCGTACGGGGCCTCGGGGTCCTGGGTGATGACCGGGGCGTTCCTCGCCCTGGGCGCCTGTCATCTGCTCACCGCCTGGGGGCTGCGGGCGGCGGCGACGGCCGGCCGTGTGGCGCTGGCCGGTGGGGGAGTGTCTGCCCTGGTGGTGGCTCTGGTCCCGGCGCCGAGCAGCGGAGGGTCCCTGCGGCACGGGTCGGTGGCCGTGGTCGGCTTCGTGCTGCTGGCCGTGTGGCCGCTCCTGGCCGTCGACGGAGGGCGCGCCGCTCCCTGGGCCCTCCGCCCCGCTCCGTCGATCCTCGCGACCGCGGTGATGGTGGCCGGCGCGGTGTGGTTCCTCGTCGAGATGCACCGCAACGGTGCCGCCGGTGTCGCGGAGCGCGTGGTGACGGCGCTTCAGTCGCTCTGGCCGTTCGTGGTCGTCGCCTCCTGCCTCCACGACAGGGCCCGCGGCGGGTCCCCGTCGTCCGCCTCACCCCACGGTCCCGCCCGCTGACCCCGCGGGGAACTCCTCGGTGCCGAGCACTTTCAGCAGTTCCATCCGCTCACGGGCCTCGGCGTCCGCCGGGGTGAGGACCACCAACTGCTGCCGCTGGTCCGGGGTGACCAGGGTTTCGCAGTCCATCACCAGGCGGCCCACGCGGGGGTGCAGGAACGTCTTGCGGTCGGCGCGCCGGACCGCCACCTCGTGCTCCTCCCACAGCCGGGCGAAGTCGGCGCTCGCGGCCCGCAGCCGGTCGACGAGACCGGTGACCGCGGGGTCACCGGACCGGCGGCCGACCGCCGCCCGCAGATCGGCCACGATCTGCCGGGCGTGGTGCTCGCGCTCCTCCGGCGGGCAGAGCGCGCGGGCCGCGGGGTCGGTGAACCAGCGGTACACGATGGAGCGCCGGTCCCCGCGGTGGCCGGTGTGGTCGCCCGCCAGCAGGACGGCCGCCCGGTTCTGGGCGAGGACCTCGCCCAGGTCGGACATCACCGTGGCGGGGGTGTCGCCGAGCAGGTCGAGCAGGCGTATCAGGCCCGCGCGGGCCAGGCGGGCCGCCCCTTCGGCGGGCGGTGGCCGGTGGCCGGCCAGGTGGAACAGGTGGTCGCGCTCGTCGTCGGACAGGCGCAGCGCCCGGGCCAGCGCGCCGAGCAGCTGGGCCGAGGGCTGACTGCTGCGGCCCTGCTCGAGACGGACGACGTAGTCCACCGACATGCCCGCGAGCATGGCCACTTCCTCCCGGCGCAGCCCCGTGGTGCGGCGGCGGGGGCCGTCGGTGATGCCGACCTCGGCCGGGCGGATCGCCTCGCGGCGACGGCGCAGGAAGTCGGCGAGCTGGTCACGTTCCATGGCCCCATGGTCCCTCCCGGCCGGCGGGCCGAGCCAGGGAGCGCCGCTCCCATGAAGAACGCTCCGCTCCCGCACACGGCGGCGCCGGAGCAGGGTGGCCGCAGACCGACGACGAAGGAGAACGCCATGCAGACACGAACCCTGGGCAGCACCGGCCCGGCCGTTTCCGCGCTGGGCCTGGGCGGGATGGCCATGTCGGGCGCCTACGGAACGGCCGACCGCACGGAGAGCATCGCCACCGTGCACGCCGCGCTGGACGCGGGTGTCACACTGATCGACACCGCCGACTTCTACGCCATGGGCCACAACGAGCTGCTGCTCGCCGAGGCGTTGCGCGGCCGGGACCGGGACAGTTACCGGCTGAGCGTCAAGTTCGGCATGCTGAGCGGCCCCACTCCGCGCTACGGCGGCCACGACGGCCGGCCCGAGGCGGTGAAGAACTTCCTCGCCTACTCACTGACCCGCCTCGGCACCGACCACATCGACATCTACCGCCCCGCCCGGCTGGACCCGGCGGTGCCGATCGAGGAGACGGTGGGCGCCGTCAAGGAGATGATCGAAGCCGGCCATGTGCGCCACCTCGGTCTGTCGGAGGTCGACGCGGCGACGGTCCGCCGGGCGCACGCCGTGCACCCGGTCAGCGACCTGCAGATCGAGTACTCGCTGATCTCCCGTGCCGTGGAGGGGGAGGTGCTGCCGACGCTGCGGGAACTCGGCATCGGCCTGACCGCGTACGGCGTCCTCGGGCGCGGCCTCATCTCCGGTCACTGGTCACCCGGCCGCGCCGGCACCGGCGACCACCGCGCCGCGAGCCCCCGGTTCACGCCCGGGAACGTGGAGCACAACCTCGCCCTGGTGGAGGCGCTGCGCCGGGTCGCCGAGGCGAAGGGATGCACCGTCGCGCAGCTGGCCATCGCCTGGGTGGCCGCCCAGGGCCAGGACATCGTGCCGCTGGTCGGCGCCCGCACCCGCGAGCGGCTGGCCGAGGCGCTGCCCGCGATCGACCTGGACCTCACCGCCGACGACCTCGCCGAGATCGAGAAGGCGGTGCCGGCGGGCTCGGCGCGCGGCGACCGGTACCCGCCCGTGTTCATGGCCGGCCTCGGTGTGGGGAACTGAGGGACGGAGGTCCTCGCGGGGCCGTGGCCGGATGCCTCAGGGGCCGCCGTCGCCGTCGGGGGAGGTCCCGGTGAGCGGTGCCCCCGGGTTCGGCCGGCCCGGCCGCACGTCGGGGCCGCCGGGCTGTCCGTCGCCGTCGGGGGTGCGTGCGCAGCCCGTGCGGGGCCGGCCGCCGACCGGCACGGTTCCGGGCAGGCGAATGCGTCGCAGGTGAACGCGTGTTCCGATGGTGTCCATCCGTCCCTTCTCCGTCCTCCGCGGCGCGGGAACGTCTGAGGGTTCCCCATCATGCGGAGGATCTCCTCCACTTTACTGGAGGCGGTCCTCCGGTGCAATCGGAGGCCCACGGACGGAGATCGCGCGGGAGCGGCCCGGCCGGTCCCGCGCGCCGAACGGGGCCTGCGGCGTCCGGCGGTCGTACCGTCGGACCGTGACCGAGGAGGACCACCGATGCGCAGCGTGATCTATTCGATGGGCGTCTCACTCGACGGCTACATCGTCGGACCCGACGGCGGCCTCGACTGGACGGGGCCCGACGAGGAGCTCTTCCGCTTCGTCACCGACGAGACCCGGGAGGTCGGCGTCTACCTGCTGGGCCGACGGCTGTACGAGACGATGCTGTACTGGGAGACCGCCGACCAGGACCCCTCCCTCGACGAGTCCCGGCAGGAGTGGGCCGCGCTCTGGAAGCGGCTGCCCAAGGTGGTGTTCTCCACCACCCTGTCGGCGGTGCGGGGCAACGCCCGCCTGGCCTCCGGCAGCCCGGCGCGGGAGATCGAGCGGCTGCGCGCCGAGCCGGGGGAGGGCGACATCGCGATCGGCGGCGCGACGCTCGCCGCCGAGGCGGCCGCGTCGGGTCTGATCGACGAGTACCGGACCAGGGTCTACCCGCTGCTGGTCGGCGGCGGCACCCCGTTCTTCCCCCGCCGCGAGCGCCGGGTGGATCTGGACCTCGTCGAGACCCGCACCTTCGGCTCGGGGGTCGTCCACCTTCGCCATCGCGTGAAGCGCTAGAGGGTCCGTCGTTCGGATCGTGCCGGCGCCGCGGGGCGTGGCACGCGCATCCGCCGTGCCGGCAACCCCTAGCCGTGCTCGCGCTCCAGGACGCGGCGGGCCGCCTCGGCCTCCGCCGCCGACGGGGACAGCTCGTCGAGGGAGTCGAGCTCGGTGTCGGCCTCCAGCTCCCGCTCCCAGGCGGCCGCGAGCCGTTCCTGTTCCTCGCGCGGTGCGGCGCCGACGGTCTCCCGGTGGGCCGGGTCCAACGCCGCCAGGAATCGTCCGACCGGGTCCGTGGGCATGCGGTGCTCCTTGTCGCTCGGAGAGGGGAAGCCTTCGCTCCAGCATGGCCAGCCGCGCCGGGGACGGCCGCCCGACACGGCCCGCGACCACCCTGATGGCCGCTTCGCCCTCCGGTCCGGCCGCCGCCCCGGCCGGACCGGAGGGCGAAGCGGCCGCCCCCGCCCCCGCCCGCCCGGCGGCACCCCGACCCCCGTTGTCAGCGGCCTCCTCTACAGTTCCGGTCACTTGATCAAATGTGGATGCGGGAGGCACGCATGGGGTGGGTGTCGGCGGGCGGCTACGAGGTCGCCCTGGACGACGGCAAGGTGGTGTGCCGCAATGCGGCGGGGCGGCGGCTGAAGTCCGTACCGCCCAAGATCGCCGACGATCCCGCTGTGGTGGGACTGCGTCAGCTCGTGGAATGGCTGGAGCGGCACGAACGGCAGTGCCTGGCCGACGTGGAGCGGTGGATGGTGCGCTCGCTGCCGGTGCCGTTCGAGGTGCTGGCGCGGGTCTGGCCGGACCCGGCCTGGCAGGCGGCCCTGCGCGACGTGGTGGTCACCGGCGCGGACGGCGCGGTGGCCGGATTCCTGCGCGACGCCGACCCCGAGCGCGGCCTCGGCGTGGTCGATCTCGACGGCGACACCGTCCGCCTCACCCCCGACCTGGTCCGCCTGCCGCACCCGGTGCTGCTCGACGACCTCGAGGACCTGCGCGAGTTCGCCGTCGAGATAGGCATCGAGCAGCGCGCCCAGCAGCTCTTCCGCGAGGTGTGGCACCGGCCCGCCGCCCTCGACGCCGAGGCCACCTCCGTGGAGGACCACGCGGGCGGCGCCTTCAAGGAACTGCGGTTCCTGCACGGCCGCGCCACACAACTCGGGTACCGCGTGCGCGCGGGCCACGCCGTCTGTTCCGTCCTGGAGGACGGCCGCGGCGTCGAGGCCCGGGTGTGGGTCGGCGACTACGAGGGCTACGAGGAGACGGAGACCGGCCCCCTGGTCTTCACCGACACCGCGGGCCGGGTCCTGAAGCTCGGCCGGATCGGGCCGGTGGCCTGGTCGGAAGGCATGCGCATGGCAGCCGCACTGTACGCCGGACGCGACATCGAGGACGAGGAGCGTGCGGCATGACGACGTACGACGGCATCACCTACGACGAGACCACCTCCGCCGCGCTGCTCGACGCCGGCGCCGTCCTGCCCTCGGGCACCACCGACCGGGAGGACGCCGACGTCCTCACCGTCCGCACGTACACGCACCCCGCACTGGACGAGCGGAAGATCGTCCGGCTGGTGCCGGGCATGCTCGGCGAGGCGGAGGACCTCGCCCTGGACTTCCTCGGACTGGCCCGGGAGCCGGAGACCCGCGAGGTCGGACAGGTGCGCCGGGAAACCCTCGGCTTCCCCGCGTGGGCCCTGGTCAACGACCCGGCGAACGGACACCACGCGCTGGCCCTCGTCCGGGACATCGAACGGCTCGCCCGGCAGGCCAAGTCCCGCCCCGGCCACGCCAAGGAGGGCTTCGAGGCGCTCGGGGAGCGGCTCGGCCGCGCCGTACCGCACTTCCTGCCCACCTTCTACGAGCAGGCCGCCCGCGTCTTCCTCCAGCACGAGAACACCACCTACGCGTCGGCCTTCTTCGGCAAGGCCCGCGAGGCGGAGCGGGTGCACGCGCTGACCGTCGACGAGGAGCGGCAGCGGGCCGTGTTCCTGGAGTTCGCCTTCGCCGGTGCGCTCACCGTCAAGGCGCTCAAGGAGCACGTGAAGGCCCTGGCGGCGCGGCTCACCCCGGCCGAGGCCTGGGCGCAGTACAGGCAGCTGACCGTGGAGCGCTGCGCCGCCGGCATGCCGCCGTACGCGTCGCTGCCCCAGGACGCGCGCGCCCTGATCAAGGCGGCGGGGCTGGACCGGGCCACCGAGGAGTGCGCCCTGGTCGCCGACCTGCTCGCGTCGCCCGCGGCGGTCCGCGCCCCCGCCTCCTTCTGGAACACCTACCGGGCGACGCTCGTCGTCCTGGCCGGACAGCGGCCCGCCGTACGGACCCGGCTGCTGGAGATCATGCCGGCCGGGCTCGGCCGCTCCACCGAGGACGACGAGTTCTGGCTGGCGCTGCTCGCCGAGACCGGCGCCGACCGGCTGCTCACGGGCGAGGCCGAGGCGGACGGGACCGACGCGGCGGACTGGCTCAGCCGCTGGGCCCTGCACCGCAAGCACGGCTCCTCGGTCAGCGGCCGCTCACCGGCCACCCTCGCGCTCGTGGAGCGCATGGCCCCGCGCCTGCGCGCCCAGGGCCGTCCCGTGGACCTCTTCACGGGCCGCTGGCACGCCGCCGCCGACCTCGACCTGCTGGACCTGTGCGCGGCCGAGGACATACCGCTGACCCTGCCCGGCGCCGACGAGGACGTCTCCCTGCCCGTCGCCCAGTGGCTGCACGAGACCCGGCCCGGACGGCGCGACCTGACGGCCGTCGCGGCGGACCCGCGCTGCCGGCGCCTGCTGTACCGCTCCGTCGGCACCCTGAGCGGCCACCGCCTCGGAGCCGGGGTGCTGGACGAACTGGCCGGGCACCCCGTGCTCGCGGACGTACTGCGCGCATGGCTGGACGACGCCGCCGCCGAACTCGACGGCGCGGCAGGCCTGCCCGACGCACGCGCCGCGCTGGAACGGCTGCGTCCGTTCCGTGCCGTCGCCGCCCGCGTCAGCCCGCAGGCCGTCGCCCGCGCCGCCGCCCTCGACGTCGCGCCGCTGCTGGGCCGCACCCTGCGCGCCGGCATCCCCGACGAACTCGGCTGGCCCGCCCTCGACGAGGCGCTGCGCCGCCTGGACGCGGAGACCCGGCGCGACCGCGACGACACCCTCACCGTCGACGAGGCCTGGCCGGCCCTGATCCTCTCCCGCGGGCACAAGGCCATCGTCGTGGGACCCGAGGACATCCTGCTCGAGCACGACCTGCGGCTCCCCGTGGAGCTGGGCCGCTGGCAGCGTCCGTCGTTCCGCTACACGGACGGCGAACTGCTGGTGATGTGGCGCCAGGACACCAAGCAGTACGGCTACTGGTCGGCCCGCCCGGCCGAGGTGTTCCCGCTCGGCGGCGAGAAGCTCCCGCACTGGTACGGCGGCGGCGACGCCGGCGAGACCTCGATCCCGCTGCCGGACGGCGGCCGCGCCACCGGCGGACGCGCCCTGCACGCGGGCGACACCGTCGTCCCGCCCGGCCGCCCCGTCCTCGGCGACGGCACCTCGTACTGGCGCCAGGGCCGGCAGGGACGGCAGCAGGTGTGGCTCGAGTACGACCCGGCCACCGGCACCCACGGGCGCGCCTCGCTGCCCGCGTTCCTGCGGTCCGGCATCCGCGAGGACGCGCGCCTGCTCCAGCAGCACTGCGCGGTGCTGCCGCTCCAGCCCGGCCTGGAACACAGCCCGTTCGGCACGGACGGCACCGTCCTCGGCCGCTGGGTGCGCACCGAGAACGACGGCGACGCGTCCCGCACCGTCGCCGGCACACCGGACGGACGCACCGTCAGCCTCCCCGCGGCACCCGGCCACCGGCCGGGCGTGCCGCTCGGCGCACTGCGCCTGCCCGGCGGCGCCGCGCCCGTCGCCGTCGCCCTGCACCGGCAGATCGCCCTGTGCACCGGTGACGACGGCACGGCCGCGCGGGAGCTGGGCCGGGTCACCGTGCTGGAACGCGGCGGTGAGTTCGCCGCCGGCACCCGGCTCGTACCGCCGGCCGACTTCTGGCACGCCCTGCGGCCCCGCGACGAGGACGCCTCGGCACTCCTGCGCGCCCTGGGCGACGAGCGGGCCGACGAGGTGCTGCGGGCCGGCGCCCGGGCCCTGGCGGAACGGCAGGCGAAGGCCGCGGCGGCCGCCGCACAGGCGAAGACGGCCGGTGACCCGGGCACCGGGACGGGCACGGCGGCCACCACCACCCGGCCCGCCGTCCCGTCCGCCGACGAGGTCCTGCGGGACGTCGTCGCCGGCTGCCTGCCCGGCCTCACCGAACCCCACCTGCTCACCGGCGTCACCTCCCTCGTGCGCGCGGTGCTGCGCCTGGCGGAGTCCGTCGCCACCTTCGTGACCCCACCGGTGGAACGGCCCAGGGCCGAACGGCGGCGCGTCGAGGGCATGTTCGCCGACTACAGTCCCGAGGACGGCGACGACCAGACGCTGCGCGAGGCGACCGCCGGACTCGCCGTGCAGCAGGGCTGGTGGGGCGGCGGGGAACGCTGGAGCGTGCTGCGCCAGATCCGCGCCGTCAACCACGTCCTGTCCGGGAAGCCCGCCGACGGCAGGGCCCTGCCCGACGCCGCGCGGTCCACCGGGGCCGCCGACGGGTGGCACAGCGACGAGTTCACGATCCCCGCCGTCGGCGCGGTGTGGCCGTCCGTGCTGGACGCCCTGCGCCCGCTCGCCTACCGCGCCGCCTCACCGGCCCTGACGCCCGCGCACCGGCAGGCCCTGCTGCTGCTGTTCGAGGCGGTCACCGAAGGCCCGCTGGCCGCGCCCGGCGGCGCGCTGCGCGAGATCGCGCTGAGCGAGCCGGACGGCGGGCTGGAGCGCGCCGGCCAGGTGCTGCGCCGCGACGGCCGCACCGTCGTCGTCCTCGGCCGCCACACCTCCGACCGCCGCACCGGACGCGTGACCTGGCTGGCCCTCGACCACGACCCGGCCGGCGCGTTCGGCGCGGTCGCCCACTTCACCCTGGACCGCGAGACCGCCCACCCGCCGGTCTTCCCGGCCGACGCGCTGGCCGCGGTGACCGGGCTGATCCGCGACAAGGGCGCCGCACCCTGGCAGCCGGAGGCGCCCGCCGCCCTGGCCGCCGCGACACGCGACGGCCTCGGGCCGGTGCAGGCGGCGCTGCTGCTCGCCGGGAAGCCGGTGCAGCTCACCGACGAGGTCATCGCCGCCACCGGCCTGAAGCCGCGGCAGAAGCAGCTCGGTGACGCCCTGCTGTCCTCACTGGAGTTCGCCGACCAGACGGCGCTCGTCGGCGCCCTGCTGCCGGAGGATCCGGGCGACCTGTGGACGGCCGGACCGGACACGGACGCCGCGGGCCGGGTGTGGGCCGAACGCCTGGACGGGTTCGTCCGCCTGCCCGAGGACCTCGCCGGGGACCTCGCCCTGGCCGGCCTGCCCGCCGCCGTGGTCGAGCAGGTGCTCAACCCGCGCCGCACCCCCTGGATCAGCCGCACCACCGTGCTGCGGCCCGACAAGGACGGCAACCTCGTACCCGAGGACCCCCGGGCCCTGCCCGGACGGTACGACCTGACGCGCGCCGTCGCCGCCCTCGCCGGGCTCGCCTACTCCCTGCCGTACGGCCACCCCCTGCGCGCCGGCCTGCCGGAAGGGCTGGCCGCCCTGCGCCGCCGCGCGGCGGACCCGGAACTGCTGCTCGACCTCGACCTGGCGTGGACCGAGAAGGGCTCGTCGACCGCCGTCGAACTGCGCAAGGCCTACGGACTGCCCGCCACCGGCGGCGCCGACGCACACGGCCTGACACCCGTCGGCGAGGCACTGGTCCTGCGCCCCTGGTACGGCGACCAGGAGGCCGTCCTGGTCCGCACCTGCGCCCTCACCGGCGCGGACGACCCCGTGTTCGGCCTGGTCGAGGGAATCGTCGGCCCCGGACGGGACGAGGGCATGCTGGCGCTGCGCACGGTGCTGGACGACGCCCTCGCCCGCGCCCTCGTGGCCGGCACCGAACCCGACGGACCGACGGGCTACGCCCAGGACCCCGCCGTCAGCGTGCCGGACCTGGTGGCCGAGGTCGCCGGCACCCACGGTCTGGGACCCGACGCGGCGGCGCTCTACCTGCAACTGCTGGCCCTGCCCGACCCGACGGACCGCAACTGCGCCCGCTGGACGGGATGGAAGCCCGCCCGCATGAAGAAGGCACGCACCGAACTGGCGGCCACCGGCCTGGTCGTCGAGGCGAAGCGGGCGCGCGCCGGACGCACCCTCTTCCTGCCGTGCGGCTGGCTCGACCTGAAGTCCCCCGCACTGCCGGTGGAGCTGTGGAAGAAGGGCCTCTACCCGGTCCCGGAGCACTCCCGCGCGCTGCCCCTGATGCCGGTTCCCGAACTGTTCGCGCGCGCGTGGGACCGCGTACGCGCCGGGGACGCCCCGGCCTACGAGGAACTCACCACTCGCGCCACCCGCAAGGGCCGCCGCCGATGACCACCGTCCACCCGCACCCGGAAGAAACCGCCCCGATGACCACCACCGTGTCCCCCGCCCCGCCCGCCCGCCAGATCGTCCCGCCCGAGGACCGGTACGCCACCGAACTGGCCTTCCTCGCCGCCCACGACGACGGACCGCGCCCGCCCGCGTGGCGGCTCACCCCGCGCGCGGTCGTCACGTTCGTCATGGGCAGCGACGGCGCGGCCCTGAAGCTGCCCGACGACGCCGACGTGCCCGACGGGGTGCCGCGCCGCCTGGTGATCCAGGGCAAGTTCGTCGGCGACCGTGCCCTGGTCGAACGGTGCGTGGTCACCCTCGCCGGGGAGCGCGGACTGCTCCTCGTCGGCGAGCCCGGTACCGCCAAGTCGATGCTGTCGGAACTGCTCTCCGCCGCCGTGTGCGGCACCAGCGGCCTGGTGGTCCAGGGCACCGCCGGCACCACCGAGGACCAGCTCAAGTACGGCTGGAACTACGCGCTGCTGCTGGCCCAGGGCCCCAGCCGGCAGGCGCTGGTGCCGTCGCCCGTCCTGACCGCCATGTCCCAGGGGGCCGTCGCCCGCGTCGAGGAGGTCACCCGCTGCCTGCCCGAAGTGCAGGACGCGCTGGTGTCGCTGCTCTCCGAACGGCGCATCGCCGTGCCCGAACTGGCCGGCACCGACGACGCCCTGGCCCACGCGGCGCCCGGCTTCACCCTCATCGCCACCGCCAACCTCCGCGACAAGGGCGTCTCCGAGATGTCCGCGGCCCTCAAGCGCCGCTTCAACTTCGAGACGGTCGGCCCCATCGGCGACCTCGACGCCGAGACCGCGCTGGTGCGCGGCCAGGCCCGGGCGTCCGTGGAACGGGCCGGGGCACCCTTCCAGGTCGACGACGCCGTACTGGAGGCCCTGGTCACCGCGTTCCGCGACCTGCGCGAGGGCCGCTCGGCCGAGGGCTGGGAGGTGGAGCGGCCGTCCACGGTGATGAGCACCGCGGAGGCCGTCTCCGTCGCCGGCGCGCTCGCTCTCGCCGCGGCCTACTTCCCCGGCGACCGCGATGTGCTCGGACTGCTGCCCGGCCACCTGCTCGGCGTGGTCCGCAAGGACGACCCCGCCGACGCCGCCCGGCTGCGCGGCTACTGGGACGGTCCCGTCCGGCGCCGCGCCGAACAGGGTTCCGCGACCTGGCGCACCCTGTGGGACCTGCGTACGGTCCTGGAGGGCTGACGGCCGTGTCCCACTCCCACCGGGCCGTCCCCGCCCTCCCCGCTCCCGGCGGCCCGCCCGTCCCGCCCGAGGAGGCGCTCGCCGTCCTCACTGGACCGTCCGCGCCCTTCCTCGTCGGCGTACGGCACCACGCGCCCTCCCTGGCCGCCGCGGTGCCCGCGCTGCTGGACGGGGCGAAGCCGCAGGTGCTGCTCGTCGAACTGCCCGCCGAGATGCAGCAGTGGCTGCCCTGGCTCGGCCACGAGGAGACGCGGGCCCCGGTGGCGCTCGCCGCCGCTCCCGGTGACGGGAGCGGCGCGGGACCGGCCTTCTACCCGTTCGCCGACTTCTCACCGGAACTGGCCGCCGTGCGCTGGGCCGCCCGGCACGGCGTGCCGGTGGTCGCCTGCGACCTGCCGCTCGCCGACCGCGCGTGGACCGCGGGACGGCGGTCCCCGGGGACGCCGGCCGCCGGCCCCGGCGTCGCCACCGCCCTGCGGGCCCGCCTCACGGGCCGCCCCGGGGACGACCTCTGGGACCGGCTCGTCGAGGCGACCGCCCCCGGCTCCCCGCCCGAGGCCCTGCGCCGGGCCGCCCTGCTCACCGGGTGGGCCCTGCGCGAGGACGCGGCAGCCTCCGGCGGCGTACCGGAACTGGACCTGCGGCGCGAGCGCTGGATGCGCGCCCGGCTGGCGGAGGCCACCGCGCAGGGTGAACGGGCCGCCGTCGTCGTCGGCGCGTTCCACGCCCCCGCCCTCGTGGGGCCGGGCACCGGCGAGTCGGTGGCGCCCGGCACCGGTGCGCTCGTGGCGCCCGGCACCGGCGAGGAGGAGGACCCGACGGCCGCCGGCGCCGACGCGCGGCAGACGGCCTGGACGACCTCCCTCATCCCGTACACGTACGCCCTCCTCGACGAGCGGTCCGGCTATCCGGCGGGCATCCGGGACCCGGAGTGGCAGGACATGGTCCTGCGCGCGGCGGGCGACCCGGCGGCGCTGGAGGAGGCGCTGACCCGGGCGGCCGTGAGCATCTGCGCCGCACTGCGCGCACTGGGCCACCCCTCGGGGCCCGCCGACGCGCGCGAGATCAGCCGGCTCGCCGCCGACCTCGCCCGGCTGCGCGGCCTGCCCGCGGCGGGACGCGGCGAACTGGTCGAAGCCGTGCAGACGGTGCTCGCCCAGGGGGAGCCGCTCGGGCGGGGCAGGGCCGTGGCGCGGGCGATGGAGCGCGTGCTCGTCGGGACGCGCGGCGGCCGCCCCGCCCCGCGGGCGCCGCGCAGCGGCCTCGCCCCCGCGGTCGAGGACGAGGTGGCGCGGCTCGGCCTGCCCGGCCCGCGGGAGGACGGCCCCGCCCCGGCGCGGGACCTGCGGCTGGACCCGCTGCGGTCCGACCTGGACCGCCGGCGCGAACTGCTGCTGCGCCGGCTGACGGTGTGCGGGGTGCCCTACGCGGAGGCCAGGGAGGTCGTCGGCGCGGGCGGCGCCGAGGCACTCACCTCGCGTTGGGAGGTGCGCTGGACACCGGCCACCGCGGCCATGCTGACCGCCGCCGGCATGCGCGGAGTCACCCCCGCCCAGGCCGCCGAAGGCGTCCTGCGCGAACGGCGGCGCGTCGAGCGCGACGAGGGCGGGCCGACGGCCGCACAGGCCCTCGAAGGGCTCGAACGGGCGGCGGAGTGCGGCCTGCCAGGGCTCGCGGACGAACGGCTCGGCGACGTCGCCGACGTCCTGCCCCCGGCCGGCACCCTGCCGGAACTCCTCGCCGGTCTGGCCCTGCTGGACCGGCTGCGGGCCGGGCACGTCCCGGGGCTCGGCACCGACAAGGACCGTGACGTCCGGACGGCCGCCGCCGCGGAACTGCTCACCGCGGCGGCGGTGCGGCAGGTGGACGGCCTGACCGGGTCCGACGACCTCGCCGACGCCCATGCCCTGCTCGAACTGTCCCACCGCGCCGACCTGTTGGGCGGCATCCGGCTCGCCGACGCCCTGGCCCGCCTGTCCGCCGACGGCTCCCCGCTGATGCGCGGTGCCGCCGGGGCCGTACGCGTCCTGCTCGGACACGAGGACGCGCGGGCCCTCGGCGACCGCGTGGCCTCCTGGGTCGACGGGGCCACCGAACCCGGCTCCCGCGCCGCGCTCACCGACCGGCTCAGCGGACTGCTGACCGCCGCGGGCCCGCTGCTGGAGGCGGCGCCGCCCGCGCTGGAGCCCCTGCTCACCCGCGTGTCCGAACTGCCCGACAGGGCGTTCCTCGAACGGCTCCCCGCGCTGCGCGGCGGCTTCGACACCCTGAGCCCCGCGGCCCGGGACCGTCTCTTCGCCACCGTCGAGGAGCGCCTCGGCGCCGCGCACGTCACCGACACGGACGGCGTCGACCCGGCCGCGCTCGCCACCTGGACCGGGGCGGACTTCGCCGCCCGCGAGGTGCTGCGCTCACTGGGCCTGCTGCCCGCGCCGGCCGGCGGGCAGCGGGAGGAGGCCGCCCCGGAGCCGGGGCCGCCCACTACGGCGACGAGCGGTCCCGCCGAGGCGGCCGAGCCCCGGACCGACGACCGTCACATCGCGCCCGCCGACCGCTGGCGCCTGCTCCTCGGCCGCCGCACGGACCGACTGCCGCCGTCCGCCGCCCGGCTGGCGACCGCACTGGACGAGCTGTACGGCAGCGGACGCGGTGAAGGCAGCCGGGGCGACCTCTCGCGCCGCTCCGGAACCCGGGCCGGACGCGAGGCGCCGTACCCCGGCGTGCGGGAGTGGTCCGAGGAACTGGCCGCGCTCTTCGGGCCGGGCATCCGGGAGGAAGTGCTGGCCGCGGCCGCGGAGTCGGGCCGCAAGGACGTCCTCACCGAGCTGGACGCGGACCGGGTGCGGCCCTCGGTGGACCTGCTGCGCACCGTGCTGCGGCACGCGGGCGGACTGCCCGAGGCACGTCTGGCCGCGCTGCGCCCCCTCGTGCGGCGGCTCGTGGACGAGCTGACCCGCCACCTGGCCACCCGGCTGCGCCCGGCCCTGCACGGCACGACCCTGCCACGCCCCAGCAGACGGCCCGGCGGCGGCCTGGACCTGCCCCGCACCCTGCGGGCCAACCTGGCGACCGCGCGCCGCGCCCCCGACGGCACGGTGCGGGTGATCCCCGAGCGTCCGGTCTTCCGCACCCGGGCGCGCCGGGCCGCCGACTGGCGGCTGATCCTGGTCACGGACGTCTCGGGATCCATGGAGGCGTCCACCGTGTGGGCCGCGCTGACCGCTTCGGTGCTGGCGGGCGTGCCGACGCTCTCCACCCACTTCCTGGCGTTCTCCACGGAGGTCATCGACCTCACCGGGCACGTGGACGACCCGCTGTCGCTGCTGCTGGAGGTCAGCGTCGGCGGCGGCACCCACATCGCCGCGGGCCTGCGGCAGGCGCGCGAACTCGTCACCGTTCCGTCGCGCACCCTCGTCGTGGTCGTCAGCGACTTCGAGGAGGGGTATCCGCTGGGCGGTCTGCTCGCCGAGGTCCGCGCCCTGGTCGCGGCCGGCTGCCACGTCCTGGGCTGCGCGAGCCTCGACGACACGGGCCGGCCCCGCTACTCCACGGGCGTCGCCGGTCAGCTCGTCGCCGCGGGCATGCCGGTCGCCGCCCTCAGTCCGCTCGAACTCGCCCGCTGGGTAGGGGAGAAGATCACATGAGCCCGGGCCTGCCTCCGGTCGTCCCGTCCGTCACCGCGGAACTCGTCGCCGCGCTCTCGCCGCGGCTGCGCAAACGGCTCGACGCCGGCGTCACCAAGCTCCTGGCGCGTCCGGCCGCCCGCGACGGCGACACCGTACGGATCGCCGTCGACGACGACACCGACGTCGTCCTGAACGCGCCCGGCGGGACGGTGACCAGCGCGGACGCGATCCACTGCGGATGCCTGCTGGCCCCCGACTGCCTGCACCGCGCGGCGGCCGCCTCGGCCGCACCGGTCGCGGACCCCGACGCGGCGCCCGCGTCGGAAGCGCCGCCGACGGGTGGCGCGGAAGAGACGACGGCTGCGGAATCGTCAGCGACGCCGGCCGACGGCGCGGGAGAGTCGGCGGCGCGGGATACGGAAGTGCCGCCGACGGGTCGTACGGGCGAGGCGGCGGCGCGGACAGCGGAACCGGCGCCGACGGGCGGCGGGGAAGGGACGGCGCCGCGCGCATCGGAACCGGCGTCGGCCGGTGGCGCGGGAGGGGCGGCGGTGGCGGAGACCGCCACCGAGGCCCAACGCACCGCCGCCCGGGCGGTGTTCGACGCGGCAGCCGCCGTACTGGAGGCCGGTGCGGACGGCGCCGGCGCCGTGCTCCAGGCCGAGCTGCTGCACGCCGCCCACACCGCCCGCCTCGCCGGCCTCCCGCGGGCCGCCGCCGCGGCGGTCTCCGTCGTCACCGGGGTGCGCGCGGCCCGCACGGCCGACCCCGGGTACCGCCTCACCGACCTCGCCGGCGCACTGGCCGACGCCCTGGGCGTCGCCCACCGCCTCCCGCACGCCACCGGCCCGGACCTGACCGCACTGCGCGGCACGGTCCGGCAGCCGTACCGCCCGGACGGCTCGCTGCGTCTGTACGGGCTCTTCTCCGAACCCGTCCTCACGGCGACCGGCTACGCCGGCGCGGTCACCTGGACCGCCGACGCCCACGGCCGCCTGTACACGGTGTCGGACGTGGCACCGGGCGGGCCGGCCCGGGCGACCGGCGCCGCGGACCGGGCCGTCCGGATCGGCGACACCTCCCTGACCCACCGTGAACTGTCCCGCGCCGGGCTGGCGGTGTCCGGCGCGACCGTCTCTCCCACGGGCCGCCTCGGCGCGGGGGCGGGCGTGCGGGCGGTCCGCGCGCCCGGTGTCTCCTGGCGCTCCGAGCCGCTGGACCGGCTGTGGGAGGTGCCCGCCGCCGAGCAGGTCGCCCGGGCCCTGAACGGCGGACCGGACCTGCTGTTCCTCGAGGCGACCGTCCTGGGCACGGTGCGCGGGACGGCGGACGACGCCCTCCTGGCCGACTGCGCGGGCCTGGCCCTGCGGTTGTCCACGGCCCACGACGACCCCGCGCTCCCGTACCGCGACAACCTCCGTCTGCTCGCCGCCGCCGGGGGCAGCCGGCTGCGGATCGTGGCGCGTCTGGCGCCGGGACCGCTTCCCCGTGCCCTGCTGCTCGCCGCCGAGCATCCCAGCGACGCCGGTGCCCGGGTGGACCTCGGTCTCGACCGCCTCCGGCGCGCGGACCTGCCCACCGGGGCGGCGGCGCCACCGGCCCCGACCGTGCCCACCGGGGACGAGGCACCCCTGCACCTGCTGCGCCGCCGGGTCCACCAGACGGTGTCGGGAGGCCGCGGTGTCCTCGCCCTCGCCGGAGACCAGGCGGGCGACCGCGCCCGCCTGCGCCGCCTCGGCCTCACCACCGCGGGAGACCTCCTCGACGACCTGCACGCGGCCGCGGCGGACCGCTCCCGTGACACCTTCGGCCGCCTGCTCCCGGCCGACACCGCCCACTTCGCCCGGGCCTGGCTGGCCGCGGCCGTCTACACCGACACCGTCGAACGGGCACTGTGCGCGAGCGCCTGGGGAGCCGCCCCGGCCGACGTGCCGGCCGGGGCCCTCACGCCGGCGGCCCGGTGACCGCCCGGGCCGCGACGGGACGCACAAGGGGAGGGGCGCGTGCGGGCGGGGCGCCGCACCGGCCGAGGAGGACGCCGCGGATATTCACGCGCCGTGCCCCGCCGCCTGTCCTATCGTGAACCGCTGCCGTCCGCACCGGGCGGCCCGACGGGAGAGGCGGGGGAGTGCCGGACGCGTACGAGGTCCTGGAGGACGCCGAGTTGAGGAAGGCGTTCGATGTGTGGTCCGGCTATCTGGACGCCCGCACGGGCGAGGAACCCGGCGTACGGGCCCGGTTGCGCGCCGTACTGGAGTCGGCGCGCACGGCCGCTGCCGACGGCGATCCGGGCACCGCGCGCGCCCTGGTGGGGGACCTGTACGACGAGGCCCGCGAAGCCGGGCTCGCCTGGGCGCCCCCGGCGCCCCGGCCGTGCGAGGCGGACCGGCTGGCGCGTGACTACGCCAAGGACGCCCTGCCCCAGGTGCTGCCCCTGAGCCTGAGGGACCGTCTGGACCAGGTCGCCCTCTTCCTGTCCGTCACCGGCCGCCGTCTCGCGGCCGCCCCCGGAATCGACGCGGCCCTCCGCGAGGACATCCTCTACGTCACGGCCCGTGCCGGCATGGCCCTCGACCTCGCCCACCCGGCCGCCGCCCGGCGAGAACTCGAACGCCTCAAGGCGATCGCGCGACGCTGCGGCGTGGAGCACTGAGCACCGCGCACCGCACCGCCGAGCCGCGAGGGCTCGGCGTGACCGTCACGAGAACCCGAGGACGACCCGGTGGAATCCCCCCTCCATGACCGCACCGCCGTCGCCACCCGCACCGGTGGCGACGGCGGCCCGGCAAGGACGCGCCGTGCGGCGGCCGTTGCCGTGCCGTTGATCGTCGGCGCGGGACTGGGGCTGAGGACCGTGGCGGCGGGGGACGTGGCCAAGTACGGCGGGGACGCCCTGTACACCCTGCTCATCCTCGCCCTGGTCCTCGTGGCGGCCCCGCGACTGACCCCGCCGCGAGCAGCGGCGATCGCGCTGGCCGTCAGCTGGGGCGTCGAGTTCCTGCAACTCACCGGACTGCCCGCGGAACTGTCCCGGCACAGCACCGCCGCCCGCCTGGTCCTCGGCTCCACCTTCAACGCGCCGGACCTGTTCTGGTACGCGGTCGGTGCGACGGCGGGCCGGCTGGTCCTCGGCGGACGTGCGGCCGCGGGGCGGCGTTCCGGACGCGGCCGGCGCTGAGCGAGCCGAAGACCCCGCCCCGCTGCGGAACGTCAGTCCTGCGCGGGCTGTTGGAGCATGGCGAGGGTCAGGACGTCGCCGCCGATGCCCCAGCCGCCGTCGGTGACCTCCTCGACCAGGACCATGGTGCTGTTCCGGGCCCGTTCGCCGTACACCTCCACATACAGCTCGGTGGTGCGGGTGACGATCAGCTCCTTCTGCTTCTCGTCGAGGCTTCCGGCAGGGACCTTGAAGTTCGCGAACGGCATGGTGGGTCTCCTTTGATACGGGGTCGCGGGCGTCCGCCCGCGGTGAGAGGGGAGTCCGGCCCGGCGAAGTGCCGACGGCACTTCTCGGCGCAGCGGCTGTCGGGGGCGGGGGCCGTGGGCGCGCACCGGCCGGGTACGCGGAGGAGCGGGCGTCAGATGATGCCGCCGTTGGCCCGGATGACCTGGCCGTTCACCCAGTGGCCCGCCGGGGAGGCGAGGAAGGCGACGACTTCGGCGATGTCGGCGGGGGTGCCGAGGCGTTCCAGCGGGGGCTGGGCGGCCAGCCGGGCGATGGTCTGTTCGTCCTTGCCCTCGAGGAACAGGTCGGTGGCGGTGGGACCGGGTGCCACGGCGTTCACGGTGATGTCCCGGCCGCGCAGCTCCCGCGCGAGGATCGGCGTGAGCGCTTCGACGGCGCCCTTGCCGGCGCTGTAGGCGCCGTAACCGGGAAAGGCCAGGCCCACCACGGAGGTGGAGAAGGCGATGAACGAGCCGCCGCCGCGGAGCCTGCGCGCCGCCTGCTGGGCGACGGCGAAGGTGCCACGGATGTTGGTGCGGTACAGCGCGTCCAGTTCCGACAGGTCCAGTTCGGCGACGGGCGCCAGGGACATCCGGCCGGCCGCGTGGACGACGACGTCGACGCCCCCGAACCGGTCCTCCGTGGCGGCGAACAGCGCGGCGACCTGCTGCTCGTCGGCGACGTCGGCCCGGACGGCGATCGCCCGGCCGCCGGCGCCGGTGACCTCCTCGACGGCGTCCTCGGCCGCCTCGCGACGGCCCGCGTAGCCGACCACGAGGGCGAACCCGTCGGCCGCCAGCCGGCTCACCGTGCGGCGGCCGATTCCGCGCGAGCCTCCGGTGACGACGGCGACGCGGGGGCGGCCGGTGTGGTGTGCGGACGCGGCGTGACGGGGCGCGGTCTCCTGGGCGGACATGAGGACTCCTGCTGACGTGCCGGACAAGGGGTGCCACGACGGGCGGGGCGGGCCCGGGGGCCGTGGTGCGCCGCCCGTCGTGGTTCCAGCGTGGCCCGGTGCGCCCGGCCCAGCCAGGGCTGTCCCCACCCAGGGGTTGCGAGCCCCTGGCTGGCGGTCACCGCGCGCGCGACCATGGAGACGTGAACCATGCCGCCCTTGCCGCGTTCCTCAAGTCCCGCCGTGACCGGATCCGCCCGTCCGACGTCGGCCTGCCCACCGGCCCGCGCCGGCGGGTGCCCGGACTGCGGCGCGAGGAGGTCGCCCATCTGGCGGGGCTGTCCGCGGACTACTACACCGAGCTGGAACGCGGACGCGGCGCCCAGCCCTCGGCCCAGGTCCTGGCCGCCCTCGCCCGGGCCCTCCGGCTGAACGGCGACGAACGCGACCACCTGTTCCACCTCGCGGACCGGCCGCTCCCGCCCGTCGCCCGGAGTACCACCGCGCACGTCCAGCCGGGTCTGCTCGGTCTGCTGGACCAGCTCACCACCACCCCCGCCCAGATCATCACCGACCTGCACGAAACCCTCGTGCAGAACCCGCTGGCCGTCGCGCTCGTCGGACCGCCCCCGGCCGCGCACGGCCCCGAGGCGAGTTTCGTCCACCGCTGGTTCACCGATCCCGCGGCGCGGAGCCTCTACCCGGCGGAGGACCACCCCCACCACTCCCGGGTCTTCGTCGCCGACCTCCAGGCGGTCGCGGCCCGGCGCGGCAGCGACCGCGAGGTCACCCGGATGGTGGCCGGGCTCCGGCGCCGCAGCGAGGAGTTCGCCGCCCTCTGGGACACCCACGACGTCGCCCTCAGACGCACCGACCACAAGCGCATCGTCCACCCCGTCCTGGGCGTCATCGAGCTGGACTGCCACAGCCTGTTCAGCGAGGACGGCCGCCAGCGCCTGCTGTGGTTCAGCGCCCCGCCCGGCACCGAGGGTGCGGCACAGCTGCGCCTGCTCTCCGTGATCGGCACCCAGGACATGACGGCCTCGACGCCGTCATGAGGAGCCGTGGCCGCGAGCCCGGGAGCCGTACGGCGAACGGCCCCGTGGCCACCGGGTCCACGCGGCCACCGCATGCGCGCGGATGCGCCTCATTGCAGGCTGGTCCCATGGCGAGCGACCAGCCCATCGTGATCTACCCGCCCGGCGAGGACGGCGGCCGGCGCGTCCGTGCGGACGGGCGGTTCCTGGGCATGGCGTACGGGCTGCTGGACGTCGTGGAGTTCCTGCGCCTCGCCGGGCTGGAGAGCGCCGACGACGACTGGGTGCGCCAGTCCCCCTCGGTCGAATGGAGGGGCGGCGGCCCGGACGCGTGGAGTACCCGCGACTGATCGGGTGAGCCGCGCCGGGACACCTCCACGCCCTGCCGCTGCCCGACGCGCCCGGGGATGCCGGCCGACGGGCCGCGCGTGGACAGCGATCCCGCACACGGGCACCCGACCCTCTTGGAATTTCCGTCCAAGTGCTGGATCATAGGTCCAACGGCCCGCTCGTCGCAGTGACGGCACCGGCAGGAGGGCGCACCGTGCTGAACACAGAACCGGACGGATCCGACGGGAGGACGCGGACGCCGCCTGAGGAACCGGGGCCGGGGCGGGCACGCGAACAGGACGCCGTCATCGCGGCGCTGAAGCCCGTGGCCGACGGCATCGCCGCGACGCTGGGATCCTTCTGCGAGGTCGTCGTCCACGACTTCCGCCGCCCGCAGCACTCCGTCGTCGCCATCGCCGGATCGGTCACCGGACGCACCGTGGGCGGGTCGATGAGCGAGATCGGCATGGGCATCCTCGCCCGGGGCGACGCGGCCGAGGACCAGCTCAACTACATCACCCGCACGCCCGGGGGAAAGCTCGTCAAGTCCTCCACGATGGTGCTCCGTGACTCCGCCGGCACCGTCTTCGGGGCCCTGTGCGTCAACCTCGACATCACCGCGGTGCACCAGGTCGGCTCGCTGATCGGCCAACTCGCCGGTGTGCAGGACCCGGTCGCCGTACCCACGACGACGTTCGGCAACGACATCGACTCCGTCGTGGACGCACTCGTCGACACCCATCAACTGCGCCACACCAAACCGTGGAACGCGCTCGACCGGGACGAGCGTCTGCGCCTCTTCGCGCGGCTGGACGCCGACGGCGTCTTCGCGGTCCGCGGCGCGCCGCAGCGGGTCGCGGAACGGCTCGGCATCTCCCGGGCCTCCGCCTACAACTACCTCGCCCAGGCCCGGAGCGCGCCACCCGGCCCCGCACCGGACGGCGCCGCGCAGGAGCCCAACGACCCGAACGGAGAACGGACATGACGCTCACCCTGGACGACGTGCGCGACGCGGCGGCACGGATCGAGGGAGTCGCCCACCGCACGCCCGTACTGCGCTCCCGCACCCTGAACGCCCTCGTGGGCGCCGAGGTGTTCGTCAAGTGCGAGAACCTGCAGCGCGTCGGCGCCTTCAAGTTCCGCGGTGCGTACAACGCGGCATCACGCCTCACGCCCGCCCAGCTCGCCCGGGGCATCGCCGCGTACTCCTCCGGCAACCACGCCCAGGCCGTGGCGCTGGCCGCCCGGGAGCTGGGCAGCACGGCGGTGATCCTCATGCCGGAGGACACCCCGGGGTCCAAGGTGGAGGCCACGCGGGGCTACGGCGCCGAGGTCGTGACCTACGACCGCTACACCGGCGACAGGGTCGCCATCGGCGAGGCACTCGCCGCCGAGCGCGGACTCACGCTGATACCGCCCTACGAACACCCCCACGTCATCGCGGGTCAGGGCACCGCCGCGCTCGAACTGATCGAGGAGGTCGGCGACCTCGACGCCCTGGTGGTGCCGGTCGGCGGCGGAGGGCTCATCGCGGGCAGCGGCACGGCCGCCAAGGGGCTGCTGCCCGGCATCCGGGTCGTCGGCGTGGAACCGGAGGCGGGCGACGACACCAAACGGTCGCTGGAGGCGGGCCGGCGGGTCTCCATTCCCGTGCCCCGGACCATCGCCGACGGGCAGGCCGCCGACATCCCGGGAGAACTCACCTTCTCCCTGAACCAGAAGCTCGTGGACGACATCGCGCTCGTCACCGACGACGAGATCCGTCACGCGATGCGCACGGCCTTCGAGCGGATGAAGACGGTCGTCGAGCCGAGCGGCGCCACGGCGCTGGCAGCCCTGCTGGCGGGCCGCGTCACCCCGCTGCCGCGCCGTATCGGTGTCATCGTCTCCGGCGGCAACATCGACACCCAGCGGTTCACCCGGCTCCTCGGCTGACGCCCGCACGGGGGACGGAGTGGGGGAGCGGACACACCGCCCCTCACCCCGTCCGTGCAGGCGGCGCGACGATGCGTGGGCCGCGGCGGCGCTCAGCGACGCCGACGGCGCACCAGGCGGCGGAACGCCTTCGGCCCGCCGCTCGGCGCGGGCAGGGCGCCCGCCACCGCATCGGCCAGCAGGGAACCGACGGTCTCGGCCGCGCAGGTGCGGTTCGCGCCGATGCCGCCCGAGGGTCCGCGCTTGATCCAGCCGACGACGTACGTCCCCGGCCTCCCGGTCACCCTCCCGTGCTCGTGCGGAACGGTCCCGGTGGCCTCGTCGAACGGCAGCCCCGCCTGGGGCACCCCGCGCGAGCCGACCGCCCGCAGGACCAGCCCGGCCGGGATCTCCAGCTCACCCGCGCCGCCGGTGACGCGGACGGCGCCGGTCTCCTCGCTCCCGCACACCGCCACCGGCGCCGAGAGGAAGCGGAAGACGATGCGCCGCGGCTGTCCGTCCGCGCCCGGCGACAGGGACCAGTCGACGGTCTCCCGGGCAAGGCCCCGCAGGACCGCGGCCGTGTCCTCCGCCGCGGCGGCATCGATCGCCGCGCCGATACGCGGATCGTGGTCGTCGATGAGCAGGTCGACCCCCGGGAGGTGTCTCAGGGCGAGCAGTTCGGACCGGGTGCAGGCCGCGTCCCGCGGCCCCCGGCGCCCGAGCAGCACCACCTCGCGCACCTTGCTGCGGCGCAGCTCCGCCAGCGCGTGGCCGGCGATCTCGGTGCCGGCCAGCGTCTCCGGGTCGGACACCAGGATGCGGGCGACGTCGAGCGCGACATTGCCGTTGCCGACCACGACGACCCGTTCGGCCGACAGGTCGACGGCGTCCGGTGCGACCTCGGGGTGCGCGTTGTACCAGGCGACGAAGGTGGTCGCGGAGATGCTGCCCGGCCGGTCCTCGCCCGGGACGCCGAGCCGGCGGTCCGCGCTGGCGCCGACCGCGTAGACCACCGCGTCGTGATGGGCGGCGAGTTCCTCCGCCGTGATGTGGGTGCCCACGTCGAGGCCCAGGTACGTCCGCACCCGCGGATGCGTGTGGAAGCGGGCGAAGGACTCGCCCACCTTCCGGGTGGCCGGGTGGTCCGGAGCGACGCCGTAGCGGACGAGGCCACCGGCGACCGGAAGCCGGTCGATCAGCGTCACCTCGGCGGGCGTGTGCAGCAGCAGATCCCTGGCGGCGTACATGCCGGCCGGCCCGGTGCCGACGACGGCGACCCGCAGCGGCCCGAAGTCCGCGGGCAGCACCCGGTCGAAGGACGGTTCGCTCCAGTCGTGGAACGTGGGGCCCGTACCCTCCGCCCGCCCCGCCGGCGCCTCCGCGTCGCCGGGGGCGGCCGTCCCGGCCTCCTCGAAGTAGGCGGCGTTGATCCGCTCGTACTCCCGCAGTTCGTCGGGGAGCCGGTCCACGGGGAAGACGGCGTCCACCGGGCAGGCGTCGGCGCAGGCGCCGCAGTCGATGCAGGCCTTGGGGTCGATGTGCAGCATCTCCGTGCTGCCGAAGGCCCGTTCCTCGGGCGTGGGGTGAATGCAGTTGACCGGGCAGACGGACACGCACGTGGCGTCGCTGCAGCAGGTCTGGGTGATCGCGAAGGCCATGGTCGTCCGCTCCGCCGGGGTCCGTGATGGGGTGCAGCTGAAGGTCGTCAGATGAGGTGGGCGCGCTGGTAGAAGAAGAGGGCGGGCCGGGTGAGCAGCCCCACCGAGGCCAGGAACTCCATCAGGCCCGAACAGCTGGCCCGCATCATGGACTTGTGGTGCTCGTTGGCCTTCGCCTCGCGCAGTGCGCGTCGTTCGTCCAGACCGGCGTTCGCGTAGACCTCGCGGTTCACCATGCTCGTCACGATGACGTAGGCCGCGACGGCGATCAGCAGGGCGTGGACGCGGCGGCGCAGCCGGCCCGCGCGTGCGAGGTGCTTGCGCGTCTCGTCGCGGGCGAACTTCATGTGCCGCGACTCCTCCACGACGTGGATGTTGTTGATGGTGCGGACGAAGGGCACGACCCGCTCGTCGCGCATCCAGTCGCGCTGCATGACGTCGAGGACCTCCTCGGCGACCAGGATCGCCGCGTACGCGGCCTCGCCGAAGGCGACGGTCTTGAAGAAACGGCCCAGTTCGACGGCGATCCGGTGCGGGCGGTAGGCCGGGGCCCCGAGCTTCTTCGCGCCGCGGGCGAACATGATCGAGTGCCGGCACTCGTCGGCGATCTCGGTGAGCGCCCACTGGACGGTGTCGTCCGTCGGGTCCTTGGCGTAGATGTCCCGCAGCACCATCTGCTGCAGGATCATCTCGAACCAGATGCCGGTGCTGGCGACGGACGCGGCCTCCTGGCGCGTCAGCGCCTTGCGCTGCGCGTCGGTCATCTCGTCCCAGTACGCCGTCCCGTAGAGCGTGCTCCACTCCGGGCTGGCGCCGTGGTAGTTCGTGTCGAGCGGCGTCTCCCAGTCGACCTCGGTGAGCGGGTCGTAGGAGAGCTGCGCGGACGAGTCCAGTAGCCGTCGGGCCACACCGTCGTCCGAGGACTGGTTCCTGGCCTGCGGCTTTGAGGTGCTGATGGCCATGCTGAGGGCTCCTCGAGTCGAGTCCGGGCGCTATTACCACGGGTAACCATCCTGGCTTGCTGACGCACTGTATAGCAAGAGGTGGCGTGTTCCCAGTCCGGTGACCACTCGGGCGGGACGGCCTCTGGTGAACGTCCCGCACCGGCGGCGACGGGCGGACCAGGAATAATTTGATGCGACCCTGACAAGACGGGATGTCCGTGGCACGCTGCCTCACGCACGTCTGTCCGCACCGTTCCTCTCTGCGGGCCTCCGGGCCCGTCGGGCGGGCGGCGACCGTCGTACCGGGCGCCGTACCGGCCGCCTTCCTGCGGCCCGGCGGCCCATGGACCGGCGGGGGAGCGGTGGTGTCCACGGCCGGCCGGGTGTTCTTCACCTTCGAGGGGCGCACCGCCTCGTGCTCCGGCAACGCCGTCACCAGCGCCAACGCCAGCACCGTCATCACGGCCGGGCACTGCGTGAAGTACCAGGGCAGCTGGCACACGAACTGGGTCTTCGTGCCGGCGTACGACAACGGCAGCGCCCCGTACGGCCAGTGGACCGCCACCAAGACGCTCACCACCCCGCAGTGGGAGGCGAGCGAGGACATCAACCATGACATCGGCGCCGCGGTCGTCGCCCCGCTGGACGGGCGGAAGCTCACCTCGGTCGTCGGCGCGCAGGGCCTCCGCTTCAACGGTGGCTACAACCAGATCATGTACGCCTTCGGATACCCGGCCGCCTCGCCGTACGACGGCAGCAGGCTCATCCACTGCGGCGGCAACAGCTCGAAGGACTTCCTGTTCTCGCAGGACCACAGCCTCGCCTGCGACATGACGGGCGGCTCCAGTGGCGGTCCCTGGTTCAGCGGCTTCGACGAGGCGACCGGCACCGGCCTCCAGGTCTCCGTGAACAGTTTCGGCTACACGTTCCTGCCGGACCGGATGTTCGGCCCGTACTTCGGTGACGTGGCCAATTCCCTGTACGACCGGGCCCAGGCCTCCTGACCGGGGACGCCCGGCTGCCCGGCTGCCCGGCGGACCGGGCGGCCGGGCGGTTCCCGGCGGCTGGGGTTGCCGCCGGGCTCCACGCCCAGGGGCTGTGCGAGGCGCCGGTAGGTGCAGCCGGCACCAAAACCGAGGCGCGCAGTGGCTCCGGCCGGAGGTCAGCCGCCGACGTTGACGTCGATGCAGGCGTAGAAGGCGTTGTCGGTGTCGGCCACGTTCCACACGGCGAGCACCTTCTGCTGCCCGGTGAGACCGCCGAAGTCGACCTGGTGGTTCACCACTTCGCCGGGCTGGGCCCCTCCGTCGTCGAACAGCGCGATCCGCTGACCGCCGGCGTAGTACTCCCAGGTGGTGGTCGCGTGCCGTGCGGTGAGCTTCCACGAGAACGTGGCGTTCTTCGGGACCGGTGTGACGGCCCAGCCCTTGCCGTCGTCGTCCAGTTCGGCGAAGCGGCTGTTGCCGCCGCTGCAACTGGTCAGCCCCTTGGGCCCTTCGACGCTCTGCGGTTCGTAGGTGATGTCCCCGCAGGAGACGGTGCCCGCGGCGCACTGGGCCTGGCGGCTGGGCGGATCGGAGATGTAGCCGTGGGCGCTCGCCGAGGAGGCGGGGAGACAGACGGCGACGACGGGGGCGAGAGCCGCGCCGATCAGCACGGCCGTCTTCTTGCTGGTACGCATGAGGAACTCCTTCACTTCGGATCGTCCGCGGGACCCGCGTGGCCGTGAGTGGGGGGACCGCACGTGTCAGGACGACCGCTCGTGGGTGGGGCCAAGAGGCGCGAAGGCAGCGCGCACTCACCGTCCCCGCGGGGATGTGGTCGGGGCCCGCGAGGGATCAACTCCCGAAGTGGAGCGGCGAGTTCTGTTGGACTGGACCATACAAGCGATCGACGTGACCCTGTCAAGAGTGGAGCACGACGGCCTCCCCGCACCGACCTGAGGGACGGACGCGGGGCCGGAACGATCAGGGCCCGTCAGGAGGAGGGGACGCCGTGCCGTCCGGTCGTCGGTGGGCGTGCCGCGGTGGTCAGGCCGGTGCCTGGTCGTCGACGGGGATGCCCAGCCGCCCGGCGACGGCGGTGAGGGTCGCGCCCAGGGGCAGCGCGACCCGGGTGAGCGCGTGCCGGTCGCCCCGTGTCACGTCCCGGTTGACGATCAGCACCGGCTTGCCGGCCTGGGCCGCCTGCCGTACGAACCGCAGCCCGGACATCACCGTCAGCGAGGAGCCCAGGACCAGCAGCGCGGTCGCCGCGCGGACCAGCTCACGGCAGTGCTCGACCCGCGCCGGCGGGACGGCCTCGCCGAAGAACACCACGTCCGGCTTGAGGACGCCGCCGCAGACCGCGCAGGGCACCACACGGAAGTCCCCCACCTGGTCGTCGGTGAGGTCGGCGTCACCGTCCGGGTTGATGCCCGCGGCCACCGGCCGGAAGTCCGGGTTGGCCTCCTCCAGCCGCCGGGCGAGTTCCCGGCGCGCGCTGCGGGCGCCGCAGGACAGGCACACCACCCGGTCCAGGCTCCCGTGGAGCTCCACGACGCCCTCGCTGCCGGCGGCCTGGTGCAGACCGTCGACGTTCTGCGTGATCACACCGGAGAGCAGTCCGTGCCGTCCGAACGCGGCCACCGCCCGGTGCCCGGCGTTGGGCAGGGCCCGGCCGAAGGTGCGCCAGCCGAGATGGCTGCGCGCCCAGTACCGGCGCCGGGCCTCGGCGGCGGCCGTGAAGTCCTGGTATGTCATCGGGGTGTGCCGGCTCAGGCTGCCGCCCTCACCCCGGTAGTCCGGGATGCCCGACTCCGTGGAGATGCCCGCCCCGCTGAGCACCAGCACACCGCCGGCACTCAGGGCGTCGGCGACCGGAGCCGGATCCGTGGTGCCCGGCGGCAGGTCTCCCTCGGGCGTCCAGCTCAGGGTGGGGCGCATGCGCATGCCGCAAGAGTACGCAACGGGCCGCGCCGGACGCCCGCGTCACGGGCGGGCGGACGACGGCAAACGGGGTAGCCCCGCGTGCACGATGCCGGCGCGGGTCCGAGCCTGTGGTCATGAGCATCCGCCCATGGGTCGTCGTGGAGCCGCCGGACAGCCGTGGTCTGCGCCGCGTCGTCATCGGCGGCCAGCAGGCCGGCAGCGCCTGGTCGCCGGCGGAGCTGCGCAGGATACTCGGCCGCCGCGGCTATCCGGCGACCATGGACCTGGACGATCCGGCATCCATATTCTGGCGCGGCGGTGACAGCGGGACCTGGCCCGACCACCCCTGGCGAAGACGCGCGATCATGTTCCTGATGGCGGTGGGGCTGCTCGTCTCCATGGTGTACAACACGGTCATCGGGTGGCCGGACGCCTCGGGGGCCCTGACCTTCGCGCAGCGCATGACCGGCGTGCTGTTCGTCCTCTCGGGGGCGGTGCTGGGGATCGCCGCCGTCGCGGCACTGGACTACTGGGGCAGACACCAGTTCAGGGCCTCCGGAGCCGTCGCTCTGCTGGGGGTCATGATGGTGCTGGCCACCGACAGCCTCCTCCTTCTCCTCTGGTTCGAGGAGAAGGAGTACACACGCCATCTGCTGGTGTACGTCCCCGCCCTGTGCTGGTCCCTGTGGGCGCTCCTCCTGCTGGTGCGCCACAAATCGTGGAAGGGGGTGCCGCAGCCCAAGAGATTCGCCGCCGGAGTGGTCGCCACGGCGCTGCTGACGGCGGTGAGCCTCGCCTATTCCACCATGTACCAGCCCGCGGCCGCCCCCATGCACTTCTCCCTGAAGGTGGAATTCGGCAAGGCGTGGAAAGACGTCAACCTCCCCTTCGTCCACGTTCCGCTGACGATTCACATGAAGAACACCGGAGGAATTCCGGTGTACATCATCAACAACATCTACACGGTCCGCGGCAGGGTCGCCCTTTATTCCAAGAGCGAGGGGGACCTGCTGACGGAGTGGCGGGAGAGCGTGGAAAGGCGGGGGGTGGGCGAGGGTGAGGGCGAGGTCTTCGTCGACCAGCTCCGCTACACCACGATTAGCAGCGGACGCTTCTACGACCTGGGCAACTCGCTCGACGTCGGGCAGGAGTACGCCATGCGAAGGGTGTTCCAGATTCCCGAGGACATCGGATACGACACGCTGAGTGCCGAACTGCAGATCTCGTACATGAGAAAAGACCGGGGGAAACTTGATGTGGAACAGTTCAGGTTCCCCCACCTCTCGTGGAACGAACGCGACAGGCGCTACTACTGCGACCCGGTGGTGTGCGGTGGGCAGCTCATATTCCGCGGAAGGGTTCGGCACAACAACAACCTGATCAACGTCACGCGCAAACCGCGTTATGTGACGTCCGTCTGGTCCCCGGGGGGTGGCATCATATCCTCGATATCGTCCTTCCCCTTCAATTTCGTCGGGTCGGCCGACTACCGGGAGGAACGGCGGGAGCTGGAGCGATACGGAACCGCGCGGGCCCGCGCCGATTCGGAGATCTCCGCGGCCGAACTGCTGAAATCCGCCGGGGTGTGACCCGGTCACCCGCTCCTGGTGAGCCAGGTGCCGACCGTGATCCCGAACCTCTCGTCCAGGTAGGAGGCGGTCTGCTTGCAGGACAGGGCGGAGCCTCCCAGACTCCCGAACAGCCTGTCGTACGGGACGATCTCGGCGAGTTCGGTGACGATCTCCACGACCTCGAACGGGCCGTGGGTGTGCTCGTTGTTCCGCAGCTGGGCGAGGACGTCGAGCGTCTCGTCGTTCATCTCCTTCGCCTTCCAGAAGTCCTTGACCCCTTCTGCCTCCCACTTCGGGGGAATCAGCTTCCTCAGCCCCTGCACGAGAGCGGACTCACGGGTGGACTCGAAGATGGCGCTGGTGCAGAACGCCGCGGCCTTGCCCAGCGACACCTCCGCGCCCTTGCGGGCGGACGCGGACTGCTCCTGCTGGTCCTTCATGCGCGCGGTCTTCTTCTCCAGTTCCTCCGCCACCTCGGAGCGTTCCTTCTGCGACGTCCCGGGGTCACTGGCCTTCCTCAGCAGCGCGCTGACCTGATGGGTGATGTCCGCCAGCCGGTCCCGTTCCCTCGCGGGCGTCCGCCGGTCGCCCATGATGTCCTCGGAGGAGCTCACCAGCAGCAGCGTGTTCACCGTGGACTCCCGGGGAATCCTGGTCCCGGGAGGGCTCTGGCTCCGGTCCGGCGAATCGGCCCCCGCCCCGTTCGGAGTCATCTTCGCGACGTAGACCGAGTCCTTCATGATGGCGATCATCCGGTCCCGTGTCTCCGGCGGTGTCTTGGGATCACAGATGACGTCCAGCGTGGCGGTGGTCCGTTTGACCACCAGCAGGAGCAGCGACCGGTCTTCGGGCGGCACCTCGGCCACGTTGACCACCTCGAGCGTCGTCGTGACCTGCTTCACGATCGTGGTCAGTTCCTTCTGCAGCTGGGGAGGGGTTTCCGGGTCGTTGATGGCGGCCAGCGCGGTGGTCAGGTTCTCCGCGCTCTCGGTGACTCCCTCCCGGTCCTGCGGCATCTCCGCCGGGTCCTCGACCGTGTCGACGATGTCGATCAGTTTGTCCACGGTCGCCGTGAGCGTTTCGGGGACGCGTTCCTTCTCCTCGCTCAGGGTCGCCACCGTCTCCTCGATCTTCGCCGTCTGCTCCGGCGGCGGTTCGGACGTCTCCGCGTCCGTGTCACCCGTGCCCGGCGGCGGCGAGGTGTCGGAGGGGTCGCTCGGCGTGGTGGAGGGATCGGTCGTGGAGGGCGTCGGCTCCGCCGTCCCGGACGTCGGTTCGGAGTCCGGTGGGGAGGTGGGGGCCGTCGTGGGCTCCGTGGGCTCCGTCGGCTCCGTCGGCTCCGTCGGATCGCCCGGCGGGGAGGGCGGTGGGGAAGGCGGCGGAGAGGGCGGCGGAGCAACGGGGGACGACGGAGGTTCGGTGGTCTGGGCCGGCAGTCCGGCAAGGCTCCCGTTCGCGCTCTGAGGCTGTGCGGCGGCCATCGACAGACCTGCCGGCAACGCGAGCGCTGCGGCCAGAAGGGATGCGCTGGACGCGTGGAGGAGGTGTCGCCGGGAGATTCTGGTCATGATGGTTCCGGATACGGTCGGCGCTGTGCTGCTTCGTCCGCCGCGGATCCTTCCCGCTGACGGCGGCTCCGGAAGACGTGGAGCTCGAAGGATGCAGAGCCCGTATGCCTCCACTCTTCTCCTGTCCGCCGCATCCCGCAACGGGACCACCGGGCCGCTGTCCAGCCGTTGTTCCGGGGCCCGGCACCGCGCGCACCCGCACGCACGCCTTCGTCGCGCGCTCGCCGGACGTCGTCGTCGGTCCCGTCCCGCGGACCGTCCCGCGGAACGCGTGACGCTTCCGCGGTGCGCCCGGTGAACAGCGGCCCGTGCCGCCCGTCACCGCCCAACGACCGCGGCGGCAAAGGGCGTACCGGCACACCACTTGGTCCGGGTTTCAATGGTTGCCGCAGCCCCCGGCCGGTCGCATCGTAGGAAGTGCGGGAGGGTCTCCCGCACGGCCCGTGGTCCGTCCGGCGCCCGCTTCCCGTTTCTCTCGCGCCGCACCCCGAGACCATGTGCGGGGCGCAGAGGGAAGGACTCACCATGCCCCACCCATGGATGCCCCAAGCCATCAAGGCGGACCTCGGGGACCACGCGCCCTGTGACACCGGCTTCCCGGCGAAGGCGATCGCGCACATCACCGCGGACCGGTCCGCCACCGCCACGGCTCCTGCCGATCTGGTCCCCTTCGCCCGCCTCAAGGGCTTCTTCACCGGCAGCGGACAAGGCCGGGCCCCGCACATCCTCTGGGATCCCTTCACCGGAGCGTTCGCCCAGTTCTTCCCCGCCACTTCCCGCAGCAAGGCCCTGTTCGACGCGGCGGGCGGCACCCGGACCAACCGGGCCGGCCAGGTCGTCATCCAGATCGAGGCCCTGTTCTTCCCGCACTGCCGCCTCGGCGGCAAGGTGTTCGCCAGGCTGGTCGACACTCCCTGCGAGGGCTGGGCCGACCTCCAGGCATGGGCCGGGTCCTGGGGCGTACCGGACGTCTGGCCCATGGGCCGCCCGACCTCCCTGACCCGCAACACCGCTCCGGCGGCCACATGGAGGTCGCGGGGCGGCTGGTACGCCCATGCGCACGTCCCGGAGAACGACCACGTCGACCCGGGTTCCTGGCCCGCCTTCGTGTCCGCCCGCCCCCGGTTCGAGCCGTTCCCCGGTGCGTCGTTCTTCCAGGCGGGACGCAGGTCGCCCGTCATCGCGGCCCTGCACGGCCGGCTCGTCGCCGAGGACTGCGACCGCTACACCGCCGGCGCCCCCGCCGACGTGTGGGGAGCGGGCGACGTGAGGTCGTACGCCGCCTGGCAGCAGAAGCTGGGCTTCGAGGGGGACGCCGCCGACGGCGTGCCCGGACAGGTCAGCTGGGACAGGCTGGAGGTCCCCCGTGCGTGACCCCGGCGGGGAGTTCCCACGCGGCCCGCGGCGTGGACGGACGTACCGTCAGAGACCCGGTGGCCAGCGGGTTTCCGGGATTGCGCGTGCTGCGCCCCGGGCGCATGGTGGAGGTAGGACGACGGTGACCGGCCGGCGGACGCACGGCCCGGCCGAGGCACCCTCGCGTCGTGCCTCCCCGCAGTCCGTCCGCAGCGCGGTCCGGCCCCTCGGCGAGAAGTCATCCGGCCCTTCGGTGAAAGGAGCAGGGCCATGCCCGCGTTGGCGCAGTTCCCAGGAGCGAGATTTTTCCACGAGGGACAACGCAGTCCCATGATCGCCTCGATGGGCAAGCGTCTGGTGGCGGAAGGGTGCGGGAAGTACCGTACGGGCCCCGGACCCGAGTGGACGGAAGCCGACCAGCAGTCGTACGCCGCCTGGCAGCGCAAGATCGGATTCGAGGGGGCCGACGCCAACGGCATCCCGGGCAAGACCTCCTGGGACCGGCTCCGCGTCCCGGCACCGCCGCCCGCTGCCGGTGGCCGTGTCGCCTCTCCCGTACCCGGACACCGTGTCACGACCGCCTACCGGGTGAAGGGGCCGCACTGGAGCCTGGGCTACCACACCGGCGCCGACTACGCCGCTCCGAACGGCACACCCTGTGTCGCGGTGCTCGCCGGTTCCCTCGTCCGCAGCGGGTTCGACCGCAGTTTCGGTGACTTCCTCGTGCTGCGCGCCGGAGGGTTCGACTACTGGTACTGCCACCTCTCCGAACAGACCGTGAAACGGGGGTCGGTCAAGGCCGGACAGAAGATCGGAGAGGTCGGCTCCACCGGCAACGCCACCGGCCCCCATCTCCACTTCGAGAAGCGCCCGGCGGGCGGCGGCTTCGGAACCGACGTGTCACCCACCTGGTAGCCGTGACGACCCCGCCCGGCCCGCGACGCGCCGGACGTCCGGCGGGACCCCCGTGAGCGGCCGGCTCGGGTTCCGCCGGAGAGGGCCGGCCCTCGGGGCCTGTCCTTGGGATGTCGGCGTCGCGGGGCGTGGCACGCGCATCCCGCTCGGGTGGGCCGAGAGGCGCGGTCTCCCTCAGCCGACCTGGTCCAAGCGACCGACCCTAGCCCGTACCGGCGGCGCTCGACGGCTGCCGGGCGTGTGAGCCCTCGCGGCGGCGGGGGCGCTGCCACTCTCGTCGTTCATGGATGTCAGCACCTTCTACGCGCTCTTCTCCACCACCTGCTTCACCCTGGTCGGCCTGTGGTGGAACGTCGTCCAGAGCCACGCCGACTGGATGCGCGACCGCCGGCTGCGCCGCGTCGTCGGCGGGATCTACCTGTCCTTTCTGCTGCCCGCCGTCATGGGTCTGTTCGCCCAGGTCGGCGGCACCGAACAGCCGAGCATCTGGCGCGGGGCCTTCATCGCCCTCTCCGTGATCGGCTGCGCGTCCACCCTGCGGCTGCTGGCCCGCGCCCGCGGCCACCACTTCCTCATCTGGCAACAGGCCGCCGCCGCACTGCTCTACGCCCTGATCGCCGTCGTCGGGGCCTTCCCCGACCTCGCCCGCCACGTCGATCTGCGCCCCATCCAGACCGAGGCACTCCTGCTGATCGTCCTGATCATCCTGGCCCACGCCCTCGTCTGGCGGTACATGGCCGGAGAGGGCCGCGCCGGCGAGGAGGCCTGACGCCGGACGCACAGCGGTCCGGCCCGCCCCTCAAGCCCCTATGCGCGCCGCGGCCGGACGAGTTGCCGCGTCCGGCCGCAGCACCCCGCCGGCCCCCGGACGGGGCCGCGTAACCTCCTGCCCCATGGAACGACCGGCTCATCCACAGACCGCACCGGGCACCCGGCCCCGGGCCCGTGACCTCGGCATCGTCATCGGAACCACCGCCCCCGGGCCCCTCGACGCGATCACCGACGTGCCCGGCGTCCGCGTCGGCCACACCACCGTCCGCCGGCCCACCGGCGTGCACAGCGGGGTCACCGCCGTCGTGCCCGCCGCCGTGGCCCCTCACACCCCCCTGCCCGCGGGCGTCTTCACCGGCAACGGCTACGGCAAGCTCATCGGCACGACCCAGCTCGCCGAACTCGGCACGCTGGAGACGCCGGTCCTGCTCACCTCCACGCTGTCGGCCTTCCGCGTCGCCGACGCCCTCGTCGGCTGGATGCTCGAACGGCCCGGCTGCGAGCAGGTGCTGAGCCTCAATCCCGTCGTGGGGGAGTGCAACGACGGCTTCCTGTCCGACATCAGGGCCCGGCCCGTCCACGAGGAGCACGTGCGGGCCGCCCTCGACACAGCGTCCGGCGGACCGGTCGCCGAGGGCTGCGTCGGAGCCGGAACGGGCACGGTCGCCCTGGGATTCAAGGCCGGGATCGGGACCGCGTCGCGCACGCCGGAGCTGGAGGGGCGCCGGTGCACCGTGGGCGTCCTGGTGCAGGCGAACTTCGGCGGCACCCTGCGGGTCCTCGGCCGCACCGTCACTCCCGGCGCCCTGGGCCTGCGAGCCCGCGACCCGGCACCGCGAGCGGAGACCGGCTCCTGCATGATCGTGGTGGCCACGGACGCCCCGCTCGACGCCCGGCAGCTCACCCGCGTGGCGCGGCGTGCGGTGTTCGCCCTGGCCCGCTCGGGCGCGGCCTACAGCCACGGCAGCGGCGACTACGCCGTGGCCTTCGGCACCCGGCCGGACGCCGGCGCACCGGTGGCCGACGCCGCACTCGGGCCGCTGTTCGAGGCGGTCCTCGACGGGGTCGAGGAGGCGGTGCTCAACTCCCTGCTCGCCGCGACGACCACCACTGGCTTCGACGGCCGGACGGTGCCGGCCCTTCCGGCCGACCGCCTGCTCGCCGCCCTCACGGCCCCCGCCGTGCCCCCGGCACCCGGGAGCGGACCGCGGCCGGCGCCCTGACCGGGGGACGGGGCGGGGGCCGGCCCGCCCCGCGCACCCGTGAGCCCGCCGACCCGGCCGAGCGCGCGGCCCCGGGCGTCACGCACCGGGACCGATGAGCAGCAGGGCGATGTCGTCGCCCGGGGTGGGGGCGTGCCGGATGAGGGTGTCGGCCATGGCGTCGAGGTCGGTCGGATCGGCGTGCTCCACCAGGCCGGCCAGGGCGGCGGTGGCGTCGTCGAGGTCCACCCCGGGGGCCTCGACGAGTCCGTCGGTGTAGAGCACGAGCACACAGCCGCGGGGCAGGGCGAACTCCAGCGTCGGGTACCGCACGTCCGGGTCGATGCCGAGGAGGAGACCGGGGGTGACCCGCAGTAGCTCGGTGCGTCCGTCCGCATGGCGCAGCAGGGGCGGCGGATGCCCGGCGGTGGCCAGGCAGGCGCGCCGGCGGGCGAGGTCGAGATGGACGTAGAGACAGCTCGTGAACAGGCCGGGGTCGAGATCGGTGAGGAGGCGGTTGGTGCCGGCCAGGACGTGGTCGGGGGGCGCGCCGACGGTGGCGTGGGCGTGGACGGCGGTGCGCACCTGCCCCATGAGGACGGCCGCGTCCACGTTGTGGCCCTGCACGTCACCGATCGTCGCGGCCACGGTGTGCCGGTCGAGACGGATCAGGTCGTAGAAGTCACCGCCGATGCCCAGGCCGCGGGCGGCGGGCAGGTAGCGGGCGGTGACCCTCAGCCCGGGGAGGTGGGGCAGGCTGTGGGGCAGCAGGGCGGACTGCAGACGATGGGCGAGATTGTTCTTGCTGTCGTAGAGGCGGGCGCGGTCCAGGGCCTGGCCGACCAGACCGGCCAGCGAGGTGAGCACGGCGCGTTCCCCGGGCGGGAAGGCATGGGGCCGGCGGTACGACAACAGCAGGGAGCCGATGGGGCGGCCGGAGGCGATCAGCGGCATGAACGCCCAGGCGGCCATCCCGTCCTCGTGCACGGTGGACGGGTAGGCGCGGTTGAGGTCGTCGAAGGACGCGAAGAAGCTCGGCACACCGGAGGTCAGCACCTTGGTGCCGGGAATGTCCAGGCTCAGGGGGACGCCGTCGAAGCGGCTCATGACGTCGGCGCGGTAACCGCGGTAGCCGAGGATCTTCAGACGGCCGTCCTCGGAGGTCATCAGCACCATGCCCTGCGCGCCGAGGGCGGGCATGAGCTGGTCGGCGGTCTGGTCGACCACGTCCTGCACACCGACGGCCTCGGTGAGCGTGGCGGCCAGCTGCATCAGGTGGTACAGCAGGGTGGCGCGGCTGGGCCCCGCGGCCGGTTCGGACGACGGCGCGGGAGCCCTCTCGGACGGATCGGTGCCGGTGATGCGGACGCTGATGCCGGAGGCGTCCGGGTACAGCTCGAACGACAGCCAGACGTCCGGTGGGCGCAGGACGACGAAGGACTGGGGCTTGCGGCTGACCATCGCGGCCCGGTAGCGGTCCTCGACCTGGGGGACGTCCATCCACGGCAGCGCCTCCCAGGGCAGGGCGCCCACCAGGTCGGCCGGGTCGGCGCCCAGGAGGTCGGCGGCGGTCGGTGTGGCGAACGTGATGCGTCCGTTGGTGTCCAGCGCGCAGGACCCTCCGGGCAGGCGGTCGACGAAGGACGCGACCACCTCCGCCTCGCCGGGGGAGACGGCGCGCCGGGCCGCCGGGGACAGGGTCCGCGGCCGGCCGGGCGGCGGCAGCGGGTCGCCGCGGTCCACGGCCTGCTGCAGCAGGGTGCCCAGACGATGGCAGCCCCTCTCGATGGCGTCCCGTACACCGGGGCTCGGCTCGGGTGAACGGGCCCCGGACCACAACAGCACCAGCCCGCCCCGCACCTCGGCGCTCGACGTGACCGGAGCGGCCGACAGCGCGAAGTCGTACGGCAGCACGAGCGCCGGCCGCGGGTAGTGGCGCGCCATCGACTCCTGCCCGGGAACCCACACCAGGCGCCGCTCGCGTACGGCGTCGGCCACCGGCATCGGGTCGGTCAGGGCGACCCTGCGCCACGGGACGACGAACTCGCGCGGCACCCCCGCCACGAGGATCAGCCACAACGCGTCGTCGCCCGGCGGCAGCACGTACAGCAGTCCGCCGAACGCACCGGTCTCCCGCACCACGGCGGCCATCGCGGTGTCCATCAGCCGTCCACGTGACACCGCAGCGGTGGACGGACCGGTCCCGTCCGGTCCCGTCCGGTCGTATCGAGCGGCAGCCCTCGAAGGCTCCTCGGCCACCGCGAGCGGGCTCCGGCCGCCTCACCACCGGGGCCGGGCCACGTCCGGCTCGTCCCGCCCGGGGAGGCCGGCTGCCGGCCGTCGGCCACCGCCGCACGGTGGCATGCGCCAGGGGGCGACGCGGGCCGCGCACCTCCGGCGGCCGGGCGGCCGTGCTGTGCCCGCCACGTCGCCCGCCGGTGCGCCGGGCGGCGGTGACAGCCGCCGTACCCGGCCGACTCCGGCAGGGCCGCAGCACACCAGCCGTACCGAAAATCGCCCATACGCGGACACTACGCCCGACGTGTCGTGATGGCATATCGGCCGGATCATCGCTCGGCACACACCCGCGGGCGGCCTCTGCCGCCACGGCGGACGGCGGCGAGGACGGCCGGTGTCAGGCGTCCTCGAAGAGCAGGTCCTCGGGGTCGTGCGTCATCCTCACGGTCTGACCGTCCACGGCCTCCATGACACGGTGCAGGCCCACGCAGCGCTCGCCCGTGGACAGGATGGAGAAGCGGTCCCCGACGCCGGCCAGGAAGGCCGGGAAGCAGGTGAGCGGCATGCCGAGATTCAGGTAGTCGACCAGCCGGCGGAACAGCTTCGGGAGGATCACGACGTCGTCGGTCAGCGAGGCCAGTCCGGTGATCTTCGCCCCGGTCGTGGTGACATCGCTGGGCCACAGGCCCCGTCCCGCGTCGCGCGCCTCCCGGGCGGCGGTGGCCATCTCCGCGCGCAGACTGGTGAACAGGCTGCGGTAGAACGTCGGGTACGCCAAGCCGGTCGTCAGCAGGTGGTGGTTGACCGTCGTCCTCAGCACCGGGACGTCGACGTCGATCTCGCGGCCGCTGGTCCCCGGCGGCTCCCCGTGCCCCGCCAGGGCGATGCAGCGCCCGTGCACATCGGCGCCGCGGGTGAGGACGAACCCGGGAACGGTGTCCGGGGTGGTGTCGGTCACCGTCTCGTCCGGGCGGTGCTGGACATCGGTGAAGCCGAGTCGGCGCAGCAGTTCGTCGCGTGCGGCGTGAGCGAACCGGAGCGGCTGGTGGACGCGGTGCGCGCCGTAGTGCGTCTCCAGCGCGTCGATCGCGTCCAGTCGCAGTTTCGCGCGGCCCACCGCGCTGTGCTCGACGGCGCGGCCCAGCCCGCCGCCGACCAGCCCCCACTCCGAGGGGTCGTCGGCCGTGAAGTGGACCGTGTCCCCGTCGGGCTGGGAGCCCTTGATGTCGTAGAAGCCCTTGATGAGCAGCATGGGCATGACGACTCCTTGCGTGTTCAACGGCGAGTGTTCCGCACAGTGCCGTGGCCGCGGCTCACCCCTGCGGCCCGTCGCCCCCTACCTCAGATGGTGCGCCTGGATGAGCGGCCCCGCACCTCGTTCATGCCGGGGGCCTCGGTGTGCCGCCGTGGACCCGACGGACGACGTCCGTCCCCGCATCGGCGCGCGGCGCCCCGGCGAGGCGCGCTGGAGTGACAATCCGCCTTCCCTCGCACGCTCATGACGCCCCATCAGGAGAGGGAGACGCGCGGGCCCGGCCGGGGCGGGCGGGAGACGGGGACGCTGAACGGTTCAGTGCGGCGCGGTGTCCTTCCGGCGGACCAGCGGCAGGAAGATCGTGTCGACGATCTCCTCGATGACCTCGGGCGCGACCGGACGCAGTGTCATCATGGTCTCCGCTCGGAGCAGATCGAAGGGGAGCGAGGCGATCCGGGGCGTGAGCCTGGCCGGATCGAGCTCGCCGCGCGCGACGGCGCGCTCCATGATCTCGTCGCGCCCGGAGCGGCGTCCGGCGACGATCGTCTCGCGCAGCTCGGCGAAGCTGGAGCCGGCCTCGGTGAAGTAGTCGGCGAGCAGCAGGCTGAGCTGGGTGAGGAACGGCCCCTGCTTCTCGCTCAGTTCGGTGAGGGTGGCGATCAGGTCACCGCGCAGGGAGCCGGTGTCGGCCGGGGCGGTCGACTGAACGACGTTGCGGCGCACCACGGCCGCCTCGACCAGCTTCTGCTTGTCCGCCCAACGCCGGTAGAGCACCGGCTTGCTGGTGCCGGCCCGGCAGGCGACGGAGTCGAAGGTCAGGTTCGCGTATCCCCGCTCGCTCAGCTCGTCCCACGCCGCTTCGAGGATCGCCGCCTCGAGCGCTTCGCCGCGCCGTCGTCCCACAACACTCCTTAGATACTTTGACGTTTCTTATGGGCGTACTCTACTCTCCAGATAAGAAACTAAAACGTATCTTAAATGGGGCGGGCGGTGTACGCCGCCGCGAGCCCGTCGTGAGGAGTCCCTGATGCATCAGAGCAGGACCGACACCCCGGACACCGGACCGCACACGCGATGGACCGGGCGGCTCATCGGCCTGGTGGCTCTCCTGGCCATGGTGAACTTCGTGGTCGACTCGGCCATCACCGCGCCGCTGCTCGTCCTCCCGGAGATGCTCGACCACTTCGGTACCGACCAGCCGGCGTGGCTCAACGCCACCGCGATGCTGGCGGGAGTGATGTGGGCGCCCCTGCTCGGGAGGAGCGCCGACATCCACGGCAAGCGCAGGGTGCTCGTACTGACGTTGCTCCTCAGCTGCGCGGGCGCCCTCTTATGCGCCGTGGCCCCCGGCATCTGGCTCTTCGTCGCGGGGCGCGTGCTGCAAGGAGCGTCCCTGGCCGCCGTGTTCCTCTCCGTCGCCATCGTCCGGGACGTCTGCGCACCCCGCATCGCGATGATCATCGTGGGCATCGTGACCTCCGGCTCCGCCGTGCTCAACATCGGGGCGCGTTTCCTCATCGAGAAGCTGGCCGTGGCGTTCGGCTTCCAGGTCCTGTTCCTCGTGTCGGCCTTCGTCGCGGCCGTGATGGCGGTCTGCGTGCGCGGTGTCCTCCCCGAATCCCTGGTCAGGACCCAGGGCAGGATCGACATCGGCGGTGCCCTGCTGCTCGGTGGAGGTCTCGCCGGTGTGCTCGGTTACGTCAGTCTGGGCCCGGAGCTCGGCTGGGCCGCCGTCGGCCCGCTGGCTCTCCTCGCCGGCGGCGTCGCGGCTCTGGCCAGGTGGTTCCTGGTGTCGAGCCGGAAGCCCGAACCCCTCATCGACATACGGGACCTCGGCCGGCCCTTGATGCTCACGCTCCTCGTCGTCTTCCTCGCCGCCGGTTCGTACCAGAGCATGCTCCAGCTGATCCCGCTCATCGGTGACGTCTCCGCGGACCAGCACCTCGGTTACGGACTGGCCGACCAGGGGTCGGTGGCACTGCTGCTCGCGGCACCCGGGCTGGGCGTCACGCTCGGGGGTCCGGCGGCCGGTTGGCTTGCCGCCCGCATCGGACCGGCCTCGACCCTGGCCGGGGCGGTCGTGCTCGGCACGGTCGTGACCCTGGGTATGTTCCTCGGAGTTTCCCTCCTCCCCGTCGCGCTCTGCTGCGGATTCCTCCTGGGCGTCACCGTGGGAGCGCTCGGGACGGCCGGCTTCAACATGGCGGGTGACTTGGCGCCCGCCGAACGGCAGGGCATCGCGTCCAGCCTGGTCATGGTCATGGTCTCGATCGGTTCGGTGGTCCTGGACTTCGTGGGCGCGGCCGTACTCAAGTCGACCTCCGTGGTCGTCGACGGCGACAGCACGAACTCGGCCACGGGCGTGTTCAGTTACATCGCCGTCGCTGCCGGCGCCTTCGCGCTCGCCGCGCTGCCGGCCGTCCACCTCGCGCGCACCACACGCCCCAGCCGCAGCGCGTCACCGCCCGCCCCCGAGCGGCAGGCGGTGTGACGGACCTCCACGGAGGTCGGCAAGGCCGTCAGCCCCTTCAGCCCCTTCGCCGCGCGCTGCATCCGCGACGGCGTCCCCCTCCCACCCAGTTGCACACAGGAGTCGAGAAATGAACACAAGAACCGCAGCCCGAGGTACGGTCCTGATCTCCGGCGCGAGCATCGCCGGTCCCGCCGTGGCGTTCTGGCTGCACCGGCACGGATTCGCGGTGACTGTGGTGGAGAAGGCGGGCGCGCTACGGGGCGGGGGATACCCGGTCGACGTGCGGGGCACCGCCGTGGAGGTGGTCCGCCGGATGGGCATCCTGCCGCGACTCGGGGAAGCACACGTCGAGTCACGCCGGATGACCTTCCTCGACGCCGATGGCGGTGAGGTGGCGGTGGTGCATCCGCAGGCGGTGACCGGCGGGATCGAGGGACGGGACATCGAGGTGCCCCGCGGTGAGCTGACGGAAGCCCTGTACGACGCCGTCCGTGACGACGTGGAGTTCGTGTTCGACGACTCCATCCGTACGCTCACGGAACACGAGCACGGTGTCGACGTCACCTTCCGCAGCGGCGTCCAGCGCGGCTTCGACCTGGTCCTGGGCGCGGACGGCCTTCACTCGCACACCCGGCGACTCGTCTTCGGCCCCGAGCGGCTGTTCCACCGCTATCTGGGGTACTGCTTCACCCTCTTCACCATGCCCAACACCTTCGGTCTCTCCCACGAGGCGCTCATCTGGAACACGCCCGGAAGGGCCGCGGCGCTCTACGCGGTCGGAGACGGCGCCGAACTGCACGCCTTCCTCAACTTCGCCCACCCCGAACCGCCCTACGAGGTCCTCCGCGACCCCGAAGCCCAATGTGACCTCGTCGCGAGCACCTTCGCCCACGACGGATGGGAGATACCGGCCATGGTCACCGCCATGCACCACGCCGGCGACCCCTTCTTCGACACGGTGAGCCAAGTCCACATGCCCCGCTGGTCCCACGGCCGGGTCGCGCTCGTCGGCGATGCCGCCTACGCCCCGTCGTTCCTGACCGGGCAAGGCTCCAGCCTCGCCCTCGTCGGTGCGTACATGCTCGCCGGCTCGCTGGCCACCCACCGCGACCACACCGCGGCCTTCGCCGCCTACGAACGCGACATCCGCGGATTCGTCGAACTGAACCAGTCCCAGGTCGGTGCGGGCGACGCGGCGCTCTTCCCCACCACCGCCGAAGCCCTCGAGAAGCGCAACAACAGACTCCGCGGCCTCACCACCCTGCCGCCGAAGACCGGGCGCCCGGCCCACACGGCCCTCACACTGCCCGACCACGACCCCCGACGACGGACCAGTGACACAGCCCCGCACGGCGACGGCGCACCCGCCCTCGATCAACGTGCCGGCTGAGACGAACGCGGACGGAGCACCACCGCGCTGAACGCCCACCACTTCACGGGAGGCCCGTGCGCCGAGTCGGTCCTCGTCGGCGCGCGGCGGCTGCCCAGGGCGCGTATGAGCCGGACACGGCCCGCCGTCACAACGCGCGGCATCGCAGAGGGTGAGGTAGCGTCACTGTATGTCCCGCTCTTCCGCGCAGCGGTACGGCGGGCAGGCGCCGGAGGTGTAACCGTCGCACGGACCCCTTCCTGGGGTCAGGACCACGTTCAAGTCGTGGCCGGCGCTCCACCCCGCAGGCCCCCCGTCCCTCCCGACGGCGGGCCTGCGAGGGCGTGCCCCACGAGCGAGCGGCAGCCTCCGAGCAGGTCCCGGCCCTCACGGACCGTGTGCGCGATCTTGAGAGCACGAGCAGCGCGTGGCAGGCTCATGCCGCATGATCGATGACTTCGCGAAGGACACCCTGCACGGGAGACTGCGGCGGGACCGCGAGGCGCTGCTCTGGAAACTCGACGGCTTGTCCGACTACGACGCCCGCCGACCTCTGACAGCGACCGGGACCAACCTCCTCGGCCTGGTCAAACACGTGGCCACCGTCGAGGCCAGGTACTTCGGCGAGGTCTTCGACCGCCCTTCCCCGGAACCGCTGCCCCGGTGGCAGGACTCCGACGGCAGCGATCAGTGGGCGACCGAGGACGAGACCCGCGAGCAGATCATCGGGTTCTACCGGCGCACATGGCAACACTCGGACGCGACGATCAACGAGCTTCCGCTCGACGCCCCCGGCCATGTGCCGTGGTGGCCGGAGCCGCATGCCGGCACCAACCTGTTCGCCGTCCTGGTCCATGTCCTCGGCGAGTCCATCCGGCATGCCGGGCACGCCGACATCCTGCGCGAGGGTCTCGACGGCCGGACCGGGCTGCGCGCCGAATACGAGCAGCGGATCGACGAGGAAGCCCGTGCGGCCCATCGGGCGAAGATCGAGCGGGCCGCCAGGTCGGCCGCACCCATCGAGTCCTAGAAGTTTCCTCACGTGCCAGGCCATGGCGTTCGCCAGAGCGCCGGCCCCTGCGCGGGCAGCGGCGGGAGCGGCGGAAGCGGCATGCGGATGGCGCGACGGCGGGTCACCCTGTTCAAGGGAGCGTGGCACAGGCACCGCGCCCCGTGGGCGAAGAGAGGTGGATGGCCGTGGCCCGGGACGACGGCTGGCGACTCCCGGAGTTCCCGCCCCTCGGCGGAGAGCACCCGGAACAGGCCACCGCTGACGCCGACCGCCCGGCCCGGGCCCAGTGGCGCATGCGGGGCCTGCTGAGCGCGGTCCTCTCCGTCAGCCGGGAACTCGAACTGCCTGTCGTCCTGCGGCGGATCGTCAGCACCGCGATGGAACTCGTCGACGCCCGCTACGGCGCCCTGGGCGTCCTGAACCACGACGGTACGGCCCTGGAGGAGTTCATCCCCCTCGGCCTGAGCGCCGAGGAGTACGACGACCTGGCCGGCTCCGAGTTCCCGCACGGCCGGGGCCTGCTCGGGCACCTCATCCACCATCCCGAGCCGCTGCGCGTACGGGACCTGCCGCGCCACCCGGACTCCGTCGGCTTCCCCGCGGGCCACCCTCCGATGCGGACCCTGCTCGGGGTGGCGATCAGCGTCCGCGGACGGATCTACGGAAACCTGTACCTGTGCGACCGGCGCGACCGCAGGCCGTTCGACGACGAGGACGAGGCCGTGGTGACCGCGCTGGCCGGTGCGGCGGGCATCGCCATCGAGAACGCCCGCCTGTTCGAGCAGACGCGCGCTTCCGCCGAGTACTTCCAACGGCTGCTGCTGCCCGCACTGCCCGACCTCGAACGCTTCTCGGCGGCCGCTGTCTACCGGCCCGCCACCGCCCCCGGCCACCACCTGGGCGGCGACTGGTACGACGCCCTGCCGCTGCCGGACGGCAGCTGCGCGGCCATCATCGGGGACGTGCTCGGCCACGACCTGAGGGCCGCCGCGGCCATGGCGCAGATCCGCAACATGCTGCGCGCCCTCCTCTACGACCGCCGTACGCCGCCCAGCCTGATCCTGCACCGCCTGGACCACACCCTGCTCGCCGTCACCGAGGCGCCGGTCACCACCGCCTGCCTCGCCCGCATCGAAGCCGAGGGCGACGGCTGGCGCCTGCACTGGTCCTCCGCCGGTCACCTGCCGCCCCTGGTCGTCGCCGCCGACGGGAACACCCGCTATCTGCACGCCGAGCCGGGCCTGCCCCTCGGTGTCGACGACACGCTGCCGAGACCCGATCACACCCACCCGCTGATGACGGGGGACACGGTGCTGATGTTCACGGACGGCCTGGTCGAACACCCTCGGCGTCCTCTGGGCGCCTGCCTGGACGAACTCGCCGCCCTCGCCTCCGCCCACAACGGCTTGCCGCTCGACGAGCTGTGCCGCGTGCTGGCCGACGGGCACCCGAGCGACGGGCACGACGACCTCGCTCTCCTCGCCCTGCGGCCTCCACCGCCCTGACGACGTCGTCGGCCACTACTTCCGGACCTGTCCCGAGGCCCGTGGGCGCGATCCGTGGCCCCGTACACCGATGACTTCCGGAAGCGTCCCAGGTCTCCATGTGCGACGGCCCCCGAAGCCCCAACGCCCCCAACGCCCCCAACGCCCGCCCCGAGGCCCACCCAGGCACCCTCTTGGCAGACGGGCTCTCCGTACACACACCGATCGACCGCACGCGAGGTGAACGACATGACCGCCACCTACACCTTCGACGTCTTCTCCAGCCTCGACGGCTACGGCGCCGCCGGCGCCGACTGGACCGGCTACTGGGGCAAGCAGGGCCCCGAACTGCTCGCCCACCGCCTCGCCCTGTACGACACCGAGCAGCGGATGGTCTTCGGGGCCCACACCTATCGGGCGTTCGCGCGGATGCTGGCCGAGAGCACCGAGGGCTCCGACGTGCGTGACCCCTGGGTCACCCGGATGAGGAACCTGCCGACCACGGTGGTGTCGACGACCCTCGAAGGCCCCCTCGACTGGCCGGACGCGACGCTCGTGAGCGGCGACGCCGTCGACGTCGTCGCCCGGCTCAAGGAGGAGTCCGAGGTGCCGCTGCGCTCGCACGGCAGCCTGTCGCTGAACCGGGCGCTGATGGCCGCCGGCCTGGTCGACCGCCTGCAGGTGACGCTCTTCCCCGTCATCACCGGTCGGTCTGGACTGGATCCGGTCTTCCGGGGAGCGGCCGACTTCGACCTGGAGCTGGTGGAGAACCGGACGCTCGACGGCCACATCCAGGAGCTCATCTACCGCCCCGCCCTCCACTGACCGCCCCCCGGCCGGGCGCACCGCCGTACCGCATCCCGCGGAGGACGACGGCCAGGCACACCAGGGCCAGGCTCACCCAGACCGTCAGATAGGCGAACGCGACGGACGGCGAGAAGGCCGTCCAGAGGACACCGGCGAGGGTGGAAGCGGCCAGGTTGCCGAAGGACTGGACGGTGGCGAGCATCCCGAAGGCGGAACCGCGCAGGTCCTCCGGGGCGAGGGTGGCGACCGCCGCGTGCTGACCCGTCTCTACGGCGCCGATACCGGTCCCCGCGAGGACGAACGGCACGGCGAGGAACGCGACCGCGGCGACGTCGAAGGCCAACAGGCCGTACGCGAGGGCGAAGGCGGCCACCCCGCAGGCCAGGACCAGGACCGGGCCACGACGGCCGAGCCGATCGGCGAGCCTGCCAGCGGGTACGGCGGTGAGGGTGGCGGCCAGGTTGTACGCCGTGTAGAGGCCGAGCGCGATCGTCGTCGCGGCCTTCGCGCCGTGCCGCGGCTCGAGCAGCTCGGACGCCCGCAGGATCAGCAGGGTCACGGCGGCGTTGCCCACCTCGAAGGCCGCCACCGCGGCCGTCAGCCGGCCGAGGTCGCCCTTGAGCACCGGCCTGACCCGGATCCGCAGGCGCACCCTCGGGCGGCCGGTGGGGCGCGGCGTGTGCCGGATCGCGTAGACGATCGCGGCCGCTGCCAGCAGACCGGGGACGACGGAGAGGCCGATGGCCCAGGAGACGCCGAGCCAGCCGACGAGTCCGAGGGCCAGCAGGGGGCCGAAGATCGCGCCCAGATTGTCCATCATCCGTTCGAAGCCGTAGGCGCGTCCGTACGTTCCGGCGGGCACGATGTCGGCCAGGAGGGCGTTGCGAGCGGGGACACGCAGACCCCGGGCCGTCCAGGCGGCGGCCCGCAGCACACCGACCTGCCAGACCGCGCTCGCCCCGGCGGTCGCGGCGCCGAGCACGGCGGTGGCCGTGTAGCCGCCCACGGCGACCTTGCGGCGCCGTGACGGATCGTCCGCCAGGGCACCCCCGCCGAACCGGGCCGCGCCGGCCAGGGCGTCGGAGACCCCCTCGATCGTCCCCAGGGCCGCCGCCGGGGCACCGAGGGAGGTCAGCAGGGCGGGGAGCAGGGCGGTGGGGATCTCGTGGCCGACATCGGCGAACAGGCTGGCGCAGCCGATGCCCCGGACACCCGGGGTGAGCCAGCGCCGGCCGTCCTGGGAGCTGCCGGCGGGCGGCACGATCTCGTTCATGTCCGGCAGTCTGCCCCGGACGCATCGAACGTCTCGGAAGCCCTGGACGTCGGCATGTCCGCGTGCGCGACGATGTCCGTCCCCGCGCGCGGGGACGGGGACGTGATCACGACTCCGGCAGCGGCACCGTGTCCGTGAACACCGTGCGCTCGGTGACCTCGCCCGGCGTGGCCGTCCGCAGGGACGCGCCGGGACGGGGCTCCTTGTTCGGGATGAGCTCCACTTCGCGGACCCGCAGCCGGAACGGGCCGGGATCCGGTGGCAGGAAGAACTCCGTCGTCCACTCCTTGAGGACGGGGGAGAGACCGGCCCGCTTGGGCGCCGGACTGTGCACGGCGGTGCTCCGCCAGGCCGGCACGCCGGTGTCCGGATCGAACCCGATCAGATCCACCTCGTCGGCCGGCAGGCCGCCCGGCCGGGTGCACCGTTCGAGGATCACGTCCACCCGGTTGACGGCGGCAGCGGGGGACACCGACCCGGTCAGGGCGACCTCGTACCTGTCGGCCAGGCGCGTCACGCGGAGCGACCGGTCGGGGAGGAGGGGCACCAGGTCGGTGCGCACCACCGGGGACAGCCGGAGACCGTCGAGGCTGTTCGGCTGGTAGCGGGCGACCGCGAGCCGCACCAGGCCGCAGTTGAAGGAGGTGTTGTCCGCTCCGGCGAAGGTCACGTCGCCCAGCCAGCACTGCCTGCCCGCGTGGAACTCCGGCTGGTGCGGTACGACGACCACGTCCGCGTCGGCTTCGTCGAGCCGCAGCCGAGTCGGCGGCCCGGCGGCGCCGGAGAGGTGGCGGGCGAACGGCGCGCCCATGGGGATGCCCTTGGAGGGATAGAGCGGATCATGACCGGCCTGCGAGACGAACGGGGAGAGCCGGTCCGACGTGGCTTCGTCGTCGGGGCGCACCACCACGGCCAGCAGTTCACCGGCGCCCGTGCTGTTCCACGGTCGCTGGAGGGCGACCCGCACGCGGTTGCCGAGACGTTCCCGCACGAGCGTGTGGGACGGTGCCCGAAGGTCGCCGGTCTCCTGCCACCGGAAGGCGGGGTGGGCGGAGACCACCACCGGGGGTGCCGGGCGGGCCGTGCTGGGCACGACCACCGGCGGCAGTTCCCGGGTCACGGTGAAGTCGTCCGGCCGGCCGGAGTCGTGGAAGTACGGGCGGAACCGGCCGGTGGCCCGCAGCGTGTGGGTCACCGTGCGGTGCCGGGTGTCGCCGAACTCCTGGCGGAACAGCGTCGCCGGGCGGGACGGTCCGTCCGGGGCGAGGGTGACGACGTCGACGGGCACGTCGGTGACCTCGTGCGGCACGTCGTCCACCTGGTCCCGCCAGCGGGCGGTGATGTCCAGTTGGGCCGTGCTCCTCGGGTCGAGCACGTCGGACTCCGGCTGGAACAGGGCGTACGTGGTGTCCGGGTCACGGGAGACGGTCAGGGTGGTGTCGGGAGCCCGCAGCGGGTGCTGCACCGCGTGCACGAGGGTGACGCGGCGGGCGGGTGTGACCAGGGGGTGGCGGCCCTGCCGGAGGGCCTTCACCGAGTTCTCCGGAGGATCGGCCGCGTGCAGGGCGAAGTCGTCGACGATCCCCTCGCGGGGGAAGGTCGAGAGATCCACGGTGAGCTGTTCCGCCGGTGCGAGGCGGACCACGAGCTGCTCGCCCTCCCAGCCCACCGCGGGGCGTCCGGGCGCCGGGGCCGTCAGCCGGAGCGTCTTGGCCGCGAGATCGGGCCACCGTTCCTCCCACGCGCGCGTCGGCCTGGGGGCGTCGGGATCGGCGCGGGCGGCCACGATGCCGCCCGCGGCCGGATCGGGCAGCAGCCGGGCCCCTTCGGGCGCCCGGGGGTCGGCGGCGGCGAGGACGCGACCGACCCATTCCCAGGTCACGCGGTCCGCGTCGCCCGCGTCCCCGTCGAGGTCGAGCATGCCGTGCTGCTCGACGACGGCCAGGGTGCTGCCGGGGGGACGCAGCACCCGCTCACCGGCCGGGCGGTGAGCGGCACGCTCGGCGAACTCCTCGATGCCCAGCCCCAACAACGGGTCGCTCCGCACGACCACGTGCTCCTCGGACTCTCCGGGACCCACCTGGGTGGGGTCCGTCCCCTCCGGGAACGCGACGTCCGGGGAGCACAACGGCTCGTAACGCCCGTAGAACTCCGGCGGTGTCGTGTGCCGGTCCGCCGCCGGGTCGTCGGGCGCGAGTCCGCCACCGGCGATGTCCGCCACCCGCGCACGGAGGGAGTAGTGCCGTCCGAAGCGCAGCCGGGGCAGCGATCCCTCCGACGCCTCGAAGGACATGCCGAGGTTCATGCCGGGAACCGGCGGCGGGGCCGGCCGCGGTGCGCCGTCGAGCGCGGGCCGGGGCACGGCGAGGCTCCAGCCGCGCCAGCCGGCCACGATCTCGTCGGCGTGCAGCCCGGTCCCGTCGTGGACCGCGGCGTTGGTCTTGAGGTGGTTCTCCTCCGGCGCCTCTTCCTGGCCGACGACGGTGGCCTCGTCCTCCAGGCCGCCGTCGGGGCGCCGCTCGTGGACCCGGTAGGTGGCCCTGCGCCGGTGCAGCGAGAACCAGTCGTCGCCCCCGAGTTCGGGCAGGACGTCGATGCGGTAACCGAGCACCAGGTCGTCGGCCGTGAGCACGTCCGGCTCGGCCCCGTGCAGCCGCACCCCTCGGTCGCGCCGTTCCGCCATCTCCTCCCCCCGGCCCCGGAGAACCAGTTGCAGGCCGTCCGAGCGCAGGGCGGGCAGCGTCGGCGGCTCACCCGGGCGCGCGGCGAGGGCACGGGCGGCTTCGCGCATCCGCTGAGCGGCCACGTCGACGTCGACGGTGGCGACCTGCCAGCGCGGCTTCCCGTCCTGGTCCCTCCGGTCCAGGGTGACCATCCCGGCGTCCACCCCCTGCGTGGACGCCGGCCGGAAACCGGCCCCGAACGCCGTCCGGGGAGACACGATCCCGGGCAGTGAGGCGGGGCGGTCCGGCCACACCACCCGCACCGTTCCGCCGGCCGGAACGGCCGTGTCCGCAGCGAGCCGGAGCTCGAAGATCAGCCCCAGTGCCCGCAGCACGGCGGGGTGTTCGCGCAGCAGCGACAGGGCCCGGTTGAAGCCCGGCGGGCCCGGGGGCGGCTGCGGGGCGGCGGCACCGGGGGCCGGCGGACCCGGGTGGAGCCAGTGGTCGCTGCCGAGCGCTCCACGCACCTTGTCGGCGAAGTCGGGGGAGCGTGAGCCGAGTTGTGCGGTGACCTCGGCCCTGGACGCCTCCTGGAAGGTGCGGGCCACCTCTTCCGCTTCCACGGAGGTGGCGTGCACGGTGAGCGGGTCCCGGGCCGGCCCGCCCTGCCCGCCCGGGGCGCTCTCCACGGACAGCCCCGCGACCACCCGCTGCCACACACCGGGCTGGACGTGCAGGCCGGGCACGATGTCGACCTGACGGTCCGGCGGTCGCGGCGGGCCCGAGCCCGGGACGAACAGCTCGGCCCGGACGGTGCCCCCGGTCAGGGCGGGCGGCGGCCACTCGGCCATCCCGTGCCCGGCCGGGGTCCCGCCGTCGAGTCTCGGCACGACGAGTACGCGCAGCAACGGGCTGCCGCCGTCGATGCCTCCGGGCACCGGGATCCACAGCAGGTCGCTCATGGTGCGAACGCCCTTCGGTACCGTTGCCACGCCTCGAAACCCGATGCCGAGCGTTCGGCCGGCGTGGACGCTTCTTCGAGGTGCCGGGTGGGGGCGCCGCCACCGATCAGTTCGATCGTTCCGCTGTCGACGGTCACCGTCTCCGAGTACAGCGTCAGGTCCAGTTCGATCACCAGGGTCGCGCGGCCGAACAGCCGCGGCGGGCCGTCCAGGTAGGTGAGGGACACCCGCAACTCGATGGAGACGGAGACCAGTCCGAGCAGTTCCACGCTGCCGCCGATCCGCAGGAACGCCTCCAGTTCCACCCGGCCGTCCGGGTGCCGCAGGAAGCGGGCGCCTCCCAGGGCATGCACCTCGGCCCTGGCGATCACGAAGTCGACGGCCAGCATCGCGCCGAACTCCAGGGACATCTCCACCTTGGGTTCCCTCGTGCCGGCGATCTCGACGTCGGCGTATCCGCCGCCGCCGAACGCGCTGACGGTGAGGGCGAACGGATGCTCGCGGCCCGCGAGCCCCAGCGCCACGGACACCGGTTCCTCGACGAAGGGAACGGTCACCCTCACCCGCCCGGTCACGTTCTGCAGCAGGAACATGCCGGCCGCGGCCTTCGGTATGCCGACCTCGTAGCCGACGGTGACGCCCGAGGTCGACACACTGGTGGTCGGCCCCCGTGCGCCGATCAGCGACTCCAGCTGCGACTGCAGCTCCCGCAGCAGTTGGAGCGGACCCGCGAACTCGATTCCCATCCCGTCGAGGGAGACGGCCGGTGCCCGGCAGGGGCCCTGCGTGAACGTCACCGAGTCGAACGACAGCTTCAGCAGAGGAGCCGCCGGCGGCGGGGGCAGCACGAGGGTGAAGTCCTTCAGGGCGCAGGTGGTGGTGGGTTCCACCGCCCCGGACGGTGCCGTCGTGCCTCCGACGAACAGGTCGAGCCGGGGAGGCGCCGCCGTCGCTCGCGGCTGGAAGGCGCTGTGGGCCTTCAGCCTCAGCCTCTCCCACCGCATCTCCGTCACGAACGCGTCGTCCACCCGCCTCTGCACGATCGCGGGCGGGCCCGGCCTCGGATCGACCGCGGTGTCGATGAGGGAGGCGAGGGGGAAGCCGAACAGGGTGGCCCCGTCGAACGCGCCGAGCAGCGCGGCCTCCAGGTCGGGGGCGCCCGGCAGTGTGCTGGTCGCCACCGGGCCGAGTTCGCGTGAGATCCCGTCGGCGCTGAACCTCGGTGCCACCAGGCCGCCCGAACGGTCGGCGTTGCGGGTGAAGCTGACCGGGAGGCCGGACGGTGCCTCGAAGAGGAGCGGGACGTCGGGGACGGCGCCTCGCCCGCTGTGCGGGGCACGGCCGGCGAGGGAGCGCAGCTGCGGTGCGTAGCGCAGGGTGTGCGCCTGTTCGTGCGGCGATCCGGGGAGCAGGGAGCGCAGGGCCGGCACCACGGCGTCGAACGTCTCCACGTCCGGACGGTGGCCCGTGCCGTCCTCCGCGCCGGAGAACGTCAGCGCGTGCACCTCCAGGACGTCTCCGGGCAGGCCCCCGGCGCCCACCATGTCGATCCGGGTGCCGGGGATACGGGCGGTGGCATGGGGCCGCCATTGGGCCAGCAAGTCCGGTGAAGGGCCCAGGAGCGTGTCGCTGACGAAGATCAGCGGGAGGGCGCACTCGACGTCCGTGGTCCCGGCGCGACAACGGAGCGGGAACCGGACGGGGGTGAGGGCGCCGCCCGGGATGAACAGGTGCGGATTCGGGGGCTCGGCCGAGCCGTCGAGGGCGAATTGCCGTCCCAGGATCTCCACCTCGTCGAACGGGAACGTCGGGGTGCGTGTCCCGGAGAGGAGCGGCAGCGTGATCACCAGAGTCCGCTTCCTCAGGAGCCCCGCGACACAGCCGAGCGACTGGGGGTTGTGCACGGGAAGGAACTCCCGCGTGGTGAAGTCCTGGTAGACCGCCCGGAACCCGAACGGCCAGAGCGTGCCCTGCGCGGTGAAGTCCACCTTCTGGTCGCGCCCGAGCACCATGTCGTGGGTCCACGAGTCGGAGGGCCACTTCGCCGCGGCGGAAAGGGAACCGCCGAGCGCGGTCAGCTCCAGTCGGGTCGCCCGCGGCAGCGAGATGTCGTGGCTGGACGTGACGATGATGCTTCGTACGCCCTCCAACGGCGGGCGCTGGAACAGGCCCTGGGCGGGGATGCCGCTGTCCGCGACGAAGGTGGGCCGGATGAACAGACCCGCGTCCTGCGGCGACCCGTCGCTCGCCCTGAGCCGCATGGACCACAGCCCCACCGCGCCCGAACCCGCCGCCACCACGGGCCGGTCGGTGTGCTCGGACACCACCGAGGCGCCCGGCGTCCGGGCCAGCGGGTCCACGTCGAGCCCCCACGGCATCTCGATGCCCGAGGCCGGCTCCAGACGCGCGCGTCCGTCGGCCAGCGCCCCGAGGATGCCCTGTGCGCTCGACTCGATGACCGTTCCGGCGGCGACCCGGAAGGGCAGCTCACCGGAGCCGGCCAGGCGTGAGTCGCTGTGCACCAGACCGGCCGTGTGGAAGGCGGAGGCCGTGGTCTGCTCCAGGATCGCCTGCGGCGGGAAGGCAAGGGTCACGGTCGCCCGCTCGTCCGTGGCCTCCAGGAGGGGGAGCGCGGAGGGCCCCTGGTCGCGGATCTCGAACCCGGACCACCGTACGGCGAGGACCACGAGGTCGTCGCTCCGCACGAGCAGGAAGGTGTGTTCAGCCACGAACCATCACCGGCCTCACGCCGTCACGCCGTACCGGAGCGTTCCGGCCGCGATGTGCGCGACATGAGCGCTTCCCTCCCCGTCGAACCGCATGTCGCTCCAGGCGCCACCGGCCTCGACGTCCTCGATGAGGAACGCCCCGATGCCGGTGCGCGTCGCGAACCTCAGCCGGCCGCCGGAGCCGTAGGCGACGCAGAACCGTGACGCATGGCTCACGCCGGAGGCCGGGTACACGTGGTCGTTGTCCACGTCGTCGGTCACCACCTCGACCGCCGGCGACTCCGGGAAGTCGCCGAACATGCAGACGTTGAGCGTGAGCCCTCGCCGCTCGATGTACGAGATCACGCTCTCCCCGGTGATGGAGTGCGCCATCGAGGGGTGTTCCCCCAGCACCTGGTCCCCGTTCAGGACCTGCACCTGCCAGCTGTCGGGCTGCCCCACGAAGTCGGTTCCCGGGATCATGGTCGCGACGCGCAGCCTGCGGACGGACTGTCCGGAGGGGGAGAGATCGTCGAAGGAGGCGATCCGCAGTGTCTCGTCGGAATCGAAGGCCAGAGTCGTGAACCAGCCCTTCTCCGCGAGGTTCGAGTCATCGACGACATGGACGTTCTTCCTCCATGTCGGGGGCTTCCCCGGGTCCGTCTTCGGGGGCGCCTTGGTGGCATGCCACAGTCGGAGGCCGGCCTGATAGGCGAAGTGGGGCCTGTTCCTGAACGGCGGTTCGCTGAAGATGCCTTGATTGACCGTCATGGACGGGAAGCGCACCCGCTCGGGGAACAGGCCCGCGGCCGTGGGGACCTCCTCGAAACTCCACTGGGTCTCCCTGACCCCGTAGATCAGGTGATCGGTGGCCCGGCTCTGGTAGGCGACATGCGGCTGGAACGACGCGTCGATGCCGAGGCCGATGCGGTAGTCGTCGTGCGCGGCCGGCTCCGCCGGCAGTTGTTCGCACACCCACTCCGTCTCGGACCGTCTGGCCAGCACGACCTCACCGGACGGCGTCGTGAACGCGATCCACGGGGTGTTCGCCGCGTCGACGGCCAGCGACACCTGGCCGTGGGCCGTACGGGAGGCGTCCACGACCTCGGTGAAGAACGCGGTCGCCATGAGGGACTCCTCTCCCGGGGGCGTCCGCACACCGCGCGGCGGCGGTCCGTCGCGCGGTGTGCGCGGAGCGGGTCAGCCGATGCCGAAGCGGACGAACTGCGGTTCCACGAAACGCCGGTCGCCGCCGCCTTGCAGCGTGTACCCGGACGCCACCCACTCGGACGTCTCCGGGTGGTACCGCTGGCAGGTGAGGTAGTCGCCCCAGGTGCCGGTGTCCGGGCCCTGAGTGCTCTGGCGGGTGAAGGCCAGCCGCCACTCCGGGCCGTCACGGAAGCCGACGACATGGCCCGGATGCACGGAGCCGCCACCCATGAAGAGACTCACGCCGATGACGCCCTGGCTGTTCGGGCAGGCCGCGGGGTAGGCGAAGGCCGACTGCTGGTTCCAGATGTCGGGCTCCTCCACGAGGCCCTGCGTGGTGACATCGACGACCGCGCCCTTGACATACGGCACGGGGCGGCCGGCGCGGGCCGCGGCGGTCCACAGGAAGCCGGCACGGGTCCCGCTCACCCAGGCGCCGGTGATGCGGGAGTCGATGCGCTGGGCGAGCCAGTCCACGCCGTCGGGTCCCTGGGACTGGTAGGGGCCGGCGCTCCACGGGCTGACGCGGACGTCGAACCACCCCACGGTGTTGGAGTTGTCCGGCCAGCCGTGCACGCGCAGGCTCGTGCCACCGTTGTGGCTGGCGAAGAACATGCTCTCCGCGGCGCCCTGCGTGAGGCGCAGCGAGCCGTTGTCCGTGGTCGACCACCACTGGTAGCCCAGTGAGGTGCCCGCGCTCAGGGTGTCCAGGGGGAACTTGAAGACGACGGCACGTTGCCAGCGGTCGGCGGAGTTGAAGGCGTTGAACGTGACATAGAGGTGGTTCGCGCTGGTCGCGGCGTCCGGATAGTCGAACCACATGTCCCGCCAGTCGGCGTTCAGACCGGTCGGGGCGAAATCCCACCAGTGCCAGGCGGTGGGATCCGTCCCGGGGGAGACCGCCACCCGGAAGACGTTGTTGCGGACACCCGGCTGATGGGGGTCCTCGTGCGTGATGTACTGCAGTATCCAGATCCAGATGTCGCGGCTCGGCTCGTACAGGGCGATCTGGTCACAGCAGAATCCGCCGGCCGCGGAGGGCAGCGCGGTGAAGGGATCCACCAGCTGCCATTCCTTGCCGGCCGTGGTGGTGCGGCTGGCGAACCAGTTACCCGTGACGAAGGCATTGGTGTTCGACGCCGCAGCGGTGGTCTCGTTGATGGTGCTCGTCTGGGTACTGGTCGCATGGTCGTCCAGGCCGATGTTCTGGACGAGGCGGACTGTAGCCATGACTGCCGTCCTTCCGGGACTTACGTCCTGCCGCCGCTCACGGCTCGTTGGGTTCGGGTGTGGTGCTCGACTGGCCGTCGGAGGGCGGCGTGACGTCCTCCGGGACGGTTTCGGGGACCTGGTCGGAGGTGGGACCCATCGGCTTGCGCGCCCGGGTGAACCGCTCCTCACGTTCGTCCAGCATCCGCTGCCGCCGCTCGGGATCGACATCGGACCGGGGTGCCGCCCGCTGATCGGAGAGCGACTGCGCCGGGCCGACCTGAGCCACAGCGGCGTCCTGTGCCGCGTACTCCCGGCCGCTGCTCGGTTCGTGCGCCATGGTGAGCCTCCTGCTCGTGACGTCGTGTGTCCCGGACCACGGCGGGACGCCGGAATCCGGTGCGGGACCGTTCGCTGTCCACCGGAGCCCCGGGCTCCCGGGCCCTCGCCGCGCGCGAGTGAGAGGACTGCCGCGGCGCGCGGCGCCTCCGCGACACCGGCCGTTCCAGGGCTCCGCTTCCCTGGCCGGGCTCCGTGCCGGAATCGCTCGATCCGGTCGTGCCGGATCAGGAGCACGACAAAGAGGACCGGGTGGCGGCCGCGGAGTCGGTGATGTGTTTCCAGGCCGGCATGCGCACGGTGCGCGTCGTGCCGGACGCCCTTGGTGATGACGTCGCTCCCGTACTGCGCGGGTCCACTCCCAGTACACAGCACCGTATCTCGACCGGCAACTCGTCTTCAGCGGCGGCGAATTGTCTTTGGTCCGAGTTTTTGCCGAGTCAACGAAACCCTCCGGCCCCGACGGGTTGCATCGCTGTCGGAAACGGTAGGAGCCTGGTGGTATCCCTTGGTCATGGATCGTACGCGCCCGCCGGAAAACCATCGGAAGAGGGGTGCGACAACACCGGGTTCCCGAATTGCCGCCGTGCCCGGCCGGCGCCGCAGAGATGTCCTGGTCGCTCGCCTTTCACCGAGCGCGACAGCTGCTCGGCCGGAACGACTGAGGAGCGCTGATGGAGCCATTTCTGCTTCCGGTGGTGTTCGTGGCCGTGGCCGCCGCTTTCACCCTGTCCGCCGCGGCCGGATTCGGGGGGAGCCTGATTCTCGTCCCCACCCTGGCCCTCGTGCTCGGCACCAAGCCCGGAGTGGCGCTGGCCGCGCTCCTTCTCGCCGCCAACAACTTCGTCAAGGTCTTCGCTTACCGCAGGACACTTCCTTACCGAAAGGCCGCCGTCGTCATTCTCCTGGTCGCCGTGGGGACGTTCCTGGGCGCCAAGTTGCTGGTGTCCGCTCCCGAACGGGCTGTGGCCCTCGCCGTCATCTTCTCCTTCGCTGCGGCCTTTCTGATCGAGTCGCTCGGGCTCACCCGCTGGCGGCAGGCGAGTTCGCCGTTGATGGCGTTCGCCGCCGGTGCGACGTCCGGGTTCAGCGGCACGTCCGGTCCCCTCAAGGGGCTCGCCGTCCGGGGGCTGGGCCTGGACCGCCTCCACCTCGTCGGCGCGCTCTCCCTGACCTCGCTCGTCGGCGACGTCACCAAGACCGCCGTCTGGACGGAGGCCTCTCTGCTCACCGGCCAGGACTATCTCGTCGCCGTGATCTGCGTCCCCCTGATGCTTTCCGCGACCTTCCTGGGAAGGCGCTTCAACACGAGAATCGGCGAACGCGGATTCACCGGCCTCTTCTGGGTCGTCATGGTGGGGTACGCGGGACGCCTGGCAGCGGGCATATGAGGAGAACGAGCCGGAGGCTCACCGACGACACCACCGGTCCCGGGGCACCTGTTCCCGCGGCCCACCGGCGGGCCGCCCTCGCTCGTGCCCGTCGGAGCGTCACCGCGTCGCCGCGTCGCCTACGGTGCTCCCGCGGACGACCAGACGGTGCGGGATCGTCAGATCGGCGGCCGGCACCTCGTTGCGGGGGCTGTAGATGCGGTCGGCGAGGCACTGCAGGGCCCGGGCGGCGATCTGGCGCTTGTCGGGGGAGACGGTGGTGAGGGGCGGATGGCTGAACCGGCCGTCCTCGATGTCGTCGAACCCGACGACCGCCAGGTCCTCCGGCACCCTGAGCCCTCGGGCGTGTGCCGTGTGGAGGGCACCCAGGGCCAGTTCGTCACTGAACGCGAACACCGCGTCCGGGGCGGCATCGCCGTCCAGCAGTTCCGCCATGGCACGGGCGCCGTCCTCCCGGTGCAGCGCGGTCACGGAACGCTCCCAGCCGGCCCGGGGAGTGACCCCGGCGCTCCGCAGCGCCCTGCGGTAGCCCTCGGCGCGCTGCCGCGCCGTGCCGTTCTCCAGATGGGGCTGAAGGCCGATCGCGGCGATGCGGCGGCGCCCCGACGACAGCAGGTGGGCGGTGGCCTCCTCCGCGGCGGCCACGTTGTCCACGGCGACCCGGTCGGCCATGCCCTGGGGACTGCGCTCGCCGAGCAGCACGACGGGCAGGGGACGCGCGGTCGCGGTCAGATCCGGTGCTCCCAGAGCCCAGGGGCTGATGACGAGCCCGTCCATCACCCTGCCGCCGTCACCGGTCAGCAGACGCCGTTCCGCCTCCGCGTCGCCCCGCGTCTGATCGATGATCACCGTCCACGACCGGCGGTGTGCCTCGTCCACGATCAGACCCGCCAGCTCGGCGAAGTAGGGGGAATGCAGCTCCGGGATCGCGAGGCCGATGATGCCGGTGCGGCCGGCCCGCAGACTCCGGGCCGCGAGGTTGGGCCGGTAGCCCAGCTCGTCGATCGCCTCCTGCACCCGCACGCGGGTCTGCTCCGACACCCGCGCGGAACCGTTGACCACGTTGGACACCGTGCGCGCGGAGACCCCCGCCCGGGCGGCCACGTCTTTCAGGCTGCTGCTCACCCGCACATCGTGGCATGCGCGGCCCCACGTCACCCAGGATCCCGCCCCGAAGTGTTGCCACGTTGAAATCAACGATGCACCATGACCCGGACGGTCCTGCCGCACAAGGAGGCACGCATGAGCACGCACGCCCACCCCGGCATCTCGCCGGCCGGTCCCGACGTCGATGTGACGGCCGACGTGGAGGCCCTCTACGCGGACGGCATCACCGCGCGCAAGGGCGCGTTCACCCCCGAATGGGCCGACCGGATGCGCGAGGACATCGAGGTGGCCTTCCGGGACGCGCTGAAGCGGCCGGGCGGCGCGGTGGGCCGCGGACCGCACCGCTACTACGTGGAGATACACCCCGAGCAGCTGCGCGGCTTCGTCGACCTCGTCGACCACCCCTGGGTCCGCTCCGTCTGCACGGCCGTCCTCGGGCCCGATTACCGGATCGTCGAGCTGGGCTTCGACGTGCCGCTCGAGGGCGCGGTCGACCAGCCCTGGCACCGGGACTTCCCCATGCCGGAGGAGACCCGCGCCGAGCGGCGGCTGACCTCGCTGGCGTTCAACGTCACCGCCGTCGACACGGAGGAGGACATGGGCCCCTTCGAGATCGCGCCGGGGACCCAGTGGGACGACCACCCGGACTTCGAGCACGGCATGTTCCCGCCCCGCTCCCACTACCCGCGCTACGAGGAGCGAGCCGTCCGCAAGTACCCGCGGCGCGGCGACATCTCGGCGCGCACCGCACTGACCGTTCACCGCGGCACCCGGAACCACTCCACCCGGTCCCGCCCCGTGCTGGTCCTGGGAGTGGACGGGCCCGAGGCCACGAACGGCGACCGGCACGACACCGCCGTGACCCGCGCCTACTGGGCGTCGCTGCCCGAGCGGGTCCGCCGACACCTGGACTGCCCGGTCGTCGACGTCCTGGAGCCGGTGACGCAGAAGCACACCATCGAGGGTCTGGTCATGGGAGAGGCCTGAGCCCGGCGGCCGCGGTCCCGCCGCGCGGGAGCGAACACGGCGAGGGGACCCCCCTCAGCCGATACGCGTTCCCGCGCCGCCGACCCGGACGCGCGGGTCACCCGCGCGCAGCGTCACCGTGAGCTCGCCCGGCCGGCCCAGGTCCTCGCCCTGGTACAGGGTGAGGACGGCGTCCTCGGGGACGAGGCCGAGCTCACGGGCGTACGCCCCGAACGCGGCGGCCGCGGCGCCGGTCGCCGGGTCCTCGACGACACCGCCGACGGGGAACGGGTCACGGACGCGGAAGACCGCGGCCGACTCCCGCCACACCAACTGGACCGTGGTCAGGTCCAGACGGTGCATCAGCGCTTCGAGGCGCGCGAAGTCGTACGAGAGGTCCGCCAGGCGGGCGCGTGTCGCCGCCGCGAGAACGAGATGGCGGGCGCCGGCGAAGGCGATGCGGGGCGGGAAGGCCGGGTCGAGATCGGCGGCCGGCCAGTCGAGTGCGGCGAGTGCCTCCGCGAGGTCGGCGTCGGTGACCTCCTCGACGTGCGGCTCGACGCTGGTGAGCGTCGCCCTGAGCGTCCCGTCCTCCTCGGTCACCTCCACCGGCACCGGACCGGCCGGCGTCGCGAACACCAGCCGGCCGGGGCCCGTCCGCTCGGCGAGCGCGAGGGCGGCCGCGACGGTGGCGTGTCCGCAGAACGGCACCTCGGCCTTGGGGCTGAAGTAACGGATGCCGTACGCCCGCCCCTCGTGACCGGCGAGGCCCTCCGGGAGGGCGGTGAGGAACGCGGACTCCGAGTATCCGAGGTCGGCGGCGACGGCGAGCATGTCCCCGTCCTCCAGAGCGGTGGCGTCCAGCACGACACCGGCGGGGTTGCCGCCGGCGGGACTGCTGGAGAAGGCGGTGTACCGGAGCACCTCGGGCCGCGGCGCGTTCGTCGTCATGCTCGCGGCAACAAGTCGCGGACGCGCGGCTATTCCTGAACCGCCGTGCCGCCCGCCGCCCGCCGCCCGCCGCCGGGGGGGAAGGCGGCGGAGTGGGCCTCAGCGCACGGCACCCGCCCTCCCCGCCCCCGCCGGGCCGGAGTTGCCGACGGGACCGTCCCATAAGCTCATTGCACGGAGAATGGCGTACGCCATCGGTGTCCACAGGGAGGAGGCGATGGTGCTCGGACGGGGCATGCGGTCGCTCGTAGGTGCCGTGATCGTGGCGGGCCTGGTGTTCCTGGGAACCAGTGCGCCGAACGGAGGCCCCTCCGCCCGGCCACTGCCCGCCGATGCCGGCCGGGACGTCGTACCGGACCGGGTCATGACGTGGAACCTCTGCAACCCCTGCGAGACCAGCGACGTCGACCGGGCGGCGGAGATCGCCAGGTACGCGCCCCAGGTCGTCGGCCTGCAGGAGGCGTGTGTGGGTGACGTGGCCCGGATCCGGGACCACCTGGAGCACCTCCACGGGCTGGTCTACCACGTCGAGTACGGGCCGGTCCTCCAGAGCTGGGGCCGTTGCGGGGGAGTGCCGTGGAACCCGGGAGGCTACGGCCAGGCGGTCCTCTCGGCGGCACCGATGACGGACCGCGTCAACGTGGAATACCCCGACGGAGGCTCCGAGGACCGCGGGTACATGGCGGTCACCACCACGGTGGACGGCCGGACCGTGCGGGTCTTCAACACCCACTTCGCCGAACGGCGTCAGGAAGCGGTCCGGGCCGACCAGGCCCGCGCACTCGCCGCTGCGGTCGCCCCCTACGACCGCGCGATCGTCCTCGGGGACTTCAACGCCGTTCCGGACGCTCCCGAACTCGCGCGGATCTGGGAACTGGCCGAGGACGCGCATCCCCAGTGCCGTCCCGCGGTCGGCGGCGGCGGTTGCGAGCCGACCACCGACTGGCAGAGCAAGTTCGACTACGTCTTCCTGCGCGGCATCCCCACCCCGCTGACCTACCGCGTGGAACCCACCCGGTACTCCGACCACCACCTGGTCCACACCGACCTGGACGCGGCCTGAGGAACACGCCGGTGACCGTCACCCGCTCCGGGTGCTCACCGACCGGCGCCACCGGACCTCGCCCTCGTGCCGTTCGCCGGTGGGGGTGAGCCCGGTGGCCGTGGCGACGGCGGCGGACGCCCGGTGTCGGGGGTGGATGTGGGCGACGACGGTGGGCACCGGCTGCCGGCCGAGCCAGGCGACGAGTCCGCGGGCCGCTTCGGTGGCGATGCCCCTGCCCTGCCACGGAGTGCCCACCACCCAGGCGATCTCGGCGACGGGACCGTCGTCGGAGGGGACGACCGTCGCCTGCACGGTGCCCGTGAGGCAGGCTTCGTCCCGCAGCCGGATCACCCAGTTCAGCCAGGACACTCCCGGGTCGGGAGAGCCCGCGATCATGCGCTGGTAGCGCGAGCGCAGGGCATCCGGGGTGTCCGGAGTGCCGCCGATGAACGTGTGCAGGGCCGGATCGGACAGCACCGCGGCCATCTCCTCGGCGTGTTCGAGGCGCAGCGGCAGCAACTCCAGCCTGCTGGTGCTGATGGCACGGGCCACGAGGGTCCTCACGCCGCCACCGCCTCACCGCGCGAACCGCCTGCGTGTGTAGGAGAGTTGTGGGTGTTCACTGTGCTGGGCATGGGGGTGCCTTCCTGGTCCGCGGGCGGCGCGGGCCTGCTCGTACCGGTCAGTCGATGGCGCGGGCGGACACGTCCTTGGTGCGCGCCCTCCCGGGGCCGTCCACGGGGGAGGGGCGTCGCTGCCGGGCCCCTCGGGCACCGTCGGCGTCCCCCGCGCGGTGTCCGGTCGCCGAGGTGTCACCGCCGTGGACGATGACAACCGCCGCGAGGCCGATGCCCAGGCCGAGAAGCGTCCGGAGGCCGAACGGTTCACCGAACATCATGGCCCCCCAGACCGCCGTGACGGGAGCCATCAGGAACATGAGCGTGTTCACCCGGGTGACCCCCGAGCGCCTCAGGATGATCCAGTACAGCCCGTACCCGCCGAAGGTGGACAGGACCACGAGCCAGCTGATCGCGCCCCAGAAGGCGGGCTGGGCGGGCGGCGTCGCGGACCCGGTACCCAGGGCGAGGGCGCTGAAGACGACGGCACTGGTGAGGCAGTGCACGGTGAGGGATGTCAACGGCGCGGCCCGCTCGCGGGAGCGGCCCTCGAGGAAGGTCGCCGCCACCAGCGAGAGCATGCCGAGGAACGGTATGAGATAGGCCCACCAGGCCACGCCGGTGGCGGCTGCGGCATCGGCGGTGGTGACGACGACGACGCCGCTCACCCCCAGGCACAGGCCGAGCCACTGCCGGCGCGAGACGTACTGGTGCAGGAGCGGTCCCGCGAGTGCTCCGGCGACGAGCGGCTGGACCCCGTCGATCAGGGCCGTGGTGCCGCTGGCGACGCCGAGTTGGATGGCGTAGTAGACGGTGAGCAGGTAGCCGCTCTGGGACAGGGCGCCGATCACGGCCTGCCGGGCGAGGCCGCGCGCCGTGAGGCCCCGCCACGACGCCGTGACGGCCGCGATGACGACCAGGACGACGGCGAGCGGCAGGAACCGCCACATCAGGATCGTGAGGGCGGAGGCGCTCCCCGCGCCGAGCTTGGCTCCGATGAACCCGGAACTCCAGCACAGCACGAAGGCGATCGAGAGCAGGAAGTTCACATCTGACCCCGCTATACAGATCGGTATACATGCCTGCCCCGCCCACTATACAGATCGGTATAGTGTTGAAGCATGGGCACCGTGGAGGATCTGCGAAGGATCACGATGACGCCTGCCGCCCGGCGCATCCTGGCGGCCGCCGCGAGACTGTTCTACGAGCGCGGCATCCACGCCGTCGGCGTCGACCTGATCGCCGCCGAGGCCGGGGTCACCAAGAAGACGCTCTACGACCGGTTCGGCTCCAAGGAGCAGCTCGTCGTGGAGTACCTCGCGGACCGCGACGAACGCTGGCGAGCCCTGCTCGCCGGATACCTGGACGCCGCGGACCCGGAACCGCCGGCGCGTGTGCTGGCCGTCTTCGACGCCTCACTCGCGTGGTCACGGGAGCACAGCCCCAAGGGGTGCAGCATGGTCAACGCCCATGCCGAGATCAGCGACGCGTCCCATCCCGCGTACCCGGTGATCACCGGGCAGAAGGAGTGGATGCTCGCCCTGTTCACCCGCCTCGCCCGTGACATCGCCCCCGACGACGCCGACCGTCTGGGCCGGACCCTCATGCTGCTCCACGAAGGGGCGCTCGTGGCCCACGGCTTGAACGTCTTCCCGAACCCCATCGGCGAGGCCCGCGAGCAGGCACAGGTCCTCCTCGCCGCGACCGGGAACACGACGACGAAACGCTGAGCGGACCCCGCCGCACAACACGGTGACGCGTCCACCGGGCCGGTGAACGCGCCGCCCGGGGTGTCCCGGTGCCCGGTCCTGCCGGACCGGACACCGGGACGGTCCCCGGGCGGACGTGCACGGACCTACTGGAGGGTGATGGCGTAGATCTGCACCCGGGGATCGTTCTGCAGACCGATGGAACGCACCGTCTTCGACGCGTCGAGCTGCGCCGAGGAGCCGAACAGACGCACCGGCGGGCCGTCCACGCCCTGCCCGCGCTTGATCCGGTGCGGCATCTCCAGAGCCACGGTGCTGCCCTGCGGTGCCGATCCCGCCCAGTCGCCCACGGGGACCGATACCTCGGCGGTGGTTCCGTCCGTGTAGCGGACGGTGACCATCGTCGTCACCGGGCCGTGGTGGGCCGCGGCGACCAGGCGCAGCGCGCCGTACGACCCGGCCGGGAGCAGCATGGCCTGCCCCCGCGCCTCGACGAAGTTCGCGGCCTTCCCCGACGGATCGGGAGCGTCGTAGGTCACGCCGTCCCAGACGACCGGGCCGGCCTCGGGCAGCAGGTCGGCGTCGTAGCTCCATCCCCCGCCGTCGAAGTCGCCCTCGTCGGAGGCGGCGACGGTCGCGGTGCCGTCGTGGTTCACTTCCTTGCCGAGGTCCACGGCACACTGCTCACCGGCGTCCGCCGCGCAGCGGGCCGCGGCGCGCACCTCGACGGTCGCCGTACGCTCCACGCTCTTGACCCCCTTCGCCGTCGCCGTGATCCGCACGGAGTACGACCCCGGCGCGGTGCCCGCCGGCACGGTCACGTCCACCGCCGCGGTCCGCTGGACCGGCAGCCGGTGGGAGGTGAGGGAGAAGGGCTCGGAGGTCTTCACGGTCCAGCCGTCGGGAGCCTTCGCGTCCACGCCCACCCGCAGTGTGCCGGGCGACTGGCCCAGCACGTCCAGCTTCAGACGGACGCTCTGTGCGCTGTCGGCCGTCGGCAGGACGTCGGAGGCGGTGCGCAGCGACGCGTCGAGGTGCCGCCGGGAGTCGGCCGCCGCGCGGTTCACGGACGGCGGCTCCGCGCCCCTGCCCGTACCCCACGCCGACGGCTTGTCGGCCATCTCGAAGGCGAGCTTCCCGCCCTTGGCGACCGCGTCCCAGTCCAGCCAGGTGGCGCGCAGGTCCTTCCCGCCGAACTCCGCCTCCTTCACGTAGCGCCGGGTGTCGCTCGCCCCCGGTGCCCTGACGGTCAGGGTGCCGCCCTGCTCCTTCCCGTAGGCGCCGATGCGGATGACCGCCGACGGGAACTGCGGGCTGGAGACGGCGAGGAAGTCGCCGCCGTTCGTCGTCGGGTACAGGCCCAGGGAGGAGAAGACGTACCAGGCCGACATGGTGCCCAGGTCGTCATTGCCGGTCATGCCGTCGGGCCCGTCCGTGAAGAGCGTCATCGCGGCGCGGACCACGGTGGCGGTCTTGGCGGGCGCGCCGGCCCACAAGTACATGTACGGGGAGTGCAGGTCGGGCTCGTTGTTCGGGTTGTAGGTCGGCTTCCCGTAGTAGTCGTACGGCGCGGAGATCCAGTCCTCGCGAGCGGTCCCGGCGGGGTCCGTGAGGAGCTTCTCGTAGGCGAAGAAGGCGTCGAGCCGCTTCTCCGTCTCCCGCTTGCCGCCCATCAGGTCCACCAGCCCGGCCGGGTCCTGGGGCACCAGCCACTGGTACTGGTAGGCGCCGCCCTCGTGGAACTGGTGGCCCGCCTCGACGGGGTCGTACGGCGTCAGCCAGGTGCCGTCGGCCGTGCGCGGCCGGAACTGCCCGATGGAGGAGTCCCACAGGTTCCGGTACCACTGGCCGCGTGCCGCGAACACGCGGGCGTCCGCGGTGTGCCCGAGGCCCTTGGCCATCAGGGCCAGCGACGCGTCCGCCGCCGCGTACTCCAGGGTCGCGGAGGCGGGATGACGGCAGTCGTTGTCACCGCCCTTGTCCGGGCAGTCCTTCCCCGGTTCCAGACCGCTGGGGATGTAGCCGCGTTCCTGGTATGCGGTTATGCCCGCGCGGCCGTTGTAGGGGGAGTCGTCCGGTGGCGTGCTCAGGGCGTTCTTCCTGAGCAGCGCGTACGCCTCCTCCTCGTGGCCCGCGAGCAGGCCCTTGGACCACGCCTCGACCAGGAAGGGCGTCACCGGGTCACCGGTCATGATGTTGGTCTCGCTGTTGGCGAGCGACCAGCGCGGCAGCCAGCCGCCGTCCCGTCCGATCGCGACGACCGACAGCGCGACATCGCGGGCGACCTGCGGCTGCAGCATCTGGAGCAGTTGGTTCTGCGGCCGGTGGGTGTCCCACAGCGACAGGTTCTGGTACGGCGTGAACCCAGACGCGGTATGGGTCTTGCCGTCGAAGCCCGCGTAGCGGCCGTCGACGTCGCCCGCGAGGTTCGGGTGCAGTTGCGCGTGGTAGAGGGCCGTGTAGAACGCGCGTTGCCGCTCGGTGGACCCGCCGCCGATCGTGACGGAGGCGAGCTGCCGCTCCCACGTCTCGTGCAGCGCCGCGCGGGTGGCGTCGAAGTCGTACGAGTCGTCCGTCTCCGCCTTCAAATTCTTCCGGGCGCCTTCGAGGCCCGTGTACGACAGGCCCACCTTGACGACGACGTCACGGTCGGTGCCGGCGTCGAAGGTCACCCACGCGCCGTTCCCGCCCTCGCCGGCCGCGTCCCGCCCACCCGGGGAGCGGGTGGAGCCCCGCCAGGTGCCGTGCGAGGCGAACGGCCGGTCGAACGTCGCCGTGAAGTAGACGGTGTGCCGGTCCTTGCCCGCGCAGAAGTTGCCCGCCTCGACACGGCCCTCGACCGTCCGGTCACCGACGACATGCACCTCCGAGCCGTACACCCGCTGGTTGGCCTTGCCCGTGTTGAACAGGACGTTGGCCCGGTCGGTCGACGGGAAGGTGTAGCGCTGCCACCCCGTGCGCGGTGTCGCGGTCAGCTCGGCGTCGATGTCGTACGTCTTCAGTCCGACCCGGTAGTAGCCCGGTTCGGCGTCCTCGTCGTCGTGCGAGTAGGCCGAGCGGTAGTCGTCGGGGTCGACGCTGTCGACCGCTCCGGTCGTCGGCATGAGCGGCAGTTCGCCCATCACGGAGCAGCCGACGCCGGAGAGGTGGGTCTGGCTGAACCCGTGGATCTTGTCCTGCTGGTAGTCGTAGCCGCCCTGGCCGCCGGTGTCCGGGCTGACCTGGACCATGCCGAAGGGGGCGCTCGCGCCGGGGAAGGTGTTGCCGAAGTTCTGGGTTCCGATGAACGGGTTCACCAGGGACGTGAGCCGGGGAGCGGCCGCGGTGTCCCGGGCCATGGCCGGCGCCGGGCCCAGGACACCGCCGGCGACGACCAGCGCGGCGAGGACTGCCGAGGCGCGGGTGCGCCATCGGCGGAGGGGTCTGTGCATGGAAGAGGTCTCCTGTTCCTCACTTCTCATGTGCTGCACGACATGAGAGTGATCGCCAAGTGACGGACGGGGTGGGCACATTCAACCGGTCATGGGCGCACGGGCGCGGGGGAGAGGCGCACGCGACGGAAACACCCCGGCCCGCGGACCCGGCGTCCGTACGGTCACCGGGTGCCGTGCGTCGCAGGGCCGTGGGGTGCGGGTCATCGCGGTGAGCCTCCCTCGGCGGGGCGATCAGCGGCACTCGGCTGGATGGAAGCGGACTAGATCACGCGTCTGACATCGTTGTCAATAGGTGGGGTGCCGCCGGTACCGGCACGTCCACCGGGCCCGCGGCGCCGCCTTCTCGGCGACGGCGCGGCACCCCCGCGCGAGGTCACGAGACGAGCCCGGCGCCGGTCCTCCGTCTCCCGCCGACGGCCCCTTGGGGTAGCCCGGTCTCCCAGGGGTACGTGTGACCGGCGTTCCGTCGGCAACGAGCGCTGTACGGATTCCTTTCGAAGCAGTGGGAGATGGAATGAGGCTCCGCGAGTCGGCCATGGCACTGACCTCCCGGTATTCCGCCGAAGTGCTCGCCGGGCGTTACCGCCTGGACGCACTCATCGGCTCGGGCGGTGCCGCCGACGTCCACCGCGGCCACGACCTGCGGCTGAGGCGTCCGGTGGCGGTGAAGGTCTTCCGGCCCGGCGCGGATCTCGACATGGAGGAACGCTTCCGCAGCGAAGCGGTCATCCTGGCCCGGCTCCACCACCCCGGGCTGGTCACCGCCTACGACGCCGGACGGCACGACGACCGCGCCTACCTGGTCATGCAGCTGATCGAGGGCCCCACGCTCAAGGACCGCGTCTCCGAGGGCACCTTGACGGCCGAACAGACGGCCGCCGTCGGCGCCGGTCTCGCCGAGGCGCTGGCCCACGCGCACGACGCGGGGATCGTGCACCGCGACGTCAAGCCGTCCAACATCATCCTGGACGGGGCCGGTCGTCCCCACCTGACCGACTTCGGCATCTCCCGGCTGCTCGACGCCACCTCCCGCACCGCCACCGGCACCCTCATCGGCACGGCCGCGTATCTGTCCCCCGAGCAGGTGCTGGGCCGGTCCGTCGGCCTGCCCGCCGACATCTACGCCCTCGGTCTCGTACTCCTCGAATGCCTCACGGGCAGGCTGGAGTACGACGGCGGCCCCCTGGAGGCCGCGATCGCGCGCCTCCACCGCCCGCCCGTACTGCCCGACTTCCTGACGGAGGACTTCGCGGCGCTGCTGCGGAGCATGACCTCCCTGAACGAGTGGGAGCGCCCGCCGGCCCGTGAGTGCGCCCGGATGCTGACCGCCCTGGCCGGGGCGGCGGACTCCGTGCCCGTCCCGCCCGCGACCCCCACCACGAGCGCCGTACCGGATCGGGAACCCGTGCGGGAACCGGATCGGGAACCGGTGCGGGACGCCGGGCCCACGCACCGGAGCCCGTCGCCCGCCGGCCGACCGGCCCGGCCGAGAACCGCAGCCGCGCGGCGTCGCACCTTGGTCACCGGGGGAACCACCGCGCTCGCGGCCGTCCTCACCGCTGGCCTCGCCGTCTCCGACGGCCCCTGGCGGCAGGGAAGCGGCGAGCAGGCACCCCGGGCGGCCGGCAGCCCCTCCGCGCCGGCCGACGCCCCGCGCATCGGCACCCAGAGGAAGGACACGACCCCCGTGGCTCCGTCGCCCTCCGCCCCCCGCCCCACGGCCGACCCGCGCCGTGACGCGGCCCCCGCCCCGGTGGACCCGGGCAGCCGGAACCCGGCCACCGGCGCGGCCGCACACGGCACCCCGGCCCCGGCACCCCGCTCCGGCCCGGACGGCACCGCGCGCGCTCTGCCCACGGACCCCTCCGGCACGGGTCGGCAGAGCGGGACGACCCCACCCGGCGAACGGGCCGACAGGCCCGAAACCGCCGGGAAGAACCAGAAGAAGGTACGCAAGAACGACACGAAGCAGTAGGTCAACGAGGTGGGCGCTCGTCACACCCGACCGGATGTGTGCATTCGGTGCCGATCACCGGGAACACGCAGTGAGCAGACCGGGGAGGTGCGTGTGATCGGTGATGAGGGCTTGGGCCTGGACGGGGTACTCCGGGCGGCGGAGAAGGCCGCGCCGGTGGAGTCGGTGGACGTGGTGGCGCGGAACCTGGAGAAGCGGTTCTCGGCCAACGAGGTGTCGTTCCTCTTCGTGGACATGCTCGGGAGGGAAGCCGTGCGGCTGCCCAGAGCCGGGGCGGCCGGACAGGCCCGCGGCGAGCCGGAGAGAGTCGAGCTGGCGGGCAGCATCTACGACCGGGTGCTGCGGTCCCAGCGCCTCCACCAGGAGGACGACGAGGAGGGCAACTGCCGGATGGTCGTGCCGGTGACCAACCGCGGCGACTGCCTCGGCGTGCTCGACCTGGTGGTGCCGCACACGGACGACGCGGTCCACGAGGCGGTCGAGCAGGCCGCACACGCGCTGGCGTACATCGTGGTCACCGACCGCCGCTTCACCGACCTGTACCACTGGGGCAGACGCACCACGACCATGAGCCTGGCAGCGGAGATCCAGCACCAGCTGCTGCCGTCGGCGGCGTGTTGCGAGGCGGCCCAGTTCACCCTGGCCGCCGGCCTGATCCCGGCCGACGACATCGGCGGCGACACCTACGACTACGCCCTCGACCAGAACACCCTCCACCTGTCGATCACGGACGCGATGGGGCACGACACCGACTCCGCGCTGCTGGCCACCCTCACGGTCAACGCCCTGCGCGGAGCGCGCCGAGCCGGACACGGCATCCTCGACCAGGCCTACGCCGCCCACCGGGCGATCAGGAGCCACGCTCTGGGCATGACCACCGGACAGTTGCTGCGCGTCGATCTGGACACCGGCGTCTGCGAGCTGGTCAACGCCGGCCACCCCTGGCCCCTGCGGCTGCGCGGCACCCGAGTGGAAGAACTGTCCCTCAAGATCAACCTGCCCCTCGGGGCGCCTGCCGCGGTCACCTACGAGGTGCAGTACCTGCGTCTCGAGCCGGGCGACCGCCTGGTGCTGATCACGGACGGCATGCGGGAGCGCGACGCGGCCGCGGTGGACCTGGAGGCGCTCATCCGCGACACCCGTGAGGAGCATCCCCGCGAAGTGGTCCGCGCCCTGACCGCGGCGGTCCACGCCGCGTGCCGGGGAACACTGGCGGACGACGCCACCACCCTGGTGCTGGACTGGCACGACAGCATCTCGGGACCGCGCGGCACCTGCGGCGGCCCCCACCCCTGAGCCGCGCGCGGTGGGCCGGCGCCACTGCGCCCGCGGTGACGACCCGTCACCCCGCGGCGCCGTGACGGAACGCGTCGACCGGCTCGGTGCGCGCCGCGCGGAGCGCCGGACGGGCGCCCGCGACAGGGCGAGCGGCAGCGGTCCGGCCACATCGGCGGCCACCCCCATGTCCGTGTCGACGACCATCCGGACGGGGCGGGTCCCATCTGCCGGGCGGCCCCCCACATATGGTGCGCGGTCCCGTGCGGCACGACCCCGGAGGCCGTCACCTCCGCCTCGCGGTCCACGTCACCGACGATGCCGACGACGGTGAACGGCGTCCCGCGTCGACGGCGGTGAACGGCGTCCCGCGTCGACGACGGTGAACGGCGTCCCGCTCCGATGAGGATCACCGGCCGCCGGTCGAGCCGGCCGATGCCCGGGCACCGTGCGGCGCCGGAGCCGAGCACGGCCACCGGACCGGCCCGGTCGTCGAGGACGGAGCCGACGAGCCGCCCGCTGTGCAGGGTGGCGCGCAGCGCGGGAAGCGTCCCGGCATCGGCGTTGACGGGCAGCCGCTGGTCGGCCGCGAGCGTCAACTGTCACTGACGCACCGTCAGGATGTACTCCTTCAAGGGTGCCGGACGTCGGCGCAGTCCTGCGATTCGGTCACAGTGACAAGCGGGAGCCCGTCGTGCGTCGGCTTGTCCGCGCCTTGCGCGGAGCAGCCGAGCACGGTCGGCGGAGGCGGCGGACCGCGCGGCGTCACCCACGACGCGGCGGTCCTCCGAGGTCCCGGACGTCGCCGCGGAAGCAGCTGATGGCACTGATGGCCCCTGCGTCCTCGTTCCGGTTCCCGTTCCGGCCGTAGCGCGTCACCTCGTCACGGGGACACCCCGCGCCGTCCGTCGCGCCGACGCTGCCGGACGAGTCGTTTCCGGCCACCCGACGCATGGCGCGATCCGTTCGCGCCCGGCCGTCGCACCGATGATTCACGGCGGAAACCGGAGTCCCCACAGTGTCTTGGGGAACCGCGCGGACGACCCGTGGGGTGCGCCATACAATCCACGCGACCGACTTGGGGGGAGTACCGGATGGAAACCGTCATCGTCCAGTTACCGGAGGCAGGGGCGGTGGTCCCGGGAGAGACGGGCAGACCCGGGCTCCTGCACCTGGGTCCCGGGGACGTCATCGAGTTCGGCCGCGGCGTACCCGGAAACGGAACCAGGGCGGTCAACCTGCCGGATCCGGGGATCTCGCGCCGCGCCGGGCAGTTGGAGGCGGCGGGGGACTACTGGCGCCTGTCCAACTTCAGCCGCAGCATGGCGTACGTCGTGGAGAACCTGGAGGGCGCCGGCGAGTACATCACCGTGGCACCCGGACGCCTCGGCGCGCCGGTGCCGTTCGAGTTCTCCCGGGTGGTGCTGCCGGCCCTGACCGGGAGCGCCGCCTTCAAGGTGTTCGCGCCGCAGCACGCCTACCTCGGGGAGCGGCCCGGCGACGGGGCCGGCGAGCAGACCGTGCACCCCTTCGCCCTGGACCCCACGTCGAAGTACTTCCTCGTGCTCGTCGCCCTGTGCGAGCCACGGCTGCGGGACCCCTCCGACCCGGCGCTGCCCGGCGCCGGGGACATCGTGGAGCGGCTGCGCCCGCTGGAGTCCTGCCGGAGCCTGACCCGCTCGGCGGTCAACTACCACATCGACTACCTCGCGTTCGCCAAACTGCGCCTGCCCCACGCCGACGAGACAGCCGCCGACGGCCCGCGCACCGGCGCCAAACGCGCCCAACTCGCCCTCATGGCACTGAGGTTCGGGCTGGTGCGCGAGGAGCACCTGGCGCTGCTGCCGCCGCGCAGCCGCCGCACCGTGCCGCAGGAGACCGGCACATGACGGCACACGAGGCACCCGACGACCTCGGACCGGAACGGCCCGGGCTGCCCGAGGGGTTCCGCATCGACGGGGAATGGGAGCTCGGCGCGGTCATCGGCTCCGGGGGCTGGGGCACCGTGTACGAGGGCCGCTCCCTCGCCGACGGCACGCCCGTGGCGGTGAAGGTGCTGCCGACCGGATCCCTCGCGCCCGGGACGCGCACCGCCTTCGGTGAACTCGTCGCCCGCGAGGTGCGGTTCAGTGCCGGGGCGGACCACCCCCACCTCGTCCGCACCCGCGCCGTGCGCACCCTCGCGGTACCGGACCTGCCGGCCCTGGACGGGGCGACCGCCCTGGTCATGGACCGTGCCGAGGCCAGCGTGAAGGACGTCCTGGACGCCGCCGAGCCGGGCCGGGCGGTCGCCGACGCCGCCCGGATCCTCGGCGGCGTCGCCGCCGGCCTCGCCCACATGCACGGCGCCGGATGGGTGCACGGCGACCTCAAGCCGGCCAACGTCCTGCTGGGCGCGGGCGGACAGGTGTGGCTGGCGGACTTCGGGCTCGCCGTGGAACTCGACGGGAGCCACGCCCACCTGCCGCCGCTCGGCACCCTGGACCACTTGCCTCCCGAGTGGTGGTCCCAGCGCACCGGAACGCTCGGCTCTGTGGTCCGGCCCACCGCCGACGTCTGGGCGTTCGGCATCCTCGCGCACCAGGTGCTCACCGGCGGCCTGCACCCCTTCCCGGGTGCCACCGCCCGGGCCCGCTCGCTCGCGGCTCAGTCCTACGCGCGCGGCACCGCGCCGCTGCGGCTGGACGCCGGACTCGACGAGGGCTGGCGCGTCCTGATCGCCGACTGCCTGGCCCCCGACCATGCCTCCCGGCAGCCGCACACCGCGCAGCGGCTCGCCGCCCGGGTCGAGCGGCTGGTCCGGGACGCGCGCCCGCACCGACGGCGTACGGGCCCGGTCGTGGCCGCCCTCCTGGGGCTGACCGCGGTGGCCGTCGCCGGCATGGCGCTCCTCGGGGGCGACGGCCCCGCCGGCGGCGACCGCGCGGGGGACCGGCGGACCGCCGGCGCGACCGGCCCCGCCACCGGCGCTCCGGGCCGGGGCGCCGCGGCCGGGACCGCGGCGCCCGGCGCCCTGCGGCCGGACGCCGACGTGCCCGACGCGCTCCGGCCGGTCATCGACCGTGCCGCCCACCGCTGCACCGACGAGGAGGTCACACCGGCCCTGCTCGCCGCCATGCTGAAAGTGGAGAGCGGCTTCGACGTGAACGCCGCCCGCCCCGCCCGCGACGAGTACGGCATCGCCATGTGGACCCCGTCGGTGTTCCGCGCGTGGGCCGTCGACGGGGACGGCGACGGCGACAAGGACCACATGTCGGCGCCGGACGCCATCGCCACCATGAGCCTGTACGCGTGCTGGCTTGACCAGCGCTTCAAACAGGAGGGGCTGCCGAAGGAGGACCTCCAGGCACTCATCGTCGCGGGCTACCGCACCAGCGACCGGACCGTGATCGAGGAACGCGGCGTCCCCGAACGGGTACGGCCGCACGTGGAGGAGGTACTGCGCCACCTCGCCGCGTACGAGCGGTGAGCGGCCCCCCGACCCGCCCACCGCCCGCACCCGTCCCCCGGCCGGGGCTACCGCGCGCCGCACTCCGGGACGCCCGGCAGCCTGTTGTCCGGCGAACTGATGTAGATGTTGGAGATGTAGCCGCCGTGCTGCGGCAGGTACGCCCACCATTCGTTGGAGTACGGCGGCACGGTGACGACCTGGCCCCGGACCTGGCAGCCCACCAGCACCTCCACGCCCGCCGGCAGCTGCCGCAGCGGCGGCCTGCCGGTGGACGGGTCCTCGCGCACGTTGACGAACTCGCTCCACGTCCCGAGCCACGTCCCGGACGGCCGCACCGCCCCCGGGACGTTCAGCGAGCGGGTCAGCCGGCCGATGTCGGTGTACGCCTTGCCGTACGAGGTGCCGAGCGGGTGCAGCGTGAGCACGGCCACGATGGACCGGTCACCGGCGCCGACCGTACCGGTGCTGTGCAGTGCGGGCCGGTCCAGGTCCACCGCGGCCGCGCCGCTCCCGGCGTTCTCGTCCGCCGTCACACCCGCCGCGAGGGACGGTGTGCCGCAGGTGCCGTCGGGGAAGTCACCCGACCAGCCCTGCTTCACCGCCCACGGCCGCTCGAACGCCCCGGCGATACCGAAGTGCTGGTCGAAGCGGTCCGAGGCGCAGCGCGTGCTCTGCCGCAGCCGGCCCATGACGAAGTCCCGCACGGGGGCGGGCGCCCGGTCCAGGAGGTACCGGTAGATCGTCACGGTGTCCCGCGCCGAGAGCGCGGTGTAGCCCCAGAACTCCTCGTACCCGGCGGGCGGCGGCACGGTGTCGCCCAGCCCCAGCCTGGCCACCATGCGGTCGATGATCGCCGAGCGGCCGTAGGTCCTCCAGTAGTGGGTGGCCGCGGCGTCGTCGCTGCTGCGCAGCATCGGTTCCAGCCGCGCCCGGTCGGCCTCGGGGACGGTGTAGTCGGGCCCGCGGTTCCACAGGAAGTCCAGGGCCAGCAGCAGCTTGACGACCGACGCGGACCTGAACTGCGCGCCGGACGCGATCTGTTCGGTGTACGTCCCGGTCTGCCGGTCGAACACCGCGACACCGGCGGTGACACCCGCCGGCACCTGCGCGGCGGACGACACGGTGTCCCCGGCACCGGCACGCCGCTCCTCCCCGGCGGCCGCCGGGGCGACCGCACACCACACCAGCAACAGGACGGCCGAGGCCGCCGCCAGCAGTCGCCCGACTCCGGGCGGGGTCGTACCTCTCATCGTCACTCCGTCGTCGCAACGTCCACCGATGATGACGCCGCCACGCTAGGCACCCGCGGGCCCCCGGTGACCCTGACACCTGTCAGGTCACGACGGCCCGGCCGCACGGGGGCGTACCCGTCGCGCCGGGCCGCGGGACGAGACGAGAGGGCGCCACCGCACGGCGTCGCGCGCGGCCGGCCCGGGCTCTCGGCAGCCCTGCGTCCAACATCAACTTCCGCGCGGTCGGTCATACTTGAACCCCCGTTGCCGACGAGAGGACCCCCATGCTCCTGGAAGCGCTCAGCGCGTTGGCCGCCGCCGGGGGCGGCGCACTGGTCCAGGCGATGGCCACGGACGCGTGGCAGGAGTGCCGCGAGCGCACGGCCCGGCTGCTGGGCCGCGGCGATCCGCAGGAGGAGTCCCGGCAGGAGGCCCGCCTGGAGCGCGCCCGTGAGGAACTGGTGGCGGCCGGCGACGACACGGAACAGGTCGCGGCCCGCCAGACCGCGGCCTGGCGGACGCGGTTCGAGGATCTGCTGGAGGACGCCCCGCAGCAGGCGGAGCAGCTCCGCGACCTGGTCGCGTTCGTGCGGGAGCAGGCGCGGGCCGGGGGAGTGGCCGCCGGACAGGTCACCGTGCACGCCACCGCGTCCGGTCACGCGCAGCAGGCGGTGCAGGGGCAGGGCGAGCAGCACAACACCTTCCGGGCACCCCGGTGACGGCAGGGACGGACCGGCCGTCCGACCCACCGGGCACGGCACCGGCTGCCGGGACCGCCGGCGGCCCCGTGACGGTCGGCATGGACGCGAGCGCGAGCGGCCGGGCGCAGCAGGCCGTCATCGGGCAGGGCGTCCAGCACAACCACTTCTACGGCGCCCCCGCCGCCGAACGGCCCGGGATCGAGCTGAACACGCTGGTGCCGCCCCCCTCGGTCCTGGTCGGCCACGCCGGGCTGCTCACGGACCTGGCCGCCGTCTGCGAGGCGGCCCTGACCGAGCGGCGCTCTCCCGCCCTCGCGCTGCTGTACGGCACGGGCGGCGTCGGCAAGTCCGCCCTCGCCCGCGCCCTCGCGGACCGGCTGGCCGGAGCCTTCCCCGACGCCCGGTTCGAGGTGGACCTGTCCGGATTCACCCCCGGCAGCACACCGCGCGAGCCGGGCGAGGTCCTGGCGGAACTGCTGCGGCTGGCCGGCTTCGACGGCTCCGACGTCCCCACCGGCACCGCGGGCAAGGCTCAGCTGTGGCGGGCCTGGCTGGCGGACAGAAGGGTGCTGCTGCTCGTCGACAACGCCCGCGAGGCCGCTCAGGTCGAGCCGCTGCTGCCGGGCCCGGCGAGCGCCGGCCGCTGTCTGGTGCTGGTGACGAGCCGGCACCGGCTCACGGGGCTGGACGCGGTGGTCCGCGAGGAGGTGTCCCTGCTGCCGCCCGACGAGGCCGTGGAACTGCTGCTGCGGATCGCGGGCCGGTCCCCCGCGGGCGGGACCGGTGGGGCCGGCGAGCGGGAGGTACTGCACCAACTGGCCCGGCTGTGCGGCCGGCTGCCGCTGGCCCTGCGCCCCGTCGGCGCCCTGCTCGCCGACATGGACCCGGTCGACCTGCTCGCGGTGATGCGGTCCGCGACCCGGCCGCTGGAGCAGCTCGACGACGCCGACCGCGAGGCCGCCACCGCCTTCGAGGTCTCGTACGAGGCCCTGAGCGCGGACCTCCAGGCCATGCTGCGCACCTGTGTCTGGCACCCGGGGCCGGACTTCGACGCCGCCTCGATTGCGGCGCTGGCCGGGATGCCCGCACAGCTGGCCACCGTGCGCCTGGTCCGGCTGCTGCAGCGCAGCATGCTGACCTCGCTGCCGCAGCGCCGGTACGTCTTCCACGACCTGTTCGTGGCGTACGCGCGCAAGCTCGTCTCCACCCAGGACTCCCGCGAGGCCGTCGAGCAGGGCCGGCGCAGCCTCTACCGGCACCTGGACAGCGTCACCGGCACGGCGCACGCCCTGCTGTACGGGGCGGCCGTCCCGGCCTCGGGCACCGGACCGTTCGACAACCCCGACCACGCGCGGATGTGGTGCCACGCCGCCTTCGAGGAACTGTGCGGCGCCGCCCGGTCCGCGCTGGCCGAGGGGTGGGAGTCCGGAGCGGGCCTGGCCCGGCGGACCGCGCGGCTCCTGTACGTGGACGGCCGTGAGGAGCAGGCGGCATCGCTCTACGCGGACATCCTGGCGGCCGCCGAGCGGGCCGGCGACGAGGCGGGCCGGGGCCGGGCCCGTACGGCCCTCGCCGACATCGCGCGGGACCGGCGCCGCCACGACGAGGCGGTCGCCGGGTTCGAGGAGGCGGCGGCGCTGCTGCGCCTGGCCGGGGACCGGGCGGGGGAGGCCGACGCGCTGCGCGGGCTGGGGGAGGTCGCCCGGGCACGCGGCGACTACGCGGCCGCGACGGAACACTTCGAGCGGGCCCTGCGGTGCGCGCGGGCGGCGGACGACCCGGCGGGGCAGGGCTACGCGCTGACCGGCCTGGCCCATGTCGCGCGGGCCCGCGGCGAGCACGGCCGGGCCCGGGAGGGGTTCCGGGAGGCGGTGGAGCTCCAGCGGCGGGCCGACGACGGCATCGGCCTCGCCTACGCGCTGCGCGGCCTCGGCCACGTCGCCCGGGCGGCGGGTGAACTCGACGCGGCGACCGGGTACTTCGGGGAAGCGGTCACCCTCCATCGGCGGGCCGGCAACCGCTTCGGCCAGGCCTTCGCCCTCACCGCGCTCGGCACCATCGCGTGCGAGCGGGGGCGTCACGAGGAGGCCGCCGCGTACTTCGGCGACGCGCTCGTCCTGCACCGGGCGGTCAACAACCCGGCCGGTGAGGCGGAGTCCTCGGCCGGTCTGGCCCGGGTCGCTCTCGCCCAGGGCGACCCGGAGCGGGCCGCGGCCGGCCTGCGGGACGCGCTGGCCCTGCTCACCGGGATCGGCGACCGCCCCCGCCAGGCCGCGGCGCACGCCGAACTGGCGGCTCTGGAAGCCCGCCTCGGCCGTCCCGCCGAGGCCCGGGAGCACTACACGGCCGCCCACCGCCTGCAGACCGCTCTCGGCCTGACCGGTGCGGCGGCCCGGACCGAACAGGCCCTGCGCGACCTGCCCGCCTGACGTTTCCGCGCGGCGCCCGCCCGACGGGGAAGGCGCCACGGACGCCCCCTCGGTTCCCACGAGGGAACGACACAGCCCGGACCCGGTGAGCCGTCACGGACGCCCCCTCGCGCCCACGTGCCGGCACACCGGGGCGCCCTGTGCGCGCGGAGCGTTCAGCAGCCGGAGGCGTGGTGCCCGATGAGTCACCCCCGCTCAGGTGTCCGCGCCCGTGCCTCGGGGACGCGGACGTCGGCCAGGGTGGTGGCCAGGGCCTGCCAGATGTGGGCCGCCAGGTCGAGGTTCCGGGACTCCGTCGCCTGCCGTCCGAGCCGTTGCAGGGCGGCGATGCCCTCGTCGACGCGGCCCGCCAGGATCATCAGCCGGCCGTCGAGGACCGACAGCCGCACCCGGTCACGGTAGGACAGACGCAGGTCCTCATCGCTGAGCAGGACCTCAGTGAGGGCCCGGGCGTCGTCCAACCGGCCCTGGTGAAAGGCGAGATGGGCCTGGAGCGCGCGCAGCTCCTGGAGTTGCAGGGGGGTGCCGATCAGGCCGAGGACGGAGGCGGCCTCGCCCAGCCAGCGCTCGGCGGCGGCCACCCGGGGCGGTGACATCTGCAGCGCGGCGGCGGTGGCGGCGGCCCGCAGCCGGGTCCACAGACTCAGGTCGTCCTTGCCCTTCAGCAGCCCCAGCGCCGTGTCCAGTCTGCTTCGGGCGGTCGCGTCGTCGCCCTGGCGGTTGCTGACCACGGCGGCCGTCCACAAGGCCTCGGCCGCCTGGGCGGCCGAGGCCCGGGGCAGCAGCTCCCGCTCCAGTTCGGCGACGTGCCGGCCGGCCGTCTCCAGTCGGCCGAGCTCCGTCTCGATGCTGATCAGCACCATCAGGGCGGGCAGCGTGTCGGACACGCCCAGGTCCGCGGCGCGGGCCACGGACAGCGCCTCCAGGGCCGCCGGTTCGGCCGTGCGCATGTCGCCCAGGGCGCGGGTGCAGCGGGCGTACCGGACGCGCGAGCGGACCCGGAGTTCCGGTGCCTCCAGCACGTCGCTCAGATCGACGAGTTCGAGCAGCCGCGTGCGCTCCAGCTCGTAGTCGCCGTCGTGGCCGGCGGCGCGGCTCAGCAGCCACAGGGCCTGCCAGCGGGCAGCGGGATCCTCGCCCGCGTCCTCCTCGACCGCGCGGCTGAGAGCCGCCGTGTCGTCCGTGCCGGGCGGTGCGGAGGTCACGGCGGCCAGTACCCCCGTCAGGGATCTCTCGTCCGACGGACCGGTCAGGGCGGACGTGTCGACGCCGAGACGATCGGCGAGGTAGGACACGGCGCGCTCGGTGGGACGCCGGTCACCGGACTCCAGGCGCGACAGGTACCCCGTCGACATGCCTTCCCCGACGAGGCCGGCCTGGCTCAGGCCCCGTGCCAGCCGGAGCCTCTTCAACCGACGGCCGAAATGCGGCTGTTCGAGCATCTCCCCCCTCCGGTTCCGTCGCGCGATCGACAGGCGTCGTCGCCCCTGCCTGCCCGTCCGGGCGCGCGGGTTGTCAACACTCTATGAAGCGCGGCAAGGGGCTACAAGCCGTTAAGCGCAGGTCAACTGGCCATTGTCGGAGCGGCACCCCACCGCGTGTGGGGTGTTTGGATCGGGCTTCGCGCTGCCCGAAATCGGCCCGATTTCACAAGAGTTGCCAGGTTGCCCAGGTCACCTGGCAAACCCTTGCCACGGGGGTTGCCGACCCTTAATCTCGAATGCGCCCCCTTGATGCGATCCCATCTTCGTCATGTGGAGGTTTTCGTGCTGCGCAGCTCCCGACCGGGCATCTCGCGAAGGCCGGACGTACGGCCCGGTGGTTCCCCGCAGGGATCGGACACCGAGATCGAATGGCCATGACAACGTTATCCACCCCAGTCGGGTGCCGGCCGCCCAGGCGCCGCCCCCTCTGCTCACCCTGACCGACCCGGGAGTCCGGCGCCTCGCCGCCGGCCGCCCCGGGGCGACGCGGACACCGGCGACGGCCACCCACGAGTGGCCCGCGCCGTCACCGGACGCTCGTCGACACCCAGGCACGGCACATCGGTCCGTTCCGCGTCGCTCACCCTTCCCAGCCCCCCACGCAGGAAGAAGGACGGTACGTCCGTGGCGACCACGAGTTTCCCCGACGCCTCGCCCCGCAAGAAGAAGAAGGCCGCCGCCGCGGCCACCCCCGCCCGCCGCGCCCCGACAGCGGGCGGCGCGCCGGGCGGTGCCGCCCCGCCGGAGGTCTGCAGAGCCCACGTCTCCCCCGGGGACCTGGTCGTCAGGGCGGCGGATCCCGAATTCGCCCGCCCCTTCGGCCTGAGCGCCGACGAGATATGCGGACAACGCCTGCTCGACCTTCTCCGCTCACCCGTTCCCGCACGGCTGCGGGAAAAATTCACCGCGCTTTCCTCGGGAAGCATCCGGCGATTCGAGGAAAAGGTGACGGGCCGCGACGGCACCGGCCGGAATTTCCCGGCGGAAGTCACCGCAGTCGCCGTCAGGAATCCTGCGGGTGAAATAGCCGGCGTCGTCGTCCTCCTGCGCCGGTGCGACGGCGCGGTGTCCGGCGGGCCCGTGCTCAGCGCCCTCGACGCGCAGGTTCTGGAAGGGGTGGCGAGTGGCGAGTCCACGGTGCAGCTGGCCTCCCGTCTCTATCTGAGCCGTCAGGGAATCGAGTACCGCGTCGGGCAGATGCTGCGGCGCTTCGACGCGCCCAACCGCCCCGCCCTGGTCGCGCGGGCGCACGCGCTCGGGATGTTCGCCGCGGGCCAGTGGCCCCCGCGCGTCCTCCCCGAACGCGTGCGGTAGCGCGGAACGGGGCCCACCGAGCCCCACGCGGCGGCTGTGACGGTGACCCACCGCCACAGCCGCCTTCGCTTCGTACGGATCCGGCCCCGGGGCGCCGGTTCCGGCCTCACGCGGCCGAGGGCTGCCACGCCTCCTGGAACCGGCGGCGGGCCCGGAAGAGACGGGAGCGGACCGTGCCCAGGGGCAGGGCGAGCACCTCGGCCATCTCCTCCTCGTTGAGCCCGTAGGCGCGCAGGGTGAGGACCTGCCGGTGCGCCTGGGACAGACGCTCCAGCACGTCGCTGATGTGTACCGCGTCCAGGGGGTTCGTCTCCTGCTGCGACTCCACCTCGGAACAGGAGCGTTCCTCGCCGTAGCGCTTGGCGGTGCGGACGGCCTCACGGACCGTCACCGAGCGCACCCAGCCGTAGAACGCCGCCGGTTCGCGCAGGGAACCCAGGCCGCGGTAGATGGCGAGCAGCGCCTCCTGTGTGGCGTCGGCACCGTCGTCGTGGGTGATGGACCGGCAGATGCGCGCGACGTAGGGCGTGATGCCGGTCAGCAGGTGGTTCATCGCGTGCTCGTCGCCCGCCTGGGCTCGGGGGAGCAGCGTCAGGGGCGAGGGGAGTTCGCTGACGGTGGTCATCGGACAGAGGTTCCTTACGGCAGCCGGGCGGGGGTCGGAAGGGCGAAGGGCCGTGCTCAGCCCGTGGCGGCGCGGGCGTCCCCCGGTTCCGCCGCGGTCGCGAAGCGCAGCAGCCCCGCACGCACGTCGTCGCGGAACGCCCGCATGAAGGCCGGGCTGTAACAGGCCGTGGAGTGCGGGAACTCGATGGCGAGCCGGCCCTCGAAGGAGACGACGCACGCCATGACGGGACTGCGTCCCGCCTGCGGGAAGTAGTGCTCGCGGGCCGGCACCAGACGCACGTCGGCCGCCCGCAGCCCGCTCGGCAGCCGCGGGCCGGGGACGACGCCCATGTTGGTGGCGATCACCGTGGCCAGTTGCAGGGCGGGGTTGCGGGGGATCTCCGGCGTGATGCGCATCTCGTGGAAGTGGTCGCCGCGGGAGAGGAAGTCGCCCAGGCGGGCGTGCACGGCACGCGCCAGCTCCAGCGGCTCGGAGGTCTCGGACACCTCCAGGGTCTGCAGATGGGTGGTGACCGCGGGGACCGGGGCGGAGGCGGGCACGGGCGGGGACAGCCGGGAGCGCAGGTCGACGGGGGAGAGGCAGCCGAGGGTGCGGGATCCGTCGCCGTCCAGGCGCCGCCGGGCCGTGGCGAGCAGCGTCGCGGCGACCAGGGCGTGCACGGAGACGCCCGAGCCGCGTGCCGTCCGGCGCAGCCGCGTGGTGAGGTCCGCGTCCAGGGTCAGCCTGCGGACCTCGATGTGCCCGCCGCCGTCGGCCCCTTCACCGGGGACGGCGTCGTACGGCACCAGCTCGACCGGGTGCCGCCGTGTCCGCTCGATCCGGTCGTCGAGGTACTTCGCCGTGTCGGCGTCGTCGGCCGGCGGCAGCAGCCGGCTGACGGGCTCGGGCCAGCGCGGGAGGTCCGCACCGGCGGCCTCGGCGGCGGGCTCCCCTTCGACCAGCGCCCGGTAGCGGTCCCACAGCGCGTTGTGCAGCGCGATGCTGCTGTGGCCGTCGGTGATGGTGTGGTCCACCACCAGCAGGAACAGGTGGCTCTCGCCGTCCGGCGCGCTGACCAGGACGGCACGGCTCAGCGGGCCGCCGACCGGGAGGGGCCTGTTCAGCTCCGCCGCGTAGGCCTCCTCCTCGTCGCCGGTCCGGGTGACCAGCCGCGGCCGCTCGTCCTCACCGAGGACGCGCAGCACATGACCCGCGCCGTCCTGCTCGATGCGGGAGCGCAGCGGCGGGTTCGCCTCCGTCACGGCGTCGAACGCGGCCGACAGCGCCGCGACGTCCACGGCTCCGCGCAAGGAGCAGGACAGGAAGGCCCTGCTCCGCTGGCCCACGTAGAGCGTCTCGACCGGACACAGCGCACGGTGCATGCCGTCAGCCTTCTTTCCGTCGTTCATTTCGGGGCTCCTCGGCCCGGGAATCGGTCTGCCGCCGCGGCTGTCCGCGGGAATGTCGGGGCCTTCAGAGAGTGCACGGAGGGACGCGCCCGAATCCAGCGCGGAGCCGTCGGCGCAGCGAATCCGCGTGTTTTCCCTAAAAGTTGAACCGGGACCCGCACTCCCCGACTCCGCGTTCTTCAGGGAAACCCCTGAATCGGCGTCACGGCAGCCCGTATCCCTTGACCCGGCCGGTTCCGGTGCACCACCGTGCTGTGCCGTGAAACCGGGGCGGGCGACGTGATCCCCCGCCCCCGGCGTGCGGCAGCCTTTTCCGCCCCGCGGGTCGGCCCGGCGCGTACCCCCACGCGGCGGCGGCACGCGGCGGCTGCCGCACCCGTCCGATCCGGCCGGGCCTTCGCCGTCCGGGACATTACGGCTTGCCACGTGAGGGTTGTGCTATGTCACTCCAGGAGGACGCACGTCGACCGCTGTCCGGAGCCCAGGAGGGCCTCTGGTACGCCGGACGGCTCGCACCGGACAGCGCCGCGTACAACACCGCGGAGGCGGTGGAGATCCACGGCCCCCTCGACACCGCCCTGTTCGAGACCGCGCTGCGGCGCACCGTCGGTGAGGCCGACACCTTCGCCCTGCGTTTCGCCGACACCGACGACGGCCCGCGCTGCCACCTCGCCCCGGACGCGCACGACTGGACCCTGCACCGGGTTGACGTCAGCGGCGCCGACGATCCCGAAGCCGCCGCGTGGGCCCACGTCCGCACCGATCTCACCGCCCCCGTGGACCTCGACAAGGGCCCGCTGTTCGCACACACCCTGCTGACCCTGGCCCCCGACCGGTTCCTCTGGCTGCTGAGGGCCCACCACCTCCTGCTCGACGGCTACAGCTACAAGCTCCTCGGGCGGCGCCTGGCCGAGACGTACAACGCCCTGGCCGAGGGGCGCGAGCCGGACCCCTGCGGCTTCGCGCCGGTGAGCCGGCTCCACGAGGAGGAGGCGGCCTACCGCGCCTCCGAGCGGTACGCCCGCGACCGCGACCACTGGGCGCGACGCCTGGCCGGCCTGCCGGAACCCGCCCGCCTCACCACCCGTACGGCCGCCCCCACCGCGCCCTTCCTGCGCCGCACCGCCGAACTGACGCCCGCCGAGACCGAAGCCCTCGACGCCGCCGCGGCCCGCCTCGGCGTCCGGCGCACCGACCTGCTGACCGCCGCCACCGCCGCCTACCTGCACCGCATGACCGGCGCCGGGGACCTGGTGCTGGGCCTGGCCACCATGAGCCGTCTCGGCAGCGCCGCCCTGCGCACCCCCGGCACCGCCTCCGACGTCCTCCCGCTGCGCGTGGCCGCCGCCCCCGACACGAGCCTCGCCGAGCTGGCGCGCGCCGTCGCCGACGAACTGGAGGCGCTGCGCCGCCACCAGCGCTACCGGGGCGAGTTCCTCCGCCGCGACCTGGGCCTGCTGGGCACCGGACGCCGGCTGTACGGGCCGGTGCTCAACATCGTCCCGTTCGACGAGTCCCCGGTCTTCGGCGGACACCCCACCACCTGGCACCACCTGTCCGGCGGAGCCGTCGACGACCTCCAGATCTCGGTGCGCCCCGGCGCCCGCCCCGGCGGACTGTGGCTGGCCCTCGACGCCAACCCCGCCCTGTACGAGGAGGACGAACTCGCCCTGCACCGCGACCGGTTCCGCACGCTGCTGCGCCGGCTGGCCGAGGCGGAGCCGACGACACCGCTGGGCGGCCTGGACCTCCTGCTGCCGGGCGAACACCCCCGCGACACCCCCGTGCACACGTACCCGGTCGAGCGGACCCTCACGGAGCTGTTCGAGGAGCGGGCGGCGGCCGGGCCCGAGCGGACCGCCGTCACCTGCGGGGACGAACGCCTCACCTACGCCGCGCTCAACGCCGAGGCCAACCGCCTGGCCCGGTTGCTGACCGAACACGGCGCCGGCCCGGGCCGGGTGGTGGCACTGGCCCTGGAGCGCGGCGTGCGGCTGCTGCCCGCCCTGCTGGCCGTCCTCAAGACCGGCGCCGCCTACCTGCCCCTGGACCCCGGTCACCCGGCCGAGCGGCTGCGGCTGGTCGTCGAGGACGCGGCCCCCGTCGTCCTCGTCACCGAGCGCGCCCACGCCCACCTCGCCCAAGAGGCCGTCCCCGTCGTCCGGTTGGACGACCCGGAGGTCGCGGCGGACCTCGCCCGCCGCTCCGCCGCCGACCTGAGCGACACCGACCGGCACGGGCCGGTGAGCCCCACCGACATCGCGTACATCATCCACACCTCCGGCTCCACCGGCCGCCCCAAGGGCGTGCCCGTCCCGCACGCGGCCGTCGTGCGGCTCTTCACCGCCGCGGCCGCGCGGTTCGACTTCCGCTCTGACGACGTGTGGACGCTGTTCCACTCCTACGCCTTCGACTTCTCCGTCTGGGAGATCTGGGGCGCCCTGCTGCACGGCGGCCGGGTCGTCGTCGTGCCGTACGCCGTCAGCCGCTCGCCGCGCGAGTTCCTGGAACTGCTGCACCGCGAGGGCGTGACCGTCCTCAACCAGACACCGTCCGCGTTCGAGCAGCTGATCGACGCCGACCTGGAACGGGGCGGGGACACCGGGGCGTTGCGCTACGTCGTCTTCGGCGGTGAGGCCCTGCGCCCGGCACGGCTGCGCCCCTGGGCCGACCGGCACGGCCTCGACCGCCCGGCCCTGGTGAACATGTACGGCATCACCGAGACCACCGTGCACGTCACCCACCACCGCCTCACCCGCGCCGACCTGGACGACCCGCGCCGCGGCAGCGTCATCGGCACCCCGCTCGCCGACCTCCGCGTCCACCTGCTGGACGCCGCGGGGCGCCCGGTGCCGCCCGGCGCGACCGGCGAGATGTACGTCTCCGGCGCCGGCGTCGCCGCCGGATACCTCGACCGGCCCGAACTGACCGCCGAACGCTTCCTCGACGACCCCTACGGCCCGCCCGGCACCCGCATGTACCGCTCGGGCGACCTGGCCCGGCGCCGCCCCGACGGCACGCTCGACTACGCCGGGCGCGCCGACGCCCAGGTGCAGCTGCGCGGCTTCCGCGTCGAACCCGGCGAGATCGAGGCCGTCCTCGCCGCCCATCCGGGCGTCGCCCGCGCCGCCGTCGTGCCCCGCCGCGCCGGCAACGGCGCCCTGCACCTCGTCGCGTACACCGTCCCCGCGGGCGACGACCCCGCGGACCCCGCCGAACTGCGCGCCCACGCCGCCGCCCACCTGCCCGAACACATGGTCCCGGCCGCCTGCGTCCCGGTGGACACGCTGCCGCTGACCGCGAACGGCAAGCTCGACGTCCAGGCCCTGCCCGCCCCCGACTTCACCGCCGCCGCGTCCGGCACCCGCCCTGCGACACCGCAACAGGCCCTGGTCTGCGCCCTGTTCGAGGACGTACTGAAACTGCCCCGGGACACCGTGGGCACCGAGGCCAACTTCTTCGACCTCGGCGGCGACTCCCTCCTCGCCACCCGCCTGCTGGCCCGCCTGCGGCACGCGACCGGCGCCGAGATCCCCATCACCGCCCTGTTCGACATGCCGACCCCGGCCGCCCTCGCCCGGCGGCTCGACGTCCGGGCGGACGACACCCCGCCCCGGCCCGCCCTTGGCGACACCGCACGCCCGCAGCGGGTGCCGCTGTCCTTCGCCCAGGAACGCATGTGGTTCCTGCACCGGCTCGACGAGGGAGCGGCCACCTACAACATCCCGCTCCTCGTCCCGGTCGACGCCGGCCTCGACACCGAGGCGCTCCGGTCGGCCCTCGGCGACCTGGCCGACCGCCACGAGATCCTGCGGACGGTGATCGCCGAGCACGACGGCGTCCCCCACCAGCGCATCCTGCCGCCGGGGGAGCTGCGCCCGGTACTGCGGCGGATCGACTGCCCCGCCGCGGAGACCGCCGCCCACGTCACCGCCGCACTGCGGCACCGCTTCGACCTCACCGCCGAAAGCCCCCTCGCCGCCTGGCTGCTGGGCACCGGCACCGAACGGTCACTGCTGTTCGTCCTGCACCACAGCGCCGCCGACGGCTGGTCGCTCGGCCCGTTCGCCGCCGACCTGAGCACCGCCTACGCGGCCCGCCGGGCCGGCCGGGCACCCACCTGGACCCCGCTGCCGGTGCAGTACGCCGACTACGCGCTGTGGCAGCGCGCCCTGCTGGCCCCCGCACCGGACGGCCCGGGCCGGCTGGAGCGGCTCACCGCCCACTGGCGCACCGCCCTGGACGGCCTGCCCGAGGAGTGCACCCTGCCCGGCGACCGGCCCCGCCCCACCGCACCGCGCGGCGGCGGCGCCCACGTCGAGGCCACCGTCGACGCCGCCCTGCACCGCGCCCTGCTGCGCCTCGCCGACCGCGAGGGCGCCAGCCTGTTCATGGTGCTGCACGCCGCCGTCGGCGCCCTGCTCACCCGCAGCGGAGCAGGCGAGGACATCGTCCTCGGCACCCCCGTCGCCGGCCGCACCGAACCCGCGCTGGACCCCCTGATCGGCCTGATCACCAACACCCTGGTGCTGCGCGCCGACACCTCCGGCGACCCCGCCTTCCGGGACCTCCTCGCCCGGCTGCGCACCGCCGACCTGGCCGCCCTCGACCACCAGGACCTGCCCTTCGACCGGCTGGTGGACGACCTCAACCCGCCCCGCACACCCGGCCGGCACCCCCTCTTCCAGGTGATGCTGGCCCTGCAGAACAACACCCCCGCCGTCCTCGAACTCGACTCCGCCCGAACCGAGTTGCGGCCCACCGCCACCGGCACCGCCAAGTTCGACCTCTTCGTGGACGTCCTGGAACGCCACACCCCCGAAGGCGCCCCCGACGGGCTGACCCTGCACATCGAGTACGCCACCGACCTCTACGACACCGGCACCGCCGAGGCGTTCACCCACGCCCTGCACGCAACCCTCCGCACGGTGGGCACCGACCCCGGGACCCGCCTCACGGAACTGCCCGCCCTGCCCGGGCGCACCCCCGCCCCGGCCGCCACCGACCCCGCGGAACTGGAGCACGCGGCCCTCGCCGTGCCCGGCATCCGCGACGCCCGCGCCCTGCCCGGCACCGACGGCACCCCACCGCGCCTGTACGTGGTGCCGGGCCGGGCGGACGCCGCCGAACGCGTCGAGGACGCCCTGGACCGCGCCGGCCGCGGCACCGTCCGCGTCACGGCGGTCAACGCGCTGCCCCGCGCGGCGGACGGCACCCTCGACACCGCGGCCCTGCGCGCCCTGCCCGCCGTCGACCGCACCGCGGCCGGAGCCTGGCGGGAACGCCTGGCCGCCCTCCCCGGCGTCACCACCGCCGAGGTGACGGTGGAGAACACCCCCGAGGAACTGGACCGCCGCCACACCGGCCTGCCCGACCGCACCACGGAACCCGCCCCCGCCCCCGCCCGCACCGACCGCGCGTCCGCCGTCCCCGCGCTCAGCGAGGGCCCCGTCCTGACCGAGCCGTCCGTGCCGAGCTGGGCCGAGGCCCTGCGCCGCGCCGCCGAACGGGACCGGGGCGACATCGTCCACGTCCACCCCGACGGCAGCGAACACCGGCGCACCTACGCCTCCCTCATCCCCGAGGCCTCCCGCGTCCTCGCCGGTCTGCGCCGGGCGGGCCTGCGCCCGGGCGACCGGGTCATCCTCCAGTGCGACGCCACCGAGGACTTCCTCGCCGTGCTGTGGGGCTGCGTCCTCGGCGGCTTCGTCGCCGTCCCGCTGACCGTCCCCGCCTCCTACGACACGCCCTCGGCGGCACTGACCAAGCTGGAGGGCATCTGGCGGATGCTCGGCCGGCCGTGGATCGTGTGCTCCGCCGGCCGCGAGACCGGGCTGCGCGCCCTCGCCGCCCGGCAGGACTGGCCCGGGCTGCGGCTCACCACGGCCGACGCGCTGCGCGAGGCACCCGAGGACCACGACTGGCACCCCGCCGGGCCCGACGACCTCCTGCTGATGCTGATGACGTCCGGCAGCACCGGCCTGCCCAAGGCGGTGCGGCTCACCCACCGCAACGTGCTGACCCGCTCCGCCGCCACCGAGCAGCTGAACGGGCTCGGCGCGGACGACGTCTCCCTGAACTGGATCCCGCTCGACCACGTCACCGGCGTGGTGATGTTCCACCTGCGGGACGTCTACCTGGGCTGCCGCCAGATCCACGCCCCCACCTCCTGGATCCTCCAGGACCCGCTGCGCTGGATGGACCTCGCCGACCGGCACCGGGTCACCGTCACCTGGGCACCCAACTTCGCCTTCGGGCTCCTCGCCGAGCAGTCCCACCGCTTCACCGACCGCACCTGGAACCTGTCCCCGATGCGGCTGGTGATGAACGCCGGTGAGGTCGTCGTCGCCCCGGCCGCCCGCCGCTTCCTGCACACCCTGAAGCCGTTCGGCCTGCCGCAGCACGTGATGCACCCCGGCTGGGGCATGTCCGAGACCTGCTCCGTGGTCACCGACGCCGTCCTGCCCGCCGAACCCGTACCGGGCGAGGGGACCTTCGTGAGCTGCGGCCTGCCCTACCCCGGCTTCGCCATGCGGATCGTCGACGAGCAGGGCACGCTCCTCACCGAGGGGGACGCCGGCCGGCTCCAGGTCCGCGGCACCTCCGTGACCGGCGGCTACCACGACAACCCGGCGGCCAACGCGGAGGCATTCACCGACGACGGCTGGTTCGACACCGGCGACCTGGCGTTCCTGCGGGACGGCGAGCTGTACATCACCGGCCGCGCCAAGGACGTCATCATCGTCAACGGCGTCAACCACTACAGCCACGAGATCGAGGCCTGCGTCGAGGAACTGCCGTACGCGGAACGCAGTTTCACCGCCGCGGTCGCGGTGCGCACCGACCCGTCGTCACCCACCGACGAACTGGCCCTGTTCCTCCACCTCACCCCCGAAGCCGCCGCCGACCCGGCCGCCGCCCTCCGCGAGATCACCGGCAAGGTCACCCGGGAGATCGGCGTCAGCCCGGCCTTCCTCATCCCGGTCGCGCGGGACGCCGTGCCCAAGACCGAGATCGGCAAGATCCAACGCACCAAGCTGCGCAAGGGCTTCGAGGCGGGCGACTTCGACGACGAGGTCCGCCGGACCCAGGTCCTGCTGGGCACCGCCGCGACCGTCCCCGACTGGTTCCTGCGACCGGTCTGGCAGCGGGCGGAACACCCCGGTGCCCCCGCGCCGGCGCCGGGCCGGCACACCCTCGTCCTGGCGGGCGGCGACCCCCGCGTCCGGGAGGTCGCGGAGCGGCTCGCCGACGCGCTGCGGTCCGCCGGCGGCCTGTGCACGGTGGCCGGGGAGGGAACGTCGTACGCCCGGCTCGACGCCGCGCACTACCGCCTGCGGACCACCGAGGAAGCCGACTACGGCGAGCTGCTGGGGCAGTTGGAGCACGACCAGCGACCGGTCGACGCCGTCCTCCACCTCGACGGGCTGCGCGGCACGGCGGAACCGGGGACGGCGCCGGACGACCCGGCCGGCGCGGAACAGTTGCTCGCCTTCGCCCGCGCCCTCGCCGCCCGCCCCGGCCGGCGCCCCGTCGACCTGGTGTACGTGACGGCGGGCGCGCAGGCCGTGCGCCCCGGCGACCGTCCCTCGCCGGCGCACGCCATGGCGGGCGCCCTGCTCAAGTCGCTGGGGGAGGAGTCCGGTCGGCTGCGCGGCGCACACCTCGACCTCGCGGGCGACGAGGGCGTGGACCCGCTGCCCGTCCTGCTGGCCGAGGCGACGGTCACCGCGGACGGCGCGGAGGTGGCGTACCGCGACGGGCACCGGTACGTACGCCGCCTCGCGCCCCTGCCCGACACCCCGGCCCGCGTCGAGCCGTCCGCGCACGACGGCTTCACCCTGCTCACCGGCGGACTGGGCGGCGTCGGCGCCGAGATCGCGGCGCACCTGCTCCGCACCCCCGGCACCCGGCTGCTGATCGTCGGCCGCACTCCGGCAGCCGAGGCCGCCGTCCCGGCGCGGCTGAGCGAACTGGGCGAGGTCCGCTACGCCCGCGCCGACGTCACCGACGAGCGCCAACTGCGGGCCGCGGTGGAGGCCGCCGCCGATGCGTGGGGCGTGCCCCTGGGGTCGGTCCTGCACCTGGCCGGCACGCTCGTGGAACGACCGGTGGACGGGCTGGACGCCGCCACCTGGCGCCGGGCACTGGAGGCCAAGGTGCGCGGCGCGTGGACCCTGCACCGGCTCACCGCCGACCACCCGGTCGGCTCCTTCGTCACCTTCTCCTCGGTGAACGGCTTCTTCGGCGGCGCCATGAACGCCGCCTACGCCGCCGCCAACGCCTACCTGGACGCCCTGGCCCACCACCGGCGCGCCCTCGGCCTGCCCGCGCAGTCCCTGGCCTGGAGCATGTGGCGCGAGCGCGGCATGAGCCGCGGCTACGGGCTCACCGCGCTCACCGAGGCCCGCGGCTACCGACTGCTCGACGTCCCCGCCGCGCTGCGCTCCTTCGACCTCGCCCGCACCCTGGACGAGCCGCACCTGCTGATCGGCGCCGACCGCACCGCCCCCTGGGTGCGCAGCCACGTCGCGGCCCCCGTACGGCAGACGCGGCGCCTGACCGCGCGCGTCGGCCTGGCGGACGGCACCGACCTGGGCGCCCTGTACCGCGCGGCGGCCGACGGCGCCCGCGCGGCCGGCCTGTCCGACGCGTGGACCCTGCGCTCGGCGGGCACCACCACCGCCCGTCCGGACGAGGACGGGGCGGAGACGGGAGAGGACCCGCGGCGGCTGGAGCACCGGCTCGCCGAGGTGTGGTGCGGCGTCCTGGGCCGCGACCGGGTGGGCCGGGACGAGAACTTCTTCGACCTGGGCGGTAACTCCCTGCTCCTGGTCACCGCCCAGACCGCCGTCAACCGCGCCTTCGGCACCGACCTGTCGGTGGTCGACCTCTTCGCCCACCCCACCGTCCGGGATCTCGCCCGCCATCTGTCGGAACGCGGCGCCGCCCCGGCGGCGGACCCCGAACCGTCACCCCGGCCGGAGACCGGCGGCGGCCTGGACCAGGCCAAGGAACAGGCACAGCGCCAGCGCGCCGCCCGCGCACGCCGCGCCGCACGACAAGGAAAGGACCGGGGCCGTGCGTGAACCCACCGTGCCGGACCGGTACGAGACGAAGCCCGCACATGACCCCATCGGGCAGGGCCGGTACGAGGAGAAGTCCGCACACGACCCCACCGGGCCGGACCGGTACGAGACGCAGCCCCCGCACAACCCCACCGAGCCGGGAGAGGACGAGGCACAGGCCGTGCACGACATCAGCACACCCCACGACGAGGACCTCCCCGCCGTCGCCGTCATCGGCATGGCGGGCCGCTTCCCCGGCGCCGACGACCTCGACACCTTCTGGGAGAACCTCGCGGCCGGCCGGGAGGCGATCCGGCCCGTCACCGACGAGGAGTTCCTCGCCGCGGGCGGCGACCCGCGCGACCTGGACGACCCGGCACTGATCCGGATGGCGTCCGTCGTCGAGGGCATCGACCGCTTCGACTCCGGCTTCTTCGGCTACAGCCCCGCCGAGGCCGCCGTCGTCGACCCCCAGCAGCGGCTGCTGCTGGAGACGGCGTACCACGCCCTGGAGGACGCAGGCTGCCTCGGCGGGGACCGTACGGGCGAGGCGTTCGGCGTGTACGCGGGCGCCGGCGACAGCCGCTACTACCCGGCCCACGTGTACCCGCGCTTCGCCGGGCAGCCCGGCTCGGTGGCGCTCGTCCACGCGGCCACCGCCAACTCCCTCGGCACCCTCGCCACCCGCCTCTCCTACGAACTGGGCCTCACCGGCCCGAGCGTGTCGCTCCAGACGGCCTGCTCCACCGCGCTGGTCGCCGTGCACACCGCCTGCCAGGACCTGCTGGACCACCGCTGCGACACCGCGCTCGCCGCCGCCGTCTCCCTCAACCCCTCCGCCGTCCTCGGCTACCGCCACGTACCCGACGGGCCGTTCTCGCCCGACGGCCACTGCCGCGCCTTCGCCGCGGACGCCGCCGGCACCTCCTCGGGCGACGGCGTGGGAGCCGTCGTGCTCAAACGGCTGGAGGACGCCCTCGCCGACGGCGACCGCATCCGTGCCGTCATCCGCGGCAGCGCCGTCAACAACGACGGCCGCCGCAAGGTCGGCTTCAGCGCGCCCAGCGCCCCCGGACAGACCGAGGTCGTCCTCGCCGCCCAGGCCCAGGCGGAGGTCGACGCCGGCACCATCGGCCTGATCGAGGCCCACGGCACCGCCACCAAACTCGGCGACCCCATCGAGGTGTCCGCCCTGACGGAGGCGTTCCGGCAGAGCACGCGACGGACCGGATTCTGCGCGCTCGGCTCGGTCAAGACCAACATCGGCCACCTCGGAGCCGCCGCCGGCATCGCCGGACTCATCAAGGCGGTCCTCGCCCTGGAACACCGGCAGATCCCGCCGAGCCTGCACTTCGACCGGCCCAACCCGCTCATCGACTTCGACACGAGCCCCTTCCGCGTGCCCACCGCCCTGGAGGACTGGCCCGCGGGGGAGCACCCCCGCCGCGCCGCCGTCAGCGCCTTCGGCATCGGCGGCACCAACGCCCACGTCATCCTGGAGGAGGCCCCGCCCACCGCCCCCGCCGCGCCCCGCCCGCCCGAGGACGAACGCCGCCTGGTGCTGCCCCTGTCCGCACGGACCGCAGGCGCCCTGCGCGGCCAGGCCGACGCACTCGCCCGGCACCTCGAACGCCGCCCGGAGCTGCGCCTGGACGACGTGGCCCACTCCCTGCGCACCGACCGGCCCGCGCTGCGCCACCGGCTCACCGTCACGGCGGCCTCCCGCGACGAGGCCCTCGACGCACTGCGCAGCGCCGCCCCCGCCACCGCGCCGCTCTCCGACGACCCGGCCCGCGTGGCGTTCCTGCTGCCCGGCGGCGGCACCCAGTACCCCGGCATGGGCGCGGAGCTGTACCGCGACCACACCGTCTACCGCGACACCGTCGACGAGTGCGCCCGCGTCCTGCGGCCCGTCCTCGGCACCGACCTGCGCACCGCCCTCTTCGAGGAACGGCGCCCCGACGACACCTCCGCCTTCCTCGGGCTCGTGGTCACCGAGTACGCCCTGGCCCGCACGCTCATCGAGTCGGGCGTACGCCCCGACGCGTTGATCGGCCACTCGCTCGGCGAGTACACGGCCGCCTGCCTGGCCGGCGTCATCGACCTCGAGGACATGCTGCCCCTGGTCACCGAACGCATCCGGCTCATCAGCACCGCCGGAGGAGCGACCGTCGGCGTCGCCGCCCCGGCCGAGGAGATCCGGCCGCTGCTCGACGACGAACTGTCCCTCGCCGCCGTCAACGGCCCCCAGGCCTGCACCGTCGCCGGACACCTCGACGCCGTCACCCGCTTCGAGGCCGAACTGACCCGCCGGGGCGTGCCGTTCCGCCGTCTGCGCATCCCCGTCGCGGCCCACTCCCACGTCCTGGACCCGGTCCTGCCGGCCTACGAGACCCACCTCCGCCAGGTCACCCTGCGCCCGCCGCGCATCCCGTACGTCACCAACGTCACCGGCACCTGGGTCACCGACGCCCAGGCCACCTCCGTACGCCACTGGATCGACCACACCCGCACCACCGTGCGGTTCGCCGACGGCATCGCCGCCCTCTGGGACCGTCTGCACCCCGTCCTCGTGGAGATCGGGCCGGGCGACACCCTGACCAAGCTGGCCACCGGCCGGCTCACCGACGAGGCACCGGTGACGGTGACCACCATGCGGCACGCCAAGGCCGAGGCGTCCGACGGGTTCGTCCTCGCCGAGGCGCTGGGACGGCTGTGGAGCGCGGGCGCGGACAGCGCCCTGCCCCCCGTGCCGGGCACGCCCCGGCGGGCCCCGCTGCCCCCGTACGCCTTCGACCGCCGGCGCCACTGGATCGACGCCCCCGGCGCCCGGACCGGCCCCGCCGCCCCCGACGACACCCCGGCCACGGCGGATTCCGGCGCCGGCCTCGCCCCGCGGCCCCGGCTGACGACGGAGCACGTACCGCCGCGCACCGAACGCGAACAGGCGGTGACCCGGCTCTGGGAGGAGACCCTGGGCATCGGCGGCATCGGCCTGCACGACAACTTCTTCGACCTCGGCGGCGACTCCATGCGTGCCGTGCTGCTGGCGGGCCGGCTCCGCCAGGCCGGCGTCCTCGACGTCCCGGCGGCGACCCTGCTCGCCGCGCCCACGGTGGCCGGGGTCCTCGCCTCCGCCGACGAACCGGACGGCACCACCACGGGGAAGGCCCCGACCGCGCTGAGCCCGCTCCTGCCGCTGCGCGCCGAGGGCACCGCCACACCCCTGTTCTGCGTCCACCCCGGCGCGGGCGTGTCCTGGCGCTACACCGGCCTGCTGCCCCACCTCGGCGGCGACCAGCCCGTTCACGGCATCCAGGCGGCCGGCCTCGACGGCACCACCCCGCCCGCGCCGGACGCCGCCGCCATGGTCGCCCACTACCTCGACCTGGTGCGCCAGGTGCAGCCGCACGGCCCGTACCGCCTGTTGGGCTGGTCCTACGGCGGATTCGTCGCACACGCCATGGCCTGCGCGCTCCAGCGGGACGGCGAGCGGGTCGAACTCCTCGCCATGCTCGACGCACCCCAGCCGCACGGCACCGCCCACGACCCCGACGCGGCCGAACGCCAGGTGGCGGCCCTGCTGTCCAGGGTGGCCGGACTCCCCGTCGAGCCCGGCGCGGCACCCCCGGACGTCGACACCGTCCTGGACCGGATCGGCGCCCGGGTCGCCGCCGACCCGTCGAGTTCCCCCGTCACCCGCGCCGAGGCCACCGCCATCGCCGCCGTCATGCGCAACAACCTGCGCATCGCACCCCAGTTCACCCCCGGCGTCTTCCGGGGCGACGTGCTGTTCTTCAGCGCGGCCGAGGAGGAACCCACGGACTTCCCGGCCGACCTGGCGGTACTGCCCGGCAAGGCCGACAGCTGGCGGCCCCACGTCGACGGCACCCTGCACGACCACCAAGTGCCCTGCGGGCACTACGAGATGACCGAACCCGAACCGATCGCCCGCATCGGCGAGACGGTCGCCAAGGCCCTGCGCGGCCTCGCCGGCTGAACAGGCCCCCGCCCGAGCACCCTTGAGCACAGGCTGAGGAGAACCAGCGTGAAAGCGACGACCCAGGAACTCTACGAACTCGGCGACGCGCCCGAGATCGGCACCGCACCCCGGCGGATGTACGCCTCGCTCATCCGCCGTGAGCGCTACGGACAGCCCGTCGACGCCTTCCGGACCGAGGTGGTCGACGTGCCGCCCGTGGGCCGCGGACAGGTCCTGGTGAAGGTGATGGCCGCCGGCATCAACTACAACAACGTCTGGGCGGCGCTCGGTTCGCCGCTCGACGTGATCGCCGCCCGGCAGAAGGCGGGCGCCACCGAGGACTTCCACATCGGCGGCTCCGACCTGTCCGGCATCGTGTGGGCGGTCGGCGAGGACGTGCGCGGGGTGAAGCTCGGCGACGAGGTCGTCGTCCTCGCCAACCGCTGGGACGAGCGGGCCGAGGACGTCCGGCTCGGCGGCGACCCCACCTGGTCCACCAGCCAGCGGGTGTGGGGCTACGAGGAGAACTACGGCTCCTTCGCCCAGTTCGCGGTCGTCGACGACTACATGTGCCACCCCAAGCCGGCCCGGCTGTCCTGGGCGGAGGCCGCCTGCTACATGGCGACCGCCGCGACCGCCTACCGCCAGCTCTTCGGCTGGCCGCCGCACACGGTGCGCCCCGGCGACCCGGTACTGATCTGGGGCGGCGCCGGCGGCCTCGGCAGCATCGCCATCCAGCTCGTCCGGCACGTCGGCGGCATCCCCGTCGCCGTCGTGTCCAGCGAGGAACGCGGTGAGTTCTGCCTCAAGCTGGGCGCCGAGGGCTGGATCGACCGGCGCCGGTTCGACCACTGGGGGCGGCTCCCGGACGCCTCCGACGACGAGGCGATGGGCCGCTGGCTGTCGGGGGCCCGCGCCTTCGGGCGGGCCTTCTGGGAGGTGCTCGGCGAGCGCCGCAGCCCGCGCATCGTGCTGGAGCACTCCGGCGCCGACACCGTCCCCACGTCCCTGTACCTGTGCGACAACGGCGGCATGGTCGTCCTGTGCGGCGGCACCACCGGCTACAACGGCGACGTCGACCTGCGCTTCCTGTGGATGCGGCAGAAGCGCCTGCAGGGCTCGCACGTCGCCACCGCCCGCGAGGCACGCGAGGTCACCCGGCTGATCGACCAGGGCATCATCGACCCGTGCCTGTCCCGGACCTTCGATTTCGACGAGATCGGCCTCGCCCACCAGCTCATCCACGACAACCGGCACCCCGCGGGCAACATGGCCGCACGGGTCGGCGACCGCGGATGAGACAGGGGGCGGCGGTGAGCCGGCCCCGGTGATTCACGCGCGGCGGGAGGGGTACCTGCGGCGGAGACCGACGCACGCGCACTTCCGGGAGGTATCCCATGGGCAAGCTGGGCGACATGATGAACAAGGCCAAGCAGATGGCCAAGGGCCACCCCGACCAGGCCGACAAGGGCGTCGCGGGCGCCGAGCGGGCGGTCGACCAGCGGACGGGCGACAAGTACGACGCCCGGACCGACAAGGCCGCCGACGCGGTGCGGCGCTCCTACCGGGACGGCGGTACGCACGAACGCTGACCCGGTGACGAACGGCTTCCCGTCCCCGGTGCGACGCCCCGGGGACGGGAAGCGCCTGTCCAGCCGCCCGCACCGGACCAACCGACGACGGGCCACTGCCCGGCAAGGCGGGGCACCGGGATACGGCAATGGCAACGGCCGGCGGCGGACGCAACGGGGACACGTCCCCGCCCACCGTCCACCGCCGGCCGTCGCACGCCTCACACCCGCAGCACCTTCTTGATGATCTTCCCGGCGGGGTTGCGGGGCACCTGCTCGATGAACTCCACCCGCCGCGGACGCTTGTACGGCGCGAGCAGCCCCGCGACATGCGCGAGCAGCGCCACCGCGCCCGCTTCCGCACCCGGCTCCAGGGCCACGTACGCCAGCGGCACCTCGCCGTAGTCCTCGTCGGGCATCCCGACGACCGCCGCGTCCCGGACCGCCGGGTGGGTCATCAGGGCGCGCTCGATCTCCGAGGGGTAGACGTTCTGGCCCGCGCGGATAATGACGTCCTTCGTGCGGTCCACCAGGCTGATGCGGCCCTCCTCGTCCATGAAGCCGAGGTCGCCCGTCCTGATCCAGCCGTCGAGGGTGATCTCCCGGGTGGCCTCGGGGTCGTTCCAGTAGCCCTGCATGACGCCCGGCCCGCGCACCACGATCTCGCCGATCTCACCGCGCGGCAGCTCCCGGCCGCCCTCGTCCACCGCGCGGGCGGACATGCCCGGCACGACCCGCCCGCACGGGATGCGGGCGGTGACGTCCCCGGGGGCGGGGTGCTCGTCGGGGCCGAGCGTGACGAACGGGCCGCCCACCTCGGTCATGCCGTACACCTGCCGGAAGCCGCAGCCGAGCCGCTCGACCGCGTCGGCGTAGACGTCGAGCGGCATCGGGGCCGCCCCGTACAGGATCTCCCGGAGTGAGGACAGGTCGGTGCGGTGGGACGCCCGGGCCTGGAGCATGAAACGCAGCATCTGCGGCACCAGCCACATGTGCGTGGCGCGGTGCCGCTCCACCGCCGACAGCGCCCGCTGCGGGGTGAAACCGGGCATCAGCACGACCGTCGCACCGGCCGCCAGGTAGGTCAGCGACACGACCATGCTGCCGTGGTACAGCGGACAGCAGTTGACCATGACGATGTCGTCGGTGGGGCGGGCCATCACCAGCCAGCCCAGGGCGATGGCCCGGAACGACGCGCTGTCGACGGTGACGCCCTTGGCCTGCCCGGTGGTCGCCGAGGTGTGCAGCACGGCGATCGGGTCGGTGTCGGCGACGTCCGGCAGGTCCCGCTCGGCGGCCAGCGCGCCCAGCGCCGCGAAGGCGGGCTTGTCGAGGGCCAGCCGGATCCGCACCGACGCCGGCAGCTCGGGGTGCCGGTCCAGCAGCTCGGACTCACCGAGGACGGCCACCGCCCCGACCCGCTCGACGATCCCGGCGACCTCGGGCTCGGCCAGGCTGTGGTTCAGCGGCACGAACAGGGCGCCGAGCCGGGCCAGCGCGAAGTAGCTCTCCAGGACCTCGATCCGGTCCTTGGAGAGCACCGCGACCCGGTCACCCCGCTCGATGCCCAACTCGGCCAATCCCCGCGCCAGTTCCAGGGTGCGATCGTGGAACTCGGCCCAGGTGACGCTGCGCTCCTCGTCCACCAGCGCGGTCCGGCCGGGCCGGCACTGGCGGTTGCGCTCCAGCAGTTGCGTCAGCCACATCACGCACCGCCGCTCGCACCGGCGGCCGCCCGCTCGGCCACGAAGCGCTCGTAGTCGCCGATCGTGCGCAGCTCCTCCATGTCCTGGGCGGTGATCTCCACGCCGAGCCGCTGCTCGACCAGGAGGACCAGACGCACCAGGTCCCCGGAGTCGATGCCGCTGGCGGCCAGGTCGACGTCGTCGCCGACCTGGTCGGCGTACTCGGCCGTTCCGGTGAGTTCGACCAGCAACTCCCTGATGGTGCTCATGGTGTTCCCCTTTCGCCTCGGCGTGCCGGCCGCCGCGCGGTGTACGACTGTCACCCCCTGGAGAGGCGGACACGGACCGTTCTCACTCCCCGGGCCGGCCCGTGAGCTTTGTCACGCGCCCCAACCCCGAGCGGCGGGGATAGCCGACCCCCGCACGCGCCCTCTTACCGCAATGAAGCCACCCGCTCCGCCCGGCCCCGCACGGGCGGTCCCGAGCCGAAGGAGTGATGCGCGTGCCCAGGCAGCCGGTACGGGTCCGGGCCCCCGGACGGTGCCCGAAGTGCCGCACCGCCACACCGGACCCCGGACGCGGGGACGGTGCCCGGTGACCGCGCCGACCACCGCCCCCGCACCTGCGGAGAGCGAACTGCTCGCGCATTTCGACGCGATCATTGCCGGCGGTGAAGCGGTCGAGCCGCGGGACTGGATGCCTGATGGCTACCGTCGCATGCTGGTGCGTCAGATCGCGCAGCACGCCCACTCCGAGATCATCGGTATGCAGCCGGAGGGTGTCTGGCTCACCCGTGCCCCGTCTCTGCACCGCAAGTCGGTCCTGCTGGCCAAGGTACAGGACGAGGCCGGGCACGGCCTGTACCTGTACTCCGCCGCCGAGACGCTCGGTGTGGACCGCGCCGAGCTGCTGGACGCCCTGCACCACGGCCGGCAGCGCGCCTCGGCCACCTTCAACCACCCCGCGCTGACCTGGGCGGACACCGGAGCCATCGCCTGGCTGACGGACGGCGCCGCCGTCATCAACCAGGCACCCCTGTGCCGGACCTCCTACGGGCCGTACGCCCGGGCGATGCGCCGTGTCTGCCAGGAGGAGGCCTTCCACGTGCGGCAGGGCTACGACCTGATGCGCGCCCTGTGCGAGGGGACACCGCGGCAGAAGGAGATGGCGCAGGACGCGGTGAACCGCTGGTGGCTGCCGGCGGTGGCGCTGATGTTCGGGCCGCCCGACACCGAGGCGGGCGGCGCGGACACGCGGACCGCCGCGCTGGGTGCTGCGGTTTCCCGTCGTGCGATCGCCTGGGGCATCAAGCGTCACACCAACGACGAACTGCGCCAGCGGTTCGTCGACAGTTGCGTCCCGCAGGCCGAGCGCCTGGGCTTGACCCTGCCCGACCCGGCGATCCGGTGGAACGAGGAACGCGGCCATTACGAGTTCACGCCCGTCACCTGGGACACCTACCGCGAGGCGCTGGGCGAGGACACCCACTGGGCGCGGGAGCGGATCGCGCACCGCAGGGCGGCGCACGAGGACGGTGCCTGGGTGCGAGAGGCCGCCGCCGCGTACGCGGCCGGTACGGCGGCGGGAGGTGAGGACGGGTGAGCGGTGTGCGGGAGGGTGCGCCGGCGTCGTGGGAGGTGTTCCTGCGCTCCCGACGGGGTCTGGCCCACCAGCATGTGGGGTCGGTGCGCGCGGCCGGCCCGGACGCGGCTCTGGCTACCGCGCGGGATCTGTATCTGCGCCGGGGTGAGGTGTTGTCGCTGTGGGTGGTGCGTTCCGACGCCGTGCACACGGCCTCCCCGGACGAACGCGACCCGTACTTCGCGGGTGCCCGCCACAAGCCGTACCGCTACCCCGAGCAGTACGCGCCGCTGACCGAGGAGGGCCGTGAGGGTGAGCACGACGAGTGAGGCGGCGGTGGTGTCGCCGGACTCCCTGCCGCATGGGCTGCCGTCCGGCACCGCCGCTCTGGCCCGGCTGATGGTGCGTCTCGGTGATGACGCGCTCGTCCTGGGTCAGCGTCTGTGCCAGTGGATCACTCGCGCGCCGACGATCGACGAGGACCTGGCCCTGTCCAACATCGCCCTCGATCTGATCGGTCACGCCCGTGTCCTGTACACCCGTGCCGGGCAGCTCGACGGATCCGGCCGCTGCGAGGACGACTTCGCCTACACGCGCTCGGCACGGGAGTTCACCAACACGCTGCTGGCCGAGCTGCCCAACGGGGACTTCGCGGTGACCGTGGCCCGGCAACTCGTCTACACCCATTACGCCGTCCTGTACTACGAGAGCCTCGCGCGCTGCGCGGATCCCGGTCTTGCCGCGTTCGGGGCGCGTGCGGCCAAGGAGGTGGCGTTCCACCGGATGCACGCGGACCGCTGGACGGTGACGCTGGGGCGGGGCACCGGGGAGAGTGCCCGCCGCATGCAGCAGGGCCTGGACCGTGTGTGGCCGTACGCCGCTGAACTCTTCGAGGAGGACGAGGTACTGGCCCGCCTGGCCGTGCGGGATGTGGTGTTGTCGCCGGCCGTGCTGCGGGAGACGTGGCTCGGCGGGGTGAGCGGCGTTGTCACGGAGGCGGGTCTCGCCGTGCCTGCCCCCGCTTGGTCGGCGTCGGGTGGCCGTTCGGGCCTGCATTCGGAGGAGTTCGGCCCGCTGATCGCTGAACTGCAGTCGGTGCGGCGGGAGTTTCCCGGGGGGACGTGGTGAGCGGGCCCGCGCCGGCCACGGTCCGCCGGTCTGCCGGGGAGGTGCGTGAGCGGGTGGCGGCTCTCCCGGATCCGGAACTGCCGGTGATCAGTCTGGGCGATCTTGGTGTGGTGGGCTCCGTCGCTCCGGGCGTGGACGGTGTGCTGGAGGTGGAGATCATGCCTACCTACCTGGGGTGTCCCGCCCTGGGTGAGATCACTGCCGCGGTGCGGGATGTCCTGAGGGCCTGTGGGCATCCCGAGGGCCGGGTCCGGCAGGTCCTGTCACCGCCGTGGACGACGGACCGTATCACTCCCGAGGGGCGCCGCAGACTTGCCGCGCACGGCATCGCCCCGCCCGTGTCCCCGGCCCCCACCGGCCCGGTTCCCGTCGAGCTGGGCGCGGTGCCCTGCCCGCGCTGCGGCTCTCGGGCGACCCGGCCGCACGCTCCGTTCGGGCCGTCCCGCTGCCAGTCGGTGCTGTGGTGTGCGGGGTGCCGTGAGCCCTTCCCTTACCTGACCGCGCTGTGAGGTACTCCGTGAACACCGTCACCGCCCCGTCCGCCGCCTTCGGCGGGGTACCGGCCGGCCCGCCCCGCCGTACCGGCTGGTACCCGCTGGAGGTCACCGAGGTCCGTCAGCTGGGCGCCGGCACGGTGGCCGTCACCCTGGACGTGCCTGCCGCGCTGCGTGACGTCTTCACCCACCATCCTGGCCGGCACGTGACGGTCCGGTACCGCGAGGCCGGTGCCGAGCTGCGGCGCAGCTACTCGGTGTGTCCGCCGCCGCACGCTCCCGGGATGCTCCGTCTGGTGATCAAGCGGCTGGGTCCTGGCGGGTTCGGTGACTTTGCGGTCACCCGGCTCGCCGCGGGTGACCGGCTGGAACTGTCCCCGCCCACCGGTGATTTCGCCCTGCCGGAGCTGCCCGGTGGTCACCATGTCCTTCTCGCGGGCGGTACCGGTATCACTCCTCTGGCTCCGATGGCTGCTCGTGTGCTGCGCCGGGATCCGGCCTGCCGTGTCAGTCTCGTCCACTCGGTGCGTACGTCTGCCGATGCGGTGCTGGCGGATGAACTGGGCGAGTTGAAGGACGAGTTCGTGGACCGTTTCACCGTCCTGTATGTGCTGACGGGCCAGGAGCGGGGGAGCGGGGGCGGGGTGCTGGGGCAGCGGCTGGACGCGGGCGGGCTGCGGCGCCTGCTGGCGGCTGTGGACGCCCGTCCCGGCCCGGACACCGCGTTCGCCCTGTGCGGGCCGCCCGGTCTGGTCGGCACCGCGCGGCGGGTCCTGGCGGAGTCGGGTGCCGACCCGTCGCTCGTGCGGTGGGAGCTGTTCACCGCCGGCGCCGGACCGGTCCGGTCTCCGGAGCCTGCGGGACCGGTATCGCAGGTGGGACAGGCCCGGGTCACCGCTGTGCTCGACGGGCGCCGCCGGACCGCCGCCGTCCTGCCGCAGGACCCCTCTCTCCTCGACGCGCTGCTGCGCGCGGACCCGGATGTGCCGTATGCCTGCCGTGAGGGTGTGTGCGGCAGCTGCCGGGCGAGGGTGGTGTCCGGGCAGGTGACGGCGGACCGTCAGTTCGCCCTGGACGAGGGGGAGCGGGCGGCCGGTTTCACGCTGGTCTGCCGGGCACGCCCGCGTACGGCGGAGGTCGTTGTCGACTTCGATGCCTGACCCGCCGACCACGTCTATTCCGCCGACCGTGCTGTCCGCCTGCTCCGCCGTCACACCGGGCCACCGGACGAGGCCCGTCCCTACGGTCCCGCACCGCCCGCTTCCCTCCTGTCCCGCCTCCCTTTTTTGAGTGAAGGAGATCCACGATGACCGTCACCGCCCGGCACGAGGGGAAGACCGCTCTGGTCACCGGGGGCAGCCGAGGTATCGGCAGAGCGATCAGCCGCCGTCTCGCCCGGGAAGGGGCCCTGGTAGCGGTCCACTACGGCCATGACCAGGCGGCCGCGGAACGCACCGTGAAGGAGATCGAAGCCGACGGCGGCCGTGCCTTCCCCGTGCACGCCGAACTCGGTGTGCACGGGGACGCCGACACCCTGTGGGCGGCCTTCGACCGGGCCCTGGCCCGCGAGGACGCGCCTGCGGGCGTGGACATCCTCGTCAACAACGCAGGGATCACCGTCCCCCGCCCGATCGCCGCCGTCACCGAGGCCGACTACGACCGCGTCTTCGCCATCAACACCAGGGCACCGTTCTTCATCATCCAGCGCGGCCTGCCCCGACTGCGGGACGGCGGCAGGATCGTCAACATCTCCTCCGTCGCGACCCGTGTCGCCTTCCCGGCGATCGTCTCGTACACCATGACCAAGGCCGCCCTGGACTACCTCACCCTCTCCCTGGCCCAGGAACTGGGCCCGCGGGGTATCACCGTCAACGCCGTCGCACCCGGCTACACCGAGACGGAGATCAACCCCACCCTCGCCGTCCCGGAAATCCGCCGCCGCTACAGCGAGGCCTCCACCTTCGGCCGGCTCGGTGACCCCGTGGACATCGCCGACGTCGTGTCCTTCGTGGCCAGTGACGACGCCCGCTGGGTGACCGGCCAGTGGATCGACGCCTCCGGCGGCGCCCACCTCGGTGTGTGACCCCTCCGCACCCCTAGGAGATGCGATGAACGACCGCACGTCCGCCCCCGATGAGCCGGTGACGGGCGACGCCCTCACCCAACCCTTCGCGGGCGCCAGCCCCTACGACACGTATGTGCACGCCTCGGTGCTGAACTCGCTGCAGCATCCCCTCACCGAGGCCCCGGACGAGATGGGGTTCCTCGTCACCACCCAGGTGATGGAACTGTGGTTCACCCTGATCGTGCACGAATGGCGCACGGCCCGGGTGGCGTTCGCCAAGGACGACCTGCCCGCGGCCATGGACGCGCTGGAGCGCAGCCGCCGCGCGCTGAAGGCCCTGGGCGGCTCCTGGGCGCCCATCGCCGCGCTCACTCCTGCCCGGTTCAACGGATTCCGGGCCGCGTTCGGCCAGGCGTCGGGCTTCCAGTCGGCGATGTACCGGCACATGGAATTCCTCCTCGGCGACAAGTCCGCGGGGCTGCTGCGCGCCCACCGCGGTGACCCGGCCGTGTACGAGGCGCTCGCGGAGACCTACCGTGAACCGTCCCTGTACGACGAGGTGCTGGCCTACCTCCACCGTCAGGGCCTGCCCGTCCCGCAGCACGTCCGCGAGCGGGACGTGACCACCCCCTACACCGGCGACCTGGGGGTCGTGGCCGCCTGGCGGCACGTCTACGCCGGTCCGTCGTGTCATCCGCATCTGGCGTTGGGTGAGCTGCTCACCGATATCGCGGAGCTTGTCACGCGTTGGCGGTTCGAGCATGTCCTGGTGGTCCGTCGTGCGATGGGTGCCAGGGCGGGTAGTGCGGGTTCGGCGGGGTTGGTCTGGCTGGAGGAACGGGCGGCCCGTCGGGTCTTTCCTGACCTGTGGGAGGTACGCGGTGACGTCTAGGGTGGTGTCGGTTTTCGCTGCTGAGGAGGAGCGGCGTGTCCTGGGTCTGAAGCCGGTACTGGCACCGGTGCACGGCCGTTACGGTGAGCATCCCCATCAGTCCTATGATGCCTGGTTTTCGGGTACTGCCGGTGCTCCGCTGGTGGTTCTGCTGCACGGCGGCTACTGGCGTTACGACCGCATGCACCTGACCCCGTTCGCGGCGTGGCTTTCCCAGCAGGGTTTTGATGTGCTGCTTCCCGGTTTCCGGCGTTCCGGTGGTGCGGGCGGTTACCCGGAGACGTTCGATGATGTCGCCCGCATTGTGGATACCCTGCCCCAGGGGCGGCCCTACGTGCTCGCGGGTCATTGCTCGGGCGGGCATCTGGCGTTGTGGTGTGCCGCGCGGGGGCTGCTGCCGCCCGGCTCGCGCTGGCACACCCGTACCCTTCCGGGCGGTGTGCTCGCTCTGGCGCCGATCACCGATCTCACCGCCACCCGGCGTGACGGTCTCAGCGACGACGCGGCGCTGCAACTCCTGGGCGGGGAGCCGCACTTCACCGCACGGCTGCCGGAGGTCGACCCCCTCAGCCTCCTGCGGAACGCCGGCACCACCGGGGTGCCCACCGTGCTGCTGCACGGCGCCGCCGACGAGGAGGTCCCTCTCACCCAGTTCAGCGACTACGCGGCCGTGCACCGCGACCTCCAGACGGTCGTCCTGCCCGGCACCGGCCACTACACCCTCATCGAGCCGGGCGCACCCGGCGCCCGCGCGGTCGCCGACACCCTGCGGTCCATGACCGCCGCCCTCCCCCCGCAAGGCACGGTCCAGGCAGCCGAGGAAGGCACGGATGGCCGGACGGCCGAGGAAGGCACGGATGGCCGGATGGCCGAGGAAGGCACGGGCGGCCGGATGGCCGAGGAAGGCACGGGCCGGACGGTCGAGGCAGGCACGGGCCGGACGGCCGAGGCAGGCACGGGCTGGACGGCCGAGGCAGGCGCAGGCCAGGCGGCCGAGGAGGGCACGGGCGGCCGGACGGCCATGGAAGGCGCAGGCTGGACGGCCGAGGCAGGCACGGGCCGGACGGCCGAGGCAGGCACGGGCTGGACGGCCGAGGCAGGCGCAGGCCAGGCGGCCGAGGAGGGCACGGGCGGCCGGACAGTCGAGGAAGGCACAGGCCGGACGGTCGAGGAGGGCACGGGCTGGACGGTCGAGGCAGGCACGGGCGGCCGGACGGCCAAGGAAGGCACAGGCTGGACAATCAAGGAAGAAAGGGCGGCACACCGATGACCACCGCCCTCACCCCGCCGGCCGCCCTGCACAACGAGGCCGTACAACTCGACACCGCCGACCCCCTGGCCCCCCTCCGCACCCGCTTCCTGCTCCCGCCGGACGTCGTCTACCTCGACGGCAACTCCCTGGGCCCCCTGCCCGCCGCCGTCCCGCCCGCCCTGGAAGACGTACTGCACCGCCAGTGGGGCACCGCACTCATCGGCTCCTGGAACACGGCCGGCTGGTGGGAGGCACCCCTGCGCGTGGGAGACACGATCGGCGCCCTCATCGGAGCCGCGCCGGGGCAGACCATCGCCGGTGACTCCACCAGCGTGCAGCTGTTCACCGCACTGGACGCCGCCGCCACGCTCCGCCCGGACCGGCCACTGCTGGTCACCGACCCCGGACACTTCCCCACCGACCGCTACCTGACACACGCGGTCGCCCGCCGCAGAGGCCTCCAGGTACACCACGTCTCCCCAGCGGACCTCCCGCGCTTCCTCGCCACCGAAGGCCACCGGACCGCCGTCGTCAGCTACGCACCCGTCGATTTCCGCACCGGCGAGCTGTACAGCATGCGGGCGCTGACCCGGGCCGCCCACGCGGCCGGCGCCCTCGCACTGTGGGACCTGTGTCACGCGGCCGGTGCGCTGCCCCTCGACGTCGACGCCCTCGGCGTCGACCTGGCCGTCGGCTGCGGCTACAAGTTCCTCTCCGGCGGCCCCGGCGCCCCCGCCTTCCTGTACGTGGCGCACCGCCACCACGACCGCCTCGACACGCCGCTGCCGGGCTGGACCGGCCACGCCGACCCGTTCGCCCTGGCCCGCCACTACACGCCCGCCCCCGGTATCGCCCGCGCCCGCATCGGCACCCCGCCGATCCTGTCCCTGCTCGCCCTCGAAGCCGCCCTCACCGCCTTCGACGGCGTCGACCTGAACCAGGTCCGCGCCAAAAGCCTGTCCCTGACCGGCTTCTTCCTGCGCTGCACGGACGAACTCCTCACCCCCCTGGGCTTCACCCCCGTCACCCCGGCCGACCCCGCCCGCCGCGGCAGCCAGGTCACCCTGCGCCACCCCCACGCCCGCGGACTGGCCACCGCCCTCGCCGAACACGGCGTCATCGCCGACATGCGCGCACCCGACCTGCTGCGCTTCGGCGTCAACGCCCTCTACACCAGCCACCAGGACCTGCTCACCGCCGCCCTCGCCCTGCGCGACCTCACCCGCAACGCCGCCTACGACCCCGCACCGCCGGCCACAGGCCCGGTGACCTGACGGCCTCCCGTCCCCCCGGTCCCCCCGGTCCCCTCATCCCCCTCATCCCCCTCATCCCCCTCATCCCTCCCGTCCCTCCCGTCCTTCCCGGCCGGCCCGGTCGGCCCGCAGGGGGCGCCTGCCGCCTCCGCCCGGCCGGCGGGGCGGACGGCCCCACAGGCCGGACTCCACCTCGTCCCGCACACACAGCCGGGCCCGCCCCCTGCTCACCGCGGCCTCCCCACACGACGGCCCGAGACGGCCCGAGACGGCCCGAGACGGCCCGAGACGGCCCGAGACGGCCCGAGACGGCGCTCCACCGCACGCAGCAGCAGCGCACCGCGCACAGCACCGGCCCGACCCGGCCGGCCGCAACGCCAAGCACCGTTGCGGCACAACCCTGGTAATGCTTTCGTCGAGCCGCCGGAGGGTGAGGAAGGCCTGGGCGGCGGTGACGAGGCTGCTGCCGTTCCTGCCGGTCAGCAACAGCAGTTGTGGCAGGCGGCGGGATCACCGGCAGGTGAGCGACCGGATGTTGCACCGTGCGCGGACCGGCATGCGCCGACAGGATCCTCCCGAACGCTTCGGCCCGGTGGAAGACCGCCTATGAACGCCACCGCATCCGCTCGGCCCACGGAACCCGGGAACGCCTGCGACCAGCAGGTCCAAGCCCGAGCCGCCGATACGGCCGGGAAGATCGACGGGGACAGCCCGGCCGACTCCACCACCGCGCGGGCCCACCAGCATGCCGACGGCGCCGGCGCCGGTGCCGGCACCGAACCGCCGCCGGCATCTGCCTCAAAGAGCAACCCAGCGGCAGAACACCAGGGCGAAACGCCGTAGCAGAACCCCCTCGGCCACCTGATGGAGGCAGTCCCGGAGGCGAAGGCCCGGGGCGCTCGCAGGGCGGGTCCACCAGCAAGCACCCCCGAACACGCATGGCCGCTCCCGCTCCCGCCCGCTCCCCGCGTCACGCCGGGACAACGAGCGAACTGCACCCAGCTCACACGCATGCTGGACAAAATCCACGTCCCCCGCATCAGGCCGGGCCGGCCACGCAAGAAGCCCGACAGCCTCGCAACAAACAGGCATCACAGCAACGGGCCCCTGCCCCGCCGGTATCCGCCCCCCAGGGGCATCCGGCACACGATCCCGGAGAAGACCGACAGCCAGACCGCCCACCCTGCGCAAAAGCTCACAAGAAGGACGGCCGCCCGGGCACACCCAGGACCGCTACAAGAAACGCACCACCATCGAACGAGCGGTCAACCGTCCGGAACAGTCCCGAGCGGCCGCCACACACTACGGCCAGCGCGGCTACGTCTTCCCCGGCACCACCACAGCGTTCCGTCGCGATCTGCCTCCGAACGCGACCCCTACGCGACCCAGCAGCAGACGTTCCGGCCCCGGCGCCGGGCGCTGCCGACGAAAGCGGCCAGATCACCCAGGATCACTATGGCGGTCTCCGTGCCGATGACCTCGCCGTCCTCCGCCCGCTGCAAAGACCACGCGACAGCGGCATCCTCCAACTCGGACCGCTCGGCCCCGGCGAGCACGGCGGACAGGCGAGGCGAGACCGCGAAGACGACGCACCCGTCATCGTCCTGGCCGGCGACGAGGCGAGGCTCACCGGCCTCGACGAGTTCCTCGTAGCTGCCGCCGGAAAGCAGGCACTCCCACTCGACCACAGCTACCTCGGGATCGAAATCGCCGAAGGAAAGCGACTCGAAAGCGCGTCGCGGCCCGGCCCGAAGAACCAGTGCCGCTGACACGTCATCCGCAGCCGCGAAGAACTCGACGACGATGCTCACCCCGGCATCATGCCGGACCACCCACGACCATGACCGGCCGGACAACTCCTACCCGACGTCCGAGTCGTGCTAGGGCCTGTTGTGAAAGTGCTGGTCGCAGCCACTCGTTGATGGCTGCGACCAGCACTGTCGCTTCGTAGCGGACGGCGAGTTTGTCGTACCGAGTGGCGACGGCCCGGTGGCGCTTGAGCCGGTTGATCCCGCACTCGACCGCGTGCCGTTGCTTGTAGTCGTCTTTGTCGAACTTTGGCGGGCGCCCGCCCTGCGATCCACGCTTGAGGCGGTTGCGGACTCGGTCCGCCGGAACCGGAATGGTGGCCTTGATGCCGCGTCTGCGCAGGTAGGAGCGATTGCCGCGGGAGTCGTACGCCTTGTCGGCCCGCACTCGGTCCGGGCGCTTGCGCGGCCTGCCGGGCCCCAGCCTCGGAACCCGGACGGCTTCCAGGACCGCTTCGAACTGCGGGGAGTCGCCCCGCTGCCCGGCCGTGATCACGACGGACAAGGGCTTCTGCCCTTGCTCGACCGCGATGTGGATCTTGCTGGTCAGTCCGCCGCGGGAGCGTCCGAGGCCGTGATCGGCTGGCTCGACGAAGATCCCGCCGGGCGGCTCCTTCTGGAGGTCCCCCTTTTCGCCGCTCCGGCGGCGTACTGGTGGGCCCGGCAGACGGTGGAGTCGACGTTGACCTCCCAGGTGATCAGGCCCTTCGCGTCCGCCTCGGCCTGGAGCTTGGTGAGGATCCTCGCCCAGGTGCCGTCCCGCTGCCAGCGTCGGAACAGGTCATAGACCCGATCCCAGGGCCCGTAGCGTTCGGGCACGTCCCGCCAGGGAGCACCGGTCCGGGTCCGCCACCGTATGCCGTCTATCAGCTGCCGCCGCGTCCACACCTGCGGCCGACCCGGCTTGATGCCCGTCGGCAGCAGAGGCTCCAGCCGGGCCCACTGGCCGTTCGTCAGATCCCCACGTCCCACAGGACGTGATCATCAACGAACAAGATCTACTTCCGCAACAGACCCTAGTCGTGCGGCGTGCCGGCGCGTCCGAGGGCTTCGGCAGCCCGTTCCTGGTGGGCGCGGTAGCGGCGCAGGTACGACCGTGCCATCGGGCCGGGCGGTACGCCCCGGGCGAAGGCACGCATGTTGCGTTCACCGGTGTTGTAGCCCAGGGCCAGGAGCTCGTCACGGGTGTAACGGCGCACATGCCCCTTGGGAAGGCTGTGGTCGAGGTCCTTGAGGTGCAGGGCGGCTGTGCGGATGGCGAAAGCGGGGTCATCCCGCAGGTCCTGCCATCGGCCCGGCAGACGATGCGTGTGCCGGACCCGCTCGAACGTCGCCCGGTGCATGTTGGCCAGACCGAAGGACGCCTTGGGTTTCCACCACTGCCACAGCCGCTCCAGCAGGGGATGGTGCGGTTTGTAGGCCTCGTTGTGGAGCACCCCCATGACCAGCAGCGGCGAAACCCCGGCCTCCCGGGCAGCGCGTACCACGACTGCCGCGTAGTCGGCCGGATCGTAGCCACCGGGCCGCAGCGGCGGCGTCCGAGCATCCTGACGGCCCGCCGTCCGCGCCCCTTGCCCCGCTGCCGCTGCCGCTGCCGTTTCCGCTGCCGGTCGTCCGGCCATCGTCGATCACCCCTCCACCACTGTGAGGTGCATGTGCCCCCGCACCCCTGACCCAATCCCTCCCCTCCCCGCCGCGGACGAGGACCCAGACCCCACAGCATCACCACAGGCGTCCTGCCCGGCCAGCCCACCCGCCCATGCCGTCGAAAGGCACCCCGCCGACCACCAGCCGATGGCAGCAAACACCCCAGCCCACGGCCATTGGAACCTGACGGCGGCACCACGGGACAACCACGGCACCACGGCACCACGGCACCACGGCACCACGGCACCACGGCACCACGGCACCGGCGCGCCAGCGCGCCGGCCGCCGTCGGCCACCGGCCGCCGCGGATACCGCACACGACCCGCCCCCTGGCGCGGCAGAAACCGCACCGCACGCACAACTTGCCCCACTACGCCGCATGACGCACAACCAACCACGCGAACCGCACCACCGGCCCAGCACACCGCGCGACACACAACCGACCAGGCGAAAGCCGCAGGCCCGCCCCTGCACCCGCCGCACACCACAGCGCCTGCCCCACCAGGCGCGCCCCGCCCGGCGCCGACCGCGAAAACACCCGACGACGAACCCCGCAAAAGACCAAAGCCGGCCCCACCCACCCCACCCCGCACCATTCAACTCAACGAGCACTGAGCCGTCCGGCCGCGTCAAGCACGACCTCCGCATCCCCCCACGCCACCACCCCCGAGCCGGACAGGAGGGCGACGAACGGAACCCCACCGCGCAACTGACGCCGCTCGCACTCCCCCTGGACCTGACAGCCCGGACGGCACTGCCCCGGCGCCGCGACGATCACCTGCACCGCGAGGTCCCGCAGTGGCCGGCCCCGGCCCGGCCTCCGCTTCGCAAACCCTCCTCGCCCACAACAACGCCCTGCGCAACGAGCGGCCGCTCCACGCCCCAGACACCACCCCACCCACCCACCCCACCCACCTCACCCGCCCCACCCCGCCCCACCAGCCCCCGTACCCCGACGACCCCACACCCCGACCCTGCACGGCCAACGACACCACCCACCCCTCCACCCCGCCCAGCCGCACCAGAACACACCACCCCACCCTCTGCACGACCGCCGCTCACCCCACCAGACAGGCGCCGCACAAGCACCAGAGGGCACAGCATCACGCGGCCACGGAGGCCACCCCGAGACCTGCCCCAACCAGCCCGCAGCCAGCAGCGCTACCCGGCCGGACCCTTGAACAACTCCACCAGCGCAGCCCCACGGCCGGTCAGCCGCTGGCGCACCTCACGGCCATAACGCTCCCGCTGAAGCAAACCCACCGCCCTCAGATACTCGCAGTGGTAGGTAATCGTGCTGACCCCCGTATTCAGCACACGAGCCAGCTCACTGACCGTCGCAGGCGGCCGCACCGAGCGAAGCACACCCGCCCTGACCGGTCCCAGCAGTCGAACGAGACCGTCCTCACCCACCGGCTGCCCTCCCGGAGAGCCAAGACGCCCCAGCCCGGGCAACGGGTAGCTGAACCAGACCACATCATCACGGTCGAAACTGTGCATCGAGGCCGCCGCACCGAAGACCACGGGAACCAGCACCAGCCGACGACCCCCGAGCTCGAAGACCTCCCTCGCACACCGCGGCAGCTCAAGCACCCCGTCCACGTACCGCACCCGAGGGCCCAGACCGGTCAGCACCACACCGAGGTTCTGGCTGACCACAGCGGAACCCACCCGCTCGGCCTCCCTGCCCAACAACGCATCCGCCCGCACCCACAACGGCTCCAAGCGCCGCCAGGCCGCGTCGGCCACCTCGTAGTACGCGGCGAGAAAGCGCCCAGGGTCATCCAGCACCCTCTGCCAGCTCCGGGGCACCACGGCACCGAACCGCCCGGTCACCTCAGCCACGAGGCCCTCCGGCCCGACCTCCCGCAACTGCGACAGCACACTCTCCATACGGGCGGCGCGCACATCACCGGTCAGCGCCAACACATCGGGCAGCCAGCCGTGCCCGGGCCCGAACAAGGGACGGATCACCTCGGCCGAGGCGGGCAGAGCGGATTCCACGGCGCTCCGCCACCGCCCCGGCACCCCCTGCCGCACACCTCCCAGCACCTCCTGCAACACGGGGAAGAGGCTGGCGCCAGGAGCCCGGGCCACCTCCACGCGCACCTCGTCCAACGGCCCCAGTAAGAGACGACTGCCGGTCACACCAACCCCCGTCGTGAACGTAAAGCGTCGTCCGTGCTCCGACGAGCACAACACCGTCCGGCCGCATGCCCTTCCCCCGGACGCCGGTTCCCGGCCACCACGGCGGACGGCCGCGGCAACGTTTCGACGATCCCCGAAAAGCTTGCACAGCACCCCACCACGGACGACGCTGCCCGCACCAGGGAGACCGCCCCGCCAGGGCCTCCCCAAACCCATCAGGGGGAATCAGAAAGTGCACCAGACGAGGTCACGCCCACTGACCAAGATCATGATCACAGCCGCAGCGGGCATCATGGCCGCCGCCGGCATGGCCGCTCCGGCCACCGCGGCCCAAGCCCCGCAGACCAACCGGACGAACACCAGCGCCCAGTTCGAAACGGTCACCACCTGGATCCAGGGCAACGTGCGCATCGGACCGTCCACGGGCTACCGCATCGCCTACACCGTCGCGGCAAACCAGAACCTCACCGCCGTGTGCTGGCTCGAAGGCGGCACCGTCTCCGCAAACGGCTACACCCACAACAAGTGGGTCTACCTCGCGGACGACAACTACATCTGGGGCGGCCTGCTCACGGGCAACGAAGTAGGCAACGTCAGCTCCCGCTGCTGGTAACCCACCCACCGCTCCCGCGCCCACC